>NZ_FPCE01000001.1:0-1123768 GCF_900116845.1 Pseudomonas sp. OV546 | reverse complement strand
AACTGGATTCGGCCTCATCAATTCAACGATGGGTTGGCACCAGCGCAGGCCGAGGAAAAACTTAACGTCGTGTCCGGGATTAGTTGACCACTACAAACCACTCGGATGCCTCTAGAAAATCAGGGGCGATTCAAACGAGCTTAAGGCATTTCAATCTAGATTTTTCTGACTATGTTAAAGGGTGAGTAATGGATGTTCTAAAAAAAGAGTGTATTGCCAGTGTAACGTTGTTTGATTTGCGCCTATCTGAAGGGGAGCTAATGATTTATGCAGATTGCATGCGCATTATCAAAGAGCGCCTTTGCGATTCGGAAATAGCTTCTCTAACAGTTTGCGAATCTAAAGAGGAGCTAACTCACTTCTTGGAAGATATGTTGAATGCGCTAAAATTAGTTGAAAGCCAAGAGTACATTCCAGATAGGTTTAAGTAGTTTTTAAGTCTGTGTCATTTTCAATTTTGTCTCTACAGCTGGGTAAGTTGAGTGTCTTTCTGTGGACAGGTGAAAGGCCGCTCATGGCCGATCGCAGTCGGAGGTGACAAGCAGCTATCGCCCAAGGGCCGCCGCTCGCAACCGACAGTTTCCTTGGTGAAGCAGTCAACCGTCGATCAATCTTGCGGAGCTTGGCCAGTCGTTTTTCCAATGTTTGCGAGAAAAATCCTGGTATCTCGATTAGAACGCAGATGAACCACGCTGCAAGCTGATGGCGCTGTTGCCAAGAGTTGTTGCATCTTCGCTCGCGCTGATTTTTTCGTCCGCCACATGAATCTAAAAAACTCCGGCAGGTTCGCCAGCCGTTCGGGGCAGTTCTCCGGCAAGTCAGGCCGAGACTTACCACGTTGGAGCAGTGTTCTGCGCAGTACGCGCAAGAATCGAAGTGTCGCCGAACGATCAATCCATATTAGAAGATCTGCACGGGCCATCCGGTTGTCCCAAGTGACTGAATGGCCACCTTCGAATATCCAACAATCACGGGCCTCGACGTCGAGACAAAGCCGCGTCTTCTCATCCCGGCTTCGCTCGATCCACCCTGGTTGCCAGTGGATAGTGTCGATATGAACGACCGGCAACCCCGTACGCTGGCCAAGCTTACGCGCCAAAGTGCTTTTGCCAGACCCAGGTTGACCAACAATCATCACCCGTTGCATCTGAGCCCCTTCTGGCTATGCACGCTGATTTTTTGGGGTGGCGATTTTACGCCAATGCCTATCTCCGTCAACAAAAGCGAGGCAGCTTTCGCCCGGAAGACTTCAGTCGTTTGGAGGGCATGGGTTGGATGAACTGTGCCAGTGCGCTGCGGCGTCGAGATGAACATGTTTCTGCTTTCGAGGTAAAAAGGGCGTATCGAGCGTGCCCAGCGCTATTGAAACCCAGTTGGCAAACTCACCTTGAGATCGTGACCAGAACAAGGCCGAACCGCACTGCGCGCAGAACTCGCGTGATACCGTCTCTGAAGAAGCATAGGTTTTGATATGCATAGCGCCGCTAAGTATTTGCAGCGCGCTACGCGGAACGCTGCCGTACGAAGCAAATGCGGCTCCATGACCTTTGCGACACTGGCTGCAATGACAATGACTCACCGCTTTGGGTGTGGTGGACAGCTCATAACTGACGGCCGCACATAAACAGCTTCCTTGATACACCTCTGTCATACGCTCTTCCATGCATGCAAAGACCCCAGCGTAACCTTCCCAATCTAATCAGTCGACCGAGCGCTACAGGCCTAAAGCGTCTCCGGTTCGCAGCGAACGGAGTTGAGAGATTCGTGACCGGCTCGTAAGCTGAATCCCTTTAATGACGGCTGCCTTTAGATGGAAAACAATATGTCGCTGCAGATCGAGCGGGCAGCTTATGACGAGTTCATCCGGCTGTGGAGCCAAGGACGCTTCAAGCAACAGCGGTTGGGCCAAGCCTTTTATAATCACTTCAAACTACACAGGCTCAACGATCAAGATTCATTGCACACACTCTACGAAGCGGATGGTGAGAAAGCCTCACGGCTAATTTTGCGCCTTTTCCTTCTGCACTAATCGGCAGTTTTTGACCGTTTACTGCATGTGGTGACCGGCAGAAATCGACCCATTGCTGTCGTTCATACAGGTCCAATCCGTCGTATCAGATAATGCCTATCTCTTCAGCCCAACTATCGACTCCAAGCTTTTTAGCCGCCTCAACTAAGCAGTTCCTTTCCGCATCGGAGGCATCGTTCAGTTCAGCAGCCTCAAGCGCCGCCACGTCATCATCGTTTTCAAAGAGATGCCGGCCGTCAATATGTTTGCAGGCAAGGACCAAGGCGCGCTAAGAGTCATAGCATCCAAAAACGGAAGGCATTTCGGTCTGACGTAGTGAGCGCGCCGAACGACGATCCCCGGCCTAGCAGTAAAGCCAGCTGATCGTCCAAGTGAAGTAGAGAGCGGGCCGGCCAATCAGAATGGCTGTCGCGAGCAACGTGCCATAAGCCCGCCTGGTTCCTGTCGCCGGGTGATGAATGAATTGTCACATCCCCGATCTTGGCTGGATAGAACCCTGCTTGGGGGCATTTTGGGATAAGCGCCTCCAATGCAATTCGAGCCTTCACGCGTGGCTTTCCTATCGTGCAGCAACTGGCCGTCTAAACTCCACACGCCCATTCTCATGTGGAGACCCATCATGACCCGCAAAAACACCCTCTGCCTCTGGTACAACGGCACCGCCCTGGAGGCTGCGACCTTCTATGCCAAGACTTTTCCGGACAGCCAGGTGAACGCTGTCCACCTGGCCCCCGGCGATTTTCCGGCCGGCAAACAGGGCGACGTATTGACCGTGGATTTCACCGTGTTGGGCCTCCCTTGCATCGGCCTTAACGGCGGGCCAATCTTCTCCCATACCGAGGCGTTTTCGTTTCAGGTGGCCACCGATGACCAGGCCGAAACCGACCGCTATTGGGACGCCATCGTCGGCAACGGCGGCCAGGAAAGCGCCTGCGGCTGGTGCAAGGACAAATGGGGGGTGTCGTGGCAGATCAGCCCACGCGTACTGACTGACGCAGTGACTCACCCCGACCCGGCGACCGCCAAGCGTGCCTTCGAGGCGATGATGACCATGAAAAAGATCGATATCGCCGCCATTGAGGCGGCGGTCGCTGCAGGTTAAGGCAACGCCTCAAGCATCGCCTTTGCCGCCAGTGCATGAACCTTGCGGGTGGGGTGCCATTCGTCCCAGTAGTAATGGGTATCGGGGTCGGCACACACCGGCTTCACCTCCGGGTAGGTGGCTTGGCACGGCGTGTCGAGGTCGGTGAAACCCTTTTCCGCTGGGTTGGCGCGCAGTGTGTCGCTAAAAGCCAGATGATCGAAGTAGCTGACCTTCGCCGTCCCGATCTGCGCCAGCACTGCAGGGAGTTTCTGCGCGAGCAACTGCTGGTACTTTTTCGCATTGTCGACCTGATTGCCCTGCACCACGGCAGGCACATGGCTCAGGTCGGTGGTGCCCACGACCATGATGTGCCTGGCTCCCGCTGTAACCAACTGCTCGGTGGCGCTGCGGATATTCGCCAGGCTGGCTTCGCTCAAGGCCTCGACCGTTTCAGGATGGGCGAAGTCGGCCCATTCAAAAAAATCGTTGGCCGAGATGAAGATGAAATAGAGTGCCTTGGGGTCGGCCTTGTAGCCCTTGGCGACCTGCAAATGCTCAGCGACCTGCCCCAGTAGGCCGGTGTCGCGGGATGGCATCATCCACGCGTAGTAGTTGCCATGGCCACTTTTGGCTCCGCCCACCGCATAGTCGGTCAGGGGAATGTTCAATGCCTGTGCCAGGCCTTCGACGGCGGTGGGGCCATTGCTCCAGCGCCCCTTCCAGTACAGGGGGCCTGGCAGCGCCTGGGCCTCCTTGACCTTCTGCGCGGCAAGCCGGGTGGTGAGTGCTTCGCCCGCGCCATTGTCGGAGTAGCTGTCGCCGAAGGCATACAGATGATCGTAGTTCGAAACGCCAAAGGCGGTCGAGGCGGACAAGGTCAGCAGAGCGGCCAAACACGCACGTCGGATCATCGAGGTTCTCCCGGAATATCTGCACAGCCTACCGCCTCACTACGACCACGGCAGAACGATTGCGACCTTTACATATCCGGCGGCGGCCACGCCACGGCTGTACAGAGGCGGCCATCCTCGTTAGGCTTGCGGCCCGCAACATCCGGTTAAAGATTCAACTTTATCCGCCGTCACCCTTACATCCCTGAATGGACTCAACGAGGCTCTCGTGCGCTTTATCACTCCCCTTTTGCTGATCGGTGGCTTCGCCACCTTGGCCGGTTGCGCCACCCAACAAAAACAGATAGATCAAATCTTCACCCAGGCGCTCACTCAGCCCTTGGTGGAAAATAGCATCGTGCGCGAAGGCGACTCGCTGAGCTTTGAGCTGCTGATGCCCGCCCTCCCCAATGGCGTGCGTCGTACCCTGCAAATGGAAGCTGCGTGCTCTTCACCGAAGGTGCATCTGTTGTACATGGATGCTGTCCGACGCATGTACCCAGGCAGCATTGGCCGCTATGCAACAGCGCAGACATTGTCGCCGCAACTGTACGCGACCCTGGCCGCCAACCAGACCTTCGTACGCGCCTGTGCCGAAACACCGCAGCCGGACTGGCGCCTGGTGCAGACCAACGAACGTGACAACCAGGTCCTGATCGATGCCAACAGCATCAAGACCGTCAACGGCGAAACGCGCTTCTGGGCTGCCTTCGATAACCCGACGGTGCTCAATGACCTGCCCTACAACGCCCCGTATGCGCAAAAACGCGAACACTTTTCGGTGGCGTGCAAAGCCGGTACTTACCTGCAACTTGCCGGCTACGACATGGATGCCAACAACCGCGTCAGCGACGGTCGTGTCGACAGTTTCCCCACGCCGCGGAACATCGCCGGCAGCAATGCCGACTATGAGTTGCTGTTCAATAAAGTCTGCGTCAACCCGGAAAAAATCGCCGCACTGCCGACGTTCAAGCCCCGCATGAAAGCACCGACCACCATTGCCCTGACGTCCGTGCAGCCTGCCGTGCTGGCGGCCATCACGCAACTGAACCTGGACAAGCCCACTCGTTCGTTCAAATACGTACAGTTTGTCGGCACCAGCAACTACCGTGGTAAGGCCAGTGATAACAAAAGTACCCAGTTCATCAGCCAGGATGCGCCGAGCGGTCAACTGGCCCTGGCCACCCGTGGCGACGGCTATGAGAGCCAGGCCGTGAGCTGGCGCAACCTGTTCAACCTGGTGTCGAAAGCCACCTACGGCGGTTCAGGCATGGCCGAAAGCTCGACGCTGACCCAACTGAGCTTCACCGGCAACTGGAAGGCCCTGCCCGTGGGTGAGACAGTGACCTATGCAAGCACACGTTCCAGCCTCAACAGCCTGATCGGCAGCAGCACAAACTCACAAACCACCCGTTGCCAGGTCGAGCGTGAACTGCAAGCCAGCGAACTCAACGCGAAACTGTCGGGCACCGCCAAGGCCTTGTCCTGCCGCGTCGACGACGACAAGTACAAGCGCGTCAGCCACCTGTACTTCCTGACCGACTACGCCTACTTCCTTGAGTCGAGCACCGACAAGAACGAGTTTTTTTACTCCGACTCGCGTATCGATAAATTCGAATAAGCCCCGTTGACACACTCTGTAATATTCCATGAAGATGGAGGCCTTATTCAGGGTGTGTCAGCCAATGTCTGCAATGTCCTCCGTTAACCTGTGCGCCATTGGCTTGATTGCCAAGGCGCAAGGTTGCGTTGCACACACCCTCAAATCGAAGAAACAGTCGCTCATGTGACCGGGGCGCGCTGTCCCGTCAGATGAGCTGACAGGACATTGAGCGCGACGGTCTACCCACCTTGCACAATTGCCTCTGCCCTTCTGACGGTGACTCCAGCGGTCAATCATCAGGAGAAAGTGCATGTCAACGTTTCAAGGTATCTGGGTTCCCGTGGTCACGCCGTTCCACCACGGCGCTATCGACTTTAACGGCCTGCACCGGCTGGTCAGTCACCTGCTGGAAAAGCACGTGTCCGGGATCATGGTGTGCACCACCACCGGGGAAGCGGCGTCGCTGAGCCGTCAGGAGCAACTGGCCGTGCTGGATGCGGTGTTGCAATGGGTGCCCGCGCACCAAGTGGTGATGGGCCTGGCAGGCAATAACCAGGTCGAGTTGCTGCAGTTCCAACGTGAAGTGCTGCAACGCCCGGTGGCCGGGTTACTGGTGCCGGCGCCGAGTTATATCCGCCCATCCCAGGCGGGCCTGGAAGCGTTCTTCCGTACCGTGGCCGATGCGTCCAGCGTGCCGATCATTCTCTACGACATTCCCTACCGTACCGGCGTGACCTTCGACCAGGTGACCCTGCTCAACATCGTTGCCCATGAGCGCATCGTGGCGATCAAGGATTGCGGTGGCAACCTGGGCAATACCCTCGCGCTGCTGGCCAGCGGTGAGGTGGACGTGCTGTGCGGCGAAGACGTACAGATGTTCAATGCGTTGTGCCTCGGCGCGACCGGAGCCATTGCGGCCTCGGCACATATTCAGACGCAAGCGTTTGTGGCGCTGTGCCAGCAGGTACGCGACAACCAGTTGGCCGAAGCGCGAGCGACATTCTTTCAGTTGCTGCCGCTGATCAACACACTGTTCATGGAGCCCAACCCGGCGCCGGTCAAGGCCGCGCTGGCCCTGCAAGGCTTGATCGGCGGCGAACTGCGCGCGCCGATGCAGGCCGCTACTGCCGCCGTTGTCACGCGCTTACAGCAGGTGCTGAACCCGCCCGGCTAATGCGCCAAAAACAGTCAGCCAACGGACCGTCCGGTTGCGACCGGACCGATCCCGGCCTATCGTCGAACCCACGCTTTGCGCTTTTACTGTCCATCCCATCCGTATTCAGGTGACGACATGCCCAGCCCTTCCCGCCCCGCCGTCCTCGAACTGATCGGCAACACACCACTGGTGCGCGTCAGCCGTTTCGACACCGGTCTGTGCACGCTGTTTCTCAAACTGGAATCCCAAAACCCCGGCGGCTCCATCAAGGACCGCATCGGCCTGGCCATGATCGACGCTGCCGAGCGCGACGGCCGCCTGCGCCCCGGCGGCACCATCATCGAAGCCACCGCCGGCAACACCGGCCTGGGCCTGGCACTGGTCGGCCGGGCCAAAGGCTACCGGGTGGTGCTGGTGGTGCCCGACAAGATGTCCACGGAAAAAGTGTTGCACCTCAAGGCCATGGGCGCCGAGGTGCACATCACCCGCTCCGATGTGGGCAAAGGCCACCCCGAGTATTACCAGGACGTGGCCGCACGCCTGGCCAAGGACATCCCGGAGTCCTTCTTCGCCGACCAGTTCAACAACCCGGCCAACCCTCTGGCCCACGAGACCAGCACCGCGCCGGAGATCTGGGCACAAACCCAACATGATCTGGACGCAATCGTGGTGGGCGTCGGCTCGGCCGGCACACTCACCGGCCTGACGCGGTTCTTCAAGCGCGTGCAACCCGAACTGGCCATGGTACTTGCCGATCCCGTGGGTTCGGTGATGGCCGAGTACAGCCGCAGCGGCCAGTTGGAGACGCCAGGCTCGTGGGCGGTGGAAGGCATTGGCGAGGACTTCATCCCCTCGATTGCCGACCTGTCCAGCGTGCGCCATGCCTATTCCATCAGCGATGAAGAAAGCTTCGATCACGCCCGCCAGTTACTCAAGGCCGAGGGCATTCTCGGCGGGTCGTCCACCGGCACCCTGCTCGCCGCCGCACTGCGTTACTGCCGCGAACAGACCACGCCCAAGCGCGTGGTCACGTTTGTGTGCGACACGGGCACACGCTACCTGTCGAAGGTCTACAACGACCAATGGATGAACGACGCGGGCCTGCTGCACTACAAGCACTACGGCGACCTGCGCGACCTGATCGCGCGGCGCTTCGAAGACGGCCGAGTCATCAGCGTGAGCCCTGACGACAGCCTGCTCACCGCATTCCAGCGCATGCGCCTGGCGGATGTCTCGCAACTGCCGGTGTTGGTGGACGGCCGTGAGTTGGTGGGGGTGATCGATGAGTCCGACATCCTGCTGGGCCTGCACCAGGACGCCGCGCATTTCAACATGAGGGTCGCCAGCGCCATGACCAATACCCTGCAAACCCTCGCCCCCAACGCCAGCCTGGCGGAGCTTCAGGCGGAGCTGGATCGCGGCCTGGTCGCCATTATTGCCGATGCTTCAGGCTTTCACGGCCTGATCACCCGCGTCGACCTGCTCAACCACCTACGGAGATCCCTCGCATGAGTCAGTCCGATAAAAGCGCGTTTGCCACCCGCGTGATCCACGCCGGGCAATTTCCCGACCCGACCACTGGCGCGCTGATGCCACCGATCTACGCGAACTCCACCTACCTGCAAGACAGCCCCGGTGTGCACAAGGGCTTCGATTACGGCCGCTCCCACAACCCCACGCGGTTTGCCCTGGAGCGCTGCGTGGCCGACCTCGAAGGCGGCAGCCAGGCGTTTGCCTTCGCATCCGGGCTGGCGGCGATCTCGACGGTGCTGGAGCTGTTGGATGCCGGCGCCCACATCGTCTCCGGCAATGACCTATACGGCGGCACCTTCCGCCTGTTCGACAAGGTGCGCCAACGCAGCGCCGGGCACCGCTTCAGCTTTGTCGACCTGAGTGATGTGTCGGCATTTGAAGCGAGCTTGCAGGACGACACCCGCATGGTCTGGGTCGAGACCCCCAGTAACCCGCTGCTGAGTCTCACCGACCTCAGCGCCATTGCCCGCATCTGCCGCGATCGAGGCATCATCTGCGTGGCCGACAACACCTTCGCCAGCCCGTGGATCCAGCGCCCGCTGGAGCTGGGTTTTGACGTGGTGGTGCACTCTACGACCAAGTACCTCAACGGCCACTCCGATGTGATCGGCGGTATTGCCATTGTCGGCGATAACCCCGAACTGGCCGAACGTCTGGGTTTCCTGCAGAACTCGGTCGGCGCCATCGCCGGCCCCTTCGATGCCTTCCTCACCCTGCGCGGCGTGAAAACCCTGGCGCTGCGCATGGAGCGCCATTGCAGCAACGCCCTCGACCTGGCCACCTGGCTGGAGCAGCAACCGCAAGTGGCGCGGGTTTACTACCCCGGCCTCACGTCCCACCCGCAGCATGCACTGGCGCGCCAACAGATGCGCGGCTTTGGCGGGATGATCTCGATTGACCTGAACAGCGACCTGGCCGGCGCCACGCGCTTCCTGGAAAACGTCAAGATCTTCGCCCTGGCCGAAAGCCTCGGCGGCGTGGAAAGCCTGATCGAGCACCCAGCGATCATGACCCATGCAAGCATCCCGGCGGCCACGCGGGCGCAGTTGGGGATTGGCGATGGGTTGGTGCGGTTGTCGGTGGGGGTTGAGGATGTGGAAGACCTGCGCGCCGACCTGGCGCAGGCGCTGGCGCGCATCTAGGCAGGTTGGTTTGGTTTGTGTGGTGAGCCCGCTCTTGTAGGTGAGCGGGCTCTTGTGGTTGAGCACGCTCTTGTAGTGAGCGGGCTTGCCCCGCGCTGGCCTGCGAAGCAGGCCCAAACCAGCCCGAACACAAAAATCTGATACTCCCCATGGGGCTGCTACGCAGCCCAGCGCGGGGCAAGCCCGCTCACCACAAGAGCCCGATCACCACAACAATCACGCTCACCACAACAAGCCAGCTCCTGCAGGGCCAAGTATCAGCCGGTGGTGATGGTGGCACGTGCCGCATGCAGCTTCTTGTAGCTCTCGATCAAACGTTGATGCCGGTCCAACCCCTCCAGCTTCATGCTGGTCGGCGTCAGGCCATGGAAGCGCACATCGCCGTTCACCGAACCAATCACTGCATCCATCCGCTCATCGCCGAACATGCGGCGGAAGTTGGCCTCGTAATCCGCCAGGTCCAGGTCGTCGTCCAGCTCCATCTCCAGCACCGCATTCATTGCCTGGTAAAACAGGCCACGCTCGGCGGTGTTGTCGTTGTACTGCAGGAACATCTCCACACACTCCTTGGCCTCTTCATATTGCTGCAAGGCCAGGAAGATCAGCAGCTTCAATTCCAGGATGGTCAGTTGGCCCCAGGCGGTGTTGTCGTCGAACTCGATGCCGATCAGGGTGGTGATATCGGTGTAGTCGTCCAGCTCGCTCTCTATCAGGCGCTCGACCAACGCCTGCAACGCTTCCTCGTTGAGGCTGTGCAGGTTGAGGATGTCCTCGCGGAAGAACAGCGCCTTGTTGGTGTTGTCCCAGATCAGGTCATCCACCGGGTAGATTTCCGAGTAGTCCGGCACCAGGATGCGGCACGCGGTAGCGCCGAGGTGTTCGTACACCGCCATGTAGGATTCTTTACCCATGCCTTCAAGAATACCGAACAGGGTCGCGGCCTCCTGGGCATTCGAGTCTTCGCCTGCGCCCGTGAAGTCCCACTCGACGAATTCGTAGTCCGACTGGGCGCTGAAGAAGCGCCACGACACCACGCCGCTGGAGTCGATGAAGTGCTCGACGAAGTTGTTCGGTTCGGTCACCGCCTGGCCTTCGAAGGTCGGCTGCGGCAAGTCGTTCAGGCCTTCGAAACTGCGGCCTTGCAGCAGTTCGGTGAGGCTGCGTTCCAGCGCCACTTCCAGGCTTGGGTGCGCGCCGAAGGAGGCGAATACGCCGCCGGTACGCGGGTTCATCAGGGTCACGCACATCACCGGGAATTCACCGCCCAAGGACGCGTCTTTCACCAAGACAGGGAAACCCTGGGCTTCCAGGCCCTGGATACCGGCGAGGATGCCTGGGTACTTGGCCAGCACCTCGGCCGGTACGTCCGGCAAGGCGAATTCGCCTTCAATGATTTCACGCTTCACGGCGCGCTCGAAGATCTCCGACAGGCACTGCACCTGGGCTTCGGCCAGGGTGTTCCCCGCGCTCATGCCGTTGCTGAGGTAGAGGTTTTCGATCAGGTTGGACGGGAAGTACACCACCTCACCGTCCGACTGGCGCACGAACGGCAGCGAAACGATGCCGCGTTCCTCATTGCCGGAATTGGTGTCGAACAGGTGCGAACCGCGCAGCTCGCCTTCGCGGTTGTAGACCTTCAGGCAGTAGGCGTCGAGGATTTCGTTGGGCAGTTCGTCGTTGGGGCCCGGCTGGAACCAGCGCTCATCCGGGTAATGCACGAACGGCGCATTCGCCAGCTCTTCGCCCCAGAACTGGTCGTTGTAGAAGAAGTTGCAGTTAAGCCGCTCGATGAACTCGCCCAGTGCCGACGCCAAGGCGCCCTCTTTGGTCGCGCCCTTGCCGTTGGTGAAGCACATCGGCGAGTGCGCATCCCGGATATGCAGCGACCACACGTTAGGCACGATATTGCGCCACGAAGCGATCTCGATCTTCATGCCCAGTCCGGCCAGAATGCCGGACATGTTGGCGATGGTCTGCTCCAGTGGCAGGTCTTTGCCGGCGATGTAGGTGCCGCCGTCGGAGGTCGAACCGGGCATCAACAAGGCCTGGGCATCGGCGTCCAGGTTCTCGACTTCCTCGATGACGAACTCCGGCCCGGCCTGCACCACTTTTTTGACCGTGCAACGGTCGATGGAACGCAGGATGCCCTGGCGGTCCTTGTCGGAGATGTCCGCCGGCAACTCGACCTGAATCTTGAAGATCTGGTTATAGCGGTTTTCCGGGTCGACGATGTTGTTCTGCGACAGGCGAATATTGTCGGTGGGGATATTGCGCGTCTGGCAATACAACTTCACGAAGTACGCCGCGCACAAGGCCGACGACGCCAGGAAGTAATCGAACGGCCCCGGTGCCGAGCCATCGCCTTTATAGCGAATCGGCTGGTCGGCAATCACCGTGAAGTCATCGAACTTGGCTTCAAGTCGGAGGTTGTCGAGAAAGTTGACCTTGATTTCCATGGGGGCACACCAGAATAACGGACTAAACAAAAATGGCCGCCATTATGAGGTTTTTCATCGGGAAGTTTCAGGCTTTTGACCAGTGGCGGGCCAATTGACCCATGTGGATTAACTTTTTTGCAATTGGCGCCGATGAACTGAGGGCAATCAGGGAGTAGTCGGAATGCGCAATAACCAGCCCGTAACACAGCGTGAGATTTCCCTCGCGCCTTCGCAAAAACTCATCTCCGCCACAGATGTCCGAGGTGTCATCACTTACTGCAACGACGCCTTTGTCGAGATCAGTGGCTTTGAACGCGCCGACCTGATCGGCGCCCCGCAGAATATCGTACGTCACCCGGATGTGCCGCCCGCGGTGTTTGCGCACATGTGGGGTGCGCTCAAACAAGGCCTGCCCTGGATGGGCATCGTCAAGAACCGCTCGAAAAATGGCGACCACTATTGGGTCAACGCCTATGTCACGCCGATCTTCGAGGGCAGCAAGGTGGTGGGTTACGAGTCGGTGCGGGTCAAGCCCACTGCCGATGAAATCCGCCGTGCCCAGGCCCTGTACCAACGCATCAGCCAGGGCAAGCCGGGCGTACCGCGCCTGGATGCCTGGCTGCCGGCCGCGATCAGTTGCGTGCCGTACGTGGCGACCGGATTGGCCGGCAGCCTCGCGGGGTTATTCCTCAGTGCACCCATCGCCATCGCGGTGGCTGTTGCGGTCGCCGTGCCGGTGGGTATGCTCTGCTCGCGCTGGCGCCAAGGCAGCACGTTGCGCCTGTTGCAAGGTGTGGAGCCTTCGACGTCGGATGCCTTGATCGCGCAGATGTACAGCGATGCACGCGGCCCACAGGCCCGTCTGGAAACCGCGTTCCTCAGCCAGGACGCGCGCCTGAAAACCTGCCTCACCCGCCTGCAGGACAGTGCCGAACAGTTGAGCGCCCTGGCCGGGCAATCCGATCAGCTGGCCACCGCCAGCTCCAAGGGCCTGGACCGCCAGCGCGTCGAAACCGAACAGGTCTCGGCCGCCGTCAACCAGATGGCCGCTACCACCCAGGAAGTCGCCAGCCACGTTCAACGTACCGCCGACGCCACTCAGCAAGCCAACGTACTGACTGGGCGCGGCCGTGAAGTGGCGCGTGATACCCGCGAAGCCATCGAACGCCTGTCCGCAGTGGTCGGCGAAACCGGAGCCACCGTGGCGCGATTGGCCAAGGACAGTGACGAAATCGGCAGCGTAGTGGATGTGATCAAGGGCATTGCCGACCAGACCAACTTACTGGCCCTGAACGCCGCCATCGAAGCCGCACGGGCCGGCGAGCAAGGCCGTGGTTTTGCCGTGGTCGCCGACGAAGTGCGCCAACTGGCACAGCGTACGTCCCAGTCCACCACCCAGATCCACGCGCTGATTACCCAGCTGCAGGCGTCTTCAAACAACGCGGTGCAAAGCATGGAGCACGGCCAACGCCAAGCCCAGGAAGGCGTGGCCTGGGTGCTGGAGGCCGACCAGGCGCTGGTAGGCATCAGCGAGGCCGTGTCCCATATCACCGAAATGACCACCCAGATCGCCGCCGCCACCGAAGAGCAAAGCGCGGTCGCCGAGGAGATCAGCCGCAACATCACCACCATCGCCGAACTGGCCGACCAGACCTCGATGCAAGCCCATCAATCCACGGACTTGAGCAAGGAGCTGACGAATACCGCGGCCACCCAATATGCATTGGTCGAGCGGTTCAATCGCTGACGGTGAGCACCGTTGAGAAGCAACGCTCGACGGTGCAACGCTTTACGCCAAAGGAGACGCCCATCAGCCGGTTTCAAGTCATGGCTGCTTACGGTACTTCCCCGTCAAGTAATCCAGGCTGTCGGGCGCCGAGTTGTGTTCAATGACCGCGAAGTTCTTTACCAGTTGGATGTGGTACGGGCCTGCCCGTTTGGACGCCAGGGGGTCACGCACGATAATCAGGTTTTCGGTTTCCATCGGCACGGTGTGATGCGCGGTCACGATGGCTTTGGAGGTGCCGGTGGCTTTGAGTGTGAGGGTGAATTGCGCGAGTTCCCGGCCCTCGGCATCGCGTTCGGGCAAGATAGTCAGGTCCAGGTCGCCATCGCGGTCGAGGAAGTCATCACGCATCTGGTAATGGCCACTGCGTTGGTCGCGCGCGACTTCGCTGAGTTTGTCGTACTCCGGTTCGCGGTCCTCACGCTGCAATTGGATCTCCAGGTCAGGCGTGTTGTCCTTGCCGGCAGCGACCCAGCTACCGCTGTAGCGATAAGGCTCGACGGTTTCCTGGGTTATGCGCCAGATCCCGGTCTGGTGGCCGTCATCGGCGTATTCGAAGAGGTAGTCGAACGCCTTGCCGTCATACTCGCCCTGCTCACCCACCAGCTTGATCGGCTTGCCACTGCCACTTTTGGTGTAACGCACTTCACCGATCAGCACCGCACCTTGCTGCTGGTACCAGAGTTGCACCGGGATCTTGCCGTTGAGGGTGCCGACCAGGTACTGAGGGTCTTCATTGACGGGGCCTTCGAGGCGCGGTGTCTCCTGCCATTTACCGTCTTTCCACTCGCCAGTGGTGCGCAGCATGTAGCCGCGGGGCATGCTCGAGTTTTCTCCATCCTCGGTAGGCGGGACTTCTTGTTGGGTGTAGGAATCCAGCCGCACCAACTCACCGTCGCGCATGTGCAAACGGCTGGAACGTGTCCAGCAGCAGCCACGGTTGGTTTGCGAATGGATGATGCCGTCCTTCGCGACTGAAAACATCCCGCCGAAGGTTTCGTTCGCCAGGTCGGTCAATGGACGGTTCAGTACCCATTGGGTTTTAACCGGGTCTTGCAGATACACATCGTAGTGGTACTGCAAGCTCTCATTGGCATCTTCACCATTACGAATCGCCAGGTCCTGGCGCCCGTCCCCGTTGATATCGGCGAAGTACAACAAGCCGTACTCGCCCACCAGATGGTCAGCGCGTGTCGCGCCATTGCGATCCTGCGGCACGTTACCGGCCGGGGTCTGCAACTGTTGCAGGGTTTCGAGGGTGGTTCTGTCACGCACGGTGATCAGGGCGCGAGCCAGTTGCTGCACGTCTTGCGGCACGTCCGGGAACACTGCTTCGACCAGGAATTTGCCACTGGGATCGTTGACCGAGAACGAGCGCGGCTCGGCCATGGCCGGTGCGGCAAAGGTTATCGAAAGGAACACACCGCGCACTAACGAACGCATTCAGAGCATCCTTGCTGAAATTCGGGGCGACAGTGTAATGGCAAACGGTGGATGCTTCGCATAAATCCCTGTTTGGGTCTACGCATGGGCTGATATGTTTCGCATCACGCCAGCAAAAGGATGTGCAAACATGCCCTTCACACCCCCTCAAACGGCTTCAGTCGTTTTGGTCCAGGCTCAACAAAGCGATGTGGACGACCTTGTAACCATTCGAATCGAGGCTATGCGCGAAAGCCTGGAGCGTGTTGGGCGCTTTGATCCAGTGCGCGCGAGGGAGCGGTTTCTGAATGGGTTTGAAGCCCACAACACACGCTACATCGAGGTTTCTGGAGAGCGGGTAGGTTTCGTAGTCGTCAAGCAGTACCACAATGAACTGTTACTCGATCATTTGTACGTTAGACCGAGCATGCAAGGATCAGGCATCGGCGCTGCTGTTCTCACGCAGATCTTCAACGAAGCCGATGCAGCTGAGCGCCCTATTAAAGTGGGGGCACTTAAAGACAGTGCCTCGAATCGCTTTTATACCCGCCATGGTTTCAAGTTCGTCGAAAGCAGTGAGTTCGACAATTATTATGTTCGTCAGAGCGTTTCGCCGGCTCAATAAAGCAGTCACCGGGACGGAACAGTTTCCCAAAAAGTCCGTGCGTTCTTAACGTTCAGACATTGGCGCAAGGTGTAGACGGCATACACATTGCGCCCATGAGTAGGGTTATCGGGCTAGACCCGCACGAGCTTGCCTGACCGCAAGTCATCAATGGCCGAGCACCCAGCCAACAGGCCGATACCGGCGCCATCGCACAGGGCAAACGCCATGACCTCCCTATCATTGACGCTGAAGTTCGGCCCCAGCGAATACGTCGAACAAATCGCTGTCTGGCCCCCACGTTGGCTGATATGTTTCCAGCCATACCCACAAAGGAAAGTGCCATGCCGCCGATAGCCACTAACGCCGCACTGCTGATCATCGACATGCAGCAAGGCATGACCCAGCCAACGCTGGGGCGGCGTAACAACCCAGGCGCCGAAGTGCAGATACAGCGCCTGTTGGATGCGTGGCGGCAATCCGGCCGCCCGGTCGTGCACATCCGGCACATTTCGCGTTCGCCCGGTTCGGTGTTCTGGCCGGGCCAACCGGGTTGCGAGTTCCAGCCGGCGCTGGAACCGCTTGCGCATGAGCATGTGGTGGAAAAGAACGTGCCGGATGCCTTCGCCGCCACGGGGTTGGAGCGCTGGCTGCAGGTGCGTTCGATCCGGCAACTGGTGATCGTCGGTGTGATCACTAACAACTCGGTCGAGTCCACAGCGCGCTCAGGCGGCAACCTGGGTTTTGAAGTGGCTGTGGTTTCAGACGCCTGCTACACCTTCGATCAAACGGATTTGTCCGGGCGCCTGTGGCCGGCCGAGGATGTGCATGCGTTGTCGTTGAGTAACCTGGCAATGGATTATGCCGAGGTTGTCACGGCCGACGAGATCATGGCTCATTGCTGAGCGTGCCTGTCACAGGTCGGGTGCGGCTGACGCGTGCGCTTGCAGATACGCCGTCAACAGCAGCGTGGTCTGTTGCTCCAGCGCGGCTTTAGCCAGGCTGCGCCACCATCGCTCGCCACGCCTGGACGCTGGCGCGCTCATTCACCTTGGCTTGCCACGCATGCAGTGCCTCACATTCCTGCGGTATCGGCAGTTCCACCAGTGCGGCGAAGATCAGGCCGCCCAGTACGGCAATGTCCGCCATGGAAAACGCATCGCCCGCTACGTACGCCCGTGTTTTGAGGAGGCCATCGAAGTAGCGCATGCCCCTCACCGCCTTGTCGCGCATACGCATGCCCCATTCGGCGTTCTGGTAAAGCTCGACCTCTGGTCCAAGCCCAGGCGTGGCGTGATGGAAATACACGCTGACCGCGTCCATCAGCTCAATTTCCGCACGTTTGGTCAGCATATGGATCAGGCCTTGCTCAACGGGAGTTTTACCGGTGAGGGTCGGGGTTCCTTCAAGGACGTCCAGGTACTGAGTGATCGCCGTGCATTCAGCGATCAACGTGCCATCGGCAAGCTCCAGCACCGGCAGGGTGCCGGAGTAATTCAGGGCGACAAATGCGGGCTGTTTGTGCTCGCCTTTCCAGAGGTTGACCGAGACGAACTCGATGCTCGGCAGCAGGCCTTTCTCGGCCAAGGCGATCCGCACGCGTGCCGGATACGGGCCGCTGTACCAGTCATAGATCTTCATCAGCGGGTGGGAGGATGCGTCGGAGAGTGTCGGTTGGAACGTCATGTTGGGGTCGCCTACCTGTCAAGTGGTAGGTAAACATTGAGCGCTTGTTTTTCAGCTGTCAAGCATTCCCTACCAGTTGGCAGGTAAAACCTTATGGGCGTAGAATCCGCCCATCCCACCCCACGACCGAGGAATCCCTACGTGAGTGAAAACGCGCGTGAAGCCATCCTGGAAGCCGCCAAAGCCGCGGCTCAGCATTACGGCTACAGCGGCATCAACTTTC
This sequence comes from Pseudomonas sp. OV546, assembly GCF_900116845.1. Taxonomy (NCBI): domain Bacteria; kingdom Pseudomonadati; phylum Pseudomonadota; class Gammaproteobacteria; order Pseudomonadales; family Pseudomonadaceae; genus Pseudomonas; species Pseudomonas sp. OV546. The sequence goes on along the minus strand of NZ_FPCE01000001.1, from coordinate 1,106,172 downwards.
GCAGCATCGGCGAAACGGTGGGGATCAAGAACGCCAGTATCTATTACCACTTCCCGAGCAAAGCCGAGCTCGGCGCGGCCGTCGCCAAGCGGTATTGGGAAAACACCGCCAGTGCCCTCGAGGCCATACGCCTGGAAAACCCGGATCCGTTGGAGTGCATGCAAATCTACCCCAGCATCTTTCGCCAATCCCTCGAGGACGGTAATCGGCTATGCCTGTCCAGCTTTATGGCGGCCGAATACCAGGACCTGCCCGAGGCCGTCAAGAAAGAGATCCTGGCGTTTGCCGATATCAACGTGGCTTGGCTGGCGGCCCTGCTCACTGAGATCCAACCCGGCGATGCCGAAAGCTGCGAGCGCCGCGCCCGCGCCATCTACACAGCCATTGCCGGTGCACAGTTGATTGCCCGCACGCGCGCCGATCTGCGTTTGTACGACGAACTGGTGCAGAGCTATCGGGACGCGGGGCTCATTCCGAGGTGACGGGCGGGAGCCCGCCACCGAAGACATCCACTGACACCGCTGTTGGCGCAACAACAGTGCTTGGACAGCTTGTGCGGAATCAACACAACCCAACCCCTCACGAAACACTCGTATCCCATTGAAATAAAAGCATTTAACGCTATGGCATGACGCGTGCAAAAGCCTTCGCATCAATCCGAAGGATGCCCCCATGCCCCACACACTGCCCCAGGCGTTGTTGCTTCAAGCCCACACCCGAGGCTCGGCGATTGCCTTGCGCTACAAGCATCTGGGCATCTGGCACACGCGCAGCTGGAGCGAACTGGCGCACGAGGTCAACCGGCTCGCCGCGGCCCTGCAGGCGCGCAATTTCCGTCAGCACGATGATCTATTGATCATCAGCCAAGCGCGTCCCGAAGCGCTGCTGTTGGCGCTGGCAGCGCAATGGCTGGGGGGCAGCGTCACGTTGCTGGACCCGGACCGCGACAACCGTGCGCTGCTCGCCGGGCTGCGGCCGCGCTTCGTGCTGGCGCAAGACCTGCAAGCGCTGCAACACCTGCGTGAAGACGCAGTGGTGATGTACCTCGACGGACGTGGGCTGAGTCAGCAGCAAAGCGCCGAGTTGATCGCCTATACCGACTTAAGCGCGGAAACGCCCGCCCCCGTCTGCGCCACGCAACCCGGCGATACTGCGTTCGTCTTTCATGCCGACACCCCGCTGCGCTTGACTCACACGCAGTTGCTGGCGGGCGCTCGCACGCTGGTCCAGCGGGAACAACTGAGCGCCGAAGAGGAGGCATTGGCCGCACGGGTATTCGCCGCCAGCGGGCAAGCGCGTTACCTGCTCGCCCCCTGGCTGCACACCGGGTTTTGCCTCAACTTTCCCGAGGCTCTGGCCACGCGTGACACCGACCGCCGAGAGCTCGGCCCCACGTTAGTACTCGGCACCCGCGAATCCTACGCCCGCCTGGAACAGTGGGTGCAAGAGCGCCTGCCCATGCCGGGCACCCTCAGCCACCACGTGTACCGCTGGGCCATACAGCCGAGCTCATCCCCCGCTCGCCACTGGCTGGGCCACTGGTTGGTGCGGCGTCCCTTGCGGGATGTGCTGGGCATGAGCCGCCTGCGTGTGCCGCTGCTGGTCGGGCCGCCGCTGAGCCCGGAAACGGCGGCGTTCTTCTCCGCCTTGGGGATTCGACCCGGCCACTGGCAAGAACCCTCCCCCCGCCACGAACCCACCGACCACTTGCTGTCTCAACCTGTCTGACGAGCCCGCCATGCACTCACCCACCCAATCGGTATTACTGCGGCTCGATGACATCTCCCTGTCGTTCAAGGGTATCAAGGCCATCACCTCCATCAGTTTCGACGTCAAAGCCGGCGACATCTGCGGGCTGATCGGCCCCAACGGCGCGGGTAAAAGCTCACTGCTCAATGTGATCAACGGGGTCTACCACCCCCAGAGCGGCACTGTCCACTACGCGGGCCAGACGCGACGGCGTATGCGCGCACACCAGGCGGCCGAAGGCGGGATTGCGCGGACCTTCCAGAACATCGCGCTGTTCAAGGGCATGAGTGTGCTCGACAACGTCCTCACCGGGCGCAACCTCAAGCGCCGCAGCAGTTGGATCGAACAGATGCTGCGCCTGGGCCGCGCGCCCAGCGAGGACGACACGCACCGCCTGCACGCGGAAAAGGTGATTGCCTTTCTGCAGATCCATCCCTGGCGCCATGTGCTGGTAGGCACCCTGCCCTATGGCCTGCAAAAGCGTGTCGAACTGGCCCGCGCCCTGGCGTCCGAGCCCACCCTGCTACTGCTGGATGAACCCATGGCGGGCATGAACGCGCAGGAGAAAGCGCAGATGAGTCAGTTCATCCGCGACATCAACCGCGAGTTCGGCACCACCGTGGTGTTGATCGAACACGATATCGGCGTGGTCATGGGCCTGTGCGACCACGTGGTGGTCCTCGACTACGGTCGCAAGATTGGCGACGGCACCCCGGAGCAGGTGCGCGCCAACCCCGATGTCATCGCCGCTTACCTGGGGACTTGAGCATGGAATTTTTCTTCGAAGTGCTGATCGGCGGGCTGCTGGCGGGCGTGATGTATTCCCTGGTGGCGATTGGTTTTGTGCTGATCTACAAAGCCTCGGGCGTGTTCAACTTTGCCCAAGGCGCCATGGTGCTGTTCGCCGCGCTGACATTTGTCAGCCTGCTGGAACGCGGCTTCCCCTTCGCCTGGGCGTTCCTGCTCACCCTGGCAAGCATGGTGGTGCTGGCGCTGCTGATCGAAAAAGTGGTGCTGCGCCCCTTGGTCAATCGCCCGCCGATCATCCTGTTTATGGCCACCCTTGGGCTGTCTTACCTGATCGAAGGGTTCGCCCAGTTCCTCTGGGGCGCACAGGTGCATGGGCTGGACCTGGGCATCGCCGACGAGCCGCTGGAAATCCGCGGCATGCTGCTCTCGCAATTCGACCTGTTTGCCGCCGGCACCGCCGCCGTGCTGGTGATCGCCCTGTCGCTGCTGTTCAACAAGACGCGGGTGGGTCTGTCGTTGCGTGCGGTGGCGGATGACCCGCTGGCATCCATGGCGGTGGGTATCCGGCTGCCGCGTATCTGGGCGCTGGTGTGGGCAGTGGCGGGGTTTGTCGGCCTGGTGGCCGGGTTGCTCTGGGGCGCGCGCCTGGGGGTGCAGTTCTCGCTGTCGCTGGTGGTGCTCAAGGCGTTGCCGGTGTTGATCATCGGCGGTTTCTCTTCCATCGGCGGCGCGATTGTCGGCGGTTTGATCATCGGCGCAAGCGAGAAAATCGCCGAGATCTACCTCGGCCCGATCATCGGCAGCGGCATTGAAAACTGGGTGCCGTACGTCCTTGCCTTGCTGTTCCTGCTGGTGCGGCCTGCCGGCTTATTCGGCGAGCGCGCCATCGAACGGGTCTGATTGTCCTTGAGGAAATGCCTGCATGCTGTATCAAGAAGTCGGTCAAATCAGCACCTCCTACGCGGCCGAGCGCCGTACCTTCCGCTTGCGCCAAGACCGCATCGGGCTGTGGCTGCTGCTGGGTTTTGCGTTTTTTGCGCTGCCGTGGCTGGGCAATGACTACTGGTTCAGCGCCATTCTGGTGCCGCTGCTGGTGCTGTCGCTGGCGGGGCTTGGGCTCAACCTGCTGACGGGCTACGCCGGGCAGCTCTCATTGGGCTCGGCAGCGTTCATGGCCGTGGGCGCGTTCGCCGCCTACAACCTGCACCTGCGCGTGCCCGGTTTGCCGCTGCTGGTCAGCCTTGCCCTGGGTGGTGTGATCGCGGCGCTGGTGGCGGTGCTCTTCGGGCTGCCGAGCCTGCGTATCAAGGGGTTTTACTTGCTGGTGGCGACCCTGGCCGCGCAGTTCGTGGTGGAGTGGGTGCTCACCCGCTTCAGCTGGTTCACCAACGACAACGCTTCCGGGGTGATCACCTCGCCACCGCTGCTGGTTGCCGGGCTGGATTTCAGCTCACCCCGAGGCCGCTATGTACTGACGTTGACCATAGTGGCGGCGCTGTTCTGGCTGGGCAAAAACCTGGTCCGCAGCGAGCTTGGCCGCAACTGGATGGCGGTACGCGACATGGACACCGCCGCCGCCGTCATCGGTATTCGCCTGTTGAAAACCAAGCTGCTGGCGTTTGCGATCAGCGGCTTTTACCTGGGCGTCGCGGGCTCACTTTGGGCCTTCGCTTACCTGGGCACCGTCGAGCCTCACGGCTTCGACCTGAGCCGCTCCTTCCAGGTCTTGTTCATCATCATTATCGGCGGCCTGGGCAGCGTGCTCGGCAACTTCCTGGGGGCGGCGTTCATCGTGTTGTTCCCTATCCTGCTGGGCAACCTCTTCGCCCTGCTGCCCGCCGGGCTGATGGACGCGGGCCAATTGGAGAACATCCAAAAGATGCTCTTCGGCGCGCTGATCATCGCTTTTTTGATCAAGGAACCGGAGGGGCTGGCCCGCCTGTGGCAGCGCTTTCGTCAACGGGCCAGGGTGTGGCCGCTGCGTTACTGAACTCAATAACCTCCCAGGAATGACCTCCATGACACACCGCTTATCGCTGCGCCGCCTGGCCTTGGGCCTGGCCCTGATCACCGGCACGCTCTCGGCCGGCGCCCAGGCTGCCAACGAACAATACTTTCCGTTGCAGAGCTACCGGGTCGGCCCGTATGCCGCCGGCGGCACCGGTTTCTTCGGCGGGTTTATCGACTACCTGCAATACATCAACGCCAAGGGCGGGGTGAACGGCGTCAAGCTGACCTGGAGTGAATGCGAGACCGAGTACGTGGTGGAGAAAGGCGTCGAATGCTACGAACGCCTCAAGGGCGGACTCAACGGCGCCCCGGCCGCCGCGACCAACCCACTGTCTGTGGGCATCGCCTACGCCACCCTGGAACGTTCCACCGCCGACAAATTGCCGCTGATCACCATCAACCACGGCCGTACCGACTCCACCGACGGCAGCGTGTTCCCCTATGTATTTCCGCTGCAGCTCAATCCGTACTCGGAAGTTTCGGCGATCATCAACTACATCGGCCAACGCGAGGGGGGCGCGGACAAGCTCAAGGGCAAGAAAATTGCGGTGCTGTACCACGGCTCGCCGTACGGCAAGGAAACCAATGGCGTACTGGAAACCCTGGCAAAAAATGCCGGCTTCGAATTGACCCTGCTCGAAGTGCCGCACCCCGGTAACGAACAGCAATCGCAGTGGCTGAATATCCGCCGCCTCAAACCCGACTGGGTGATCCTGCGTGGCTGGGGCGTGATGAACCCGGTGGCGCTGAAATCCGCGCAAAAAGTCGGCTACCCGGCCGATCACATCATCGGCAATATCTGGAGCAACTCGGAGGAAGACGTGGTGCCCGCCGGTGCCGCCGCCAAGGGCTTTATCTCGATCACCACGCACCCTTCCGGCACCGACTTTCCGGTCTTGCAAGGCATCAAGCAAAGCGTGGTGGACGCCGGCAAAGGCAACCTGGCCGACCCCAAGCGCTTTGGCACCGTGTATTACAACCTGGGCGTGGTCAACGGCATTCTCAACGTCGAAGCGCTGCGCCTGGCCCAGGAAAAATACGGCCACCAACCGCTCACCGGCGAACAGGTGCGCTGGGGGTTCGAACACCTGAACCTCGACGATGCACGGCTGCAGGCACTCGGCGCCAAAGGCCTGGTGCAACCGCTGAAACTCTCCTGCGCCGACCACGAAGGCGGCGGCGCCGTGCGCTTCCAGCAATGGGATGGCCAGCGCTGGAACCTGATCAGCGACTGGGTACAGGCCGACCGCGCACTGTTGCGGCCGATCATCGAAGCCTCTGCCGCGCAGTACGCCAAGGAGAAAGGCATCACCCCGCGTGATTGCAGCAAAGAGCAGTAAGCATCTATCGGATGCAACACAGTTCAAATGTGGGAGGGAGCGTGCTCTCGATGGCGATGGATCAGCCTATGAATCTATTGACCGGCACTCCGCTATCGGGGGCAAGCCCCCTCCCACATTTTGACCTCAGTGTGTCAGACCACGCTGACTCACGACGCGACGTCGCTGGCCCCCTGATCAGCGACTGGGTGCAGGCCGACCGCGTGATTGCAGCCAGGAGCAGTAAGCTCTATCGGATGCAACACATTTTGACCTCGGTGTGTCAGCCCACGCTGACTTCCACTACGCCAGCATTCAACCGCACCGGCCACACCCGCAGGCGCTGCTCCGGTGCCTCCAGGCATTGGCCGTCGTGCAAACGGTAATGCTGCTTGTAGATCGGCGCGGCCACCACCAGGTCGCCCTTGATGCTGCCGACCAAGCCACGACCGATCACATTGGCGCCGGATTGCGGGTCGTGGTTGTCGATGGCGTACAGCGTCTGGTCCTGCGCACCGGGCAGGTAGAACAGCGCGACTTGGGCGCCGTCCAACCACACCACCACCCCGGAATTGCTCACCAGGTCGGCCTCGCTGCACACACCTTTCCAAGTGGCCAGGGTGCGTTGAGTATTAGGCTGGCTCATCAGGCAATCTCCTCGATGACGGGAATCAGGTTGAGTTCAGCGGCCATGATCGGCCGGCGCTGGCCGCGTTCCTGGACGAAGTGGATGTCCGGGTCGGGGCGTTTGTCGTTGACGAAGGTGCGGAAACGCTTGAGTTTTTCCGGGTCCTTGAGGGCGTTGGCCCACTCGCATTCATAACGGTCGACCACCTGTTGCATCTGCGCTTCCAGCTCGGCACCCAGGCCCAGGCTGTCGTCCAGGATCACATCCTTGAGGAAATCCAGGCCGCCTTCCAGGCTTTCGCGCCATACGGAGGTGCGCTGCAACTTGTCGGCGGTGCGAATGTAGAACATCAGGAAACGGTCGATGTAGCGGATCAGCGTGGCGTCATCCAGGTCGGTGGCGAACAGCTCCGCATGACGTGGGCGCATGCCCCCGTTGCCGGCGATGTAGAGGTTCCAGCCCTTCTCGGTGGCAATCACGCCCACGTCTTTGCTCTGGGCTTCGGCGCACTCGCGGGTGCAGCCGGACACCGCGAACTTGAGCTTGTGCGGCGAGCGCAGGCCCTTGTAGCGGTCCTCGATCAGCAGCGCCATTTTCACGCTGTCTTGCACGCCGTAGCGGCACCAGGTACTGCCCACGCAGGACTTCACCGTGCGCGTGGATTTGCCATACGCATGCCCGGTCTCGAAACCGGCCGCGATCAATTCGGCCCAGATATCCGGCAGCTCGTGCAGTTGCGCGCCAAACAGGTCGATGCGCTGGCCGCCGGTGATCTTGGTGTAAAGGTCGTATTTCTTCGCCACCTCGCCGATCACGATAAGTTTGTCCGCGGTGATCTCGCCGCCCGGAATGCGAGGCACCACCGAGTAGGTGCCGTTCTTCTGCATGTTGGCCATGAACGTATCGTTGGTGTCCTGCAAGGGCACCAGGGAGGCGTCCATGATCGGTTGGTTCCAGCACGACGCCAGGATCGAACCCACCGCCGGCTTGCACACGTCGCAACCGGTGTGGCCACGGCCGTGTTTGGCCAGCAGTTCTTCGAAGGTGATGATGCCTTCCACGCGCACCAGGGCATACAGCTCCTGCCGGGTGTGGGCGAAGTGTTCGCACAGGCTTTTGTCGACGCTGACACCCCGGGCGATCAGCTCATGCTCGAACACTTGCTTGAGCAACCCCGCGCAGCCGCCGCAACCGGTGCAGGCCTTGGTCTGGGATTTGAGCAGGCCGAGGTCGCTGCAGCCGCTGTCGATGGCCGAGCAGATCGAGCCTTTGGTCACGTTGTGGCAGGAGCACACCGTGGCCGACTCCGGCAACGCACCGGGGCCGAGGGTCGGCGCACCGCTGGAGGATGGCAGGATCAGGCTGGCCGGCTCGGACGGCAGCACGATGCTGTTCTGCATGTATTGCAGCAAGGTGTCGTAATAGCTGTTATCGCCCACCAAAACAGCACCGATCACGTGCTTGCCCGAGGCATCCACCACCAGCCGGCGGTAGCTGGCGCTGGCCTCGTCGATAAATTGATAACTGCGCGCGCCGGGCGTATGGGCGTGGGCGTCGCCGATGGAGCCCACGTCCACGCCGAGCAACTTGAGTTTGGTCGACATGTCCGCGCCCACAAACGGCTCGGCGGTTTGCTCGCAGAGCAGCGCGGCAACCCCACGGGCCATCTGGTAGCCCGGCGCGACCAGGCCGAACAGGCTGCCGTTCCAGGAGGCGCATTCGCCAATCGCGTAGATGTTCGGGTCGCAGCTCAGGCACTCGTCGTTGATCACCACGCCGCCACGCGGACCGATCTCCAGGCCGGCCTGGCGAGCCAGTGCGTCCTGGGCGCGGATGCCGGCGGAAAACACGATCAGGTCGGTTTCGAGGAACTCGTCATTGGCAAAATTCATGCGATAGCGGTACTGCTCGCCGGCGCTGATCGACTGAGTCGCACGCGACAAATGCACCCCCACGCCCAACCGCTCGATCTGCGCCTTGAGCGCCAGGCCGCCAAAATCGTCCAGTTGCACCGGCATCAAGCGCGGCGCGAACTCCACCACGTGCGCTTCAAGGCCCAGGCTCTTCAGCGCGTTGGCGGCTTCCAGGCCCAGCAGGCCACCGCCCACAACCACACCGCGCCGCGCGTTGGCGGCGGCCTTACGGATGGCATCCAGGTCTTCAAGGGTGCGGTACACCAGGCGCGAATCGCCTTCGGCGCCCTCGATGGGCGGCACGAAGGGATAGGAACCGGTCGCCAGTACCAGCTTGTCATAGGCCACACAACCGTCGGCGGTGATCACTTCGCAGCGGGCGCGGTCGATCTCCACTACCGGCACGCCCAGGTGCAACGTCACCCCCGGCGTCTGGTAAAGCGAGGCTTCTGAGAGTGCCAGCGACTCAGCATCGCGGCCGGTGAAATACTCGGACAGATGCACCCGGTCATAGGCGCGCATCGGCTCTTCGCTGAACACATGCAAGCGGTAGTGATCCAGCACGCCGCGTTCGATCAGTTGCGCCACACAGTGGTGGCCGACCATGCCATTGCCGACGACGATCAGGGTTTTGAGACTGTTCATATAAATCACCCGACAAAGCTCATCACGGTTTAAAAAAGCAAAAAAAAACGCCTGAAACCTTGCGGTTCCAGGCGTCTTTGCCTGTTCTTATGCGGGTTCGGATCGGGCGACTGCGCCGGATACACCGCTATTGCCCATGGTGTCGATCGTCGTTGACCGAGGTGGGTTGAGAGGGAGCTTGCAGGGTCTGTGCCAACCGAAGACAAGGCCTGCGTTCACGGCATCACAACGTAATCAGCGGTTTTTTACGCGCGCTTTCAGCGCCTCCAACTGGTGCGCCCCGCGTCATAAAAGTGCACCCGCCCGCTTCCTGTGGCGAGGGAGCTTGCTCCCGCTGGGCTGCGTAGCGGCCCCAACATCCTGGGAGCGCTGCGCACTCCAGCGGGAGCAAGCGCCCTCGCCACAATGATCTCGGTCCTCCTCAGAATGGGTGTTTCAGGCCGATAAAAAACCTGGCGCGTGACTTGCTAGGAACACTTCAACCAGGCAATCAACGCTGATTGCCCTCTCACGACAAAGGCGCCGTGTAATCCCCGTTTTTTCAACGGAGGGTTACAAGGCGCCTTTTTTGTTTACGGGGTTACGGATGGCAAACCAAAACGTGCGCAGTGTGTGTCCTTATTGTGGCGTGGGCTGCGGCATCGTCATGCAGGTCGAGCAGAATAAGGTGGTCAAGGTGATCGGCGATAAGGCCCACCCCACCAACTTCGGCCGCCTGTGCACCAAGGGCACCACCTGCGGGCAAGCCATCGCCGAGTCCGGACGCATGGAGAACGCCTATGTGCGCCAGGCGCGCGAGCATGATCCTGTGCGCATCGCCATGGACAAGGCCATCCGTGAAACCGCAGGCCGCCTGCGCCAGATCCTCGACACCCACGGGCCGGATGCGTTGGCGTTCTACGTGTCGGGCCAGATGTCGCTGGAGTCCCAATACCTGATCAACAAATTGGCCAAAGGCTTCGTGCGCACCGCCAACATCGAGTCCAACTCACGCTTGTGCATGGCCAGCGCCGGCAGCGGCTACAAACTGTCCCTCGGCTCCGACGGCCCGCCAGGCTCCTATGAAGACTTCGACCGCGCCGACCTGTTCTTCGTGGTCGGCGCGAACATGGCCGACTGTCACCCGATCCTGTTCCTGCGCATGATGGACCGGGTCAAGGCCGGGGCGAAGTTGATCGTGGTCGACCCTCGGCGCAGCGCTACGGCGGACAAGGCCAACCTGTTCCTGCCCATCAAACCCGGCACCGACCTGGCCCTGCTCAACGGCCTGTTGCACCTGCTGGTCAAAAACGGCCATACCGACCCGGCCTTTATTGCCGCGTTTACCGAGGGCTGGGAGGCCATGCCCGCGTTCCTGGAGGACTACTCGCCAGAACGGGTGGCTGCGATCACCGGCCTTGCCGAAGCCGATATCCGCCAAGCCGCCGACTGGATCGGCCAGGCCGCCGAGTGGATGAGCTGCTGGACCATGGGCCTTAACCAGAGCACCCACGGCACCTGGAATACCAACGCCCTGTGCAACCTGCACCTGGCCACCGGCGCCATTTGCCGTCCGGGCAGCGGGCCGTTTTCCCTCACCGGTCAACCCAACGCCATGGGCGGGCGCGAAATGGGCTACATGGGCCCCGGCCTGCCGGGGCAACGCTCGGTACTGGTCGAGGCCGACCGCGTGTTTATCGAGGACCTGTGGCAGATCCCCCACGACAGCCTGCCGCGACAGGCCGGTAGCGGCACCGTGGCGATGTTCGAACAGATGGCCGCCGGGCAGATCAAGGCCTGCTGGATCATCTGCACCAACCCCGTTGCCAGCGTGCCCAACCGCCAAACCGTGATCAATGGCCTGCAGGCCGCCGAGCTGGTGATCACCCAGGACGCGTTCCTCGACACCGAGACCAACCGCTACGCCGACATCCTGCTGCCCGGCGCGCTGTGGGCCGAGGCCGAGGGCGTGATGATCAACTCCGAGCGCAACCTGACCCTGATGCAGAAAGCCGTCGACGCCCCCGGCGAGACCCTGCCCGACTGGCAGATCATCGCCAGGGTTGCGTGTGAGATGGGCTTTGCCGAGGCGTTCACCTATGCCTCCGCCGCCGACGTATTTGAAGAAATCAAACGCGCCTGGAACCCCAAGACCGGCTACGACATCCGTGGCGCGAGTTACCCGCGCCTGCGTGAACAGCCGCTGCAATGGCCCTGCGCATCCACTGAGGCCGCGCACCGCAACCCGATCCGCTACCGCACCAACGGCACCCTCGCGTTCGCCACGGATAACGGCAAGGCGCAGTTCCTCGCCCGCCCCCATATGCCGCCCGCCGAGATGCCCGATGACACCTTCCCCTTCGTGCTCAACACCGGCCGCGTGCAGCACCAATGGCACACCCTGACCAAGACCGGCAAAGTCGCCACGTTGAACAAACTCAACCCCGGCCCCTTCGTCGAGCTGCACCCGGAAGACGCCGCCCGCTTGGGCGTCCAGGACAAGGACCGGGTTGAAGTACGCTCCCAGCGCGGCCACGCCGTGCTGCCCGCCGTGGTCACCGACCGTGTGCGGCCAGGCAACTGTTTTGCGCCGTTTCATTGGAACGATGTGTTCGGCGAACACCTGGCGATCAATGCAGTGACCAACGATGCGGTGGACCCGATTTCCTTGCAGCCCGAGTTCAAGTTCTGCGCCGTCGCCCTGGCCCGGGTCGAACTGATCGACCACCAGTTCCTGGACCTCCCTTCCCCCGTAGCAGAGGATTGCACCCTGTCGCGCCTCGACGCCTTCGCCGACCTCGCCGGCATCCGTCACGTATCGCCACCGCCCCTGAGCGACAGTGAGCGCACCTACCTCGCCGGCTTCCTCAGCGGCCTGCAATCCAACGCCGCGCGCCAGGCTGTCGGCGTACCGACAATGCCCGCGAATGCCCCCCTGGCCGACGCATCCCGGCTGTGGCTGAACGGCTTGCTCGGCGGGTTGTTCAGCCATACGGAAACCCTCGCAGCGCCCTCCCCGGCCGTCACCCTGCTGTGGGCGTCGCAAACCGGTAACGCCGAAGCCCTGGCCGAACGATTCGCCAAGCGCCTGCGCGAGGCGGGCATCACGGTGGAGCTGAGCGCGATGTCAGACTTCCCCGCAAGCAAACTGGCGAGCACCCACACCCTGGCATTGATCAGCAGCACCTTTGGCGACGGCGACCCGCCGGACAATGGCGAAGGCTTCTGGCACAGCCTCAGCACCGCCGAGACGCGCCTGGAGTCGCTGCGCTTTGCGGTGCTGGCCTTGGGCGATCCGAACTACGACCAGTTCTGCAACCATGGCAAACAGCTCGATCAGCGCCTGTTGGAACTGGGCGCAACCCGCCTGTTGGAACGCGTCGATTGCGACACCGAATTCGAAGCCCTGGCCGATGCCTGGCTGGTGCGCTTCCAACAGACCCTTCACCCGACAAAGCCCGTAGCACTCGCCGCACCGGCCACGCCTGCCGGCAAGACCAAGCTGTACGGCTCACGCCTGCTGCTCAACCGGCACCTGAACCCGCAAAGCCCACACAAGGAGACCCGCCAGTTCGCCCTGGACCTGGCCGACTCCGGGCTGACTTATGAGGCCGGTGACGCGTTGGGCGTGCGGCCGCGCAACTGCCCCGAACTGGTCAGCGAACTGCTCGACCTGACCCGCCTGAGCCCCAGTGCCAGCGTGAACATCGACACCTTCGGCGATGTGCCCCTGCAACAGGCGCTCACCCAGCATTTCGAAATCGCCCGGCCCAGCAGCGATACCTTGACCTTCATCGCCGAGCGCAGCGCCAACCCTGGCCTCAAGCACCTGCTCAACCCCGAGCACAAGGCCCAATTGAATGACTGGTTGTGGGGCCGGCAACTGGCGGACGTGCTACAGGAATACCCGATCGAGTGCTCGGCGGACGAACTGCTGGGCACGCTTAAGCGCCTGCAACCGCGTTTGTATTCGATCGCCTCGAGTGCCAAGGCGTACCCGCAGCAAGTGCACCTCACCGTGGCCGCCGTGCGCTATGGCAAACGCAAAGGCGTGTCCTCGACCTTCCTGGCCGACCGTGTCGGCGACGGAGAAGTGCCGTTGTTCGTGCAGCCGTCCAAGCACTTCCGCCCCCCCAGCGACGGCGAGGTGCCGATGATCATGATCGGCCCCGGCACCGGCGTCGCACCGTTCCGCGCCTTCTTGCAGGAACGCCGAGCGCTGGGCCATCAGGGGCGCAACTGGCTGTTCTTCGGTGAACAGCACGCGGCCAGCGACTTCTACTATCAGGACGAACTGCAAGGCATGCAGCGCGACGGCCTGCTCACCCACTTGAGCCTGGCGTTCTCCCGCGATCAGGCGCAGAAGGTCTACGTGCAGGACCGCATCCGCGAACAGGGCGCCGAGCTGTGGCGCTGGTTGCAGGACGGCGCAAAGCTGTACATCTGCGGCGACGCCAGCCATATGGCCAAAGACGTCGACCAGGCCCTGCGCCAAGTGGCGCAAACCCACGGCGGGCTTGGCGTGGAAGGCGCCGCGGAGTACTGGAGGCACTTGAGCGAGCAGAAGCGTTATCTGCGTGATGTGTACTGATTGGATACAGAACAATAAGCACTTTGTATTGTGTACAAAAAACCCTAAAGATTTACCGGTATCGGGCCGAAACAGCAAAAACAGCGAATCGCCGTATTTTATTGATTGAAATCGGCGATTTGGCCGCCCTCTCCGCTGATGGTCGTCTCGATGAAAATAAAAAATAAACTGGTACTGGCATTCGTCTCTGTCGCTTTTATCCCGGTAAGCCTGGTGGCGGTGATCTCGGTCATGAACACGCGCACCCAGGCCGTGGATCAGTTCATCGATGGCAGCACCCGTGAAATCCGCCAGATCGATGGCAACATCCGGCAGTTCTTCGACGGCACACTGCAAAACGTCGATCAGATGGCCACCGACCCTGTATACACGTCGGTGAACACGCTGAAAAACTATCAGCCCACCGACGCGGCCAGCCAGCCGATGCCGGCCGAAGCGCAAGCCGTGATCGACCGTTTCGCGCGCTTTGGTGCCACGCACCCGGCGGCGGCGATCCTCTCCATCGGCCTGGAAGACGGCACCTACGCCAAATGGCCGGATGACCCGCAACTGGCCAAGTACGACCCACGCACCCGCCCTTGGTACAAGGCCGCGATGGCCAGCCCCGGCAAGACCGTGCGCACCCCCGCTTACTACTACGACAAAGACGACGTGGCACTGGTGGGCACCGCGCGGGCGCTGTTGGACAACGGCAAGCCCAAGGGCGTATTTGTGGTCAGCGTGTCGCTGAAGAACCTCACCGAACTGGTCAAAAGCATCAAGCTGGGAGAAAGCGGCTATGTGATGCTGATCGAAGACGGTGTGGTGCTGGTAGACCCGCGTGACGCCGCCCACAGCTTCAAGCCGCTCAAGGACCTGGGCGCCCCTTATGCGCATTTGGCCGACACCCCGCAGGGCTCCACGGAAGTGGTGATCGACGGCGTGCGCTACATGGCCAACGTGTGGACCTCGCCCGGCCTCGGCTGGCGCTATATCGGGCTGATCGAACACCGTGAAGTCATGGCCGAAGCCACCCGCATGACCTACCTCACCGCGACCATCGTCGGCGTGCTGGTGCTTATCTTCGGGCTGATCGCGGCGGCGTTCTCCAAGGTCATCGTCAAACCCATCGGCCAGGTCAGCACCGGCCTGCAGTCCATCGCCCAAGGTGAAGGCGACTTGCGCCACGAACTGCAGGTACAGGGCAAAGATGAAACCGCCGAACTGGCCGGCTGGTTCAACAAGTTTCTCGCGGCGATCCGCCAACTGATCCAGCATATCGGCGCGGCCTCGGCCAACCTGCAGAACGCCTCCAAGGTCAACAGCGAGGTGGCGCACAACATGAACGAGGCCGCCGGCCGGCAACGCGAGGCGGTCGAATTGGTGTCGACGGCGTTCAACGAGATGGTGGCTACCGCCAACGAAGTCGCGCGCTCATGCAGCGGTGCCGCGGAATCCGCCGAAAACGGGCACCGGCGTGTGGCCGAGGGCAAACAGCAGATCGAAGCCACCACCGATAACGTCAACCGTCTGGGTCGTCGCCTCACCGAATCGTCCCAGGCCATGGTCGAGCTGGAAGCCGGCAGCCGCAGCATCAACCAAATCCTCGGCACCATTCGCGCGATCGCCGAACAGACCAACCTGCTGGCGCTCAACGCCGCCATCGAGGCTGCCCGTGCCGGTGACCAGGGCCGTGGCTTCGCCGTGGTTGCTGACGAAGTGCGCGCGCTGGCCAAACGCACTTCCGACTCCACGGGCGAGATCGAGCAACTGCTCGGCACCCTGGAAAACAAGACCCAGGAAGTCACGCAAAAAATGGGCAGTTGCCTGGACCTCTCGCGCGCCAGCGTCTCGTCCATCGAAAGCGCGCGGGACAGCTTTGAAGGCATCCAGACGTCGGTAAACGAAATCCGCGACCAGAACCTGCAGATCTCCGCTGCCGCCGAGGAGCAGCACAGCGTGGCCGAAGAGATCAACCGGCACATCCAACAGATCTACGACGAAGCGCGGCTGGTGGAAAGCCTGGCCAACTCGGCGCAGGACGACTCCGGGCGGCTGTCGGACCTGTCGGATGAGTTGAATGGGCTGGTGGGCCGGTTCAAGTCCTGAGGAAGGCGGCGATGCTCATTGAGGTGCCGCCTACCGTCAACGGGGTAAAGGCGTGAACGAGCGACATGCGGGGGGTCATACGCCAATCGTATGAGCCTGGAAGTGCGCGACCAACATTGAGTGAGGGAGCTGTCGACCCCCAGCGAGGCTGCGAAGGCGGCGACACTGCCAGCATCTTCAGCGCCTGACACACCGCTATCGCAGCCTCGCTAAAGCTCGACAGCTCCCACAAGGGATCGGCTGTATAAGTGGGATTTTGGTCGTAGCTACGAGCGCAATTTGAGCCACGACGAAAATCAAATGTGGGAGCTGTCGAGCCCCAGCGAGGCTGCGAAGGCGGCGGTACTGCCAACATTTTCAGCGCCTGACACACCGCTTTCGCAGCCTCGCTAAAGCTCGACAGCTCCCACAGGGGATCGGCTGTGTGGATGGGATTTCGGTCTTAGCGGCGAGCGCAATTTGAGCCACGACGAAGATCAAATGTGGGAGCTGTCGAGCCCCAGCGAGGCTGCGAAGGCGGCGGTACTGCCAACATTTTCAGCGCCTGACACACCGCTTTCGCGGCCTCGCTAAAGCTCGACAGCTCCCACAAGGGATCGGCTGTGTAAGTGGGATTTCGGTCGTAGCGGCGAGCGCAATTGAGCCATGGCGAAGATCGGTATGGGAGCTGCTATCTACCTTTGCTGTGAAACCATCCAGCCCAGAAATGCTTGAAGCCGATCTAAGAATTTTTCGCTGTCGGCACTGGGGTTTCGGGCTTCAAACAGGAAGAAGGCCACTTGGGCAACCTGCGTCGGATAACCCCGTAGGAACAGCGCAACATGCTCTTCAAGTGTCTGCGGCCACGTCGATCCGTCTTCTCCACTCAATACCTGGGTGGCTCTGATCAGTTTGCGCGACGCTTCGCGCTGCAAGCGAAGGCGTTCTTGCTCGGTGTCGGCACGTGCGATGCGGGTGACATAGGCTGTCAACACCGCGGCATAGTCACCATTCACGGCCAAGGCAATGTCCAGTGACGGCCGAAACCGCTCGAAGTGCAGTGCCAGGTCATTGCCCCATACGCATCGGCAATGGTGCTTGAGCCAGTAGCCCCAGCGGTTCCGGTTTTCAGCCGCAAGTGCTTGTGCGCGGCTGCCGATATCGAAATCCACCTTGGTGACGTGCGGGTGCCGCCGCTCCAGGTCGCACCGCACGACGTCCAAGCGCGCCAACTGCGTTGACGTCGGCGACTCGCGCAGCACCAGCGTGAGATCAAGATCGGAAACACCCGGGACGGCATCGCCGCGCGCCACACTGCCATAGAGGTAAATGCCGTCCACCCCAAACTCTGGAGGTGAGAGTTGGTTGCAGACATCCTCAAGCAATGGCTGAAACTCACGCTGCACGGGGCCGTCGGAAACCGTGAGGATAAAACCGTCGGCGTCCACGCCAGTGGATCGCGATGCGCTCATGGCCGATGCCTCTCGATCACCAGCCCCTCCTCCTCGCTCGGCACGCAGAAGTGGCGGGTAATCAGGTCAAATTCGGCATCCGTGGCGGCAAAGTCATGGTCACCTTGGGCGTTGCGCGCGTGCAGTCGGGCGCGGCAGGTGGCGTCATCCTGTTCAAGGTAATGCAGGCAGTGCGGGACCTGGGCGACGTGCGCCAGGCCCAACAGCCATTCGCGGCTGGCCAAGGTATTGGCAGGAAAATCCAGCACCACGTTGACGCCCGATTGCAGCATATTGATGACCAGCGGCCCCAGCACGCCGCGAATACGCTGGGCGCAGCTGAGGTAATCGGCAATGGCGCGGATTTCACCGGGGTATAGCGTGGCGAGCCAGTGGTCTTCACTCAGCACAATGGCGGCGTGCTCGGCGGCAAGGCGCGCGGCGAGCGTGGACTTGCCCGAGGCGATCTTGCCGCAGAGCAGATGCAGGGTTGGCATAGGGCGGTTCCTTGTGTCAGGCCTGCCAGCATGCAGGCTGAGGATTGATCGCACAACGTCCTGCACGCCTTGAGCTATTGCGATGGCCCCTCTTCAAGGTGGGCTGCGCCGCTTCCAGTGCTCATAGAACGCCAATGAGGCGACGTTCTTGTCCTTGGCTTCAAGCATGATGTCGAAGCGATCGAGAAATTGCAGCGCGTAGTCGTTGGTCCAGCGGTTCCACATCTGCGCGCTGTGGGCGTACAGGTCGCGCTTGGACACCACCTGCAACAGCGCGTCCATTTCCAGCTTATGCTCGGCGTCGAATCCCAGTTCCTGCAGGCTCTCCTGAGGTTGGGAATAGTGCAGGGTCGGCCGTACGCCGCGCCAGCTTTCGATCACGCGGGCGACCCGCTCCGAGTGGGGGTCGATGTAGTGGTTTTCGTTGACCCAACAGTGGTGAATGTCCAGCACCACCGGCGCCAGGTCGGCCACTTGCAGGCAATGATCGAGGCCGTAGGTCTTTTCGTCGTTCTCAAAGGTGATGCAGTTGCGCGCCACTTCCGACAGGCGCGACCACACCGCACGGGTGCCTTCCACCCCGAGGCGGCCGGCAATATGCACATTGCACTTGAGGTCCTGGAAGCGCCGGCCGTAACCCATCATGCGGATCATGTCGGCGTGGTATTCGAATTCAGCCAGGCTGTTTTCCACCACGCCGGGGTTCTCCGAACCGAGCACACAGTACTGGCCGGGGTGGAACGACAGGCGGATATCCGCAGCGCGGGCCAGCTCGCCGATGGCGGCGAAACCTTCCACCAATTGACGCTCGATGGCCGGGTCTTTATAGACGGCGGCAACGTTCGGATGGCTATAGAACGGCAGCAGATCACTGCTCAGGCGCAGCATGCGCAGGGTCGGTGGCAGTCCGGCGACATAGCTCAGCAGGCGTAATTGGGCGGCCAGGTTGTGGGTGACCACTTCCACCAATTTGTCGCGAGCCACCTGCGGCGAGACACTCTCCATCCAACGCAACGTGGTCGTGCGCGGGTTGAAGGGGCCTTCGATCAGCTTCAAGGCGCTGGCCGACAGCAGGCGTTCGGGATGCTTGTACTGGCATGCAAAGCCGATGCGAGGATGAGTCATGGAAGCGCCTGACGGAATAAAAGTGCGGAAATGATACGGCGTTAGGCCGAAACTGGCCCAGTGGGTTCACAATATTTCGACACGATTCACGCTGAACTTTCTGACACGCGGTGCGTTCATTTCCTATGCGCTGCCCTGCTAAGGGGCGTTGTACAACAAGGAGCCGCTACCACGATGACTACCCTTCCCGCTTACCGATACACACCCGGGCCGCTGCATGCGACCTTACTGGCCGGCACCGTGCCGTTGTTTCTCGGTGCCTTGCTCAGCGACATTGCCTACACCCAGACCTACCAGATTCAATGGGCCAACTTCGCGTCCTGGTTGATTGCCGGCGCGCTGGTGTTTGCTGGCTTCGCGTTTCTGTTCGCGCTGGTCAACCTGCTCCGTGCCGAACGCAAGGCCGGGCAACCCACACGCTATGTCCTGCTGCTGTTGGCCACCTGGGTAGTGGGCCTGGTCAATGCCTTCCAGCATGCCAAGGATGCCTATGCCTCGATGCCGACCGGCCTGGTCCTGTCGGCCATCGTCTTGCTGCTGACACTGGCGGCCACCTGGACCGGCCTGCGCGCGGGAGGTGTCAAATGAAAACGTCCAGCACCCTGACCCTGTTGAGCGCCACATTATTGCTCGCCGCCTGCGGTGGCGAAGGCGACAAGACCCAGGCCCGCGGCCCCGACCCCAAGCTGCCGGAACAACAAAGCAGCCTGTTGCCGAGCATGAAGATCGCCGAGCCTGCGCCCTGGGGCGAGCAGAAACCCAAGGTTCCGGAAGGCTTCAGCGTCACGGCGATCGCCACGGACCTCGCCATCCCGCGCCAGACCCTGGTGTTGCCCAACGGTGACATCCTCGTGGCCGAAGGCCGTGGCGGCAGCGCGGCCAAGCTCAAGCCCAAGGATGTGATCGCCAGCCTGATCAAGGCCGAAGGCAACACCAAGGTCAAGAGCGGCAACCGCCTGACGTTGCTGCGCGACGCCGATGGTGACGGCACCTACGAACTCAAGACGGTGTTCGCCGACAACCTCAACGCACCGTACGGCCTGGCGTTTGCCAACGGCAAACTCTACGTGGCCAACCAGGACGCGCTGGTGAGCTTCGACTACGCCGACGGCCAGACCAAGGCCAGCGGCCCGCCCAGCACCGTCACCGACCTGCCGGCACAGATCAATCATCACTGGACCAAATCCCTGGCCGTGAGCGCCGACGGCAGCCAGCTCTACGTCGGTATCGGCTCCAACAGCAACGTCACCGAACGTGGCATGGAAGTGGAGATCGACCGTGCGATGGTCTGGCAGATCGACGCCACTACCGGCGCGCACAAGCCCTACGCCACCGGCTTGCGTAACCCGACGGCACTGACCATCCAGCCGGACACCGGGCAATTGTGGACGGTGGTCAACGAACGCGACGAGCTCGGCCCGGACCTGGTGCCGGACTACCTGACCTCCGTGCGCGAAGGCGCGTTTTACGGCTGGCCCTACAGCTATTGGGGCCAGAACGTCGACCCGCGCGCCCAACCGCAGAACCCGGCCAAGGTCGCCGCCGCGATCAAGCCGGATTACAGCCTGGGTTCCCACGTGGCGGCGCTCGGCGTGGACTTTTCGATCCCGCAAATGGGCGAGAAATTTGCCGACGGCGTGTTCGTCGGCGAGCACGGCAGTTGGAACCGCGACAACCCAGTGGGCTACAAGGTGATCTTTGTGCCCTTCAGCAACGGCAAGCCGTCCGGTGAGCCGATCGACTTTGCCACTGGCTTTCGCGGTGACGACGGCAAGACCCGTGGGCGTCCGGTGGGTGTGACGGTGGACCCGAAAGGTGCGCTGATCATTGCTGATGACTTGGCCAATACCGTGTGGCGGGTGACACGTAATCAGTAGCTGGCTGCGCGTGATCTGCTTTTAACCTCGGGCGCCCCGTCTAACACGGTGCCCGAACCCAGGCTTGAATCGGGGGCTAACCCGGCAGGACGCCGGGTTAGCTACGGGTGACGCGCTCGCCGACGCCTTCCCCCTCGTCATCCTGCAACTGCGCTTCCAGCCAAGCCAGCAAGGCCGAAACCTCCGCCCGGTCCCTCTCCCCTTGGTGCCTGTACACCGAAATAGCCTCAGGCAAATGCACACTCTGCGCACACGGCCTTACGAGCGCGCCGCTTTCAATCAACCGACTCGCCGTACGCCGCCAGCCCATGGCGATACCGTGCCCTTCCACGGCCGCTTGCAGCATCAGCGGGTAACTGTCGAAGCTGGCACTGCGTGCATTCCCGGCCATCAACTGCCCGAACACCCGTAGCCACTCATCCCACTCCATCAAGTGGGGCGCGTCAGCCCTGTGGTGCAAAAATGTATAGGACTGCAATTCGGTGATCGGCAGCGGTTGTTCCGCGCTCAGGTAGGCGGGACTGCACACCGGAAACACCTCGTCGGAGGCGGTGAACATCAACGGATGCGAGCCACTGGCGCGCCAGGTGCTTTGCAGCGCCACGTCGAAAGGGCCATTGAATTCCGTGAGTGGCCGGGTGGAGGTCACCACCTGGATCTCGATGTGCGGGTACTGCTGGTGAAACGTGGAGAGGCGCGGCATCAGCCAATAAAACGCTTCGCACAATTGGCACAGCAGCACCACCCGGTTGCGGTGGTGCGACGCGCGCAGGCTGGCGGCCCCCTCGCTGATGCTTTGCAGCGCAAGGCTCACCACCCGCCCGAGCTCACGCCCTTCCTGGGTGAGGAACACTGCGCGATTGCGCCTTGAAAACAGCTTGACGCCCAAGTTGTCTTCCAGGCCCCGAATCTGCCGGCTGATAGCGGCCTGGGTGATGTGAAGCTCATCGGCCGCCCTGGAGAAACTCTCCAGGCGCGCCGCCGCTTCAAAGGGCAACAAGCTCGCGAGCGGCGGTAAGGTTTTGCCGAGTGCATTCATAATCTGAGGTTATGCATCCAGGGCTGAGAACTCGTTTGTAGCATACCCGCGTGGCTGGGCACCATGAATGCATGACTTCAGGGACACTCTCCATGCAGACCTCCGCTTTCCTCGGCGTAAGCCTTGCCGTTATCGCGCCCCTGGGCTGGGCGCTGAATTTCATCGCGCCATACGTCACCGGTGAATACAGCCTCTTTGACTTCATGGCGGTGCGGTACCTGATTGCCGGCGTACTCGGCTGCGCGGGGTTGATCCTGTACCGCGCCCAATTGCGCTGTCTTGGCCCGCGCCGGTTGTGGATCGCTGCCGGACTCGGTGTAACGGGCTGCCTGGGCTACGGCGCCTGCATTACCGCTGGCGTCGTCTTCGGCGGCCCGGTGTTGACCCCGACGTTTGTCAGCCTGGTCCCCGTGTTACTGGCCCTGCTCGGTAACGCCAGGAACAAGACCGTGCGCTGGTGCCGGCTGGCCATCCCGCTGGGGTTCTTGACGGCAGGATTGCTGCTGTCGAATCTCAGCAGCCTCCAACACGCTCCTGCGAACAGTGGCGACTGGCTGGCCGGTCTGTGCTTTTCAGTAGGTGCCGTGGTGGTGTGGGTGGGCTTCAGCGTGATCAACCAGAAGCACTTGCAGGCCCTCGCGCCCTCCGCAACCGGCGTCTGGACCGCGCTCATGCTGACGGGCAGTGGTATTGCCACGCTCTGCCTGGTACCGCTGGCGCAGATGCTGGGCTTGTTCAAGCTGCCAACCCTCGGTTTCGGCTTTGCCCAGGCGGGGCCATTGTATGCCTGGTGTTTGTTTATCGCGCTGATGTCGACCCTGATCGGCGCCTGGGCCTGGAACGCTGCGACCCAGCGTCTGCCGATGGTGCTGAGCAGCCAGTTGATAGCCCTTGAATCCCTGTTCGCCAGCCTGCTCGGCCTGTGGTTCAGCACGCGCTGGCCCACGCTCATGGAAACGGCCGGGATAGCCGCGGTATTGATCGGTGTGGTCCTGGCTGTTCGCATTATTCTGACGGCCAGGCAGCCCGCCACCACGCGTCACGCCTTGAAGGAAATACGGCAATGACCGCAACAGGCCAGCACGGGCAATGGTTGTGCGCACCTGATCAAATGGATTGACATGCTTGCCTGAAGCAACAATATAATTGCCCCAGGCAACCATTCGAGTATTCGCGCATGTCTACCCCTCTGCTGATCGAGCGCGCCGGTGTCGTGCGCGGCTTCAACCGCTTCTATACGCAGCAGATCGGCGTGCTGCAGGAACACCTGCTGCAAAGCGACTACTCGCTCACCGAAATCCGCGTGATGTACGAGTTGTCTTCCCGAGGCGATCTCACCAGCGCTGACCTGTGCCACATGCTCAGCCTGGACGCGGGTTACCTGAGCCGGCTGGTAGGCGGCCTGGAAAAGCGCGGCCTGATCCAGAAAGTCCGCTCCGTTACCGATGCTCGCGCGGTGCAATTGCACCTCAGCGATCTCGGTCGCGCCGTGTTGGCGCCCTTGGAGCAACGCACCCAGAACGAAGTCATCGCCCTGCTCGACAGCCTGCCGGAGCAGCAACAGCATCAGCTCACCGAAGCCATGAAACGCATCCAGGCCCTGCTGCAAGGCACGGCGCCCAGCTATCTGCTACGCGATCCACAACCCGGCGACATGGGGTTGGTGGTGCAACAACAAACCGCGATATACGCGCGTGAATATGGCTGGAATTGGGAATTCGAAGCGCTGGTGGCGGAGATTGTCGCCAAGTACCTGCGCGAATTTGATCCGACCTCCGAGCGTTGCTGGATCGCGGAAAAGGACGGTGACGTGGTGGGGTCGGTGTTTGTGATCCGCCATGACGACACCACAGCCAAGTTGCGCATGCTCTACGTGGATGCCAGCGCGCGGGGCATGGGCATCGGCCAGCGTTTGGTGGACGAGTGCGTGCGTTTTGCCCGCCAGGTGGGCTACACCCGCATGCTGCTGTGGACCGTGGACATCCTGACCGATGCGCGCAAGCTCTATCAGAAAGCCGGGTTTGAGTTGGTGGAGGAGGAACCGATGGTCAGCTTCGGTAAATCCCTGGTCAGCCAGACCTGGGCCCGCGCGCTGTGAAACGGTCCCGCGCGATTGCCGCGCGGGACGTCAAGCCTTACAGGTCGGTGATTTCCTTGTGGCGCGGCACCAGCGTCTTCATCACGCTCCAGGCCACCAGGTAGGCCAGCGCACAGATCGCGAACATAATCATGTAGCCGGTGTGGATATCGTTGACTGACTTGTAGTAGTCGAACACCCAGCCACCAATCTTGGTCATCACCACCCCGCCCAAACCGCCGGCCATGCCGCCGATGCCGACCACCGAGGCCACGGTCTTCTGCGGGAACATATCGGAGACGGTGGTAAAGATGTTGCACGACCACGCCTGGTGCGCCGACGCGCCCACGCCGATCAACAATACCGGCACCCAGAAGCTGATGTAGCCCAGGGGTTGCGCCAACAGCACCACCAACGGAAACAGGGCGATCACCAGCATGGCTTTCATGCGGCCGTCATACGGCGCATCGCCACGGGCCATGAAGTAGCTCGGGAACCAGCCGCCGCCGATGCTACCGACCATGGTCATGCTGTACAGCACCGCCAGGGGCAGCACGATGTCGGGACCTTTCATGCCGTATTGCGCCGACAAGTAGGTGGGCAGCCAGAACAGGAAGAACCACCACACGCCGTCGGTCATGAACTTGCCGAAGGCGAAGGCCCAGGTCTGGCGGTAGGTGAGCAACTTGAACCACGAGACTTTTTTCTCTGCCACGCCCGCAGTTGCCGGGGTGAACGGCTGCACGGTCTGGTCGCTGCGGATATACGCCAGCTCGGCGGCCGACAGGCGTTTTTGCTCATCCGGCTTCTTGTACAGCGCGACCCACACCGCCACCCATACAAAGCCCAGGCCGCCGATCACGATGAAGGCCGCTTCCCAGCCCCATAACCCGGCAATCAACGGCACGCAGATCGGCGCCAGGATCGCCCCAACGTTGGCACCGGAGTTGAAGATACCCGTGGCCAGGGAGCGTTCTTTCTTGGGGAAATATTCAGCGGTGGCCTTGATCGCAATCGGGAAGTTGCCCGCTTCGCCAATCGCCAGCACGGCGCGGGAGAGCATAAAGCCGGCAATCGACACCGGAATCACCGCCAGGCCGATTGCACCGCTGATCGCCGCGATGCCCTCGCCCATCGGTACCGAGAACGCATGCATGATGGCGCCTGTGGACCAGATGCCGATCGCCACCACGTAGGCCGCCTTGGTGCCGATCTTGTCGACAAAACGCCCGGCGAACAGCATGGAGATCGCGTAGACAAACTGGAACACTGCGGCAATGTTGGCGTAATCGGTGTTGCTCCAGCCAAATTGCGTCGACAGTTGCGGCGCCAGCAAGCTGAGCACCTGGCGGTCGAGGTAGTTGACGGTGGTCGCGAAAAACAGCATCGCGCAGATGGTCCAGCGGTAGTTACCTACTGCTTGGCCAACGCGATGAGCATGGATGGGCTCGATCAAGTTCATGGCATCACTTTTTATTTTTGTTAGGTAGGACATATGTAACGTCATATGTCGTCGTACAACTGTGGCTTTTATATCGAGGTCCCTATCCCCTGTCAATCTGAAAGATTAGGGTTATATGAGGTCTTGCGCGGCTGTGAAAAGTGTCAGCTTTGAGCGGTTGTAGGATGACAAATCCTGAATACCCGGCTGGGTGGCTTGCCGGGTACATCATCGAGCACGCCGAAAGGCTGCATGCCAAGCTTCTCCAGCACGCGGATCGACGCCGCATGGTCGGGCCGGACCAGGCCAAATACCTCGGGTAACGCCAGGGTTTCAAATGCCAACTTCAGGGCATCGCGCCCCACTTCGGTGGCATAGCCCTGGCCCCAGGCTTGCTCGGCAAAGCGGTAACCCAGGTTGATGCGCCTTTGCGTCAGGTAATTGAGAGGCGCGATACCGCCAAAGCCGATGATGTGCTCGGGTGCTGCGTGGCGCGCAATCGCCCACCAGCCATAGCCCTCGCTGGCCCACTGCTCGAGCCAGCCGTCGAGCAGGCGTTGCGCATCGGCCAGGCACGTCAGGGGGCCGGCGGGGTTGAACAGGTGGGTCCGAGGGTCGCCGAAGATCGCGAACAATGGCTGCAGGTCGCTGGGGAGTGGCTGACGGTAGGTGAGACGCGCGGGGCTGGCGAGCATTCGGATAACTCTCTGGAAAATTCACAAAGTTCAATGCATCTGCAAAAAAACGCAAATACGGGTGAATTATTTCATGTCCGCTTGTATCTGAACTGACAGAGCGGTGCCATCGCTGCGATGGCACCTCCCCTGTTCTGCTTTAGAGTGCCCCCGCATGAAATTACGTAAGAAAAGCGTCAAACCCATCGGTTTGAAAGACATCACCATCGTTGACGACGCCAAGGTGCGCAAGGCAATCACCGCTGCCGCCTTGGGTAACGCCATGGAATGGTTCGACTTCGGCGTCTACGGGTTTGTCGCCTATGTGCTCGGCAAGGTGTTCTTCCCGGACGCCTCGCCCAGCGTACAAATGATCGCTGCATTGGGTACCTTTTCGGTGCCCTTCCTGATTCGCCCGCTGGGCGGTCTGTTCTTCGGCGCACTGGGCGATAAATACGGGCGGCAAAAAGTACTCGCCGCCACCATTGTGATCATGTCCCTGAGCACCTTTGCCATTGGCTTGATTCCCGGCTATGCCTCCATCGGCATCTGGGCGCCGATCCTGCTATTGCTGTGCAAAATGGCCCAGGGCTTCTCGGTCGGCGGTGAATACACCGGCGCGTCGATCTTCGTCGCCGAATACGCCCCGGACCGCAAGCGCGGTTTCCTGGGCAGCTGGCTGGACTTCGGCTCCATCGCCGGTTTCGTGCTCGGCGCCGGTGTGGTTGTACTGATTTCCACCGTGTTGGGTGAAGCCGAGTTCGAAGCGTGGGGCTGGCGCCTGCCGTTCTTCCTCGCCCTGCCCCTGGGCATCATCGGCCTGTACCTGCGTCACGCGCTGGAAGAAACCCCGGCGTTCCAACAGCACATGGACAAACTCGAGCAAGGCGACCGCGAAGGCCTGACCCACGGTCCCAAAGTGTCGTTCAAGGAAGTCGCGACCCAGCACTGGCGCAGCCTGCTGACCTGCATCGGCATCGTCGCGGCCACCAACGTGACGTACTACATGCTGCTCACCTACATGCCGAGCTACCTGTCGCATAACCTGCATTACAAAGAAAACAGCGGCGTGCTGATCATCATCGCGATCATGGTCGGGATGCTGTTCGTGCAGCCGTTCATCGGTTTTGTCAGCGATAAGATCGGTCGCAAGCCGTTCATCATCGCCGGCAGCATCGGCCTGCTGTTCCTGTCTATCCCTGCCTTTATGCTGATCACCAGCGGCAAGATCGGGCTGATCTTCGCCGGTTTGCTGATCCTGGCGGTGATCCTCAACTTCTTTATCGGGGTGATGGCCTCGACACTCCCGGCGATGTTCCCCACGCACCTGCGCTACAGTGCATTGGCCAGTGCGTTCAACGTGTCGGTGTTGATCGCAGGCGTCACCCCGACTGCCGTGGCCTGGCTGGTGGAAAGCACCAACGACCTGTACATGCCCGCCTACTACCTGATGGTGTTTGCGGTCGTTGGCCTGGTCACCGGCCTGACCATGAAAGAAACCGCCAACAAGCCGTTGCGCGGCGCAGCGCCGGCCGCTTCGGACATGGAAGAAGCCAAGGAGCTGCTGCAGGAACATCACGACAATATCGAGCAGAAGATCGAAGACATCGATGCCGAGATCGCCGAATTGGAAGCCAAGCGCAACAACCTTGTGCAGCAGCATCCACGGATTAACTAAGCCCTCAACGTGCGTGGTGGGCCAGGACCACCACGCAATTGGAGTGTTCACCTATGATTCCTAGCGTCACCTCAGCACAGTCCCTGCTCAGCGCCGATGAGCGCGCTGCCATCGCCGAAATAGAAGCCAGCACCAGCATCCTGCAACTGGTCACCCGCCTGACCGGCATGCGCTTTGCCGGCCTCGCCAAATTCACCGACCAGGAATGGGTGGTCTGCTCCGTGCACGACACCGCCGAAATGGGCATCCAGGTCGACGACGTGCTCGACCTCGAAACCACGCTGTGCAGTGAGTTCTTTATCAACCCTCAGACGCTGTTCATCCCGCAGATCAGCCAGAGCGGCCGTTTTGCCACGCGCCCGGTGGTCAAGCAATTCGCCATCGAAAGCTACGCCGGTGCGCCGATCTTCCTGCCTGACGGCCGCCTGTTCGGTGCGCTGTGCGCGCTGGATTCCAGGGCGACGCTGTTTGAAGACCCCAACCTGCCGGAAACCCTCAGCCTGTTCGCGCGGCTGATCGGTTGTATTTTCTACGCTAACCTGACGGCGGCTGATCACTGACAGTCGCTTTGCCACGCAGTGCCGCCACATCGCGCTTAGGCGGCATGCCGAACAAGCGGCTGTACTCGCGGCTGAACTGTGACGGGCTTTCATAGCCCACTTTGAACGCGGCACTGGACACGTCCTGGTGCTCGTTCAACATCAAGCGCCGCGCCTCATTCAGGCGCAGCCACTTCTGATACTGCAACGGGCTCATCGCCGTCAGCTGGCGAAAGTGATGATGAAAGGTTGCCGCACTCATTTGCACGCGCGCCGCCAATTCATCGACGCGCAATGCCGCGTCGTAATTGAGCTTCAGCCAATCAATCGCTTTGGCAATCCGATAGCCCTGCCCGTCGACGGAACAGATCTGACGCAATCGGCTCGCCTGGTCGCTTTTCAGTAGACGATAGTGAATCTCGCGCTGGATCAACGGTGCCAGCACCGCAATTGCTTCGGGTTCATCCAGCAGCGCCACCAGACGCGCGAAAGACGCCAGCATGCCCTGGGTCACCGTACCGATGCCCACCCCCTTCAGCACCGCCCGCTCCCGCGCCGGCGGCAGCTCACTCTGAGCGATCAGCTCGGCCAATATGCGCAAATCCAACTTGAAGGTGAGCCCAAGGCAAGGTCTTTCGGGGCTGGCCACCAGCACTTCGGAATTGGCGGGAATGTCCAGTGAGGTCACCAGGAAGCGCGAAGTATCGTATGGATAACCCTCACCCCCCGCCCACAGCTGTTTTGCACCTTGGGCAACCAGCACGATGCACGGCTCGACCATGCACACCACGGGGCTTGCGGGCCGTTCACGTCGGTAGAAGCCAAGACCAGGAATCGGCATGGGGTAGTCGCCCGGTGCCTGCACCCGCGATCCAATAGCCTGGATCAGCGCGTCCAGGGGCGTTTCATTGATAGTCATGACAGGCTCTTTTTCTCTCGTCATCGGACTTTACCCCGAGCGGTCCGTGGCGTCCCGGCAAACCGCAGAACTCAGAGGATCAGGCAAGTAATCCATTCAAACGCACTACAGAACCCTGACCGCCCCCGGGAAAATGTGCGCACCCAACCCCTCAAGGATCATCCGATGAAAAACCTCCTGCTCACCCTGGGTTTGCTGGTGACCTGCACCTCTTCACTGGGAGCCGATATGTCCAACGGTGCCAACAACTTCTACACAAGCGACAAGATCAATGTCGAAAAGGTCACCTTCAACAATCAATACGGCATGGCGGTCGCGGGCAACCTGTTTGTGCCCAAGGACCTTGCCCCCACCTCCAGAAATGCTGCGATTATCGTTGGCCACCCGATGGGTGCCGTCAAAGAACAGAGCGCGAACCTCTATGCGACCAAAATGGCAGAACGGGGTTTTGTAACGTTATCCCTGGATCTCCCATTCTGGGGAGAAAGTGCCGGCACACCACGCAATGCGGTGTTGCCCGAGCTCTACAGCGAAGCCTTCAGCGCCGCCGTGGATTACCTCGGTACCCAGCCAATCGTCGACCGCGAGCGCATTGGCGTGATCGGTATCTGCGGCAGTGGCAGCTTCGCCATCGCTGCCGCGAAGATCGACCCACGCCTCAAGGCCATCGCCACGGTCAGCATGTACGACATGGGCGCCGCGACTCGCAATGGCCTCAAACATGGCGTGACCTTGGCGCAACGCCGACAGGTACTGCTGCAAGCGGCCAACCAGCGCTATGTGGAATTCCAGGGGGGCGACACCGTCTACACCGGCGGCACACCGAACGCCCTGACCGGCGATGCGGTTGGCGATGAGTTCTACGATTTCTATCGCACATCGCGCGGTGAGTTCACCCCCACCGGCGCCTCGCCACACACCACCACCCGGCCGACGCTGAGCAGCAACGTGAAGTTCATGAACTTCTACCCGTTCAATGACATCGAGACCCTTTCTCCGCGTCCGCTCTTGCTGATTGCCGGCGCCAATGCGCACTCCCGCGAATTCAGCGAGGACGCCTACCAGCGTGCTGCCGAGCCCAAGGAACTGGTGATCATCCCCGACGCCGGGCATGTGGACTTGTACGACCGGGTCGACCTGATCCCGTTCGACACGCTCGCCGGCTTTTTCAGGAAGTACCTGAAGTGACGACCGCCGAGCCAAAAAACTGGGGCGCCGTACTCGCAATGTCACTGGCGGCATTTGCCCTGGTGGCCTCCGAGTTCCTGCCCGTGAGCCTGTTGACGCCGCTGGCGACCGACCTGCATATCACCGAGGGCCAGGCCGGACAGGGCATTTCGGTATCAGGGCTGTTTGCCTTGCTCACCAGCCTGGTAATTGCGGCCGTGGCGGCGCGGGTTGAACGCAAGCGCTTGCTGCTGTCCTTGACCCTGCTGATGATCATTTCTGGCACGGTGGTGGCATTCGCACCCAATTACTCCGTGTTCATGCTGGGCCGCGCGTTGATCGGCGTGGCCATCGGCGGCTTCTGGTCACTGTCGGCCGCCACCGCCATGCGCCTGGTGCCCGCAGCCCAGGTGCCGCGGGCATTGGCTATCGTCAATGGCGGCAACGCACTGGCAACGGTGATCGCGGCACCGTTGGGCAGCTTCGTCGGCGGCTTGATCGGCTGGCGCGGGGCGTTCTTTTGCGTCGTCCCCGTTGCAGTGCTGGCGGCGGCCTGGCTGATGCTCAGTCTGCCGTCGATCAAAGCGCAGGGGGCGGCAAAAAACGGCCGCCTGTTGGGCTTGATGAAGCGCAAGCCGGTGGCCTTGGGCATGCTGGCGGTCAGCGTGTTTTTCATGGGCCAGTTCATGCTGTTCACTTACCTGCGACCGTTTCTGGAGGCTGTCACCCAGGTCAGTGTTTCCCGGTTGTCGCTCATATTGTTGGTGCTGGGCCTGGCCGGACTGGTGGGGACGCTCCTGATCGAGCGTTTGCTGAAAAAGAGCGTGTTCCTGACATTGATCATCATCCCTTTGGTGATGGCGGGGATTGCGCTGGCGCTGGTCAAGGTCGGCAGCTCCATGGTGATGACCACGTTGTTGCTGGGGCTCTGGGGCCTGGTCGCCACCGCCGCGCCGGTGGGCTGGTGGACCTGGCTGTCGACAACCCTGCCCGACGATGCCGAGGCAGGGGGTGGCTTGATGGTCGCGATCATCCAGCTGGCGATAGCATCGGGCGCTATCGTTGGCGGCCTCGTGTTTGACTGGAGCGGTTACCAGGCTACCTTCCAGTTGAGTGCGGCGGTGCTGGGTGCGGCAGCCGTGTTGGCGTGGCTCGCGGCTCGCGCCAGCGGTTACCGCGCACTGTCGATGATTTGCCCGCCATCCGGTGTGAGGCTGTAGCCGGTAATGAATTGCGCGTCCTGGCTGGCCAGGAACAGCACCACCGGCGCAATGTCATCTTCAGGCGAGCCGTAACGCCCCAGCACATTGGTCAGCGCCGGGGCGTCATACGCATCGCCCCAGGTGTCGGCCACCGGCAACAGGTTGTTGACCGTGATGTTGTCCACTCCCCATTCTCGCGCCGCCGAGCGTGTGAGTGCGCGTACGGCTTCCTTGGCGATGTTGTAGGTGCATAGCCTGCCGGTGAAGCCCAAAGCCAGGGGACGCAACGCGCTCCAGCGTGAGCCCTGATCCGCTGCAACGCTCTCAACGTTTTGCCACGGCCGCCGATAACACGTCATACCCCTGACTTGCAGCGACGCTCTGCGGGAAACAATGCCGAACTCTCTCGCTCCTATCGTCCGCTCGCTTTCCGACCGCACCAGCCTTTCACTGGCGCGCACCTCGCTGTTCCGGTTCATGGGCTTGTTGGCCGTGGTATTTGCTGCCGCGGCCTACTCGCTGGTTTACCTCGCCCACGAACTGGACCGTTCCGAGCAGGTTGAAAGCGCCTTCTATACCCGTAAAGCCGTGCAATCGCTGGAGAAAACCTTACGGGTGACCGTCAAGGACTACGCCTTTTGGAGCGATGCCTACAAGCACTTGCACGTTAAAGTCGACAATGACTGGGCTTACATGCGGGGCAATCTCGGCGCCACGTTGTTTGATGATTTCGGTTTTCAAGGCCTGTTTGTGGTCAACGACGCCGATCGCACGGTGTAC
This sequence comes from Pseudomonas sp. OV546, assembly GCF_900116845.1. NCBI lineage: Bacteria > Pseudomonadati > Pseudomonadota > Gammaproteobacteria > Pseudomonadales > Pseudomonadaceae > Pseudomonas > Pseudomonas sp. OV546. The sequence goes on along the minus strand of NZ_FPCE01000001.1, from coordinate 1,074,055 downwards.
GCGGTCGTCGACGGCAAGCTGCTGGATATCGACCTCACGCAATGGCTGGGCCAGCCCATTGCCGGGATTCTCGACCAGGCCCGTGCGGGTGCCGACAGCGAAACACCGATCACCACCTTTATCAACGTGCACGGCAGCCCCGCGCTGGTGGCGGCCGCCGCCATCACTCCCGGCACCGACCCCACGGTGCGGGCCGATGGCCGGCCGGCCTCGGTGCTGATCTTCATCGACATCCTCAACAGCGCCAAACTGGCCGTGATCGGCGATGAGTTCGGCGTGAACAAACTGCACATTGCCAGCCCCGATGAAATCGGCAAAACGTTGCTCTTTCCCCTCGGCGACAACGGTACCGCCGGCAGCCTGCACTGGGAGCCGGCCCGGCCCGGTTTGCGGCTTATGGGGGTCGGTCTGCCGCTGCTGGGCCTGGCCGCGTTGCTGGTGTGCCTGATGACCTGGGCCATTTCGCGCCGCACCACCGCCGCCGCGCTCGCCCTGGATGCGAGCCATTCGTCGCTGCAGAACAGCCAGAATGCCCTGGCCACCAGCGAAGCACGCTTTCGCGATGTGGTGGAGGCCAGCTCCGACTGGGTGTGGGAAATCGACGCCGGTTGGCGCTTCACTTACCTGTCGGAACGCTTCGAAGGCGTCACCGGGTTGACCCGCTATGCGTGGATCGGGGCGACGATGAACGACTTGCTGGAGACCGAGTCGGGCCTGCTTTCCCAGTGGCTCAGCGCACCCGGACGACGCCCGGATATCAGCGTGCAGTGTCGCTACGTCGATGCAGCAGGACAGGAACGCACCACTCGGCTGTCGGCGCGAGAGATGCCGTGCGGCGGGTTTCGCGGGACGGCCACCGACGTGACGGAAGAAGTCGAAGCCCGTCGGCGCATCGAGTTCTTGTCCCAGCATGACGCCCTGACCGGGCTGCCCAACCGCACCCGCCTGCAAGCGTTCCTCGACGGCAAACTCAAAGCCCTGCCCTCCACCGAACAGCCCCTGGTGATGCTCAGCCTGGACCTGGATCGGTTCAAGCCGGTCAATGACCTGCTCGGGCACGCGGCCGGTGACCGGGTGCTCAACGAAGTGTCTGCGCGCCTGGCGGACTGCGTGCGCCATGGTGATCTGGTCGCTCGTGTCGGCGGCGATGAATTTGTGCTGATCCTGACCGATGCAGGCACTCAGGACGAAGTCGAAACCCTGTGTAAGCGGTTGATCGAATCCATCGAACGCACGATCAGAATTGACGAGCAAGAGGTGTTCATCAGCGCCAGTATCGGGATTGCCATCGCGCCCAACGATGCCCGCGAAGCCGCGGAACTGCTGCGTTACGCCGACATTGCGCTGTACGAGGCGAAGGCCGCCGGGCGCAATACCTGGCGGTTCTATTCCGGCGACATGAATGCGCGGATCATCGAACGTCGGCGTCTGGAAAGCGACCTTCGGTATGCGATCAAACATGCGGAACTGCGCCTGCACTTCCAACCCCGCTATCGCATCGCCGACGGGCAAATGGTCGGCGCCGAAGCGCTGGTGCGCTGGCAGCACCCGGTACGCGGCCTGATCGCGCCGGACACTTTTATTCCGATTGCCGAAGAGTCCGGGTTGATCCTGGCGCTGAGCGATTGGGTACTGGAGACCGCTTGCGTGTGTGCCGCGCAGTGGCCGGAGCCTCTTTTTGTGTCCGTCAACCTGTCACCCACGGAGTTCAAGCGTGGCAACCTGGTGGAGCGTACGCGGCAAGCGCTGAATAGCTCAGGCATTGATCCCGCGCGCGTAGAACTGGAAATCACCGAAAGCGTCATGCTTGAAGATGCCACCGGGGCGCTTGAGGTAATGTGCACACTCAAGCAATTGGGCGTACGCATTGCCATGGATGACTTCGGCACCGGCTACTCGTCCCTGAGCTATCTGCGCGCCTTCCCGTTCGATGGTTTGAAAATAGACCGCAGCTTCCTCACCCGACTGGAGGAAAGTGACGATGACAAGGCAATTATCCAGGCGATTGTCGGGCTGGGCCGCGCCCTGGCACTAACAGTCACGGCCGAAGGCATTGAAACCGCCGAGCATCTGGCGCTGCTCAAGGCCGTGGCCTGTGAAGAGGGCCAAGGCTATTTCCTCAGTCGGCCATTGGATATCGAGGCGCTCAACAGCTTGCTCGACGTGCACGCCGGCACCGTGCAGTGATTACCGGAAAAACTGGCTCGGCGTCTTGCCAAACTGTTTCTTGAACATGCTGGTAAACGCGCTCGGGCTTTCATAGCCCAGTTCCAGGGCGATATCGATCACCTTCTCGCCCACCGCAATGCGCTCCAGCGCCAGCAGCAGCCGCGCCTGCTGACGCCACTGGCCGAAGGTCATGCCGGTTGCCTTGCGGAACAGGCGCTGGATGGTGGTCTGGTCCAGGTTCAGGCGCGCGCTCCAATCCGCCACGGTGGAGGCGTCCCCCGGATCGTCCTGTAACGCAAGGCAGATCTGCTTGATACGCGGGTCGGCGGGCTGGGGCAACGCCAGTGGCAGCGCCGGCAGGATGGCGAGTTCGTCGAGGATCAGGTGCATGATCCGCGCCTCCCGCGAGTCCTCGGCGTACGGCGGTTTCAAACTCACCGACGCCCTGATCAGCTCGCTCAGCAGCGGCGAGATGCTGACCGTCTTCGGCTCGCCGGGCATGTTCGGGAACCGGTCCGGGCGCACAAACACGCTGCGCATTTTCAGGGTGCCGACACAGCGCAACGAATGCACCTGCCCGCTGGGCATCCAGATCCCGCGATTGGGCGGTACCGTCCACTGGTTCAGCGCCGAGTACACCACCATCACCCCTTCGATGGCGTAGAGCAGTTGATGTTTTTCGTGGCTGTGGTCGGGGATCACCCAATTTTCCGGGTAATCCGTGGCGGAACTGATGACCGCCCAGGCGCCTTCGTTGATTTCCTGGAGAAATTCATTCAGTGGTTTGATCATTTCGCCCTTTTTGCGATGGTTGCCGCCCGAATTACGCGAGACAGGCATTCATGACGAATCTAGCATAAACGCCGAATCATTTTGTAATGGATGGTGACCTTAAGAAGTCGCCGCCTCTGATTAGCTGCCTTGTATGGAATGCCTGCATGTCGACCCTCACCGCGTCACCCGCCGCTGCAACCACTGCACCCCAAGCCAGCCCCTTGGTCATGCGTATCCTCGGCGCCTGCGCCTTGGCGCATTTGATCAATGACCTGATCCAGGCCGTGCTGCCGTCGATCTACCCGATGCTCAAGGCCAACTACGGGCTGTCGTTCACCCAAGTGGGCCTGATCACCCTGACCTTCCAGCTCACCGCCTCGCTGCTGCAACCCTGGATCGGCTACCACACCGACCGCCACCCCAAACCGTGGCTGCTGCCGGCGGGCATGGTGTGCACCTTGATCGGCATCCTGATGCTGGCGTTTGTCGGCAACTTCCCGGCGATCCTGCTGGCGGCCGGCCTGGTCGGCGTCGGCTCGTCGACCTTCCACCCGGAAACTTCGCGTGTCGCGCGCCTGGCCTCCGGCGGTCGCTACGGCCTGGCCCAATCGACCTTCCAGGTCGGCGGCAACACCGGCAGCGCGCTGGGCCCGTTGCTGGCGGCGGCGATCATCATTCCCTACGGCCAAGGCCATATCGCCTGGTTCGGGCTGTTTGCCGTGTTCGCGATCCTGGTGCTGTACGGCTTGAGCCGCTGGTACCGCAACCACCTCAACCTGTTCAAGCTCAAGCAAGGCGGCAAAGCCACCCATGGTTTGTCCAAAGGCCGCGTGACCTTCGCCCTGGTCGTACTGGCCGTGCTGGTGTTTTCCAAGTACTGGTACATGACCAGCCTGACCAGCTACTTCACGTTCTACCTGATCGAAAAATTCCAGCTGTCGGTCTCCAGCTCCCAGATGTACCTGTTCCTGTTCCTGGGCGCAGTGGCGGTCGGCACCTTCGCGGGCGGCCCCATCGGCGACAAGATCGGCCGTAAGAAAGTCATCTGGTTCTCCATCCTTGGTGCAGCGCCGTTCACCCTGGCGCTGCCCTACGTCGACCTGTTCTGGACGGCGGTATTGAGCGTCGTGATCGGGTTTATCATCGCCTCGGCCTTCTCGGCCATCGTGGTCTTTGCCCAGGAACTGGTGCCGGGCAATGTGGGCATGATCGCCGGGATCTTTTTCGGCCTGATGTTCGGTTTCAGCGGGATTGGCGCGGCGCTGCTCGGTTTGCTCGCTGACACACACGGTATCGAGTACGTCTACAAACTGTGCTCGTTCCTGCCACTGGTGGGCATCCTGACCGTCTTGCTGCCGTCTACCAAAGGCATTTGACCGCACTTATCCGCATGACTGACGCAGGCAGGGACGCCTGCGCAGCATGCCGCAAGCCAATCCGTGCTTAAATCCTTGTTTGGCAGCTTCCCGCGCATTTCTGCTCGCCGCCCCTCCAAGGAACCCCCGCATGCGCCTGCCAGACTTCATTCTTGCAAACCTCGAACCGATTCTTCAGGCCTGGGAAGACTTTGCACGCACCATCCAGACCCCAGGCGCCGACCTCGACCGTGCAGGCCTGCGTGATCACGCCGAACAGATGCTGCACGCCATCGTACTCGACCTGCGCACCAGCCAGACGGTGCAGGAACAAACCGAAAAGGCTCAGGGGCTGGCACCGCAGAATGACACCGAGAGCCCCGCTGAAACGCATGCGGTAACCCGCTTGATGGCGGGGTTCTCCATCGACCAGATGGTGTCTGAATACCGTGCGTTGCGCACCAGCGTACTCAGCCAGTGGCTTGACCAGATCAAACACGGCACGGCGCTGCAAGTCGACGACATGAACCGCTTTCATGAGGCCATCGACCAGGCGCTGGCGGAATCCATCGCCAGCTACTCGCGCGCGGTAGAAGCGTCGCGCAATGTCTTCCTGGGCATTCTCGGTCACGACCTGCGCACGCCGCTGGGTGCGATTCTGCTGGGCGCCGACATGCTCAGGCGTTCGCCGGCCTTGGGCGAGCGCAATACCCGCGTGGCCACGCAGATTTACACCAGTGTCCAACGCGCCAGCCAGATCGTTGGCGACCTGCTGGATTTGACGCGCTGCCAGATGGGCCCCGGCATTCCGGTCAAACGCACGGCCGTCGACCTGGCACCGATCTGTGAACGGATCGTCGACGAAATCCGCGCGTTTCACCCCGACTCACACATCCTGTTCGAAGCGACAACCCAGGCCACTGGCGCCTTCGATGGCCCGCGCATGGAGCAAGTGTTTTCCAACATCATCAGCAATGCAGTGCAACACGGTGATGCGCGTTCACCGATCAAGGTGCAATTGTCGGCGTCAGCAGAGACGTTGGTGTTCGCGGTGCACAATCGCGGCAACCCCATCCCGGTGGACGTTTTGCCATTTATCTTCAACCCCATGGGGCGCTTTTCCCAACGCGCGGTGATTGAACACGGCCCCACGGAAGGCCTCGGGTTGGGCTTGTTCATCGCTTCTGAAATTGTGGCGTCCCACCAAGGGTTGATTGAAGTCGAGTCGAGCCTGGCGTCTGGTACGGTGTTCCGCGCAACGGTGCCTCTGTACTGACCTGCGTGCACTGACCTACGTGCACCGACCTCCGCGGGCTGATAGCCGTTCGCCAGTAAGGCTCCGAAAACCGCTCGCGAAGGCTTACAATCGCGGTTTTCAACGCAACCCTGGCAGACCCGGCAGCACATGACGCTCGACCCTCCTACGATTTTGGCACTCACCGTTGCCCTGGCAGCCGCTGCCGCCCTGTACCTGGCCGTTGAATGGCGCAGTGTGCGTGAACCTTCGCTGCTGTACTGGAGCGCCGGTTTCGCGACCATCAGCATCGGGTCCACGCTTGCGCTGCTGCGCATCAATGGCTTTGTGATGATCGGCATCTGGTTCGCCAACGGCCTACTGGTGAGCGCGCACTTTCTGTTTTTGCTCGGCGTGGCGCGGTTCACCCAGGTGCGCCTGTCACGCCTTTGGCTGCTGATGCTGGCGGTCTGGTTCGGCATGCTGATGCTGCCGGCCGACCTGCAGTGGTCCAAAGCCATGCTGGGGGTGCAGTCGCTGCTGGTGGCGCTGCCGACCTTGCGCGCCAGCTTTTTGCTGCGCCCCCATGGCAAATCGTTGAGCATCGGCGCGGTGCAATTGCGTTATGTGCTGCTGATCCATGGCACCTTCTATGTGGCCAAGGCCCTGTCGGTACTGATCCCCGGCACCTTGATCGACCTTGCCGCGTTCAAGGGCGAAATCATCCAGGTCTCCCTCGTGGAAGGCGCCATGGCAATCATGCTGATTGCCCTGTCGATGACCGGCTCCGAACGCTACCGACGCGAACAACAGATCGCCCGCCTCGCTGCCCGCGACCCCCTCACCGCTCTGTACAACCGCCGCGCCCTCGACCTGCGCGCCCCACGCCTGCTGGCCCAGGTGTCGCCGGCGCAACCGGGTGCGTTGCTGCTGATCGATATCGACAACTTCAAATCGGTCAACGACCTCCACGGCCATATCGCCGGCGACCGCTTGCTGATCGCGTTGAGTGAAATGATCCGCGGCGTGGTGCCCCGAGGTGCGCTGGCCGCACGCCTCGGCGGCGATGAGTTCGTGATCCTGTTGAACCCGGCCTCCACGGAGCAGATTGTCACGCTGGGCAGCAGCCTGCGCGACCAGTTTCACCAACTGGCCGCGCAGACCTTCGCCACGCCCGCGCCGGTCACCCTGAGCATCGGCGCCAACCTGTTTGATCAACCACCGCCGAGCCTGACGGCGCTGATTGAACAAGGCGATACCACGCTGTATGAATCCAAGCGGGCTGGCCGTGACAGCATCCGCCTGGTCGACCGGACCGGCACCGGCCCGTACGGCTAACTGCTTTTTCCAAAATCGACGGTGGCGGCGAATGCAAATGAGATGACGACCGTTGCAGCCATGCCAACACAAGCATCGACACAACGTTTTAGCAACCACAGTAACCACGATGCGAAGCGAGCCGCTCTTGATCTTGATCTTGATCTCAGGCGCCCCGTCAAACACGCTGGCCGTAATTCGACAGGGATTTGGGGGGTAAACCGGCAGGGATGCCGGTTTAGCCGCCCCGCGCCATGGATGGCGCGTGGCGGCGGCCCCCCAAATCCCTGTCGGATTACGGGCACACCGAGCGTGAGCGAGGTGCCGAGTGTTGGGGCAAGAGCGTTTTGCTTACTTTTGCGCTCTTCAAAAGTGAGCCGCCGTAAGGGCGGAACCCATAGCAGCCGTTACCTAAATAACGGATATGTACCCGGTCTGATCCAACATCCTGGTCGTCTGCAAGGCCGCCGGCGGGAGCAAGCTCCCTCGCCACAGATCCAGCGCCATACCCAGAATTGTGTAGATACCGAGGCCCCGATGGCGCTGAATCAGTCACCAGATGAATCGACTGACACACCGCTATCGGGGGCAAGCCCCCTCCCACATTGGGATCGCAGCCTAACCGTTAGAGGGCGCTCGACTGTCAGGCCGCCACGGGAGCAAGCTCCCTCGCCACAGGTCCAGCGCCGTACCCAGAGTGGTGTAGATACCGAGGCCCCGATGGGTGACACACCGCTATCGGGAGCAAGCCCCCTCCCACATTTGGATCGCAGCCTAACTGTTAGATGGCGCTGGTCTGCCAGGCCAGCGCCCTCGCCACAGCGCCACACCCAGACGTGTATAGATGCCTATACCCATCGCACGCAAGCCAGCGCCCACATTGACCCCCAGTAAAACGCTCACAGCAACCCACAAATCACCAACCCACCCAGCCCGAACAGACACGCCATCCCAACCGCATACGCCAGGGTGCGCCAGGGTTGCCATCCACCCAGATACATCAGCGTGTGCGCCATGCGCGCCAAGGTAAAACCACCAAACAGCGCCGCAGTCGTCCCAGTGGGAGTCCCCAGCACCACACACAACCCGCCAAGCACAAAGAACAACGGAATATTCTCCAGATCATTCGCCCACGCCTTACTCGCCCTCACCACCTGCGGCAATTCCCCTGCATGCGCAGCACAGCTGAAGAACGCCGCATCCTCCTGATTGATAAACGCCCGCGCCCGTATCCGGAAAAAACCCTGATAACAGGAAATTGCAAACATCTTCAGGCACAGCACCAGCACGCACAGCGCATAGACCTGCAAACGCTCACTCATCGCGGCCGCCGTTCACCACCAGATAAAGCAACGGCCCTACCGACACAAACACCGCCGTCAGCAAAAAATACGGCACCACCGACGCCAGCGACCGCCCGCGCCGCCGCGCATCCCGGTACATCCACACGCACGCCAGCACCGCCATCAGGTACAGGTCGATCACCACTTGCGCGGTGTCCGGCCGCGACATCAGTTCGCGTCCAAAGGCCAGCAGCGACTGCTCAGCCGTGAGCATCGTCGCCAGGGTGTACAGCGAAAATCCCAGCAGGCCCGCCAGGGCGATATAGGGTCTTCTCATGGTCGCTTCCTTGGAGTGATGAAGGCCCACGTTAGTGATAAGGTTCGGCCCTCGCAATGACCTCGGAGGTCATGATCCCGCCATGGACACCCCTTCTACCGCCGGCGAGCAGCTGCGCCAACTGCGCAGGCGCGCCAAGCTGAGCCAGCTCGACCTGGCCTTGATCACCGGCGTTTCCCAGCGCCACCTCAGTTGCATCGAGACCGGGCGGGCCAAGCCGAGCCCTGGCACCTTGCATAATCTGCTCACGGCACTGGAGACCCCGCTGGAGCAGTGCAACGGTGTGTTCCTCGCCGCCGGCTATGCGCCGCGCTACAGCGCCACCCCGCTCGCCTCGCCCGCCATGGCCGCGATCCGCGAAGCGGTCAACCATGTGCTGCACGCCAACAATCCCGCCCCGGCTATCCTGTTGGACAGCCAGTGGCAAGTGCTGTCGGCGAATGCCAGTACCGGCGTGCTGTTTGGACTGCTGGGCATACCGCCCGATGCAGCCTTGGGCTTGAACCTGCTGACCACGCTGCTGCAATCGGGCGGTCTGGGCGATCACCTGGTCAATGCCGAGGAGATACGCACCCTGGCCTGGCAGCGTGCCACCCGTGAGGCGCTGGGCAATCCTGAATTGGCCACGTTGCTGACGACATTGCCGACACCGACCCACACCGAACTGCCCGCGCAGATGCCACCGCTGGTACTGACGCGCGTCCGCTCAGCCCAAGGTGAACTGAGCTTTCTGTCCACGTTCACTACCTTCGGCATGCCCCAGGACATCACCCTCACCTCCCTGCGGATCGAACACCTGATTCCCGCTGACGAGGCCACTTGGCAAGTGATGCGCCGCGCGTATGCAGAGTATGCGGCGCTGGTTTTGTGAAATATCTGTACGTAGACTGCCGCCATACCCCCACTTGAAGGCGGCGAAAAAAAAGTGATGCACGTTACCGAAGTCTCCATTGCCCAATTGCGCGCCGCGCTTGAATCCGGCCAGACCACGGCGGTTGAACTGGTCCAGGCCTACCTCGCACGGATCGATGCCTATGACGGTCCGCAGACCGCCACCGCCTTGAACGCCGTGGTGGTGCGCAACCCCGATGCGCTGAAAGAAGCCGAGGCGTCCGATGCCCGCCGGGCCAAAGGCGAAACCTGGGGGCCATTGGATGGCATTCCTTACACGGCCAAAGACAGCTACCTGGTCAAGGGCCTGACCGCGGCATCCGGTAGCCCGGCGTTTGCCACCCTGGTCGCCCAGCGTGATGCGTTCACCATCGAACGCCTGCGCGCCGGTGGCGCCATCTGCCTGGGCAAGACCAATATGCCGCCGATGGCCAATGGCGGGATGCAGCGTGGCGTGTATGGCCGGGCGGAAAGCCCGTATAACGCCGACTACCTGACCGCACCGTTTGCCTCCGGCTCATCCAACGGCGCCGGCACCGCGACGGCGGCGAGCTTTGCAGCCTTTGGCCTGGCAGAAGAAACCTGGTCGAGCGGACGCGGCCCGGCCTCCAACAATGGCCTGTGCGCCTACACGCCCTCCCGTGGCGTGATTTCGGTGCGCGGCAACTGGCCGCTCACACCGACCATGGACGTGGTGGTGCCCTATGCCCGCACCATGGCCGACCTGCTGGAAATCCTCGATGTGGTGGTGGCCGAAGACCCGGACACCCGTGGCGACCTCTGGCGCCTGCAGCCGTGGGTGCCGATTCCGAGTGTGGCTTCGGTGCGCCCTGCGTCCTACGCTGAACTCGCGGTGCCCGCTGAATCCCTCGCCGGCAAGCGCTTTGGCGTGCCGCGCATGTACATCAATGCCGACCCGGACGCCGGCACCAGCGAAAAACCTGGGATCGGTGGCCCTACCGGGCAGAAGATCAACACCCGCGCCAGCGTGATCGACCTGTGGCAAGACGCACGCCAGGCGCTGGAAGCCGCCGGCGCCGAAGTCATCGAGGTGGACTTCCCGCTGGTGTCCAACTGCGAAGGCGACCGCCCTGGCGCGCCTACCGTGTTTAACCGTGGGCTGGTGTCCAAGGAATTTCTCCACGATGAACTGTGGGAACTGTCCGCCTGGGCCTTCGATGATTTCCTACGCGCCAACAACGACCCCGCGCTCAACCGCCTGGCGGATGTGGACGGGCCGAAGATCTTCCCCCACGACCCGGGCACCCTGCCCAACCGTGAGGACGACCTGGCCGCCGGCATGGACGAATACGTGCGCATGGCCGAACGCGGCATCACCCCGTGGAACGAGATCAGCACCTTGCCCGACGGCCTGCGTGGCCTGGAGCAAACCCGGCGGATCGACCTGGAAGACTGGATGGACACGCTCGGCCTCGACGCGGTGCTGTTCCCCACCGTCGCCGACGTAGGCCCGGCGGATGCCGATGTGAACGAAGCCTCCGCCGATATCGCCTGGAGCAACGGCATCTGGGTGGCCAACGGCAACCTCGCCATCCGCCACCTGGGCGTACCGACCGTCACCGTACCGATGGGCGTGATGGCCGATATCGGCATGCCGGTGGGGCTGACGTTTGCCGGGCGGGCCTATGACGATTCGGCGTTGCTGCGGTTTGCCTCGGCGTATGAAGCTACCGGCAGCAAACGCCAGATTCCGCCGCGTACGCCGCCGTTAGCAGCTGGCTAAACACGGTCAACCCTATGCAAGAGGGCTTACCGTGGAAGCAAGCTTGCTGTGGTGAGCGGGCTTGCCCCGCGCTGGGCTGCGCAGCAGCCCCATTGGGCTTACGGTGATACTGACGGGGGACAAGTCAAATCGTCGCACCTCTCCCCACCACAGCAAGCCCCACACATTTGCGTCGGTATTTCACATCAAGTGATGAAGGGCACGGCGATCAGCAGGATCGCCGTGCCATGGGCCAGCGTCGCCGCCAGCACACCGTAACGCAGGCGCACCAGCGCGCAAGCCAACCCTTCGATCAGGGTAAACAACAACACCGGCCAGCCCAGCTGAGTAACGCTCAGTGCCAGGAATGTATGGCAAGCCGCAAAGGCCACACCGCTGATCAGTGCCGCGCGCAATGGCGCCACCTGCTGTTCCAGATACCCCTGCAAATACCCGCGAAACAGCACCTCTTCCAACGCATTGGCACCATAGGCCAACACCACCATACCCGGCAGCCATGCCCAGTAGCCCGGGATCGCTGACGCTTCAATTGCCTGGTAGAAGCGCAGCGGCACACCGATCAAGCATCCGACGGCAAGGCCGACCGCAAGGCCGCCGATTCGATGCCCCCTTGACCAGCAGATCAGCGCCGACAGGTCTGGCGCCACTCGCATCAGCACGGCAATCAGTAGCAACGACAAGCCGCCCAACGCCGCCAACACAAACGCATTGGCCGTGAACGCCAACTGCACTTCGCTGCCCAGCGACCATAGGCCCAACGGGGTCATTACATCGCGCATCAGCACGAACGCCGCCAGCAGAATCAGGATACGCAGGGCCGTCAGCGACCTGGGCGTGAGTGCAAACCACAGGCCGAACAACAGCAGGCCCGGCGCCAGATACGTGGCGTAATTGATCAGTACTGCCATTCCTTGGGTAATCATGGGTCGCTCAGCCGTGCGCCACCGCGATCATATCGATCTCCACCGCCGCCGACTTCGGCAACTGCATCACCCCCACCGAGGTACGCGTATGCACCCCGGCTTCACCGAGGATCTCGTGCAGCAGGTCCGACGCACCGTTGGCCACCTCACTTTGCTGATCAAAGTCCTCGGCACTGCGCACGTACACGGTGATGCGCGGGATCGCCTTGATCGCGTCCAGCGAACCCAGCGCCTGCTTCAGCAACCCCAGGCAGCGCAACGCACTGATGCCGGCGGCGATTTGTGCCTGGGCCAGGGTCAGGTTTTCACCGACCTTGCCCGGCAGCACGATGGTATCGCCGACCCGCGGGATCTGGCCGCTGATGTACAGGTGGTTGCCGTCCCGGACCAGGGGCGTGTAGTTACCACCGACCTTGAATTCGTCCATCAGGTAGCCAAGGCGTTGTTGCGCGGCCTGGTATTTTTCGTCGCTGGTCATGGGCGTGAATCCTCGTGTCGGCGCCGCCACTTATCCACCACGTCACCGAGGGTCTTGGGCTCAGCGTTGCGAATCCAGGCCATGAAGGGCCGGTCGAACGTGAATGCCGGACCACAGTGCTCAAGCATGAAGCGGCGTACGTTCTGCGTGTTTTTGTAGTGAGGGGTAACGGGCGTGTTGCGGGTGATGGGGTCGCTGTGCCAATTGAAGTCCATTTGCTTGACGCTCTGACGCCTCAGGAGCCCCCAGCATAGCGCCAAAATGCCAAGATGGGCGCCGCTCGACCGACGCTCACCCTGGTTTTTTTTGCGGTCAGCCGCCGAAATCGGCGCCACGCGTGTTGACGAACACTGCATAGATCGAATGGCTGCCGGCCATGAACAGGCGGTTACCCTCACGGCCGCCAAAACACAGGTTGGGGCAGCGTTCCGGCAGCGAGATATGCCCGATAGCCTTGCCCTGCGGATTGAACACGCGCACGCCATCGAGTTTTTCCAAGTCGGCCTTGGGGTCGCCGTTGCCGCCCCAGCCACACCAGAGGTTGCCGCTCTCGTCGCACTTGATGCCGTCCAAGGCCGCGTACTCCAGGCCTTCGATATGCTTGCGACGGGCGCCCAGCGTACCGTCGTCATTCACGTCGATGGCCCAGATCAACCGGTTGGGCTTGGCCCGGCCTTCGACCACGTAGAGCAGTTTCTCATCCGGGGAAAAGCACAGGCCGTTAGGGCCGTTGAGGTCGTCGATCACCCGCGTGACCTTGCCGCTGTCACCGTCGATGCGGTAGACGCCATGGGGCTGGGTGGGCGTGATCTTGTGCCCTTCGTAGTTGTTGCCGGTCTGGAACGGCGGGTCCGTGAACCACACCAAGCCATCCCGTTTGCACACGATGTCGTTGGGCGAATTGAAGGGCTTGCCGTCAAAGCTGTCCGCCAGCACGGTGAGGCTGCCGTTGTGCTCGGTGCGGGTGATGCGCCGGCCCTCCTGGCTGGTGGTCGAGCCTTCGCACACCAGCAGCCGGCCTTGGCGATCACGGCACATGCCGTTGGAGAAATTGGCGTTTTCGCGGTAGACCGACAGGCTATCGGTCACCTCGTCCCAGCGCACGATGCGGTTGTTGGGGATATCGCTGAGCAGCAGGTAGCGGCCATCGCCGATCCACACCGGCCCCTCGGCCCAACGCAAGCCGGTCGCCAGTCGCTCGACACTGGCATTGAACAGGCGTAATTCCAGGAAACTGTCATCAAGCACTTTCACCAAGGGGTCTGGGTATCGCTGGCTCAATGGCTCAGCGGCATCTGCCAGGCGCGGCAAGTTGCCCAGCACTGCCACGGAGGCGGAAACCGCCAGGGAACGTTGCAGGAAAACGCGGCGACTGTGGTCGGTCCGGGCAGGCGAAGAGGAAGAATCCATGGTGTGTCTCCGTTATTTTATTGTTAGACGGGACGCCATTTTTAACCAGTGATGAGACATCGTACAAGAACAATGAAATCTCGAGCCCGAGCAAACCCTCAGCACCGTGTAAATATCCGAAATTTTACTTTCCAAACGGCACAAGAGTATTGCAATGTTGTACGACGACATAAGCGGTAACGTGTTGTCCCACCCCCAACAACAATAAGGAAACACCCATGCAAAAAGTCAAAGTGCTGATCGGTTTTCTGTGCCTGTTCAGCGGCTACGTGGCCGCAGCCCCCGCCGCCGATAAAGACGTCGCCCAAGCGGTCGACCACCTGACCCAAGCGATGCTGCATAAAGACCTCAAGCAGCTCCAGAGCCTGACCGCCGAGAACCTTACCTACGGCCACTCCAGCGGCAAGATCCAGAACAAGCAGGAATTCATCGCCGATATCGAGACCGGTCGCAGCGGCTTCAAGACCCTCGAAATGCAGAAACAGACCATCACCTTGAGTGGCGATACCGCCTTGGTCCGCAACCACTTCTCCGCCCTGGCAGTGAACAGCGGCAAAGAAGTGCCCACCGAAATCGAGAACTTCCAGATCTGGCAAAAGCAGAAAGGCCACTGGCTGCTGATCGGTCGCCAGGCGTTTAAATTCTAAGGGCTAGCGGTGAGCCGCCTGGCTCACCACTGCACGACCTTGCGCACCGTCAGCAACGCTTCGCGCAACGCCGCCATGTCCACCGACCCCAAGGCCAGCCGTAGTGCGTGGGGCACATGGGCCGAGACGGAAAACGGCTCGGCGGTTGACACGGAAATGCCCTCGCGCTGCAAGGCCATGGCAACCTGATCGGCGCGGGCCTCTTCCGCCAAGGGCAGCCACAAGAAATACGAACAGGGATGACGGGTGTACGCCAGGCCCTTCAACACCTGGGCTGCCAGGGCCTGGCGCGCCTGGGCATCACGGCGCTTTTGCGCTTCCAACTGCGCCACTGTGCCGTCCTCGATCCAGGCCACCGCCATAGCACTCATCACGCCGGGCACGTTCCAGGTGGTGGCCATGATGCTGCGTTCCAGGCCCTTGACCCATTCAAGCGGCGCCACCACAAACCCCACCCGCAGGCCGGTCGCGACGCTTTTCGAAAGCCCGCCCACATACACCGTGCGCTCCGGCGCCAGGGTGGCCAGGGGCGGCGGCGCGTCCTCGACCAGAAACGCATAGGCCGCGTCCTCGATGATCATCAGGTTGTGCTGCCGGGCGATCGCCACCAGCGCCTGGCGCTGGTCCAGGCTCAGCACCCAGCCCAGCGGATTGTGCAGCGTCGGCATGCTGTACACGGCACGCACCGAGCGCTTGCGACACAGCTTGTGCAGCGCGTCCAAGTCCGGGCCGGCCGCCGTGACCGGGATCGCGACAACGTCCAAGTGCAGGGTCTCGGCCAACACTTTGAACCCTGAATAGGTCAACGCATCCACCGCGATCACATCCCCGGGCTTGAGCAACGCCATCATCGTCACCGCCAAGCCGTGCTGGGCGCCGCTGACCAGCAGCACTTGGTCGGCCTCCACGCTGAGCCCCCTGCTGAGCACATGCCGCGCAAACGCAGCACGCTCGTGCAGGCGACCGGCGTGAGGCTGGTAACGCAACAACGCTTCGAGGTCGCCGGATAACGCCAATTGGCGTAACGCCGTGCGCAGCAGGTCCGCCTGGCCAGGCAGCGACGGGTAGTTGAAGTTGAGATCCAGCATCCCCGCCGCCACCGTCATCTGCCCACTGCCCTGCCCCGGCGGCAACGCGATCTCGCGCACGAACGTGCCACGCCCGGTTTCCCCACTGACCAGGCCCATGGCTTCCAGCTCGGCGTACACCCGGCTGGCGGTGACCAGGGCCAGGCCATGATCGGCGGCCAGTTGCCGGTGCGTCGGCAGCCGTGTGCCGGGCGGCATTATCCCGCTGCGAATATCGGCGGCGAAGCGGTCGACCAGGGACTTGTAGCGGGCGCGAGGCATAGACACTGTATCCATGACAATTTTTTGATTGTCTTAATGCTGCCCCCTAGGATGGCCTGATCGCAACCTCTCCTTTCTTCAGGGCACCCTTCATGGAACGTACATCCCCCTTCAACACCCTGGACAGCCGCACGCAAGGCTGGATCAACGGCTTTATCGGCGTGGTGATTTTCAGCGGTTCCCTGCCCGCCACACGCCTGGCCGTGATGGAGTTTGACCCGGTGTTCCTGACCATGCTCCGCGCGGCCATCGCCGCCGCCCTGGGGCTGTTCCTGCTGGGGCTGTTCAAGGAAAAACGCCCCGCACGTCATCAGTGGCTGCCCCTGGCGATCGTCTCTCTGGGGGTAGTGATCGGCTTTCCCTTGCTCACGGCGCTCGCGCTGCAATACGTGACGTCCGCCCACTCCATCGTGTTTATCGGCCTGCTGCCCCTGGCGACCGCTGTATTTGCCGTGCTGCGCGGTGGCGAGCGCCCGCGCCCGGTGTTCTGGGTGTTTTCGATCCTGGGCAGTGGGCTGGTGATGGGGTATGCCGTCGCCCAGGGGCTGAGCGCCGCACCGGCCGGCGATCTGCTGATGCTGCTGGCGGTGCTGGTCTGCGGCCTGGGTTACGCCGAAGGCGCCAAGCTGTCGCGCAGCCTGGGCGGCTGGCAGGTGATCTGCTGGGCATTGGTGGTGTCGATGCCGGTGGTGGTGCCCTTGAGCCTGGTACTGGCGCCGCCGAGTTTCCGCGGCATCAGCCTGCCCGCCTGGCTGAGCCTGGGCTATGTGGCGTTGTTCAGCATGTTGCTCGGCTTTGTGTTCTGGTACCGAGGCCTAGCCCAGGGTGGCATCGCCGCCGTGGGCCAGTTGCAATTGCTGCAACCGTTTTTCGGCTTGGCGCTGGCGGCGGGCCTGCTGCATGAGCCGGTCAGCCTGGGCATGGTACTGGTGACGGTCGCGGTGATCGGCTGCGTGGCGGGTGCAAAGCGGTTCGCGCGTTAACGCTGCGGCGCGACCATCTTGAACTTGATGTTGATGTCATTGGACACCACGCGATTGCCGGCCCATTCGCCCTCGCCAATCTTGAAGTCGCCGCGCTTGAGGATGAACTCACCGTCGAACACGCCGATACCGCCTTGCTCCTTGAGCACCACGTCGACCGTCACCGGGTGCGTGATGCCCTTGAGGGTCAGGTTGCCGCTGATGGTGTAGCGGTTGTCCCCCAGGGCCGTAACACCCGTGGACTCGTACACGCCCACCGGATACGTCGCGGTGTCGAACCAGGACGCACGTTGCAGCTCATCGTTCGCGTCGGGGCTGCCGGCGTCGATGCTCGCGAGTTGGATCTTGAGCAACGCATGCCCGGCTTCAGGTTTTTGCGTGTCGAAGGTCAAGCTGCCCTCGAACTCGCTGAAGGTGCCATACACCCGCTGCCCCAATTGTTTATAAGTGAAACTGATCTGGCTGGCGGTGCGGTTGACGTCCTTGTACTCCACCGCCTGGGCGCTGGCGCCATAGGCAAGGATCAAAGCCAGTAAAGCGACCGGGGACATTCGACGTTTCATGCAACGCTCCGCTGGAAGTAACGACACAGGTACTGAGCTGGTAGGTCATACCAGGGATTTATTCCAATCAGGCGTCTGTCCTGCTAAACAGAGTAGTCGCCCAAGCACAACAAGGATTCTGCATGCACGCCCCTTCACTCCAGGACACCACCGCGCGGGAAGGCATCTGCTACGGCTGCGGCGGCAGCAACCCCCACGGCCTGCACATCAAGAGCCGCTGGGACGCGGATGGCACCCACCTCGTGGCCGAGCACCTGCCCGAGGCAAAATACAGCGGCTGGCCCGACCTGGTCTACGGCGGATTGATTGCCATGCTGGTGGACTGCCATTCCAACTGGACCGCCATGGCCTACCATTACCGCGCCGAGCAACGCGAACCCGGCAGCCTGCCGCGCATCGACTGCGTCACCGGCAAGCTGGGCATCACATTCATCAAGCCGACGCCCCTGGGCGTCACCCTCACCCTGCGCGCGCGGGCTGAAGGCGATGTGGGCCGCAAAACCCGCGTGATCTGCGAGGTGTACGCCGATAACGTGCTGACCGCAGTGGGCGATTCGATCTTCGTACGCGTCGACACCGGCCAACTGGCCGCCGCCGCCCATGGCCGTGAGGGCTGATCCTGGTCTACATTGACTGCCACCGCTAATCGAGGATTGCACCGATGACTCGTCTCACCGCGAAAGACTTTGCGCCCGAACTGCTGGAACTCTACGACGGCTATGCCCACGGCAAGATCAACCGCCGCGAATTTCTCGACCGCGCCGCGCTGTTCACCTTTGGCGGCCTCACCGCCTCGGCCTTACTCGCGGCCCTGAGCCCCAACTACGCCCTGGCCGAACAGGTGAAATTCACCGACCCGGACATCGTCGCCGACTACATCACCTACCCCTCACCCAAAGGCAACGGCAACGTACGCGGCTACCTGGTGCGCCCGGCCAAAGCGGCGGGCAAGCTGCCGGCAGTGGTGGTGGTCCACGAAAACCGGGGCCTCAACCCCTATATCGAAGACGTCGCCCGACGCTTGGCCAAGGCCGGTTTTATCGCCCTGGCGCCCGACGGCCTGACCTCGGTCGGCGGCTACCCCGGCAACGATGAAAAAGGCGTGGAACTCCAACAGAAAGTCGACCCGACCAAGCTCATGAACGACTTCTTCGCCGCCATTGAATGGCTGATGCACCACGACAGCAGCACCGGCAAGGTCGGGATCACCGGCTTCTGCTATGGCGGCGGCGTGACCAATGCCGCCGCGGTGGCCTACCCCGAACTGGGTGCGGCGGTGTCGTTTTATGGACGCCAGCCGGAGGCCAAGGATGTGCCACGGATCAAGGCGCCGATCATGCTGCACTACGGTGAGTTGGACACGCGGATCAATGAAGGCTGGCCGGCGTACGAGCAGGCGTTGAAGGCGGCAGGCACCCGCTATGAGGCATATATCTACAAGGGTGCCAACCACGGTTTCCATAATGACTCAACGCCGCGTTATGACGAGGCGGCGGCAAATCTGGCGTGGAAAAGAACGCTCGACTGGTTCCATAAATATTTGGCCTAGACGCCCCTTAACTGTGGGAGCTGGCTTGCCTGCTCCCCCATTAGATCCACTGCGTTCTCGAGGTCAGTGTTCCAAGGCATACCGGCGGCAATGGTTGAGGTAACCCTGCTCATGGCTACCCACCAGTTGCACCACGCTGGTCCAGAGCCAGGACGGCGCGTCCAACTGCTTGGAGCGGTTCTCCTGCAACACCGCCATCCAGTCCTTGCGTGTGTCGCGATCCATCTGCCGCGCATGGGCGATACCGACCACCCGCGCGAGGTAGCCGGCGGCGTGCATGGCATCGATCTCGCTCAGTTCGTCCAGCTCCAGCTTCATGTCCTGGGGCAGCAGTTCACGGATAAAAAACCCGTGATCCAGAAAACGCGTGGCCACCATCCGCTCACCCAGGCCCGGTGACAGCTGGCGTGCACCCTCCACCACGCGACGACCGTTATCCCTCGGCATCTTCGCCCGCGCCGCACGGGGTGCAGCAGCCCCGACGGCTTCCTTGATATCAATCAGGCAATACTCTTGATCATCGTTGTCGCCCACGCCGAGCAAGGCGGCATACCGCAGCAAGCCGAGCGAACTGCAGCCCTTGACCCAATAGGCCGAGTCCAGCAGTTCGACCCTGGCATCCTTGGGCCGCCCCTTGAGGGAGGTGACCAATTGATGGATTTCATCCGAGGCACACAGGGTTTGCAATGCGGTTTTCTCGGCCCGTGATAACGACCAGAAATGCTTGCCCAAGGGGATGGTCGGCCGGGCGCTTTCGATGCGCTCACGCGCGAGGTTTTTCCAAGTGCGCGCCACCGCGCTGCGCATGCCCGCCTTGACCTGGGACGGACGTGGCGGGACCTGGTCGGGTTTGTCTTTGAACGCCTGTTCGTAGCCCAGCATCATTTCTTCGAGCATACGTGCGGTGGTGACGCCGGGCAGGTCCGAGCCGCGTGCAGCGGTCGCCAGGGACAAGGCCAGGCGCACCAGATCGTGGGTCGGATTACCGATCACCGTCTGGTCAAGGTCGCGGATATGCATATCGATGCGGCCGTTGGTGTCCCCGGTAGGCCCCAGGTTACCGGCGTGGCAGTCGCCGCAGATCCAGATGGCCGGGCCGTGGGGCAAGCGGCGGCCAGTCTGGCTGTGCAGCCACTCATAAAATTGCACCGTGCTGCCGCGTACGTAAGCGTGGGCGGAGCGCGCCATCTTCAAGTTTCGCAATTGGGTCAGGCGAGGCATGCGGGCGGAGGGGCGCGGTATTTTCATGGAATCACTCAGTGCAGGTGTTGCGGTAGAGCGCTGGCCCTCGGAAAATGTTTCATTATGTTTCAAAAAAAGCGTTCAGCCCGGCTGCGCCATGTCCCGCAACCAGCCCTTGAACGCCAGCATCGCCGAGGTCTCCGCACGCGACTGCAAGCGCGTCAGCCAATAGCTGCCGGTGGTGATATCGACGTCGAACGGCTGGCGAATGACATCGCTCTCCAGTTGCCGCGCAAACATCATCGCCGGTGCCAACGCCACCCCCATGCCTTGCAAGGCTGCCTCCATCATTGCCAATGACGAGTCGAACACGATGCTGCGCGGGGCCAGGGTGTCGGCGGGCAACCCGGCCGCCTGGAACCACAGGCTCCACTCATCGGTGCGGTAGGAGCGCAGCAACGTGTGTTTGAGCAGGTCAGCGGGTGCGTGCAGTTGCTCGGCCAGTTGCGGTACGCAGAGCACCGTCAAGGGTGCAGCCAACAGTTCGCAGGCATCCGTGCCATGCCAGGCACCGGCGCCAAAACGGATGGCGTAATCCAGGCCCTCGGCGGCCACATCGACGCGGTTGTTGTGGGTGGAAAGGCGCAGGTCGATAAACGGATAGCCGCGTTGAAAATCCGCCAGGCGTGGCAGCAACCACCCTACCGCAAACGTGCCGACGGCCCCCACGGTGAGGACCTCGCGGTAGTGCCCGCCTTCAAACTGGCCCAGCGTGTGGGCGATGCGGTCAAAGGATTCACGCACCACCGGCAGCAGGGTTTCACCTTCGCGTGTCAGCATCAGACCCCGTGGCAGGCGCTTGAATAATGTGACATTAAGTTGCGCCTCCAGGCTTTTTACCTGATGGCTGACCGCCGCCTGGGTGACGCACAATTCAATGGCCGCACGGGTAAAGCTCAAGTGACGGGCGGACGCCTCGAATGCGCGCAGGGCATTGAGGGGCAAATGGGAACGCAGCATGCTTTACCCTAGATTTTCTAATGGCAGATGCAAGATATCATCGTTTGTCGAAGGGACGGAACCTCACTAGATTTGCGACGCCTGCGCAGGCTCTGATCGTCAGCGCATCATTTACATGGAAGCGAGTAATCATGAACTTCAGCGTACGAAATTTCCTGTTTTCGGCCTTATTTTTCGTCTCCGGCACCAGCATGGCGGCGACCGATTTGCGCAAGGTCGTGGACAGTCATGTTGAGCCCCTGATGCAGCAACAAGGCATTGCCGGCCTGTCGGTGGCCGTCGTCAACAAAGGCAAGGTGCAATACTTTAACTACGGCGTCGCCAATAAAGACAAACAGCAGCCCGTGACTCAAGACACACTGTTCGAGATCGGCTCGGTGAGCAAAACCTTCACCGCCACCCTGGGCGGCTATGCCGAGGCCAGCGGCAAGCTCCAGCTCTCGGACAAGGCCAGCCAGCACCTTGCAGCCCTCAAGGGCAGTGCCTTCGACCGCATCAGCCTGCTGCAACTCGCCACCTACACCCCCGGCGGCCTGCCGCTGCAGTTTCCGGACGCCGCCGACAACGCCGACGCCATGATCGGCTATTTCCAGCACTGGAAACCCGCCTACGCGCCCGGTGCGCAGCGTCTCTACTCCAACCCGAGCATTGGCCTGTTCGGCTACCTGAGCGCCCAAAGCCTGGGCCAGCCGTTCAACACGGCGATGGAGAAAACCCTGCTGCCCAAGTTGGGCCTGAAGAACACCTATGTCAGCGTGCCTGCTGATAAAGCCGACGCCTACGCCCAGGGCTACGACAAGCAGGACAAACCTGTACGCGTCGGCCCCGGCGCGTTGGACGGCGAAGCCTATGGCATCAAGACCAGCACCCAGGACCTGGCGCATTACGTCATGGTGAACATGCACCCGCAAACCCTGGAGAAACCGCTGCAACAGGCCATCGCCACCACGCACACCGGTTACTACACGGTCAACGGTATGACCCAAGGCCTGGGCTGGGAGTCCTACCCCTACCCGATCACCCTGCAAGCGCTGATGGATGGCACCTCCACACCGATGGCGATGGAGCCGCACAACGTGAAGTGGCTGAACCCGGCTCAGGCGCAACCGGCGAACGTGCTGTACAACAAAACCGGCTCAACCGGTGGTTTTGGTGCCTACGTGGCGTATGTGCCGAGCAGGGACATCGGCGTGGTGATATTGGCCAACAAGAATTACCCGAATGCCGAGCGCGTGAAGGTGGCCCATGCGATCTTGAGTGCACTGGACCATTAAAAAGACTGCACATACCCCCCGTGGGAGCGGGCTTGCCCGCGATGAGGGTGTGCCAGCCAGCACAGTTGGCAACTGACACACCGCCATCGCGGGCAAGCCCGGCTCCCACAAGGTATTGCGGTATTGGCGGGATTTACATACCCAACCAGTGCGGCAACGCCAACGAGATAAACGGCAAGTAGGTGACCATGATCAGGAACACCAACAGGATCATCAGCCACGGCAACGCCGCACGGATCGTCTGCCCCAGCGTCAGCCCCGTCACCGCCGACGTCACAAACAGGTTCAACCCCACCGGCGGGTGCACCAGGCCGATCTCCATATTCACCACCATCACGATACCCAGGTGAATCGGGTCAATGCCCAGCTTCATGGCAATCGGGAAGAAGATCGGCGCCAGGATCAGCACGATGGCCGAAGGCTCCATGAAGCTGCCGGCGATCAACAACACCACATTGACCATGATCAAAAAGCCAATCGGCGTCAGGCCTTCGGAGAGCACCCAAGCGGTGATTTCCTGCGGGATCTGCTCGGTGGTCAGCACATGGGCAAACAGCATGGCGTTGGCGATGATGAACATCAGCATGATCGCCAGGCGCCCGGATTCCAGCAGCACCTTGGGGCAGTCGCGCAGCTTCATGTCCTTGTAGACGAACAGCGCGACGAACGCTGAATAAACCGCCGCCACCGCCGCCGCTTCGGTCGGGGTGAACATGCCGCTGTAGATGCCGCCGAGGATGATCACCAGCAGCAACAGGCCCCAGAAAGCACGCCGTGCGCAGGTCAGCCACTCGCGGAAGGTCGCTCGCGGCTGCGCCGGCAGCTTCTTGATGCGCGCGACGATGTAGATCGCGATCATCAGCATCAGGCCCAGCAGCAGCCCCGGAATGACGCCCGCCATAAACAGCTTGCCCACCGAGGTTTCAGTCGCCGCCGAATACACCACCATCACGATCGACGGCGGGATCAGGATGCCCAAGGTCCCCGCATTACAGATAATCCCCGCACCGAATTCCTTCGGGTAACCGGAACGCACCATCCCCGCCACGGCAATCGAACCCACCGCCGCCACCGTCGCCGGTGACGAACCCGACAGCGCCGCAAACAGCATGCACGCCAACACCGCCGCAATCGCCAGGCCGCCACGGATATGGCCGACGCAGGCGTTGGCAAAGTCGATCAAGCGCTGCGCCACGCCGCCAGTCGTCATGAACGCACCCGACAACAGGAAGAACGGAATCGCCAGGAAGGTATAGGCGTCGGAGGTTTCGAACAGCTTGATCGCCAGGGAACTGACCGAGTCCTGGCTGAACATCAGGATAGACACCGCGCCGGACAAGCCCAGGGAAATCGCGATGGGTACACCCAGGAACATGAATACGAATAACAGCAGGAATAAACAGAGCACGGCCATCAGTGACGCTCCTCATGGCTGCCGGCCAATTTGCTGGCCTCACCGGCCTCGTCGGCCAGCCCCAACCCGACCTGGCGGTGGGTAAAGATGCGGTAGAAAATTTCCAGGTAGCGGATGAACACCATGGCGAAACCAATGGGCACGATCACCACGATGTCACCGACATCGATGCCGTACTGGTCGAGGTCTTCGGCGCCGATATGCGCGCCCATGACCGCACTCACCCACTTGTAGCTGGCGACCATGAACAACCCGGCGTAGGCCAGGCAGCACAGGCAGGCGAGCATGCCCAACACGCGCTGCACCGGGCGCTTGGTCAGCTTGACCAGTGCGTCCACGCCGAGGTGGCCGGCGGTGCGTACGCCGTAGGAAATGCCAAAGAAAATCAGCCAGCCGAACATGGCCTTGGTCAGCGCTACGCTCCAGGTCATGTCCTGGGCCCAGGTCATGGTGTGGTCACCCAGCGCGCCGAAGAACTGGCTGCTCCAGGCCCATTTGTCGGACAGGGCAAAAAACAGCGTGTAGATGTTGTTGAGCATGACGTAGACGAATGTCACCAGGGTCATGGCGGCCAGCAGGAAAGCGATAAAGCCTTCCTCCAGGTGCTCCCAGACGCGCCTTAGCGTTTGCATGGCAAAACCTCGCGAAAGCAAATGAGATATCGATATGTGGGAGGGGGCTTGCCCCCGATAGCGGTGGGTCAGAGACAGATGGGCAAGCTGACACACCGCAATCGGGGGCAAGCCCCCTCCCACATTGGGGGGTTACCGATTGGACGCGTCTGCCGCCTTGATCAGGTCAGCCCCAATTTCCCCTTCGAACTTCTGCCACACCGGGCGCATGGCTTCGCGCCAGAGCTGGCGTTGCTCGGGGGTCAGTTCGATGATTTCGCTGGTCTTGGCGTCGATGATCTTCTGCTTGGCCGACTGGTTCAGCGCCTCAGCCTGTTTGTTCACCTCGACCGTGACCTCGACCATGATCTGCTCCAGGGTGCTACGGATATCCGGCGGCAGGCCGGTCCAGAACTTGGCGTTGGTGATCACCATGTAGTCGATCAGGCCATGGTTGGACTCGGTGAAATACTTCTGCACCTCGTTGACCTTCTGGCTTTCATAGTTCGACCAGGTGTTTTCGGTGCCGTTGACGGTGCCGGTCTGCAGACCTTGGTACACCTCGGCAAAGCTCATCTTGCGTGGGTTGGCGCGGATCGCCTTGAACTGTTCTTCCAAGACGCTCGAGGCCTGCACGCGGAACTTCAGGCCACGGGCATCCTTGGGTTCATGCAGTGCTTTGTTGGCAGAAAGCTGCTTGAGGCCGTTGTGCCAATAGGCCAGGCCGAGGATGTTCTTGTCCTGCATGGACGTCAGCAGCTCCTTGCCCTGGGCGGCCTGGAAACGGTCGACAGCGGCAAGGTCGTTGAACAGGAACGGCAGGTCGTAGATCTGCACTTGCTTGGTGTATTGCTCGAACTTGGCCAGGGACGGGGCCAGCATCTGCACGTCGCCCAGCAGCAGCGCTTCCATTTCCTTGCCATCGCCGAACAGCGACGAGTTCGGGTACACCTCGACCTTGACTCTGCCCGGCAAGCGTTCTTCGGCAAGCTTTTTGAACAACAACGCGCCCTGGCCTTTGGGGGTGTTTTCGGCAACCACGTGGGCGAACTTGATGACAATCGGGTCCGCCGCCTGGGCCAGGCCCGCGGCAAACAAAGTGGCGGCGCACAGCAGCGCCCGGGAGAGCTTGAGCATGGAAAATCACCTTCTTATTGTTGTGTTGTCAGGCAAGGTGCCTGATGTCAGGCGTGTAGTGAATTTCGAATTCTAGATACCTGCGTTCGGCCAAGCCGAACGCCAAAAACCGGTTCGATCCCTTGTGGCGAGGGAGCTTGCTCCCGTTGGGCTGCGCAGCGGCCCCAGGAAAAACCGGAGCGCTGCGCACGCCAACGCGAGCAAGCTCGCTCGCCACAGGTTTACTCGGCAGCTAATAACCGTTGTGCGCGCAGCAACACCGGGGCATCCACCATCTGCCCGTCGATCTGGTAGGCCCCTGCCCCATGCGCGCCGGCGTCTACCACGCGCTGGGCCCAGGCCAGGTCCTCGGCGCTCGGCGCCAGCGCTTCATGGATCACCGGCACCTGCTTGGGATGGATACACAACGCCCCGGCAAACCCCATTTCATAGGCATGCCGGATCGAACGGCGCAGGCCCTCGGGATCATCGATGGCCGGGTGCACGCCGTCCAGCGGCGCTACCAGGCCGGCGGCGCGGGAATGCACGATCAGCGCCAGCCGCGCCTGGTCGAGGGCGAACTGCGCGGCCGGGGAATTACTGCTCAGGTTCAGGTCCAGTGCCAGGTCCAGCCCACCGAACGACAGGCGCTCCACCTGCGGCGCATGGGCGATCTCGGCCACGGCCAGCAAACCGCGTGCGCTTTCGATAATCGGCCAGATGACTTTGCCGGTAGCCGCTACCACAGCAACCTGGGCCGCACTTTCGACCTTCGGCAGCAACACCCCCGCCACGTTCGGATGGGCTTTGCAGAACGCCACATCCTCGAAATGCTCGGCGTGCTCCGGCGCATTGATGCGCACCCACACCTGAGCCTCGGGATGCGCCTGCAGGAACCCCCCGAGGTTATCCCGCGCCTGGCGCTTGAGCGGTTCTTCCACCGCGTCTTCAAAATCCACGATCACCGCATCGGCACCACTGGCCAAGGCTTTGGAAAATCGCTCCGGTCGGCTACCGGGCACAAACAACGCCGAACGAACCAAGGGCCTTGGCATCTGTTGAGTTCCTTATTATTAGATAACTTAAATAACACCGCGTGCACGCAGAGCGTCGATGGCCTCTGCCGAGTAACCCAGCTGATCCAGGATGCCCTGGCTGTGCTGCCCCAACCCTGGAACCGCGTCCATGCGCGGGGTGAACGCGGCATTGCGCGCCGGAGGCAGCAGCGACGGCAACGGGCCGGCCGGGCTGTCGACCTCGCGCCAGCTGTCACGCGCCTTGAGCTGCGGGTGGTCCCACACGCCTTGCATATCGTTGACGCGGGCGCTGGCGATTTGCGCAGTTTCCAGGCGCTGGATCACCGCTTCGGCGTCGAGCTGGGCAAAACTGTCAACGATGATCTGGCGCAGCGCTTCACGGTTGGCCGAGCGCTTGAAGTTGGCGGCGAAACGCTCGTCCGTCGCCAGTGTCGGCGTGAGCAGCACCTTGTCGCAGAACGCCGCCCATTCGCGCTCGTTCTGCAACCCGAGCATCACCGTGCCGCCGTCGCCGGTGGGAAACGGCCCATAGGGATAGATCGTCGAATGCGCGGCCCCGGCCCGCGGCGGCTGGGGTGCGCCGTCGAACGCGTAGTACATCGGGTAGCCCATCCACTCCACCAGGCTCTCCAGCATGCTCACGTCGATGCGGCTGCCCTTCCCCGTCTTGCCGCGCAGCAGCAGTGCCGAGAGGATGCCGCTGTAGGCGTACATACCCGCCGAGATGTCGGCGATGGAACAACCGGCCTTGGCCATCTGGTCTTCGCCGGGGCCGCCGGTCACCGAGAGAAAACCGCCCTCACTCTGGATCAGCAGGTCGTAGGCCTTCTTTTTCTCGTAGGGCCCGCCTTCGCCGTAGCCGGAAATGTCGCAAACAATCAGGCGTGGAAAACGCGCCTGCAGTGCCTCGAACGACAAGCCCATGCGCGCCGCCGCACCCGGCGCCAGGTTCTGCACCAGCACATCGGCATCGGCCAACAGGGTGTCGAGGATAGCGCCCGCCTCGCCTTGCTTGAGGTCCAGTGTCAGGCTTTCCTTGGAGCGATTGGTCCACACGAAATGCGAGGCCAGGCCGCGCACGCGCTCGTCATAGCCACGCGCAAAGTCGCCGCTGCCGGGGCGTTCGATCTTGATGACACGGGCGCCCAGGTCGGCCAACTGGCGGGTACAAAAAGGCGCGGCAATCGCGTGTTCCAGGCTGACAACGGTGATGCCGTCCAGCGGTCGTTGGTGAGTCATGACGGTTCCTCAGAGCCAATGGGCCATGGATGCGGCGTTGCGTAAGTCCCAGACCTTTTCAATCAGGGCATGGGCCTCAAGCGGCGTGCGGGCGCCGCTGAATTGGGCGAGGCGCTGGAATTTATCCGCCAGCTCTCGACGGCTGAGGGTGTTGCCCGGGTCGCCCTTGGGCTCGTCGATGGCGCCGTGCAGCGTGCGGCCGTCAAGGGTGGTGACGGTGACGCGGCCGAGCCAGCGCTGGGGGTAAGCGCTGTCGACTTCGGCGTCGAGGGTCATACTGACCTTGTCGCGGAAGCTGGAGACGGCCGGATCGGTCAGCGCCCGTTCGTGGAACTCCGTGAGCCCGGCCTTGCCATGCACGGCGATCAAGCCCAGCACGGTGCCCATGGAGAACTTGGCCTGGTGCACGCTGGTCGGCACGGTCACGCGCCCCAGCACATCGATGGCGCCTTGATGCACCCGCGTCTCCACATGGGCGATATCGGCGGCGGTGAGGCGTTCGCGCTGCATCAGGTCCAGCAGCGCATCGGCCGCCGGATGCGTATGGCGGCACGAGGCGTGGAACTTGAACGAGGTTTCCAGCAGCGCCCAGCGACTGCCCAGGTCGGCGGACAACTTGCTCGGCTCGGCATCGCTGGACATCCCCGCCGCCAAGCCCTGGTCGCCTTCAAGGATATTGCGCGCACCGGTCAGCCCTTCCGCCGTCAGGTACGCGGCGAGCAAACCGTCCGCCGCCGCCTTGGCCGTGTGCAATTGCTTAGAGTCGGCGGCATCGCGCAGGAACTCCCACAGCCCGGCAGCCTGCGTGCCGGCGCTGCCGAGCAGGTTGATGAATTGTTCTTGGTTGAAATCCAGCAGCTTGCCCACCGCAACGGCCGCCGCCAGGGTGCCGACCGTGGCCGTGGTGTGAAAGATGCGGTAGTGGGAACGGCCCATGAATTCGCCGATACGGATACCGGCTTCATAACCGGCCACCGAGGCCAGCAGCAAGTCGCGGCCGGATTTGCCCAGGTCCTGGGCGGCCGCCAACGCGGCGGGAAACACCACGGTCGCCGGGTGCAAAACGGAACTGTTGTGCAGGTCATCCTGCTCCACCAGGTGGGAGGAAGCGCCGTTGACCAGCGCGGCGAAATACGCGCTGGTGCTGGCGCCGTTGACGATCACCTGCGCCGGGCCGCTGCTTGGCCCCATTTTCTGCGCATAACGCTCGAATAACGGGATTGGGTGCGCGCCCTGGCTCGCCAGCGCCGAGGCCAGCCAGTCCAGATACAGGTCTTCGGTACGCGCCAGCACGTCTTCCGGCAGGTGCGTGTCATTCAGCTCGGCAAGGAACCGACACAGGGCTTGGGTATGGCTCACGGTCAGGCCCTCAGAAACTGCGCGGCAGTTCGAGCAAGTGCTCGGCCACGTAGGACAGGATCAGGTTGGTGGAGATCGGTGCCACCTGGTACAGGCGCGTCTCGCGGAACTTGCGCTCCACGTCGTATTCGCAGGCAAACCCGAAGCCGCCGTGGGTCTGCAGGCACGCATTGGCTGCCTCCCAGGACGCCTTGGCCGCCAGGTACTTGGCCATGTTGGCACTGGCCCCGGCATTTTTGCCGCTGTCGTATTCCTCGCAGGCACGCCAGCGCATCAGGTCCGCCGCTTCGATCTCGATATGCGCTTCGGCGATCGGGAACTGCACACCCTGGTTCTGTCCGATAGGCCGGCCAAACACCACACGGTCGCGGGCATAGGCGCTGGCCTTTTCGATAAACCAGCGGCCGTCGCCGATGCATTCGGCGGCGATCAGCGTGCGTTCGGCGTTGAGGCCATCGAGGATGTATTTGAAACCCTTGCCCTCTTCGCCGATCAGGCTGTCCAGCGGCAGCTCGAGGTTGTCGAAGAACAGCTCATTGGTTTCGTGGTTGACCATGTTGGCGATGGGCTGCACGGTGAGGCCATGACCGATGGCCTCGCGCAGGTCCACCAGGAAGATCGACATGCCCTCGGACTTTTTCTTCACTTCAGCCAGCGGCGTGGTGCGCGCCAGCAGGATCATCAGGTCGGAATGCTGGATGCGCGAGATCCACACCTTCTGGCCGTTGATCACGTACTTGTCGCCGCGCTTGATCGCGCTGGTCTTGATCTTGGTGGTGTCGGTGCCGGTGGTGGGCTCGGTCACGCCCATGGACTGCAGGCGCAATTCGCCGCTGGCGAGCTTGGGCAGGTAGAAGCGTTTCTGCGCTTCGCTGCCGTGGCGCAGCAAAGTGAACATGTTGTACATCTGGCCGTGCACGGTGCCCGAGTTACCGCCGCAGCGGTTCACTTCTTCGAGGATCACCGAAGCCTCGGCCAGCCCCAGGCCGGAACCGCCGTACGCCTCGGGGATCATCGCCGACAGCCAGCCGGCGTCGGTCAGCGCTTTGACGAAGGCTTCGGGGAAGCCCTTTTGCTCGTCAATCTTGCGCCAGTAGGCGGCATCGAATTCGGCGCACAAGGCGCGCACGCCTTCGCGGATGGCATTGAGTTCTTCATTGTCGTTCGGGTTCATTAACGGCTCTCCGCCTGTTGTTCTTGGATTATTCGACTTGGATTATTCGACTTGGATTATTCGAAATGCACCTGGGCTTGCTGCGCCAGGCCGTCAGCGTTACCGGCCCACAGCTGCGCCACGCCGGTTTCAGTCACGCGGCCCGCCACTTCAAACGGCTGCGGCGCAATCAACGGGCGCACACCGCGATAGGCAAAACGGCGCAAGGTGGCTTCGGGGTGGGCACGGCAGAACGCGCGCAGGCTCAGGGTGGCGATCAAAGGCCCATGCACCACCAGGCCTGAGTAGCCTTCGGTGCCGGTGACATAGGGGTAGTCGTAGTGAATGCGGTGACCGTTGAAGGTCACGGCGCTGTAGCGAAACAGCAGGGTCGGCGTGGGATCGATCGCTTCGTGCCATTCACCGTGCTCCAGCGCCTCTGCGCTGCCGGCCTTGGGCGGCGTGGGTTCGCGGTAGACGATGTCCTGTTCTTCGCGGATCGCCAGGCGCCCGTCCTGGGCATAGTCGTGGCGCACGGTGACAAACAACAGCGAACCGGTGCGGCCGTTCTTTTCTTCGACCTGAGTAATGGTCGACACGCGGGTCGCCGCCTCCCCGGCACGCAGCGCGTGCAGAAACTCGATACGCCCACCGGCCCACATGCGGTTGCGGTTGTCGGCCGGCGGCAGGAACCCGCCACGCGCCGGGTGGCCGTCGCTACCCAGGGCGGTTTCCGGCAGCGGGTCCTGGAAGAAGCACCACTGCCACAACGGCGGTATGTCCGCGCCGTCCTCGGGCACTGCCTCGCCGAACGTAGCGGCGATACGTTTGAGCAGGTTATGGCTCAGGTGGTCGTGAGCGGTTTCGCTTCGGCCGATCCAGTCAGTGGCGCTCATCGGGTGCAGTTCCTCGGGCAGTGAGTGTCTGCCCCGGATCATGCAAGCGCCCGCCCGTTCTGAGAATTTGCATTTCAATAAACCAGCGTTCGGTTATGCTGAACGCCAATTCACTGAAAACACCGCATACCCCTGTGGGAGTCTTGCATGCACTTCGACCTGGCCGACCTGCGCCTGTTTATCCACATCGCCGAATCCCCCAGCCTGACCCAGGGCGCCAAGCGTGCGTTTCTTTCGCCGGCCGCCGCCAGTGCACGGATCAAGGCCCTCGAAGGCCAGCTCGACACCCGCCTGCTGTACCGTGACAGCCGTGGCGTGGAGATCACCCCGGCCGGTGAACGCTTGCTGCACCATGCGCGGCTGATCATGCGCCAGGTGGACTACCTCAAGAGCGAATTCACCCAATACGGCGTGGATTCGGCCGGGCATATCCGCATCTTCGCCAACACCACGGCGGTCACCGAATTCTTGCCGGAAGTGCTGGCGGGGTTCCTGTCACAAAGGCCTGGCGTCACCGTCGACCTGCAGGAGCGCCTGTCTCGCGACATCGTGCGCGGCGTGCTCGATGGCACCAGCGACATGGGCATTATCGCCGGCCCCGTGGAAGCGGCGGGTTTGCAGGTGCTGCATTTCAGCACAGACACCTTGGTATTGATGGTGCCGGTCGGCCACCCGCTGGCAGCGCAACCGTCAGTCACCCTGGAACAGACTCTCGCCTACCAGCATATCGGCCTGCATGAAGGCAGCACCTTATTGAGTTTTTTGCGCGAACACGTGGAGCGGCTGGGCAAGCACTTGTCGCTGCGTATCCAGGTGTCGAGTTTCGAGGCGATCTGCCGGATGGTCGAAGCCGGTGTGGGCATCGGCATCATTCCGGAGTCCGCCGCCGTGCGCCACAGTCGCACCATGCACGTGGTGGCGGTGAAGCTCGATGAGCCGTGGGCGATTCGCGAACGCAGCATCCTGGTGCGGGAGCTGGAGGCGTTGCCCGGCACCATTCGTGCGTTGATCGCCACGTTGATGCCGGACTCGGTCAATGCAGGCTGAGGTTGCGCTGGCGGGCGTCTTCCACCGTGATGTGGCTCAAACGTCCCTGGTCATCGAATAACAACCAGCCATCGCCGGTGCGACGGATATTCACCTCGTAGCGCGGCCAATGCAGCACAGCACACACGGTGTCACTGCCACGATGGATAAAGTGCCAGCGGGTGTCGCGGTCACTGGCGATATAGCCGAATACCAACCAATCCGCGTCGACGACGATGCGCACCGGGTCGCTATCGAAGCACCCTTCATCACAGCCCGTCAGACGATACCCCTTGCGGTTGCCGTCGACATCCAGGATCAGCACGGGCTCTTCGTCGTCGCTGTACCGGATCAGGTACTCAACGGTTTGATCGAGTGCACAGAACAGCGCGTGGCTTTCCTCTGACTGCGGCGACGCCGGCTCACGCCCCGCCAACCGCCGCTCAGGCAGGCGATAATGCCAGCGCTCAAAGCCTTCCAGCGGGTTATGGAGCCACAGGAACTCATTGCGTTCATCACTTTTGAGGGCGCGAACCGAGCCTGGCAAGTCGCTGACGTGCCACAGGGTTTCAAAGCCGCGATCCACGTCCACCACACGCAGTTGCCGGCCTTGGCCGAGGGTCCAGGTGCTGCCATCAAACTGATCGGCGAATACATCGAGCACCTGCACGCCCAAGTCGGTCGCGGCACGGTTGACCAAGTCCAACTTGCTGATGCGCCACACCGTGTCGCGCCGGGTCAGCACCAGCGCCATTTGCCGGCTGTGCGCCAAGACAATCCGCTGGGCCGGCACGGCGAAATGGAACAGCGGCGTGCCGCTGGCATCCGTCACCACCGCACCGGCCTCGCCCAGTGCCACCAGATAACGCTCGTCATCCAGCGACACCGCATCGTATACGGAGCGGCTGCCCTGGACCGGGGCTGACCACTGCAATGCCTCGCCCGCGCGCTCCAGCGAGCGCACGGCGGGACGTTTGAGTGACTGGCCAGGCAAGTCCGCCTGCAAACATTTGTCCCGGCTCATTTTGACCAGCGACTGCAGTTGGTTGAAGTTGAGCCCCCCGCGCCCACTGAGCTGGTCGGCGAGCACCGCGTGCACGGTGGCACCGGCGAGCCAGGCCAGGGCCACGGTGTCGGACTTGTGCGCCAACAACGTGTGCGCCAGGGCATCCCGCTCGGCGCAACGGCCGGGATCGTCACGCAGCTGTTCGATCCAGGGTCCGTAAGCTTCCAGGGTTTGGGGCAGCAATATGGCGCGCTTTACCAAGGCGCCAATCGCCAGGCGCCCACCGGCCGCTTCGGCATCGAGCAGCCATTGAGCGGCGCGCGGGCGCTCTTGCGGCAAGCTCCACACCACCTCGACGGCTTGCAACCACAGGCCCTTGGCGATCAGCGACTCGGCCCACTCCAGGCGTAAACGGTCGGCGATCTGCGGCTGCTTGGCCTGCAGCAACACCACCGCATCGGCAAATGCATCATCACGACGCGCCACCAGCAAGGCGCGCTGCCAGTTCTCGGCCAGGCACAGCAGGCGCACGATGACCGCAGACGGCATGTCCCAGGCGAGAGCGAGGTCGGCGGCCTGTTGGTAGCGCGCGTGCTTTTCCAGGTAATCGAGTGCTTCCTGGCGTTCCTTGAGCAGTTCAGCGAGTACGAATACCGCTTCTTCGATACGGTTTTCGCGGGCCAGGCGCTCATAGGAGCGCCGGTAGATCTGGCGCAGGTGCTCGGTCAGCCCTTCCTCGAAGCGGTAGGTACGGCTGGGCCCGTGCTGTTGGCTGAGGGTCAGGTCCTGGCGCCGCTGCGGCGTACCGAAGTGCTGTTCGGCATTCGAGTGCTGGTCACCCAAGGGGATGGCATGGCGCAACGCCTCGGCGAAATCGCCGTCCTCGAACATCTCCAGCATGCGCTGCATGTAAGCCGCCTGACGCTTGCCGTACAGCCTGGAGAGCTTTGAATGCTCGGTCAGGCGGGTCAGCCAGCGGCGCCAGGCCGCCGGCTTATGACGAGCTGGTTTGGCGCGCTGGGGAATGCTTGGGTTGTCCGGGGCTTGCGGCACAGCGCCGATAGGTCGCGCACCTCGGCGCAGGAATGTGTTCAGCGCTACCAGCAAGGCGGTGAAGACAATGGCGCTCAGCAACATGCCCAGGATCACGCCGCTGATGTCTTCGGTGGTCGTGGCAGACACCGGTGTCAGCGGCACGGATTGGCCCTGGGTGGCCATCCAGATCAACCCTGCAACCAGGGCCAGGGTGACGCCCAGTTTCAACGCCGGATAGGGTGCGGACTCCTCGTTGCCCCATTGGCGTGCAGCCTTGGGGGGCGGCGCTTTCGGTGCGGGTGATTGCCGCTCCAGCAAGGCCCGGATCACGCCCTCCTGCTCGGGGCTGACCGGCGCCAATCCGCCCAGGATCTCGCGTACATCGGTGATCACCGGCTCAGGCAGGGCCAGCACGACGGGCGCATGACAATCGAAGGTATCGAGCAAGGTGTAGGCGCTGATATCAAGCCACTGCCCAGGTTCCAGGGCCTGGGCATCGCGCAACTGCAAAGCGTGCACCTGGCTGCCGCGCACCAGCCACAGGTCGGCGGCCGGTAAAGCGCGCAGCTCCTCGGCGCTCAGCTGGGCCGAACACAGGCCACGGCCCTGACGCACCAGCGGCCAGCCGGCAAGGGCCTGGCAATCCAGCGCGACCGGCGTGCTGAATTGCACTAAATCGCCGTCGGCAAAACGGTAGGCCATCGCGCCCGTGCGCCAGTGCTCCAGCATCAAGCGAGCCCGTTCCTGCAGCGCAAAGCGCTCGGCGGGCAACCACATGCCGTCGATGGATTGATGCCCGGTCAACAACGGCCGGCGGATCAACTGGGATTCTGGCTCAAGCATGGGCAGGCTCATGTTTCAGGTCACACATCACTTGCAAACGCATGGCGCGCTCGGCAACGTTGAACACCAGTAATTCCCGAGCAGTGGTCAGCACCGCCACCAGGCCGCTCATGGGGCAGAAACTCGCACGGGCAATCGGTGCCGTCGTGGTGAACAGCGTCTGTTGTTGGCCCTCGGTGTACAGGCCAACGGTGTGCTGGTTCGGCCCCAGCAGTACCAGCGAATAGCGTTCCTGCGCCGCCACGTGGTGATGCAGACCGATGGCGCTCCAGCCGGGCGTCAAGTCGATCTGTACCTTTTTCGCGGGAAAACTCTCGTGGGTCACCAGGCGCCAACTCTGGCGGCCACCTTGGTGAGTGAGTAATGCGCAGCCACCAAAGGCGTACTTCCAATGCGGGGTGCTGGCGAACAGTATCTGGCTCACACCGGCAGCCGCACCGACTGCATAACCGTGACTGCGGGCACCGGAGGACGTCGCGGGGTAAGCCACCATTTGCCCACCCTCGATGCGGGCGTAGACCAACGATAAGGCATCCAACTGCGCCAGCCCCATGACATTGTCCGTCACCGAGAAACATTCTGCCCTCGGCGCGTGGCCAGGCCGCTGCCAGTGAGCGAGCTGACCGTTTGTATCGAGTAAATACAGGCGTTCCGCCTGTTCGCCGCGCAGCCACACCGCGGGCAGAAAGGTCGCAGTGCCCGGCGGCAGGTGCATTTCTTCGCGTGTGGGCTTGTTCACCGAAACGAGATTGGGGATGTTCCAGAAGGTCAGGATATTACCATCACCGAGCACCGCACCGAGGCTGCGGTAGTTAAAGGTGGCCGCGAGCACGTGCTGATGTTTGCCCCACAGGCGACGTCGCACTTCGAGGTTTTTTTTCTGGTTCTTGTGCGGCAGCTTGATCACCACCATGCCGTGCTCATCGAGCAAGCGCAGGGCGACATAGTTGCCGGAACCGGAGATGACCGGCGGCAGGGTCAATGCAACCCGCGCCACCCGGCCGGCAGCGGTCGGTGCCGGCGTGTGCACGGCGTTATCGAACTGGCCCTTGAGCAAGCGCACGGCCTGCTGCTCCTCCGGCAGCGGCAGCGACACGCGCCGCGACTGCAAGGCGAACGTCAGGCTGCGCCCATCCAGATTGCGCGTAATCTGCACGCGGTGGGTGCAGACCTTGGGATCCGTGGGCGGCAAGCGCTGGCCGACCACCCAGCATTCTCCAACCGCGTGGTCGGCCAGCGCTTCACGCCAGGCCAGCCAATGGTCGTCGCTCACGACCTCGTAGGTGCGGGCGTCGAGCAGGCGCTTGAGCTGCGCCGATGAGTCCAGCTCATGCAACTCGGGCGTGGCTTGCAGAATGCCCCAGCGCAATTGCGCCCCCGCCTCTTCGGCACGCCGCGCCAGCAGCATCAACAGCGCCAGGTGCACCAGGCGCGCAGCCCCCAGTTGCAAGGGGCCCGCATCAAACAGCACCACGATCAGGCGGTTCGCTTCACGGGCACGGTAGTGCGGGGCGAGGAACATATGCTCACCGCCGACCGCCCGGCGCAGGAACTCGTCAGGCACTTCATCGGCCAGCAGCCATTCACTGGACAGCAGTCGCTCATAGGGGCCGCGCCGATGCAGGTCGCCCAGGCCATCGGGCTCCGGCACTCCGCCCTGGTGCAGGCCGCGCAGCGGTCCGAGCAGAGGGTTGAGTCGACCGAGCAGGTCGGCGAACAGGGGCAGGTGTTGCGGGGCAAACCACTCCAGCCACTGCCGCCAGGGTTGCAGCGCCTCAGGCAGTTGCATGGGCGACTCCCCAATAGGCGGCGATACGTTGCAGATGCGCGGGCGACACGGCCAGCAGGCGGTCCAGCGGGATCACCGCCTGCGGGTCGTGCCACACCAACAAGGGCGCGCGTTTGAAGCGAGCGGACAAGGCCTGCCCCAACAGGTCCTGTGGCACCTGCGGTTCCCAACTGGTCGGCAGCCAGAGGTGCGGCGCGCTGGTGCTGGGCGCAGCGTAAGCAACGCCGTCGACCCAAGGCAGGTCGGCCATTACGCCCGTCACCACCAGTACATCACCATTGGCAGTGGCTTGCAGCCGCGCCGCATGGTCGGCCGCGAGCAGCGCCAGGCGTGCGTGCAGGCGCCGGGCAGCATCGCCCCAGGCCACGGCGGCCTGAGCCTCGGCGGGCACTGGCCGTGAACGCCAGGCCCAAGGCTGGGTCAGCGCACTCATTCGCTGGGGGTCAGCAATCGAGTGAGTTGTCCCCGCGCCTGCTGCAGAGGTTCGGGCAGGGTCTGGCTATTGAAATTGGCATCGATCTCGCGCAACAGGCCTTCGAGCACGCTACTGGCCGGCGGTTCTGCACGGGAGAGGTAGTCTTCGGCGGTTTCCAGCAGCCGATTCACACGTGACATCGGCTGCAACGTCGCCTCTTCCACCGCGCTGAACAAATGGCTGTTGCTGGAGGCAGCAAACAGGTCGCGCAATACTTCGCGGCCGTGTTGCTGGGTAGCCTGGGTCGGCAACACGTACAGCAGCGGCCACAAGTCGGCGTCGCTGGCTTCCAGGCGACCACTGAGCAATGCAGCGGCCGCGATCAAGCGCTGGGACTTGACGATGCGCCGGTCAGACAACTGGATCCCGGCTTCGCGCAGGCGACGAATGGCTTGGGCCAGGGCTGGGCGCACAGCGGTCAGGTCAACGTGTTTCAGGGCCTGGCCGAGCGTGTCCAGTTGCGCAAGGCCGAGCAACTGTTGCACCGGGCGCTGCTCCGACTGCCAGCCGCCGGCCAGCATGGCTTCCAATTGATTGTCCGGCACCGACTCGACAAACAGATGCAACAGGAAACGGTCGCCGAAGGCTGCCAACGCCTCATCATCCGGCAGGCCGTTGGCGGCGCCGACGCACACGCGCAGCGGGCATTGCACCTGGGTATGGCCACGACGGAATCGGCGTTCGTTGAGTACGCCCAGCAAGGTGTTGAGGATCGCGGTAGAGCCCAGGAAGACTTCGTCGAGAAACACGATATCGGCTTCCGGCAGCATGCCGCTGACGTCGGTTTCCACCGTGCCTTCGCGCAGCTTTTTCAGGTCTACCGCGCCGAACAGTTCGGACGGCTCGGTGAAACGTCCGAGCAGGTATTCGAAGTAACGCCCACCCATAGACTGCGCGACACGCCGCACCACCGCGCTTTTTGCAGTGCCGGGCGGCCCGATCACCAGGATGTGCTCCTGGGCCACGGCTGCCAGCACGATCAATTCGGCCAGTTGCTCGCGCCCGACCAAGCCTTCGGTAGCGGCACGCACGGCGTGGCGGATTTGCGCGGCAGCGCTCTGCAACTGAGCAATCATGGGTGTCTTCCCTGAAACCAAAGCGGGGAATCTTGCCTGAGGCTAAGGTATTAGCAAAGCGTTGTTACATACTCATATCAGGAGTCAGCCCATGCAGCTTGAAGGATCCTGCCATTGCGGCGCCGTGACGTTCAGCCTCACCAGTGCCCACCCCTACCCTTACCAGCGTTGCTACTGCTCGATCTGTCGCAAGACCCAGGGCGGTGGCGGTTATGCGATCAACCTGGCTGGCGATGCCCAGAGTTTGAAGGTGCGCGGGCGCAAACTGATTTCGATCTACCACGCCAGGCTCAAGCCCGAGGGTGCCAGCCGAGCCCATGCGAGCAGCGCTGAACGGCACTTCTGTTCGCAATGCGGCAGCGCCTTGTGGCTGTTCAGCCCCGAGTGGCCGGCGTTGATCCATCCGTTTGCATCGGCCATCGACACGCCATTGCCGGTGCCGCCGGAACATACACACCTGATGCTGGGCTCGAAGGCGCCGTGGGTGGAAGTGACGTTGCGCCAAGGCGATCTGCAGTTCGATGAGTACCCCGAAGAGTCCATCGCCCAATGGCATGAGCGCCTCGGGCGACGCCTTCAAACGTACCCATCCCCCCCTGAGTTTCTGACCCCATGAAACCCCTGATGCGTTGCAAAAGCCTGTGCCTGTCCCTTACCTCAGTGTGTTTGCTCGCACACAGCTTCTGACCTGAGAACCGAATTAAAAATGTGGGAGGGGGCTTGCTCCCTCCCACAGTTGATCTGTCTTGCTTTCAAGCTCGTTATTCGGCATACGCCCAGGTCATCCGGAACGACGCCCCGCCCCATTCCGAATCCAGCACTTGCACTTGGCCGCCGTGCCACTGCGACACCCGCTGCACCAGCGCCAGGCCCAGGCCGAAACCGCCGGTGCGGCGGTCGCGGCTGGCGTCCAGGCGCGTGAACGGCTGGAAGATCTTCGCCCGGCCTTCCTCCGGCACACCGGGGCCATCGTCACACACGCGCACTTCATAGCCGCTGCCGAACTTGACCAGCGACACTTCCACGCGGCGCTCGGCGTAGCGCACGGCGTTGCGCAGCAGGTTGATTACCGCACGCGCCATAAAGCGCGGCTCGATCTGGATAACGTCCACCTCGCAGGTGCGCAACGACAGCTGGATGCCGGCCGCCTCGGCCTCCAGGGCCACGCTGCCGATCACACTGTCGAGCCAGCTGTGGGCCTCGATGCGCTCACGGGTGACCTGGGTGGCGCCACGCTCCAGGCTGGCGTAGGTGAGCAGTTCGGAGACCATTTCTTCCAGCTCGCCCAGGTCGGCATACATGTCGGTGATCAATTCGCTGCGCTGGCGTGGGTCGGTCTGTTGTTTCAGCTGGTCGAGCTCGAACGACAGGCGTGCAATCGGCGTGCGCAGTTCGTGGGACACGGCGTTGGTCAGTTCGCGCTGGTTGGCGATCAGGCTTTCGATGCGCTCGGCCATCTGGTTGAAGTGCCCGGCCAGCTCACGCACCGTGGAACGACGTGGCAGCAGAATGCGTGAACCGAGGTCGTTGTCACCGAAACGTTGTGCCGCCAGGCGAATATGTTCCAGGTCACGCCAGTGCGGGCGCACCCAGAAATACAGCACGATCGCCAGGCTCAATCCCAGCAGGCAATAGGCCCACAGGTACAGCCATTTCGGTTCTTCAGGCAGTTTGATATTAAGCAACTGCGGGCCGCCATCGATATTGGCGATG
Source organism: Pseudomonas sp. OV546 (assembly GCF_900116845.1). Classification (NCBI taxonomy): domain Bacteria; kingdom Pseudomonadati; phylum Pseudomonadota; class Gammaproteobacteria; order Pseudomonadales; family Pseudomonadaceae; genus Pseudomonas; species Pseudomonas sp. OV546. The sequence goes on along the minus strand of NZ_FPCE01000001.1, from coordinate 1,033,785 downwards.
AACTCCATGAAGTCGCCGCGTACCACCAACTTTCCGGCGGCAAGCAACTGTCGTTCACGCGGGTCGAGCGCCAAGTCATCGCGCTGGACCAGTTTCAGGTGCAGGCCGTAGTGGGGTTGCAGCTCGCTCAGGCGCGCCGCGCGGGCATCGCCCGGCAAGGGTCGCAATTGTTCCACCAAGCCATAAGCCGGGCCGCGCAGGGCTTCGCGGTTATAGGTTTCATTGGCTTCGGGCAGCAACTCATCGAAGGTGTAGTTAACCAGCCAGATCGCCCCCGCCAGCCCCAGCGCCAGGATGATGTACAGGCGAATGTAGAGCCGCAGCATCTAGACCTCCCACGCGAATGGGTTGAACAGGTAGCCCTTGCCCCAGATCGTCTTGATGCACACCGGTTCGCGGGGGTTGTCGTTGAGTTTGCCGCGCAGCTTGCTGATGTACACATCGACGCTGCGGTTAAGGCCGTCGAAGGCGATGCCGCGCATGCGGTTGAGGATGTCATCGCGGGACAGGATCGTGCCCGAGTTACTGGCCAGCAGCCACAGCAGCTCGAATTCCATGGTGGTGAGGTCGATCTGTTCGTCCCCCAGGCTGACCACGCGGCAACTGCGATCGATGGCCAGCCGCCCGAAGGCCAGGGCCCCGCGCACCGTCGGCTCCGGGGCTTGGCGCCGTTGCAGGGCGCGCAGGCGTGCCAGCAGCACGGGGGGCTTGATCGGCTTGATCACATAATCGTCGGCACCGGACTCGAGGCCGAGGATATGGTCCAGGTCGTCTTCCTTGGCGGTGAGGATCACGATGGGCGTGTCGGACACCGTGCGAATCCCGCGGCACACGTGCAGGCCGCTCTGGCCGGGCAGCATCAGGTCGAGTACGACGATCTTTGGCTTGAACTCCAGGAACGCCGCCAGGGCTTTGTCACCCCGGTGCTCCACGCGCACCTCAAAACCATGCTGCGACAGAAAGTGCGCGATCAGCCCCGCCAGTTTCTCGTCATCCTCAACGAGCAAGACCTTGCCCAGCCCCAGGTTTTCCATAAGTTCCCAATGTGCAGACGCGGATTGAAGAGCGGGCATTATAGGTGGCAAGCTGGGCAACTAAAGCCGTTGGCCAGCACCGGCCGACGAAGCTTCATGCTTTTAAGAGTTTTTAACAAATAAGCTGCAATCTTTAACGCCATGTACAGGGAGTTGTATGCGCAAGGATTACCTGGCGTTCTTTGTTTCGCTGTTCCTGTCACGGCTGGCGGACCAGATCCTGCTGTTTATCGTGCCATTGATCGTGTTTCAGACCACTCAAAGTGTGGCCTGGGCCGGGCTGGCGTTCTTTGTCGAGTCGCTGCCGCGCTATCTGGCGTTCCCGGTGTGCGGCGCAGTGTGCGACACGTTCGCACCGGTGCGCATCCTGCATATCAGCCAGGTTTACCGGGCGCTGGCCTGTGTGCTGGCGGTTGCCTTGTACGGGGTGTTCGACGGTATTTACTGGGTCGTGCTGCTCTCGGCAGTGTGCGGGGTACTGACCACCCAAGGCATCATGGCGCGAGAAGTGCTGATGCCGCATATCTTCGCGCAGTACAGCTATGCCAAGACCCTCTCCTATTCGCAGATCGCCGACCAGAGCGGGCTGGTGCTGGGGCCATTGGTGGCCGCACTGATGCTTGAGGTATGGGCGTGGCACTGGGTGGTGCTGGGCGTGGCCGGGCTGTTCCTGCTCGCAGACCTGGCGATGCGGGTGTGGCAACGCTCCAGCACGGCCAGCCTGGCAACCTTCGAGCAACATCGAGATATCTGGCTGCGGCCGCTGAAGATTGCCTTCGGACATATCCGCCGCCTGCCGGAGTTGAAGCGGGTCATCACGTTGGCGGTGGGTGTGAACCTGATCATTGGCGTCACGCTGGCCACCTCTGCGGCCATGGTGACCGGCCAGTTTGCGGCGGGCAAGGACGCCTATGCCCTGCTCCAGGCGGCGGGCGCGCTGGTGACCATCGGCATTCTGTTTTATCTGGCACGGGCCGGCCTGCCCCTGAAGGTGCTCGGCGGACTGTCTTATTCGATGATCGGCGTGGGCGCAGTGATCATGGCGATCAGCCCCGACGTGTGGCTATACGTAGTGGGCTTCCTGCTGGTCACCGGCTTCGACAAGATGTTCAACGTCTACCTGCGCAGCACCCGTCAGCGGGTCATCCCCGTGCAGGACTTTGGCAAGACCGTGGGCGTGATCACGCTGCTCAATAACCTGCCGCAGCCCCTGGCAGGCCTGGCGGTTGCGCTGCTGGCGGCGCCCTTGGGCACGCAGACGGTGATCCTGCTGCTGGCCGCGATCACCGCCTTGATCGGCGTGGCCGTGGCCTCAGGCTGGCACGCCACTGTGAAAGCGGAACTCGATGTCGGGTGACTCGATCAGTTCTTGCTCGGTCGCCCTCACCCGCTCGATCACCTGGGCGATGTCCTTGGCGTCACCGTACTGGTACGCCAACTTCAGGTAACCCTGGAAGTGCCGCGCCTCGCTTTTCAGCAGGCCGAAGTAGAACTTGCCGAGTTCTTCGTCCAAATGCGGCACCAGCGCTTCGAAACGCTCGCAACTGCGCGCTTCGATAAAGGCGCCGACCACCAGGGTATCCACTAGTTTGACCGGTTCGTGGCTGCGCACCACTTTGCGCAAACCGGAGGCATAGCGCCCGGCGTGCAGCTGGCGCAGCTCGACCTTGCGCTTTTTGATCAAACGCATGACTTGTTCGTGGTGCACCAGCTCTTCGCGGGCCAGGCGCGACATCATGTTGATCAGGTCGACATGGCCGTGGTACTTGGCGATCAGGCTCAGGGCGGTGCTGGCGGCTTTGAATTCGCAGTTCTTGTGGTCGATCAGCAGGGTGTCCTGATCGGCCAGCGCGGCCTGGACCCAGGCATCAGGGGTGCGGCAACCGAGGAATTCGTGGATTTCTGGCAGGTTCATCGGGCTCACGGGCAAAAGGATCACAAAAGGCCGGCGATTATACCGACCCCGCCGCAGACCACCAGCCACCGGCCTTGATGTGCATCAACATGACGTGCGCCAGCCAGCAACTATAGTTGTTGCAGCCCCCACCCTTTTTGGAGATCCCGATCATGCAAGCCATCCGCAGCATCCTGGTGGTCATCGAGCCCGAGCATTCGGAAAGCCTGGCCCTCAAGCGTGCCAAGCTGATCGCCGGGGTCACCGGCGCACACTTGCATTTACTGGTCTGCGACAAGAAGCATGAGCACTCGGCGCTGCTGGCCCTGCTCAAGTCGGGCTTGCAGGAGGACGGCTACAGCGTCACCACCGAGCAGGCGTGGAATGACAGCCTGCATGACACCATTATCGACGTGCAGCAAGCCGAGGGCTGTGGGCTGGTGATCAAGCAGCACTTCCCGGACAGCCCGTTGAAAAAAGCCCTGCTGACGCCTGCGGACTGGAAGTTGCTGCGTTATTGCCCGACGGCGGTGTTGCTGGTCAAGACAGCCACGCCGTGGGCTGGCGGCGTGATCCTCGCGGCGATCGATGTGGGCAATACCGATGGCGAGCACCGCTCGTTGCACACTTCGATCATCGACCATGGCTTTGATATCGCCAGCCTGGCCAAGGCGCAGTTGCACGTGATCAGCGCCCATCCGTCGCCGATGTTGTCGGCGGCGGACCCGACGTTCCAGCTCAAGGAAACCATCGAGGCGCGCTATCGCGAGCAATGCAAGGCGTTTCAGGCCGAGTTCGATGTGGACGAATCGCACCTGCATATCAAGGAAGGCCCCGCGGATGTGTTGATCCCCCATCTAGTTCACACCCTGCAAGCGGCGGTAACGATCATCGGCACCGTGGCGCGCACCGGGATCTCCGGGGCACTGATCGGCAATACGGCAGAGGTGATACTGGATGCGGTGGAGAGTGATGTGCTGGTGCTCAAGCCGCAGGCGTTGATGGATCACCTGCAAGAACTCGCCAGCAAGCCCTGATCCAACCTTATGAACGATGGAGATCAAAATGTGGGAGGGGGCTTGCTCCCGATGAGGGCGTTCCAGTTGATAAATCCTGGGCTGACACGCCGCCATCGGGGGCAACCCCCCTCCCACAGGGGTTATCCGTTGTCAGTTGGAAAGCGCATCGCGCAGGAAACCCGGTGCGATATAGCGCTGGTAATGCGCCTCGGACAGGATAAAGAACTCCCGATCAATGGCATCGCGTAATTCCGGCAAGGCCCAGTCACGAAATTCGGGCAACAGCACCATGCCGTAGGCCTCCAGGTTATTGATCACCCGCGCCCCACGCGCGATCAGTTGATAGGCCCAGCAGTACTCGGACTGGTGCGGCACGAAGCGGATCTTGCGCTGTTCCAACTGGCCGCGCAGGGTCTTGGGGTCGAAAACCTCGAGCTTTCCGGCCATTACCTGCACCAATAATTGCTCCAACCGCAGCCAGACCGCGCGCTTTTCTTCTTCGTTATAGCCATTCCACAGGATCACTTCGTGGTGGAAGCGCTTACAGCCACGGCATACGAGATCGCCGTAGACCGTGGAGCACAGGCCGACGCAGGGGGTCTTAATGGTTTGGTTGGACATGGGCAACAACACGCAGATCAGCGAAACAGTGCGCCATGTTAGCCCTTTGTCTAACCTTCATCACCCTGCAAACTTCGCGAGGCAACTTACCTTTAGAATTTTTTTGCCGTAGAATCATCCGGCCTTGTAAGGCGCCAATAATCCGCTGGAAGCTGTTTTCAAAGCGTCACGAGCACAGTCGTTCCTTCAGAACGGTGTTGGCGATGGTTAATGACTCGGTAGGTCAGAGCCCTCGCCAACCCTCATCAGCTCCGTTCTGCAGGCGTAAAACTTTGAAAGCAGCTTCTGTGAGGAATGCCGGCAGCGCTGGCTTTGCGGCCCAAAAAGCCCCCGAGCGCATGCGTGCCGTTCATTTCTGGATGAGCGTCCCGTGGGACCACTGATGAGGGTAATAACTGTGCTTGAAGCCTACCGCAAACATATCGAAGAGCGTGCAGCCCTGGGTATCGTTCCCCAGCCGCTTAACGCCGAACAAACCGCAGGCCTGGTCGAGCTGCTGAAAAATCCTCCGGCTGGCGAAGAAGAATTCCTCGTTGACCTGATCACCAACCGCATTCCACCAGGCGTTGACGAAGCCGCTTACGTCAAGGCCGGTTTCCTGTCTGCCCTGGCCAAGGGCGAAGCCACTTCCCCCCTGATCGACAAGAAACGCGCGGTTGAACTGCTTGGCACCATGCAAGGCGGCTACAACATCGTGACCCTGGTTGAGCTGCTGGACGACGCCACACTGGCACCGGTCGCCGCCGCCCAACTCAAGCACACCCTGCTGATGTTCGATGCGTTCCACGACGTCGCCGAAAAAGCCAAGAACGGCAACGAACACGCCAAAGGCGTGCTTCAGTCCTGGGCTGACGGCGAGTGGTTCCGCAACCGCCCTACCCTGGCCGACAAAATCAGCCTGCGCGTGTTCAAGGTCACCGGCGAAACCAACACCGACGACCTGTCCCCTGCGCCGGATGCCTGGTCCCGCCCTGACATCCCGCTGCACGCCCTGGCCATGCTGAAAATGGCCCGTGAAGGCATCGTGCCGGACGAGCAAGGCAAGACCGGCCCGATGAAGCAGATCGAAGAGATGCGCGGCCAAGGCTTCCCGATCGCCTACGTCGGCGACGTGGTCGGTACCGGTTCCTCGCGTAAATCCGCGACCAACTCCGTGCTGTGGTTCTTCGGCGACGACGTTCCCTACGTGCCGAACAAGCGCGCCGGCGGTTTCTGCTTCGGCAGCAAAATCGCTCCGATCTTCTACAACACCATGGAAGATGCGGGCGCACTGCCCATCGAGTTCGACGTCTCCAACATCAACATGGGCGACGTGATCGACCTCTACCCGCATGCCGGCAAAGTCTGCAAGCACGGTACCGACGAAGTCATCACCACCTTCGAAATGAAGACCCCGGTGCTGTTGGACGAAGTTCGTGCCGGCGGCCGTATCCCGCTGATCATCGGTCGCGGCCTGACCGACAAGGCCCGTGCTGAGCTGGGCCTCGGCCCTACCGACCTGTTCAAGCTGCCTGAAGCGCCTGTCGACACCGGCAAAGGCTTCACCCTGGCACAGAAAATGGTCGGCAAGGCGTGCGGCCTGCCGGAAGGCAAAGGCGTTCGTCCTGGCACCTACTGCGAGCCGAAGATGACCACCGTGGGCTCCCAGGACACCACCGGTCCTATGACCCGTGATGAACTGAAAGACCTGGCGTGCCTGGGCTTCTCGACCGATCTGGTAATGCAGTCGTTCTGCCATACCGCGGCCTATCCAAAGCCGATCGACGTAACCACCCACCACACCCTGCCTGACTTCATCATGACCCGTGGCGGTGTATCGCTGCGTCCAGGCGACGGCATCATCCACAGCTGGCTGAACCGCATGCTGCTGCCGGACACCGTCGGCACCGGTGGTGACTCCCACACCCGTTTCCCGATGGGCATCTCGTTCCCGGCCGGCTCTGGCCTGGTCGCGTTCGCCGCAGCCACTGGCGTAATGCCACTGGACATGCCGGAATCGATCCTGGTGCGCTTCAAAGGCAAAATGAAACCTGGCATCACCCTGCGTGACCTGGTTCATGCCATTCCTTACTACGCGATCCAATCGGGTCTGCTGACCGTAGAGAAAAAAGGCAAGAAGAACGCCTTCTCCGGCCGCATCCTGGAAATCGAAGGCCTCAACGACCTGACGCTGGAGCAAGCTTTCGAGCTGTCCGACGCCTCGGCTGAACGTTCGGCTGCCGGTTGCACCATCAAGCTGTCGAAAGACTCGATCACCGAGTACCTGAACTCCAACATCACCCTGCTGCGCTGGATGATCGGTGAAGGCTACGGTGACCCGCGCACCCTGGAACGTCGCGCCCAAGCGATGGAAGCCTGGGTCAAGAACCCTGAGCTGATGGAAGCCGATGCCGACGCGGAATACGCCGAAATCATCGAGATCGACCTGGCCGAGATCAACGAGCCGATCCTCTGCGCACCGAACGACCCGGACGACGCCCGTCTGCTGTCCAGTGTTGCCGGTGAGAAGATCGACGAAGTGTTCATCGGTTCGTGCATGACCAACATCGGTCACTTCCGCGCTGCCGGTAAGTTGCTGGAGCAGGTCAAGGGCCAGCTGCCGACGCGTCTGTGGCTGTCGCCGCCGACCAAGATGGACGCTCACCAACTGACCGAAGAAGGCTACTACGGTATCTACGGCAAGGCTGGCGCGCGCATGGAAATGCCGGGCTGCTCGCTGTGCATGGGTAACCAGGCACGTGTAGAGCCGAATTCGACCGTGGTGTCGACTTCGACCCGTAACTTCCCGAACCGTCTGGGTGACGGCGCTAACGTCTACCTGGCTTCGGCCGAGCTGGCGGCCGTGGCGTCTACCCTGGGTCGCCTGCCGACCGTCGAAGAGTACATGGGCTACGCAGCGAAACTGGACACCATGGCCAGTGACGTCTACCGCTACCTGAACTTCGACCAGATTGCTGAGTTCCGTAAGATTGCAGCAAGCGCTAACATCCCGGTGATTCAAGCCTAAGGGTTTAGCGATTTAAAAACGCCGCGTATCGCAAGGTACGCGGCGTTTTTTTATGCCTGGATACGGCACGTGTAGACGGTGGTTCCCTCTGGCGGCCGGGCTGGATGTTGGGTCAGACCGGGTACATATCCGTTATTGGGGTAACGGCTGATAGGGCCTCTGCCCTTACGGCGGGTCACTTTGGAAAAGAAGAGCGCTAAAACGCATCGCCCCAACACTCGGCACCTTGCTCACGCTCGGTGTGCCCGTAATCCGACATTGATTGGGGGGGCGGCTAAAATCAAAAGCAAGAGCGCGGGGGCCTTAGAGCCGACCGATGTTGCTTCTGTCGATCGCGGTCCAAATGTGGGAGGGGGCTTGCCCCCGATAGCAGTGGAACAGTCACAGATGCATCAACTGACACACCGCCATCGGGAGCAAGCCCCCTCCCACAGTTTGATCTCCATACATCAGGTAGATAACTGCTGTTGATCTGCTTTTGATTTTGATCTGAGGCGCCCCATCAAACACTCCGGAGTGAGGGCACACCGAGCCTAGGCGAGCTCAAGCAAAAAACGAATAGACCACCGCAGTAATCGCCACCAGGCCTACCGCCGTGACAAACACATTGGACGCCTGCCCACGGTACTTGGCCATGGCCGGCACCTTGCGGATGGCATACATCGGCATCAGGAACAGTATCGAGGCAATGATCGGACCGCCCAGCGCCTCAATCATGCCGAGAATGCTCGGGTTCAACGTCGCCACGATCCAGCACACCACCAGCATAAACCCGGCAGTCATGCGATCCAGGCGCTTGGCGCTCGGACGACGGCCGGTCTTCAGCACCAGCCCCTTGAGGCCTTCACTCGCGCCGATGTAGTGCCCCAGGAACGACTTGGCAATCGCCACAAACGCGATCAACGGAGCGGCAAACGCGATGGTCGGGTTATCGAAGTGGTTGGCCAGGTAGGACAGGATCGACAGGTTCTGCGCCTTCGCTTCGGCTAACTGCGCCGGCGACAGGGTCAGCACGCAGCTGAACACGAAGAACAGCACCATCCCCACCATCAAAAGATGCGCGCGAGACAGGATCTGCGAGCTGCGTTCATCGGCATGGACGCCGTACTGGCGCTTCTGATCAACCGCAAAGGCCGAGATGATCGGCGAATGGTTGAACGAGAACACCATCACCGGAATCGCCAGCCACAGCGTATTGAGCAGTGCCGACGGTGCCGGGACTACGCTGGCGGTGCTGAGGATGCCGCCATTCCAATGCGGAACCAGGTACACCGCCAGGAACAGCAAGGCGACGATGAACGGATACACCATCAGGCTCATGGCCTTGACGATCACTTGCTCGCCGCAACGCACCACGGCCAGCAGGCCGAGGATCAGCACCAACGACAGGATCGCCCGTGGTGGTGGCATGATGTGCAGTTGATGCTCCATAAAGCTGCCGACGGTGTTGGTCAACGCCACGCTATAAATCAGCAGGATCGGGAAGATCGCAAAGAAGTACAGCAAGGTGATCAGCGCACCGGCCTTGATGCCGAAGTGTTCTTCCACTACGTCGGTGATGTCGGAGCCTTCTCGGCCGGACAGCACGAAACGGGTCAGGCCACGGTGGGCGAAGAAGGTCATCGGGAACGCCAGCAGCGCGAGGATCACCAGTGGCCAGAAGCCTCCCAGGCCCGCGTTGATCGGCAAGAACAGCGTGCCGGCGCCAATGGCGGTGCCGAACAGGCCAAGCATCCAGGTGGTGTCCTGGCGGCTCCAGGTCGTGAGGGTTGCAGGTGTCGTCTCATAGCGTTCGTCGACGCTATTGGCCTGATCATTCATCCAGTCGGATCTCCGCATTTACACGGCCGGGACGAGTCAGAAAAACCTGACAGGCAGCGCCCCGACCATAGAAGGGGCCGGATTGTCCGGGATTCTTGTGAAGAAGCAAAGACTTAGCTGAGGAACGGTGGCGTGGTACATCGACGCGCCGCGCACAACTCAAACACATTCGTTGACAACTTGGCGCCGCTCTCAGCATGATCCAGCCATGAACCGTATTCAGCTGAACCTCACCCGCACCACCACCACGACCGCCTCAGGCGGGTCGTGCGGTTGCTGTGGGTGTTCACGCTAAACACCTCACAGATTCAACCCAAGGCCCCGCCAGCAATGGACGGGGCCTTTTTATTGCTCCGCCATCTGGCCATTGCAAGGAGCAACACCATGACTGACGCCCTGCTGATCATCGATATGCAAACTGGCTTATACGACGGTCCGGAAAAGCCCTTCGAGCGCGAACGTGTACTCGCCACCATCAACCAGCTGATTCAGCGTGCCCGCAACTCCGATACACCCATCTTCGTCGCCCGCCACACTGGCCCGGCCGGCTCCCCAATTGAAGCCGGCAGCCCGCCCTGGCAGCTATGGCATGCGCTGGAGGTAGACGAGTCGCGTGATCACCTGTTCAACAAGACCCGTCCCAGTTGCTTCTTGGGCACAGACCTGGAGGCGCAATTGAAAGCGGCGCACGTCAAAGAGCTGGTGATCGTCGGCATGAAAACCCAGTTCTGTATCGACACCACGTGCAGGGTCGCGGTGGAACTGGGGTTTTCAGTGGTACTGCCCGAAGACGGCCATACCTGCATGGACACGCCGACGCTGAAGGCCGAGGTGATTATCGAGCATCACAATGCGACCCTGGCCGGGGCGTTTGTGAAGCTCACAAGCGCCGTCGAGATCAGCTTCTAAACGCTCAAATACGGCATACTCCTTCCCTCAAACCCTTCAGGAAGAGCCTTCCGATGACCGCTACTGTTCTGGTCCTGGTTGAAACCATCAACGAATACCTGCCCATCATCGAGAGCAATGACTTTCACGTGATCCTGGCGCCCACACCCGCCGAGCGCACCGCGGCCATCAAGGCCCACGGCAGCCAGATCAAGGCGGTGCTCACCCGCGGCCCACTGGGCTTGTACGCCGAGGAAATCGCCGCGCTGCCCCTGCTGGAAATCATTTGCGTGATTGGCGCCGGCTACGAACAAGTGGACCTGCAGGCCGCCAGCAATCGCGGGATCGTGGTCACCAATGGCGCCGGGGTGAATGCGCCGTCGGTGGCCGATCACGCCATGGCGCTGCTGCTGTCGCTGGTACGCGGCATCCCGCAGACCGACGCCGCCGTGCGCCGCCATGAATGGCCGAAGGTGATGCGCCCGTCACTGGGCGGCAAGCAGTTGGGCATTCTCGGACTCGGTGCGGTGGGCCTGGAGATCGCCAAGCGTGCGTCCCTGGGCTTCGGCATGGAGGTGAGTTACCACAACCGCCAGCCACGCGATGATGTGGACTACACCTACTGTGCGACGGCGGTGGAGCTGGCGCGCACCTCGGACTTCCTGATCCTGGCCACGCCCGGCGGCGCCAGCACCCGTCACCTGATCGATCGGCACGCCCTGGATGCCCTGGGCCCGAATGGCTATCTGGTCAACATCGGCCGTGGCAGCGTGGTGGTCACCGCCGACCTGGTCGCCGCCTTGGAACAGCGCCGCATCGGTGGCGCCGCGCTGGATGTGTTCGACGATGAGCCCAAGGTCCCCGACGCGCTCAAGAAACTCGGCAATACTGTGCTCACCTCCCACGTCGCCGGCCTGTCGCCGGAAGCCGCCCATGACACCGTGCAAAGGGTGGCCGACAACCTGGTAGAGCACTTCGCCGGGCGCCCGGTACTCACCCCGGTCGCCCTGCCCCCGGCCACTAAATGACCGATCAGGCACGCTGATCATCATCCAACACGCTAACCTATTAAGCCGCCCCGACCTTGTCGCTGGGCGGTGGTGCGCATTAGATTAGGAAATAGTCCGAGGCCTTTAGAATAAGCAGAAGGGATAAGCATGGCGCTGAACGACCAATCGACCCAGATTCGCCCAGGTGAAGAACTTGATGCCAGCCTGATCGATCCCTACCTCAAGGCCCATATCCCGGGCCTGAGCGGCACGCCCACGATCAGCCAGTTTCCCGGCGGCGCGTCCAACCTGACCTACCTGCTGGAATACCCGAGCCAGGAATTCGTGCTGCGCCGCCCGCCCTTTGGCCACAAGGCCAAGTCGGCCCACGACATGGGCCGCGAATACCGCATTCTCAACCAGCTCAAAGACGGCTTCCCCTATTGCCCCAAGGCCTACGTGCATTGCACCGACGAGTCGGTGATCGGTGTCGAATTCTATGTGATGGAGCGGGTCAACGGCATCATCCTGCGCTCCGACCTGCCAGCCGAGCTGGGCCTGGACGCCGTCAAGGCCGAGGCGCTGTGCAAAAGCTTCATCGATAAGTTCGTCGAACTGCACCAGGTGGACTACAGCGCCTGCGGCCTGGCCGACCTGGGTAAACCCGAGGGCTATGTGGCACGCCAGATCCGTGGCTGGAGCGATCGCTACGAAAAAGCCCTGACCCCCGACGCGCCACACTGGGAAGCCGTGCGCGCCTGGCTCAACGACAAGATGCCGGCCGATCACCCGACGTCGAGCATTGTGCACAACGACTACCGCTTCGATAACGTGATCCTCGACCCGCACAACCCAATGCAGATCATTGGCGTGCTGGACTGGGAGCTGACCACCCTTGGTGACCCGCTGATGGACCTGGGCAACACCCTCGCCTATTGGATCGAAGCGGCGGACCCCGCGCCGGTGCAGTTGATGCGCCGCCAGCCGAGCAACGCGCCCGGCATGCTCACTCGCCGTGAGTTCGTCGATTATTACGCCGAGCGCTCCGGCATCCAGATCGACAATTTCGACTTCTACTACACCTACGGCCTGTTCCGCCTGGCCGGCATCGTGCAGCAGATCTACTACCGCTTCTTCCATGGCCAGACCCAGGACAAACGCTTTGCGCAGTTCATTCAGATGAACAAACTGCTGGAGCAAATGAGCCTGAACGTCATCAGCAAATCCACGCTCTGATCGCCGACCACAAGGAACCCCCATGTCCAAGACCCACCTGTTCGACCTCGACGGCAAGATTGCTTTTGTCTCCGGCGCCAGCCGCGGCATCGGCGAAGCCATCGCCAAGTTGCTGGCCCAGCAAGGCGCCCATGTGATCGTTTCCAGCCGCAAACTGGAAGGCTGCCAACATGTGGCCGATGCGATCATCGCCGACGGCGGCAAGGCCACGGCCGTGGCCTGTCATATCGGCGAAATGGAGCAAATTACCCAAGTATTCGCCGGTATCCGTGAGCAGTTCGGCCGCCTGGATATCCTGGTCAACAACGCCGCGACCAACCCGCAGTTCTGCAATGTGCTGGACACTGATCTCGGTGCGTTCCAGAAGACCGTTGACGTGAACATCCGTGGCTACTTCTTCATGTCGGTGGAAGCCGGCAAGCTGATGCGTGAAAACGGTGGCGGCAGCATCATCAACGTCGCCTCGATCAACGGGATTTCGCCGGGTGTGTTCCAAGGCATTTACTCGGTGACCAAGGCCGCCGTGATCAACATGACCAAGGTGTTCGCCAAGGAATGCGCGGCGTTCGGCATTCGTTGCAACGCCCTGCTGCCTGGCCTGACCGACACCAAGTTCGCCTCGGCGCTGGTGAAGAACGACGCGATCCTGAAAATGGCCCTGGCGCAGATCCCTCTCAAGCGCGTGGCAGACCCGAGCGAGATGGCCGGCGCGGTGCTGTTCCTGGCCAGTGACGCGTCCAGCTACACCACGGGTGTGTCGCTGAATGTGGACGGCGGTTTCCTGTCCTGATCAAGCATTCGGCGGTTGCTGCCGAAAGCTCACCGCCAGGCGGTTCCAGCCACTGATGCTGGACACCGCCATGGTCAGGTCGACCAGTTCCTGCTCGCTGAACTCCAGCCGCACGGCGGCGAACAGTTCATCCGACACCGTTGAGGTCGGCAGCGTCGCCACCGACTCGCTCCAGGCCAATGCGGCCTTTTCCCGCGCCGTGAAAAACGGCGAATCACGCCACACGCACAACGCGAACAAGCGCCGCTCGGTTTCGCCGCGCTGACGTGCCGCCATCGAGTGCATGTCCGTGCAGAAACCACAGTGGTTGAGCTGCGAGACGCGAATCTTGATCAGCTCCAGCAAGGGGGCGTCGATGGACAGACCAAACGTCGTCGCCTCCAGCATCAACATGCCCTTGAGCGCTTGCGGCGAGGCGGTGTAGTAATCCAGGCGGGGTTCCATGGGGCGGTTCTCTGGCGGCGAATGCAATCACAGTCCAGCCTAGGGGCCATGCGGGACAAGCCCTATAGCCAATCAGCCGGTTTATGCAGAGACCATTTTGAGCCTGTTACGCAGGCGCGTAATCTGGGCGCAGATTGAATGCCCCGGGATACCCCATGGAACTGCACGTTGTGATCAATGGCCGCAAGGATCTGGCCGAACAGCTCTACCAACAGCTGCGCGAAGCCATCGGTTCCGGGCGCCTGGCCGCCGGTGCGCAACTGCCGCCCAGCCGCTTGCTCGCCGAGCAACTGGGCGTGTCGCGCAAGACCGTGTCAGACACCTACGCCACCCTCACCTACGAAGGCCTGCTGGTCGGCAAGACCGGCCGTGGCACCTTCGTCAACGCCCGCGCCCCCCAGTCCGAACGCCTGCAAGCCTCCACCGACCTGGCCTGCGCCGCCCGCCTGGCGAAGTGGCAATCGCTGCCCTCGCCCATGCGCCATCCCACCCGCGACAGCACGCTGCGCTATGAATTTATCGGCGGGGCCACCAACCGCAACCAGTTCCCCCAGGATGAATGGCGGCGCTGTACCCAGGACGCACTGCGGCGTATTGCACAAAACAGCGGGTTCTACAGCCAACCCGAAGGCCTGCCCGCACTGCGCAGCGCAATCGCCGGGCATATCGCGTTCTCACGCGGGGTCAACTGCCGCGACAGCGACATCATCGTCACCAACGGCGCACAGCAGGCGCTGGACCTGATCGCCCGCGTGGTGCTGGAGCCGGGCAGCAGGGTCGCCATGGAAGACCCCGGCTACAGCCCTGCGCGCCAGTTGTTCGTGGCGATGGGGGCGAATGTCGCCAGTGTGCCGGTGGATGCCGAGGGCATCCAGGTCGACCGGATACCCGATGGCACACGACTGATCTACGTGACGCCCTCCCACCAGTTCCCCCTCGGCATGCCGATGAGCATGCCACGCCGCGAAGCCCTGCTGGCAAGGGCCTTCGAGTTGGGCGCGATCATCATCGAGGACGACTACGACAGCGAATTCCGCTACGAAGGCCGGCCCACCGACTCCCTGCAAAGCATGGACACCCACGGTGTGGTGACCTATGTCGGCACCTTCTCGAAAACCCTGCTGCCCGAATTGCGCCTGGGCTACGCGGTGCTGCCACCGGCGATTTACGGCGCGGTGCTCAAGGCGAAGCAACTCACCGACCAGCACAGCTCGACGCTGCCGCAATGGGCCCTGGCCAAATTCATCAGCGAGGGCTACCTGCTCAAACATATCCGCCGCTGCCATACGGTCTACGCCGGGCGCCGTGAACGCATCCTGCAGCGCCTCGCGGGGGATTTGTCGCCGTGGTTCGAAGCGGTGCCTACCGTGGCCGGGTTCCACATGGCCGCGTTGTGCAAGGTGCCGGTGAATATCCCGCTGCTGATGGAACTGGCGCGCCGGGTGGAAGTGGGTGTGTACCCGCTGGAAGTATTCTTCCACGATGCGCCCGTACGTCCCGGCCTGATCATTGGCTTCGGCGCCATCGAAACCCTCGATATCGACCCGGCGCTGGACAAAGTCCGCGATATTCTCCAGCAGATTGGCTAGCGGATTTTCCGCCGGATTGGTCCTTGGTCCTGTCGCAACGAGGCCCTAGCCTGTGCACTGACACCTGACCTCGGAGACCATCGCCATGCCAGCCTGTGCCTGCAACACTGTCCATGTCCGCGCGGCGGCCGGGCGCTCAAGGGAATTGGGCGAGCGCCTGCAGCAGATAGCCAACGCCGTGCGCACCGCTCCCGGCTGCCTGGACTACGCCGTTCAGCGCGACCCGCAGGACCTCGACCTATGGACCGTCAGCGGCCGTTGGACCTGTGCCGACCAGTTGGTTGCACACTTCCGATTGCCGGCCCTGCAAGGGTTTATCGAACTGACCGGCGAGCACCTGGCGTGGCGCCTGGATTTCGACCATTGAGGCATTGGTCTCCTGGTCTTCGCCGGGATTGGTCATTGGTCACCCAGGCAGCGCGGCGTAGGGTGAAGCGGTCTCGAACGATTCGGAAACTTCGCCATGAAACGACTGCTCGCTACCTCGCTGATGCTCGCCTCGCTCAGCGCCCTTGCCCACGAACCGGTGTACAATCAAGAGTCGATCAACGTGCTCCAAGAGCACGCCTTGCCCCATGTGCCCGGCAAGAAAACCATCATGCTCACCGTCGATTACGCCCCCGGCCAGGCCACCGTGCCCCACAGCCACACCGGCACCGCCGTGGCCTACGTACTCGAAGGCGCGATCACCTCGCGGGTGAATGACGAGAAAGCGAAAACCTACAAGGTCGGTGAATCGTTCTACGAACCGGCAGGTTCGCGGCACTTCGAATCGAGCAATGCCAGCCAGACCCAACCGGCCAAATTGCTGGTGGTGATGGTGCTGGATGACAAGGCGGAAGTGCTTACCCCCCTACCAAAATAACGTATCGACACAACGCTGCAGCAACCACGCTAACCACGATGCGAAGCGAGCCGCTCTTGATCTTGATCTTGATCGTGCTTTTGATCTCAGGCGCCCCGTCAACCACGCTGGCCGGAATTCGATAGTGATTTGGGGGGTAAACCGGCAGGGATGCCGGTTTAGCCGCCCCGCGCCATGGATGGCGCGTGGCGGCGCCCCCCCAAATCAATGTCGGATTACGGGCACACCGAGCCTGGGCGAGGTGCCGAGTGGTGGGGCAAGAGCCCTTTGCTTACTTTGGGGCTTTTCCAAAGTGAGCCGCTGTAAAAGCGGAACCCATAGCAGCCGTAACCTAAATAATGGATATGTACTCGGTCTGATCCCACACCCAGGTCGGCTGACCCGCCGCTATCGCCGGCAGGCCAGCCCCAGGTTTCATCGCATAGGGCCAGTGAATCAGGGCCGTTCAAACTGGCAGCGCAGGTCTTCGATCCGTGACCGACAAGCGCACCCTTCCAGATGATCATTAACCATCCCCATCGCCTGCATCAACGCATACATCGTGGTCGGCCCCACAAACGTCCAACCCCGTTTCTTCAACGCTTTGGACAAACGCACCGAAGCCGGCGACGTGGGATTCCCCGTCCAATACGCCATGTCCACCACCGCCGGACGCTCTTCCTCACCAGGCTCGAACGCCCACAACCAGCGCGCCAGCGAACCGGTTTCATCCACCAACTCACACGCCCGGCGCGCATTGTTGATCGTGGAGACGATCTTGGCCCGATTGCGCACGATGCCTGGGTCCTGCATCAGCCGCTCGATATCCGCGTCGCCATACTGCGCCACCCGGCGAAAATCAAACCCTTCGAACGCCACGCGGAACTGCTCGCGCTTGCGCAAAATGGTGATCCAGGCCATGCCGGCCTGGAAGCCTTCCAGGCAGATCTTCTCGTACAACTGGATATCATCCGCCACCGGCACGCCCCACTCCGCGTCGTGATAACGCGGGTATTCCGGCGCGGCCGTGCGCCAGGTGCAGTGGGCCTGCCCGGTTTCATCAAGGGTCAGTCCTGGTGTGTCCATCCATCACCTCCTGTGCCGAGCGACGGATGATAAGCGAAAAAAATTCCACGTCGCCAACCGCTCAAGCATCGCCTTCGGCGACCAACTGGTCAGACCGGGAACCGTCAACCGATGAATAATGACTTGTTATTTCAAAAATACCTGGCCTAGACTGGCGACGCACTGGACTTACCGGTATGACCACAACAATTAAGCCCTGGAACCACCAGGGCACCGAATAGAGATCCCTCCCATGCTCAGATGGTGCTCGCGTTCGATTTTCCTGCAAGTCGTGATTGGCCTGATGCTAGGCGTAGTCTGCGGCCTGGCCCTTCCCGAATTTTCCTCGCAACTCAAACCCTTGGGTGACGGCTTTATCAAGCTGATCAAAATGCTCATCGGCCTGATCGTATTCTGCGTGGTGGTCAGCGGCATTTCCGGTGCCGGCGACTTGAAGAAAGTCGGCCGCATCGGCCTCAAGTCGGTGATCTACTTTGAAGTATTGACCACCGTCGCGCTGGTGATCGGCCTGGTCATGGCCTTCAGCACCGGTATCGGCACCGGCGCCAATATCCATTTGGAGCAGCTGTCGTCCGCTGGCCTCAATGAACTGGCCGACAAGGGCCAGCATATCCGCGGCACCAGCCAATTCCTGATGGACCTGATCCCCAACTCAGTGATCGGCGCCTTTGCCGACAACAACGTGCTGCAAGTGCTGCTGTTTTCAGTGCTGTTCGGCAGTGCGTTGAACCTCGTGGGCGAAGCGGCCTCAGGCATCTCGCGGCTGATCAATGAGCTGAGCCATGTGATCTTCCGCATCATGGGCATGATCGTGCGCCTGGCGCCCATCGGTGTGTTTGGTGCGATCGCCTTCACCACCAGCACCTACGGGCTGGACTCCCTGCAACACCTGGGCAGCCTGGTGGGCCTGTTCTACCTGACGTGCTTTGCCTTCGTCGGGCTGATCCTTGGCCTGGTGATGCGCCTGTCCGGCCTGCGCATGTTGCCGCTGCTCAAATACCTGCGTGAAGAACTGCTGATCGTGATGGGCACCGCCTCCTCCGACGCCGTGCTGCCACAGATCATGCGCAAGCTTGAGCACCTGGGTATCGGCAGCTCCACCGTGGGCCTGGTGATTCCGACGGGCTATTCGTTCAACCTCGACGGTTTCTCGATCTACCTGACCCTGGCCATCGTCTTCATCGCCAACGCTACCGGCACGCCGCTGTCGATGACCGATCTGATGACGATCCTGCTGGTGTCGCTGATCACGTCCAAGGGCGCCCACGGAATCCCCGGTTCAGCGCTGGTGATTCTGGCAGCGACCCTCACCGCCATCCCGGCGATTCCGGTGGTGGGCCTGGTGCTGGTACTGGCGGTGGATTGGTTCATGGGCATCGGTCGCGCATTGACCAACCTGATCGGCAACTGCGTGGCGACCGTGGCCATTGCGCGCTGGGAGAAAGACATCGATATCCAGCGTGCCAACAAGGTGCTGGACGGCCAGCAAGGTTATGCCTTCCAGGCCAAGAAGCCGGTGTTGCCGGCGCATCAGGAATTCTAATGAGCACCGCCGGCTAAAGGTGGGAAGGAGCTTGCTCCCGATAGCGGTGAATCAGCCAGCACACCCGGCGACTGACACACCGCCATCGCCGGCAAGCCAGCTCCCACAGTAGATCTTCGTTGGATTCACCACCGTATGTGCAACATCAAGGAGCCATCGACGTGATCAGCACCTCAACCGTCGTCAATTCAGTGGTAGAAAAACTCCGTGCCGCCTTGGCGCGTGGCCAGTGGCGCCGTGGGGAAATGCTGCCCGGCCAGCGTGAACTGGCCGAACAAATGGGCATCAGCCGCCCCAGCCTGCGCGAAGCGGTGATCGTGCTGGAGACCCTCGGCCTGGTGCGCTCCATGCCGGGCAAAGGCGTGGTGGTGTTGGAAACCAGTGTCAGCGAACCGCAATCCAGCGATGCGGTGGCCGACGCCAGCCTGGAAGACATCCTGCAACTGCGCTACACCCTCGAACCGTTCATTGTCGGCCTGGTGGCCCAGTCCATCAGCAGCAAGGAGGTCGGCCAACTGCGCCTGACCCTGATGGACATGCGCGAAGCCCTCGACGCCGGCGATGCCGAAGCCGGGATGAACGCCTACATCGGCTTCCACGAAGAGCTGTTCGCCCTCACCTCCAATCCGATTTTCCAGAACGTGGTGCAACAAACCAGCAATGCCCTCAAGCAAAGCGCCCAGGTGCTGCGCAACTCCCCCGAGCACCTGGCTGAGCGCCTGCAGGAGAATGAAGCGGTGGTGCGTGCCATCCGCAATAAGAACAGCGCCTTGGCCAGTGCCGAGATGCGTCGGCATATCCTCCAGGAAGGCCTACGCATGGGTATTCGCCTGAACATCCCGGATGACCATCTGGGCAGTTGATTTTTTGGAGACAGGCCATGACCGCCCACGCCCTGCAATACGACCCTATCCTCCCTGCCCTGCGCCTGGTCGCCGGTAAAAAACCGTCGGTGGACGACATCTACCCCCGGCTGTTCGACGCCATCCTCGAGCAACGCATTGTCCCGTCCAGCCGCTTTACCGAAGAAGGCCTGGGCGAGACCTTCGGTGTGAGCCGCAGCGTGATTCGCCGCGTGTTGGCCAAGCTCTCCCTGCAGCGCGTGATCATCCTGCGTCCCAACCAACGGGCCGAGGTCGCGGTACCGGACAGACAACAAGCGCAGCAGATCCTGGAAGCCCGGCGGTTGACAGAAATGACCGTGGTGCAACTGGCCTGCGCCAACGCCACCCCGGAACACCTGCGCCAGTTGCGCGAAATCATCCTGCGGGAACAGGAAAGCCTTGCACGCGACCAACACGCGGCAGCTATTCGCCTGTCCGGCGAGTTTCATCTGCGGTTGGCGGTCATCGCAGGCAACAAGCCCTTGGAGCAGTTCCTCAACAGCCTGGTGCCGTTAACCTCATTGATGATTGCGCACTGTGAGACGCAGTCGCGCAACGGGTGTGCATGGCAAGAACACCTGGCCATTGTCGACGCTCTGGCGTGCAATGACATTGCTCACGCGCAGGCGCTGATGGCCCGGCATTTGAAGCACCTGGAGCATCACTTGGCTCATCACTTGCGGCATTGATCCGGTCGGCCATGACGGATGATAGATATGTAGCGACAGTGAGGAGCTGCGTTTCCATAACCTGAATTCGCACAATTTCAGTGCTTATTACAGGTATAGATCATGTCCGCCGAATCAACTGTCAGGTCTGCACTGTTCAATGTGCTGTCCCAACTGAATGCTCAAAAAGAGACCTTGTCACTCCCGATGACAACAGCCCTGGATGAGCTGAACCAGAGTGCGGCAAGGGTCGGAATGAAAATGTTCTGGCTCAATAACACCGAAGAGGCCGAGCATTTTCTGACCATAGCCTCGGCCGCCCAGTTTCCTGAGTGTCAGTTCAGCATGGCCACGTGTAACGTTTACCGAGACGGCATCTGGCACAGCGAGCACGGAAAACTGTCTTCTTACGCCAGTGAAGAAACCAAGAAATGGCTGAAACTCGCCGCAGCGCAGAACTACATTCCGGCACTTATACAGTTGGGGGATACCGAGTCGCTGGAAACAGCCAAGACACTGGTGAGCACGTTCCCGGCGTATAAAGAGCCCGAAGGTATGTACTACCAGTACCTCATCACCGATGACGTCAGCTGGCTGGAAAAATCCGCCGCCGCCGGCTTCAGCCTCGCCCAGTTCAAACTCGCCGAACAGTATCAACGCCACCCGAAATTGATTGCTAACGACGCACTGCGCCTGGCGCGAATCGAAGAGCTGTATCAAGAATCTGCCGACGCAGGCCTGCCATTGGCGCTGTACGCACGGGTCTTCTTCGGGGACTCCACCGCCAGCATGGCGGAAAAGCGCACTCGCCTTGCCCGATTGGCCGACTTGGGCCACGTGGAGGCGATGATGGAATATGGGCATGCCCTCGCTAACATGCCATTGCGCGAGCGGCCCGCACCGGACGAGGACGGTAGCGAACCGCCTTTTACAAACCCATACGGGTTGGAAAAAAACCTCCCCCTCGCCTACGCCCTGTTGAAGCACGTCCAAAAAAGCATGCCGGCCCCTATCCCACCAAGGCTTCCAGCGGACATCCATAAGATCGAAATGCGCATGAGCCTGGAAGATCACGAACAGGCAAAACTGGCGTTGGCCGCCGTTGAAAGCAACACGCCACAGCTGTTCGTTCGCCTGGAGGAGTTGATCATTCCGGGCACCGCGAAATAGCGATCCACCTGCCGTATTGACCGATTGATCTTGCGCCCAATAAAAATCCCCGAACCTTTCGATTCGGGGATGTTTTCAAGCGCTAACGTTCAGTCACATTGTTACAGCACCGACTGACCGCTCAACGCCAGGTCCAGCAGCTCACGGTTGGCAACCGCATACATGGCGTAGTCCGTGCCGACCGCAGCACGGATCTCCACCATCATCGCGACCCAACGATCGGCCATGTCCTTGTGCTGCTCAAGCCACAGGGCCACGCGGGCTTCCATGTCTTCTGGCGCGTCGGCCATTTGCAGGACGGAGATGGTAATCGCGCGTTGCTGCCAGTCCACATCATCGCGGAACGCTTCACGGGCCTGGGCCTGCCAGTTGTTGGCCACCGGCAGATCGCTGATCTGCTGCAGGTACCAAGGCAGGTCCAGGGCGCTGCCGACGGCGAAGTAGGCCTTGGCCACTTCAGCGGCGTCGTGCCCGGTGACGTCGGCGGCTTCGATGATCGGCAGCAAGGTGTACAGGTGGGTAGTGCCTGCAACCATGCGCGCCAACAGCTCAGGCACGCCCGCTTCGGTGTAGGCCTGGTAGCGGTTCTGCCAACCTTCGCGGGTCGGGCCTTCCAGCAGTTCGTCGAGCTTGAGGCCCAACGCGGCCAGGTGCGGACCGAAGTGCGCGGTATCACGGCCAGCGTCCTGCTCGTTGCGACGGCTGCGCAGGAACCAGCGCGTAGCGCGGCGGCCCAGGCGCATCAGTTCGTCCATCAACTGCAATTGCACGTCAGCGGAGACCTGGTGGTCCAGCGCTTCGATCTGACGGAACCAGTGCGGGAGATGGAAGATGTCACGCACGATCACATAAGCGCCCGCCACGTTCGCCGGGCTCATGCCGGTCGACTCTTTGAGTCGTTGAACGAAGGTGATGCCCATGTGGTTGACCAGGTCGTTGGCGATCTGGGTGCTGACGATCTCGCGTTTGAGGCGGTGACGACGCATGGCCTCGGAGAACTTGGCCACCAGGCTCGGTGGGAACGCGGTCTCCATGTCACGGGTCAGGTACTCGTCATCCGGCACCAGCGACTTGAGCAGCGCTTCCTTGAGGTCGATCTTGCTGTACGAGATCAGCACCGACAGCTCCGGACGGGTCAGGCCCTTGCCGTTCGCGGCGCGCTCCACAAGCTGCTCCTCGGTCGGCAGGTACTCGATGGCGCGGTCCAGCTTGCCACGGCCTTCCAGGTCGCTCATCAGGCGCTTGTACTCGGCGGCACGCTCGTAGGCACGGCGCGCTGCCAGGGACAGGGCCTGGGTCTGCTTGTAGTTGTTGCCCAACACCAGGTGGCCGACTTCGTCGGTCATGCTCGCCAGCAACTGGTTGCGCTGCTTGTCGGTCATGTCACCGGCCTGCACCACTTCGTTGAGCAGGATCTTGATGTTCACTTCGTGGTCGGAGCAGTCCACACCACCGGCATTGTCGATGAAGTCGGTGTTGGAACCGCCGCCATTGAGGCCGAACTCCACACGACCCAGCTGGGTCATGCCGAGGTTACCGCCCTCGCCCACCACCTTGCAGCGCAGCTCGTTACCGTTCACGCGCAGCGCATCGTTGGCCTTGTCGCCGACATCGGCGTGGCTTTCGGTGCTGGCCTTGACGTAGGTACCGATACCGCCGTTCCACAACAGGTCCACCGGCGCCTTGAGCAAGGCGTTCAGCAGTTCGGTCGGGGTCAGCTTGTCGGCCGAGATGTCGAAGCGTTCTTTCATCTGTGGCGAGATGGCAATGCTCTTCGCGCTGCGCGAGAAGATACCGCCGCCTTCGGACATGATGCTGGTGTCGTAGTCGGTCCAGGCCGAACGCGGCAGCTCGAACATGCGCTGACGCTCGACGAAGCTGGTCGCCGGGTTCGGGTTTGGGTCGATGAAGATATGCAAGTGGTTGAAAGCCGCGACCAGTTGCAGCTTGTCGGACATCAACAGGCCGTTACCGAACACGTCGCCGGCCATGTCGCCGACGCCCACGACCGTGATGCTGTCTTCCTGCACATTAATGCCGCGCTCACGGAAGTGACGCTGCACACCGACCCACGCGCCTTTGGCGGTGATGCCCATTTTCTTGTGGTCGTAACCGGCGGAACCACCGGAAGCGAACGCATCACCCAGCCAGAAGCCGTAGTCGATGGCGATACCGTTGGCGATGTCGGAGAAGGTTGCCGTGCCTTTGTCCGCTGCCACGACCAGGTACGGGTCATCGTTGTCATGGCGCACGACGTTGGCCGGCGGCACCAGGGCGCCGTCCTTCAGGTTGTCGGTGATGTCCAACAGCCCGGAAATGAAGATGCGGTAGCAGGCGATGCCCTCGGCCGCGATCTCGTCCCGGCTGCCGCCCAATGGCAGGCGACGCGGCAGGAAGCCGCCCTTCGCGCCCACAGGCACGATCACCGAGTTCTTCACTTGCTGGGCTTTTACCAGGCCAAGCACTTCGGTGCGGAAGTCTTCTTCACGGTCGGACCAACGCAGGCCGCCGCGCGCGACGTTGCCAAAGCGCAGGTGCACGCCTTCGACGCGTGGCGAGTACACGAAGATTTCAAACTTCGGCACTGGCTTAGGCAGCTCAGGAATCGCGTGCGGGTTGAACTTGAAGCTGAAGTACGACTTGTTCTGGCCGTTGGCGTCGGTTTGGTAGAAGTTGGTGCGCAGGGTGGCCTTGATCAGGTCCAGGTAGCGACGCAGGATGCGGTCTTCGTTGAGCACCTGAACATCGTCCAGGGCGGTGAGGATCGCTTGCTCCAGGCGTTGCTGCTTGTCTTCCAGGTCTTCGGCGGTGAGCTTGCGCGCCAGATAGAAGCGGGTCTTGAACAACCGGGTCAACTCGCGGGCGATGTCGGTGTGGTTGTTCAGGGTGCTGGCGATGTAACCCAGGTCGAAGCCCAGGCGGATCTGCTTCAGGTAACGGGCGTAGGCACGCAGCAGCGCGACGTCGCGCCATGGCAGGCCGGCGGTGAGTACCAGGCGGTTGAACGCATCGTTCTCGGCGTCGCCATGCACGATGTGCACGAACGCGTCTTGCAGGGTGTCGTTAAGCTGCTGGATATCCAGGTTCACGCCTTCGGCGGCAATGAACGCAAAATCATGGATCCAGAACTCACGACCATTGGCGTGACGCAGGCGGTACGGGAATTCGCCCAGCACGCGCAGGCCGAGGTTTTCCAGGATCGGCAACACGTCGGACAGCGCCAGCGGGGTGTCCGCATGGTAGAGCTTGCAATGCAGCTCGCGCTGGCCGGAAACCTGGCCCAGCGGCTGGTAGAAGCTCATGACCAGCGGGTTGGCTTCGGTCAGGCTGAGCAAATGCTGCATGTCGACCACAGCCGAATGCGCGGCAAAACGCTCGCGGTAGCCCGCCGGGAAGCCTTTCGGGAAGTCGGCCAGCACGTTGGTGCCGTGCGCTTCGCCAAAGCTTTCCACGACCAGGTTGGAGTAGTCGTCCTGCCAGCTGCGGCAGGCCTGCACCACTTCTTTTTCCAGTTGCAGCGGGTCGATGTCCAGGCGGTTCTTCGGGTCTACCCGCAGAATCAGCTGCACACGGGCCAGCACGGATTCGGAGAAGAAGGTCCAGAATTCGCAGTCCGAGGCCTTCAGGCGATCCATCAGCACTTGCTGGATCTTCTGGCGCACTTCGGTGGAATAGATGTCGCGCGGCACGTAGGCCAGGCAGTAGCAGAAACGACCGTACGGGTCTTTGCGCAGGAACACGCGGATCTTGTTGCGCTCCTGGATCTGCACGATCGACATCACGGTGCTGAACAGCTCGTCGACCGGGGTCTGGAACAGGTCGTCACGCGGCAGCACTTCCACGACCTGAGCCAGTTCCTTACCCAGGTGAGCCTTGGGTTGGAAGCCGGAACGGCGTTCGATTTCCGCGACCTTGCGACGGATATACGGAATGACCCGCACGCTTTCGCCATACACCGACGAGGTGTACAGGCCCATGAAACGGTGTTCCTTGATGACCTTGCCGTCGGCGCTGATCTCACGGATCGACACGTAGTCCGGATACGCCGGACGGTGTACACGGCTTGGGTGCGCGGCCTTGGCGAACGACAGCACGGTCGGTTCACGCAGGTAGGCCACGGCGTAGTCTTCGATGCGCAGGTCGTCGGCGGTGAGACCGGCGCGCAGCAGCTTGGTCAGACCGAGGAAGGAATCGGCGTCATATTCGATATGACCGCCATCCGCCTCGTCACGTACCACGAATTCTTCATAGCCGAGGAAGGTGAAGTGGTTGCCCACCAGCCATTCCAGGAAGTTCTTGATCTCGGCTTTTTCTTCGCCGTCGATGCTGAACGGGCTGGCGTCGATACCGGCCAGCAGGTCCTGGACCTTGGCTTTCATCGGTTCGAAGTCGGCCACGGCCACGCGCACTTCGCCCAGTACCTGCTCAAGCTCTTTGCTCAGCACGTTCAGTTCGGCGGCATTGGCGCAACGGTCGATTTCCAGGTACATCAGCGATTCTTGCTGGACACCGTCGCCCTGGGTGCCTTTGGGCAGGATTTCCAGCAACTCGCCCTTGGCGCCACGGCGTACGCTGAGCACGGTGGTCTGCAGGGTGTGGATGCTGTAGCCACGGCGGTTCAGCTCGGTACGTACCGAGTCCACCAGGAATGGCAGGTCATGGTGCAGCACTTCGACCGCGGTGTGGGTCGACTGCCAGCCATGACGTTCGTAATCGGGGTTGTAGACCCGCACTTGCGGTTGGGTGTGGTCAAAGCGCTCAAGCAGGCGCCAGGCAGACAGGGTGCAACCGGCCAGGTCGGAAAGGCGACGCTGGGTCAGTTCGTCCAGGGAAATAATGCCGAAGAATTGCTCAGCGAACAGCGCCACTTGTGGCAGTGCCTGTTCACTGATGTGCTGCGCCAGTGCCGCTTGCAGTTGATGCTGGAAGTCGGCCTTGCTGGCTGCGGTGAAGAACGCCATCTGTGGTACTCCGCTTGGGCTTGTTATTGATGGAAGCGTCGCGTGTTATCCCCTTGCGGGGAGACCGTCAGCTCTGTTCGCTGGTAACGATGATAAACACCATAAACGAATCAGGGTGACAGGTGGGTGAAGCTGGACAAGACAGTCAGGTCACATACAACTTCCACTGGAGGTACACCTTGCCAGGCGACGGTACGACGGGCAGGTCAGACTCCCGGCACAGGGCACATCCGTTGCGCAGCTTAACGAGTGTAGGAAGCCCGCTGCTTGCGGTGCTGCGACATATTCGGTCATCGGTAAGCAGGGTTGGGGTTGCGACTTGGGCAACCCGGATTTCAGGGCACTAAAACCAGCTGTTTTCCTGGCCCAGAGTACCGAAAATGACTGGTATTGACTGTCAGGTCATGCACGAGGTCTGACACAGGATGCAGCACAAAATTCGCCGCAATGGCACAATTGCCCGCATCACGCCCTACCCCAGACAGGATTCCCCATGCTGCAGCTGAAAACCGACGCCCTCATGGTTACACCGTGCGACGAAGAAGAAGACAACATGGCCATGCTCTGCTGTCACGGTAAAGGCGGCGAGATGTTCATGCTGACCCGCTACCCGGATGAAGACGAAGTGGAGCTGACCTGGGATTACGAGCCGTCGACCCTGGATGGGCTGAAGGTCACGCTCAGTGATACCACCCTGCTGATCGAATTGGCTGCCGGGGATGCGGATGCGTTGGGCGGCAAGGACCAACTGCAGATCACCCACGCCACAGCCGCCTCCGACCTGACCGAGGTGGAGCAAACCCTGCAAAACATCCTCAACGGCACCGGCACTTTCACCCGAATTTAAGCGGCACCCACGATCACATGTGGCAGGGGGCTTGCCCCCGATAGCGGCGGGCCAGTTCCTGCATCTGTGTCTGACCCACTGCTATCGGGGGCAAGCCCCCTCCCACATTGACCGTGTTCCCACACAAATTTCCTACAAGTTTTGCCAAAAATACCCGTCACGCCGTTAGTCGCCACACCCCTCCATGCATTAAAGTAAGCCTCCCTAGCCCGGCGTTTGCTCTCGATCACCGGGCTCATCTTTCCAGGAACCGTCATCGATGGAACATCGTGAAGCGCTGCTTGCGCTGCGAACCTTTCTTTCTACGCAGATTCTCGGCCAGGAAAAACTCATCGATCGCCTGCTGATCGCGCTGCTCGCCGACGGCCATATGCTGGTGGAAGGCGCACCGGGCCTGGCCAAGACCAAGGCCATCAAAGAGTTGGCCGAAGGCATCGAAGCGCAATTCCATCGTATCCAGTTCACCCCCGACCTGTTGCCAGCCGACATCACCGGCACCGAGATCTATCGCCCGGAAACCGGCAGCTTCGTGTTCCAACAGGGGCCGATCTTCCACAACCTGGTGCTGGCGGACGAAATCAACCGCGCGCCGGCCAAGGTGCAGTCGGCACTGCTGGAAGCCATGGCCGAGCGCCAGGTCAGCGTCGGGCGCAGCACCTACGACCTGTCGCCGCTGTTCCTGGTGATGGCCACGCAAAACCCCATCGAGCAGGAAGGCACCTACCCGCTGCCCGAAGCCCAGCTCGACCGCTTCCTGATGCACGTAAAAATCGGTTTCCCGGACGCCGCCGTCGAGCGACGCATCCTGCAACAGGCCCGTGGCGAAGCGCTCAACGGCGAAACCAAGCCTGAGCGCCGCGTCAGCCAGCAGGCGATCTTCGCCGCACGCAAGGAAATCCTCGGCCTGTACATGGCTGATGCGGTGGAGGAGTACCTGGTGCAACTGGTCATGGCCACCCGTACCCCGGCCAAGTTCGACCCGGAAATGGCCGAGTGGATCGCCTACGGCGCCAGCCCACGCGGCTCCATCGCCCTCGACCGCTGTGCCCGCGCCCATGCCTGGCTGGCCGGTCGCGACTTCGTCAGCCCGGAAGATATCCAGGCGGTGCTGTTCGACGTGCTGCGCCATCGCATCATTCTGTCGTTCGAAGCCGAAGCCGCGGGCATTGACCAGGACCGTGTGGTGCAACGTATTCTCGACGTCGTTGCCGTCGCTTGAACCCCATGAATGCCAGCGACGGGATCCGCGTCACGCTCAGCGAATTGATCGAGATGCGCCACCGCGTGCGCGAAGTCCAGCTGTTTTCCACGCCGAGCCAACGCAGCCCGCTGATCGGCCTGCACCACTCCAAGCTGCGCGGACGCGGGGTGGACTTCGACCAGGTGCGCGTGTACCAGGCCGGCGACGATGTGCGCACCATCGACTGGCGCGTGACGGCGCGGACCCAGGAGCCGCACACCAAGCTGTTCCATGAAGAGCGCGAGCGGCCGATTTTTATCATGGTCGAGCAAAGCTGCCGGCTGTTTTTCGGCTCGGGGCAGATGTTCAAGTCGGTGCTGGCGGCCCAAGCGGCCAGCCTGATTGGTTGGGCGGCGCTGGGGCACAACGACCGGGTCGGTGGCCTGGTGTTTGGCGACAGCGAGCACTACGAAATCAAGCCCCGGCGCAGCAAGCAGAGCCTGCTGCAATTGCTCAATCGCCTGGTGCGAGTGAACCAGAGCCTGAACACCGAAAGCCGCCCCGAAGCCGACGCCTTGGGCATGGCCCTGCGCCGTGGCCGCGAAGTGTTGCGCCCCGGCAGCCTGGTGATCGTGATCTGCGATGAACGCGCACTCACCGAAGGTGCCGAGCAGCAATTGAGCCTGTTGTCACGGCATTGCGACCTGCTGTTGCTGCCGATCTCCGATCCGCTGGACCACGCCCTGCCCGCTGCGGGGCTGCTGCGTTTTGCCGAACGCGGCGCCCAGCTGGAACTGGACACACTGAACTACGATTTGCGGCAGGCCTACAAAGCCCAGGCCGAAGGGCGCATCGCCCGCTGGGAACTGCTTGCACAGAAACTGCGAATCCTGCTGATGCCGTTAAGCACCCAAAGCGAAATGGTCGAGCAACTGCGCGAATACCTCAACCCGCAACGCCCGGTTAAAAAGCAATGAGCAGCCTCGACCAACTGCAACCGCTGATCGCGCCGCCGGCCATCGGTTTCTGGCCGCCTGCGCCGGGTTGGTGGCTGTTGCTGCTGGTGATTCCATTGCTCGGCTGGGGGCTGTGGTCACTGCGCCGTTTCCTGCCTGCACGGCGCCCCATCGCCCGCGCCGAACAACCGCTGGACCCGCTGCGCATCGCCGCCCTGGCGGAACTGGCGCTGATGCCCAAACCCTACGATGGCGCCCCCGCCGGGGCCTGGCTGCAGCAACTCAACGGGCTGCTCAAGCGCCTGTGCCGCAATGACTACCCCTACAGCCAAAGCCATACGTTAAATGGTCGCAAATGGCTGGCGTTCCTGGATAACCGCTGCCCGGCCGCGGGCCTGACGCGCTGGATGGTGCTGGTAGAAGGCGCCTACAAACCCGAATGCAAACTCGACGACAAGGCCATCGCCGGCCTGACCCAAGCGGTCGACACCTGGATCCGCAAACATGTTTGAGTTCGCCTGGCCGTGGGTCTTCGTCCTGTTGCCATTGCCCTGGTTGATGCGCCTGGTGCTGCCGACAGCCGACAGCGGCGAGCCCGCCTTGAAAGTCAGCTACCTCAGCGACCTCGAAGGCCTGGCCCGTCGCCGCGCCCGTGTCAACCTGCCCGGCTGGCGCCAGCAAGCGCCGTTCGTGGTGTTGTGGTTGCTGCTGCTGACCGCCGCCGCGCGCCCGGAATGGCTGGGCGAGCCGTTGCCGATCGCCGCCAGTGGCCGCGACCTGCTGGTGGCGGTGGACGTGTCCGGCTCCATGGATTTCCCCGACATGAATTGGCAGGGCGAAGACGTAAGTCGCTTGAGCCTGGTCAAACACCTGCTAGGCGACTTCCTTGAAGGGCGCGAAGGGGATCGCGTCGGCCTGATTCTGTTCGGCAGCCAGGCCTACCTGCAAGCGCCGCTGACCTTCGACCGCCGCACCGTGCGTACCTGGCTGGATGAAGCGCGGATCGGCATTGCCGGTAAAAACACCGCGATCGGCGATGCCATTGGCCTGGCCCTGAAACGCCTGCGCCAGCGTCCGGCGCAGAGCCGCGTGCTGATCCTGGTCACCGACGGCGCCAACAATGCCGGGCAGATCGACCCGCTGACCGCCGCGCGCCTGGCCGCCGAAGAAGGCGTAAAAATCTACCCGATCGGCATCGGCGCCGACCCGGAACAAACCGGTTCCCTGGGTATCCTCGGCGTCAACCCGAGCCTGGACCTCGACGAACCGGCGCTCAAAGCCATCGCCGAGGCCACCGGTGGCCAGTATTTCCGTGCCCGTGATGGCGAAGAATTGCAGGCCATCAAGGCAACCCTCGACACCCTCGAACCCGTCGAGCAACAGCCCACCCAGGCACGCCCGGCGCTGGCGCTGTACAGCGCGCCGCTGGCCCTGGCGTTGGTACTGAGCATGCTGCTGGTGATTCAAGAACGCTGGCCGAACAACGCCTTGCAACGGTTGTTCAACAAATGGTCGAGCAAGGGGATTTTCCTGCAACAACACCCGGAATGGCGCCAACGCCTTAAACGCCTGCGCTTGCGGAGGCGTCGATGATCGACCTCTGGCCGCACTGGTTCCGCCCCTGGTGGCTGTTGCTCCTGCCGTTGCTCGGCTGGTTGCTGTGGCAACTGTGGCACCGGCAAAAGCGCGCCGGGCGCTGGCAGGTGATCCTGCCCCCGGCCTTCCACGCTGTGTTACTCAGTGGTGGCAACGGCCGTGAGAGCAAATCGCCCTGGGTGGTGCTCGGCATTGCCTGGCTATTGGCGGTGCTGGCGTTGCTCGGCCCCAGCTGGCAAAGAGTCGAGCAGTCCAGCCAGAAGCCGTCCGACCCGTTGGTGGTGCTGCTGGAACTGACCCCGGAAATGCTCGCCACCGACAGCCCGCCGAACCGCTTGGAGCAGGCGCGGCGCAAGCTGTACGACCTGCTGCAGGCGCGCACCGATGCGCAAACCGCCATCGTCGTGTACGCCGGCAGCGCCCACACCCTGGTGCCGTTATCGGATGACCTCGGCACCAGCCGCAACTTGCTGGAAGCCTTGCGCCCGTCGATCATGCCCGAGCCCGGCCACCGTGCCGACCTGGCTGTCGAGAAAGCCTTGGGCCTGCTCAAGCAAGGTGGCCTTGGCCAGGGTCGCCTGCTGCTGATTGGTTCCTCGCTGTCCAAACAGGAACGCCAGGGCATCCGCCTGCTGCTGCAAAGCGGCCAGGCGCCGGCCCTGTCGATCCTCGGCATCGGCAGCCGTGAAGGCACGCCGGTGACCCAGGAAAACGGTGAGTTTCTCAAGGACGAGCAAGGCGCAATCCTGGTGCCACGCCTCGATAGCCCCACCTTGAAGGCCTTCGCCAGCGAAATGAGCGGCCGCTACCGGGCTGCGCGCCTGGACGACAAGGACCTGCGCCAACTCGGCGTGCTGGACCCGCCACAAGCCTTGCGCAACGACGGTCAACTGCTGCACCTGGACACCTGGGCCGACCAGGGTTACTGGCTGCTCCTGCCATTGTTGCTGCTCGCCGCCTGCGCCGGGCGGCGTGGCTGGTTGTTCTGCCTGCCGCTGCTGCTGTTGAGCGCACCGCAGCCCAGCTATGCCTTCGGCCTGCAGGATTTGTGGCTGCGTCCCGACCAGCAAGGCCAGTACCTGCTGAAGAAAAAACGCCCCGCCGAAGCCGCCGAGCATTTCGAAGACCCGCAGTGGCAAGGCGTAGCGCTGTACGAAGCCGGCAACTATGCCGAAGCCATCAAGCGTTTCGCCGAGGGCAATGACGCCTACTCCCACTACAATCGGGGTAATGCCCTGGCCAAGTCCGGTGAACTGGAAGCGGCGATCGACGCCTACGAGCAGGCCCTGGAAGCCCAGCCCGACCTGCAACCCGCGTTGAAAAACAAAGCGCTGGTGGAAACCCTGATGCAGGAACAGGCACAGCCGGAGCCAAGCAAACCTGCCGAAAACGAGGATGACGAAACCACCCAACCCGGCCAAACTGCGCAGCCGGGCGCCAGCGGGCAAAGCACCACGGGCGGCGAGCAGTCGTCCCAAGGCCAGGGTGAAGCCGGCACCGGTGACACCCAAACCGGCAATACGCCGCAAACCGCAGGCAATGAAGTACCGGGCAGCGAACTGGGCGACGAACACACCACCACCCCGCCGTTGCGCCCCACTGACGCCAGCCTCGACGGTGAACATCGCCAGGCCCTGGAGCAATGGCTGCAGCAGATCCCGGATAACCCCGGCGAACTGCTGCGCCGCAAATTCTGGTACGAACAGCAACAACATCAGGACAAGACGCGATGAGCCGCCGCACCACCCTACTGTTCCTGCTCGCCCTGTCGACAGGCCATGCCCAGGCGGCGAACCTGGTGGCCAGCGTCGACCGCAGCCGCGTCAATTCCGGAGAAACAGTGGAATTGACGGTGGAGTCCAGCGATGTCACGCAGTTCGGCAAGCCCGACCTGTCGCCGCTGGATGCGCAGTTCGAAGTCAGCGGCACCCGCCAGATCAACCAACTCACCACGTTGGACGGCGATAACCACGCCACCACGCGCTGGATCATCACCCTGCTGCCCAAGGAAAACGGCACGGTGGTCATCCCGCCCCTGCAAGTGGGCGAGTACAAGACCCAGCCGATCAGCCTGCAAGTGGTGGAAACCGCCAGCCAGAACACCGCCGCCGAACTGGCGCCGGTGTTCGTCGAGGCCAACCTCGACCAGTCCAGCGTCTACGTCCAGGCCCAGGCGCTGCTGACCGTGCGCGTGTACCACTCGGTGTCGCTGTATGACGACAGCAGCCTCACGCCGTTGCAGATTGCCGATGCACGCGTGGAGCAGTTGGGCGAGTCGCGCACCTACGAGAAGGTCATCAACAGCATCCGCCATGGCGTGATCGAAACCCGCTACGCGATCTACCCGCAGCACAGCGGCACCCTGGCGGTCCCCGCGCAGACGTTCAGCGCAACCCTGGTGGAATCGCGCCCGCCGCAGGAAAACACCCTGCAAGGCACCAAGCCCGGCAAGCTCATCCATGTCAGCTCTGCGCCGTCGCCGCTGACGGTCAAGCCCAAGCCCGCGCTGTATCCCGCCGATACGCCTTGGTTGCCGGCACGCAGCCTGACCCTGAGCGAAAACTGGAACCCGGAGCCTGAGCATGTGCAGGTCGGCGACTCCCTGACCCGTAGCCTCACGGTCAAGGCCGAAGGCCTGTCCAGCGCGCAATTGCCCGCCCTGCCCAGCACCGACATCAACGGCCTGCGCCGCTACCCGGACCAACCGGTGCTCGGCAACCAGACCAGTGACCGCGGCCTGATCGGCAGCCGCGAAGACCGCGAAGCGCTGGTGCCGACCCGCGCCGGCGCACTGGAATTGCCTGCCGTGGACCTGGTGTGGTGGAACACCCATGAAGACCACCTTGAGCGCACCAGCTTGCCGGCCCGCACGTTGCAGGTCGCCATCAACCCGAGCCTGGCCGTGGATACCCCCGCCACGCCGACCGTGATCACCGCCCCGGACGATGAACGCTTGTGGCTGTGGCAACTGAGCACATTGATCCTCGCCTGCACGACCCTGCTGGGTTTTGGCCTGTGGTGGCGCGCACGTCGGCAACCGGCCGTGCAACGCGCCGCGCAAACCGGCCCGAGCCCGCGCACCTTGCTCGACGACCTCAAGCGCGCCACCCAAGCCAACGACCCCCAGGCCACCCGCCAGGCCCTCGATGCCTGGGCGCGGCAACAGCCGGAAACCCTGGCGGATATGGCGGCGCGGTTCGTGCCGCTGTCGGATGCGCTTGATGGGTTGAATGGCGCGCTGTACAGCGAGAGCGGGCATTTCTGGCTGGGCGAAGACCTGTGGCGCGCGGTCAAGGCCATTCCGGTGGCTGAGCGTGAACTGGACCCGGCGACCGATACCACCAGTTTGCCGCCGCTGTATCCCAAATAGTCCACTCTAAAACGTCTTGTGTGGTGAGCCGGCCTGTTGTGGTGAGCGGGCTTGTTGGGGTGAGCTGGCTTACTGTGGTGAGCGGGCTTGCCCCGCGCTGGGCTGCGAAGCGGCCCCCATCCAGACGACTCAATCATTCAGCCAGACCTCATTGGCAGGTTTTGGGGCTGCTGCGCACCCCAGCGCGGGGCAAGCCCGCTCACCACAGTAAGCCCTCTCACCACAGTAAGCCCGCTCCCCACAACAGCGCTGCGCAATCAATCTCTACGTTGTGTCTTGGATGGTTAAAAGGCCCCTCCCACATTGAATCTGTGTCGCGTGGGGGCAGCATGGTCGCATTACAGGTAAACTCCCCTCCTTTTCATCTTTTCTACGGAGTTCGCCTTGCGTCTGTTTCACACCTCCGACTGGCACCTGGGCCAAAACCTCCATGGCCAGGAACGCGACTTCGAACACGCCTGTTTCCTCGAGTGGCTGCTGGGCCAACTCAACGCCCATAGCCCGGATGTACTGCTCATCGCCGGCGATATCTTCGACACGGTCAACCCACCACTCAAGGCGCAGGAGCGGCTGTATGACTTCATCATCAGCGCCCATGAACAAAACCCGAAGCTGACCATCGTGATGATCGCCGGCAACCACGACTCCGGCTCGCGTATCGAACTGCCCGCGCCGCTGATGCGTCGTCTGCGCACCCACGCTCTCGGCCGGGTATTGTGGCTGGATGATGGCGAACTCGACGCCGAGCGCCTGCTGATCCCGCTGCCGGATGCCAAAGGCAAGGTCGCCGCGTGGTGCCTGGCGCTGCCGTTCCTGCGGCCGGCGGAAGTCACCGGCGCGCACCTGGGTGACGATTACCTGCGCGGTATCGGCCAGGTCCATGAATGGCTGATCGCCGCCGCCAACGCCAAACGCAAAAAAGGCCAGGCGCTGATTGCCATCAGCCATGCGCACATGGCCGGTGGTTCGGTGTCGGAAGACTCCGAACGCAGCCTGATCATCGGCAATGCCGAGGCGCTGCCGGCCAGTCTGTTCGATAGAAGCGTCGCGTACGTCGCCCTCGGCCACTTGCACAAGCCGCAAAAGGTCAATGGCGAAGAACGCATTCGCTACAGCGGTTCGCCGATTCCGCTGTCGTTTTCCGAAATCGGCTACAAGCATCAGATCCTTGACGTGACGTTCCAGGGCCAATGCCTGGTGAGTGTCGAACCGCTGCTGATCCCCCGCTCGGTCGATCTGCAACGCCTGGAAGCCGCGCCCCTGGCCGACATCCTCAAGGCGTTGGCCGAGTTGCCGGACGTCGACCTGCTCGCCGAGACCCAGCGCCACCCCTGGCTCGAAGTCCGTGTGCGCCTCGACGAGCCGCAGCCCGACCTGCGCCAGCAGATTGAAACTGCGCTGCAAGGCAAGGCCGTGCGCCTGGTGCGCATCGCCGCCGAGTACGCCGGCAAGCGCGGCAGCGACGACACCTGTGAGGAGCGCCTGATCGAACTCGACCAGCTCACGCCCCAGGAATTGTTCAGCCGCGCCTGGCAGGACAGCTACGGCAGTGAAGTGGATGAACAAACCTTGAAGGACTTCGCCGTGCTGCTCCAGGAAGTGCAACAAGAGGGCGAACAGCCATGAAGATCCTCGCCATCCGCCTGAAAAACCTCGCCTCCCTGGCCGGACCGTTCGAGATCGACTTCACCGCCGAGCCCCTGGCCAGTGCCGGTTTGTTTGCGATTACCGGGCCGACCGGCGCCGGTAAAAGCACCTTGCTCGATGCCTTGTGCCTGGCGCTGTTTGGCGCGGTGCCCCGCCTGGGCGATACCGGCCAGGCGAAGATGCCGGATGCCGACAGCGATATTTCCATCGGCGACCCACGCACCCTGCTGCGGCGCGGCACGGGCGGCGGTTATGCTGAGGTGGATTTTGTCGGCGTCAGTGGCCGTCGCTACCGGGCGCGCTGGGAAGCCAACCGCGCCCGCGACAAGGCCAGCGGCAAGTTGCAGAACAGCCGCCAGAGCCTGATCGACCTGGACAGCGATCAACTGCTGGCCAGCCAGAAAACCGAATACAAGACCCAGCTGGAACTGGCCCTGGGCCTGAACTTCGAACAATTCACCCGCGCCGTGTTGCTGGCGCAAAGCGAGTTCAGCGCGTTCCTCAAGGCCAATGACAACGAGCGCAGCGAGCTGCTGGAAAAGCTCACCGATACCGCGCTTTACACCCAGCTCGGGCGGCGCGCCTTTGACAAGGCCAAAGACGCCAGGGACGCGCACAAGCAGTTGCAGGACCAGGCCACCGGCGTGGTGCCCTTGGCCGCCGAAGCCCGCGCCGAACTGGATCAGCAATTTGACGCGGCGCAACAGCAGCTCAAGGCCCAGCAGGCCCAGCTCAAGCAGTTGGAGCAGCAGCACACGTGGCTCAAGGAGCTGCGCGAATGGCAGGAACGCCAACTCGCCGCGACCGAACAGCTGCAGCGCGCGCAGGCGGAGTGGGACACCCAGGCCCCGCAACGCCAGGACCTCAGCCGCCTGGAGCAGTTGGCACCGCAACGTCATCAGTTCGCGCGCCAGGCGGAACTCAATACCGTGCTGGCGCCGTTGGCCGAGCAGATTCAATCGCATAGCCAACAACAGGCCGAACTGCATACCCGCCAGGAACAGGCACAGCAGCAACAGGCCAGCGCGCAAACCGCATTGGCTGCGGCCTTGAAACATCAAGGCGACGCGGCGCCACTGCTGCGTCAGGCGTTCGAAGAACAGAGCACCCTCGCCCACTTGACCAAAGCGCTGGCCAAGCGCACCGAGGACAAACAGCAGCACGAAACGGCCTGCGCCGAAGGCCAGTCCCAGCTCAACGGCTTGCTGGAAAAACAACGCCAAGTCGCCGAACGCCTGCAACGCCTGGCGACCGAGCTTGATCGCAGCGCTGCCCTCGCCCCGCTGAGCGATGCCTGGTCCGCCTACCGCGATCGCCTGCAACAGCTGATGTTGATCGGCAATCGCTTGAACAAAGGCCAGGCAGAACTGCCGCAATTGGAACAGCGCGCCACCGCCGCCGCCGAACAGTTCACTCAGCAACGCGAGGCCCTGGACCTGCTGTACCAGGAAGCCGGTGCCGAGCCGCATGCCGTGGCCGAGCAGATCCAGTTGCTCGCCAGCCTGCTGCAGGACAATCGCAAGCAGCAACGTGCCTTCGAAGACCTGACGCGCCTGTGGGACAGCCAGCAGCAGCTGGACCAGCAGGCCAACGTACTGACGCAGAAGCTTGCCGACGCCCAACAGCAACGCGAGCAACTGAACCAGACCGGCCTGCAAACCAAGGCGGAGCTGACCGTTGCCGAACAAACCCTGACGGTGACCAAGCAACTGCTTGAGCGCCAGCGCCTGGCCCGCAGTGCCAGTGTCGAAGAATTGCGCGAGCAGTTGCAGGACGACCAGCCCTGCCCGGTGTGCGGCAGCCACGAACACCCGTACCACCAGCCCGAAGCGCTGCTGCAGAGCCTAGGTCGCCATGACGAAAACGAGGAAGCCACGGCGCAGAAAGCCGTCGACACCCTCAAGGAAAAGCTCACCGAGCTGCGCGGCGAAGTCGGCGGCTTGATCGCCCAGCAAAAGGAATACCTGCAACAGCAGGAGCAACTTGCGACGCAACAACAAGCACTCAAGCCCAGCCTGGATGCGCACCCACTGTCGGCCGCGCTGTTCAACCAGGATGAGGCCAAACGCAGCGCCTGGCTTGATCAACAGTTGAGTCAACTGACCCAGAGCATCGCCCAGGACGAACAACGCCAAGGTGCCCTGCTCAACCTGCAACAAAACGCCGGGCGTCTGCAGCAACAACTGCAAGCCGCCCAGGAAGCGAGCCAGCAGGCCCGTCAATTGCTGGTGGATCAGCAACGCGAGCTGGCCAGCGACCGCGAACGTCTTGAGCAGGAACTGAATGCCTTCGCCAGCCTGTTGCCCGCCGACACCCTGGACGGTTTGCGTGCCGAGCCGGCCGCAACCTTCATGCAGCTGGACCAACAGGTCAGCCAGCGCCTTGAACAGCTCGGCCATCAACGTGATGAGCTGGCCGAGCAACAAGAACGCCAACAAGCGATCGAGAAAGAACAGACGCATCAGCAGCACCGCCAGCAGCAACTCGATGCGCTGAATCAGCAGGTCAACGAGTTGGCCGCCCAGCAACAAGCAGCTCAGGAAAAACTCGGCGCGTTGCTTGGCGAGCACGGCAGTGCCGAACACTGGCAACAGCAGTTGGATCAGGCCGTGACCCAATCACGCCAGAGTGAAACCGACGCCAACAAGCAGTTGCAAGAGATCCACAACGCATTGATCCAGTTGGCCGCCGATCTCAAGGCCCAGCAGGAGCGCCAGCAAGCGTTACAGGCCGAACAGCAATCGCTGGACACACGCCTCGGCGAGTGGCGAGCCCGGCACCCGGAGCTCGATAACGATGGCCTCAACCGCTTGCTGGCCTACGATGACGCCCAGGTCAGCCAATTGCGCCAGCAGTTGCAGCACAGCGAAAAAGCCGTTGAACAAGCCAAGGTCCTGCTGCAAGAACGCGAGCAACGCCTGGCCGAGCACCAAGCCCTGCACAACGGCAACCTTGAAGCCGAAGCACTGGACAGCGCGTTGGCTACGCTCAACCAACAGTTGGCTGAGGGAGAAAAAACCTGCGCCGAATTGCGCGCGCGCCAGTCCGAAGACCAGCGCCGCCAGGATGCCAATCAGGCCTTCGCCGAACAGATCGCCAAGGCCTATGACGAATGGCAACGCTGGGCACGCCTGAATGCGCTGATCGGCTCAGCCACCGGCGACACCTTCCGCAAGATCGCCCAGGCTTACAACCTCGACCTGCTGGTGCACCACGCCAACGTGCAACTGCGCCAATTGGTGCGCCGCTACCGCCTCAAGCGCGGCGGCAGCATGCTGGGCCTGTTGGTCATGGACACGGAAATGGGCGATGAACTGCGCTCGGTGCATTCGTTGTCCGGTGGTGAAACCTTCCTGGTGTCGCTGGCGCTAGCGCTGGGCCTGGCGTCGATGGCCTCCAGCACGTTGAAGATCGAGTCGCTGTTTATCGACGAAGGCTTCGGCAGCCTGGACCCCGAGTCGCTGCAGTTGGCGATGGACGCACTGGACGGTTTGCAGGCCCAGGGCCGCAAAGTGGCGGTGATCTCCCACGTGCAGGAAATGCACGAGCGCATTCCGGTGCAGATCCAGGTCAAGCGCCAAGGCAATGGCTTGAGCACCCTGGAGGTCAAGTGAGCGAGGCGCTGCTGTATTCGTTTCGACGCTGCCCGTATGCGATGCGTGCGCGCCTGGCGTTGCGCTATTGCGGCGTGCCCGTGCGCATTATCGAAGTGAGCCTCAAGGCCAAGCCGGCCGAAATGCTGGCGCTGTCACCCAAAGGCACGGTGCCGGTGTTGAGTGTGAATGGCGTGGTGATCGATGAAAGCCTGGCGATCATGCAGTGGGCGCTGGCGCAGCACGACCCGGATGATTGGCTGCTGCAGGGTGACCCGGCGGTATTGGCGTTGATTGCCGAGAACGATGTGGGCTTCAAGTATCACTTGAATCGATACAAGTATGCCGAACGCTACCCGGAACAACCGATGGAACATTATCGGGCCGAGGGCGAGGTGTTCTTGCGCACACTTGAGGGATTATTGGCGAATCGCGAGTACTTATTCGCCGATCACCCAAGCCTGGCAGACATGGCCCTGGCGCCGTTTGTGCGTCAGTTCGCCCATGTGGATCGGGAATGGTTTGCCGGTGCACCGTATCCCCGGTTACAGCAGTGGCTGGAGTGCTTCCTGCAATCGCCGCTGTTCATTGCCGTAATGGCAAAGACCTGACCCGACAGGGCTCTGTAGTGAGCGGGCTTGCCCCGCGCTGGGCTGCGAAGCGGCCCCATCGAAAACGCCGCACGGTGTCAGGTATTCCTCGGCGCCTGGTTTGGGGCTGCTTCGCAGCCCAGCGCGGGACAAGCCCGCTCACTACTGGGATTCGGTTTAGCCTTCAACCAGGTTAAGCAGCCGCTCGCGGGCGATCTCAGGCTCGCCGTCCACCAACTGCACGGAGGACAGGATCGGGGCGGAATAGAGGACCAGGATGAGTGCGGCGAGTCGAAGTGCCATGCTGTCGATTCCAGGAATAAACGCGTCAATATTTGAGCGCCAAATTTAAACACATGGCAATCTGATATCAATCATTTTATTCAGCAGATGCACAAACGCCAAACCACTTGAACGAGCCAGGCTCCGTTCCAGTGGTTTGGCGTCTGCTGTTGTGCAGGTTATTGCTGGGTTTTGTGATCCAGTGCAGCGTAGAAGTTGGCGCTTTGTTGCAGGTATTTCTGGGTGTAGGCGCTGGTGCTGGATTTTTTGCCGGTGACTTCCACACTGGCGGCGGCAGGCAATGCCACAGTGGCGGAAACAGCGGAAGCAGCGATGATGGAGAAGAGGTTCAAGTTCATGTCGGTAGCCCTTGTATTCGTTTGGTTGAGTGGCCGGGGAAGGCCTTGGAACCCAACTTACGCCCGAGGGCCGAGCCTTAGA
The DNA here is from genome assembly GCF_900116845.1 of Pseudomonas sp. OV546. Classification (NCBI taxonomy): domain Bacteria; kingdom Pseudomonadati; phylum Pseudomonadota; class Gammaproteobacteria; order Pseudomonadales; family Pseudomonadaceae; genus Pseudomonas; species Pseudomonas sp. OV546. The sequence goes on along the minus strand of NZ_FPCE01000001.1, from coordinate 992,795 downwards.
AATGCTTTGAAACAGTAGCCGCTATTAATAGAATTAATACACAGGGTCAGCCCCCGCAGTGCGGGGCCTGTGGCTTATTGACGCACCAGGAACTTGAGGTCGCTGGGGGCATCGATAGGCAATTTCTGCACGGTTTTACCCAGCAGGCCGGTCTTGGGGTCGCGTTCAATCACCACGATTTCATTGCTTTTCTGGTTGGCGATCAGCAAAAACCTGCCGCTCGGGTCGAGGCTGAACTCGCGCGGGTGGTCGCCTTCCACGGAGCGGCGTTGCAGCTCCTTGAGGTGCCCGCTGGCCGGGTCGATGCTGAACACCAGCAACTGATTGGCCGTGCCACGGTTGCTCACGTACAAGAACTTGCCATCACTGGACGCATGCAACGCCGCGCCCGCCTTATCTGATACCGGCTGCCCGGCGGCGAACTCCACCAACTGGGTCTGGGTCAGTTGGCCGTCCTTGTAATCAAACACCGCAATCTGGGCGCTCATCTCGGTGGTCAGCCAGGCGTGTTTGCCATCGCCGCTGAACAACAGGTGACGCGGGCCGCTGCCCGGTGGCAGTTGCACCGAGGCCGGGTTGGCCGGGGTCAGTGGCAGCTCGTGGTTGGCCTTGGGGTCGTAGCGATAGGCAAACACTTTGTCCGCCCCCAGGTCCTGGACAAACACGTACTTGCCGTCCGGCGACGACACCACCGAGTGCACATGGTTGGACGCCTGGCGTTCAGGATTTACCCGGCTGGCCGGGTGCCCGCTCAACTGGACGGGCGCCGACAGCTTGCCCTCGGCATCCACCGGAAGGATCGCCAGGCTGCCGCCCGGATCTTCCAGTACCGAATAGTTGGCGACAAACAGGTAGCGCCCGTCAGCGGCCACGCTGGAATGGGTCGGCTCATTGCCCAGGCTTTGCACCTGATTGATCAAGGTCAGTTGGTGACTGTTCGGGTCGATGCGGTAGCTGCTGACGCGCCCTACCGCGTCTTTTTGGCCTGGGCCATTCTCGTTGACCACGAACAGATGCTTCTGGTCCTTGGAGACCGTCAGCCACGATGGGTTGGCGGCCTTCGCGGCCAGCACCGGCTGACCGTTGAACTTACCCGTACGGCTGTCGAATTGCAGGCGGTAGATCCCTTCGCTGCTGCCGGCGGTGTAGCTGCCCACCAAGAGTTCATAAGTGTCGACCGGCGCGGCCTGCACCGACATGGCACCGACACTGCCGGCCATCAGCAGGGGCCAGAATTTACGCATCATCATCCGCTTGATCCTCGTCGTTATTGTTGCCGGTGAACGCGCTCATGCAGATAAGGCGGTGCTCGCCCGACTCACCGGTAAGGGTCCAGCTTTGCAAGGTGTCATCGAAGGTGGCGGCCTGTACCTGCTCCAGGCTGAAGCGCCAACGTTTTTCCGCACGGCCGTCCATGGCGGTGATCAGCAGTTTTTCGTTATCGAGTTCGAAGTCGAAGGCGTGCAGCCCGTCGATTTCAAGCATGTCGGACGTTTCCAGGACGGCAGGCAAATTCTCAGTCATCACAGTCTTTCATCAGGTTCAAAGGGCTCATCATAGGCCAGTTTGCCGCCAAGGCCTAAGACCATAACGGGCTACCGCCTCGCGGCAACGCAACCCTTTACTTTGGGCTGGCGCGTCTTTATCCCCTGTAAAGGAATACCCATGACAGACCCGAACTCGTTCCCGCCTGCACACCCAACCCGACAAGTGGTTGAGGCTCAATTTCTCACGCGACCGACAGTGCGCTCCGTCACCACGCAGTTGCTGGCCCTCCACCTGGCGGAAAAATACCCTCCCCTGACGACTCCCCTCGATGACCTGCGGCTGGCCGTGCCCCGGGAGGGTGGCGGCCGGGCGCTGCTACCGCTGCTGGACGTGGCGCTCACCCATATGGCGGACGGCAGCTTTCCCGACGTGTCGCCACGCGGTGGCCTGGACAGCTACTTGAGCGACGCCACCGGCACTCGGCTCCGCTATGACGCCAATGGACCTCGCGACTATGATCTGGAGGTCATCGAAGCGGTCATCAGAGAGCTGCCACTGATTCTGTTCGTCAGCTTCCAAGACGCCTTGGCCAACTATTGGAGCCAGGACAGCGACGCCGGTGGCAGCCGCTGGAAGTGGCTGGCCGTGGTGCTGCAAGGCGCGCTGCTCGACTCAGCCATTCGCCAGGTGGGCGCCAACGCCAAGTACCTGAACGTCATCAGCGCATTGAACCGCTACCCTGACCGAAGCACACGCGCCCGCCAAGCCTGGCCCGATAACGCGGTCCACGCCTATACCCTGGAAACGCAGGTGACTCAGGCGGGCACTCAACTCGCCCGGCAAGCCTGCGACCTTTTGCTGGTCTGCCGCGAACACGTCTTGCTGTGTCGCCTGTCAGGGGAAGTCACGCCATTCCCCGACCTGGATGCCTTCGGCAAAGCATGGGGCGACGCCCTGCAACAGCGCTTCAGCGCCGACAAAATCACCTGGCAGCAATACGAACCCGATGGCGATATTTTCGAAGTCCAAGCCGGGCTGATACTGAACCAGCAGTTGGAAGATCTCGCGGCCCTCCAGCTTCCGGCGCGTTCCAGCGTAGAGGCGCTGGAGCAGTTGTTTGCGCGGGTCACTGATCCGGCACGGCTGCTCACCCAAGCATCCGCCCTGCCCCTGTCCGGCCTGCCGCGCCTCCAGGCAGCTCTTCCCGACTGGCTGAAAAACGCCAGCGCCGGTGACCGCATTGCCTACCGCCAATGCGTGCTTGAACAAGCCGGTATCCGGCGCCTGACACTCGGCGACTCAGACTTCGATGGCCTGGATACACTGCGCAGCTATGCAGCCCAGCATTTGGACCACCAACTGTGCCTGGACCGCGCCGGCGCCCTGCGCGGCCAGCGCACCTGCGATGCCGGCTCACTGTCCAGCGGGTACCGTGCCGACGACCTGGTGCTGACCTTTCACGTTGCAGTGGGCAGCCTTGAAGGCGGTTATGTCGAGCCGGTTTCCATGAGCCTGGTGGACCTGGCGCTGAAAAACCTCTCAGGGAAACCCAAAGGTCGCCTGACACTCAGCCATCGCACCGGCAGGGCGCTGGAAGCGTGGTTGACCGCCGACTATATCCTGAGGTTGATACAGCGTGTCGACATCGGCAAAAACTACCCTGAATACCTGCGCCAAGCATTGATGAGCGACACCGAGGCGGCGCAAAAACGCCGGCAGTTGTTTCAGCAGCAGCGGCCTGTGCACCTGAAAACCCAGGCACTAGAACACAAGATCAAGGCCGAAGCGGGCCTGACGCTGCGCGGGGTTCGTTGTGTGAATGCCGTGGTCAACCTGGACCCCGCTGAGCGCCAGGTCGACGGCGACGACATCGTCATCCGCCCGCTGGCGTTTGTGCGCAAACCCGGCGCTACGGCGGACGTGGTGCAAAACATGTTCATCATCGAGCCGCTTGATACCCGGCAGGGGCCGCACCTGCTTTATCGCCCAGCCTATCGCGATTCGCTGCAGGAGTTTGCCAGCCGCGAGCAACTGCTCGCCGCCATCGTGCAACCTGGCCCACTGCAGGACAGTATCCTGACGTGGCTGCCGGACCTCGCCAGGGCGATCTACAGCAACGGCGGCTTTACCCAGCCCCACTACGTACGTGTCGGCATCGGTTCGGATTTCGACAGCCTGCCCAGGGTGCCGGCGCCCGCACAGCTGGCCCAGGCGGATGACGAGACGGGCGACGAAATCCGTCAGGCCCTCGGCAATGGCACACTCATGGAGTACCTGTTTGGCAGTGAAACCCGGCAGCTGTTGGACCAGGCCGCACGTGAGTCAACGTCCAACAACGAAAGTCGCTGGGCATTGATTCTCGAAGGTATGCAGTTAGGGTTCAACACGCTGTTGATCGCCGTGCGCGGACCGCTCGCGGCCGTCGGTTGGCTGATGCAACTGGCGCAAGGCCTGCAGCACGACCTGCCGGCACTCGAGAGTGACGACCCCACCGCTCGGGAGCTGGCGTGGGTCGATCTGCTGCTCAACATCGGCATGCTGATGCTGCATCATGGGTTCCCCGGCACGCCCCACGAAAGCGCCGCGCTCGATGAGCAGCCCCTCATTCGCCAGCCCGTGCCCGGCCAGGGAGCGAGCCGGGCGCCGGTGGTTGAACGGGGCGCCGTCGGCCTGCCCGCCGAACCGCCGGGCGGCGGCCGCACGCTGCTGGACTTTGACCACTCCCTGGCCGGCGACGGCGCTTCGGCAAAACTGCTGAAAAAGCTGCGGGCGGTCAACGTCCCCTGGCCTGTGCCGGCGCCGGAGCCGATCCAAATCGGCCCACATCAGGGTTTGTACACTATCAACGGCCGATGGCATGCCTCGGTCGCGGCCCTGTTATTCAGGGTCAGTATTGTTCCGGGCTTCAACGAAGTCTTCATCATTCATCCAGAGAAAATAGACCATCCGGGCATCAAGCTTAAATCCGATGGCAAAGGCCACTGGTCCCTGGACCGTGGGATCAAGCTGATAGGCGGCGGCCCGAAGCGAATGGCGGCGTTGCGCGAGGAAAACCTGCGTAGAAAGGACCAACTGGTCGCACACATGTACGCACTCAACGCCGAAATGACGGAAGTGATGGCGCCGTTCCAGTCGTCAATCAGCCGAATATCACCGGCGCTTGAGGCCCTGAAAAAGCAACGTAAAACCGCGCAACTGGTGTGGAATCTGCTGCAAAAAGCCACTGAAGCACAACAGCCGGCCCTTGAAGCGCGCCACATGAAGGAGGCACTTAAGCACCGGGAACTGCGTACCGAGTTTCAGGTTCTGCTGCACAACCTGGAAGTGCAATTTGCCCAATCGCTGACCCCACGCCTGGAAATGGTCAAGCTTGGTCAGGAACTGGAAAGAGTCGGCGGCGCCAGCGTGCATGTGCATGACCGGGCGAAAATCCTCAAAACCATCTGGGACCAGCAATTGCTCATCAGTACCCTGCTCTTGGGCCGGTTGAACTCCATGCGTTTTTCCATCGCCGGTGAACCGATGGCAGAGATGGGGGGCAGAATGTTTATCGACCATTTGCTGGGCGACTCCACGATCTACGACGAATACATCAGCAACACCGTGGAGTCGGCGAACATCCGCCAACACATGGCCGAGGTGTCCGCGGCGATGGAAACCACCCTTGAACAACTGGAGCAAGACTCGTCGGCAGGCCGCGCACTGCGCCAGGAATGCCTGGCGCAGATCCAGTACCCGCAGAATTTTTTCTCCGACAACCTGAAACTCAATGCGCTGAACTATCTCGCCGCCGCCAGTGTGGCGACCGCCGATCGGCTGCTGCCACCCCAAGAAGACTTTTACCTCAATCGCCTTGAGCAGACCGACCTGATCCAAGCCCTGCAGTCTCACGTCGAAGTACGCAGCGGCGTCGAATTCACGCTGGCCGAGCAGCGTAATGTGTATGAGACCGTCCTCGAGCAGTACCGCCGCTATGAGGATGCCATTCGTGCCCTCAAGGCCCTCAACCCACGGCGTCTGCGCCCGGAGGCCGACCGCCTGCTGGAGGGGCTTGAATACGCCCAGGCGCTGGCGCAACGCGAGCTGGAGTCAGTGGTGCGCAAGCAGGAAGCGCTGGACGTCGAGCTGCCGTTGTCAAAAACCCTACGGCCCAAAAGTCCGGCCAAGCGAGTGTTCAAAACCAGGAAAAAGGCGTACCTCATCGGTGACTTCAAGCCGGCCGATACACCGGGTGCCGAGGAGCAGTTCACCCTCACCGATACGCTGACCGGCGAAACCATTGCTTCATTCAGCCCACATGCAGACGGCTGGGCAGCGAAGACCGATGCCCCCTCTTCTCCAACGAAACCCCAACCGCAGGCCCGCACGCTGGCCACGCTCAAAGGTCTGGCGCAGGACCTGACAGCGCAGCGCAAAGGCATTGAGCAGGTGATCAGCACAGACCAGCTGAAACTCGACGCCCAGCTCACCCGACAACAGGTCAACCCAGCAGACTGGGATGAACTGTTGACCCGGCACGCGAATAAATTCACGGCCCTGGCCGATGAACTGAAACGGGATCACCTTGCCGGCAAACCCGCGGTCCAGCGCCTGATCGATGAATACCTGGCGCAAGCCCGGGACATCACTCGGCTGGCGGAGCGCGTGTGCAGTGAGGCCTACAAGCGGCAATGGCCGACGCAGGAGAGCCTCAATTACTTGTGGGAACATCAACAGATCGATATCAACCTGACGAGCCGGGCGGACCCGGAACGTCCGACCCTCAGTGGCGACTTCTTCACCGAATACGCCGTGTACGACACAGCCAAAAAACCCGCGCAGGTGTTGTGGTACGCCCACTTCCATTACGCAACCGCCGACGCAGCCCCCAATCGCTACACCCGTGCGCACCTGAAACTGCCGGAGCAGCGCAAATACACGCAAAAGGACCTGCTTAAACAACACGTCCAAGACGCCTTGCGCCACCAGCAAGAACCCGGCGGCGTGCCGCTCAGCCGTATCATCTACGTCTTGATCACCCCACCCGTCGACAGCATTTTCCTGGCGATCGCGCCAGGACAGCGCGCAAGCCAGTGATACGGCCTCTCTGTGGTGAGGGCGTGAACACCCTCACCACAGGGCTCAGTGGGCAAACAACGAGTTGCCCTTCTGCCCTGCCAGCTTCTCGGGCTTGATCAGGAACCGCGCCAGCGCCGGCAGCAGCCACAGCGCGCCGAACATGTTCCACAGCAGCATGAACGTCAGCATCAGGCCCATGTCGGCCTGGAACTTGATGGCCGAGAAGATCCAGGTGCACACGCCGATTGCCAGGCACAGGCCGGTAAACAGCACGGCTTTACCGGTGGATTTGAGCGTCTGGTAATACGCCTCTTGCAGCGGCAAGCCAGCGCGCAGGAAGCTTTCCAGGCGGCTGTAGATGTAGATGCCGTAGTCGACGCCAATCCCCACGCCCAGGGCCACCACCGGCAAGGTCGCGACCTTGACACCGATGCCCATGAACGCCATCAGCGCGTTACCCAGCACCGAGGTCAGCACCAGCGGCAACACGATGCACAGGGTCGCCGCCCAGGAGCGGAAGGTGATCATGCACATGGTCGCCACGCACAGGTACACCAGGATCAGGATAGTCAGCTCCGACTCCTTGATCACCTCGTTGGTGGCGGCTTCGATCCCGGCGTTACCGGCGGCGAGGATGAATTCCAGGCCGTCCTTGTTGTTTTCCTTGGCGAAGTCCTGCACCGCATGCACGGCGCGGTCGAGGGTTTCGGCCTTGTGGTCGTTGAGGAACACCAGCACCGGCGCCAGCGAGCAATTGTTGTTGTACAAGCCATCGGCACGGGCGATGGAGTTGTTCAGCACATCCGGGTTGCGCGACAGGGTTTCCCATTTCAGGTTGCCCTCGTTCATGCCCTTGATCATCTGCTTGGACACGGTCACCAGCGAGATCGCCGATTGCACGCCTTCGGTGTTCTGCATCTTCCACATCAACTGATCGATGGGCGCCATGGCTTCATAGCGCGAGCAGCCTTCGGCCTTGGTCTTGACCATCACCACCAGCACGTCGGAACTGGTGGAATAGTTGCTGATGATGAAGTTGTTGTCTTTGTTGTAGCGCGAGTCCGGACGCAGTTCCGGCGCGCCCTGGTCGAGGTCGCCGATCTTCAGGTTCTGGCTGTACCAGAGGCCGCCGCCGAAGGCGACCAGCGCGAGCAGAATCGAGACCGGCGCCACTTTGGCACTGGCGAATTTCGACAGCAGGCGCCAGAACGGATGGTCGCGGTGTGCGTCCTTCTTGCTCCGGGCGATGGCGCGCTGGCTGATGCCGGCATAGGAAATCGCTACCGGCAGCAGGATCAGGTTGGTAAACACGATCACCGCGACACCGATGGACGCGCCGATGGCCAGTTCACGGATCACGCCGATGTCGATGATCAGCAGTGTGATGAAGCCCACCGCGTCGGCCAGGATCGCAATCATCCCCGGCAGGAACAGTTGCCGAAAGGTGCGCCGCGCAGCCGTCAGCGCGTTGTCCGCGTCGCTGGATTGCAGGGCGATACCGTTGATCTTTTGCACACCGTGGGAAATACCGATGGCGAAGATCAGGAACGGCACCAGCATCGAATACGGATCCAGGCCGAAACCGAAAAAGTGCATCAAGCCGAGTTGCCAGACCACCGCCACCAGCGTGGTGCTCAACACCGCGACCGTGCTGCGCAGGCAGTTGGTGAACCAAAGCAACAGGATCAAGGTAATGACGAATGCAACGCCGAAGAACAGCACCACCATCACCAGCCCATCAATCAAATCACCGACTTTCTTGGCGAAACCGACAATGTGGATCTTGACGTTGGGGTTCTGGGCTTCGAACTTGTCGCGGATCTTGTCTTCCAGTTCATGGGAAAACTTGCGGTAGTCCAAGGCCAGCAGCTTGCCCTGGTCCTGCGGGTCCGGGTAGGACTCCAGCAGCGGGATGTCGACGATGCTCGACTTGAAGTCGTTGGCCACCAGGCGCCCGACCTGGCCGGACTTGAGCACGTTGTTGCGCAGCTGGTCGAGGCTTTGTGGCGAGCCGTTGTAGCTCTGCGGGATCACTTCACCGCCGGCAAAGCCCTCTTCGGTGACTTCGGTCCAGCGCACGCTGGGGCTCCACAGCGACTTGAGGCCCGAGCGGTCGACGCCGGAGATGTAGAACACCTCATCGTTGATCTGGCGCAGGGTCTCCATGTACTCCTTCGTGAAAATGTCACCGTCCTTGGCTTCCACCGAGATCCGCACGGTGTTGCCCAGGTTCGCCAGGTCGTTGCGGTGCTCCATCATCTTTTCGATGAAGGGGTGCTTGAGGGGGATCATTTTTTCGAAGCTGGTGGACGGGCGAATCAACGTCGCCTGCCAGAACAGGAAGATACTCACCAGCAGGCAGATGACGATCACTGCCGGGCGGTTGTTGAAAATCAGGCGCTCAAGAAAGGTCGCTTTATCGTTGTGATGACTGCTCATTCTATCCCCGCCCTTCTTATTGTTTTGTCGGTTCAGCGCCGGTCGGCGTGGCAACACGCACACCGCCCTGCCCGGCCAGAATCAAGTTACCGTTGCCCGCCGCCGTCACGGACGACAGCGAGATACGGTCCGGGCGGTTGAACACGCTGAAGGTCACCCCATCGTCATGACTGACCACCACGCTGCCGCCGTTACCAACGACGACAAGGGAGCCATCCTCCAGCAAGGTCGCGCCCGACAAACCAAACTCGAGCGCTCCCCGCGCCGCGTTCAATTCGACGGGCTCCCAGGTGCTGCCGAAATCTGTGGAGCGGTACAGGTTGCCGCGCAAGCCATAAGCCAGCAGGGTTTGCGGCTGCGCCGTGCTGATCACACCAAACAGCGAGCCCTCGTAGGGGCCTTCGAGTTTTTCCCAGGTCTGGCCGTCGTCGCTGGAGCGGAACATGCTCCCTTGCTCGCCGACGATGAACAGGCCGGCGTCCTTGATGTGGGCGATGGCGTTGAGGTGGAACTGGTCTTCGTTGTCGAGGCGGTCGCTGACGTCTTGCCAGGTCTTGCCGCCGTCGGTGGTTTCGATCAGCGCACCGTAGGCGCCCACGGCCAGGCCGTGGTTGGCGTCGTTGAACCATACATCGAGTAAAGGGGCTTCGCGCTTGAGGTCCTGGTATTGCTGGGTCCAGGTGGCGCCGCCGTCGGAGCTGGCAAGGATTTGCGCATCGTGGCCGACCGCCCAGCCCTGTTTGTCATCGATAAAAAACACCGCCGTGAGCAGTTGCCGGGTGGGGACTTTGGCTTGGGTCCAGGTGCTGCCCTGGTCATCGGAATAGAGGATGTGCCCGCGGTCACCGACCGCCACCAGCCGCTTGCCCGCGTGGACGACGTCGATCATCAGGCCTTTGGCGGCCTTGGGGGATTCAATCGCAAACGCAGGCGTTGCGACGGTATCGCTGGCTGCCAGTGCCGGCGTGACTGACACGCCACCGACCAGCAACGAGAGCGCTGTGGCCAGCAACGCAACCCTGCGTGCGGCACGTGGGCGGCAAACAACCCAACCCATGACAGGCTCACTCATAGACCTTTCTCCCATTATTATTGTTATCGCCTGCCTTCCGGGGCCTTGAAACCTGCAATCTAGAGCGCCTGGAGGAAGCAGGGGCCATCCTATCGGGCTTTCGAATCGTCTGACAATCGGCGCTACGTTATCTTTTGTTAACTGAAGGCATTTGGCCGCATGGTGAATGTAGCTCTATTCGCCGAGGTGATCGTCGACGTATCAATGAATTTTTATTCTATCTATTGATATTTGGGAATTTTTATTCCATTAATACGCCTTCTGAAAACAATAATGCAAAGGACCACGACGATGCGTGAACTCGGAATCGGCTTGATCGGCACAGGCTTCATGGGCCGCGCCCATGCGCTGGCCTTCAATAACGCCCGCGCAGTGTTCGAGTTGCCGGTACACCTGAAGCTGGCCGCCCTGGCCGATGCCGACACCGAGCGCGCGCAGCGCTGCGCCACGGCCTGGGGATTCGCCCAGGCTCATGGCGATTGGCAAGCATTGATCAATGATCCCAGCGTCGAAGTGGTGGCCATCACCACCCCCAACCACCTGCACTACCCCATGGCGATGGCGGCGATTGCCGCGGGCAAGGCGGTGTACTGCGAAAAACCCCTCGCCGTGAGCCTGGAACAAGCCGACGCCATGCGCCGCGCCGCCAGTGCGGCCGGGGTGGTGACGCGGGTGGGCTACAACTACCAGCACAACCCGATGATCTCGCTGGCACGGCAGATGATTGTCGATGGCGACCTTGGCGACATCATCAGCTTCCAAGGTGAATTCAGCGAGGACTTCATGGCCGACCCGGCCTCGCCATGGTCGTGGCGTTGCGAAGTGGAACATGCCGGTGGCGCCTTGGCGGACCTGGGCAGTCATTTGTTGTCGATGGCGCGTTATCTGGTCGGTGATGTGGTGAGTGTGTGTGCCGATACGCAGACCGTTCACGCCCGGCGCCCGGCCGTCAAAGGCAGCGCCGAGCTGAAGTCGATTGCAGTGGATGATCAGGTGCACGCCCTGCTGCGTTTCGCCAACGGCGCACGTGGCACCGTGAGCAGTAGCTGGCTCAAGCAGGGCTACAAGAATCACCTGGGCTTTGAAATCAGCGGGACCAAAGGCACCCTGGCGTTCGATCAAGAGCGTTTGAACGAGTTGCGGGTGTGTCGCGAGGGTCAGGACGGCTTCCAGCGATTACTCGCCGGCCCTGCCCTTGCGGGTTATGCGGCCTTCAGCCCGGCGGCCGGGCATCAGTTGGGGTACAACGAACTGAAGACGCTGGAGGTGCAGGAGCTGATCATGGCCGTGGCCGGTCAGGGTGCGGAGGGTACGGACTTTGAAGCGGCGTGGGAGGTGGAGCGGCTGGCGACGGCGATTCGCGTGGCGGCCCGTGAAGAGCGCTGGGTCACCGTGAACGCGGTCTGAAACACAGTAAAGATCCCCTGTGGGAGGGGGCTTGCTCCCGATGGCGGAGTGTCAGCCTGTGTATTTCTAGCTGATGCACAGCCATCGGGGGCAAGCCCCCTCCCACATTTAGATCATCGACACGTTCGCGCTAGCGCAAGGCCCGACGCAGCACTTTGCCCACGGTGGTCTTGGGCAACTCGGTGGTGCGGAACTCCACATACTTCGGCATCTTGTAACCCGTCAGGTACTCCCGGCAATGCGCCAGGAGCTGCTCCTGGGTCAGGTTCGGGTCCTTGCGCACCACGATGATCTTGACCTTCTCCCCGGTCACGCCATCTTCCACCCCAATCGCCGCCACTTCTCCCACCCCAGGGTGCAACGCGACTACATCTTCGATTTCATTGGGGTACACGTTGAAGCCGGAGACCAGGATCATGTCCTTCTTACGGTCTACCAGGCGAATGTAACCGCGCGCGTCCATCACGCCGATATCACCGGTCGACAGCCACCCCTCGGCATCCAGCACTTCGGCGGTGGCCTCCGGGCGTTTCCAGTAGCCCTGCATCACCTGCGGCCCGCGCACTTGCAGTTCGCCCGGCTCGCCGATCTCGGCCAGCGCGCCGTCTTCGCGCAGAAAGCGTACCCAGGTCGAGGGTAATGGCACCCCGATGCTGCCGGTGAACTCCATCTCGCGCATGCGCGCAATGTTGATCGGGCTGATGCTCACCACCGGCGAACACTCGGTCAGGCCGTAGCCCTCGATGATCGGCAGTCCGGTGACTTCCTTCCAGCGTTTGGCCACCGCCGTGTGGGTGGCCATGCCGCCCGCAATCACCATGCGCAGGTCGGAAAAGTCCCGCGCGCAAAACGCCTTGTTCTCCAGCAAACCGTTGAACAAGGTGTTGACCCCGGCAATGCCGTTGAAGCGCTCCTTGCGCAGGATCATCTGCACCCGCTTCACGTCCCTCGGGTTGGCGATGAGGATATTGCGCCCGCCCAGGCACATGAACATCAGGCAATTCACCGTCAGGGAAAAGATGTGGTACAGCGGCAGCAAGGTGACGTTGGTTTCCTGTTTGTCCTGGTCCAGTTGATCCCCCACCCAGGCCTTGGCTTGCAACAGGTTGGCGATGATATTGCGGTGGCTGAGCATCACGCCCTTGGCATCGCCGGTGGTGCCGCCGGTGTATTGCAGGAAGGCCAGGTCGTCGAGGTGCATCTCCACCGGGAAGTGGTTGAGCGCCCGCCCCTGTTTCAACACCTGGTTGAAGCGCACCGAGCCACGCAGGTTGAACGCCGGCACCTGCTTTTGCACGCTGCGCAGGATGAAGTTCATCGCCGCGCCCTTGAAGGTGCCGAGCAAATCACCGATGGCGGCGATCACCACGCGTTTCACGCTGCTGCCGGTAATGACTTTTTCCAGGGTATGCGCGAAGTTTTCGAAGATCACCACGGTTTCGGCGCCGCTGTCCTTGAGCAAATGCTTGAGCTCATGGCCGGTGTACAGCGGGTTGACGTTGACCACCACCGCGCCGGCCAGGATCGTGCCCAGCAGGCAGATCGGGTACTGCAAGCAATTGGGCATCATCAGCGCGACGCGGTCGCCTTTCTTGACGCCCTGCCCTTGTAGCCAGGCGGCAAAGGCAATGCCTTGCACCTGCCAGTCGGCGTAGGTCATTTCGGTGCCGATGCTGACGTAGGCCACTCGCTCGCGAAACTTCTCCAGGTGTTCCAGGAACACCTCGCGCAGCGACGGGTAGTCTTCGATACCGGCCTCGATATCCGCCGGGACGCCGGGCAGGTAAGCGTTCAACCAGATCCGTTCGGTGTGTTCCAGGCTTACAGCGTTCATGGCAGTCTCCTTGTTGTTGTTTTTGATAGAGCTACTTTTCGACGATGGCGGTAATGCCCAGCCCGCCCGCCGCGCAGATGGAAATCAGGCCGCGCCCGCCCCCGTTCTCATGGATGAGCTTGGCCAGCGCCGCCAATTGCCGGCCACCGGTGGCGGCGAACGGGTGACCACAGCCGAGGGAGCCGCCGTTGACGTTCATTTTGGCGCGGTCGATGGCACCCAGCGGCGCGTCCAAGCCTAGACGGTCGCGGCAATAGTCGGCGTCTTCCCAGGCCTTGAGCGTGCACAGCACTTGGGCGGCGAAGGCTTCGTGGATCTCGAAGAAATCAAAGTCGTTGAAGCTCAGGCCTTCGCGCTTGAGCATGCGCGGCACCGCGTACGCCGGGGCCATCAGCAGGCCTTCGGTGCCGTCGACGAAATTCACGGCGGCGGTTTCGCCGGTACGCAGGTAGGCCAACACCGGCCAACCGTGCTCGGCCGCCCATTCCTCGCTGGCCAGCAACACCACCGAGGCGCCATCGGTCAGCGGCGTGGAATTGCCCGCGGTGAGCGTGCCGTTTTGCCGGTCGTAGGCCGGGGACAAGCCGGCGAGCTTCTCCAGGCTGGCGTCGGCGCGCAGGTTGTTGTCCTTCGCCAGGCCGCGATGGGGGCTGATCAGGTCATCGAAGAAACCGCGTTTATAGGCTGCATCCAGGCGCTGGTGGCTGGTGAGGGTCAATTCATCCTGGGCCAGGCGCTTGATCTGCCAGCGCTTGGCCATTTCTTCGCAGTGTTCGCCCATGGACAAGCCGGTACGTGGCTCGCCATTGCGCGGCAACAACGGCTTGAACAGCATCGACGGTCGGACCTTGAACAGCGCCTTCAGCTTGTCGCCCATGCCCTTGGCGCGGTTGGCCGCGAGCAAGGTGTGGCGCAGGGATTCGTTGATACCGATGGGCGCGTCGGAGGTGGTGTCGGCACCGCCGGCGATGCCGACCTCGATCTGGCCGAGGGCGATCTTGTTGGCCACCAACAAGGCCGCCTCCAGGCCGGTGCCGCAGGCTTGTTGCACGTCGTAGGCCGGCGTGTCCGGGGACAACGTGGTGGAGAGCAGCGACTCACGCGCCAGGTTGAAATCCCGCGAGTGCTTGATCACCGCCCCGGCGGCAAACTCACCCAGGCGTTGGCCGTGCAGGTTGTAGCGGTCGACCAGGCCCTGCAGGGCGGCGACCAGCAGGTCCTGGTTGCTGTCGTGGGCGTACACCGTGTTAGAACGGGCGAACGGGATACGGTTACCGCCGATGATCGCCACGCGGCGAACGGGGGCCGGGTTGAAGCTGTAGTCAGTCATTCCACGCTCTCTTTCCAGATGAACAGTCCACGCATATGGGGTTTGTCGCCGGCGAAATTGCGCACTTCGAATTCGCGGCGCGGGCCGGTCACCGGGTGACTCCACAGCGCAACCTGGCCCGGCAGGAAGATCGGCAGTTTGAAATCACAATGGGCCTCGGCCTGGTCCAACCCACCGGGCGGTTGCTGCGCGGCGAGTGCACGCCCCAGGGTCCACATGCCATGGGCGATGGCGCGGCGAAAGCCGAATATTTTTGCGCCGATCACCGACGTGTGAATCGGGTTGAAATCCCCCGACACCTTGGCAAAACGCCGGCCCAGGTCGGCGGGTAGCACCCAGCGTTGGGTGCGCAACAGCCCCTCTTCCTGCAACGGCAGCCCGTCATCCCACGGTTCGCCGACCGGGCCCTTGACGTCCCGGCGCAGGTACAGGCTGTCGCTTTCCCATACCAGTGTGTCGGCGCCGTAGGCACGGGTGGCGATGCTCAGCGCCTGGCCTTTGGGATGGGCGACCCAGCGCTCGCAGTACACCTCAAGCCGCAAGGCCTGGCCTGCATGCAGGCGCTGATGCTGACGAATGCGATTGGCCAGGTGCACCATGCCGCTGGCCGGGTACGGGAAGCTCGGTCGCGTCAGCAACATCAGGTGCAACGGGAACGCCAGCACGTGCGGGTAGGACAGCGGCACGCCCTGCTCGCGACGAAAGCCACAGGCGCGGCCATACGCCTCAATGCCAGCGGCGGACAACTGCGCTGCCGAGCGCACGAGACGTTCCTTGGGTAGCACCGGCGCACCGTCGAGCGTGGGTTTGCGCAGGGCACGCACGCCATCCAGCAGCAAGCGCGTGCGGGATGGCGGCGGGTCGATGATCTGCGTTATGTAGTCCATGGCTCAGGCTCCCAGCAAGCTTTGGCCGCACACGCGTACGACCTGGCCGTTGACCCCGCCCGACGCGGGGTGCGCCAGCCAGGCGATGGTCTCGGCGACGTCGACGGGCTGCCCGCCCTGGGACATCGAGTTCATGCGCCGCCCCGCTTCGCGGATCATCAGCGGGATTTTCGCGGTCATCTGGGTCTCGATAAACCCGGGCGCCACCGCATTCACGGTGACGTGCTGCGTCGCCGCTTGCGGTGCCAGGCCCTGCACCAGGCCGATCACACCGGCTTTGGAGGTGGCGTAATTGCTTTGCCCAAGGTTACCGGCGATGCCGGAAATCGACGAGACACACACGATGCGCCCGCCGGGGTTCAAGCCCTGGCTGTCCAGCAACGCATGACTGAGCTGCAACGGCGCCTCTAAGTTCACGGCCAACACACTGCGCCAGGCATCCTCGGTCATCTTCGCGATGGTTTTGTCCCGGGTGATCCCGGCGTTGTGCACCACCACATCGAAGGCGCCGTATTGGCTGACGTGGGCCTGCAACAGCGAGGCCGCGTCGGTGGCGGTAATGTCCAGCGGCAGTGCCGAACCGCCGACACTGTCCGCCGCCTGTTGCAGCGACGCCTGGGCCTGGGGCACGTCCACGCACACCACATGGGCGCCGTCCCGCGCCAACACCTGGGCAATCGCCAGGCCGATGCCACGGGAGGCGCCGGTGACCAGCGCGCGACGGCCGGCGAAGGGTTTGTCCCAATTGACGCTGACGTGGCCGTCCACCGGTTTTTCCAGGCGTATCACCTGCCCTGAGATATACGCCGAGCGACGCGACAGGAAGAACCGCAGGCTGCTGTCCAGCGCGTCTTCGGCGCCGGGTGCGACGTAGATCAACTGTACGGTGATCGCCCGACGCAGCTCCTTGGCCAGCGAACGCACCAAGCCTTCAAGGGCGCGCTGGGCGATGGCCTGGGGCAGGTCCTGGCACTGTTCCGGCGCGGTGCCGAGCACCACCACGCGGCCATGCTGGCCAATGCGCTTAGCGTTGGCGTGGAAGAACCCGTACAACGCGTCCAGTTGCTGCAGATCCGCCACGGCGCTGGCGTCAAACACTGCGCCCTGCACCTTGACCGTGGACGGCGCCTTGAGCGTGGCCGGGGTGGCGGTGACCGTGTCGGTGGCCGCGAACACCCGCTGCACTTCGGCAACCAGGCGCCCTGCCCCGGCGACGATCACCGGGTTGGCCAGGCCGTGCTGGCCGCTGCGATGGCGTTGCAGCGGCAACGGTTGCGGCAAGCCGATGGCCTGGGCCAGGCGACGGCCCCAGGGGGAATTGACGAAAGAAAGGTAACTGTCACTCATAGATAGATCCACTCACAACACATACTGGCCGTGTAAACCCGGTCTGCGTGGGAGGGGCTTGCCCCCGATAGCGGTGGTTCAGCCCCCTCTCACATCGATTGGGTTTTTCCTAGTTGACCGAGGCGTTTTCGCTTTGGCTGTTGCGGCGTTTGGGGGCTGGTTCCAACGCGTGCTTGCGTTGCTGCAAGGCCTCCAGCAACCCGAAGTCCTGCGGGAAGTCGTCCACCTGGATACCGTGATCGGCGTATTCCACATAGCGCCCCAGCAGGGTGTCTTCTTCGTCGCTGATCAGGTCCAGCGCCCGCGCCTTGACGCGCCAGACCGTGAAGGCCGTGGCGGAAATCGGCATCGGTTCGATCAGGCCTTGTTTGACGGCGGACTTGAGACGGGCCTCGATCAATTCGACTTGCGGCAACAAGCGGAAACCCAGTTCGCCGTAGGCCAGCTTGTCGATTTCCGGGCGTGGGACGTAGGAATTGGCCAGCAAACGGTCGCGGGTGTCGCCCGGTGTCTGCACCACGTCGGCCACTTGGGCCAGCAGGCGGTCCGAGGGTTTGCGCAGCGGTATGCCGAACGGGAACGTCAACGCTCTGATGACCACGGCGGCGGCTTTCGAGGGGTAGTTATCGAGCACTTCGGCCAGCGCTTCATGGGCGCGCAACAACGCGTCCTGGGCCGACCAGTGCACCAGCGGCAGATCCGCCTGAGGCCGGTCGTCATCCTCAAAGCGCTTGAGCACGCAGGACACGATGTACAGCTGCGACAGAATATCCCCCAGGCGCCCGGTGATACTTTCCTTACGCTTGAGGGCACCGCCGAGCACGCCCATGGAAATGTCCGAAATCAGCGCGAGCACGACCGACAGACGATTGACTTGGCGGTAGTAGGACGCCAGTGCCGGGTCAGTCTTGGCCGGCGCGGAAAGCAGCCGCCCGCCGGTCAGCGCATGCACCGCCGCGCGCACGGTGTTAGCCAGCACGAAACTCACATGGCCGAACATGGCCCGGTCGAAGTCTTCCAGGGCCTTGCGCCGGTCCGGGTTACGCGCCGCTTCCATCTCGCTGAACACATAGGGATGGCAACGGATCAGCCCCTGGCCAAAGATGATCAGGCAGCGCGTCATGATGTTCGCGCCTTCCACGGTGATGGCGATGGGGCTTTGCTGGTAAGCGCGCGCGAGGAAGTTGTTCGGGCCCATGCAGATGCCCTTGCCGGCGACGATGTCCATGCCGTCATTGACGATCATCCGCGCGCGCTCGGTGACGTGGTACTTGGCGATGGCTGAGATCACCGAGGGTTTCTCACCGGCATCCAGGGACGCCACCGAGACTTTGCGCACCGCATCGCAGGCATACAGGTGCCCGGCCATGCGCGCCAGGGGCGCCTGCACGCCTTCGAACTTACCGATGGGCAAGCCGAACTGTTTGCGCATCGCCGCATAGGCCGTCGTACCACGCACCGCGACCTTGCCCAGGCCGACGTTGGAGGATGGCAGGGAAATCGCCCGGCCGGCCGCCAGGCATTCCATCAACATGCGCCAGCCGTTGCCGATTTGCTCACGGCCGCCGATCACCCACTCCAGCGGAATGAAGACATCCTTGCCGGTGGTAGGACCGTTCTGGAACACCGCATTCAACGGCCAATGCCGACGGCCGCTGTTGACGCCAGGGTGGGACGTCGGGATCAACGCACAGGTGATCCCCAGCGAGCCGGGCTGGCCGAGCAAACCGTCCGGGTCTTCGGCGCGGAACGCCAGGCCGAGCACCGTGGCAATCGGGCCCAGGGTGATGTAGCGCTTGTCCCAGGTCACACGGAAACCCAGCACTTCCTCGCCTTCATGCAGGCCTTTGCAGACGATGCCCAGGTCGGGGATCGCGCCGGCATCCGAGCCGGCATACGGGCTGGTCAGCGCAAAGCACGGGATGTCCTCACCCCGCGCCAGGCGCGGCAAGTAGTAATTGCGCTGGGCATCGGTGCCGTAATGCAAGAGCAATTCAGCCGGCCCCAGGGAATTGGGCACCATCACCGAAATCGCTGCCGCCGAGCAGCGCGTCGACAGCTTCATGATCACTTGCGAGTGCGCATAGTGAGAGAAACCTTTGCCGCCGTACTGCTTGGGAATGATCATGCCGAGGAACCCGGCATCCTTGGTGTACTGCCAGCCTTCGGGAGACATGTCCTGCCAGACCTGGGTGGTTTCCCAGTCGTTGGCGATGTCGCACAGGGTTTCCACTTCGTTGTCGAGGAAGGCTTGCTCTTCCGCGCTCAGGCTGGCGGGAGCCGCCTGCAGCAGGCGCTGCCAATTGGGCTTGCCACTGAACAGCTCGGCGTCCCACCACACGGTGCCGGACTCGATGGCCGCGCGCTCGGTGTCAGACATGGCCGGCATGATCGTACGAAACAGGCCCAGGGCCCTGCTGGTCAGCACGCTGCGGCGCAGGGGTTTGATTGTCATCAGCAACGCGGGCAACACCACCAGGATCGCCGCAACGGCGGTGCCGACACCCGCCACCACGTTGAACAGGTAACCCGCCGCCAGCCAGAGAAGGCCCGCGCCCAACCAGAGGGTGGCGACAGCTTGTCGATACGCCAGGGCAATCGCGATTGCGACGCCCACCAATAACCAGATAACCATGGGGATACCTCTATTCGATTCAGGGTATGGCCTACGTGCAACAGGTCGGATGAACTGCGGCGTAACGCCACACTACAAAATTCGAAAACTATATTCAAATTTTGTTTTGAAATTATTATTTAATGCGCAGCCAAAAAAAACGACCGGACCGGTCGCTAGGTCAATCACGCCGAAAAGAAGTCCCCCCTGAAACCTCAGAACGCGTAGGTGGCCGAAAGGCTGACGACATCGCCGGACGAGGCAGCCTTGCCATCCAGGCTCGCAGCCCCCAGCCGATCGACGTTCTTGGTCTTCAACTTGACCTCTTGGACGAACTGGTGGGAATAGGCAGCATCCAGCGTCAACCCGTTGATGGCTTTGACCTCATACCCCGCTCCGAGCGACAAGAATGTGCGATCACCATCGGGGATCCGAGGGTCACGGGTCGAGTTGCGGGTCGGTGTCTGGTCAATCGCCACACCGGCACGCAAGGTCAGCTCATCGGTCGCACGCCAGTCTCCACCGACGGAGTACATCCAGGTGTTTTTGTAATGGTAGGGAATCGAGACAATCGTCATGTCGCCGGATTTGAGCGTCAGGTCTTCGAACGACGACCACTGCGTCCAGACCACACTCGCGCCCAGGGTGAATCGATCATTGAACCGGTGCACCCAGTCAACGCCCGCCGTGGCAGGAATATCCAATTGAGTACTGGCGTGGGCACCGTCCGGAAACAGCTCAAGCCCCGGATACGCCGTGCCCACCAACGTACCGCTACCGCCAAACGGGCTGGGTTGTGTCAGGAGGTTGTAGGAAAACTGGTCAGCACGGATGGAGTACTTGCCGGTCATCTTGTTCTTGATCCTGGCGTGGTAGTTCAGGCCCAGCGTGTCTTTTCCCGTGGGTTTCCAGACGACGCCGGTAAACCAGCCGGCTGAGATATTGTCGACCTTGATGCGCATCAGGGCGCCACCGACGTCCGACGGGAACGGTGTACCGCCCAGTTCGGAATCGGACACCGCTGCCGCTGACAACAGGTCGACGTTCTGGCTGACAAAACCTTTACTGTGCTGAATGATCACGCCGCCACCGAGCGCGAACTGATCGTTGAGCTTGAACGACAAGGACCCCGTCAACCCCACGGTTTCAATTTTGGTATCCACGGCAAAGCCGCGCAGTTTGGAGTCTTCATCCCAGGTGGAACGCATGCCTTGGGGGACGACCTGGCTCAAACCGAAGGCGAATCGATCCCCCAGCGGCATTACCATAAACCCCGTGGGTAACCAGGCCGTGAATCCACCTTGTCCACCCTCATTGTTGTTGGCTGTGGTCGCCGAGCCGTCGGGAAAGCCGTCGCCGCCCAACGGCGTGCTGAAAATCGGATTGCCTGCATAATCAAAGGCGGCGCCTTTGTACTGGATCTTGACGCGTGCGTAGTCGACCGTGAATTGCGCAATGCTGCGGTCCACAAAGGCCATGGCCGCGGGGTTGTTGAACGCCGAACTCGGATCGTTCTTGAACAGCGAGCCGCCAGCGAACGCTCGCCCCCAACCGGGAGCCCCATACGTCGGCGTGGAAAAACCGCCAGCCTGCACAGGCACTGCGGTCGTCAGCCCGCCCATCAACGCCAGTCCCAGGAAAACCTGTAGCTGTCGTTTCTTATCATTCATACCCCACTCCTTACTGCTCTCTCACTCAACCGCCCGAGCCCTATCGTCGACGAGCGCCTCGTTGAGGCGCCCGTCTTTCAGCGGGCGATCAGCCCTTGGTTTCAGTCGCTATCCAGGAACAATCAGGGAACAACGGTGAATGCCGGAGTAGGCTTGACGCTCAGGCTCACCACCGTGCAGTTGCCTGCCAGGGACTGATTGGAAGCCGTCAACACGCCACCGCTGTAGTTGGCGGTGATGGTGGAAGCGCCACAATTGGAGACGGGGTAGAGAATCGAACCGGCGATGGTGTACCCGACATTCGACACTGAGCCGACTGCGGCACCATTAGCCGTCAATGTCCAAGGCAGGCCAGTGATCTTGGGCAGGTCGCAAAGACCACCGCCGGTGATGGCAACGCCGGTGATTTTCGCGACACCGGAGGCGTCGACGTTACCGGTGAAGGTAGCCCCACAGTTGACGGGGGCCTGGTAGGAGGACGGCGATTTCACCGAGATCGTGCCTGGCGCGGTGAAGTTGGTGTTGATGGGCGTGATGCTGTACGCATTGGCCATGGAAGCGGCACCCATGCAAACAACCAGGGCAGACAACGACACAAGAGATTTCAAGTTCATCATTGCTATTCCTTACATAGAAAGGCGAGTTATTCGCCAGGGGTAATGGCCATATTCAAAAAGCTCTGCGCAAACAACAGCCCTCTTGATACAGCCAAATCATCAAATCAGTGCTCGACCCATAGCGCTCTTCCCTGAAAACTAATGCTGTTCGGGTAGAGAAACTTTGTTGCAACTGAACATAAGCTGAAATAGGAATAATCTGAGCGATGAGTAGTACCAAACCGCGCAACTAAGTGCGCAGCTGATATGTTCTTAAATACGCAGGAGAGTTGCCCAACAGCAATTAATTTCGCAGACGGGCCAAGTAGGAGATATGAACGGGCTACGTAAGCATCCCGTTAAAGCGAAGCATTGAGGATAAAAGCGCCACGCTGTGCTTGGCGCTTTTATCCTCAATGTGGGGGCACTGACTTAGAACGCGTAGGTAGCCGATACAGAGACAACATCACCTGAAGATTCGGCCTTGCCATTCAGGCTTGCCCCCCCCAGGCGATCAACGTTTTGGGTCTTGAGCTTGACCTCTTGCACAAACTGGTGGGAATAGGCCAAGTCAACACTCAACCCCTTGATTGCTTTCACGTCGTAGCCGGCCCCCAACGACAGGAATGTACGGTCGCCATCCGGGATTCGCGGGTCGCGAGTCGAATTGCGTGTAGGGGTCTGATCAAGGGCGACACCTGCACGCAGGGTCAGCTCATCGGTAACACGATAGTCACCCCCGAGGGAGTACATCCAGGTGTTCTTGTAGTTGTAGGGAATGGACACAATTGTGGTGCCGCCGGACTCAAGCGTCAGGTCCTTGAACGAGGACCACTCAGTCCAGGTTACGCTGGCTCCCAGGGTGAAACGATCGTTGAACTGGTGTACCCAGTCCAGACCCGCCGTGGCAGGAATGTCCAACTGGACTTTGGCATGAGCGCCGTCCGGCGCCAGCTCCAACCCTGGGTAAGCGGTATTCACCAATGTACCGCTACCGCCAAACGGGCTCGGTTGGGTCATCAGGTTGTAGGAAAACTGATCGGCGTAGATATTGTATTTGCCGGTCATCTTGTTCTTGATCTTGGCGTGGTAATTCAAGCCAAGCGTATCTCGTTCTGTGGGCTTCCAGACGACGCCGGTAAACCAGCCAGCCGAAACATTGTCAACTTTGACACGCATCAGCGCACTGCCGACATCCGATGGGAAATTGATGCCGCCCAGCACCGAATCGGACACTGCGGCGGCAGACAACAAGTCGATGTTCTGGCTGACGAATCCCTTGCTGTGCTGCACGATCACGCCACCACCGATGGAGAATTGATCATTCACTTTGAAAGACAGTGACCCGGTCAACCCCACGGTCTCGATTTTGGTGTCCACTGCAAAGTCGCGCAGTTTCGAGTCCTGATTCCAAGTGGAGCGCATGCCCTGGGGCACAACTTGGCTCAAGCCGAACGCGAAGCGATCTCCCAGGGGCATGACCATGAAACCGGTAGGCAACCAGGCCGTAAACCCGCCTTGTCCACCATCGTTGTTATTGACCGTGGTCGCCGCCACATCAGGAAAACCATTAGCATCCAATGGCGTATTGGAAATGGGGTTGCCCGCATAATCAGAGGCATCGCCCTTGTACTTGATCTTGATGCGCGCGTAGTCGACCGTAAATTGCGCGACGTTGTGTTCCACAAAGGCCATGGCCGCCGGGTTGTTGTACGCCGAGCTCGGGTCGTTCTTGAACAGTGACCCACCGGCGAATGCCCGCCCCCAGCCCGGCGCCCCGTAGGTCGGTGTTGAAAAACCGCCGGCCTGTACGGGCGCGGTCGCCAAAGCCCCGCCAATCAACGCCAGCCCCAGCAAAACCTGCACATGTTGTTTCTTATTATTCATGCGGCACTCCTTATTGTTATCTCTCTGAGCCAGCCCTGCCGGTTCGTCTTGCGGCCTGCAATTCATGAACTGGCGCCCAGTCAAGGCGCCAGTTTTTTCAACGGGTGATCAGCCCTTCGTTCTTACGCTTTCCTCAAGGCACGATAGTCAGCGCAGGGCTTGGGGTAACGCTCAGGCTCACCACGGTGCAGCTGCCGCTTAGGGTCTGGTTGGCAGCGGTCAGCACACCACCGCTGTAGCCCACAGCGATGGTGGAAGGGCCGCAGTTGGAGGCTGGGTACAGAATCGAAGCGGCAATGGTGTACCCGACATTTGTAACCGACCCGACAGCAGGGCCGGTGGCAGTCAACGTCCAAGGCAAACCGGTAATCTTAGGCAGCGCACAAAGGCCGCCACCAGTGACCGCGACGCCCGTGATCTTGGCAACACCGGTCGCATCGACGTTTCCGGTAAAGGTGGCGCCACAGTTCACGGTGGCCTGGAAGGATGATGGCGACTTCACCGAGATAGTGCCCGGCGCGGTGAAGCTTGTGCTGACAGGACTGATGCTGTAGGCATTCGCCATCGAAGCAGCACCCATGCAAACAGTCAAAGCAGTCAACGACACGAGGGTTTTCAAGCTTTTCATTGTTTTTCCTCACATGTTATGGCGAAGTCATTTCGCCAGGGGTAATGGCCATGAACGAGAGGTCACGGTGAAACTGCAGAACTTCCCTTTCCAGCCAAATTTCAATTCAATTACCGCAGTCGCATTCGACGCTTATTCAACAACCTTGAAGTTCGGCGGCATTTTGATCGACACCGTCTTGATCTTGCAGTCTTCGCCGATCGGGACATTCGCGGCTTCCAACTTGCCGGTGGCGTTGTCCCACGTGCCGTTGGCGGTAGAGGGCCCGCACTTGCCGCCCAGGCCAAACGCGTGCACGTCCACGCTGATCTTCGACATGGAGCCACTTTTGGTGTCTTTGGCGACTAATACCCAGGGCAAGTTGATCGCTTCGACCCGGCTGCACTTGAGGCCGCCCTCGAATTCGACGGTGTCGACATTCACCGAAGTACCATCCGCCGCGACGTTGCCCGCCACCTTGATGGTGCAATCGGCGCTGATCAGCGCGCCTTTGGAAAAACTGATAGGGCCTTGGGCCGTAAAGGCGCTGCCGGCGGGTTCGATGCGCGCAGCCTGGGCCTGGTGATAGGCGATCAGGCCCAGCGCGGCCAATACGATATGGGTGGTGAACTTGGCAGGTGCTTGCATGGTGTACGTCCTTCCCTTTAATTATTTTTGTTCGGGTCAAACAACTTTCTTGCCACTGATCTGGAAAACCTCGGGCGACAGAAACCTGCACGGAATACAAGCCCGAGTACGCAAACAACGTGTTACTTAAACTTAGAACGGTGTGGCGCTGTTGCTGTACTTCTCCAGATACCTCAACCGCTGTGACGGCTGAAGATTCGCCAGGGTGATATCACCGCCGTAATGATTCAGCACTCGATGGTCCATGCGACGGCGCCACAAGTAAGGCACGTACGCCCAGACAATCATGCTTGCGTAACCGTAAGGAAGTTGCGGCGACTCATCAAAATGGCGCAACGACTGATAACTACGGGTCGGGTTAGCATGGTGATCAGAGTGACGCTGTAACTGGAACAGGAAGATATTGGTAACAATGCGATTACTGTTCCACGAATGCCGTGGCGAACACCGCTCATAACGCCCATTGGGTAACTTCTGGCGTTTAAGCCCGTAATGTTCGACGTAGTTGACGACCTCCAACAGCGAGAAACCGTAGATGCCCTGGATAATCAGGAACGGAATCACGGCCCCCCCCAGCCAGGCGATCATCGCCCCCCACAGCACCACGCTGTACATCCACGCGCTGAGCACGCCGTTCTGCCAGTGCCACGCCGGCAGGCCGAGTTTACGCAGGCGTTCACGCTCCAGGTTCCACGCCGAACGGGCACTGAACCCTACCGAACGTGGCAGGAAGGCCCAGAAGCTCTCCCCGAGGCGCGAGCTGGCCGGGTCTTCCGGCGTGGCGACGCGCACGTGATGGCCACGATTGTGTTCGGTGTAGAAGTGCCCGTAGAAGGTCGGGGCCAGCGTGACCTTGGCGAGAAACACTTCCAGCGCATTGGGTTTGTGACCCAGTTCGTGGGCGGTGTTGATCGCGATGCCGGTGGCGGCACCGGTCGACATCGCCATGCCCAGGTAGGTGAACCAGCTCGGTTCGCCATGCAGCTGCGTGCGGGCGGTGATGTAACTGGCGGCGTGGGACAGCCAGCTGGACGGTTCCAGGTTAGCGGTAGCCTGCAACAGGCCACCCTGGATGATCCAGTCGATACCGCCGGCGGCGAGCCAGCCGGTGATCACCACAGAGGAGATGACGAACAGCACGCCGGTGTAGACGATCCAACGGTAGTAGCGTTGGGACTCAAGGTGGCCGACGGCGGATTCGGGCGGGTTGCTCACGTCTTCACCGAGCAGGCCGTCGATGAGCGGGATCAAGCCGAAGATCACCAGCACACCGACCCACCAGAGGGATTGGATACCGGTGGTGATGGCCAGGGCACCCGAGAGCAATGGAGTGGCCAGGGGCATGATGCCCAGCCACCACAGATGACGCTTGCCGTCGGTCCATATGCTTGGGGCTGCCAGTGTCTGATTCATGGCAGCCTCCGTGGCAGGGCAGCGGAAAGCAGGTTCAGGGAGCACTGAATGCTCCGGGGAATCAACCATGCGATAAAAGACGTTTTTTTCATTTTTATTCGCTCTTAGGCATTTCAAAAATCATTTCAAAACAAACATTGAAATATTTTTTTAAATAAATAGCGCGGAATCGATAGGTCGTCAACTATTTTTTCGAGGCCTTTCCTACGTGACCATGCAGTCTCTTTTTCAGCCGTTTGGTCAGGTCTCTAGCGCAAGCATTTCGGACCGTACAACCCGCAATAAAGGCCACGATTATTTGTTTGCCAAGGCAAACGGCGGATGCAGAATCTCGGCTGTTTCCAGCGGCCGCGCACGCTTGGCCAACTGGTGCACCGCCTCCACCACCCTCTCGGTGGCGGTAATCGGCAGCATATGCCCGCGCCCTTCCACGACCTGCAGCTTCAGGCCCGGGACCTTGTCGGCCAGGGCCTGGCCGTGTTTACGAAAGTCCAGGACCTTATCGCGTGCGCCATAGATCAGGCTGATGGGCAGCGTCAGTTGCGGGTAGCGCTTGACCATGTCCGGCAGCTCGTCGTTGACCAGCGCTATCTCGCTGGACGCGGCATAGAAGTTCTCGGGACGCATGCCCAGCAGCCCGCCGCCGCGGGTGGCGAAGTCCTCAGGGGCACTGTCCGGTGCGAACACCCCCTTGACCACCGCACGGCGCGTCAACAGCCCCATGGGCACAGTCAGCGTGTAGGACACCCACCGCCGCAGCCAGGCCGGTCGCACGGCCAACGACCAGAACACCAAGGGTAAGGTGGGTTGCGGATGGGTCAATGGCGCCACCAGCACCAGCCCGGATACCGTGTGGGGATGGTTAAGGGCCAACGCCAGGGAAATCGCGCCACCGAGGGAATGTCCCAGCACCAGCGGTTTATCCAGGCCCAGGGTGTGAATAAAGGCTGCCACTTGCCGCGCCTGGGCCGGCAGGTCGGCGGCGGTGCCTGTATGGCGCGTGGAATAGCCGGACCCCGGTCGGTCGAGGGTGATGACGCGAAAGTGCTCACGCAATTGCCCGGACAAGGCATAGGTCAGGTTGCGACTGCTGCCCATCAGCCCATGAATCATCACCAACGGACGGCCCTTGCCTTCCTCGTAATAATGAAAACGCTCGCCGTCGACCTCCACAAAACGCCCATTGTTCGGAACGGCGGCTTCAATGCGCCGCGTCATCCAGACGCTGAACCCCCATAAAACGGCGCTCGCGCCTATCAACACAGCCGCCGCGATAACCCATTCAACAGCCATAGCTCGGTCCTCTGCATCCCCGCTGCTGGCGACCCGACCGGTATTGATCAAGGCCTCAGCCATCGTCCACAACCTGGACCCGAACGTCGTGCCTGTCCGTCGGACAAGTCGCACATGAGGAACCTGGGACTAGCGTAGGCGATATTTTCAGGTAGATTATTTAAAATCTTTTTTAAAATAAGTAATTCAATTTTTCTTTGCAATGGTGTTCTATCTAAAAGACACAACAAGAAAAGGAGCACCCCGATGCCCACGAAGGAATGCTTATGAATGCCCAGAGTGATTCAATCGACATCGCCATCATCGGCTCAGGCTTTGCCGGGCTCTGCATGGCGATCAAGCTCAAGGAAGCCGGGTTCACCGACTTTTTTATCGCTGAGCAGGCCGACACCCTTGGCGGCACGTGGCGGGACAACCACTACCCCGGCTGCGCCTGCGACGTGCAGTCCCATGTGTATTCGTTTTCATTTGCGCCCAACCCGGACTGGACACGGCAGTTCGCGCCGCAGGCGGAAATCCGTGCTTACCTGGAGCAATGCGCCACGCGCTTCGGGTTGGCGCCCTACCTGCGTTTTGGCATGGGCCTCGAGCGCGCGGTGTTCGATGAGCCCCAGCAACGCTGGCAACTGAGCTTCAGCGATGGCCGCCAGGTCAGTGCGCGGGTGCTGGTGTCGGGCATGGGCGGTCTGTCGCGCCCGGCGTTGCCGGACATTCCAGGTCTCGACAGCTTCAAGGGCAAGCGCTTTCATTCCCAACAGTGGGACCACGACTATGCCTTGAAGGGCAAACGCGTCGCGGTGATCGGCACCGGTGCCAGTGCCATTCAGTTCGTGCCGAAGATCGCGCCGCACGTGGCCCATCTGGACCTGTTCCAACGCACCCCACCGTGGATCATGCCCAAACCCGACCGGGCGATCTCACCTTTTGAACGCTGGCTGTTCAAGCACCTGCCCTTTACCCAACGCCTGGTACGCGGCGCTTTTTACTGGGCACTGGAAGGCCGTGTCGTCGGCTTTGCCTTACACCCACGGCTGATGAAAATGGTGCAGAAAATCGCCCTGCGCCACCTGCACAAACAAGTGGCTCGCCCGTCCCTGCGCAAGACCCTGACCCCGGACTACACCATCGGCTGCAAGCGCGTGCTGATTTCCAATGACTACTACCCCGCGCTGTCGCGCAGCAATGTCGAGGTGGTCACCGAGCGCGTGCTGCGCATCGAGGCCGACGGCGTAATCACCGCCGACGGTATCAAGCACCCGGCGGACTGCCTGATCTTCGGCACCGGCTTCCAGGCCACCGATCCCCTACCCCGCGACTGCATCATCGGGCGCGGCGGCGTGGACTTGATGGACACCTGGCAGGACGGCGCGCACGCCTACAAAGGCACCACGGTGCCCGGCTATCCCAACCTGTTCCTGATCATCGGGCCCAACACCGGCCTGGGGCATAACTCGATGATCCTGATGATCGAAGCCCAGGTGACCTACATCCTCGACGCCCTCCAGCGCATGCAACGGCACGGCATCGCCACGGTGGATGTCAAAGCCGGCGTGGAGAGCGCCTACAACCAGCAGTTGCAAGCCAAGCTCAAACGCACCATCTGGAGCACCGGCGGTTGCCAAAGCTGGTACCTCGACCCGCGCACCGGCAAGAACACCACCCTATGGCCCGGCTCGACCTGGCGTTTCAAGCAGGTCACCCGGCAGTTTGCGCTCAAGGATTATGTCGCCAACCGGCAACCGGGCGACGCGCCCAACCGCCCCCTGGCGACGCCCCACTCCACGCCTGAAGGGAGCCTGTCATGAAATCATTCAACAACCGCGTGGCCGTGATTACCGGTGCGGCATCCGGCATGGGCCGAGCGCTGGCATTGGCCCTGGCGCGGGAAGGTTGCCACCTGGCGCTGGCCGACAAAAACAGCCAGGGGCTGGAGCAGACCTTGGCGCTGATCAAGACCTCAACCCTGGCGCCCGTGTTGATCACTACCCAGGTGCTCGATGTGTCCGACCGCCAGGCCATGGAGGATTGGGCCGCGCGCTGCATGGCCGACCACGGCAAGGTCAACCTGGTGTTCAACAATGCCGGGGTTGCCCTGTCGAGCACCGTCGAGGGCGTGGACTACGCCGACCTGGAGTGGATCGTCGGCATCAACTTCTGGGGCGTGGTGCATGGCACCAAGGCATTCCTGCCCTATTTGAAAGCCGGCGGCGAGGGCCACGTGATCAACACCTCCAGCGTGTTCGGCCTGTTCGCCCAGCCTGGCATGAGCGGCTACAACGCGACCAAGTTTGCCGTGCGCGGCTTCACCGAATCCCTGCGCCAGGAGTTGGACATGCAACGCTGCGGTGTCTCGGCCACCTGCGTGCACCCCGGCGGCATTCGCACCGATATCTGCCGCAGCAGCCGTATCGACGCGAACATGACCGGCTTCCTGATCCACAGCGAACAGCAGGCCCGCGCCGACTTCGAAAAGCTCTTCATTACCGACGCCGACCAGGCCGCCAAGGTGATCCTGCACGGCGTACGTAAAAACAAACGTCGCGTGCTGATCGGCCGCGACGCCTATTTCCTCGACCTGCTCGCCCGTTGCCTGCCGGCGGCCTATCAAGCCTTGGTGGTGTTCGCCAGCAGGCGCATGGCCCCGAAGCCCCGCACGCGGGTGTTTGAAACCAACGACGAGTCCCGTCTCTGAACAGGAGCACGCAGCATGTTGCCGATCCGCCGTGACATCCATTTCGCCCTGCCTGCCGAACGCATCAAGGACTGGCACGAGCAAGGCCCGTTCATCACGCATTTCTTCAATGCCCTGTCGCTGCTGTTTCCGCAGGGCGAGCTGTTTTTCATGGACAGCGTGCGCCACTACCGCCAGCGCATCGACGACCCTGAGCTGAAGAAAGAGATCCAGGGTTTTATCGGCCAGGAAGCCATGCACAGCCGCGAGCACGTGGCCTACAACGACTTGCTGCAAGCCGCGGGGCTGCCCGCGCACGCCCTGGACAGGCGCCTGAAGTTCATCCTCGACCTGCAGAAAAAACACTTGCCGGCGTCCTTCAACCTCGCGGTGACCATTGCCCTTGAACACTACACGGCGATGCTTGCCGAAATCCTGTTGAGCGACCCGTCGCGCTTCGGCGACTCACTCAAGGGCTACCAACAGATGTGGTACTGGCACGCCTTGGAGGAAACCGAACACAAGGCGGTGGCGTTCGACGTCTGGAACAGCGTGATCAAGCCCGGCCCCAAGCGCTACTTGCTGCGCACCGGGACCATGCTGTTCACCACGTTGTTATTCTGGCTGGTGGTGTTCGACTTCCACGTGCGCCTGCTGATTGCCGACCGCAAGTCGGGCGGGCACCTGAAAGGCTTCTGGCGCATGCTGAAGTTTCTGTATGGGCCCAAGGGAGTCTTCCCACGTATGCTGGTGCCGTGGCTGCACTACTTCAAACCCGGCTTCCACCCCTGGGACCACGACAACCGTGCGCGCCTGGCCGGTATCGACGCGCTGGTCGAGGACATCGAGCAGGTCCGGCGCGGTTATTAGCCCTGCGCCAGGGCCTCGCGCTCACGCACAAAGCCTTGCAACTGATCGTCCGGCAGCGCCTTGCTGAAATACCAGCCTTGAATAATCAAATCGGCACCCGTATTCAGGAAGGCCAGCTGCTCGGCCGTCTCCACCCCTTCCACCACCACGCCCAGATTCAACGCCTCGCAAAAGCGCAGCATGCCGGTCATGACCTGGGCGCCCTTGGGGTCATGCTGCGCCACCACAAAGCTACGGTCGATCTTGATGAAGTCCACGGGGAATTGGTGCAGGTAACTCAGGGCCGAGAACCCGGTGCCGAAGTCATCGATATAGACCTTGGCACCGATGGCTTGCAGCTTCTGAATGGTCTGGCGTGTGACCTGGATATCGCTCACCAGCGCATCTTCGGTGATTTCCACTGAGACCTGCCCGTGGGCCTGGGCAAGGATTTCCACCAGGCGTTCGCCATAGGCGGCGTCGGTCAAGGTCGCACTGGAAATATTGATGGTCATCGGTAAGCTGAAACCGAGTTTCTGCCACTTCTGGTACTGGCGAACCGCCTGGGATGCCACCCATACATCCACATCCGGCATCAAATGCGCCTGGGCCAGCCACTGCAGGAACTCCCACGGCGAATGCACTTTTCCGTCGGCATCACGGGCACGCATCAGTGCTTCACAGCCGGTGCACAAGCCAGTGCGGGTCGAGACCTGCGGCTGGAATTCAAGATAGAACTCGTAGTCGCTGATCTGCTGGATGCGGCTCAGTTCATTGGCCTGGCGCGCCAGGGTCTTGTGGGACGCGAGCACCGGGTCCAGCTCGCGCAGACGGCCCTTTTCCTCAAGGCCACGGAAAGTCATGTCCAGGGACTTGAGGTACACCGTGCCCCCTTCGGTGGCCTGGCGGTGGATCGCACGCACATACGGCGCATACACCAGCGTGCCCAGCCCCAGCAGCGCCACTTGCAGGGCCACCGCTACCCAATCACCGTGGGTGCTCAGATAGGCATTGAGCAGCACCGGCGCCGTAAACGGCACGCTGACCACCGCCGGCGACACCCACCCCATCTGCACCACCGTCAACGCCAGCATGGCGTTCAACGCGGGTACGATCAGAAACGGTATGAACAAACGCGGGTTAAGGATGATCGGCAAACCGAACAACAACACTTCACTGACATTGAACAGTGAGAGCGGCAAACTCGCCACCGCCAACAGGCGCATGGACTGGCTCTTGGAGAACAGCAGGATCGCCAGCAACAGGCACAATGCGCCGCCCGAGCCACCGATAAACGCAAAACTGCCCAACAGACCGCTGTTCAACACATACTTTATCGGCTCACCCGCCGCCAGTGCAGCGCTGTTCAGCACCACCGCCTGATCCAGCACATTGAACAGCGGCTGCATGGCGTACACGCCGTGGATCCCGAAAAACCACAGCAGTGAATTCATCAAGGTCACAAACAAACCGCTGCCGTACGGCGACTCCAGGGCATCGAGTACCTGGGGCCCTTGGAGCTGTGCCACATAAGGGATTTGCAGCAGCAAGGACAGCACGATCACCAACGCCAAGGCGGTGATGACGCCCGGCACGACCATATTGATGGTGCCCCGCAGGTTGTGCCCTACCAGCTCTTCGTTGACCAGCCGAGTCCAGCGATAACGGTGCAGCCAGGCAATGGCCGGCACATTCAGCAGCGGCGAGGCAATCGCAATGAACAGCACGAAGGTGGCTGAGGC
This sequence comes from Pseudomonas sp. OV546, assembly GCF_900116845.1. Lineage (NCBI taxonomy): Bacteria > Pseudomonadati > Pseudomonadota > Gammaproteobacteria > Pseudomonadales > Pseudomonadaceae > Pseudomonas > Pseudomonas sp. OV546. Next base: position 959,943 of record NZ_FPCE01000001.1, on the reverse strand, counting down.
CCGGGGGTAGTCACGCAGGATAAACGTCGCAACCACCACATGGGCCAGGCACAGGAACGCGACGGGCAGCTGTGGGAGTCGATGCTGGATCGCCAGCATATAACCAATCGAAGCGGCTACCAGCAGCGGGATCACGGAACTGATCTGGTTGTGCAGCCCGGCCAGGAACGTCACCCAATGCGGGTCGAAGCCCAGCACGCGGGCACATTCAGACAAGATCAGAAAGCCCGCCGACACCAGCAGGCACGGCAAGATCCACAACAGCCCTTCGCGAATCGCCCGCAGCGACTCGGTGCCGGCCAGGGCGGCCAGGCGCTGGGTGAAGAAAAGTTTGAACAGCGTTTGCGCCATGACCCATCCCTCTGCCCATCGCCCACTGTCCTTGGAAGGCAGGGCCGGAAACACCGGGCTAACGCTACACGTCCAGGCACGATGAGCGAAAGCCTTTTGCCACGCATCTAAGTGATTTTTCCGTATTGGATGACAGGCAATTCCGTGTTTTTTCCAAATAATTGAATGTTCCGACCTGGGCCAATGTCCGAATCTGCTTCAATGGGCATTATCCGAGTGTCACCCTACCGTTGCCTTTGTTTGGAGTAAGCCCTTGTCACAACCCGGTGATAACCATCAGCTCGCGCTGGACAGATTCCTCGACGAACATCCCGATGTCGCCACTGAACTTAACACCCTGAACCCGCTGGCCGCCCAGGCCAAGGGCGAAACCCTGGCGCAATACCGTGCCGAACGGCTGCATGAAGCCTTCGAAGCGGAAGCCGAGCGCCAGGGCCTGTTTGCCTGGGAGTTAACCCTCAAACTGACCGCCGAATCCGGCGAAGCCTTTGAAGCCCAGCGCCTTGAGGTGCATAAGGAAGTGGCGCAGATGGCCGGCCTGAGTTGGGTCGAATACTGCCAACTGCATGACCTGGCCGATTGACGCGTTACCCCAGGAACCAGCGACGTCGCCTGCCGCCCAGGACTTCGCGCAACTCGGCGACACATACCCTTCGCTGCTCCGGGTCCATCGCCAGTGCGGCGCACAACGTTGGCCAGCAATGCCTGGGCAGTTGCCGAGGTCTCGGCAACCGCTGATTGCGCTGGCGCTCGCCGGGACGCCGTCCCTCGGCCAGCTCATACAACACACACGCAACCCCATACAGGTCCGCGCTGGCTGACGGCAACCCTCCGGCCATCAGCTCCGGTGCCGCATACGCAGGCGTCCAGGCATTCAAGCGACTGCGGCTCAAACCCGGTAAACCAACCCCTACCTGTGCCTCGGCATGGCCCAGGCCAAAATCAAACAAGCGCACCCCCTGCTCCCCCACCATGATATTCGCCGGTTTCACATCGCCATGCAGGACGCCTTGCCGATGCGTGTAAGCCAGCGCATCCAGCAATTGCACGGCCATCGGTTGCAGCTCCTGCCACGGCAGGCCTTGCGGGCGTTCCGGGAGCATGCGGTCGAGGGTCAGGCCGGGCATCACTTCCATGGTGAAGAATGCCACTTGGTGGGCCGTGTCTACCTCGAAAGAAAATGCGCGCACCACGTGGTCATGACGCAGGCTGCGGGTCAGGGCGAACTCGCTGTACAACAATAAATGCGCATCGGTGCACGCGGAGAGTGTCTCGCCCAACAGCTTCAGCGCCACACGGCAGTCCGGCTCGCCGAACGCTTCATGCAGCAGGTCCCGGGCGCGATACACCACGCCCATCCCGCCTGAACCGAGGATCCGTTCAAGCTGATAGCGGCCCGCAAGCAGGCTCGGCGGGCCCGCTGCTGCGTTCATGGCTGGACCACCACGGCGGTCAGGTCATCTTTCGCCGCCGCCCGCAACGCGTCGCTGAACAAGCGCTCCACCACCTTGCGCGGCGTACCCGCACTCATGGCGCTCCCCAGCTCACTGTGGCTGAGCCCCTGATACAGGCCATCACTGCAGAGTAAAAACACATCCCCTGGATGGGCACAGAACTCCAGTATCTCGAGGCTCAGTGGCTGTCGGGCACCAATGGCGCGTGTCAGGGCCCTGGCGTCCGGATGAGCCCGAGCGCGTTCCAGGCTCAGTTGCTGCTTATCCATCAGTTGCTGCTGCAAAGAGTGGTCGCGCGACAGTTGATACAGGCACTTACTCCGCCAGAGGTAGCATCGACTGTCACCTGCCCAGATACAGGCTGCACGGTCGTGTTCAAGTAACAGTACAACCACCGTACTGCCCATGATGCCCGCCAGGCCATCGGCGGCTTGCAATTGGCTGTCGAGGTCGCGCAAGCAGCGTCGCACCGCGTCGATCCGTTGCTCGAAGCCCCCGTGGGCTGGCAGTGCGGCAAGACTGCTGACCACCCGTTGACTGGCCACATTCCCGGCACGATGGCCGCCCATGCCATCGGCGACCGCCCAACACCCGCGTTGCGGGCAATCAAGCCATGCATCCTCGTTGCGCGCACGGCCCTTGCCTTGCGCCGTGCGCCCTGCACTTCGCCAACGCAGCGCCCGGTTCACAATTGCTCCGGCAGGCGGAAGGTGCGCCATGTCGCGATCTGGAAAGGGCTGGGGTTACCCTGGCTGGTGAGCAGGTAATTAGCACGGAGGCCAGCCAGGTCGGCCTTGAGTATCTGCGCGTCCCTGCCGCTGGCAGGCTCGCTTTGCATCAGCTCGAAGAACCGGAACAACGACCAGGTGCCACTGTCTTTTTCGATGCCCAATGGCCGCTCGGCGCCGCGTTCCAGCACCAGGCTGGTGCGCCCATTTCCGGACGCGTTCGGCCAATGGAACACCATCGGCACGATCGGGCCATGCCGGTACTCCAACTGCTGACTGCCCACCTGCAACGTTGCCCGGCTGACGGCTTGATCCAGGCTATAGGGCGCCAGCGTAAACCTGACGGCCCAATCACCCCGCTCCTCGTTGAAAAAACCTTGGCGAATGGTCTGGGCCCTGGTCAGTTGGTCCAGCAACGAACGTGACATCGGCAAGCTGCGCCCCTCCAGGGCGCGCAAGCGATAGCGGGTGCCCTCGACACTGACAAACGGCCGCAGATAACCGTCATAAAAACGCTCCATGGCCCCCTTCGGTTTGAAGAACGCCTGGAAATCGTCCAGGGCGACATCGCTGCCAGCATGGGCGTTGAACGGGTAGCGGTGTTGGATCGCCTTCGTATAAAAGCCGTACACCTCGCTTTGATAACGCTGATTCACGTACCCATAGGCGTTATCAAGCAGGTGGCGCCAGCTTTGCTCGGCAATACCTTCGAACCACCCCCTGAGTGGTTGCGGCAAGCGCGCTGCCGCATCACGCAGGTTGCCCAATAGCGGCTGCTGCCCATCCATCCGCTGCCTGGCCAGCTTGAACGCGGCCTGCTCCGGTGAACTGTCCCGGCTCAGTGTCGACAATTGCAGGTACAGCTCATCGAGCAGGCGCAATGCCTGCGTCAACTCGACCCCGGGGTTCTGCTCTTCATCGAGCAACTGATGCAGAGGCTCGAAGCGGCGTTGCAACGCGCGCCGGGCATTATCGGGCAACGCTTGGCGCGGTAACGCCTTGGCCAGCGCGCCGGATACCTTCTCGCTTGACTCTGCGACCTGTTGGCTCACCGTACCCAGTTGTTCGTGAAGCGGCATCAGTCGTGTGTTTTCACGCACCTGCTGCAACAGCTGCACCAACGCCGACTGAGCGGATGTAAGGCTCGCAAGCTGCTCCGTGCCGCGTCTCAGACTGTCACTTTCCAACAGCCTGATTCGCCCCAGGGCATCACTCCAGGCATCGGCGTATTCGCTGAAATAGCGCTGTTCCAGCTCCAGCATGAGTTTGCGTAAGTCCATGACACTCAGGTCGGTGGCTTCCCCCAGCACCCAGTTGTCCTGGGCAATGGCATTGACCCACTGAGGGCCCTGCGTTTCGAAAAACTGCAGGTATTTTTTTGTGTAGAAACCCGGGATGGGTCGCTCAACCCTGGAAAATGCGGGGCCTTCGGCCAGGCGGTAAGGCTCCAGGTTCCGGGCTTGCTCCCGCAGTGCACGGTAGACCACCTCTGCCAGTGACTCACCCCGTAACGCCAGGCGAGCCTGGGCGACCAGTTCATCATTCAACGGCGCCTGGAACCCTTGCTCAAGAAGCCGAGCAAAGTGTCCGGCCAGGCGTTTATGCGCCGCAGCTTCCCCCGCGTACCCGGTAGCCCACTGCCCAGCCACCTGCTCCGCCAGCCAACTGGCATCACGTCGTTCGGGCAGGTTGAGCATCAGGTAGGCGCGCAGGCTGTCCAGCAGCCGTTCACGGTCTCCCAGGCTCGCTCGCACCTGTTCTCCAAGTAATGTGGTCACGTAGGGCAGCAATTGTTGATGCAAAGCGTGTTCATAGGCACTAGTCAACGGTGGACCACTGACATCCCCTTGATACAAGCCCGCCCGATCAACCCATCGCACCTGCGCCGGCAGTGGAAATACGGCTGTCGCCGCCAAGCGACTGTCCAGCAGCGCCAGCAACGTCTGGCTCTGGTCCGAACCGGGGTGAATGGCGGACTCGGGTTGGGTCAACGCCTGAAGCTGCACCAGTCGCTGATGGTTGAACGAGTAACTGTGCAGCCACAGCGCCCCCGCCGCGGCGATCACGACAGATGCGGCCAGCGCCAATAACCCATGGCGTCGACGTAAGCGCCGACGCTCCGGCGTATGCAACCCGGCAAGATCGGCCTGCGCGAAAACCACGCGATTGAACAGGCCCTGGACAAAATGGGGACGTACATCGCCGCTCTTCGCACAGGTCAGGTAGAACCCTCGCAAACCGTTGATACGCTGATGGCGATGGGCGGAAAACGCAGCCTCGATAAACACACACAGACAGTCGCCGAGGCGTGCAACCTGCCGAGGAAAATCCAGCATCCGGCCACGGCGCTCAAGGTTTCGCTCCTGGTGCAAGCGCGGGATCAACTCGGCTCCCAGGCGTTGCAGCAGGGCTTCGAATGCCTCGCGCACCTGCTCAATATCAGTGCCGGCCGGGCCTGCAACCAGGCGCTCACCCAGCACATCTTCGGTGCTGTCGCCCTGCAGCGCATCAAAGAACTCGGCAAACCCAGCCAGCCGATCAGCCTGGGTCAATACCAGGTAAACCGGCACATCCACATGCAGTGTCTGCTGGATATCCTGCAAGCGGGTACGCACGTGACGCGCATGAAGCTCCAGGTCGTGTTCACTGCTGCGCAAAAGCGTGTCGACGCACAGCGTCACCACCACGCCATTGAGCGGCCGTGTTCTGCGCCACGCCTTGAGCAGGCCCAGCAATGTCGACCATCCCGCCCCATCTACCGCAGGATCAGGCTGGTCCAGGTAGCGGCCGGCCATCTCGACCATCACGGCTTCGTCGGCAAAATACCAGTCACAGTAAGCCGCACTCCCTGGGAACGCCGCTTCGGTCCGATCGAGCGGAGCCTGCAGGCCACTGGCGGCCAACAACGAGGTCTTGCCGCTGCTCCGCTCGCCAATCAACAGGTACCAGGGCAGTTCATTGCGCCAGCCCTGACGGTGCTCACCGTAGCGACGAGAGGTCTTCAACGTCAGCAGGGCCTCCTTGAAACGCCCCCGTACGTGGCTTATTTCGTTGTTGACCAACGCCTGCCGCTGATGAAGGTCGAGGTGTTCAGGCTGATCCGCCCGAGCGGAGCGGCGTGCGCCCACCACGACCATCGCCAGCCCCCACAGCAGCAACAACCCGCAGATGGTCAGCAAACGGGAGGTCGGGCTTTGCCAGAAACGGTAGTCATCCACCGCCAGCAAAGGCCCCAAAAACCACACCAACAGCGTACTCGAGAGCACCAGTAACAGGCTCCAGACCCAACTCTTGCGCAGCACCGCGCCCGCGCCCTTGAAGAATGCGTTCATACCTAGCTCCCAGCGTTACAAGGGCGTCCGAGACGGGACTGACACCGAAGATTGAAAAGGTTGCAGCGCCGTCATGCGCTCCTGGCCCAACATCCAGGCGAACCCTGAATACATCGCGAGCAAACAGGCCACTACACAGATGACGACCCAGGTGGTGGAGACAAGGCGAATCCGCGCCTGAGAGGCCCTACCCGTTTCCGGCGAAATGCATACCGGCAGCCGATCACCGCGCACATGCCTGATCTGGCGGTACACCGCATCGTGCAGGGTTTCAAGCTGCACCCGCCCCCGCTCCATGACGCGATATTTACCTTCGAAACCCAACGACAGGCACACGTACATAAGCTCCAGCATGGCCACATGCTTGACGGGGTCGCGGGACAATCGCTCCAGCAGTTGGAAAAATTTTTCACCGCCGAAAGTTTCGTTATGGAAGAGGCTCAGCAGGCTGGTCTTCGACCAGTCGCTACGACTGCCCCAAGACGTCGTGACCACAGCCTCATCAATGACACTGCACAGCACATAACGCGCCGACATCACCTGACTGTTCTCTACGCCTTGGTGCAAGGCACGCGCCTCAAACGCGTTGACGCCCGATGACAGCTGTTCATTGAGTGCCTGCAGGCTTTCCCGACCAGGACCGGCCTTGAGCTGAACAACCTGCAACAAGAGCTCCCAGGCGGCTGCCAATAAAATATTCGAACCCATCTTGAATGGCGGTGCGCCCTGCAGGTGGGCGGTATAGATCATGCGGTCTTCCAACTGCTCGAAGCGAGGCGGCGACGGGTAGTCCGTGACGGCGCCCCGCACCGGGCCCAACCCTTCACGGTCAAGCAGCACGGTTTTTTCATCCTGCGGGTATTCACTGTCCATAGTCATGGTGTTCAGTTCCTGATAGCCCAGAAGTTGAGTTCCAGCTCGGCGAACTCGCCGCTGGCGTGGAAGGCGAAACCACCGGATTGCTCCAGCTGCGTGATGTCCCGTGGACTGAGCTCGAGCATGAAATAGGTCTTGCCGGCGTGGAACGGGATCTGCCGCGGCGCTACCGGCAGCGGCTTGACCTTGATGCCTGCGAGGTGCAGGTTCACCAGTTCACGGATGCGTTCCACGGGGCCGATCTTGAGATGGGCCGGCAGGCGATGGCGCAGCTCCTCCGAATCGCACTGGGCGGTGGCCGCCAAAATAAACGTGGCCGCACCGAGTAATTTGAGATCGCTGACTGGGCAGACCAGCACTCCGTACTGGCGCTGCTGCAGCGTCAGCTCAATGGCATGCTGTTCCAGGACCAGCGACAGCACCGTGCGAAGGCCTTCCATCAGCCCGCGAAAGCTCGCCCCTTGATCACCATGCCGGTAGTGCGTCGCCAATTGCGCACGTTTGTTGTCATTGGCGAACGTCGACAGCTCACCAAAAATCGCCAGCAACTCCCGATATAACGCTTCCGGACGGACCTGGGCCTGGCCCAGGTAATGACGCAATATCAATTCCGCACGATTGATCAATTGCAGCATCAGAAAGTCGCCGACCTGCGCCCCCGCCGACGCGCCGGAACCCTGGATGCGAGCGGCTATCGCATCGCCACGGGTGGCCAGCAGGCTGATCACTTCTTTGATGCATGACGACACATACCCCGAGCCCTGGAGATAGATGAACGTCGGCACAAAATCCACGTCCAGCGTCACGCCGCCTTCATGGGTCGAATCCAGGACCTGGGCGACCTGGAGTTTCACGTAGTAAGGATCACTCGGTTGCTCCCCCAGCATCAGGCGTAAATCCGGACGTGCACAGTTGATCTGGCAACGGGAATCCACGCCGGCATTGGAGTCTCCGATCTCCGTTTCACAGGCGACATAACGTGCCAGCACATCGCCTTGCTCCTGCGTGCGCACTTCAACCTGATTGCCCGTCGCCAGGGGCAGCGCGAGGTACACGGCTTGCCTGCCGGCGTTGGCAGGTACCTGCAACACCAGGGGGTCCATGGCGCCGCTCAGTTCGAACAGACTGCCATCCGGCAATACGCCACTGGCCTGGTTGACCACGACCTTGCCCAGGTTGAGGTATTGCACATCGACGTCCAAGGTCAGGAAGCCCCAGGCATCACTGCTCAACAGGCGACTGCGGTTGAGTTGCCGATGGTAGTAGCGATCATTGTGCTGCAAGTGCTGGGGCCTCAGCAGCATGCCTTCCTGCCAGATAACGTTATGGATCTGCATCTCAATGCTCCGCCGTGTCGGTTTGAGGCGCCGCCATCCGGATACCCGCCTGGTCCAGCACAAGGTCGGCACGGGTCAGTTGGCTCGGGGCCACAGGCACTACCAGCCGCCATTGCACATGGGGCAAATCGCGATAGCCCGCCAGCACCCCGACATAACGGCCACGGGGTTCGACACTGAGTTTGAGCGCCAGCTGTTCGCCGGGACGCAGCTCCCATTCCTCGCTGCTGAGCCAATCCTTGGACAGTGTCTGCTCGGCCCGGTCGTAGAGGCTGAAGAAGTCGGCGTTTTCAAAAGCCACCGGGTGCCGTAGCTCAAGCAGGCGCACCACTACAGGCGAGGGACGGCCGTGAAGATCGGGGTTGACCTCCTCGCTGGCCGTCAACGTCAGGTCCAGCTTGGTCAGGGTCGAGAACGGTGAAAGCGTGCTGCAACCCGCCAGCAGGCCCAGCGCTAACAACGTGGATGTAACAGCGACTCTATACATGAGCATCATCCTGGGTACCCGGCGTGCAGGGTGGAGACCAGGCGCACCTGCTCCTCGTAGGCTTTGGAAAAATCATTGCGTAACAACTGCTCGCCCAAGGGATCGTCGTCCATCAGCCGTCGATAGTGGCGTTGATACGCCCGCCAATGGGCGCCATCGGTAAACAACTTGGCTGGCCTGCCCTCGCGCTCGAAGCAACACAGCAGGTGACCAGGCGCAAAGGCCGCCAATGCGGCACGTACGGTGGCTCGGCAGGCCACGACCAAGGCCAGTTGATGAACTTGCAGGTCCCGACAGGTCTGGGCAACCGCGTGCTCGGCAGCGCGTTGGTCCGGCGCGCAAGCATCCAGCAGCGACGTCAGGGCTGACTGGGTGTCGGCAGCATCGTTAAACGGATTACGGAGACTGAGCACCGGGGCAGCCAGGGTGCCGTTGATCTCGCTGTTGAGCTCGTGGCAAGTTCTCAGGTTTTGCTGCAACCCTTCGACGGTTTGCCTGAGCAAGCCCGCCACCTTGATCGCCAGGCCCTCACGACCCGGTGTATCAAGCGTGTCCATAGGCATGCCCAATGCCTGCGCGAACTGTGCCCAGAATACTTGCGAAGCACCCGATGCAGCGGTAACGGGTTCGGGAGACAGGACGTCCTTGACCGGTTCAGCCCATGTCGGTACGACCAAATGATCGCGCTCCACGCGCCCCTGACAAAGCGCTTGGATCGGCGCCGGCGCTGATGTGTCCAAGGCGTCCAGTTCTGCTGATGAATCGCCACGCCGTTGCTCGCGATCCAATGCTTGGACAGGGTCAAGCCCCAGGAACGCATCGTCTGGAATCATGTCATCCCGCGCAAACGTCTGCCGGGCATCCATCACCAGGCGGGCACGGATATCCAGCGCCCCCAGTTGGTACACATCACCGTTACTGATGAGCCGTGCCTGGCCCTTGCACAGACGCTCCATGCTGCCTGATACGCCGATGCCGTTGCTGCTGATGTCCGTCAGAAAGTAATGGCCTTCCCGGTAACTGACCAAGCCGTGGTGACTGGAAATCAAGCGATTGGCATCAGGGATGATCCAGTCACACCCCGACCCACGGCCGATCACGCCGCCAATACGATCAAACGTTTTGCCGACAGGCAGCACCCCGCTTGCGGTACTGCAGACTTCAAACACTAATTGCATGGCAGCGCTCCCCTGCTCACTGCCCACGACGGGTCGCCTGGGGGTCACCCAATGGACGGTAGTCGGCATCATCAAAGACATAATTGGCGTTACAGCCGCTCAACAAACACAACGCAAGCACCACGGCTCGCCACGGATGAAAAGACATCAGGTATCTCCCATGAAAGTAAGGTGCCCACACGTCGCCCGTTCAGCACTCCTCACGGGCATCACCGACGGGAATCTTCAGACGCGCCAGGCGGTAGAGCAGCGTGCGGCGTGCGACGCCCAACTCACGTGCGGTACGGGTGCGATTGCCACGATTCTTGTGCAGGCAATCGATCAGGACTACGCGCTCGACGCGCTCCAGGCGTTGGCGCAACGTCGCGTCGACTGACTCACTGGTCGCGGGTGCCGACAACGACAGATGGACCGGCAGGATCACACCGTCATCACACAGCAGTACCGCACGCTCCACCAGGCATTTGAGTTCACGGACATTGCCGGGAAAGGCGTGACTGGAGAGTTGATCCAGGGCTGCACTGGACCACCCCACCGGCGCACGCCCAAGCGCAGTAGACGCCTTGTGTGCAAATTCGCGCGCCAACAGCAACACATCGCCGTCGCGCTCACGCAACGGCGGCAGCTCGATAGGAAATTGCGCAAGCCTGTAGTAAAGGTCCTCGCGAAAACTGCCTTGGGCCACCATTGCGGCGAGGTCACGGTGGGTCGCGGCGATGATGCGCACATCGACCTTGTGGGCTTCACTGGCCCCCAGTGGGCGTACTTCTCCTTCCTGCAAAACCCGCAGCAACTTGGCCTGCAGCGACAGTGGCATATCGCCGATTTCGTCCAGGAGCAGCGTGCCACCATGCGCGGTGTCAAATAGCCCCGTGTGGTTGCGCTCCGCCCCCGTGAATGCACCTTTGCGGTAGCCAAACAACTCACTTTCCAATAGCCCTTCGGGAAATGCCGCGCAGTTCTGCACCACGAACGCTTTGCGCTTGCGCGGCCCCGCAGAATGGATCTCTCGTGCGACCACCTCCTTGCCTGTACCCGTCTCGCCCCGCAGCAATACGGTATAGGGCGTATTCAGCACCTTACCGATCAAGCGATACGTCTCATCCATAGCCTTGCTGCTGCCAATCAACCCAAACGCAGCACCGGGGGATGGTGTGCCGTCATGGGTTGGAGCGACACCCTCTGCGGAACGCTTACACCGCAGCAACGCCAGTTGCATCAAGGTAAAACTGCCCAGTTGGCTCAAGGAGGCGGTGTGGTCCGGCCAGTTTTTCCGGCGCTGGCTGGCACACACCAACACGCCGTTGATGGCTTTGCCTCGATTGAACAACGGCACGCATGACAACGCTTGCCAAGGTGTCGCCATCGTCGGCAGGAACCCATATTCGTAAACGCTGCCCGTTAGATCTTCCAGGCTAAGGGCGCTTTGATGGCTGAGCACGTACTGCAACACCTGCTCATGCTGAAAGTCCTGGGTGCAGGCCGGGTCACTGGCGCATAGCACGCCGGGAAAATGCTGGGCGATCAGTTCGAGCCGACCGGTGGACTCATTGCGCCAGTACAATTGGCTGAGTTCGCACTGGCTCAGTTGCGCCACCGCAGCGACACAGAGACTGGGCAAAGTGGCTTCGTCGCCCTCGATGCCCAGGCGGATAAACCAGTCGAGCAGCACATCGGCGCAGGCCAAAGGATGAGGGATCTGAGTGAGCCGGCTATCCCTCATTGGCTGAACTCACAGATGGGATGGCCATTACCCTGGACGCGGGCATGCACCTGTGACAGGGGTTCACCTTGAGCCATGGCCTCCAGCAGCCTATCCACCACTTGCGGCAACAAATGGAGTTCGATCCATTGATCGATGTAACGAGCACCGCTGTCACCGTGGGTACACCGCTCGGCCATGTGTGCAACCAGCTCCGGCGTATAGCTGAAGGCCAGTTTGCGCAGATGCAAGCGCTGCCCCAGACGCTCCAGCTTGAGCCTGGCCAGGTCATGCAGAATCTCTACCGTGACCGGGTAATACGGCACCACACGCATCCGCGCCAACAACGCAGGCTTGAAGTGATCGCGCAACAACGGATGGATCGCCTCTTGCAGCACGTGCACATCAGGTCGCTGGTCGCCAGCGCATAAACGGCCGATGCACTCGCTGCCCAGGTTGGACGTCATCAGGATCAGCGTGTTGCGAAAGTCGATTTCCCGGCCCTCCCCATCGTTGGCCAGGCCCTTGTCGAAAATCTGGTAGAACAGGTTCAACACTTCCGGGTCGGCCTTCTCGACTTCATCGAGCAGCACCACCGAATACGGACGTTGGCGCACGGCTTCTGTCAGCACGCCGCCCTCGCCAAAACCGACATAACCGGGCGGTGCGCCAATCAATCGAGACAGCGAGTGCTTTTCCTGGAACTCCGACATGTTGAGGGTGGTGACAAACCGCTCACCGCCATACAACAGGTCGCCAAGCGCCAATGCAGTTTCAGTCTTGCCCACACCACTTGGGCCGACCAGCAGGAACACACCAACCGGGGCCTCGGCCTTGTTGAGCCCAGCTGCGACGGCACGCAGGCAACGGTCCAAGGCTTGTACCGCCTGTTCCTGGCCGAGAATGCGCGAGCGCAGCGCATCGGCAAAGCCCAAGACCCGTTCACTGTGCTCGAGCGCCAGTTGTTCAACCGGGATACCTGTCCAGGCGCTGATGACCTGGGCCACCAGGCGCGGACACACCTGCTGCGCCGTCTTTTGCTGTTCAAGCCAGCGTTGCTCCAGATGCTCGCATTCGCAGCCCACCGCCTCCATGCGCTGGTTCAGCGCGTGCAGGACCTGCTCATCCACAGAAAGCCCCGAGTCGCGATCCCGGCTCAGTGCCTGAAGCTGCCGCGCACCTTCAGCCTGTTCCGCGTACAGACGCTGCAATGCTTCCGGCGCCATCTCTTGACGGGTACGCAAGCGAGCGCACGCGGTGTCGAGCACATCCACCGCTTTGTCAGGTAACTGCCGCCCGGCCAGGTAACGGGCACTCATCTGCGCCGCCGCGACGACCGCATCGTCCCGCACGTAGACGCCATGGCTTTGCTCATACACCGAAACCAACCCGCGCAGTATCGAAACCGCTTGCTCGACACTCGGTTCACCGACCAGCACAGGTTGGAAGCGCCGGGCCAAGGCCGGATCTTTTTCGAAGTATTTCTTGTATTCCGTCCAGGTGGTGGCAGCAATGGTGCGCAGCTCACCACGGGCCAGGGCGGGCTTGAGCAGGTTGGCGGCATCCGACGTGCCCGCCTGGGCGCCCGCCCCTACCAGCGTATGCGCTTCGTCGATAAACAGGATCACCGGTTTTGCCGAGGCATTCACCTCATCGATCACACCCTTGAGGCGTCGTTCGAGCTCACCCTTGATGCTGGCACCCGCCTGGAGCAGGCCCATGTCCAAGGTCAGCACCCGGACATCCTTGAGAGCGCCCGGCACCTGTGCGCTGACAACACGCAGCGCGAAGCCTTCGACAACCGCGGTCTTGCCGACTCCAGCTTCACCGACCAGTATTGGATTGTTCTTGCGCCGGCGCATGAGGATGTCGATCAACTGGCTGATCTCAGCGTCACGACACAACACCGGGTCGATACGACCTTCATGGGCCTGGCGTGTCAGGTCATGGGTGAAGCGCCCCAGCAGCGATTCGCCCTCAGGCGCAGGATCGGTCGCCGCCACCTGACTCAACACGAAACCGTGCACACGCTCGACATCCAACCGGTTCAAAAACGCCTGATAGGCACTGCCTGCATGCTCCAGCGGATGACGTAACAACGCCAGCAACAGGGCGCCGTGATCGATTTCAGTCTGTCGCAGCTCCAAATGAGCAACCATCAAGGCCTGTTGCAGCCAACGCACCAGTGCCTGGGCAAAAACCGGATTGCGCGAAGCACTCGACTCCCCCTTGGGTTGCAGGGTGGCTTGTAGCTCTCCGGCGTCGAGGCCCGCATCCGCCAGTGCCCTTGCCAGAAGGCCATCGTGATGTTCCAGCAGGGTCAACAGCAGGTCTTCCACCAGCACTTCCCTGCCGCCGCGCGTCACGCAGCGTTCGGCCGAACGCTCCAAGTCTCGACGGGCCCGGGGGGTCAATGTCTGGATCAGTTGTTGCAGGTCCACATTCATCATAACGATTCATCCCTAATGAGCATTGCTCGGCACAATGACCACACCGTCGGCGCATTCATGTGCCAGCCAACTGGTCCAGCCCAGCCGGCAGACGTTGTGTTCGCCAATGTGCAGCGGCCTTATCTCGTCCTTGGCCAGCACCAGCCGCAGGTCATATTCCAAAGGATCACGCGCCGTCAGCCGCACCAATGAACACAGCTGCGGGTAGTCCTTGCCAGTGGGTAGAAACCCATGGAATGCGTGCCAGCCCAACGCCTGCAGATGCACCCTGAACTTGCCGCTGCGATCGTCGACCTGGCCCCCCAGTACGTGGTCATGGCCAAGCACGCTGTTCGCGGCACCCAGCCGATTTCGCTGCGAGTCAGCGATAACAACCCGGCGCTGGACCCATTGCTCGATGAACAAGCGGTTGTGCTTGAAGTAGTAGCGCAGCACCGTCTCGATCAGGGCTGCCGAATGCGCCCGCAGGCTGAGCAACCCCAGGTAAGGCAAGAGCCGCTTGCAGTTCAATTGCGCAGCACTGCGAATCTGCTCTCCTCTTAACCCGATCAACGCAAACATCTGTTCGGAAAAGGCGTCACGTGCGCCTGCCTGGAAACACGCCCGGTAACGATATTTTCGCCAGATCGGCAGCATCAGCCGTTGCAGGCGGTGGTGAAACACATCGAGAAAATCGCGGGTAGCGTTGCCGCCTGCCCCGTCAGCACACGCCTGCTCGCCATAAAACGCGGGCAACGGCGACCCTGCACCACACAGGCCCAGCACGTTAAGGCGCAGACGCGCACGCAATTGGCCGTGCTCGACAAAAAAAGCCACCCGGTCAATATCGTGGCCGGGAAACCCCAGGCCTGGGTTGGCTTGAAACTCCAACAGGTCATACAGCGCGTCGTCGTCCAGCAGCGGATGAGCATCACGCAGACGCTTGACGACCTGCAGAACCGCCTGGAACAGCGAGTATTCGCGGATAACCTGAGACAGTTGCGTTAAAGCAGGGGCTGCTGCCCCATCCGTGGTGGCCATAGGTACACGTCTCCTTGTGTGCTGATGACTCTTAGTTCGTGATAGGCATTGAGGCTGGCGTAGAGCGCGAAGAATTCGTTGAGTACCGAGGCAAATACAAATACTTCGCCCTGGCCCAGAAAGCCCTGGGGATCGACGGTCAGGTCAATTCGTACCCCCCGAAACGGCAAGCCACGGTGCAATCGGTCGACGGCTGAGTGACTGACCGAGCGCATCGCGCCCAACCTTCTCTCGCTGACCTTCTGTGCCTGTCGGTCGTGGTAGCGCGCTAAGTCATAGGTTTGGAGGATCACTTTCAAGGCATTTATGTCGCTCAATGACAGGTAGTTGAGCGACATATTGCTGATAAGCCGCCAGAGAAAATCCTGGTCCAGCGGCGGAGAAAAACTGGCGGTGGGTGCGCAGATATTCTGGAACGACACCCCCTGCGGCGTCTGCTCGCAAGGCTGGTTGATGTCACCGACCTGCAGCCTCCGCGGCAGGTTGTGATTGGTGCACGTCAGTTCGATCGAGAGTGTTTGCGGCTCCAGTTTCAGGCCGTTACCAAACCCAAGCCAGGTATCGAGACCGGCATGCTGTGACGATGGCCGTTGGCGAATGCTGTAGCTCGGGGGGCCCTCCGATCCCTCGGTGTCGCCATCATGTTCAAAGGATTCGAAAGGTACATAGGTCTGATAGCCAAGCCCTCCAGGCTGCCACCCCGTGACACTGTCGACGGAAAATACACTGGCGCTCTCTCGTGAATAGTCGCCGGGAATCAGCAGGTACTCATCCTGCTTGCCGTCCAGGCGGATGGGCACCGCATCATGCTTGAACAGGTTGACGATGGGCGCGCAGTACAGCTTCACGTTATCCAGGGTGGGCAGTTGGGATTCACGCCAGGGATTGCGCAATTCGAAGCGCAACACCATGCCGCACACTTGTTTCAGCAACTCGCCGGGCAGCCTGTGCAATGCGCTCAGCCCGCCCACGTCAACAAACAGATACTTATCAGGAAAGGCAAAGTACTCCTGCAGATGGCGATACCCGCGAAAAGTATTCGACGGATACGGAATCAACGCCTGTTCCTCGCTGAATCCCACCGGCTGTACCTGGTCAGCCCCCAGCCGCAGGGATATTGCCTGCCCATCGGCCCCTGTCACTGGCAGGCCATCGTTGCCCAAAGGCTGCAACTCGATACCTTCAAGATGACGCAATAAGCTCAGGTACAGCGCCTGGCTGATGTAGCGGTCTCCCGCCAGGTGCAGGCGCAGCTGATCGAATGTCAACTCACCGAAATTACCTTCGGCGCTCATGCCCAGACGCAGGCTCAACACCCCTCGCTCTGCGTGGGCGCTGTACTCCAGCGCACTCAGTTGCAGCGGCAGAATCTGCGTGGCGTAACAGGTGCGAAAGCGGCAGCGTTCGTCATTGACGGCGGCACTTTCAACCGGTGTATCACGCGCCACCCACACGCCGGGGCCTGAATGCTTCAACGGATCAAACTGCAGGATGCTGAACGCGGGCATCGGTCGCATGTAATTGGGCCAGAGCAAATGCATCAACGAATGCGTCAGCTCCGGAAGCTCGTCATCCAACTTCTGGCGCAAGCGGCCAGTGAGAAACGCAAAGCCTTCCAGCAACCGCTCTACATCCGGATCCTGGCCGGACTCCGCAAGAAAAGGCGCGAGCGCCGGGTTGCGCTGGGAGAACCGCCGCCCGAGTTGGCGTAACGCACTGAGCTCGCTTTGGTAGTAACGGTTAAAGGACATCCGGCAAGACCTCTACCCGACCGGCATCACATAACCGCGCGGTAAACACCACGGGTTGCTCGGCCCCCTTGATCACCAGTGTGGCTTCGATAGCGAACGCCAGGGCCAACGGATCATGATCCCGTGGCAATGTCTTGACCCGCACCTGCTTCAAGCGCGGCTCGTAGGCGCGGATAAATCGCTCGATCAACACGCGCGACTGACTCAATGATTCGTGCAGGCTCTGATTCATATCATTAAGGTCGGGCAAGCCGTAGTCGGGCAGTGTCTGCACACTGCCCGCACGGATGCTGAGCATTTTCCCCAGATGGAGTGCGACCGATGTCACGCCACATGCCTGGGTCGTCGCCGGACGCTCGAGTCGCTCGAAAAGGCTTTGGTAGTGGGGCATTGCCTGGCCTCGGCTCATTCTTTATCGAGCTTGCCAACCAGGGACAGCGTGAAATCCGCCCCCATGTACTTGAAGTGCGGTCGCACACTCAGGTTGACGCGGTACCAGCCAGGCTCGCCCTCGACATCACTGACAACGATGCGTGCTGCGCGCAAGGGGCGCCGCCCGCGCACTTCGGCACTAGGGTTTTCCTGGTCGGCAACGTACTGGCGAATCCATTTATTGAGCTCCAGCTCCAGGTCGGTGCGCTCCTTCCATGAACCCAGTTGTTCGCGCTGAAGGACCTTGAGGTAATGGGCCAGGCGATTGACCACCATCATGTAGGGCAACTGTGTTCCCAAGCGGTAATTCAGCTCGGCTTCCTTGCCCTCGGGGCTGAGGCCGAAGTGTTTCGGCTTTTGTACCGAGCTGGCAGAGAAGAACGCGGCGTTGTCACTGCCCTTGCGCATCGTCAAGGCAATGAAGCCCTCTTGCGCCAGTTCGTATTCACGACGGTCGGAAACCAGCACTTCGGTCGGGATCTTGGTTTCAATCTCCCCCATGCTGTGGAAGTGATGCAACGGCAAGTCTTCTACCGCGCCACCGCTTTGCGGGCCGATGATGTTCGGGCACCAGCGAAAGCGCGCGAAGCTGTCGGTCAGGCGCGTGGCAAAGGCGTAGGCTGTATTGCCCCACAGGTAATGTTCGTGGCTGTTGACCACGTTTTCCTGGTAGGCAAAGGTCTTGACCGGGCATTCGAGGGGGTCATAAGGCGTACGGAGCAAGAAACGCGGCACAGTCAACCCGATGTAACGCGCGTCCTCGCTCTGGCGAAAGCTTTGCCACTTGGCAAACTGCGGGCCTTCGAAATGGTCCTTCAGATCTTTAAGATCCGGTAAGCCGGTGAAGCTCTCCAACCCGAAGAACGCTGGCCCGGCTGCCGCGATAAAAGGCGCATGCGCCATGCATGCCACACTGGAAGCGTATTGCATCAGCTTTACATCAGGCGCGCTGGGCGACAGAAAATAGTTGGCAATGATCGCGCCCACAGGCTGACCGCCAAACTGGCCGTATTCAGCACTGTAGATATGTTTGTACAAGCCCGACTGGGTCACTTCCGGAGAGTCTTCGAAGTCTTCCAGCAGGTCTTGCCGGGAAACGTTCAAGAGTTCGATCTTGATGTTTTCGCGAAAGTCGGTGCGATCCACCAACAACTGTAGCCCTTTCCAGGACGCTTCCAGGGCCTGAAAGTCCGGGTGGTGCAATATCTCGTCCATTTGCAGACTGAGCTTGGTGTCGATCTCGGCAATCATCCGGTCGACCAAGCGTTTTTTTACCGGCTCGCCACGGTTCTGCGGCTTGATCAACTCTTCGATAAACGCCGAGACACCCCGTTTGGCAATGCCATACGCTTCGTCATCGGCACTCAGTAGCGTCTGGGCAACGATGTTGTCGAGGATGCTGTATTCATCAGCGGTTTGTGCCGGTAGCGCGTGTTGTGGTGTGGTCATGCGGTCAGTGTCCTTTTACTGAAAATGTCAGGCGTACGGGCTGCCCAGGCCCAGCTCCGCCAGTACCCGCGCGCGGGACTCGTCATCGGCCAGGGCCTGTTCGATGGCCTTGCGAAAGCTCGGGGTGTTGCCCAGTGGGCCTTTGAGAGCCATCAGTGCCTCGCGCAACGCCATCAGCTTGTGCAACTCCGGAACCTGCTCAACCAGGTTCGCGGGATTGAAATCCTTCATGGCGTTAATGCGTATCTGAATGGCCAGTTCCTCAACGTCCGCATCCTCCTGCAGACGATTGGGCACATTCAGCGTCAGGCTCAACGCCTGTTTGGCCAGCACGTCATCAAGGGTGTTTTTGTCGATCGCGATGGGTTTGCGATCTTCAAGCTTGCGCGCGTCCTCACGCTGGGTGAAATCTCCCAGCACCAATAGTTTCAACGGCAGTTCGACTTCTTCCTGCGCCCCGCCGATGGCGGGTTTGAACGTGATATTGATACGTTCCTTGGGGGCTACCGAACCTTCTTTGGCCATGGTGTCTCTCCTTTTTCAAGTGGCTCGAAAGCCTATTCAAGTACCGCTTCCAGATCGAAGAGACACAGCCTGCGATGGGTGTCTTCCTTGCGCTCGCGCACGGCGTGGTTTTGCGGCAACAGGTCGCAGCAGCGGTAGAGAAGCTGTGTCACTTGAAGGGCCAGCTCCGGCTCCCAACGCTCCAGGCCTGTGTGTTGCAGTTCGTGGTCCAGCTGTTCGAGCTGGATCTTCGCCAGCTCATGCTTGCCCGCCAGCACACACAGACGCGCTTGGGCCAACCGCCAATAAAAACGTGCGCGATCACTGCGAGCGGCATACATGCCTTGTTTGAGCTCATGGATGGCGGCCTTGAGGCCGTCCTTGCGTAAGCGGGTTGCGACCGCCTGCAAGGCGATCTCCCACGGCTCGGCGTCGGCATCAACTATCAATGCAGGCGATTCGGGTATTTGCAGGTGACGGGTAACTTGCAGCGCTATCCAGTCACGGGTCGCGGGGTCGGCAAAAGGAGCCCCGTCGTGAAAGCGAAACTCCGCCAGGTTTGGCAAACGTTGCAGCAACAGAGCGAAGGTCACCTCCAGCTCGGTCATGGCCTGTTCGGCCTGCAAGGCCTCCAGGCATTGCCAGAGCATGTGCAGCCCATCGAACCAGAACATCGCACCGGCGAGACTGGCTTCAAGTTCGAGCACCAGATCGGCGTGATGACCTTGGGCAAAACGCTCCTGATAACGCTTGAGCTTGTCGGGAGCGGGCCCACGCAGGGCGGTGAGCCGTTCGTTGTCGGCATCCGGATAATTGGCCAGCGCCAGCCAGGTCAATGTTCGGTTCAGGCGAAAAGCGCGCAGGTCGGTGGCGTTCTGACGCAACCACCATACGCACAGCGTGCGCGCCTGTTCCTGCAAGGTGCGCAACAACCTGTGGGCGTCTTTTTCGTTGTCCACCCGCGCTTCGGGCTTGAGCAATTGGGTGGTCGCCTGCTTGACGTGCGCAATGACACCACTCAGCCCTGCGACGGGGGCGTCGTCCTGCGCAGCGCGCTCCAGTCGCTGAGCCAATTGCCTGCGAATCGGCAACAATATTGGCGCGGCATCCCCCAAGTGCTCGGCCCACAGCTCATCGAGGCGTATCAGGTGTTCAAGCACCGCCTGGAACAAAGGCTGCTGGTTCTGGAGCGGCAGGCTTTGCGTGAACAAGGGCTCAAGGCGCAACACCAACCATCCGAATGCCGCGCCACGGGTGCGTGGTTTTCCGGGGTGGACCTCAGACCAATGATGCTCGCAAAAATAGCGCAACAACCCGAGCCCGGCCAACAATCCCGGGTAGGATTCCCTTTGGTGCAGCGCCCAGGTCAGCCAAACGGCGACCCGCAGGTCCTTGGATTGCTGGCGCAACAGGATTTCGCCGGCTTCCAGGACCTTATGCCAATCGGGTTGACCACTGCCATGAATTGATCGTGCCTTGGCAAGCTCGAACTCCAGGACCTCATATTCACTCGAAAAGCGCATATCACTGCCCGCAAAACTTGTTGGCATGCAGGGCGACCGTGCAAGTTCAAGGTAATAATCATACAGCTTGTCCGAATAAGCCATTTGGCACCGCACGCAACTAAACAAGAAAGAACAAGACAATAAGCCCAAAAAAGACCAACTAAGCACATTTAATGTGCGCCTCAGAAAGTCATCTTCGCATCGCTGGAATTCCTGCGAAGCTCACGAACCTTAGCCATGCCTAAAACATTCAGCAAGCGACGGAACCACACTTAATCCTTTTCCTACAAACACCTAAAAGCTTGGACTGCGCAGCATTTTGCGCACTCACCCCCCACATAAACACCCGATATCCCCACCCACCTCAACAGTTACAAAACAACTTAACTGAGCAATTAAATGCGCACCGTTGCGCAATCAAATACTTAACCAACCCCATAAAGCCTGCCTCAGCACAATGAAAATCCGAACTTATAGAATGCAACACCCTTGTTTTATTGCGCCCAACACTTTCAGGCACGCTTCTTGTTATAGGCACTTGCCCAGCCGATGCAATTGTCGGTTGGAACTACCTCATCAATCAGGCAAGGAAACCCGTCATGCCAACACCCGCGTATCTTTCCATCACCGGTGTCAAACAAGGTTTGATTACGGCAGGCACGTTTACCCAGGACTCGGTAGGTAATATTTACCAGGAAGGCCATGAGGATCAGATTCTGGTCCAGGCTTTTGCTCATCAAGTGATCATTCCGCGCGACCCACAATCCGGCCAGCCAACAGGCCAAAGGGTCCATAAACCGTTGATGATCAGCAAAGTGTTCGATAAGTCCTCGCCCTTGCTGTTCAGCGCGTTGACCAGCGGCGAAGAGGTCAAGTGCCGGCTCGAATGGTTACGCACCTCGTCGGCCGGCACCCAAGAGCACTACTTCACGATTGAACTGGAGGGGGCAACCATCGTCGACATCCAGTCGCGCATGCCCAACTGCCAGGATCCGGACAACGCCCATTTCACCCACTTGGAAGATGTGTACTTCACCTATCGCAAGATCGTATGGACCCACGAAGTGTCCGGCACTTCCGGGTCGGATGACTGGCGCAGTCCGGTAGCGGGCTAAACCGCTTTAACGCAGGTACGGCGCCAGGGAAGGCGCCGTACCTGCCATCCCGCTACACCATCGCCAACGGGTGCTTGCGCTTGGGTGCGCCAAACACGCGATCGATAGCATCCAGGTCGTGTTCATCCAGCACGAGTTTGGCTGCGGCTGCGTTGAGTCGCACGTGTTCCGGGGTGACCGCCTTGGGGATCGCGATCACACCGTCCTGGCGCAATACCCAGGCCAGGGAAACCTGGGCCGGTGTCACCTCGTGGCGATGGGCGATCTGCTTCAGGGTCGGGCTGGCCAACAGCTCGCCACCCTGAGCGATCGGGCAGTACGCCATCAAGGGCAAGTGATGCTGTTGCCACCAGGGCAGCAGGTCGAATTCGATGCCGCGCTCTTCGATGTTGTAGAGCACCTGGTTGGTGGCGCAGGCCGGAGAGGCGAGTTCCTGCAGGTCGGCCACATCGAAATTGGAGACGCCCCAGCGGCCGATCTTGCCGGCTTCGCGCAGGCGCTCGAAGGCCTCGACGGTTTCTTCAAGGGGATATTGGCCGCGCCAGTGCAACAGATACAGATCGATATAGTCGGTACCCAGGCGCTGGAGGCTGGCTTCACAGGCACGAGGCACGCCCTTGCGGCTGGCGTTGTGCGGGTAGACCTTGCTCACCAGGAAGACTTGGTCGCGCCTGCCACGGATGGCTTCGCCCACAACCGTTTCGGCGCCGCCCTCACCGTACATTTCGGCGGTATCGATCAGGGTCATGCCCTCATCGATGCCCAGTTGCAGCGCCGCGACTTCGGCGCGCTGCTGGTCGGGGTTCTCGCCCATGCGCCAGGTCCCCTGGCCGATGACAGGAACGGGGACGCCCGCCAGATCAATGGTACGCATGACAATCTCCTGATGAGTTCGCGGATTAACAGTGTGGCATTGGCCGGACAAAAGGGTTCAATCGAAGTATGGTTACCCTCTGCCAAGATGCCAGGAAGGACCTGCAATGCTGTTTGTCGTTATGCTCGGGGGCAAGCACCCACGGGCGAAAATCGAAGTCCACGATGTGGTGTTTGCTGTGGCGGACACGCTGGAGGCTACCTACCCGCAATTGCGTGACGGCTGGTTCGGCAGCCCTAAGGGTGTGCATATCGATGCGTGGATGGGGGTGGATGGCGTTGACGGCTGGAAAGTCGAGTTCAGCCCGCTGGCGCCTGCTGCCGGCGCGCATCACCTGTACTTCCTCAACCTCGGCGGTTATGAAGCCAACAGCTTTGGCGAAGCCCACCACTACCTGTTGGTGGTGGCGCGCAATAAACAGGAGGCCACCCGCCAGGGCAAGCAACAGATGCTGCGCCATTGGTCCCAGGCCCACACCGATGGGGTATTGGACCTCGACGACTGCCTGCCCATCGACCTGGTGGACGGTCGATATGTCCACCTGGTGCAGGGCCCGCACCGGCCAATCCTGCAGCAGAACGACTACATCGTCCTGGCCTGAACAACCGGCGTTGAAGGAATCGAGCCGTTTTACATACGTTTGAGCTTCAAGAGAGGGTTTGGCTAAACGCCGCGCTCACGGTTTTACCAGCTCCCGGACGCCCCGCCGCCGCCACTGGAACCGCCTCCTCCCGATGAACTGTTACTGGAACTGGAGCCGCTGGAGCTTGAACCGGAACCGCCACCCGAGCCCGAGCCCGAGCCCCCATTGGAGATGCTCTGGACAAACACGATAAACGCCACGATTGACGCGGCCGGTATCGCCAGTAACCAACCTTGATAACCATGCCCGAGCAAAACACCCACCCCCGCGTAAATCGCCAACACCGCCAGAACACGCACGATGAAGAAGCGCGGGCTTTTTCTTAAGGACTCGCGGATAACGAAAAACAGCCCTACGTACAGCCCCAACACCAAGGCACCACCAAACGGCCATGCCAGCCAATGGACCAAGTTGACTTCAACGAAGTGGTTCACTCCCAGCACCGCGACGATATACGCCAGCAGTCCTAACACGCAGTAAAACACCCCACGCGCCAGCCACAATGCGCCGAATGTTGCGCCGCCGATCAGCAGCGTCAGGGGCAGCACCAGCAGAAACACCAGCCAGTCACGGCCGCCGCCAAAAATAGCCAGCAGCACCGTGACTGCCACGGTGGCAATCAAGGCACGGCGCCACTGCAACTTGCCGGCGGCGATCAGGACACCGCCAATTGCCCCGACGATGAACGCCAGCAATACGGTAATCGTCTGGGGATTGAACGCAGGGCCCGCAACCGGGGGCAATTCACCACCGTCCACCAGCACGACCAGGTTATTGACGCCTTGGACCACCCCACCCGCATAGTCACCCTGGCGAAACGCCGGGGTGATGTGTTCTTCGATGATGCGGTGAGCCAGCAAATCGGTGACGGTGCCTTCCAGGCCGTAACCCACTTCGATGCGCACCTTGCGGTCGTGCTTGGCAACAACCAGCAGGATGCCGTCGTTGACGTCCTTGCGCCCTAGCTTCCACGCGCGAAACAGTTGGTTGGCATAGTCCTCAATGCTCGCGCCGCCGGTACTGGGTACCAGCAGTACGGCGACTTGTGCGCCTTTGCGCTGTTCAAGGTCGGCAAGCTGGTTTTTCAGACGGGTGGTGGTGCCGGCAGCCAGCGTGTTGGTGAGGTCAATCACCCGTTGGTCGAGGGCTACACCGATAGGTGACGTATCCGCGTGGACGGTGGCAAGCAGGCTGATCAACACCAGCAGACTCAAGACGGATTGCCGCACACGCTGCATCATGTTTTGTTACCTGAAGTTTCTTCCTGAAGGCGCCGACTTTACCTTATCGGCGCTATAACGCGTGACCCAAAGCGTTTGACTATCTAAACTGCCCGCACGCATAGCAATACGCCATAACCGGGAAGCCCATGGACCTACTCCATCGTAACAATGTCAGCGTGATGGGCTCCGGGACCTCGACCCTGGTGTTTTCCCACGGGTTCGGTTGCAACCAGGCCATGTGGAACTACCTGGCGCCGCACTTCCTGGAACGCTTTCGCGTCGTGATGTATGACCTGGTAGGCGCGGGCCTGTCTGACCTGAGTGCCTTCGACAAGGCCAAGTACAGCACGCTGGACGGTTATGCCCGGGACCTCAATGAAATTATCGATGCCTATGCCGTCGGCCCCGTGATCCTGGTGGGGCATTCGGTGAGCGCGATGATCGGTGCCCTCGCCGACCGCCTGGCTCCGGGCCGAGTCGCGGCCCATGTCATGATCGGGCCGTCGCCGCGCTATATCGATGACGACGGGTACATCGGTGGTTTCAAGCACAGCGATATCGACGACTTACTCGATACCCTCGACAGTAACTACCTCGGCTGGTCAAGCGCCATGGCCCCGGTGATTATGGGCGCGCAAGGTCAATCGGCGCTGGGTGTAGAGTTGACCGAGAGTTTCTGCCGCACTGAACCCGAGATCGCCAAGCAATTCGCGCGGGTCACGTTTATGTCGGATAACCGCCAGGATGTGATCGGCTTGGCTACCCCGGTACTGATCCTGCAATCGACCGATGACCTAATCGCTCCCGTGGCCGTAGGCGAATACCTGCACCGCGTGCTGCCCAACAGCAGCTATTGCCTCGTGGACAACATCGGCCATTGCCCGCACATGAGCGCGCCACAGGCCTGCGCTACGGCCATGGACAGTTTCCTGGCCCATTGGGCGGCTGCACGTGCAAGCTGACCTGTTCGACAGCGCGGCCTGCGCCCTGGCCGTCACCTCGGAAGACGGCATGATCCTGCAAGCCAATGCGCGCTTCAGTGAATGGCTGGGGTTCAGCACTACGGAGCTGTGCGGCAAGCGTTTCCAGGATTTGCTGACCATGGGCGGGCGCATCTTCCACCAGACGCACCTGGCCCCCATGTTGCGCATGCATGGCAGCGTCACCGAAGTGAAGCTCGATATGCTGCACCATGACGGGCACAAGGTCACCGTGCTGCTCAACGGCATCAGGCGTGAACACGCCGACGCCGTGGTGTACGACCTGGCCCTGTTCGGCACCACCGACCGCGACAAGTACGAACGCGAGCTGCTCAACGCGCGCAACCTGGCCGAAGCGCTGTTGCAGGAAAAAACCGCCGCCGAACTCGCCTTGAAGCAAGCCCAGGCCGAACTGAGCGAGGCCTATACCATTTCCCAACGCCGCGCGTTGTTCGCCGAGCAGATGGTGGCAATTGTCAGTCATGACCTGAAAAACCCACTCACGGCCATTCGCATGGCGTCCGACTTCCTCAGTCGCGGTGAACGCACGCCCAAGGAGCAGCAGTTGCTCGGGCATATTGGCCAGTCGTCCGAGCGTGCCCAGCGCATGATCGCCGATCTGCTGGACTTCACCCAGGCGCGGGTCGGCCAGGGCATCGTCATCAAGGCCACCTCCATGGATTTGCATAGCGTGATTCATCGCACCGTGGATGAACTGCGCGTGGCGTTCCCCAAGGCGACGCTGGAGCACCACGCGATTGGCAGCGGCAACGCCCATTTGGACGCAGACCGCGTGCAACAGATCATCGGCAACCTGGTGGCCAACAGCGTGGCTTATGGCGATTTGCAACGGCCGATCAGTATTACCTCGCGCCTGGGCGAAGGCCGCTGCGAAGTGTCAGTGCACAACCACGGCGCAGCCATACCGGAGGCCTTATTGGCCGGGCTGTTCGAGCCTATGACCCGCGGCACCGACCAGGGCAGCGATGTGCGCAGCGTGGGCCTGGGCCTGTATATCGTGCGCGAGTTGGCCAAGGTACACGGTGGGGATGTGGCGGTGAGTTCCTGTGCAACCGGCGGCACCACCTTTACCGTGACATTTCAAGGCACGTAGGCGCTGCCCTGCATCACCGGCTCCACACTGCCGGTCAATACCACACCGCCCTCGCCCGTCCACTGCACGGTCACCGTGCCGCCGTCGCACTGCACCTGCACAGTGGCATCCAGCAGCCCGCGCCGGATCCCATTGACTACCGCCCCACAGCAGCACGACCCCGACCCCAACGCCACACCGCCACCGCGCTCCCAGATGCGCAGGCGGATATGGCTACGGTCGAGCACTTGCACGAAATGCACATTGGTCCTGGCCGGGAACAGCGGATGAATCTCCAACGCCGGGCCCAGGCCTGCTACGTCGACAGCCGCGATGTCGTCGACGAAAAACGTACAGTGGGGGTTGCCCATGCTGCACGCCGCCGGGCTGCCTTCGACAGGCAATGTCAAGGTGTCCATCGCGTCGGACAGAGGCACGGCCGTCCACTCCAGCGAGGGCTCGCCCATGTCCACCGACACTTGCCGCCCCGGCGCACGCACGCAGGTCAGCAGGCCGCGGTCGGTACGCAGCACGATCGAATCCTTGCCGGTTTCATGCATCAACCGATCGGCCACGCCACGGGTAGCGCTGCCGCAAGTGGCCAGCGGCGTGCCGTTGGCGTTCCAGAAGCTGATACGTGCGGCCGCCTCTTCACAATCGTACACAACGGCCAATTGGTTGAAGCCGATACCGGTGTGACGGTTGCCCAACTGACGGGCAATGGCCGCGGTGATCGGATCGTCCAAGCCACGGCGATCAATGATGATGAAGTCGTCGCCGTGGGCGTGCATCTTTACGAACGGCAAAAGCATGGGCTGTCCTGTGGTCGACTCATGGGGGAACTGAAGGATACCCTGAACACGCACGCCTTTATCGAGAGCCCCCCATGCTAATTGTCTTCAGCGGACTGCCCGGCACCGGCAAGACCACGATAGCCCGTGAACTGGCGCGCCGGACCGGTGCGATTTACCTGCGTATCGATGTGATTGAACAGGCGATCCGCGATGCCGCCGTGCTGGCCGGCGATGTCGGTGCCAGCGGCTACAGCGTGGCAAACGCGCTGGCGTTGAGCAATCTGCAACTGGGCCACTGCGTGGTGGCCGACTGTGTGAACCCGGTCAAGGAAAGCCGGGATGCGTGGAAGGCTGTGGCGGCAATGGCAGCGGTCGAGTTGACGGATATTCTGGTGATTTGCTCTGACCGCCAGGAACATCAACGGCGGGTGGCAACCCGTAAAGCAGATATTCCCGGCCTGACGCCTCCCACTTGGCAGTCCGTCCTGGCGCATGAGTTCGAGGCGTGGGACGAGATGCCGCTGACGGTCGACACCGCCCTCATGACCCAGGATGAGGCTGTCGCGATGACGCTGGCGAACCTCAGAGCAAACTCCCCATAGCCTTCATCAACACCAGATCGCGCGCGTAAATATCCGGGGCGTACACCAAGCCGCCCTGGCGGTCGACCTCAACCGTCCAGTAGCCCAACAGCACCGGCACCGGCGTGGCAAGCCTGAACTCATGTGTCACGCCGGTGGCCAGCAATTCATCGGTGCGCGCGCGTTCGGCCGGGCTCACCAGTAAATCGCGCAGCAGTAGTGGTTGCTCGACCCTCACACACCCCGAACTGAACGCCCGCGGACCTTTGGTAAACAGGGGCTGGCTCGGCGTGTCGTGCAGGTACACCGAGTAAGGGTTGGGGAAGCGCATGACGATCTTGCCCAGCGGGTTACGCGGACCGGCTTCCTGGCGCAGCAGGATATTGCCGGGACGCGCCCAGTCGATTTGCTCGGGGGCCAACGGGTGGCCTTCGGCGTCAAGCACTTGCAGGTTCTGTTGGCGCAGGTATTCAGGGTTGAGGCGGATGGCCGGGAGTTTGTCCTCGCGCATGATGGTAGGCGGGATGGTCCACGTCGGGTTGAGGGTCAGCCGGGTGATGCGCGATTTGAGCAGCGGCGTCTGGCGTTCGGCGCGGCCGACTTGCAGGCGGGTCTGCCACACGGGGATGCCGCTCTGGTACACGCTCAGTTGCGCGGCGGCTACGTTGACCAATACGCCTTCGGGCTCCAGGTCCTGGGCCAGCCAGCGGAAGCGCTCAAGGTTGATGCGCAGCTGTTCTCGGCGGATCGCCGGGCTGATATTCAGTTCGGCCACAGTACCCGCGCCGATCACGCCATCGGCTTGCAAGGAGTGGCTGAGCTGGAAAGCCTTTACCGCCTTGACCAACTCATCGTGGTATTGCTTGCCGCTCGACGCCGTGGCCAGGTAGCCGCCGCTGATCAAGCGCCGTGCCAGCTCCGGTACACGCGGGTCTTCCATGCCGGGGCGCAACAGCGGGCCACTGCCGACCGGGTCCCAATGCGGCAACGGCTGCTGGCGCACAGTGGCATAGGCGTTGCGCAGGCTGCGGTATAAGTCGGCGCTGGGACGTGCCTGGTCGAATGCCTGGGCCATGTCTTGCAGGCCCGCGGCGGCAAAGGCCAGCACTTCAGTGTTGGGGTCACGGGTGGGCGGCTGCGAATGCCACAGCGGTTCGAAACGCGATTGCTGAAGACGTCCGTAGTGCAGGTCCCAGAGCGCTTGCAGGTAATGCTGGCTGGTACCGATATCGCTGCACAGCACGTTGGTCGTGGCATCCAGCGCAGGGAGGCTATAGTGGGTGGGGTCCAGGCCGTCATCGGCGAGCATCAGCAACTGTGTTTGCAGGGCTTGCCGGCGTTCGTCGGCAGACCACAGCGGCTCATCACCCTGCTGCTGATAAAAGGCTTGCAGACGCGCTTGGGCGGCGCCGTCGATCTGCGGCGCGAGGCTGGGGCAGACGCTGGGCAGTTGGGCCAACGCCTGTTGCACGGGGGCGGTATTGACCAGGGCCGGGGGTGCGACGGGCAAAGGCTCATCGGCTGTCGCGACCAGTGGTGCAACGAGCAGGCAAATGCTCAAGTAACATGCGTGTTTTTTGAACAATTGGCTTAGCTCCAATCCACAGCGGGGGGGATGTACTGTAGATGCTGACTTTATTGTGTCGCTTAGGCCTGATCGCCTTGTCCCTGGTTACGTTGAGCAATTCTGCGCTCGCGGCCAATGGGATTCCTCCTAACTTATATAGCAGCCTGGCGCGCTCGGCTCCAGAACTCAATCCCACTGTACTGAAAAGCGCCCTGAGCGCCATGCAGTGTGCCGTCAGTAATGGCGAGGAACGTTCCGAGCGCCTAGCGGTTATTGACTATTCACAGCCCTCGACCGCCCGTCGGCTGTGGATCTTCGATTTGCGCAAGAAGACCCTGGTGCTGCGCGACCTGGTCGCCCACGGTGCCAACTCCGGGGAAAACTTCGCCACCCAGTTCTCCAATCGCGAAGGCAGCCACCAATCAAGCCTGGGCCTGTTCCGCACCCAGGAGAGTTACCTGGGCACCCACGGCTACTCGTTGCGCATGGATGGCCTCGAGCCAGGCTTCAACGACCAGGCACGCGACCGCGCCCTGGTCATCCACGCCGCCGACTACGTCAGCCCGCTGTGGAGCAAGCGCGAAGGCCGTATCGGCCGCAGCCAGGGTTGCCCCGCCGTGCGCCCGCAGGTGGCGCGCCAGGTGGTGGATAAGCTCAAGGATGGGCAGTTCATGTTTTCGTGGTACCCCGACCAGCGCTGGTTGAAGTCCTCGACGTACCTCAATTGCAAACCCCAACAGGTGGCGAGTAGTCGTACAATCCGTGGCGGATAGCCTGTTCCCATCGATAAAAAAGAGAGCCACGCATGCTTCTACATCAATCCACCTGGATCGAGATCGGCCAGTTTCTGGAACGCAGCCGCACGGTGGTAATCCCCATCGGCTCCAACGAGCAGCATGGCCCCACCGGCCTGCTCGGCACCGACTGGATGTGCCCGGAAATCATCGCCCATGAAGCACAGCAGCACGCGGACATCCTGATCGGCCCGACCTTCAATATCGGCATGGCCCAGCACCACCTGGGCTTTCCCGGCACCATTTCCCTGCGCCCTTCCACCTTCATCGCCGCAATCGGCGACTGGGTGCGCTCGCTGGCCGGGCATGGTTTCGAGAAGATTCTGTTTCTGAACGGCCATGGCGGCAATATCGCCACCATTGAAGCGGCGTTTTCCGAGCTATACGCCGAAGCCAGTTTCGCCCGCCGCCCGGCCGGGTTCGCGCTGAAGCTGGTGAACTGGTGGGACCTGGAAGGCGTGACCGACCTGGCCCAACGCCAATTCCCGGTGGGCCACGGCAGCCATGCCACGCCATCGGAGATTGCGGTGACGCAATGGGCATACCCGGAGTCGATCAAGACCGCCGACTACTCGCCGCAAATCGCCAACACCGGGCCGATCCGTGAAGCACTGGACTTCCGCGCACGCTTCCCCGACGGGCGCATGGGCTCGGACCCGGCGCTGGCAACGGTGGAGAAAGGTGGGGAGTTGGTGGCGTTGGCGGCGCAAGGGTTGGTCAAGGCAGTCAACAGTTTCAGTAACGAAGCCAAACCCTGATCCCTATCTGAATCAAACTGTGGGAGGAGACTTGCTCCCGATAGCAGTGTGTCAGCTAATGCACCTGTGACTGCCCCACCGCCATCGGGGGCAAGCCCCCTCCCACACTCAACCGAGATCGACAGTAAAAAACCGACCGGCTCCAAGCCCGCCACTCTAGGCCGAGAGATCAATCAGCCCTGCTTTTGATCTACACCACTCAGGTCGGCTACCAGGCCGCCGTGCTCTTGCTTTTGATCTTGATCTGAGGCGCCCCGTCAAACACGCTGGCCGAACGCAGGCTTGAATCCGTAGGTAACCCGGCAGGACGCCGGGTTAGCCGCCCCGCGCCATGGATGGCGCGTGGCGGCGGCCCACGGATTCAAGCCGGAGTGAGGGCACACCGAGCCTAGGCGAGGTGCCGAGTGTTGGGGCGAAGCGTTTTGGGTTACTTTTGGCGCTCTTCCAAAAGTGACCCGCCGTAAGGGCGGAACCCATAGCAGCCGCTACCTAAATAACGGATATGTACTCGTGCTGATCCAACATCCTGGTCAGCTACCAGGCCGCCGACGGGAGCAAGCTCCCTCGCCACAGGGCCAGCGTCGTACCCAGCATGAGTCGACTGACACACCGCCATCAGGAGCCCCCCTGTCCCACATTGGCTATGTATTGCCTGGAATCACATACATTCCTGCGCCGCCTGCTCCAACCGCGACGGCTTGATCGCCGACGCCAGCGGCTTGCGCTCATACAGGAACACCTTGCCGCCCTCCTGGGACTTATAGACTTCCAGCACATCATCAGCAGCAATCTTGCTGGTCAACACCACCTTGGCGTGGCGCGAGTTCTGCGTCACGGTCGAGGTGATCCCATGTTTTTCCAGCTTGGGCAGCACGCACTGCACATAGGCTTCAGGCCCCTTGCTGGTTTGCAGGGTCAGGGTCGGGGCGTTGGGGGCGGACACACAACCGGCCAGCCACAAGGAAGCAAAGGCCAAGGCCGGGGCGAAAAAAGAGCGCATGAAAAATTCCTGACAATAAAAATAAAGGTTCACATCAAGCCGCCCACTATCCAGCGCGAAGCAGCGCCTTGAGCGACACATCGAACTGCTTCAAAGCATCGAGCTGCACATCCCGCTGCTGCTCGATCTGTGCGGCAATTTCCGGTGCAGCCTTGTCATGTACCCACACCGACGGCACCTGCTTATGCACCGAGCCTTCGGCCTTGGCGATGTATTGCAGGTTCGCGTCGTAGAACCGCGCAATAAACCGCGCCTCGACCTGGTCGTTACGCTGGGTCAGCAGTTGGTTATGGGTGTCAAGCATCACCACCACATCGGGGTGAGCCTGCACCAAGGCATCCAGGCTGTCGTAGACCGTCACCGACAAAAAAGTGCCTTGCAGCGAACTCATCAACCAGTCGATGGCCAGTTCCGGGTCGGAGCTGTTGACGAACGCCTGACGGATGCGTCCGTCGAGGGCATCCTTGGCGCCATTCAAGGCCATGTCGTGGTAGCGTTCAAGGTAGCTGAGGTTGTCGCGGGTGTTATCGCTCAACAACACACCCACCGACTGCGCGTGCTGCAGGGATTCTACGCTAGCGCTGAGAGGGAGCAAATGGCCCGAACGCAGATCATCGGCAATTGCCGCGTTGTTGATCGCGACCGTGCCAAGCATCAACATCATTAAAACAAGCTGAATAAACGTCCTCATCGCGCATTTCCTTGAACAGCGTTTCGATGGGGTGATTTTTCCGCTTTTCCTGCAAAAACAGAACTTGCGATCCGTGATGGTGACTATTAT
The DNA here is from genome assembly GCF_900116845.1 of Pseudomonas sp. OV546. Lineage (NCBI taxonomy): Bacteria > Pseudomonadati > Pseudomonadota > Gammaproteobacteria > Pseudomonadales > Pseudomonadaceae > Pseudomonas > Pseudomonas sp. OV546. The sequence goes on along the minus strand of NZ_FPCE01000001.1, from coordinate 927,184 downwards.
CTGAACCGATAGTGCACCCATAAAACCTATAAGGACCACGCTATGAAGCCTCACCAGAAAACCTTCGACCGCATCCGCGAAGCCGTCCTACCGGAGTTTCGCGAGCGCGTCGCCGATTACCTGGTCGACTATGAAGACGTGCTGCAGGATGAGGCCGCGGGCGCTGATCAAATCAACGCCAGCGCCCAGCAATTACGCGGCTACCTGCGTGGCCTGAACACCACGCGGGTGCTGGGCATGGCCGACTGGGAGGACCTGGACCGCCGCGTCGTGCACATCACTGAACAGGCTACAGCGCAGGGCGTTGTTGATTGACCCACGCCTGTACCGACGGCCGCTGCCACTGACGCTGCGCGTACTCCACCAGCTCGGCAGGCACGCGGTCGCCGTTGAGGATCAGGCGATTGAGCATCACCGCCAGGTCCACGTCCGCGATGGACCACTCACCGAACAGGTAAGGCGGATTATTCGCCAGCAGCGCTTGCGCCGCACTGATCAACTTGGCGGCCGCCGCTTCAGCCTCGGCGCTCAGTGGAGGCATCTTCTGCCCGTAGAACACCACCAGGGTCGAGCGCTCCTGCCGAATCGGCAACAAGTCGCTGCGCAGCCACGCCTGCACCTGGCGCGCCCTCGCCCGCTGCTTGGGGTCGGCCGGGTACACCGGGGTCTCGGGATAAACCTGCTCCAGGTACTCGGTGATTGCCGAAGACTCGGAGAGCGCAAAATCGCTTTCTACCAACGTGGGGACGCGCTGAGTCAGGGACAGGTGGGCGAAATCGGCCGCGTGCTGTTGCGCGGCATCCAGGTCCAGGGTGAGCGTGTCGAACGCCAGGCCTTTTTCCAGCAGGGCGACAAACACCGACATGGCGTAGGGGCTGGTGTACAGCTGATCAACATACAGACGCAACGGACGCTGGCTCATGACGAATCTCCTTGAAGGGAGCACCACGCTACGAGATGTGCCGCCAGAAAGACAATGCGCTGTTTTTATGGGGGCATTCCTCGGCGGAATACCGGGCTAGCCCGCAAACCCGCCCTTGCTCAGGAAAGCGCGCTCTTCGTCTGAGGTCGCCCGAGCCAGCACCTCATTATGATGGGAAAACGCCCGAACCGCTGGATGATCTCGGCATGTTCCTTGGCCCAATGGTAGGTAGTGGCGCCCAGTGGCTGGTTGAGAACCAGAGAGCGCTGCTGATCCGCCGGGTCTTCCGAATGTTCGAAGGGCAGGTAGCAGAATGCACGCAATGCGAACCAGCGTTTGGGGCCGGCGTTTTTCCAGAAGTCGATGACGGAGTGCGGGGTGTCATTGCTCATTGTCGCTACCTACTCTCAATCGAATGCCTCGACGGTAGCAGAAACCCGGTTTCAATTGTGGTGAGCGGGCTCGCCCCGCTCACCACAACAAGCCCGCCAGCCAGAGACAAGCGTGTTCACCGATCAGAAGTCCACTGTTGCCGAGAGCTTGACGGTGCGCGGCTCGCCCTGGGTCAGGTAGTTATTGGCCGTCGACGCCGACGCCCAATAGGCCTTGTTTGCCACGTTCTCGACGTTGGCGCGCAGGGTGATGTACTTGTCGTCCGCCTTGAAGCCATACCGGGCGCCGAGGTCGACGCGGGTCCAGGCCGGGATGCTCAGGGTGTTGGTGGCGTTGACGTATTCGCCCCCGGTGCGCAGCATCCGCGCGTTAACGGCGGCGCCCTGGAGGCCGGGAATGTCCCAGTCGGCGCCCACATTGTATTGGAAGCGCGGCACGCCGGCAGCGCGGTTACCGTCGCTGAGGCCGTTGGAGGTATTCTTCAATTCGGTGTTCATCCAGGTGGCGCCGGCCAGCAGGCGCAAGCCGTCAACCGGTTCGCCGAAAACGTTCAGCTCCACGCCTTTGTTGATCTGCTCACCGTCGACACTGAAGGTGTCCAGGCTATTGCCGGGCAGGCGCGACGTGGAGCTGTTCGGCTGCTCGATGCGGTACACGCCCAAGGTGGCGCCAACGCTGTCCCAATCCAGCTTCACCCCGGCTTCCGTCTGTTTGCTGCGGTTAGGCGCAAAGACCTCGCCGGGGTTGGTGACGTTGCTCAATGGCGCCGTCGGTCCCTGGGCCAGCCCCTCGATGCGGTTGGCATAGAACGACACGTGCTCCCACGGTTTGACCACCAGGCCGTACACCGGCGTGGTGATGCTTTCGGCATAGTTGGCGTTGCGCGCTCCCGTGGTGGTGTTCCATGCATCCACCTCGAGGGTCTGGCGCCGAACGCCCAGGGTCAGCAGCACGCGATCATCGATAAAGCCCAGGGTGTCGGACACCGCCGCGCTCTTGATGCGATTCTTGCCGACGATACGCGGGTCATGGATATCGCTGCCGAAGTAAGTAACGCTCGGGCGCGGAATCTGGGTCGGGTTGTACAGATTGCCCGGTCGGCGGTTGGCCTGCAGGATCGCCTCGAAGGCCGAACGCTGCTCGCCCCAGATCCCCGACAAACCGACGTTCATCTGATGGCTCACCGGGCCGGTGTTGAAATGCCCGTTCAACCCGGCCATGGCGCTCTTGTTGTCTTCATCGTGAGGCGAGTACAAAAAGCCCACACGCCCGCTGCCATCATTGCCCACGTACAGCGACGAATACTGGCCATTTTCCCGCGTATGCTTGGCGCCGCCGCCCACATAGGCGGTCCAGCTTTCATTCAAATCGTATTCGGCATTGAACATGCCATAGGTGTCTTCCAGCTCCGACCAGCTCCAGTCCTGGGCGTAATTGTGCTTGGCTGACGGCGCCTTCGGCACTTGGGTGCCGTTGGGGTAGACCACCGAGCGACCGTTGTTGATGCGCTCTTTCTGGTAGCCGAAGTCGGTGGACACGCGCAGGCGATCGCCACGGTAATCCAGGGCGACAGCCACCAGTTGCGAGCTTTTGAATTCATCCTCAATGGCCGTGTCGCCACCATGCCTGGCCAGGTTGACCCGCGCGCCGAAGCGGTTGTCTTCGCCAAACCGCTGGCCCAGGTCGAGGTGGCCGCCGCGCTGGCCATCGGTGGTGGTATCGAGGGTCACGCTGCGAGTGGGCGCGTCTTCGGCGCGCTTGGGCACCAGGTTAACGCTGCCGCCGATGCCGCTGCCCGCCGGCGACACGCCATTGACGAACGCGTTGGGGCCTTTGAACAACTCCACCCGCTCCAACGCCTCCGTGGTGACGATCTGCCGGGGCAGCACGCCGTACAGGCCGTTGAAGGCAATGTCATCGGTGCTCAGCGGCAGGCCGCGAATAGTGAACACCTGGGAAAAGTTGCCAAAGCCGGAAGACTGGCGCACCGAGGCGTCATTGAGCAGCACATCGCCCACCGTGCGCGCCTGTTGGTCGGCGATGGTCTTGGCGGTGTAGCTGACCACGCTGAACGGCACGTCATTGATCGAACGAGTGCCCAATACCCCCAGGCGCGCCGAGCGTGCGACCTGGCCGCCGGCATAGGTGTCCGCCTGCGCCCCGCCCTCCCCACTGATGGTGGTCGCACCCAGCTGCAACGCATCGCCCGTCGCTTCGGGCACCACGGTGTAGCCGTGGGCGCCGGTGCTTTGCAGGGTATACCCGCTGCCTTGCAACAACTGCATGAAGCCCGCTTGCGCAGTGAAACGGCCCTGCAAGCCAGCGCTTTGCTGGTCATTGAGCAGTGTGGAATCAAACGACAACGGCACCCCGGACAACGCCGCGAACTGCGCCAGTACGTTGCCCAACGGCCCCGGCGCAAGGGTGTAGCTGCGCACCGCACTGGTCGACGCCGCATCGGCGGCCACGGCACTGTGCAACGGTGCGATGGCTGCCAGGGCAACGGCCAGGCTCAAGGCCTTCAAGGGGCGGATGGGGTGCGGTGTGAAGGTCATGGGGATTCCTGTCGGCGCGCTGCAAAGTTGAGGGTTCTCCCCTACACCGGGCGACAACGAAAAAGGTATCAGCGAAGATCGACAATAATTTCAGCGAGGCTCAACGGTCACCCAGTAGCCAGTCAGGCTGCTGACCTTGACCGGCAGCGTTTCCTGCAACAGACGCAGGCTGGCGTCGGTGTCTCGCAAGGGGAACGCCCCGGAGACGGTCAGCCCGGCCACGCTGTCGTGGCAGCGCAACACGCCGTGACGGTAGCGTCCCAGCTCATCGAGCAAGTCCGCCAAGCGCATCTGCTGGGCCAGCAGCATGCCGTTTTCCCAGGTGGTTGCGCTGATTTCCAGCGGCTGCACCGCTGCCACGCCGTCGCTGCCGAATGCGCTTTGCTCACCGGCCTTGAGGATCAGCCCATGGCGGGCATGCTCCGGGAGCATTTCCACCGCGCCGTCAAGCACCGCCACGCGGCTGCTCTGCTCTGCCACTCGAACGCTGAAATGCGTACCCAGGGCGCGGGCGGTGCCGTGGCGGGTTTGCACGATAAACGCACGATGGCGGGGTGCGGGGTCCTTGGCGGTGGTGATCATTATTTCGCCTTGCAGCAACTCGATACGTCGCACCTGATCGGTAAAGGCGATGTTCAACGAGCTGGCGGTGTTGATCAGCAGGCGCGTGCCGTCGGGCAAAGTGAGGTGGCGTTGCTCGCCGATGGCGGTGTGTTGGTCGGCGGTCCACGGCTGCCACGGCTTTTGCCGATAAGCCAACCAGGTCGCCGGCCCCGCCAGCAGCAACAGCCCGAGGGCCTGGCGACGGCCGAGCGATTGCTTACGGCCGATGCGCTTGAGGGTGTCGCCGGCAATCGCGCCCGGCACACTGTTGAAGTCGCCCAGGATCGCCTCCGCCCGTTGCCAGGCCTGGGCGTGCTGGGCGCTGCGGCCCTGCCATTGGGCGATGGCGCGGCGGTCTTCGTCGGTGGCGCTGCCGGACTGCAACTGCACCATCCAGTCGGCGGCTTCGCCGAGGATCAGCGGGTCGATGGACGGGTTCATGCCACGCTCAGGCATGCCAGGAACGCATCGCGCATGTAGCGTTTGACCGAGACCAGCGACACCTTCAATTCCTCGGCGATCTGCGCGTACGTCAGGCCATCGATCTGCGACATCAGGAAGGCCTGGCGGGTCTTGTCCGGCAAATCGCGCAGCATGGCTTCGATGCGGTACAGCGCCTCAAGAATCAGCCAGCGGGTTTCCGGCGACGGCACCTCCTGCTCCGGCAAGTGGGCAATGGTTTCCAGATAAGCGCGCTCGACTTCCTGGCGGCGCCAGCTGTCGATCATCAAGCCCTTGGCGATGTGGGTGAGCAACGCACGCGGCTCGCTGCCGAAACCCGCACTGTGCTGCCGGGTGAGCAGGCGCATGAAGGTGTCGTGGGCCAGGTCGGCCGCATCGCTGGCGTTGCCCAACTTGCGGTCGAGCCAGCGGTATAACCATCCGTGGTGTTCGCAGTACAGCGCCTCGACAGGCAGATTGAGCGAAGACGACATGCAGATCACCGGGGACCAGAGAGTAATTAAGAATTGATCGCATTCTAATCTGCGCAACGAAACGCGGCAACGCGCAAATTAATGTTATAGGATAACGCCCATTTTCCGTCCTGCACTGTGATCACGCCCATGACCGACGCTGTTCCCCTGCGCCAACGCCTGCTTTCCATCGACGCCCTGCGCGGCCTGGTGATCCTGTTCATGCTGCTGGACCACGTGCGCGAAACCTTCCTGCTGCACCGCCAGGTCAGCGACCCGATGATCATCGACAGCACCGAGCCGGTGCTGTTTGTCAGCCGCACCCTCGCCCACCTGTGCGCGCCGGTGTTTGTGCTGCTCACGGGGTTGTCGGCGTGGCTCTACGGCCAGAAATACCAGGGCCGCCGCGATGTGTCGGCATTCCTGTTCAAGCGCGGGCTCTTCCTGGTGGTGCTGGAATTTACCTTGGTCAACTTCGCCTGGACCTTCCAACTGCCGCCCAGCGTGATCTATATGCAGGTGATCTGGGCGATTGGCGTAAGCATGCTCGCGCTGGCCGCGCTGGTGTGGTTGCCGCGCCCGCTGTTGATCGGGTTGGCCTTGGTGATCATTGGCGGGCACAACCTGTTGGATGGCGTGCACTTCGAGGCGGGTTCGGCCTTGCAGATTCCGTGGACGATCCTGCATGAGCGCAGTTGGATTGAGGTCGGCGATTCGCTGCGACTGCGCACTACCTACCCGGTGCTGCCGTGGATTGGCGTGATTGCGCTGGGTTACGGCCTGGGCCCGTGGTTTGCCAATGGCACGCAGCCGGTGCTGCGCCAACGTTATCTGTTGCTCGGCGGTGTGGGGGCGTTGGTGGGATTCGTGCTGTTGCGGACGGCCAACGGGTATGGCGAGAAGCCTTGGCAGGCGTATGACAGTGGCGTGCAGACGCTGATGAGCTTTTTCAACGTCACCAAGTACCCGCCTTCGCTGTTGTTCCTGGCGCTGACGTTGGGGATCGGCTTGTTGCTGTTGCTGGCGTTTGAACGTGCGGGACAAAAACGTTGGATTGGCATCTTGGCCACGTTCGGCGCCGCGCCGATGTTCTTCTACCTGCTGCACTTGTATGTCTTGAAAGTCCTTTACGTCGCCTGCGTGGCGCTGTTTGGCCTCAATCACGGCAACTACTTCGGCTTCGACAGTATGGGCGCCATCTGGCTGGTGGCGCTGCTGTTACCGCTGGCACTCTATCCACCGGTGCGCTGGTTTGCGGCGCTCAAGGCACGCCGCCGCGACCTGGCCTGGCTCAAATACCTCTGACCCGACACCGTCCAACTGTGGGAGGGGGCGTGCCCTAACTCCAGTCAGTTAAGAAGTAGAAAGGGTAAAAAGTAATCTGTGGCGAGGGAGCTTGCTCCCGTTGGGCCGCGAAGCGGCCCCAGCTCTTTGCTCGAAAAAACCAGGACTGCTGCGCAGTCCAACGGGAGCAAGCTCCCTCGCCACAGGTACACACCGTTCTAGGAGGCGTTAAGCCAGTTCAGCCCGCAGTTGACGCGCTGCCGTCACCATGTGAATCAACGCCGCTTCCGTCTCCGGCCAGCCACGGGTTTTCAACCCGCAATCCGGGTTCACCCACAACCGCTCAGCCGGAATCCGCTTGGCCGCCTTGCGCAGCAGGTTGGCCATCTCCGAGGCATCCGGCACGCGTGGCGAGTGGATATCGTAGACGCCCGGGCCGATGTCGTTCGGGTAGGCAAAGGCTTCGAACGCGTCCAGCAACTCCATGTCCGAGCGTGAGGTCTCGATGGTGATCACGTCGGCGTCCATTGCCGCGATCGACTCGATCACGTCGTTGAACTCGCTGTAGCACATGTGGGTGTGGATCTGGGTTTCATCGCGCACGCCCGAGGCGCACAGGCGGAACACTTCGGTGGCCCAGTCCAGGTAGTGCTGCCACTGTGCCTGGCGCAACGGCAGGCCTTCACGGAACGCAGCTTCGTCGATCTGCACGATCTTGATGCCGGCGGCTTCCAAATCCACCACTTCGTCACGAATCGCCAGGGCCAGTTGGCGGGCCTGCACTTCACGGCTCACGTCTTCGCGAGGGAACGACCACATCAGCATGGTCACGGGACCGGTGAGCATGCCCTTCACGACCTTGCTGGTCAGGCCTTGGGCGTAACGGATCCACTCCACGGTCATCGCGTTCGGGCGGCTCAGGTCACCGAAAATCACCGCCGGTTTCACGCAGCGCGAACCGTAGCTCTGCACCCAACCGAAGCGGGTGAACGCGTAGCCGTCCAACTGCTCGGCGAAGTATTCGACCATGTCGTTACGTTCGGCTTCCCCGTGTACCAGCACGTCCAGGCCGAGGTTTTCCTGCACTTCAACCGCGTGCTTGATCTCGCTGTGCATCGCTTCGACATACTCGGCTTCGCTCAACTTGCCGGCCTTATACGACTGGCGCGTCAGACGGATCGACGCAGTCTGCGGGAACGAACCGATGGTGGTGGTCGGGAACAACGGCAGGTTGAGGCCGGCACGTTGCTGCTCGATACGCTGGGCAAACAGCGATTGGCGCTGGCTGTCCTTGGTGGTGATCGCCGCCACACGGGCCTGCACGGCCGGCTTGTGGATACGCGGTGAAGCCGCGCGCGCAGCCTGCACGGCGCGGCTTTCGGCCAGGGCAGCGAGTACGTTGGGCGCCTCGGGCGCGCTGACTGCTTGGGCCAATACCGCCACTTCGGCGCACTTCTGTACGGCAAATGCCAGCCAGCGCTTGAGCTCGGCATCCAGTTTATCTTCACGGCCCAGGTCAACCGGGCTGTGCAGCAAGGAGCAGGAAGGCGCTACCCACAGGCGATCCCCTAGTTTTTCATGCGCATGCTGCAAGGTGGCCAGGGCCTTTTCCAGGTCGCAGCGCCAGACGTTACGGCCGTTGACCACGCCCAGGGACAGCACCTTATAAGCCGGCAAGCGGTCGAGAATGGTCGGGTACTGGTCCGGGGCACGCACCAGGTCGATGTGCAGACCATCGACCGGCAGGTTGGCGGCCAGGCCGAGGTTTTCTTCAAGGCCGCCAAAGTAGGTGGCCACCAGCTTTTTCAGCGGGTCGCGCTGGATCAGGTTGTAGGCGCGCTCAAACGCGTTTTTCCACGCTTGCGGCAGGTCGAGCACCAGGATGGGCTCGTCGATCTGCACCCATTCCACCCCCAGATCAGCCAGGCGCTGGAAGATCTGGCCATACAACGGCAGCAGGCGCTCCAACAGGTCAAGCTTGTCGAAGTCGCCGCCCTTGGCCTTGCCCAACCACAGGTAAGTCAATGGACCGATGACAACGGGCTTGACGTTGTGACCCAGTTCGCGGGCTTCCTGCACTTCTTCGAACAGTTGCTCCCAACCCAGGTGGAACTGCTGGTCAGCGCTGAACTCAGGCACCAGGTAGTGGTAGTTGGTGTCGAACCACTTGGTCATTTCCTGGGCGTGGGCACCGCCGCAGCAGCTGTCGCTGTCGCCACGGGCCATGCCGAACAGGGTGTGGAGGGTGGCTTTGCCATCGGCTGGGCGGAAACGCTCGGGGATCACGCCGAACATCAGCGAGTGCGCCAGTACCTGGTCGTACCAGGCGAAATCACCGACGGGCAGCAGTTCAATGCCGGCCTGTTTTTGCAGGTGCCAATGGGTCTTGCGCAGGTCACGGCCAACGGCACGCAAGCCGGCTTCATCCAGCTCGCCCTTCCAGAACGCTTCCTGCGCTTTTTTCAGTTCACGGTCGCGTCCAATACGCGGGAATCCGAGGGAATGAGCGACTGCCATGACTTACAACTCCAATGTCGATATTGATGGCAGCCATTGTCGGCACACACTCATCATGAGACAAACTCATTTAATTTGAGATGATCACAAGATCTATTCATGTTTACAGACAGGGATACGCCATCGTTCGCTGGCCGCACCCCGTCCAATACGCATACCATGGGTCAAAACACTCAACCGAATGAGCCCTCATGATCAAAGCCAGCCTGCGCAGTCACCTGACCCTCTGGTTCGCCGGCTTATCGTTACTCACGTTGTTGAGCGTGGGCTTCTATGTGGGCCATATCGCCACTGAACAGGTGAAGCAGGCCAGCGGCAATACGCTGTTGAGCACCGCCCGTTCCACGGCGGCGCTGCTGGCCGCGCAACTGCGCGAGCGGCAACTGGAAGTGTCGTTGCTGAGCAAGGCGCCGCTGTTTCGCCAGGGCAACCTGGACGCGCCGGATATCCTGACGTTGATGGAACTGCGCACCCAATCGCGCGCCGAGTATGCGTGGATGGGGGTGGCCGACGCCGAGGGCAAGGTGCACCAGGCGGTCAACGGGTTGCTGGTCAATCAGTCGGTGCAGCAACGGCCGTGGTTCCAGGCGGGCATGCGCGGCGAGTACGCCGGTGATCCCCATGAAGCCGTGCTGCTGGCCAAGCTGTTGCCGGGGGCCACGAATGGCGAGCCATTGCGCTTTATCGATTTCGCCGCGCCGATCCGCAACGCACAAGGTGAAACCATCGGTGTACTGGGCGCCCATGCGCATTGGCGGTGGGTCACGCAAATCGTCGATTCCGCCGTGATGCAGAAGGATGCCCTGCCCGACCTTGAAGCCCTGATTGTCGACTTCGACGGCAAAGTGCTCTACCCACAAGTGCTGGCCGGTGAGCCGATGCCGCAAGCCAACCTGGGCAAACCGTCCGGCTGGTCCACCGGCAACGGCTACGTCACCGCCTCGGTGGCGGTACCCAGCCCGTCGAATGCGAAAGTGAGCTGGTACATCGTGGTGCGCCAACCCCTGGATATCGCGCTGCAACCGGCACGCGTGCTGCTGTACAAGCTGTTGCTCCTGGGCGTGATCGCAGCCTTGGTGTTCGGGCTCGTCGCCTATTACTTGGCGTCCACCCTCAGCCGTCCAATCGAACGCCTGGTACGGTCTGCCAAACAGGTGCAAGACAATCAACCCGGCGCAGCCTTCCCCCAGGAACACCCCGTGCTGGAAATCGCCCAATTAGGCCGTTCGCTCACCGGCATGACCCAGTCCCTGCTGTCCAAGGAACGTCAGCTGCAGGACGCCAATGCCTCCCTGGAAGCCACCGTCGCGCAACGCACCGCCGACCTGACCCAAGCCAATGCCGAGCTGCTCAAGCTCGCCACCCACGATGCATTGACCGGTGTCTACAACCGTCGCCGCTTCGATGAAAAACTCGCCGAAAACAGCCTGCTGTTCCAACGCACCGGCCGCACCTTCGCCTTGCTGCTGATCGACGCCGACTACTTCAAGCGCGTCAACGACAGCTACGGCCACGCCATCGGCGACGACGTGCTGTGCCAATTGGCCGCCCTGATTAAAAACACCACCCGCGCCACCGACTTCGTCGCGCGCTACGGTGGTGAGGAATTCGCGGTGCTGCTGCCCGAAGTCGAAGAACCCGACAGCCCCGACGTGGTCGCCGAGAAAATCCGCGTCGCCGTGGAGGCGGCGGTGTTCCCAACCGTCGGCCATGTGACCGTGAGTATCGGCGTCGGGGTGGCCGAGCCGTCGGACCGCGACACCTCGGCGCTGCTCAAGCGGGCGGATATGCAATTGTATGAGGCTAAAGCGGCGGGCAGGAATCGCGTGGCCTGACACTGCTGTGAAGAGGCCGCTTGCTGTGGCGAGGGAGCTTGCTCCCGCTTTTTCAGGTCTGCTGCGCAGCCCAACGGGAGCCAGCCCCCTCGCCACAGGGTTAGGGTTGAAGTGCCGTTACAGCAACGGAATCGAATAACTCACAAACACCCGATTCTGATCCTGGTCCCGCGCCACTTCACTGCGCGACACGCCGTTGCGCCAGCCAAACCCGACGTTCTTGAACGTGCCGCTCTGCACCACGTAATCCAGTGAGATATCGCGCTCCCACTCACTGGCATCGTTGCCGCTGGCGGTGAGGATGTGGTCACCCTTCAAGTACATCAGCGACGCCTTCAAACCGGGCACGCCCAGGGACGCGAAGTCGTAGGCGTACTGCGCAAACGCCGTACGCTCGCCCGCCTGGATAAAGGTTTGCACGGTGCGATCGGTGTAGAGGTAAAGGCTGGCGCCGCCCTCCCCTTTGTTCACCAGGCCACCCTGGTTGAGTTGGGCGAAGTTACTGTCATCCGAGACTTGCTGGTAACCGGCGGTAATCGCATGCGGCCCCAGGGAGTAGATGAACGCCGCGCTCCAGGTGTTGTTGTCGATTTCACCGTTGCCGTTTTTGGTAAACCCACTGATTTTGTAGCCTTCGGCACGGCCGGCGGCGCTGCTGTTTTTGCCGTCGGAGCTGGTCTTGAAGTAGCGCAGGTCGGTTTTCAATGAGCCGTAATCACCGAGCGGCAGTACATGGATCAACCCGGCGAAGTGCTGCTGGTAATAATCCTCGAGGTTGGCGTAGTAGTACTGGACCATCAGGTCCTTGGTCACTTGGTAATCGGCGCCTGCATAGTTGAACGTGTTGCTTTCCTGGGTACCGCCCGCTGCCGCCAGGCCGCTGCGATCACTGGAGCCGCGGCCGGTGGTGTGTTGCAGCTGGCCGCCGGTCAGGGTCAGGTTATCGATGTCTTTGCTGGTGATTTGCCCGCCTTCGAAAGACTGTGGCAACAGGCGACCGTCGTTGCTCACCAGGATCGGCAGGTTTGGACGCAGGTAGCCGTAGCGCAGTTCGCTCTTGGCGAAACGCGCCTTGGCCGTTGCGCCGCCACGGGCCCAGTTGTCAACGGCCTTGCCGTCGTCGTTGGGGATCATCGAGCTGCCCACATGGCGGCCAGCGCCGCTGTCGAGGGTCACGCCGAGCATGCCGACGGCGTCCAGGCCAAACCCCACGGTGCCATCGGTAAAGCCCGATTGATAGTTGAGGATAAACGCCTGGCCCCACTCTTCGGTCTTCGAGGGGGCGGCGGCGCCGTCACGGTTGTCGTTGTTGAAGTAGAAGTTGCGCATACTCAAGTTGGCTTTGCTGTCCCCCAAAAAATCAGCCGAAGCCAAGGGGCTCAAGGCAATGCCCAGGCCGCCGGTTAATACGCTTAACACATTCAAAGTGGCTTTCATCACAACCTCAGTCAATTAACCCATGAGCGTCATAAAACGGATACGGCCCCGGGTAGTCCCCGAATACGCCGTTGTGGCTGATCAAACCTTGTTGCGCCTCCCAGCGATGCAACAAATAGCCCGCCGGCTCCAGGTTGAAATGCGCGGGCGCCGCTTCTTGCAAATCCAGCACGATCTGGTGAGAAGTGCCGGGGCACACACAACTCACACTGCCGCCGAAACGCCGCTGCATCGGCCGGTGCAGGTGCCCGCACAACAGGCGCTCCACTTGCGGATGGCGCGCAACGACTTGCTCGAGGGCGGCGGCGTTGATGAAAGGTTCACGGTCCATGTGGCCGATGCCACTGATAAACGGCGGGTGATGCAGGATCAACAGCGTTGGCGCGTGCGGGCGCAGCGCCAACTGCTCGTCGAGCCACTGCAGTTGGCTGTCGAGTAACTGGCCGCCGTGACCTCCCGGGATGGTCGAGTCGAGGCCGATCAGGCGCAGCGGGTGGTCGTCTACCACCCAGTCCAATGGGCCATCCGCCGACGCGGGCAAATAGGGGTGATCACGGAACGCCTCCAGCAGCGGACCTCGTGTGTCGTGGTTGCCGGGCACCAGGTAGCAGGGCATCTGCAGGCGGGCGAGTTCAGGGTGCAGCACGGCGTATTCATCGGCGCGGCCGAAATCCACCAGGTCACCGCTGATCACCACGATATCGGGGCGCGGGTGGCTGGCGTTCAGGTGGTCGACGGCACGGCGCAGCGCGCCCAAGGTGTCGACAACGCCATAGGTGAGGCGCTGGCCGGCTTTAAGGTGCAGGTCGCTGATCTGCGCGACAAGAAACGGATGATTCACAATAGATTCTCAAGCATTCAGGGTGAACAACATGTGCGGCGCAATCGCCAAGGCAATCGGCGCGCCGACGGTGTAGAGCTGGTTGTCGCTGCTGTCGACCAGCAGCGGTTGCGGGCCGCCGACGTCCACGAGCAGACGGCTTTGCGCGCCCTGGAAAAACTGCGCCAGCAGATGGCCGTGCAGGTGCCCTTCTCCTTCCATCACCCGCAAGTGTTCAGGGCGGCAGTAGATCGTGCTGGGCAGGTCCGCTCCGTGCCACGGCAACTCGCCGCCGCAGACTTTCAAGCCATGCGCTGAAGGCTCGATCACCGCGAAGGCATTGAGGTTGCCGACAAACCCCGCGACGAAGGCGTTAGCCGGTTTCTGGTAGATGTCCCGTGGGCTAGCCAGTTGGGCAACACGCCCGTGTTCCATCACCAGGATGCGGTCGCCCAGGGCCATGGCTTCACCCTGGTCGTGGGTGACGAACACCGAGGTGATGCCGAGCCCACGCAGCAGCTCGTTCAGTTCGCTGCGCAGCCGTTCGCGCAATTGCGCATCGAGGGCCGCCAGCGGTTCATCCAGCAATAACACCTTGGGGCGCGGCGCCAAGGCACGGGCCAGGGCCACACGCTGACGCTGGCCGCCGGAGAGCTCGTGGATGCTGCGCTTGCCGTGATGCTGCAAGCCCACCAGTTCCAGCAATTCGTCGCAGCGCTTGTTGCGCTCAGGCACCGACATGCCGCGAATCTTCAAGCCGTAAACGATATTCCCCGCCACATCCAGGTTGGGGAACAGCGCGTAGTTCTGGAATACCATGCCCACGTCGCGGCGTTCGATCGGCAGGCGGGTCACGTCCTGATCGCCAAAAAACACTTGGCCCACATCCGGGCGTTCCAGGCCGGCGATCAGGCGCAAGGTCGTGGTTTTGCCACAGCCTGACGGGCCAAGGATCGCCAGGGTTTCGCCGCCTTCGACGGTCAGGTTCAGGTCATGCACGGCCACGGTGCCGTCGGCGAACGCCTTGCGACAGCCTTGCAGGCGAATAGTGATAGCGGTCATCGACGCTCTCCACGGGACAAACGGGCACTGATGGCCTGCAGCGCGATCAGCAGCGGCACGATCATCAGCAAAAAGATAAGGGTGTAGGCGCTGGCGATTTCCAGGCGCGCCGAGGCGTAGCTGTCCGCCAGGCCCACGGGCAAGGTCTTGGTCATCGGCGTATGGAGCATCCAGGTCAGGTTGAACTCACCCAGGGACAACGTGACCACCATCAGCACACCGGCCAGGATCCCCGCCCGGCAGTTGGGCACCACCACGCTGAAGAAACGCTTGATCGGACCGGCGCCCAGGCTGGCCGCCGCCTCCTCCAGCACCGGCAATTGCTGGCGCTGCATCACCGCCATCACCGGGCGTACCAGGAACGGCAAGGTGAACAACACGTGGCCGACCAGAATGAACACCCAGCTGCTGCGGAAGCTGCCGAACTGGCCGTAGGTGAGCAGCAAGGCCAGCGCACTGGCCAGTCCGGGCATGGCCACCGGCAGCACCATCAGTTCTTCAAAAGCGCGGCTGAAGCGGTTGTTCATACGCACCAATGCGTAGGCCGCCGGTACGCCAATCACGCAGACGCACACGGCACAGGCCAGCGCCAGTTGCAGCGACAGCCACACGGTGGGCGAATAGGCCTGCCACACCTGGATCAACCAATCGAAGGTCAAGCCGCTGGACAGGCCCACAAAGAAATTGCGCGTCAGCCCGGCCAGCAGCGACATGAGCACCGGCACCAACATGAAGGCACACACCAGCAGGGTAAACAGCAGTTGCATCACAAACAGCGATGAGCGTTTCACAGCACAGTCCCCGCGTTTTTCACCAGGCGGCGCGTGAGCAGCAACACGGCCCAGGTCACCGCGCCGAGCACCACCGACAGCGCGGCAGCCACGGCAAAGTTGGCGTAGTTGGTAAACACGTTGTAGATCGCCACCGGGGTGACATTCAGCCGCGTGCCCAAGGTAAAGGCGGTGCCAAAGGCGCCCATGGACGTGGCAAAACAAATCGCCCCGCACGACGCCAGCGCCGGCGCCAGGCCCGGCACAATCACATCGCACACCACCCGCCAATGCCCGGCGCCCAGCGAATGCGCGGCTTCTTCCAGGCTGCGGTCGAGGCTTTCGCAGGCGGCCATCACCGTGAGGATCACCCGCGGAATCGAGAAATACAGGTACCCCACGAACAACCCCGCCAGCGAGTAGGCAAAGATCCAGCGCTCACCCGCCAGTTGCAGGCCCAGGGCGGCAAACAGGCCCTGGCGCCCCGCCAGCAGAATCACCAGGAAGCCCACTACCACGCCGGGAAACGCCAGCGGAAACGTCAGCAATGCCACCAGCGCCGAGCGCCCGAAGAACTGCTGGCGGGCGAGAAACACGCCGCTGATGCCGCCTATCACCAACGCGACCAGCGTCACCACCACCGCCAGCACCAGGGTTTGCCCAAGGCTGCCCAGGTACTGCGCGCTGCTGAGTACCTGCCAGTAACCGCTGCCGTTGCTGTCACGGCTTTCGGCACCGAGCAGCACCAAGTGCGCAAGCGGCAACAGCCAGAACGCGAGCAGCACCGCAAACGCCGGGGCCAGTGCCCAGGCGGCATGTCTTGCCGATGCTGCCACTTACTTGACCTCGTTCAGGTAACGGGCGGCGAAGGCTTCCTGCACAGCGGCCATTTTTTCGTAGTCCACCACCCCGGCGCGCGCGTAATCGCTGTCGGGCAGGAACTGCGCGGCGACGTCGGCCGGCATTTTCATCGGGCGCACAGGGCGCAGGTACGCCTTGGCCCAGAGTGCCTGGCCTTCGTCCGACAGCACGAAGTCGAGGACTTTTTCGGCATTGGCGCGGTGCGGCGCGTTGGCCACCAGGCTCATCACGTAAGGCACGCTGATGCTGCCTTCCTTGGGGATCACGAAGGCGACATTGGCCTTGTCTTTGTAGCGCGCGCGGTAGGCGTTGAAGTCGTAGTCCACCAGGATCGGCAACTCACCGGACAGCACTCGTGCATACGCGGTTTGCTTGGGCACGATGGGCGCGTTCTTTGCCAGTTTCTGGAAGTAGTCGATGGCCGGGGCAAAGTTGTCGAGGTCGCCGCCCATGGCGCGGTTGATCGCCACTGCCGACACGTAGCCGACGAAGGCGCTGGACGGGTCGAGGTAACCGACCATGCCTTTGTACTCTGGCTTGAGCAGGTCGGCCCAGCTTTGCGGCACCGGCAAACCACCGAGTGCATCGACGTTGACCATAATGCCCAAGGTGCCGGAATGGATCGCGAACCAATGGCCGGCCGGGTCTTTGAGGCCCGCCGGAATCTGCTCCCAGGCCTTGGGTTTGTAGGTGTCGACCACCTGGGCTTTTTGCGCCTGCAGGCCGAAGGTCACGCCGTAGTAGACGACGTCGGCGACCGGTGCGGCTTTTTCCGCCACCAACTGCGCCAGGGACTGGCCGGAGTTCTTGTTGTCCAGCGGCACGTGCACGCCGGTGCTGGCGGCGATGGCCTTGAGCTGAGTGCCCCAGTCAGCCCAGTCCGGCGGGCAGTTGTAGCAAATCGCGGTGTCGGCGGCCTGGGCCAGGCTGGCCGTACCGCACAGCAGCAGGGCTGCCAGGGTTTTACTGAGTGCGCGCATCAAGGGTCTCCTCATGGGGTTGGGTACTGTCGCCTGGTCGAATGTGGCAAGGCAGGCAATGGGAAATCGGGGCGTTGCCGGCGATCTGCGCCAGCAATTGGTCAATCACGGTGCTGGCAAGCAGCGCAATGGGCTGCACCACGCTGCACAGGGTCGGGTGCATCTGGGTGCCGAGGCTGATGCCGTCGAACCCCATCACCGAGAGTTGTTCGGGTACGTTCCAAGCGTTGCGGCGCAACTCAGCGATCAGGCTGATTGCCAGGAAATCGTTGGAGCACACCAAAGCGGTGGGTGCCTCGGCCCCCTGTAGGAAAGGTTCGATAGCAGCGAATTCAGCCTGGGTGTGGGCCGGCATTTCGATCACCGGGCGGCTCTTGAGGCCGTATTCCTTCATCGCATCGCAGTAACCGGCGTAACGCAGGCGGGCACGGTCCGATTGCAAAGCGGGGCCAGCGACCATGCTGATGCGCCGGTGTCCGGCGTCCAGCAGATACCGGGTTGCCATGGCCATGCCGGCGCGGTTGTCGACCGACACGGCGCTGTAGTTGGGGTTGCTAGGTTGGTGGTAGGCCAGTACGAACGGCGTCTGTTCGGTGTTCAGGCTGCTGAGCACGCTATTGCTCTCGGCATCGGTGACCGTCAGCACCAGGCCGTCGACGCGCTGGCGCAGCAGCTCTTCCACCACAATGCACTCGCGTTCACTGCTGTAGTCGGTGGTTGCCAGCAACAGGCTGTAGCCGCGCGACCGTGCAGCGCGCTCCATGGCCTGGAACTGCTCGGCAAACACCGGGTTGAGCAGGTTAGGCACCACCACGCCGATCAATTGGGTGGTTTGCAGGCGCAATTGGCGGCCCAGCAGGTTCGGCCGGAAGCCCAACTCACGGGCGGCGGCGAACACCTGCTCGCGGGTGGTCGGGCGCACTTGGTCGGGGGAGGCAAAGGTGCGGGCGGCGGTGGCGCGGGATACACCAGCCAGGCGCGCAACGTCTTTCAGGTCAGTCATTGTCACTCGCTTGAGATCGATCTCATTGGCGAGGACAGTAGCGGGGGAATGTGGCAGTTCAGTGCCGAGAACATGACGATTTGATGTCAGCCAAGGACTGCTTCTATGCACCTGTGGTGAGCGGGCTTGCCCCGCGCTGGGTGGCGAAGCCACCCCAATAAGGACGCCGCGGAGCTCCAGAAAAATCGTGGTGCCTGGATTCAGGACGGCTTCGCCCCCCAGCGCGGGGCAAGCCCGCTCACTACAAAAAAACGGTGTCGGCCCCTGAACAGTCACACTCCGGCGCTACGCTCGTAAACCAAGGGCAGCAAAATCCGCCCACTAACCTTTCGATTCGATCCAAGTGCGGGCACAATGCGTGTCCTTTTTTGGCAGGCACCGCCGCAGGCTCTCAAAAATGATCAAAACGCCGTACTACCTCATCGATAAACAGAAGCTTCTGGTCAACATGCAGAAGATTGCTTACGTGCGCGAGCAGTCCGGCGCCAAGGCCCTGCTGGCGCTCAAGTGCTTTGCCACTTGGTCGGTGTTCGACCTGATGCAGCAATACATGGACGGCACCACCTCGTCGTCGCTGTATGAGCTCAAGCTCGGCCGCCAGAAGTTCGAAGGCGAGGCGCACGCCTACAGCGTGGCCTGGGCCGACGATGAAATCGAAGAGATGCTGGATAACTGCGACAAGATCATCTTCAATTCCATCAGCCAGCTGCAGCGCTTTGCCGAACGCTCCGAAGGCAAGACCCGCGGCCTGCGCGTCAACCCGCAGGTGAGCAGTTCCGACTACTTGCTGGCCGACCCGGCGCGTCCGTTCAGCCGCCTGGGCGAATGGGACCCGGTGAAGATCGAGGGCGTGATCGAGCAGATCTCCGGCTTCATGTTCCACAACAACTGCGAGAACGGCGATTTCAGCCTGTTCGACAACATGCTCGGCACCATCGAAGAACGCTTCGGCGCGCTGCTGCACAAGGTCGAGTGGGTCAGCCTCGGCGGCGGCATCCACTTCACCGGTGAAGACTATGCCGTGGACGCGTTCTGCGCGCGCCTGAAGGCGTTCTCCGAAAAGTACGGCGTGCAGGTCTACCTGGAACCCGGCGAAGCGGCGATCACCAACAGCGCCTCCCTGGAAGTCACCGTGCTCGACACCCTCTACAACGGCAAGAACCTCGCCGTGGTCGACAGTTCCATCGAAGCCCACCTGCTGGACCTGCTGATCTATCGCCTCAACGCCAAGCTGGCGCCGAGCGATGGCGAACACACCGTCATGGTGTGCGGCAAATCCTGCCTGGCCGGGGACATCTTCGGCGAGTATCAATTTGATCGTCCGCTGGCCATCGGCGATCGGCTGTCGTTCATCGACACCGCAGGCTACACCATGGTCAAGAAAAACTGGTTCAACGGCCTGAAAATGCCGTCCATCGTAGTGAAACAACTCGACGGTACAGTCGAGGTGGTTCGTGAATTTGGTTACGACGACTACCTGTCCAGCCTTTCGTAAGCTGGCGGATAAAGGAGAGATAAAGCAATTGAAAAAGAACGTTCTTATCATTGGTGCAGGAGGTGTCGCCAAGGTGGTGGCCCACAAGTGCGCGCAGCACAACGACGAACTCGGTCGTATTGCTATCGCGTCGCGCAACATCTCCAAATGCCAGGCCATCATCGACAGCGTCAAGGCCAAGGGTAGCCTCAAGGTTCCCGCCGATATCCAAGCCTTCGCGCTGAACGCCCTGGACGTGGAAGCGACCAAGGCCCTGATCCGCGAGACCGAATCGCAGATCGTCATCAACGTCGGCTCCGCGTTCCTCAACATGTCGGTCCTGCGGGCCTGCATCGACACCGGCGTTGCGTACCTCGACACCGCCATCCACGAAGAGCCGGGCAAGGTCTGCGAGACCCCGCCGTGGTACGGCAACTACGAGTGGAACCACCTGGAAGAGTGCAAACAGAAGAACATCACCGCCATCCTTGGCGTGGGCTTCGACCCAGGTGTCGTCAACGCGTATGCCGCGCTGGCGCAGCAACAGCATTTCGACCGCATTGATTCGATCGACATCCTCGACGTCAATGCCGGCTCCCATGGCAAATACTTCGCCACCAACTTCGACCCGGAAATCAACTTCCGCGAGTTCACCGGACAGGTGTGGAGCTGGCAGAACAGCCAGTGGACCAGCAACACCATGTTCGAAGTCAAACGCACCGACGACCTGCCGGTCGTCGGTTCGCAGAACCTTTACCTCACCGGCCACGATGAAGTGCACTCGCTGTCGAAAAACCTCGACGTGCCCAACGTGCGTTTCTGGATGAGCTTCGGCGAACACTACATCAACGTGTTTACCGTGCTGAAGAACCTCGGCCTGCTCTCCGAAAAGCCGGTCACCACCGCCGAAGGCCTGGAAGTCGTGCCGCTGAAACTGGTCAAGGCCGTGCTGCCCGACCCGTCTTCGCTCGCGCCGGGCTACACCGGCAAGACCTGCATCGGCGACCTGGTCAAAGGCACCAAGAACGGCCAACCCCACGAGATGTTCATCTACAACGTGGCGTGCCATGAAGAAGCCTTTGCCGAGACCGACAGCCAAGGCATCTCCTACACCGCAGGTGTTCCACCGGTCGCCGCCGCGCTGCTGGTGGCGCGTGGCGAATGGGATGTGAAGCACATGGCCAACGTCGAAGAACTGCCGGCTGAGCCGTTCCTGAAAGCGCTGGACGTGATGGGCTTGCCGACTCGGATCAAAGACGAGCACGGTGATCGGGCTTGGGATGCAATTGCCTGAATAGGCGATCGCTGACCGAACAAAACGGTGGGAGGGGGCTTGCCCCCGAGAGCGGTAGATCAGTCACAGCTGTATTGACTGACACACTGCAATCGGGGGCAAGCCCCCTCCCACATTTTGTTTTAGGGTGTCTGTTACTCCAAGTTCCGGGCCGAGTTGCTCAGCGCCCTCGAACATTGTAAAAGCGCCGGCGCCAACTGCCGCTCCGCATCTGCCCTGCTCCACCGACTGGTGGGCGCCACCACATGCACCGCCGCCACCGGCCGGCCATTGGCGCCCAGCACCGGCGCACCAATGGTCATGTCGCCCAGGAACAGCTCCTGGCCATTCACCGCATAGCCCTGCTCGCGCACTTGCTGCAACGACTCCATGATTTTGTCGACTTCCGTCAGCGTCTGGCTGGTGTGCGCAATACGCTGGCTGTTCTCGATCAACACCAACGCCTCGTCCTGCGGCAAGGCACTCAAATACGCTCGCCCCGACGCCGTGCAATACATCGGCACCCGCGAGCCGATCGGCATATGCACCGGCACAAAGCCCGAGCTGACGAACCGTGCGATATAGGTCATGTCGTAGCCCGCAGGTTCGGTGAGGCACGAGGTCTCACCGGTCAATCGCGTCAACTCCGAGAGAAACGGATTGGCCACCTCGATCAACGAATGCGCATCCAGGTAACTGAAGCCCAACTCCAACACGTGCGGTGTGAGTTGGTAATGCCGTGTGCGGGAGTGTTTCCGAAGGTAACCCAGGCTCTCAAGGGTAAACACCATGCGCTGGGCCGAGCTTTTGGTCATGCCGACGGCCTCGGCCACCTCTGCAAGGCTCATGCTGCGGCGTTGGGCACTGAAGGCCTTGAGCACCGACAGGCCCTTTTCCAGGGATTGGTTGTGCAGACTGTTGCGTTCTTCGGACATGGAGGACTCGCGGTCAGGTCGATCAGGCGTGGCGATACTTCTACTCTAAATCATTAAAATAGACCACTAAATATCGCATATCGATACGAATAGTTCATTTTATCTACTTTTTATAGCGATATTCGATTTTTTTAAATCGAAATGGCACAGAGCTTGCGATTTCATCGGCAGCCGCTTGCGGTACTGACTTTCCGTTTTCCTTCTGGAGTAACCCGATGAACAGTCTTTCGCCCTTGTTTCGCCGCCTTGCCTTCGGTCTCTGCGCCACGTTCTGCGTCAGCGCTGCGCACGCAGAAAGTGCGTCCTCGTACAAAGTCGGTGCAACGGCCAGTGGTTCGCCGTTTACCTTCCTCGACATCAAGAGCAACAGCATCCAGGGCGTGATGGTCGACGTGGCTGAGGCCGTGGGCAAGGCCGGCGGTTTCACCAGCCAGATCGAGCAGACCAACTTCGCCGCACTGATCCCCTCCCTGACCTCCGGCAAGCTCGACTTCATTTCCGCGGGCATGCTCAAGACCGAAGAGCGCACCAAGGTCGTCGACTTCAGCGCCCCGGTGTATGCCTACGGTGAAGGCCTGATCATCAACACCGATGACAACACCGCCTACCCCGACCTGATGCCGCTGAAGGATCAGGTGGTCGGCGTACAGGCCGGCACCGTCTTCTATGACCAGTTGAACAAGCTCGGCATCTTCAAGGAAATCCGCACCTACGACTCCATCGGCGAGATGGTCCGTGACCTGTCCCTGGGCCGCATCAAGGCCGCCGTGGGTGATCAGCCGGTGGTCGCCTACCAGATCCGCCAGAAGCTGTTCAAAGGCGTGAAACTGGCGCCGGACTACAAGCCCACCAATGTCGGCGAAGTGTGCCTGGTGGTGCGCAAGGGCGACACAAAAACCCTCGAACGCCTGAACACCGCCATCGCCAGCATCAAGGCGGATGGCACCCTCGACAGCATCCTGAAGAAGTGGGGACTCGATACCCAGGTGCGCCCATGAACCCGGCTGAGTTCCTGCAAAACGCCCAGGACTTCTTGCCGATTTTGCTGCAAGGCGCCTGGGTGACGATCCAGATCACCGTGCTGTCGTTCCTGCTCAGCAGTGCCATCGGCCTGGTGCTGGCGTTGCTCAAGCTGTCGCCGATCCGTGCGCTGTCGTGGACGGCGAGCACCATCATCAACGTGATCCGTGGCCTGCCGATCATCGTGCAGCTGTTCTACATCTACTTCGTGCTGCCCGACATGGGTGTGCACCTCACCGCGTTTTATGCAGGCGTGATCGGCATGGGCATCGCCTACTCGGCGTACCAGGCCGAGAACTTCCGCACCGGCATCATTGCCGTTGAACAGGGCCAGCGTGAAGCCGCCGAAGCCTTGGGCATGTGCTCGACGCTGATGATGCGCCGGGTGATCCTGCCGCAAGCGTTTCGCATTGCGTTGCCGCCGTATGGCAACACGCTGGTGATGATGCTCAAGGACTCGTCGCTGGTGTCCACCATCACCGTCGCCGAGATGACCCGCCAAGGCCAACTGATCGCCTCGTCGACCTTCCAGAACATGACCGTCTACACCTTGGTCGCCCTGCTCTACCTGCTGATGAGCCTGCCGCTGGTGTATGGCCTGCGCCGCATGGAACAGCACCTGGGCCGGAGGAAAAAAGCATGATCGAGATTCGCCAACTGCAAAAACACTACGGCAGCCACCGCGTGCTGCACGGCGTCGACTTGGACGTGGCCAAGGGTGAAGTGGTGTGCCTCATCGGCCCCTCGGGCTCTGGCAAATCCACCCTGCTGCGCTGCATCAACGCGCTGGAGGCCTACGACGGTGGCGCGATTACCGTGTTCGGCGAAACCGTGCAGCGCGGCAGCAAGACCGTGCACGCCCTGCGCAGCCGCATGGGCATGGTATTCCAACGCTTCAACCTGTTCCCTCACCGCAGCGTGCTGGAGAACGTGATGGAAGGCCCGGTGTACGTCAAAGGCGAGTCGCCCAAGCAGGCCCGCGAAGAAGCCCTGGTACTGCTGGAAAAAGTCGGCTTGAGCGCCAAGGCCGACGCCTACCCGGAACAACTCTCCGGAGGCCAGCAACAACGCGTGGCCATCGCCCGCGCCCTGGCGATGAAACCCGAAGCCATGCTGTTCGATGAACCCACCTCGGCGCTCGACCCAGAACTGGTCGGCGATGTATTGGCGGTGATGCGCACCCTCGCCGATGAAGGTATGACCATGATCGTAGTCACTCACGAAATGGGTTTTGCGCGGGAGGTGGCAGACCGTGTGTGCTTCCTGCATGGCGGCTACATCGTAGAAAGTGGCGCGGCCGAGCAAGTGCTGGGAAATCCGCAGCATCCGCGCACCCAGGATTTCCTGCGGCGGGTGCTGCACCCCACTGGTGATACGCGGAGCCTGTCATGAAGTCATTGTGGTCAGCGACTGCGCCCTCGGTGGTGCCGACGCCTGCGTTGAGCGAATCGGTGAAGGTGGATGTGGCGATTGTCGGCGCGGGGTATACCGGCTTGTCGACGGCGCTGCATTTGGCCGAGCGTGGCGTCAGTGTATGTGTATTGGAGGCCAACGAGCCGGGCTGGGGCGCGTCGGGACGCAACGGTGGGCAGGTCAACCCGACGCTCAAATACGACCCCGAGCAACTGGTGCAAATGTACGGTCCGGAGCGCGCCGAACCGTTGATCTCAACCGTGTCGAATTCGGCCGACCAGGTGTTCAGGCTGATCGAAAAGCACGGCATTGATTGCGCGCCGGTGCGCAAGGGTTGGATGCAGGTGTCGTACACCGAAAAAGGCGTGGCAGGGTTACATGCACGCGCGGATCAATGGGCCCGACGCGGCGTGCCGGTGCAGCGTTTGAACGCAACGGCGGTGGCCTCGCGCATGGGCAGCGACGCTTTTGCCGGCGGCTGGCTGGACGGTCGCGCGGGTGCGATTCAACCGCTGGCGTATGCCCGGGGGTTGGTGGGCGCGGCGCTGGCGGCGGGTGTGCGGATTCATGGGCACAGCGCGGTGACGGGCTTGCATCGCCAGGGCTCCGGCTGGCAGTTACAGACCGCTAACGGTGCACAGGTCACGGCCGATCAAGTCGTGCTGGCCACCAACGGCTACAGCGGCAACCTGTGGCCGGGCATGGCTCAAAGCATATTGGCGGCGAACAGTTTTATCGTCGCGACCAAGCCTTTGAAAGGCCATGCAGTCGACAGCATTTTACCGGGCCAGGAAACCGTCTCCACCGCGCAAAGGCTGTTGCTGTACTTTCGCAAAGACAGCCATGGCCGCTTGCTGATGGGCGGACGCGGGCTGTTCAACGACCCCACCTCGCCCACCGATTTCGCCCACCTGGAACGCTCGCTGGCGTTGCTGTTTCCGCAGTTGGGGCCATTGGAATTTGAGTATCGCTGGGCGGGCCGTATCGCAATCACCCGCGACTTCATGCCCCATGTTCACCAGCCAGCGCCGGGGCTCACATTGGCACTGGGCTGCAATGGCCGGGGGATCGCACTGTGTACCAGCCTGGGCCAGCAATTGGCGGTCAAGCTGTGTGACAGCCAGGCAGAGTTCGCCTACCCGGTGACACCGTTGCAGCGCTTGCCGATGCATGGGTTGCAGCGGTTTTACATTGGGGCAGGCGTTGCGTGGTATAGCGTGTTGGATCGGTTCAATATCAGCTGAAATACGTCCCCTGTAGTGAGCGAGCTTGCTCGCGCTGGGCTGCGCAGCAGCCCTTAAACCCGACAACCGAGCCGCATCAGGTATACCGCGCAAACCGTCTTGGGGCCGCTTCGCGGCCCAACGGGAGCAAGCTCCCTCGCCACAGGGGATCGCATTTAGCCATGAGTTCCAGGACTTTTCCCACAAGGGTTTCAGGTTGTCGCTCGGAACTTCGCTGACTAACCTCTGCGCCGTCGCTGCCAATTCAGCGGCCGGATTTGACCGTCCGAACCCAAAGTGCATCTGCATCAACATCGATCCAGGCGTTTCTTTTGCGTCTGCTGTATCGTGTCGCGGCAGCTGTACGCGGGATACCTTCGGGTATGCCGGGCTACTTTGGGACCGGTCGGTCAACCCGCGTATAGCTGCCACCCTCTTTCGCTTGACCGCGAATCGTGGCGGCTCAACTCCCAAAGAGATTTGACCATGATCAAAGACAGCCCCAATCCCCCAGAAACACTCTTCACCGTCCGTGCCGACTTAGACACGGAAACCTTGCTGGCCAACGCCTCCCAAGACCTCGCCTCCATCAACGACATCGCGGCCCACCTGGCATTTGAAGTAAACGGCGCCCAACGCAACATCGCGCTGGGCATCTGTCGCATGCAGGAAGGGGTGCAACTATTGGTCGACAAGGCGCTGAATACGGCTTACCCCGCAGCCTGAATCGTCAAAGACGATCGTTCCCATGAACGGGAACGATCTCAAAACACCGACCACCCAATCCGCTCACTCAACAACTCCAACGCCTTCATCCCCGCCAGCGAATTTCCCGCCGCGTTCAACTCCGGCGACCACACGCACACCGTAAACTGCCCCGGCACCACGGCAACGATCCCGCCACCCACTCCGCTCTTGCCCGGCAGGCCGACGCGATAAGCAAAATTCCCTGCCTCGTCATACAGCCCGCTGGTGGCCATGATCGAGTTGACTTGTCGGGTCTGTCGGGCGGTCAGAATCTGTTCGCCGCTGTGGGCACTCGTGCCCTCGTTTGCCAGGAAGCTGAACGCCTTGGCCAGATCCACGCAGCTCATTTGCAGCGCGCAGTAGTTGAAGTAGCTGTGCAGCACGGCATCCACGTCGTTGTGGAAGTTGCCGAAGGATTTCATCAGGTAGGCCATGGCGGCGTTGCGCGCGCCATGCTGGGCTTCGGATTCGGCGACGACGCTGTTGACCAGGATGTGTGGGTTGCCCGACAGGCGCCGCACGAAGTCGCGCATCGACAGGATCGGCACGGCGAAGCGCGACTGGTTGATGTCGCAGATCACCAGCGCACCCGCATTGATGAACGGATTGCGCGGGCGCCCGCGTTCGAATTCCAACTGCACCATGGAGTTGAACGGCTGCCCTGACGGCTCGTGGCCCAAGCGCTCCCAGATGGTTTCGCCGCCGTGGTCGATGGCCTGCACCAGGCTGAACACCTTGGAGATACTCTGCACCGAAAACAGCGTATCGGCATCACCGGCGCGGTAGGCCGAGCCGTCGTTGCCGTACACGGCGATACCGAGTTGGTTGGCCGGTACATCGGCCAGCGCGGGGATGTAATCGGCGACTTTGCCGAGGCCGATCAGTGGACGCACTTCGTCGAGAATCGACGAGAGCATCGCCTGCATGTCTTGTCCTGTCATCTGTGTTGGAATCGCTGGTAAACGGGTCGCGGAGGATACTTCAATGCGCGCGGAAGCCCCACATAATCTCAACCACCCGCTCGGCAATCACCAGGTACACCAGGATCAGCAACAGTTGCAGCGCCAGGTGATAACGCAGCTTGGCCAGCCGGCGAATGCCATCGCTGATATTCAACACCGTCAGCAATGCGGACAGGATGATCAACCCCCACCCCGCGACATCGGACGCAAACACGCCGATAAACAGTTCACGTTGCCCGACCAATGTGTGCGTCCCCGCCGCAAACAACAGTGCACACACCAGCAGGTTCTTCACGTTGTCGAAGATCTGCGTGCTCAGGTCGTTTTCCAGCAGCGCCATATAGCGCTTCCATAAGGTCTGTATCGCTCGGTACCGATCAGGGATGGCTCGTCACTCAAAGTAGTCCAATTGCCCGTACACTGCACCGCTGCGCTCACCCTTTGAGGACCTTTGCATGAAACTGATGATCGCCCTGGCCGCCCTGTTGTTGGTATCGGCATGTACGTCGACGCCGCCGCCCCAAGACGCCACCGCCTCTGTTTGCCTGGCCGGCGGCGGCAGCATGAAGCAAGTCGGCAAACTGCAGAGCTGGAAGTGCATCACGCCCTACAAGGACGCGGGCAAGGCGTGTACCGATTCGAGCCAGTGTGAAGGCGAATGCCGGACCAGCGTGACCACATCCTCCGAAAATCGCCCGGTAACAGGCGCATGTCAGGCGGATAACGGCCGCTTTGGTTGCTCGGCCACTGTCGAGAAAGGCCAGCTGGGCCGGGCGATGTGCGTGGACTGATGAGCGCCACATTTTTGCGGACTGTAGGCCGCGTTAAAAATGCGCCACATCCGACACCCGATCATCCAGCACGTCCCGCGCCAGCGCCCAGGCGCGGTCTTTGGATTCCACCACCAGCAACGGGTAGCCCCACGCCTTGCCAAACATCACGGCAAACGGCTTGAGCGCCAGCCGCTGCGCAGCGCTGGGCTCGACCTGGATCATGCCCTTGACATACGTGCGCAGGGCCGGCCTGTTTTTCTTCATCCAGATCGACGCCTGCTTGCGCTCTTCGTGGGAGTGTTCGTGACTGTTTTCATCTTCGGCCTTTTCATGCAGCAGCACAAAGGCTTGCTGGCGGGCCAGCAGGCCTTCGAAGACCACGAATGCATCGTCGGGCCCGCCTTCGTTTGGCGCATCAAAGACGATTTTCACCACTGGGAATGTTGAACTGTCGAGTCGCATGGCAGAGCTCCTTAATGAGAGTGGATCTCATCATAGGGATCTACCTGCTGGACGGCATTGCACAGAATAGCCAGAATGTTTCGCAATTCAGCCAAGCTGTGAAACCGCCATGAAGCGCCACCGCCTTGATCAATTCGACCCCTCCCGGGCCAAGGACGCCGACATGATCCCGCGCGCCGTGGTGGCCGTGGGCGCTACCAGCACGTCCCAGACCTGGGAGCATGCACCGCATGTCCATCGCAAGGGCCAGTTGATGTACACCCTGCGCGGGGTGATTCATTGCCAGATCGAGGCCGGTATCTGGATTGTGCCGCCCCAGTGCGCGCTGTGGATCCCCGGCGGCCTTTCACATGCGGCGCGGGGGGCCGGCGAAGCCGAGGTGTATTGCCTGCTGATCGACCCGCACGCCGCTGGCGCCCTGCCCCCGCAATGCTGCACGCTGGCGGTGTCCGGCCTGTTGCATGAGTTGATTACTAAGGCGGTGAGTTTTGAGCATTGGTACGAAGAGGACGGCGCTCAGGGCCGGTTGATCACCACGCTGCTGGACGAGTTGGCCCAGGCGCCCATCGAAGACTTGCACCTGCCAATGCCCCAGGACCCACGGTTGCGGCGCCTGGCCGACAGCCTGCTGGCCAACCCCGGCGACAAGGCCACCCTCGGCCAGTGGGCCGTGCGCATCGGCATGAGCGAGCGCAGCATGACGCGCCTGCTGCTGGAAGAGTTCGGCCTGAGTTTCGGCCGCTGGCGCCGGCAGTTGCATGTGATCCTGTCATTGCAACGCCTGGCCAGGGGTGAAAGCGTGCAGCGGGTCGCCCTGGACCTGGGTTATGAGAACGCCAGCGGCTTTATCACCATGTTTCGCAAGGCAATGGGCCAACCGCCCGCGCGCTACCTGGCGGATCGCGCCGGGGCCTCCAGTGCGAACGCGGCCGCGACCATTGCGTTGCACGCGCTCCAGGCGCAGGCTCAACGCTGAACCGGGATCCGGATGTCACCGTCCCGGCACTGGGTCTTCACGCTCCTGGGGCAACCGGCAAAGCGCAATTCCTTGCTCAGGCATATCCGTACTTCAGACAACACCTTGCCCTTGCAGATCACCGCCACACTGTGGTCGCCCATGGCGGGGTTGCTCTCGCGGAACAGCTGTTCGATGTCCCGCGCTTGCAAATAATTAGGCACATTGAACGGCTGCAGTTGCGGTGGGATCTGCACGGCGCCCAACGCCGCATCAGTGGCCTCCAGGTAGCGCGAGGCCTCCAGGCCGCTGCAGGTGCCGTGCTTGGCCCATTCATGCTTGAGCAGTGAGCGCGTGGGAAACATCAGCGCGCCCTTGGCCATGTCTTCGGCCGAGAGTTGCGATTGAGGCTCGCACGACGCCGGCCACCCGCCCCGAGCGTATTGCGGCCACAGTCCGTGCAACACGAAGCCGTAGCCTTTGCCCGAGCACTGCTCGTTGTCCGGGTGCGTCAGGCAGAACGTCGGCGACCATGACAGCGACAGCACATAGAAATCAAAATCCCCCGCCGGCCGCTGCTCCCGTGGCGCCGCCATTGCACTTGTGGCAATGGCCAGCCACAACACCATCCAGTATTTCATCCCCGTGTTCCTTAAGAAAAATGAATCACTACCCTATTGCAACTACCCAGGATGATGGGGGTTACGTTGTAGCACCTTGTCGAGGATCCGATCGGTCTTCAACGCCTCGATCGCCTGTGAAGGGTGTTCGGCTTCCCCACGGATATGGGCGTTCATGGCCAACACATGGTGCCACTGGATATGCGCGTGGCAAGGCACGTCCAGCACCTCGTCGACCTCGCCTTCCAGGCGCAGCGGCTGGTCCTCGAATACTGCAAAGGTAATGCGCCCCTTGCTGCCAATCAGCTCGACCCGGTCTTCACGACGGTCGGCGACAAAGTTCCAGCAGCCCATGCCCAGCGCGCCGGACGCAAATGTCCAACAGGCCGTCACGGCATCCTCGGCGGCATACTGCCCGGCCTGTCGCGCGGTGAAGCCCGAGACCTCGACAATATCCCCGGCCAGGTACTGGAACAGGTCAAACCCATGGCTGGCCAGGTCGGCAAAGTAACCGCCGCCGGCAATCAGCGGGTCGGTGCGCCAATTGGCGGCGTCGGCGTCATCGGCGCCCGGTGGCTTGCACAGGGTCCAAGTCAGGTGGCGCAGTTGGCCGATGCGCCCCTCTTGCAGCCACTGGCGCACTTGTTGGAAACGCGGCAGCGAACGGCGGTAGTACGAAACAAACAGGTCCAGGCCGGCACGCTCGAAGGTGCGCTGCATCAATGCGCTTTGCTCGGCATTCAATGCCATCGGTTTTTCGACACAGCAATGCTTGCCCGCTGCGGCCACCATCAGGCTGTATTCAAGGTGGCTGTCGGGTGGCGTGGCGATGTACACCGCGTCCACCTCGGGATCGTCGATCAGGGCCTGGGCGTCGGTATAGAAGCGGGCAATGCCATGGCGCGCCGCATAATCGCGCACGGCTTCCTCGCGGCGCCCCATGACGGCCACCAGCGCCGAACCTGGCGCTTTGTAGAAGGCGGGTCCACTCTTCAATTCAGTGACACTGCCACAGCCGATCATGCCCCAGCGTACGGTGTTCATCGGTTTCCCTCGTGCGTTTTCGTCAATCGGGCAGTATCCACATCCCCACACGTCAGCGCCATAACCACTTAGCATGACAATTGCATTACACTTTTATGACACTCATCTCACTGCGGGGGCACAGACGATGAAAATCAGGGCCACGGTCATTTGCGAACACGAGGGGCATATCCTCTTCGTGCGCAAGGCCAGATCGAAATGGGCGTTGCCGGGCGGCAAGGTTGAACGCAACGAGCGCCCGGTCGGCGCTGCCGAGCGCGAGCTGGAAGAAGAAACCGGATTGAACGTGGACGGCTTGCTGTACTTGCAGGAACTCAAGGCCCGCGACACCCTGCACCATGTGTTCGAGGCCTCGGTGGTGAACATCGAAGACGCGCGGCCTCGCAACGAAATCGTCGACTGCCAGTGGCATGCCTATGGCGCCATGGATGAACTGGACACCACCGACGCCACCCGGCATATCGTCAGATCCTTTCTACGTCGCCTGTAGTTCAGCGCTCTGTCCGGCGTATTACTCAACCCCAGGCTGCAGCAGCAACGCCACCAACGCACTCCACCCCGTCTGATGGGACGCCCCCAACCCGCGCCCGGTTTCCCCATGAAAATATTCATGGAACAACACCAGGTCACGGCTGGCCGGGTCCGCCTCCAGCTGCGCATAGCCCGCCATCGACGGTCGCGAACCGTTTTCATCCCTGAGAAACAACCGCGTCAGCCGCTGACTGAGGCTGTCGGCCACTTCCTCCAGGGAGGACAGATAACCGCTGCCGGTCGGGTACTCCACCGAGAAGTTATCCGCGTAGTAGCGGTGAAATTCCCGCAACGACTCGATCAGCATGTAGTTCACCGGCATCCACAGCGGCCCGCGCCAGTTGGAGTTGCCGCCATACAGCCGCGAGTCGGATTCGCCGGGTTGGTAGCGTGCACTGAGGGTGTTGCCGT
This sequence comes from Pseudomonas sp. OV546, assembly GCF_900116845.1. NCBI lineage: Bacteria > Pseudomonadati > Pseudomonadota > Gammaproteobacteria > Pseudomonadales > Pseudomonadaceae > Pseudomonas > Pseudomonas sp. OV546. Next base: position 895,385 of record NZ_FPCE01000001.1, on the reverse strand, counting down.
TCATTTGCAGCGCCAGGGGTTGCTCGGCGAACGCCTTGGACAAGGAGCGCACGCCAAACGTCGACAAAAACTCGCTGTCATCGAGCATGCGCCGCAGCAGGTCCTTGGTGCGCTCACCGCGCAACAGCGCCAGTAACAGGCGGTTGCCCTGCCCTGGCTCATTCCAGCGCGAGACCAGCTTGGCCAGGTCGGGCCGGTGCTTCATGAACCCGAGCAGGCGTTCGCGCAAGCCTTCCAACCCCTCATGCTCGCGCTGCTCCAGCACCAGCACGGCAAACAGGGGCATCAGCCCGACGATAGAGCGCAGACGCACCGGCTCGTTCTGGCCGTCGGGCCGGTGCAGCACATCGTAGAAGAACAGGTCCTGCTCATCCCACAGGCCTTCGGCGCTCTCGTCGACGCGGTTGATGGCGCCCGCGATGTACAGGAAATGCTCAAAGAACTTAACGGCGATGTCGACGTACACCCCATTGCGCTTGGCCAGCTCCAGGCCGATACGCATCAAGTCCAACGCATAGGCCGCGACCCACGCCGTGCCGTCGGCCTGATCCAGCTGGTACCCCGGCGGCAGCCCGGCCGAGCGGTCGAACAAGGCGATATTGTCCAACCCCAGGAAACCGCCCTGGAACAGGTTGCGCCCTTCGGCATCCTTGCGGTTGACCCACCAGGAAAAATTCAGCAGCAGCTTGTGGAAAATCCGCTCAAGGAAATCCATGTCGCCTACGCCGTTCAGCGCCTTGTCCTGCTGGTACACCCGCCAACTGGCCCAGGCGTGGACCGGCGGGTTGGCGTCGTCGAAGCGCCATTCATAGGCCGGCAATTGCCCGTTGGGGTGCATGAAGCGGTCTTTCACCAGCAGTAACAGTTGCTGCTTGGCGTACCCCGGATCGATCAGCGCCATGGCCACCGCCTGGAAGCCTTGGTCCCACGAGGCATACCACGGGTATTCCCAGGTGTCGGGCATGGAGAGGATGTCGAAGTTCGACAGGTGCCGCCAATGAGTATTGCGGATATGCAGGCGCTCAGGCGGCGGCGCAGGTTGCGCCGGGTCGCCGTCGAGCCATTGGTTCACATCGAAATAGTACAGCTGCTTGGACCACAGCAAGCCAGCCAATGCCTGGCGTTGCACATTGCGCGCATCGTCGTCGTGGATGCCGTGTTGCAAGGCGGCGTAGAAATCATCCGCCTCTTGGCGGCGTTGTTCGAACAGCTTGCGGGCGTTGACCGGCGGCGCGTTAACGGGGGCAAACCGCAGGTAGAGGGTTTTACTCTCAAGGCCTGCCAATTCGAGGATGAAGCGCGCCGCGACTTTGGTGCCGCTGTCACGCCGAATCGCCGATTGAACACCCTCGACCACGTAATCATTGATGCCGTCCTTGAACGGCCCCGTCGCCGGCTGGCCATCCAGGCGGGGAACGTTGGTTTCGTTCTCGCAGAACAACCACTCCACCCCCTCCTGGCCCCAGGCGCTGAGATGCCGATCCGGCCGTTCAGGATGGCGCGCCAGCACCTGCTCCCCGTCCATCTTCAACTGCGGCTTGGGCGCATCAAAGGTCCAGCTCCAGTCATTGCGCGCCCACAACTGCGGCATCACCTGCAAGCGGGTCGGCTGCTCGGAACGGTTGTGCAGCGTGATACGCATGAAGAGGTCGTCGGGCTGATGCTTGGCGTACTCGACGCTGACATCGCAGTAGCGGTTGTCTTCGAACACGCCGGTGTCAAGGATCTCGTACTCGGCATCCTCCAGGCCACGGCGGGCGTTTTCGCGGATCAGGTCCTCGTAGGGAAAGGCTGCATGGGGGTATTTGTAGAGCATGCGCATGTAGGCATGGCTCGGCACGCCATCGACGAAAAAGTACAGTTCCTTGACGTCTTCACCGTGGTTGCCCTCGGCGTTATTGAGGCCGAACAGGCGCTCCTTGATGATCGCATCGCACTCGTTCCACAGGGCCAGGCCCAGGCACCAACGTTGCGCCTTGTCGCTGAAACCGGCGAGGCCATCCTCACCCCATCGGTAGGCGCGGCTGCGTGCGTGTTCGTGGGGGAAGTAAGTCCAGGCATCGCCATCGGCGCTGTAGTCTTCGCGCACCGTGCCCCATTGGCGTTCACTCAAGTAAGGGCCCCACTCGCGCCAACGCTCGGCATCCTGCTGCGCCAGGCGCTGGCCTTCGAGGGTTGCAAGTATTCGGTTGTCGGGTGTGGCCGTCATCGGGTCCTCCATCGCCTACCAGGTGAGAGGCAGTGTAGAACCCAATGACGCCCGGATGCACATGAAGACTTAGAAGATGGCGTAGGTGTAGTTGAAGATCAGGCGAGTCTGATCCTGGTCGGGGGTGCCGGTGTTTTTGCCGTGATAGGTGCCGGTGCGCAAGGTGGTACCGAAGCCTTTCAGAGGACCGGCTTGCACCACGTAGTCCAGACGGAAGTCGGCTTCGTTTTCTTTCTGGTCAGGGCCGCCGGCAACCTTCGACTTGATGTCCGAACCGTCGAGGTACGCCACGGAAGCCTTCAGGCCAGGCACGTAGGCCTTGAAGTCATACGAGTACTGACCAAAGTTGACCTGCTCGCCCGCGCGGGAGAACTGGCCCACCACAGCGTCGGTAAACAGGTAGAAGTCGCTGCCGCCGGCGCCTTGTGCGTGCGGGTCGGCCAGGCTGCCCTGGTTGACCCACACAAAGCCGCCGTCGTCACCCACGCCAATATGGCCGAGCATCAAGCTGCTGCCGCCCAGTTGGTAAGTGAAGGCCGCACTGTAGGTTTTGTTGTCCACTTCGTTGGCATGCTTGGCAAAGCCACCGTTGTTGTTGAACTGGTAGCCGCTCTCGCCGTTCTTGCCGTCGCTGGTGCTGTCGAAGTAACGCAGGTCGGTCTTGAACGACTGGTCATTGCCCAGCGGCAGCACGTGGACCAGGCCGACGTAGTTCTGTTTGTAGAAGTCTTGCAGTTGGGCGTAGTAGTACTGCAACGTCAGGTTTTTCGCGATGGCGTTGTCGGAAGAACCAAACGGTTTGTAGTCCACCCCGCCGAATTTGAAACTGTCGCTGTCGCGGGTACCGCCTGCCACGCTCAAGCCTGTGGAGTTACTGGAGGCACGGCCTTCGGCGCGGTTCAACTCACCGCCGGTGAAGGTGACATTGGGAATGTCATTCGAGGTAAGGATGCCACCGTCAAAGGTCTGCGGTGCCACGCGGCTGTCGTTGGAAACCAGGATCGGCAGAACCGGCGCCAAGCCACCACCGACGTGCAACTCGGTCTGGGAAACACGGAACTTCACGTTGCCCGCCGCGCGACCGAAGGAATCGGCAGGCTCGGTGCCGTTGTTCTTGGTCGGAAAAAAGCTGTTGCCGTTGCCCGCCAGGCCTGCGCCCGCCGTGTGACCATCGCCGCCGTCCAGGCGCAGCGCGCCGAAGGCCATGACGTCGAAGCCCAGGCCAATGGTGCCCTGGGTAAAGCCGGATTTGTAGTCAAAACGCAGCGCAGTTGCCGCTTCGCGCAGGTCGTTGTTGGTCCCCGAGCGGTTATCCGCGCTGTAGTACATGCTCCGTGAGCTGACAGACGCATGGCTGTCTTCAAGGAAACCGCTGTGACCATTGCCGGTGCCCAGGGCACCGAGCCCGAAATCATCAGCGAATGCGTGTTGTGCAAGAACGGCGGCGGTGATCGACAGCGCCAGTGTAGAAATTTTCATTAACGACGGCCCCTAAACATTTTTTTATGTGTGCGGTGTGCATAACGGCGTTTTCATCCTTGCAAACGTGACGATTCTTTCATGCCGGCCGGGGCGGACTCCGTGAAGAATTAGTTAGGAAAACCGCGCGGAAATGAAATTTTCCGCGGGCTGTTTTTTGTCATATTCACGTCATCTCATTCATTTGCAGAATGAAGTCCTGAGGAATCTTCGTTTGCAAGCACGCCCTGCGCTCAACAAAATCCAGGCAAAGGCCACCTTCACCGTCATCGCCATCAGGAATTTTTCTATGCCCACCACCGCACATGTCTCCCCCGATGAGATCCGCAAGGGCTTTTCCAAGGCCATGTCCGACATGTACCGAGATGAAGTTCCGCTGTATGGCGCGCTGATGGAGTTGGTGGCCGAGACCAATACCCGCGTGCTCGACACTGAACCGGGCCTGGCGCAGCACCTGCAACGCACCGGCGAAATCCAGCGCCTGGACAGGGAACGCCACGGCGCGATCCGCCTGGGCACCGCCGCCGAGCTGGCGACCATCAGCCGCCTGTTCGCAGTGATGGGCATGCAGCCGGTGGGCTATTACGACCTGACCCCGGCCGGCGTGCCGGTGCACTCCACCGCCTTTCGCGCCGTGCACGAACAGGCGCTGCAAACCAGCCCGTTTCGGGTGTTCACGTCCTTGCTGCGCCTGGAACTGATCGAAAACCCCGACCTGCGTGCGTTTGCCGAAACGGCCCTGGCCAAGCGCTCGATCTTTACCCCAAGAGCCTTGGCGCTAATCGAACAAGCAGAAAAGGACGGCGGCCTCAATGCCGTGGACGCGGATGAATTCATCCACCAGGCCCTGGAAACCTTCCGCTGGCACCACACCGCCACCGTCACCGGCGCGCAGTACCAGCAACTGAGCGACCAGCACCGCCTGATCGCCGACGTAGTCGCGTTCAAAGGCCCGCACATCAACCACCTGACCCCCCGCACCCTGGACATCGACCAGGTCCAGGCCGCCATGCCAGGCAAAGGCATCACACCCAAGGCCGTGATCGAAGGCCCACCCCGCCGCCGCTGCCCGATCCTGCTGCGCCAGACCAGCTTCAAGGCCCTCGACGAACCCATCGCCTTCACCGACGCCCAAGGCAGCCACAGCGCACGCTTTGGCGAGATCGAACAGCGCGGTGTGGCCCTTACGCCCAAAGGCCGCGCGCTGTACGACCAACTGCTGAACGCCGCGCGCGACGAGCTGGGCGCTTTCCCCAATGAAGGCAACGCCGCACGTTATGTCGAATTGATGGAACAGCACTTCCAGGCCTTCCCGGACAACCACGCCCAGATGCGTGATCAGGGCCTGGCCTACTTCCGCTACCTCACCACCGAGCAAGGTGTGGCGGCGCGCGGCAGCGCCGAGCAACCGCGTACCCTGGAAGCACTGATCGCAGCGGGCCACATCGATGTGGAGCCGTTGGTGTACGAGGATTTTCTGCCGGTGAGTGCAGCGGGGATCTTTCAGTCGAACCTGGGGGATGCGGCGCAGAGTCACTACGCGGCCAATTCGAACCAAGCCGAGTTTGAACAGGCACTCGGCCGCCGGACGATTGATGAATTGAAGCTGTATGAGGAAACGCAGCAGCGCTCTATTGATGAATGCACCCAGGCACTGCTGGCCTGAATTGAAGTGCCCACCCGGCTCAACAGCGCAGTCCTTGCGCCGCAACAGTCCCCAGAGCCGGGTGGGCGGTGGGCATCATAGGCAGTGAAGAGAAGCCTGTCCTTCAGACAATTCTGAACAAATGTGCGCGCCCCCTGTAGGAACGCGAACGATCCCCTACCCCAACTTCGCCACAATGTCGTCTTTGATCAACAACCGTTTCTTCTTCAGCTTCTCCACCTCTTCATCGCCGGCGCTTGCTGATTCTGCCTTCAGTACCTCCTTGTCAGCGTCGTCGTATTGAGTGAGCAGCGAGTCCAGGCGTTTGTCATTTGCCCTGCGTTCGTGAACGACTTCCTTGCTGAACCCCAAGTCCTGATACAGGTCGTGTTTCACTGGCATGGCGTACCTCCGCAAGTTGATCAATGGCTTACGCCCTAGAAGCTAGACCATTGCGAGGGGTCTTGTCATGTTCAAGGTCAATACATCCCCGTTCGTCGCAACATAGGCGATGGGATCAAACCTTTGGCGCACTGTGCCCTCCACTGTAGATCGCCACCCGAGGGAGACCGGTTCATGAAGCAAGCTGCCACCGCCGTCGACACCCAATGCATCAACACAATCCGCACCCTGGCCATGGATGCCGTACAAAAAGCCAATTCCGGCCATCCCGGCACGCCCATGGGCCTGGCCCCCGTGGGGTATACGCTGTGGAGTCGCTTCCTGCGCTATCACCCCCAACACCCCGACTGGCCCAGCCGCGACCGTTTTGTATTGTCGGTCGGTCATGCATCGATGTTGCTGTATTCGTTGCTGCACCTGGCAGGCGTGGTGGAGTTGGATGCTGATGGTGAGCGCACCGGCCAGGCCGCTGTCAGCCTGGACGATATCAAGCAGTTTCGGCAGGCGGGTTCGAAAACCCCCGGCCACCCCGAGTACCGCATGACCACCGGTGTGGAGACCACCACCGGCCCGCTCGGCCAGGGCTGTGCCAACAGCGTCGGCATGGCCATTGCCGAGCGCTGGCTGGCCAAGCGGTTCAACCGTGAAGAAAAAACCCTGTTCGACTACAACGTCTACACCCTGTGCGGCGACGGCGACATGATGGAAGGCATCAGCAGCGAAGCGGCGTCGATGGCCGGGCATTTGAAGTTGGACAAGCTGTGCTGGATCTATGACAACAACACCATCAGCATCGAAGGCCACACCGAGCTTGCGTTCAGCGAAGACGTGATCAAACGCTTCCAGGCGTATGGCTGGCACACCCTGCACGTGACCGATGCCAACGACTTGCAAGCCTTGGGCAATGCCTTGAAGGCCTTCCATTGCAACCGTGGCGCACCGACCCTGATCGTGGTCGACAGCGTGATCGGCTATGGCTCACCGCACAAACACAACACGGCCGCCGCCCATGGCGAGCCTTTGGGCGAGGATGAAATCCGCCTGACCAAAGCCGCATATGGCTGGCCCGAGGACTCCAGCTTCCTGGTGCCCGATGACGCCCGCATGCACTTGCGTGATGCGCTGCTGGATCGCAGTGAGCCGCTGTATGAAAAGTGGAGCGAGCACCTGGCGCAGCTTGAGCAGTACGAGCCGGAACTGGCCGATGAATTGCGCCGTATGCGGGCCGGGGAAATGCCCGAACACTGGCAGAAACATCTGCCCAGCTTTGACGCCGACGCCAAGGGCATCGCCAGCCGTGCCGCCGGCGGCAAGGTGCTGAATGCGTTTGCCGAGCAAATCCCGTGGTTGCTGGGCGGCTCGGCGGATTTGTCGCCTTCGACCAAGACTAACCTCACGTTCGAGGGTGCCGGGCGCTTCAGCGCTGACGACTACACGGGGCGCAACCTGCACTTCGGCATCCGTGAACACGCCATGGGCGCCATTGCCAATGGCATGGCGTTGTCCTACCTGCGCCCGTACACCTCGACCTTCCTGGTGTTCAGCGACTACATGAAGCCGCCGATCCGCCTGGCGGCGATCATGGAGTTGCCGGTGGTGTTTGTCTTCACCCACGACTCGATCGGTGTGGGTGAAGATGGGCCGACGCATCAACCTATCGAACATCTGACCCAACTGCGCGCCACGCCGGGGTTACTGACCCTGCGCCCAGGCGATGCCAATGAAACGCTGGCGTTGTGGACAGTAGCACTGGCGCAAACCCATCGGCCGAGTTGTGTGGTGTTGTCGCGTCAGCCATTGCCTACGCTGGATCGTAGTAAGTATGCCGCCGCATCGGGTGCTGCCAAGGGCGCCTATGTGCTCGCAGGTGCCGATCATCCTGAGGTCCTGCTGCTGGCGACGGGCAGTGAAGTCAGCCTCGCGGTGGACGCTTACGAGCAACTGAAAAGCGAAGGGATTGCCGCGCAAGTGGTCTCGATGCCCAGCTGGGAACTGTTTGAAGAACAGGACCAAGCCTACCGCGACAGCGTGCTGCCGCCAGCGGTGAAAGCACGGGTGGTGGTGGAACAGGCGGGCCCATTGGGCTGGGACCGCTACGTCGGTCAAACCGGAGCCAAGGTAGTGATGAACAGCTTCGGCGCATCGGCACCGTTGGCCAAGCTGCAGGAGCAGTTTGGGTTCACCGTGGACAACGTGGTGAAGCAGGCCAAGGCACAAATCCACCTGACTCAACAGTGATCAACCTGTGGGAGGGGCGGTGCGACGATTCGACTTGCCCCCGATGGCGATGGTTCAGACACTTATTTAGTTGACTGACACACCGCTATCAGAAGCAAGTCGAATCGTCGCACCGCCCCTCCCACACTTGATCTGTTTTGATTGCTAGATCAGCTCTCGGGCCAGGAATGGTGCGGTGCGGCTGGTCTTGCTTTTAGCAACCTTCTGCGGCGTACCGCTGGCAACCACCTTGCCGCCCAAATCCCCCGCGCCCGGTCCGATATCGATCACCCAGTCACTCTGCGCCACCACGCGCATTTCATGTTCCACCACAACCACCGTATGCCCCGCGTCCACCAGGTGATTCAACTGGCTGAGCAAGCGGTCGACATCCCGTGGGTGCAGCCCGGTGGTGGGTTCATCCAACACATACAGCGTGGCGCCTCGGGCATTGCGTTGCAGCTCGGTGGCGAGTTTGATGCGCTGCGCTTCGCCGCCGGACAGTTCGGTCGCCGGTTGCCCCAGGCGCAGGTACCCCAAGCCGATATCGCGCAGCACCTGCAATGAACGCAATACGCCGGGCTGTTCGGCGAACACCTCCACGGCCTGCTCCACCGTCAGCCCCAGCACCTGGGCGATGCTCAAGCCTTGCCATTTAATCGCCAGGGTCTCGGGGTTGTAACGCGCGCCATGGCAAGTCGGGCATGGCGCGTACACGCTGGGCATGAACAGCAATTCAACACTGACAAACCCCTCGCCCTCGCAGTTCGGGCAACGGCCCTTGGCAACGTTGAAGGAGAACTGCCCGGCATCGTAGTGGCGTTTTTTCGCGGCAGGTGTGGCGGCAAACAGTTTGCGCACGTTGTCGAACAAGCCGGTGTAGGTCGCCAGGTTGGAGCGCGGCGTGCGGCCGATAGGTTTCTGGTCGACCTGCACCAGGCGGCGGATGTGCTCCAGCCCGGCGCTGATCCATCCGCCGCTGGTTTGCGGAGTGTCGTCTTCCAGGCTTGGCTCTTCGTCGCTTTCCAACACACGTCCCAGCCCGCTGCCCACCAGCTCCAGCAGTGCCTGGCTGACCAGGCTGGACTTGCCCGACCCGGAAATCCCGGTGACTGCCGTGAAGCAGCCGAGCGGGAAATCGACGTTCAAGCCGTCGAGGTTATTGCGCGTCACACCTTCCAGTTTCAGCCAGCCCGTGGGCTCGCGACGCACCGGGTTTGCCACGCGTTTTTCAGCGAACAGGTACTCACGGGTCTGCGACGCCTCCACCTGCGCCAGCCCCGCCGGCGGACCGCTGTACAGGACTTGCCCGCCATGCTCACCGGCGGCCGGGCCGACGTCGATCAGCCAGTCGGCGCGGCGCATGGTTTCCAGGTCATGCTCCACCACAAACAGCGAATTACCCGCCGCTTTCAACCGCTCGAGCGCCGTGAACAACGCTTCGCCATCCGCCGGATGCAAACCCGCCGAGGGCTCATCCAGCACATAAATCACACCAAACAACTGCGAGCCCAATTGGGTCGCCAGGCGCAAGCGCTGCAACTCACCGGATGACAAGGTCGGCGTACTGCGCTCCAGGGACAAATAGCCCAAGCCCAACTCGGTCAAGGTGCTGACCCGCTCGAGCAGGTCCTGGGCGATACGCTGCGCGGCCAGGCGCTTTTCCACCGAGAGTTTCATTTTGTCCTGCCCCGCCGCCACCGGCCGCAACAATTCAGCCAATTGCGCCAGCGACAATTGCGACAGCTCACCAATGTCGACCCCGGCAAACTTCACCGACAGCGCCGCCTTGGTCAGCCGCTTGCCCTCGCACAGCGGGCAGGCGCTGCCTTGCATATACTGCGAGACGCGCTTTTTCATCAGCGCACTTTGGGTGTGGGTGAAGGTGTGCAGGATATAGCGCCGCGCCCCACTGAAGGTGCCCTGGTAGCTGGGCTCGAGTTTGCGTTTCAACGCCTCGCGGGTTTGCTCGGGCGTAAAACCGGCGTACACCGGGACCGTGGGGGTTTCTTCAGTGAACAGGATCCAGTCGCGCTGCTTTTTCGGCAGCTCGCGCCAAGGAATGTCCACGTCATAGCCCAGGGTCACGAGGATGTCGCGCAGGTTCTGGCCTTGCCACGCCAGCGGCCAGGACGCCACTGCGCGCTGGCGGATGGTCAGCGACGGATCGGGCACCATCAGCGCCTCGGTCACTTCATAGACGCGGCCCAGGCCATGGCATTGTGGGCACGCACCTTGGGGCAGGTTCGGCGAAAAATCCTCGGCATACAGCATCGCTTGACCCGGCGGGTAACTGCCGGCGCGGGAGTACAGCATGCGGATCAAGCTCGACAAGGTGGTCACGCTGCCCACCGACGAGCGCGCACTCGGCGTGCCGCGCTGCTGTTGCAGGGCCACGGCGGGCGGCAAGCCTTCGATGCTGTCGACATCCGGCACCCCGACCTGGTCGATCAGCCGACGCGCATAAGGCGCCACCGATTCGAAATACCGCCGCTGGGCCTCGGCGTACACCGTGGAAAAAGCCAGGGACGACTTGCCCGAGCCCGACACCCCGGTGAAGACCACCAAGGCATCGCGGGGAATATCCACATCGACGTTTTGCAGGTTATGTTCGCGGGCGCCACGCACGCGGACGAAGCCGTGCTGCTGGGCAGTGATCGGGGGGAGAGTGCGCTGTGAAGTCATGAACAACCTTGTCTGACGCTGAGCACGCTGCGTATCCGTTGCGCCAGGGCTTCGGGGCTATAGGGCTTGCTCAACAGGTGAATATCGGGGCTCAGCAGGTGATTGCTGGAGAGAATGTCGCGGGTGTGGCCGGAGGTGAACAGCACCGCGACCGGCGGCGTCTGCGCACGAGCCCAGGCGGCCAGGTCGGTGCTCTTGATGCGGCCGGGCATCACCACGTCGGTGAAGATCAGCTCGGGTTGCACGCCGGCTTGCAGCATGTGCATCGCACGGTCACCGTCTTCGGCCGTGAGCACGGTGTAACCCGATTGTTCCAGCAACTCCACGACCGTCGCGCGCACGTCTTCATTGTCCTCAACCACCAAGATGGTCTCGTGGCCATTGGCATGCGACACCGGCTCGGCGTGGGCTTCCTCAGCTTCGTCACCGAGGCTGCGCGGGAAATACATTTGCACCACCGTGCCCTTGCCCTCCTCGCTCCACACCTCGACATGCCCGCCGCTTTGGCGCACGAAGCCAAACACCATGCTCAGGCCCAGGCCTGTACCGTGGCCGTTGCGCTTGGTGGTGAAGAACGGCTCGAATACCCGCGCCAGGATCGCCGGCGGCATTCCTACGCCGATATCGGTGACAGCCAGGCGCACATACTCACCGGGCTTGATACTTTTACCGGCACAATCGCCGGGATTGAGGATGATGTTCTCGCCGGTGATACGAATCACGCCCTCGCCTTTCATGGCATCCCGGGCGTTGATGGCCAGGTTGAGCAGAGCGTTTTCCAGCTGGTTGCGGTCAACGTTGATGCACCAGGAATCCTGGGGCAATTGCACGTCGATATGGATGGTTTCCCCCAGCGCCCGTTGCAGCAGTTCGCCGAGGCCCGCGTAGATGCGTTGCGGGTTGTACACCGCCGGTGACAAGGGTTGGCGACGAGCGAAGGCAAGCAATTGTGACGACAGCTTGGCACCACGCTCCACCGCCGCAATGGCCGCCGCAACACGACGCTGCACCTGGGGGTTGTCCGGTTCATGGCGCGACAGCAGGTGCAGGTTGCCGGCGATGACTTGCAGCAGGTTATTGAAGTCGTGCGCCACGCCGCCGGTGAGGCCGCCGATGGCTTCGAGTTTTTGCGATTGGCGCAGTTGGTCTTCGGCAGCAGAACGCGCCTGCACTTCGTCGGCGACCCGCTGTTCCAGGTTGTGCGTCAGTTCCTGGCGCACACGCTCGGATTTCACGTGCTCGGTGGTCTCAGTCACGATCACTAGGACGCCGGCGGGTTGCTGGTTGTCGTCAGCCACCGGACTGTAGGAAAGATCCATCCAGACTTCTTCCGGTTGGCCGTTACGTGACAACTCCAAGGGAAAGTCACGGTACGACAACGTGCCACCGGCAAGGCACGTGTCCAACACATGCCGATTGAAATCGGCCACTTCCGGCCAGCCCAGTTCCACCGGTTTGCCCAGCAGATACGGGTGGCGACCACCGGCAAACACGGAGTAACTGTCGTTGTAGATCATGTACCCCACCGAGCCCCAGAGCATCACCATGGGCATGGGTGAGGCCAGCAGCATCTGCACCGTGCTGCTCAGGCTGCAAGGCCACTTGTCAATCGGGCCCAACTCGGTGGTCGACCAATCGAAGGCGCGGATTCGCTGGGCCATTTCACCGCCCCAGCCTTCGCAGCCGTGGGTATTGGATAAAAATTGCATGTTGGGCTCTTGGCGACGTTAGCGTTGTTGGGGAGCGCTGTTCCACTGTTAAAGCGTTGGAGCCTGGCCGCAATGAATCGTTTCATTTGCGTATAGCTTATCCGTGGCAACCGCTGCAAGGCCTCTTCAGTGGAAATCGCGACTGCGCACAGGGATCCCTTCCAACAGCGACGTCAGGTCGGTCAAGCGCCCGGCGATCAGGTGTCGCACTTCGCCCACCGCCTCCCAGCGCCCATCCACTTTCAGCAACCGCGAGCCCACCAGCGCTTGGCGTTGACGCTCGGCAAGATCACGCCAGACCACCACATTGAGGTTGCCGAATTCATCTTCCAGGGTCACGAAGGTCACCCCGCTGGCGGTACCGGGGCGTTGCCGTCCGGTCACCAACCCGGCGATGCTGACGTTGCGCCCATGCTCGACCAGCATCAGTTCCTGCGAGCTGCGGCAGCGCCGTTTGCGCAGCTCGGTGCGCAACAACGCCAGTGGGTGTGGCCCCAAGGTCGTGCCGACAGTGGCGTAGTCGGCCTGCAGGTCCTCGCCCACCGTCGGCGCCGGCAGTGCCACCACGGCTTCATCAGGGCTTGGCAGGCCGGCGAACAGCCCGAGTTGCTTGTGCACCCCCGCCACCTCCCAGCGCGCCTTGTGCCGGTTGTCGGCCAGGGCGCGCAAGGCACCGGCATCCGCCAACAATGCCTGGGTGCGCGCATCCAGCCCGGCGCGCGCGTCCAGGTCGGCGATGTCGCTGAACACCCCGCGTTCGCGCGCCGTTTCGATACGCCGGCCCTCCTCTTCGCGTAACCCCGCGATCATGCGCAAGCCCATTCGAATCGCCGGCTGCGCGCCGTCGATGGGCTCCAGGCTGCAATCCCAGTCACTGGCCTGCACATCCACCGGCCGAATCTGCAAACGATGGCGCCGCGCATCCTGCAGGATCTGGTCCGGGCTGTAGAAACCCATGGGCCAGCTGTTGATCAGCGCACAGGCAAACGCCGCCGGCTCATGGCATTTGAGCCAGCAACTGGCGTAGGTCAGCAAGGCGAAACTGGCCGCATGGGATTCGGGGAAACCATAGCTGCCAAAGCCCTTGATCTGCTCGAAGATCTGCGCGGCAAAGGCTTCGCTGTAGCCGTTTTTCAGCATGCCGGTGCGCAGGCGCTCCTGGTGCGGTTCCAGGCCACCGTGGCGTTTCCAGGCCGCCATGGAGCGGCGCAGCTGGTCGGCCTCGCCGGGGCCGTAGTCGGCAGCGACCATGGCGATCTGCATCACCTGCTCCTGGAACAGTGGGATGCCCAGCGTGCGCTGCAACACCACCTCCAGCTCCGGTGACGGATAGGTGGTTTCTTCTTCCTTGTTCCGACGCCGCAAATACGGGTGCACCATGCCGCCCTGGATCGGCCCCGGCCGCACGATGGCGACCTCGATCACCAGGTCATAGAACGTCTGCGGCCTGAGCCTGGGCAACATCGACATCTGCGCCCGCGACTCGATCTGGAACACGCCGATGGTATCGGCCTTGCTGATCATCGCGTAGGTGGCCGGGTCTTCCTTGGGAAGGCTCGCCAAAGAAAAGTCCCGGTTGCGATGGCGGCGCAACAGATCGAAACAGCGGCGGATCGCGCTGAGCATGCCCAGGGCGAGGATATCCACCTTGAGCAGGCCGACGGCATCGAGGTCGTCCTTGTCCCACTGGATGATGGTGCGCTCGGCCATGGCGGCGTTTTCCACCGGTACCAGGGTGTCCAGCGGGTATTCGGAAATCACAAAGCCGCCGGGGTGCTGGGACAGGTGCCGGGGAAAGCCGATGAGTTGTTGGGTGAGCGTGAGCACGCGACGCAGGATCGGGCTTTGCGGGTCGAAGCCGCCCTCGCGCAGGCGCTCCAAGGGCGGCGCATCATCACTCCAGCGCCCGCAGCAGTCGGCCAAGGCGTTGATCTGGTCCGGCGGCAAGCCCAGGGCCTTGGCCACATCCCGCACCGCGCCGGCCGCGTGGTAACTGCTGACCACCGCCGTCAGCGCCGCGCGGGTGCGGCCGTAACGCTGGAACACGTACTGCAGCACTTCTTCGCGGCGCTCGTGTTCGAAGTCCACGTCGATGTCCGGCGGTTCATTGCGCTCCTTGGACAGGAAGCGTTCGAACAGCATGCTCGTCAGGCTCGGGTCGATCTCGGTGATCCCCAGGGCAAAACACACCGCCGAGTTGGCCGCCGAGCCCCGGCCCTGGCACAGGATCGAACGGCTGCGGGCGAAGCGCACGATGTCGTGCACGGTGAGGAAGTAGCTTTCGTAGCCCAGCTCGCTGATCAGCGCCAGTTCTTTGTGGATCTGCTGCAAGGTGTGGGCGTCGACACCCTGCGGCCAACGCTGGGCGATGCCTGCTTCGGTCACGGCGCGCAGCCAGGATTCGGCGTCGTGGCCCTCGGGCACCAGTTCGCGTGGATAGTGGTAACGCAACTGGCTCAAATCGAACGTGCAGCGGCGGACGATGGCCTGGGTTTCGTCGAGCAAGGCGTGCGGGTACAGCGCGGCCAGGGCGTCGAGGCTGCGCAGATGCCGCTCGCCATTGGGGTGCAGGCGCGTGCCGGCCTCGGCCACCGGCACGTGATGACGGATGGCGGTCATGGTGTCCTGCAGGGCGCGGCGGCCACGCGCATGCATGTGCACATCGCCGCAGGCCACGGCCGGAATGCGCAGGCTGGCGGCCAGGTTCAGGCGTTGTTCCAGGCGGTGCGCATCGTCCTGGCCGCAATGCAGGTGCACCGCCAGCCACAGCCGCTCGGCGAAGGTGCGGCGCAGCCATTGGATCGAGGCCTGGGTGTCGCTATCCTCGGCAACCCACAGCGCCAGCAGGCCGGGCAGCGGTTGGTCGAAGTCCTCCAGCAACAGGCGATAGCTGCCTTTTTCTGCGCGCCGTCGGGCAAGGGTGATCAAGCGACACAGGTGCTGGTAGCCGCTGAGGTCTTCCACCAGCAGCACCAGTTTCGGGCCGTTCTCGATGCGCACCTCGCTGCCGATAATCAGCGGCAGCTCCACGGCCTTCGCCGCCTGCCACGCACGCACGATGCCCGCCAAGGTGCACTCATCGGTGATCGCCAGGGCACTGTAGCCTTGGCGTTTGGCCCGTTCGAACAACTCCAGCGCACTGGACGCGCCGCGCTGGAAGCTGAAGTTGGACAGGCAGTGCAGCTCGGCGTAGCTCATGCAAACCAGCCTTGCAGCCACAGCCCATCGTTCTGCCCCACGGTGCGGTAGGCCCAGCCTTGCTGGCCGGCGCGGGTCTGGATCAGGTAGTAGTCGCGGCGCACATCGGCGCCGTCCCACCAGCCGGACTCAATGCGTTCCGGGCCCATCAGGATATGCACACCGTGCTCGGCCAGCAGTGTGGGCGTGCTCAGCAGCCAACCCGGACGGTGCACGTTGTTCAGGGGCGGGCACGGGTGTTTATCCGTCGCCGCTTGCCAGGCGCATTCGGGGCGGTGGTCGGCGTGAAAGCGCAGGCCTTGCACCGCCTCATCGCCCAAACGGGCACGCAGGCGCTCGCGCAATTGCGCCCACGGCAACGTCTGCTGCGGACGGTCGTCGAACAGGTCCTGGCGTTGCGGCACGAACACCGGCAAGTCCTGGGCCACCAGGCGAACACCGCGCACCGGCGAGGTGACTTGGACGTGCTCCAGACGGCCACGGGCCAATTCAAACAGCATCGCCGGTTCGCGCTCGGCGCTGAGCAGGCCGACCTTGATCACTGTGTCGGTTGCCTGGGCGTGTTCCAGGTGCAGGTCGAAGCGTTGCACGCCACTGTCACGGCCACACAGGAAGGCGGACAGATCGCCAGTCAGACGTCTTAGCGGAAACAGCAGCGCCTGGTGGGATTGCACATCGAAATTCAGCTCGATGCGCACATCGAACCGGTCGGGCGGCTGGTAAAACGCCAAGGCCAATGGGCGCTGCCCGCTCAATGCATCCAGGTGCTTGAGCAGGCTGGCATCAAAGCGGCGCGCCAAGGTGTGCCGGGGCAACGCCTGCACCTGGGCCAGGGTGCGCAGCCCCATGCGCGACAAGGCCGTGGCGGCCTGCGGGTCAAGGCCGGCGCGGTCGATGGGCAGCGGCCCCAGGGCCTGCATCAAGCCGTCATCCTGCACCGCCAGGCCATCCTCGATATTCGCCAGCGCCCGCGCGGCGGCGGGGTTGGGCGCAGCGACAATGCGGTGACGAAAGCCCAGTTCAGCCAGCTCCTTGCGCAAACGCGCTTCGAACTGCGGCCACGGCCCGAACAGACCCAGGCTCGACTCGATTTCGAACAACAAGGCACGTGGGTAATACAGGCTGACCTGGGAGCTGAACTGGTAGGCCCAGGCGGCGAGGAATTGTTGGTGGCGTTCGATCTCGGCGGGGTCATATTCGGCGCTGGCAAAGGTCTTGGTCAGGGCCTGCGCCGCCGTCAGGGATTGACCGGGACGCAAGCCCAAGGCGCGGGCAGCGTCATTGACGGTTTGCAGGACGCGGCGCTGTGGCGTGCCGGCCAGCAGGGCCAGGGGTTGGTCCGGCTCGGGGTGCACACGCTGCACCCCGTCCAGCGCCAATTGCGGGAAGACAATACACACCCAGCGCATGGCAACCTCAGTGCCCCGCCAGCGCAATCGGCGCCGGATGGGCCAGCCCGCCCCGGCACTTGAGCACCCGCACTTGCGCGGGTTTCGCCTCGACGGCAAGGCGCAAGGCGGCGGGCGATGCATTGATCGCCTCACTCAAGGCGCGCCAGGCAAACGCCAGGGTCTGCCCGGTTTCCGCCGCAACTTGCAGGCGCCGCAGCGCCCGGTCATCGGCCTTGCGCGGCCAGCACAACACCGCGCCGCAACTGCCGGAGCGCAGGCACTGCTCCACGGCCCACAAGGCATCGCGCTCCTCGGCCTGGATCACTGAGAGCAGGCGCAAATCCACTCCGGCGTTCTGCCAGGCGTGGGGGTACGGCGTGTACGGCGGCGCCACCAGCACAATGCGCTCGCCTGCCTTTGATAAGCGCGCCAGGGTCGGCAGCACCAGCTGCAACTCACCCACGCCGTCCTTGGCCATGAGGATTTCACTCAACGCCGCTTCCGGCCAGCCGCCCGAGGGCAGCACCGCGTCCAGCGCCGCCAACCCAGTGGGATAGACACTGGCCGGGGGCGCGGCGGGCCGGCCTTTCCACACGCGCCCGCCATTGAACAGCGTGTCCAGTGCAACGACGGCGCCCATCAACCTTGCCTCACCAAACCGCAAAACACGCCTTCAATGGCCAGGTCCTGATCGGGCCCGACCACGATGGGTTGATACGCGGGGTTGCGCGGCAGCAGGCGCACGCTGTCGCCGCTGCGTTCGAAACGCTTGATGGTCACTTCGCCGTCCAGGCGCGCCACCACAATCTGCCCATTCAAGGCCTCGGCACTGCGGCGTACGCCCACCAGGTCGCCGTCAAGAATGCCGTCTTCGATCATCGAGTCACCTTGTACCCGCAGCAGGTAATCCGGGGTTTTCGCAAAGGTAGACGGGTCCAGTTGCAGGCGGCTGTGCACTTCAGCATCGGCGCCGATGGGCAAGCCTGCGGCCACTCGGCCGAGCACCGGCACATCCAGCCATTCCGGGCGTGCCGGTTGGTTGAGCAGCCGAATGCCTCGGGCCTGGTTGGGGTTGACCTCGATAAAACCGGCTTCGGTCAGCGCCAGCACATGCTTGCGCGCCACGCTGCGCGAGGCAAAGCCGAACGCCTCGGCGATCTCGGCGAGGCTGGGGGGCTGGCCTTGCTGCGCGATGCGGTCGCGGATAAAGGTCAGGATGGCGGTACGGCGGGGGGTCAGAGTCGTCATGGAGTACATTTGTACTCCTGCGGGAAATTTCTGACAATAGCCGCCAGTCGCTTGGGAGCCGACGAGCGTTATCGAAACGTCCCACATAACCGCCGGATAAGCTCTACTCCCCTCCCCTGAAAAGGTCCGCAAAGTCCCTCGCCTGACTACACAGTGCGAGGGATTGCAGATGGCGTTATTGGTTTGGGCCCCGGTTGATGGGGCGGCCTCATGATCGAATTGACCAGCCAAACCATTGGTTTTTTGGTACTGGCCGCCCTGGATTCAAAAACGCGAGACGTCGACTCCGTGATCAGCGACTTCAAGCGCTGCCTCAATCACTACGACGCCTGGGCGGAGAGCTTTTTCAGCTTTTCGGCGCTGGATATCGAGCAAGTCTTCAAGGTTGGACATGACGTGGCGCTGGTCGCGCCGATCAACCACTCCCTGTTTCCCAGCACCACCACCGCAACCTGCCAGGCCAACGGCACGTTGACCCTGGTGCATATGTTCCAGAGCGCTCGATTCGTGCCCATTGGCAATACGCCAGTGATGCTGCAACGCATCGACCCCAAGGGTGGCCCGCTGGGCGACCCCCTCCATAAGACCATCGGCCCCAGCGGCATTCTCGAAATCACGGAATGTGATCGCAACCAGCAGTACCGGGTCAGTTTCTACCCCAACGTGTCCACAGCGCATTTCAAGGCGTTGTACGCCTCTTACCAGTCGGTTATCGAACCGCTGGAAGGCTGGCTGCGCGGTGAATGGGGCACCACCTTCGAACCGTTGTGGAAGGGCTATTCCGAGGCCAACGCTCTCAAGCGCTACCTCTCACTGCATCAAGGCTACGCACGCGGGTTTGGTGAGGCGCTGTACTCACTCTGGGACAACATTCAGCAGATGCTGCAGTGGTTTTTGGACCCATTGGGGCATGCCGAAAAACTGCTGCATTACCTGTCCCAGGATGAATTTGAAAAGCTGTTGAAGCTCGGTACCGAAAGCCTTGCAAAGGGCTTGATGGTGCTGAGCGATGAGCCGCTGTTGTTCGTCTATCTGTCGGCAATGGTCAGTTGGATGCGGATGTTGCCGCCGCCCTACATGAACGAGTTGCTGGGGGAAATCAGCGCCGAAGTATTGATCAATGTGGTGCTGTGTCTCGCTACCGCCGGGATGGGGATGGCGGTGCGCATCGGTACGAAGGTGCTGGGCAGCATCAAGTCTCAGCGTGCGCGCAGATGGTTGGAGCACATGGCTGGGCAGTTCGGGAAGTTTCGTGCGGATGATCACACGCAGGTGGCTAAGCCGGTATTGCTCAGTAGCCAGGCAACGACGATCAAGACGATTCCGGATGTGCCGTTGAAGGCTGGGGATCAGGTGGTTGCCAACCCGGTGCCGGTGGTTCGGGACAAGGCCAAACAACGGACGGTGTTGGTTCGGCAAGAGCCTGTGGATGACGTGCCGGCTGTTGCTAAGAACCCGGCTGGAGAGGCGGCCGCGTCTTCGGACAAAACAGCCACTAACGGTTGCCCGGTGTCGATGGTCACCGGCGAGGAACTGCTGACGCTGACCGATGGGACGCTGGACGGGGTGTTGCCGTTTGAGTGGACGCGGTTGTACCGCACCAGTGCGGTGGAAGTGGATTGCGGGTTGGGGTTTGGCTGGAGTCACTCGCTGGCGCATCGGTTGAGTGTTTCCGGTGATTCGGTGGTGTGGACGGATCATGAAAATCGGTCGACCACCCTGCCCTTGCCTACGGTTTCTCGGCCTGCGATTACCAATAGTTTGGCGGAAGCGGCGATCTACTTGGGGTCGTTGCCTGATGAACTGGTGCTGGCGCAGGCGTCACGGTTCTACCACTTTCGCGACGGTGCGCTGACGGCGATCAGCGATGCGTATGACAACCGGTTGCGCATTTCCCGCAATTATCTGGGGCAGATTGAGCGGCTGGATAACGGTGTCGGGCGTTCATTGTTTTTGCGCTATGCATCGGGTCGGATCGTGGCGGTGGACTACCAAATTCAACGCATCGTCGATGAGGGTCCGTATGTTTGGGTGACGGAACAGACCGTTGTTTCCTACGCCTATGACGGTGCTGGGCGACTGGTTTCTGCGACCAATGCTGTCGGTGAACGCGAGGTTTATCGGTACGACGATCAGCACGTCATTCTTGAGCGTGGCTTGGCCGGTGGGGCGAGTTTCTACTGGGAGTGGGAACGGGCTGGTAAGGCGGCGAGGTGTGTCCGGCATTGGGCCAGCTTTTCGCAGATGGACACGCGGTATGCCTGGGATGACAACGGGCAGGTCACGGTGTTTAACGCCGATGGCAGTCAGGAAGTCTACGTGCATGACCAGCGGGCGCGGCTGGTGCAGCGGGTGGATCCGGACGGTGCCGAGCACTTTAAATCTTACGATGACAAAGGCCGGCTGACGGTTGAGCAGGACCCGCTGGGGGCGGTGACGGCGTATCAGTACGACGAAGCTGGACGCTTGGTGGCGTTGTTTCCGGGGGAGGATGAGCCGACGACCTACGAGCATGACAACGGGTTCGTACGGGTTGTAAGGCGTGGTGAAGCGGTTTGGAAGTATGAGCGGAATGATCAGGGTGATGTGACGCGCAGGACCGATCCTGACGGTAACGCTACTGACTACAGCTACAACAAATATGGGCAGTTGGTTGGGGTTTGGTATCCGGATCACAGCTGTCAGAAGTTGGTTTGGAATGAACGTGGGCAGTTGCTTGAGGAGCAGTGTCCGAATGGCGGGATCAAGCGCTATCGCTATGACGATCTTGGCCGGCAGGTGGCCCGGGAGGATGAACATGGGGCGCTGACCCAGTATCAATGGGACAGTGTTGGGCGGTTGATTGGCGTTGGGCTGCCGGGCGGTGCGCTCAGGGAATACAGCTACAACCCCTACGGAAAAATCACTTCCGAACGCGATGAACTGGGGAACGTCACCCGCTACGAATACGCCGACAGCCTGCACCTGATCAGCCGCCGCCTCAACGCCGATGGCAGCCAGGTCAACTACCGCTACGACAACGTGCGTTTGCTGCTGACCGAGATCGAAAACGAGGTTGGCGAAACCTACCGACTTCAGTACCACAGCAACGGCCTGATCCAGCAGGAAACCGGGTTTGACGGCCAGCGCACGGCCTACGTTTACGACCTCAACGGCAACCTTCAGGAAAAGACCGAACACGGCGATGATGGCAGTCAGCAGGTTACCCGCTACGAGCGCGACCATGCCGGTCGACTCGTAAGAAAAACCCTGCCTGATGGTGGTGCCGTCGACTATGCCTACGACCGTCAGGGCAATCTCCTCAGTGTTGACGATGGTAATTGGTTTTTAGCCTACGAATACGACGTCCAAAACCGCCTTACCGCCGAACACCAAGGCTGGGGCACCCTGCGCTACGGCTACGACGCCTGCGGCCAACTAACAAACCTGCGCCTGCCGGACAACAACCGCCTCACCTTCAACCACGACAAAGGCGGTCACCTTTCCACGGTTGAACTGAACGGCACGGTACTGACCTCACACCAATTCAACGCTGGCCGCGAACAACAACGTACCCAAGGCAAACTGCTCAGCACCTACCAACACGACCAACAAGGACGCCTGTTCAACCAGAGCATCGGCGATGCCGAAGGCCCGTTGTACCGCCGTCATTACGACTACGACAAATCCGGCAACCTCACCCGCCTGCTCGACACCCGCAAAGGCGAGCACCACTACCACTACGACCCACTAAACCGCCTCACCCGCGCCGACCACTCCCAAGGCGAGCAAGAACGCTTCGGCCACGACCCCGCCGGCAACCTGCTCATGCAAGACCGGCCGGGCCCCGACATCGTGGCGGGCAACCGCCTGATAATCCAAGGCGACCACCACTACGACTACGACGCCTTCGGCAACCTCATCCGCGAACGCCGCGGTAAAGGTCATCAACTCGTCACCGAATACCGCTACGACTGCCAGCACCGCCTGATCGGCACTACCCAACCCGACAGCCAAACTGCCAGCTACCGCTACGACCCGTTTGGGCGGCGTATCAGCAAAACCGTTGATGGCCTTACGACCGAGTTCTTCTGGCAAGGCGACACACTGATCGCCGAGCACCACGCGGAGCGACACCGCAGCTACCTCTACGAACCGGACAGCTTTCGTCCACTGGCACTGCTGGAAGGCTTCGGCCCAAAGGAAACCAAGGCTTACCACTATCAACTCGACCACCTCGGCACCCCGCAGGAACTCACCGCCGCCGACGGAGAAATCGTCTGGTCCGCGCACTACCGCGCGTACGGCGAAATCACCCGGCTCGACATCGGAAAAATCGACAACCCGCTGCGCTTCCAGGGCCAGTACTTCGATCAAGAAAGCGAACTGCACTACAACCGCCATCGCTACTACAATCCGGATATTGGTCGGTACCTGACGCCGGACCCGGTGAAGCTGGCGGGGGGGATCAATGCGTACCTGTACGTGCCCAACCCTACGGGTTGGATAGATCCGCTAGGTTTGAGCACGTGTCCAGGCGGGGCTGGATACGAACCACACACAAATACAGAAAACTCAAACACACAGCTTAAGGTAGACGACGGCACTCCTTCGCTACCAGCATCGAGTAAAAGACAAGAGTATTTATATCGAGGAGACTCAAGGCACCCGGACGAAATTTTTGAAACCGGCTTTGAGAGCAGAGGAAAAAGCACTGACCTCTATTTGCACTCGCAAAACAATGCGAGTCCACCAAGCAAATTTGTGAGCACATCAATATCAAGAGAGCAAGGGTTAATGTTCGCAACATCCTTTGGGTTTGAGGAAGGCTATCTTTACACCCTAAAGAAAATCCCAGGTCGGGATGTCAACAAAGAACTAGGCATCTTATCGGACTATAAAAAGGAGCGCGAAATTGCCATACCAAACCGAATAGATACTAAGGATATTCTAGGCGCCACACCCGTCCACGACGATGGAACGCATAAAGGCTACTCACTAATTAATCCAAATAGAAAATAACCAATGAAAAAGATCGACATCACCATAATTAAAAACGCACAAAGAGAGACCGCCACACTTGAGCTCGACAGAGCGCACTCAACGCTATCTATAGCGTTTGCTGACGGTATAAAAAAGATATATTCAGACATAGATATATATACATGCTTTGGGTTACTAAGAAGAGAATTCAGTGAAACAACCTTCTTATGTAAAGGCTCGAAGGTGAATGTTTACCCTTCAGCAATGGCATCACAGATGTCAAGCGGATTAGTTGCTTACGAGGTAACGATTGGCGAGCCAGATGCAGAACTCGTCCGTATATTCGACTACGAAGAAAGCAACCTTACAAACGACATTAATGATCAGATCGCTTACCGTAGAAAATGGGCTGAGTCTCTAAAAATCAATTAACACCCTCTGCACCACTAGAGCTGAAACGATAATGGAAAGCAAAAAAATACTAGTCATTTCCAAAAACAAAAAAATTGAAACGACCGTAAAATATGACTCAATCAACCGCCTGATGACATTTTCAGAATCAAGTAACTTCGGAAAAATCTATCATGGGAAAGATATATACATATGTTTAGCGAAAATCAGAGCAGAGTTTCCAACAATGACATTCTTGTGTAAGGGCGCAAAAATAAATGTCACCCCTTCCAGAATGGCTTCCCAGATGAGCGCCGGTCTCGTCGCGTATGAATTGACTTTAGGCAAGCAGGCTACATTCGACGACATAGTTCACCTATTTGACTATGAGGAAAACAACCTAACCAACAATCCGCAAGAGCAGGTTGACTTCTATAAAAAATGGCTAGCATCTTTAGGTGCGCAAGATTATGAGAAATTCAACTAGATTTTACAAAAAAATCACCATTCAAAAAAATCTACTGATGGAGAATAAACTTACGCGCGCTGGGCTGCGAAGCAGCCCCAATCCAGACAAAGCATTTTTTCAGGTAAATGGGCATCGTCTGTTTTAGGGCTGCTTCGCAGCCCAGCGCAGGGCAAGCCTGCTCACTACAGATCGTGTTCACACACCAATAGGCGGGGTTACCAGCCTTCTTTAAGCATCCGCAATTCCAGATGCTGCAACAGCATGATGGTCTTGCCATCGGCAATCTCGCCGTTTTGCACCTTTGCCAAAGCCTCTTCAAAGCCCAACTCCAGCACTTCGATATCTTCGCCCTCTTCTTCCAAGCCACCGCCAGTCCCAACCCGGTCACCCGGCTGGTATTCACCCATGAAAAAGTGAATCCGCTCCGTCACCGACCCCGGGCTCATGAAGGCCGCATAGATCTTCTCCACATGCCCCACGCGGTAGCCGGTTTCTTCTTCCGCTTCCAGGCGGATCCGCTCTTCGGGGCTGGCATTGTCGAGCAAGCCGGCCGCCGCTTCGATCAGGTAGCCGTGGTAATCGTTGACGTACGTGGGCATGCGAAACTGGCGAATCAGCAGCACCGTGCGCTGCTCGCGGTTGTACAGCAGGATGGTCGCGCCGTTGCCGCGGTCGTACACCTCGCGGGTTTGGGCTTGCCAACTGCCGTCTCGGCGGCGCAGGTCGAAGCTGTACTTTTTCAGCAGGTACCAGTTTTCCGAAAGCGTCTCTTCGGCGGTGATGCGAACGGGGCTGTTGTCCATGGTGGGGTCTTTACTCAAGGGAGTGATCGTTTTCACGCTTGTTTGATACGCGGCCAGGCGGCGGCGACGGCTTCAGCACTGTCCGCTTTGATGCGGGCCAGGTTGCGTGGGTATTCCACACCAGGATTTTCCGTAAACCGCGTGGCCGTGAATTGCCCATTGCTGGCCCGCACGATGTAACCCGTGTCTTCGCACTGCGTCGAGGCGAGAAACAGCACACCCGGCGTCACCCACTCCGGCTTGAGTTCATCCGGCTCGTCAGTCACACCCCACATGCGGGTCTTGGCCACAGGCGAGATCGCATTGACTTTGATCCCCGCGTCCAAGCCTTCATGACTCAACGCGTTCATGATCCCTAATTGCGCCATCTTGCCGGCGCTGTAGGCCACCAGGCCGGTTTGCTCGTACTGCGCGTACATGGCGCGGTCGGAGGTGGTGAGGATGATGCGCGGCGCCGATGAGTGCAGCAGGTGCGGCCAGGCGTGCTTGCACAGCCACAGCGGCGCGTAGAGGTTGATCGCCATGGCACGCTCAAGGAACGCGGCGTCGAGGTCTGCGATGTTCTGGTAACCCACCCAGCCGGCGTTGTGGATCAGGATATCGAGTTGGCCGAATGCCTCAAGGGTATACGCAATCAGTTGCTCGCAGCCCTCGTTCGTGGACAGGTCACCCCCGTGGCCGATCACCGTCAGCCCTTCGGCCTGCAAGGCCTCGGCCGCTGCCAGAACCACCGACGCATCGCTGCCTGCACCGGCAGTGTCGGCGCCGATATCACTGATCACCACGCGCGCACCGCCCAGGGCCAGTGCCCGTGCATAGCTGAGTCCCAGCCCGCGTGCACCGCCGGTGACGATAGCGGTTTTGCCTGTGAAATCCATGTGCTTGCTCTCCTGTTCGGCTGCCCACCCTAACAACCCGTGCACCGTTTGTTCAATGCTGTAACACTTTGCAAGCAATCCCGGTGGACGGCTGTCGAATTAATTCCTGCCTCTGCAAACCATCTGGTAAAACCCCTGCTTCACCTTTTTCCAGGAACCTTCATGTCTTCACGTTTTCTGTCGCGCCTGAGCCTGCGCTGGTTTCCCCTGCTGTGCATGGCACTGTTGATCGTCGGCCTGCCGGTGGGTTGCGCGATGCTGCAACACAAGGAGCGCGAGCTGGTATTTCGCATCGAACCGGGCACCGCCAGTTGGTACAGCGGCTTGCCCAAGGCCGTGCAGGAGTTCGAACTCAAGCCCGCCAGTCTCAAATCGGGGCAGAACATTCATGGCTGGTGGTACCCGGCGGACAACAAGGACGCACCTGCGATTCTCTACCTGCACGGCGTACGCTGGAACCTCACAGGGCAGCTGTTTCGCATCGAGCAATTGCATGCGCTGGGCTACTCGGTGCTGGCCATCGACTATCGTGGTTTCGGCCAAAGCCGCGGCGAGCTGCCGTCGGAAACCACGGTGTACGAAGACGCGCGTATCGCCTGGGAGCGTTTCCAGGTGCTGCAACCCGATCCGCAAAAACGCCTGATCTACGGGCACTCGCTCGGTGGCGCGGTGGCCATCGACCTGGCTGCAGAACTGGGTAAACAGATGCCGTTGCCCGTACGCGGGCTGGTGATCGAATCCACCTTTACCTCGCTGGCGGATGTGGCCACCGCCGTAGCGAACACCTCTCTACCGGTGCGCTGGCTGCTGTCGCAGAAATTCGATTCCATTGACAAGATCGCCGACATCCATATGCCACTGCTGGTGGTGCATGGCCTCGACGACCGCTACGTACCGCCGCGCTTCAGCCAACAGTTATTTGAAGCCGCCCGGGAACCCAAACGGCTGTTACTGGTGCCCGGCGCCAGCCATAACAACAGCATGAGCCTGGCCGGTCGCAGCTATGGCCAGGCATTGGAGAAACTGATGCAAGCGAAGATGCCGGCCCAGGTGGTCACGCACTCCACAGGTCGCAGCGGCGACTCATAAAAACGCTTTTCGGCACTGGGTTCGCGCTTGCCTGTCAAGCGCAAACCCAGCCCATGCTGGGCCAAATCAGAAGTTGATCAAATATTGATCTCGGCTTAAATCGCCAACCCTGCCGGGGCTTCGCAAAGTTATCCACAGAGATACCCACGGTTTTCGTGGACAACTCTTTTTATATTTTTACGTTTTTTTTGCTCAATAAACGCTTTCAGGAAATGTACCCGGCAACAAAATCTCGCGATTCACATCGCGTATATCGTTATACCCACATAACGCCATCGACACGTCCAACTCACGGGCGATGATCTGAAGCGCCTTGGTCACACCCGCTTCGCCCATCGCACCCAAGCCATACAAATGCGCTCGACCGATCATGGTGCCTTTAGCGCCCAACGCCATCGCCTTGAGCACATCCTGACCGGAACGAATGCCACCATCGAGCCACACTTCAATGCGCTCACCCACTGCCTCCACAATCGCCGGCAACTGGCTGATGCTCGACGGTGCTCCATCCAGCTGACGGCCGCCGTGGTTGCTCACCACCAGTGCATCGGCGCCGGAGTTCGCCGCCAGGCGCGCGTCTTCCACATCGAGGATGCCCTTGATGATCAACTTGCCACCCCAGCATTGCTTGATCCACGCCACGTCGTCCCAGCTCAGGCGGGGGTCGAATTGCTGGGCCGTCCAGGAAGAGAGCGAACTCATGTCGGCGACACCTTTGACATGCCCGACAATGTTGCCAAAGCCACGCCGCTGGGTGCCGAGCATGCCCATCACCCAACGCGGCTTGGTGGCCATATTGAGGATATTCGGCAGGGTCAGTTTAGGCGGCGCCGACAGGCCGTTGATCAGGTCTTTGTGGCGTTGCCCGAGGATCTGCAGGTCGAGGGTCAGCACCAATGCGTCCACACCGGCAGCTTTGGCACGTTCGATCAATTGTTCGACAAAGGCGCGGTCGCGCATCACATACAGTTGGAACCAGAACGGCTGGCCAACCTGTTCGGCGATGTCTTCCAAAGAGCAGATGCTCATGGTCGACAAGGTGTAGCGCAGGCCGAACGCGGCGGCGGCACGGGCAGTCAGGATCTCGCCATCGGCATGCTGCATACCGGCCAATCCGGTCGGTGCCAACGCCACCGGCATGGCCATGTCCTGGCCGATCATAGTGGCGCGGATTGAGCGCTCATCGATATTGCGCGCCACGCGCTGGCGGAATTTTATGCGGGCAAAATCGCTTTCGTTGGCGCGGTAGGTGCTCTCAGTCCAGGAGCCGGAATCGGCGTAGTCGTAGAACATGCGTGGGACACGTTTTTGCGCCAGCTTGCGTAAGTCTTCGATGGTGGTAATCAACGACATCTAGGTCACCTCTCCCTGAACTGAATGCTGAGAGTAACCGCCCATCGGCCGTGCAACCAGCCATTGCGTTTATATCGGTGCGCGTCTAATCTCGCACAAACCCGCATAAAGACGCAAAACAATGCATAACACTCATCACGCCATCGACCTGCCTTCTTTGCGCAAACAAAAGATCCTGTTGCTGCTGGAACGCGACGGAAAAGTTACCGCGTCGGAATTGGTCGAACACTTCGCCGTGTCCCAGGACACCATTCGCCGTGACCTCGGCGAGCTCGCTGCCGCCGGCCTGTTGCAACGTGTGCACGGCGGCGCCCTGCCCCGACCGAAGGACACCGGCAAAGACTTCTTCACCCGTGTCGGCGAGACCAACGAGGCCAAGCGCCGCCTCGCACGACTGGCCGCTGAACGCGTGGAAGAGGGCCAGATCGTGCTGTTCGATTCCGGCTCCACCACGTTGCAGATCGCCCAGTCATTGCCCCGTTCAATGCGCCTGACCGTGGTCACACCGTCGCCCATGATCGCGATCGCCTTGGCCGACCATCCCGATGTGAAGGTGATACTGACGGGTGGCCAACTCAACCCGGCGACCCTTTCCACCAGCGGCCAAGAGACCGTGCGCATGATCCAGAGCATCAAGGCCGACCTGCTGTTTACCGGTGTCTGCGCGCTGCACCCGCAAGTCGGTATCAGCTCGCTGCATTTTGATGAAGTGGCGGTCAAACAAGCCCTGCTCGACAGCGCCTCCCACGTGGTGGCGGTGACCATGGCCGACAAACTCGGCGCGGTGGAACCCTTTGTGGTGGCGCCGTGCAGCCGCATTCACACATTGATTACCGAGTGGCACGTGCCGAGTGTGGAGGCGTATGAGCAATTAGGGTTGGAGGTGCTGCGGGTAGAGGTTGAGTGAGCAAAACAGTAGTGTGTCGGCCCTGGACTGACGGCACCCTTCACCAGCGCAACACCTTGGCTGCATCGCGCATGAAAATCTCGATGGTTTTAGGCCCCACGCCTTCGAATTCGCCCAGGCGTTTTTCAAAGGCTTCACGGTCTTCGCTGGCACTGCGCATCCGCGTGATCCGACCGGCGTACTCAGCGTTCAATTTGGCACTCAGATCCAACAGGCGCTGCGCGGTGGTTTCGTCATAGCGCACGTAATGGGCACGCCCCAGCATCGTGACCAATTCCCGCGAGGTGCAATGCTGCAACTTGCGCGCAGTGTCACGCCCCTCCTCCTCGACGATCACCTTGTACGCCTGCGCGGCAATCGGTGCCTGGATGCGCTTGCCCATCAGGAAACTGGCCACAAACCACTTGAACAGGCTGGCGTCATCGTCGGGCTTGAGTTCAATGCCCAACTCCGAGGCGCTGATAGCACGGGCCATGCTCAGTGGCCCAGCTTGCGCTCGGCCTTGGCGGCCTGTTCGTTGATCGCATCCGTCTGGCGTTCGATGTCTTTGATCGAGGTGGGCGTGAGGACTTTATCGACGGTTTCGGTCTTCGGGTTCGGGCGTTCCAGGGTCTGGCCCTTGGCGGGTTTTTCCGTGCCTTTTTGAGCCTCTTCAGAGCTGATCGGCGCAGGGGTTTTGTCGGTGGTCATGGTCTATCTCCAAGTCATTGAAGGCCCACGAAAAAAACGCGGGCAGGTGTTCAGCAGAACTCAGTGAATTTGGATAGTTCAAGGAAATTGCGCGCGCCAACCGTCCAAGAAATAAGCGCAAATTAATTTAAACCTTTGCCTCCTGAGCCCAATCAACTCTCCCATATCGCCTCTTTCCTTCACCCATCAGGAGACACTCGATCATGAGTTCACACCTCAACGGCAAAAAGATTCTGGTCATCACGTCCAACACCGGCATCGAGCGCGACGAACTGCTCAAACCGTTGGAAGCATTGCGTGGCTATGGCGCGACGGTGACACACGGCTCCAGCGATGGCGGCACCACCCAAACCTTCGTCGGCGACACCGAGAAGGACCAGACCGTAGAGTCCGACGCCAAACTGTCCGAGCTCTCGGGTGCGGATTTCGATGCGTTGGTGATCCCCGGCGGCACCGTCAACGCCGACACTCTGCGTCAAGATACGACCGCGTTGAAGCTGATCAATGAGTTCGTCAAAGCGGGTAAAACCGTGGCGGCGATCTGTCACGGCCCGTGGGCGCTGATTGACGCCGGCGTGATCAAGGGCAAAACCCTCACCTCCTACAAAAGCGTACGCATTGACCTGGAAAACGCCGGCGCGGCTGGGTGGGTCGATGCCGAGGTCAAGGAATGCCAGGCCAACGGTTGGACATTGATTACGTCGCGCACGCCGGATGACCTGCCGGCCTTCAACCAGGCGATTGCCAAGGCCGTCGCCGGTTGATAACGCCGCTGAACGAAAACAGGCGCCTCGATGGCGTAATGCCAGTCCGTTAAGACGTAGAAAGGGTAAAAAATAACCTGTGGCGAGGGAGCTTGCTCCCGTTGGACTGCGCAGCAGTCCCAGCCTTTTTAAACAAAGTGCTGGGGCCGCTTCGCGGCCCAACGGGAGCAAGCTCCCTCGCCACAGGTACAGTGTTTGCCCTTAACTGACTGGTATTAGCCTCGATGGCGCCTGTTTTTTTTCACTTATGGATTAACTCTTACGCTGCTCCGGCATCTCGCGTTTAGGCCCGAACATCGCCCAGGCGATCAGGCCAAGCAGCGGCACAAAGATCAGAATCACCAGCCACAGCCCCTTAGTCTCCCAGCCCCCGGTGCTGCGCAGGACGACATTGATTGCCCACAATTCCAACAGCAGCAGAATCACCGCCAAGCCGATCCAGATATATTGAATTTCCATGCTTCACCTCCTAGGTCGTATGCGTTAGGTCAAGCATCTGCGCCGAGGGTTCATTAAAATTTTCCGACGTGGTGGAATGCAACGCGTCTGGGGGCCCACCATGCAACCTGCACGACAGGCACTGTTGCTCATCATCGGTAGCCCATTGAATTACAACACGATTTCAAAAAGCTCAAGTTGGTACAACTGATGCACTACTCCACTGGACGAGGCGTGCATGTCGACGCGCCCTGAGTTTTCCCGTGAGGTGTCACCCATGAATGCCATTGACCTGCTCAAAGCCGACCACGAACGCGTGAAGGCCCTGTTGACTCAACTGAGTGAGTCCACCGAGCGCGGGGTTAAAAAGCGCACTGAGCTGCTGGCCAAGCTCGAAGCGGAAATCAGCCTGCACACTAAGCTGGAAGAAGAAATCCTCTACCCGGCCTTCCGGAAGGCGGGCGGCAAGGAACAAGACATCATGTACCACGAGGCCAAGGAAGAGCACCGCACCGTCGACGCCCTGGTGCTACCGGACCTGAAACAGACCGAGCCGTCGACAACCGAGTTTTCCGGCCGCGTCAAAGTGGTCAAGGAGCTGCTCGAGCACCATATTGAAGAAGAGGAAACCGACATGTTCCCGCAGGCTAAAAAACTGCTGGGCAAGGCGTTGCTTGAAGAGTTGGGCGCTGAGATGGAAGCCATGAAAGCAGCGCATAAAAAGTCGCAGTCGACCAAGCCAATGGCGGCTTGATCGCGGCATGACCAGAGCCTGGAGGTTTTCCAGGCTTTTGATCCATCACGATAGGGGATTGCGTCATGAAGACCACATCGTCCCAAAGGATTTTGCTTATCGTCGGCCTGTCAGCCTTGCTCACCGGCCCTGCCCTCGCCGCCTTCGGCGATAACCCCGAGCCTGCCGCCAACGCCTTGAACGGTGACAGCGCCGCCGGTTCCGCCCTGCCGCCGGGGACCTACCCCAGCAGCCCCTCCTACAGCGCCAAGAAAACCAAAGTGCCCGACAAGCAGCCGGCCAAAACAGCTAAGCCTGTCGACCGCCAAAAAGCCCCCCAGGAAAAACCCCGTTCAGGCAGCTGATGCTCTAAAGGGAGCCCCCCACCCGTGGCGAGGGAGCTTGCTGCCTCACCACGGCATTACGTGCTGCTGAGCATCTGGGCCACTGATGAGGCCTGCTAGGGCGCTTCGAACAACCGGCACAATCTATCCACCTGGGTACGCCCGGCTGGCAGGACACACAGGAACTGTGCCGACAATTCAATCAGGCCATCACGGTTCCACTCTTCCAGCAGCGGCCAGATCGATGAGAAGTAGCGTGCAAAGATCACGCCGTATCGCCGCTCGATGCCCTGGATGTCCAGTTCCAGGTCACAGGCCAGGCGTTCCACTACGCAGTCGCGCAGTGCATCGCCCGCGTCGCGTTGCCAGCCCTGGCAGGTGGCGAGTTGGCCGTTCTCCAACGCCTGTGCGTAGACATGTTCGTCCGTGGCGTTCTGCGCGCACAGCGTGTCGATCTGGCTGATGGCGCCCAGGCCCAGCCCGATATGGTCGCAGTAACCGTGCAGGGTAAAACCTTCGCAGGTGCGACTCAGCCGACCGCGCTCCTGGGCCTGGGTGAGGTCATCGTCGCCACGGGCAAACTGGCCCAGGCCGATGTAGTGGTAACCCGCTGCGTCCAGGTGTTCGTAGCACAGCTGGCGCATGGCGGTTTTATCCGCCGCGTTGCACAGCGCCGAGGGCGATTGCGCCAGGTAACGGCTTGGCGGCCGGGCGTAGTCGAACACCTGCAGGCGGTCCGGTTCCAGGGCGATCAGGCTGGCCAGTTTCAGCTCGAAACTGGCCAAGGTCTGCCAGGCGCTCCCATAGCCCAGGTCGACACTGACCGAGCGAAAGTCAAAGGTGCGCGCCGCATCGATCAACGATTGGATCGGCGCCGGGTCGCGGTAGTACGCCTGGGAATAGGCATCCTCGGCACGCGCATCGGGCACACCAATGCACATGCGGTTGAACCCAAGGTCGCGCAGCAGGCCGACGCCGGCCCAATCGGTGTGGCGAGGGTCGAGGTCGATGCCGTAGTCGCCGCGGTCATGCTCATGGAAGTGCAAACGTTCAAGCAGAGGGGTCATGAGCGCTTGCACATCGCCAATCGGCGCTGCCCCGCGCCACTGGAGGTAGTCCACCGGCTGGCGGCTGCCGAGGTGGCAGCCGATCAAATGAATCTCCTGGGCCAGGCTGCGCCGGTAAGCATCGCTGGGGGTGCTGGCCGGCCAGTGCAGGGTCAAGGCCAGCGGGCGTTGCCGTTGGCGACTGCTGCGCAATGCACGCAATACGTCGAGGGAGCCGATGCCCGCGTGAAACCTGCGGACATCGGCCTGCTCATTCGGGTCCAGTACACCTTGATCGTGGCGCGCACGTACGAGAGGAATGACGGTGTGCATGACGGGCTCCGGGGCCGGCGACGGTCCGTCATTGTCCGGTGCGACGCCACGGCGCACCTTGATATGCATCAAGGGCTTTACCCGCTGAGGTAAAACATGCTTTTGGCCAACAGCACAATCGCGACCATGTGGGCGAACAGGCTCAAGTGCAGCAGCACACTGGCGGCGAGGATCAGTACTTCGAAAAACACCGTGCCGATAAAGATCAGCGCCGCGAACAGGTGAGCCAGCAAAAACAGCAGGTAAAGCATGATGGCCTCGCAGAAGGGCCCGCCGTGGGGAGCCCACTAATGCAGGCCCGCACGCCGAGCGACCTTGATGTCGATCAAGCGCCTCTCATGGCACGCGCAACCAACCACTGAATTCGCCTCGGTCTGTCAACGGGCACCAGGCGAAATCCCATAACGGCGCCGGCAGCACCTGATGTTCGGTGTCCTTGAACGGGGCGCCTTTCCAATCGAATACGCGCATGCCCTGCCAGGCCAGCACCACGCCATGGGCCTCACTCTGATCGGCATTGACCCATCCGGCAGCCGCAGCGGCCATGAATGCCTCGATCGGTTCATCGTCGATCTGCGCACGGTACGGCGAGCCCAGCAGCCAGCGACAGACGTTCAGGTGATAGGTCCAATCCAACGGCGGACGGTTGCGATACGCCCAAGTCATGAAACTGCGGAACAGGTTCAGGCCCTCGGGCGGGTCGAGTTTTAGCAGCGCCGGGCAGAGGTCGAACAGGCTGTGCCAATACGGCAGCAGGCGTGCATCCAGATGCACGAAGCTACGCGAGTTGCTGGGGTAGTCCGGCGGCGTGGGTTCCGCGCGCAGACGACGGGACGCCTTGCTGACCAGGCGGCAGGCGCCTGCAGGCAATAAGGGGTGCATGAAATGTACTCACAGTCGTGACGATAGAACGCCTCCTGGTCTCAGGAGGCCCAAGGCACACGTCAGAATGCGGGGGATGCGCGGGGGTTGGCCGAGGGCCAGAGGTATCGCGGCGGCGCCTTGTTACGCCGTTCATGGGCCGGGCGCGGGGTTTGCCCCAGGCCCAGCAGCCAGGCGAGGCCGATCAGGAACACCAGCGCAACGGTCACGGCGTTGCATACCGGGCAGGCAAAGTAGTTCGAGATGTTGCTGGAAGCCGGGCTGCCCAACCCTTTGTCGGAAAGTGGCGCCTGCTTGCCGTCCACCGAACAGAACGCCCCGCCGATGCCATTGAGTGCCTGCCCCGTCATCTGCCCATGCCCCAAACCGCAGGCGAACAGGTTCATCAGCACGCAGAAGTACAGGGCCCAGGCGATCAGCGAACGGTCGGGGTGGCTCAATTTCATGGCGGCGACTCTACCACCAGCGCCGCAAAAGGATGAAGCGCGGCATGCCCCTGTGGCAGAACGTCGCAGATTACGTGCGCTTCCCAGGGTTGGTAGACTGGGCGCCCTCAAAGCCTGATGTGTCGATCCAGAGCAATGCAGGCGTTTCACAGGATGCACCGTTGATGAGTACGTTATTCACCCGCCGCAAAGTGCTGACCGGTATGGGCCTGTTGGGCCTGGGCGGCCTGCTGGGCGGCTGTGACTACAGCCCCAAGCTGAATTTCAAGTACGGCAAGGACTTGAGCGACAAGATCATGGGCCGCACCTTCAAGCTCAAGAACACCGCCGGCGAAACCGTCACCCTGAGCTCGTTCCGAGGCCTGATGCCGGTGGTGTTCTTCGGTTTCACCCAGTGCCCGGCCGTGTGCCCGACCACCCTGGCGCGCGCCGCCCAGGCCAAGAAGCTGATGGGCCGCGACGGTGAAATCATGCAAGTGGTGTTTATCACCCTGGACCCGGAGCGCGACACGCCAGAGATCCTCGACAGGTACGTCAAGGCCTTCGACCCCAGCTTCGAAGCGCTGTACGGCACCCCGGAAGAAATCGCCGCCGCCGCCAAGGAGTTCGGGATCTTTTATGAAAAGATCCCCGCCGGCGACACCTACACCCTGTCCCACACAGCCACCAGTTTCGTGTTCGATACGCGTGGCAACCTGCGCCTGGGCCTGCAGGCATCCCTTACCGCTAAAGAGTGCGCAGAAGACCTGCTCACCGTCATGGAGGTCTGCTAATGACTGCCGTTCAACACCTCAAACGCACCCTTATCGGCATGACCCTGCTGGGCCTTGCGGCGCACGCCAGCGCCCAGGTGCAAGTGACCGACGCGTGGGTGCGCGCCAGCGTGCCGGGCCAACCGTCCAGCGGTGCGTTCATGACCGTCACCGCCGACACCGACAGCCAGTTGCTGAGCGTGACCTCGCCGGTGGCCAAGGACGTGCAGATCCATGAAATGAGCATGAAGGACGACGTGATGCGCATGGGCCCGGTGGACTCGGTGGCCCTGCCTGCGGGCAAAGCGGTGACCCTCGACCCCAACGGTTACCACGTGATGCTGATGGGCCTGACGGGCCAGATCAAGGAAGGCGACCAGGTGCCGCTGACCCTGACCGTGCAAAACGCCAAGGGTGAGAAACAGGCGATTGAAGTGAACGCGCCGGCGCGTGGCCTGGATGGGATGGACCACAGCAAGATGCACTGATGCACTGCTCGCCACACTGCTCGCCACCTCAATCGACAATAAACAGCTTCGCCCCAACGCTCGTCGATGAACGATGGCCTTCCATGTCATCGCCCACCTGGTAACTCATTCCGGCCGTCAGGATGAACTGGCGGCCATCTTCCAGTTCCGTGTGCAATTGGCCTTCCAGGCACAACAGCACATGCCCTCGCCAGCACCAATGATCCGCCAGGTAGCCGGGGGTGTATTCGACCATGCGCACGCGGGTAGTGCCGAAGTGGCAGGTGCGCCACAGCGCGTTGCCGGTGACACCTGGGTGAATCACAGGTTCGACCGTGGACCAGTCGGTGGTGCCAAAGGGGACGGCAGTCAGATCCATGTCGGGCTCGGTGGTTGTTTAACGGGGCTTGAGGCTAGCCACTTGGAGCAGCGGGCGATAGACACAGATCAAGCGCTTTTGTGGGATACAGGTATCCTGCCTGCACTGCTGTTCAGTGGTTTTGTCATTGCAATACACGCCAACGCCAACCCCGAGGGCGAGTGATAAATCGCCTGCTCATCCCCCACATACCCGCACGCCCGATAGAAACCCGCTGCGTTCAAGGTCGCATCCAGCACCACCTCTTCAATAGCCAGTTCCCGCGCAACATTCTCAAGATGATCAAGCATCGCCTTGCCATATCCGCAGCCGGTAAACCCAGGCAATACAAACAGTGCGCCCACTTCGTGGTTGTCCAGGTCAAGCATTCCGGTGACTACCGGCTGTCCCTGCACCCAGCCCAGGTAAAACAGTTTATCCATCAGGGTGCTGTAGCCGTCTTCGGCTTTACCCCGCGTCCACATCATCATTTGCTCGTGCGTATAGGCGCCAATGCATTGGCTGCGGATGGCCCGCAAGCGGATGTCGAACGCTATTTGGGCATCCTGCGAGGTGGCCCGTTTGATCTCCAGCATGTCAATTTCCTTCCATGAAATCATCGCCCTATTAACGCATGCCCCTAGGCGTTTTCGTCACCGGGGCGGGTGAAGGAATAGCGGTCGATATCGGTGCGCAGGTTCCAACCCTGGCCTTGCCAATAGCGGGCGGCGTGGGTGTTGGTCTTGAACACGTCGAGGTGGCATTTGTGGATACCC
Organism: Pseudomonas sp. OV546; assembly: GCF_900116845.1. Lineage (NCBI taxonomy): Bacteria > Pseudomonadati > Pseudomonadota > Gammaproteobacteria > Pseudomonadales > Pseudomonadaceae > Pseudomonas > Pseudomonas sp. OV546. Next base: position 858,322 of record NZ_FPCE01000001.1, on the reverse strand, counting down.
AACGACGCCAGTGCGTCGAGGCAGCGTTGCGTTAGCGCCTGCGCAATACCCTGGCGACGATAGTCCGGCAGTACCAGCAAATGCTGCAGGTAACCACGACGCCCGTCGTGGCCGCACATTACGCAAGCGATCAACCGGCCTTCGGCTTCGGCGACAAAACTCAAGCCAGGGTTGCGCGCAAGATAACGCTCGGTGGCGTCACGGGAGTCGGCGTCGCGCAGGGAGATACCGGGGGTATGTTGCATGAGGTGGAGAACGGCGTCGTAGTCGGTCGGGGTCATGATGCGAATGCTGGGCATGGCGTGAAACCTTGTGGGAGCGGGATTGACCTAATGCGAGTCAGTCAAGGGCGAACACTTTACCTGTGGCGAGGGAGCTTGCTCCCGTTGGGCCGCGAAGCAGCCCCAAAAATGGGACTGCTGAGCAGTCCAACGGGACGGTGCGACGATTCGACAGCGCCCACCGAAGATAGCGTTTCAGTGCCAGGCAAGTGATGTTTCTTTATGATGTGGCCTTCGCTTAATGCCTCAGGAAATACCATGCCCGCCCTCAGCTTCCGCAACGCCCTCCCCGCCGACGCCGCCCGTTGCTTTGAAATCGAGATCAGTGCCTACGAAGGCGACGAAGCCGCGACCCTGGAAAAGATCGCCACGCGGATTGCGCAATACCCGCAAGGTTTTTTGATCCTGGAGGCCGACGGTGAGGTAGTGGGTTTCATCAACTGCGGCTGTGCCCATGATGTGGTGATGTCGGACGAGGCGTTCAAGGAGTTGGTGGGCCATTCGGCCGAGGCGCCGAATGTGGTGATCATGTCGGTGGTGGTCGATCCGGCGCATCAGGGCAAAGGGTATTCCAAGGTATTGATGACTGAGTTTGTGGCCCGCATGCGGACGTTGGGCAAGCAGACGATTCATTTGATGTGCAAGGAACAGCATGTGTCCCTGTACGAGCGCATGGGCTATCAATACACCCGACCTTCGCCTTCCGATCACGGCGGGATGGCGTGGCATGAAATGGTGATGGCGCTTTAGACGGTCACCGTTGTGGCCTGATTTATGTGTCTAGACATCTAACGGTGGGCATCCGGTTCAACCGGCTGCTGTCTGCCGATAAGCAAAAACCGGATCGGCGTCGCCTTTTCTGACGCAAAACCTGAAACATCGCGAGCGAACACAGACTTCGCCTGACAGCCAGGCAGCTGATGTTATGAATGTGCTCAGAGCCGGTTTTAACCCGTTACATCCACCCCAAAACACCTCGTTGAATGCCTCTGAAGGCCTCGGTAGCCTGCGAAGCACTCCGCCGAACCAGCGTCTGGCGGGCCTTCAATTGCCTATCAAAGAGGTGCAGTCATGTCTTCAATCAACGGTTTCTCGCCCTACGCTCCGATGCCCCCGGCCTTCAACATAGACCGGATCGATAACGACCATCCACGGCACAACCCTCTCGACCAGACGGCCGGGGAGGATGCAGAAGTATTCGATCCGAACACGCAAACCTGGCAACCCACCCAGGCCTCTGGCAACGGCCGGCCTATGCCGCTTGGCGATCCTTACCGCGAGGCGATAGATTTCGAGATCAGGGCCGATGATATGGGAGGATGGCAGCGCGCTTAAGGCAACCGGCGATGAGGGGCGGTACTTATCCGCCCCCTTCTGCCCAAAAGGTACCCATCGAGAAGCCCTATGATGACGCCACACCGGATAGAAATCAGCGACCAACCCAACACCGAAGCCGAGCACCTCCTCGGCAGCAGCCTCGCGGCGTTCAACGAGGCCATCACCGGTTTCAACGATCGCCAGCCGCTGACGGTGCTGATCAAAGACCCCGACACCTCACAGATCGTCGGCGGCATCACCGGTAAAACCACGCTGGGCATGGCCTTCCTCGACCTCTTCCACCTGCCCGAACACCTGCGTGGTTCGGGCTTGGGCAGCGAGTTGCTGCAAGCCTTCGAAAACGAAGCCCGCCGCCGTGGCTGTCGCCATGCGGTGCTCTATACCCTCAGCTTCCAGGCCCCGGGGTTTTACGAGAAACATGGCTGGGTAAAATTCGGTGAAGTGCCCTGCGAACCGGCGGGCAGCAGCCGGGTGTTTTTGTCTAAACCGCTGTGACAGTCGACGAGGGATGCAGCGGTCCGTCGTGTCGACAGGCTCAAACGGGACACGCCGCGGTTTTAGCCTGAATGCGCACAGGCAGACCCGGACGATTGCAAACCAATATCATTTGCGCACGGCGCAACGCTTTGCTTTAATCGCGACCAATTCTTATTTGCGCGCTTTTTTGAGCTGGACGGGCAGTGTGTCGACCTCTTTTACCCACCTCTACGGCACCCACCACCGTTGGCTGCTCGGCCTGCTGCGCCGGCGCTTGAACGACCGTTGGGATGCCGCCGACCTGGCCCATGACACGTTTATCCGGATTCTCAGCCGCCCCCCGGCCGAGACCGACCCCGTCCGCCAACGCTCGTACCTGGCCACCATCGCACGCGGGTTGTGCATCGACCATTGGCGCCGTCGCCAGCTCGAACGCGCCTGGCTGCAAACCCTGGCCGAGCGGCCGGAAGCGCTGCACCCGTCGCCGGAGCAACGGGCAATCATCGTCGAGACGCTGGTGGAGGTGGACGCCATGCTCGCGCGTCTGCCGAAGAAGGTCAGCGAAGCCTTCCTGCTCGCCCAGTTGCATGGCCTGCCCTACAAGCAAATCGCCGAGCAGTTGGGTGTGGGCGAGCGCATGGTCAAGAAGTACATGGCCCAGGCCCTGTTGCACTGCGCGATCCTGGAAGCCGAACTCGACGGGATGCTGGTGCAATGAACACGCCGGGCAAGCTCAGCCACGCCAGCCTGGAGCAGGCCGCGCAATGGTATGTGCGCCTGCAGGATCAAGGCGGTGCGCTGGAGCAGTTGCATTGGCAGGCCTGGGTCGCGCAAAACCCCGAACACCTGGCGGCCTGGCAGTATGTGCAGCGGGTGAGCCAACGGTTTGCCCCGCTGCAGGAACAAGCCCATGGCGCCAGCCGCGCCTTGCGCAGCTCGCGGCGCCAGACGCTCAAGACCCTGCTGGTGCTGTGCGCCGGTTCGACGCTGGCCTGGGGCGCCTGGCGCAACACCGCCCTGCCCCGGCGGGTGGGCGGCTGGAGCGCGGACTACGCGACCACGAGCGGCGAGACCCGCGATACGCTGCTGGCCGACGGCAGCCATGTGTGGCTGAACGCGTTGAGCGCGCTGGATGTGCGTTTTGATGTGGCACAACGCTTGCTGCACCTGCGCTTTGGCGAGGTGTTGATCGACACGGCCAAGGACGCCACGCGGCCGTTCCTGGTCGAGACCGAGCACGGCCGCATGCAAGCGCTGGGCACCCGTTTCAGCGTGCTGCAAGGCAACGATCACACCCAGCTGAACGTCTTCGAAGGCCGGGTGCAGGTCACCACCCAAGACCAGCACGTGCGCATCCTCGAAGCGGGCCAGCAAGTGTCATTCACCCGCGACGGCTTCACGCCCACCGCATCGGCCTCCCCGGCGCGCGAGGCCTGGAGCCGTGGCGTGCTGTTGGCGGATAACCTGCCGCTGGGGCAGTTGATCGCCGAACTCAACCGTTATCGCCCCGGCCACCTGGGCTGTGACCCGGCAGTGGCCCATCTGCCCGTGATGGGCTCATTCCCACTGATGGACAGCGACCACGCATTGCATCTGCTGCAAGCCGCCCTGCCGGTGAGGGTCGACCGGCTGATGCCGTGGTGGGCTACGGTCAGGCCAAAGTAAAAAAACTTTCAATCGACAGTTCCCTTTCCTACAACTCGTTCGGTTAACCCTGCAGACGCTTCAATTCGCCGATCGATTTTATCCAAAGGGAAACATCCATGTCGCAACCTGCTCGCTTCGCGCTGCGCCCATTGGCGCTGGCCACCTCGCTGTTCTGCTTCGGCGCGCCGATGGTGCAGGCCGCCGACTCGCCCTCGACCCAGGAAGCCGCGCGCTCTTATCGCATCGCCGCCGGCTCGCTGGTCAGTGTGTTGAACCGCTTTGCCGAGCAGTCGGGCATTTTCATCGCCGGCCACAATAGCCTCGCCGCGGGCAAGACCAGCCCTGGCTTGAATGGCAGCTACACCCCGGCGGCCGGCTTGCAGCGCCTGTTGCAAGGCAGCGGTCTGCAGGCCCTGCCCCAAGGCAACAATAGCTACGTGCTGGCGCTGATCCCGGCTGACAGCGACACGCTGGAACTGGGCGCCACGACGATCTCCGGCCAGGACCTGGGCGCGACCACCGAAGACACCCACGCCTACACCACCGGCTCCATGGCCTCGGCCACCGGCCTGCCGCTGTCGATGCGTGAAACCCCGCAATCGGTCACCGTGATCACCCGCCAGCAAATGGACGACCAGGGCACCAACAGCATCGCCGACACCCTGCGCCGCGCCCCTGGCGTGAGCGTGCAGAACTACGACAGTGAGCGCTGGGAGTTCTCCAGCCGTGGCCTGCCGATCACCAATTTCCAGTACGACGGCGTCAACTCCACCTACGACGGCGTGTATGACTACGGCACCACCAGCACCGACATGGCGGTGTACGACCACCTGGAGATCATCAAGGGCTCGGCCGGCCTGCTGAGCGGCACCGGCGACCCTTCGGCCACGGTCAACCTGATCCGCAAAAAACCCACGCCGACGTTCAAGGCCTCGGTGACCCAGACCTTCGGTTCCTGGGACAATTACCGCACCGAAGGCGATATTTCCGGCCCGCTGACGGAGTCCGGCAATGTACGCGGGCGGTTTGTCGGCGTGTACCAGGACCGCCAGTCGTACCTGGACCACTACCAGCACACCAAGGACATCGCCTACGGCATCCTTGAGGCCGACCTCACGCCCGATACCCTGCTGACGTTCGGCATCGACCAGCAGGACACGCGCTCCCGTGGCGCCAGCTGGACCGGGTTCCCGATGTACTTCAGCGACGGCTCACGCACACACTTCTCGCGTTCGTTCAACCCGGCCGCCGACTGGAGCCGTCGCGACTTCAACAACCAGACGCTCTTCGCCTCGGTGCAGCACACGCTGGCGAATGATTGGTCGCTCAAGGTCAGCCTCGACCGCAAGCGCAGCCAGCACGACACCCTGCTCGCCTCGGCCAGCGGCGGCAACCCGGACCCAGTCAGCGGCGAGAACATGTACATGTTCATGGGCAAGTACAAGGGCGATCAGGTGCAGAACACCCTGGACGTCAACCTCAGCGGCCCGTTCAGCCTGTTTGGCCGTGAGCACGAATTGATCATGGGCTTCATGGCCACCCGCTCGAAACAGGACGTGCCGGTGTACGGCTCGATCTACCCACCGGTGGGCGGCAGCATTTTCGACTGGCACGGCGAATACGCCAAACCGGACATCCCGCGCAGCGGCCAGAACGATATCGTGCAGCGCCAGACCGGTGCCTACCTGGCCACGCGCCTGAAACCCACCGATGACCTGTCGGTGATCCTCGGCACCCGCGTGAGCACGTTCAGCGGCACCGACAGCACCGACTTCTACGACCCGGCCAAGCCCGACAACCACACCACCTACCGCCAGAGCGGCGTGGTCACGCCCTACGCCGGGATCGTCTACGACCTCAACGACACCTGGTCGGTGTACACCAGTTACACCCAGATCTACCGTCCGCAATCCAGCAAGGACGCCGACCGCAAGCTGCTCGACCCGATCGAGGGCAACACCTATGAAGCCGGGCTCAAGGCGGCGTTTTACGACGGCCGCCTGAATGCCAGCGTTGCCGCGTTCCGTATCGAGCAGGACAACGTGGCCGAGTATGTCTCGGGCTTCGAGACCGACTCGGTGTATCGCCCGATTGCCGGGGCCACGACCAAGGGCTTTGAAGCGGAACTGTCGGGCGAAGTGCTGGACGGCTGGAACCTCTCGGCCGGCTATACCTACCAGCACACCCGCGATGCCAATGACGGCTACGTCTACAGCTCGGTGTTGCAAACCACCACGCCGCAGCAGGTGGTGCGCCTGTTCAGCACCTACCGTTTGCCCGGCGCATTGGAGAACGTCACCGTGGGCGGCGGCGTGAACTGGCAGAGTGAATTCTTCGGCAATGTGTTCCAGCCCGACCCGAATGACACGGTCAATTTCGGCCACAACGCGCGCATTACCCAGGACAGCTACTATCTGGTGGATGTCATGGCTCGCTATCGCTTCAATGAGCACCTGAGCACCACACTGAACATGAAGAACCTGTTCGACAAAAAGTATTACACCGGCCTTGGCAACTTCGGCACCGGTTTCTACGGCGAACCGCGCAGCTTGCAACTGGCGACACGCTGGGATTTCTGATCCCGCTGCCAGCCGCAACCTCTTGTCCCGGTGGCTGGTTTCAGCCACCTACTGCCGGCCGATACGACCCGAGGAACGAGCACGTCGGTAAACGGGTGATACCGCATGCATAACTCGCCGGCATGGTGATTCAACGCAAGGCTGTGTAATGATTACGCCTCGCCCCTGCTCGGGATGGAACCATTGCCATGTCGCTGAACGTCACTGCTCACCCTGCGGATTCGCCACGCTTCTGGCGCGACCCCAACCTGCCCTTTATCGAGGCCCGCACCATCGCCGACGGGCGCAAGGTCACCTATACCCGTCACGCGCACGAGCACTTTTCCATCGGTGCGATCACCACCGGCCGCAGCTATTACCACTACGGTGCGCAGACATTCGAGATCAGTGCCGGCACCGTGGTGTTGATGAACCCCGGCGATGTGCACGCGTGCAACCCAATCCACGACCAGCCCTGGTCGTATCACATGCTCTACCTCGACACGCCCTGGTTGACCGACTTACAGCATCAGCTGGGTTTCAGCACCGATCAGGGCTACCGCCCGTTCACCACGCCGCACACACGCGACAGCGCGCTGTACAACGGCTTGATCGAACTGTACGCAATCCTGTTGGATGAGCACGCCGAGCTCCTGCACAAACAGAGCGCGCTGGTGAGCTACTTCAGTGAGGTACAGCAGCGCCTGAACCCGTCGCCGGCCCCCGTGCGTGAGGTCAACCATAAGCTCGAGCGCGCCGCTGAATACATCCGCGAACACTGCACCGAGGCGCTGAAACTGGAAGACATCTGCCTGGCGGCAGAGCTGTCGCCGTCTTATCTGATCCGCGCGTTCAAGCAGTATTACGGGCTGACCCCGCATGCCTTCCTGGTGAACCGGCGCATCCAGTTCGCCCGCACCCAACTGCGCCAGGGCGAGCTGATCGCCGACGTGGCCCTGGCCGCAGGCTTCGCCGACCAGGCGCATTTCCAGCGCACGTTCAAACAGCATTTCGCCGCCACGCCGGGGCAATACCGTGAGCTGCTCAAGCCAGCAATAAATAACCCACACTGGCCACCAGCAACCCGGCCATTGAACGGTTGAACAGCCTCACGCCACGAGCATCGCCGAGATAGCGGCGCAAAAAGGTTCCCGCGTAGGCCCAGCACGCCACCGACAGGTAGCAGATCACCAGGTAGATCGCCGCAAACAGCCAGACCTGCGCGGCATCGCCCTGCGCCACAAACAAGCCCATCCCCGCCACGCACGCCAGCCAGGCCTTCGGGTTGAGCCATTGCATGACCGCGCCATAGAGCATCGACGGCGCCGTGGCGGTGCCCTCGGCGTCCAGGCGGCCGTCGTCCACCGCCAGCTTCCAGGCCATGTACAGCAGGAAGACCACCCCACCCCACTGGATCAACTGGGTCAATATCGGCCAGCGCACCAGCACTTCATGCAAGCCCAGGCCGATCAACACCAACAGCAGCGTGAAGCCCACCGCAGCGCCGAACACGTGTTTCTGGCTGGCGACAAAGCCGAAGCGCGCCCCCGAACTCAGCGCAACCACATTGACCGGACCCGGCGTGATGGAGGTGGCCAGGGCGAAGGCGGCCATGGAAATGATCAAGCTCATTGCAGCTCCTTTTTATTCGAACAAGTGACGAAGGAACCACGGTAGAGGGCAATGCCATGGTGGTATTGAAAAAAATGCCCCTGCCTGGCTTAGACGGCTTTATTGCATTGATATAACTGCATTTGTTTCTTTCAAACCGCCGTTTTTGATAGACAAAAATGCGTATTTACCGTGCCTGGCGCGATGCTAGAGTTCAGAGCCTGCTCCCTTTTGATAGATCACTGCAAAAAGGAATCGCCATGTCACGTCGCCTGTTGGCAGTTGCCTGCCTGTTGTTGTCGTTCTCGACCGCCCACGCCGCTGAACGCTGGGAAACCCTGCCGCCGACGCCCGCCCCCGTGGTCGGTGCAAAGACCGGTTACGCCGCTGTCAACGGTATCAAGGTCTACTACACCCGCACGGGTCATGGCTCGCCGGTGGTGCTGCTGCATGGCGGCTTGTCCAACGCCGATTACTGGGGTCACCAGGTCAAGGCGTTGGCCGCCAAGCACACCGTGATCAGCATCGACAGCCGCGGCCACGGGCGCAGTTCACGGGATGACAGACCCTACGGTTATGACCTGATGGCCGATGACGTGGTGGCCGTGCTCGACAGCCTGAACATCCCGCGCGCCGACATCGTCGGCTGGAGCGACGGCGCGATCATCGGCATTGACCTGGCCCTGCGTCACCCAGACCGTATCGGCAAAGTCTTCGCCTTCGCCGCCAACACCCAGACCGCGGGAGTGAAGGACGGCGTCGAGAAAAATCCGACCTTCGCCGCCTTTATCGAACGCGCCGGCAAGGAGTACGCCAAGCTGTCACCGACGCCTGGAGAGTACGGCGCGTTTGTCGAGCAGATCAGCCATATGTGGGCCAGCCAACCGAACTGGACCGACGCGCAATTGCAGAGCATCAAGACGCCTATCCTGATCGCCGACGGCGACCATGACGAAGCGATCAAGCGTGAACACACCGAGTACATGGCCGCGACCATCCCCGGTGCCGGGCTGTTGATCCTGCCGAACACCAGCCACTTTGCGTTCCTGCAAGACCCCGCGCTGTTCAATGCCGCGCTGCTGGGTTTCCTCGACAGCAAATAGACCCTGGCCCCGTGGTGCATGGGCAACGTATGCCTCACCCCTGGATCAGCGAAAAATGCGCGCCCACCCCGGCGCGCACCCCCTCTGCCACGGCCAGCGCCACGGAACCGGCGGCAAGGGAGGCATCGCCACACGCAAACACACCGGCAACGGAGGTCTGGCGCAGATCATTGGTGTGCAGGTAAGGACCGGTGGGGCCGTCGGCCAACTCACAGCCCAGTTGCCCGGCCAAAGGGCTGATGCGGGAGCGCGACATCGTGAAGATACCGTCAAGGCTGAACACTCGGCCGTCGACCAGTTCCAGGTCGGCACGCTCACCGACGATACGCCGTACCGGTCCGTTTTCAACGCCGACCCCGCGTCGATCCAACTGCGCCTGTTGCTCGGCATCCGGGGTGAACACGCCATTGGAGAACAAGGTGGTGGTGCCCCAGTCAGGCAGCATCAACGCGTGGTGCATGGCCAAGGGTGAGGTTGCCAGTACGCCGATGCGGCCTTTGTCCAGCTCATAACCGTGGCAGTAAGGGCAATGGAATACGTGCTTGCCCCAACGCTGTTCGAGGCCTTCGATGGCGGGTAACTCGTCCACCACGCCGGTGGCGAGGATCAGGCGTTTGCCGTGAAACGTGCCGTTGTATTCGGTGCGAACGCCGAAACCTGGCGCCTGCTCAGTCGCCTCAATCACGCTGCCCTGTACCCAGGTGACGGTCGGATACTCCATCAACTGGCTGCGCCCCTCTGCGGCGATGGTCTCCGGCGCCTGGCCATCCTGGCCGAGGAAGCCGTAGGAAGTGGCCGCAAACCGGTTGCGCCGTTGCCCCGCATCAATTACCAGCACCTGGCGCCGCGCCCTCGCCAACTGCAGGCCCGCTGACAGGCCGGCATAGCTGCCGCCCACGATAATGACGTCGTACATCATGAAGGTGACCCCGTGTTGGGTGCATCCGGTTGTCCGAACGCTCTCACGACACACCATAAGTTACGTAAAAATACGCCGTCAAGCATCTCGCAACTTTTCAGGTTACGAACGATACTTTGGCAGGATTCAACCTGAGGTTTATTGATGAGAAACGACACCCGGCTTTCGCGCATGCTCCATGTGCTGATCCATATGGGCCGCCACGAAGAGCGTGCGACCTCGGAGACCATTGCCCAGATGCTCGGCACCAACCCGGTGGTGGTGCGGCGCACGCTCGGGCTGCTCAAGGAAAAGGGCTATGTACGCTCGGAAAAAGGCCACCAGGGCGGCTGGAGCCTGGGCAAACCCTTGAGTGAAATCACCTTGCTGGATATTCACAACGCCCTGGGCACGCCGTCGCTATTCGCCATCGGCCTGTCTACCGACCACCCCGAATGCCTGGTCGAACAGGCGGTTAACGCCGCGCTGACGGACGCCTTCGACCAGGCCCAGTCGTTGTTGCTGGCGCGCTTGGGGGATGTGACGCTGGCGCAGTTGGCGGACGATTTCGACCAGCGCTACCGCATCGCCATGGCGCCTTGATCGGCTACAACCCGCGCTTGCGCAACCAGTGCAGGAAGCCTTTCTTGACCGGTACCACCGGCGTTTCCTGGGTCAAGGTCTGTGCGGTGTGCAGGCGGAAATCCAGCAGCGCCTTCATCGCTTCGCTGATGTCGTGGCGCGCGTCCAGGCACGGTTTCAAGTATTCCTTCTCGATGCGGTACAAGGTGCAGGACGTCTTGGCGGTGAAATCCGCCAGCGCCGCCTGGTCCGACAGGATCCCCGCCTCGCCGATCACCTCGCCCGGTCCCATGCGCCCGGCTTCGAACTTGTGCCCGGCCTTGGTCAGCATCACCGAGACCACGCCGGATTCGACGATAAACAAATGGTCGCTCACCTCCCCTGCCGGCAGGATCATTTCGCCGCTGCGGTAGGTGTGCAGGGTCATGTTCTGGCTGAAGGTGTCTTTTTCTTCCTGGCGCAGGGTGGAGAAAATCGACGAGCGCTCAAGCAATGCGCGCGCCGCCGACAGGCTCGGCGGCGCACTGCTTTCGGTCGCCGACAACACGCCGACGCCCGCCGCCTGGAGGTGACGGAAGGCCAGGTCGTACAGCTGGTTACGCACCTCGCGCTTGAGGGCCATGGCTGGCACGAACCCGCTGATTTCATACTCGACACCGCCGGCTGCCGAGGTCTTGAACGCCACGCTCGGTGCCGGCTGGGCCAGCAGCGGTCGGCAGCCTTGCATCGCCCGCTCCAAGGCCTCGATCACCGTTTGCGGACGCGCATGGGGGCTGACCTGCAGGCTGACCGCCAGGCCGAACATATCCGCCGGGCGCGAGAAGTTGATGATCTTGGCCTTGGCCGCCAGGGAGTTGGGGATCACCGCCATGCTGCCCTGGGAGGTTTGCAGGCGCGTGGCGCGCCAGTCGATGTCCGTCACCCGGCCTTCGGTGCCGTCGATGGAGATCCAGTCATCCAGCTGATACGGCTTGGTGGTGTTGAGCACGATCCCGGAAAACACGTCGCTCAAGGTGCTTTGCAACGCCAGGCCGACGATGATCGCCACCGCGCCGGAGGTGGCGAGCACGCCTTTGACCGGCAAGTCGAGCACATAGGCCATGGCGGCAATGATCGCAATCAGGAAGATCACCGCCCCCATCAAGTCCTGCAACAACCGCCCGGTGTGCCCGACCCGCTGCATCATCACCGCCCCGAGCAACACCGTCAGCGTGCGCGCCGCGAACAGCCACCAGCCGATCTGCAAGGCGGTGGCGGCCAGGTGCAAGGCGGTGTTGTCCGCATAGGGCGCGAGCTGCATGGGGTTCATGCCGTCGTTGAACAGCACGGCACTGAACACGGCAAAGATCACCAACCGCGCCGCCAGCTTCCAGTTGGCGAGGTTGGCGGAAATAAGGCGCCACACGGCGATGTCGATAAAGATCAGCGTCAAGGCGCACAGCATCGGGTGATCAGCGATAAGTGAGGGCATCCAGGCGACTCCAGGGCGAATGACGGGAAGATCGCATGAAATGCCGCTCCGGGGTATAGCGGGTGTGCTTACATCTGCCCAAACCGCCCCGACTGAAAGTCAGCAAACGCCTGATGAATCTCCTGCTCGGTATTCATCACAAACGGCCCATGCCCGACGATGGGCTCGTCGATCGGCTCGCCGCTGAGCAACAACACCTTCGCGTCGTCGTTGGACGCCAGGCTGAGCTGGCTGCCGTCGCGTTCGAACAACGCCAATTGCCCTTGGCGCGCGACTTCCTCGCCATTGACCAACACCGTGCCGCGCAGGATCACCAGGGCGGTGTTGCGCCCTGCGTGCAGGTCCAGGGTGACCGCCTTGCCGGCCTTGAGGCGCAGGTCCCACACGTCAATCGGCGTAAACGTACGCGCCGGGCCTTGGGTGCCGGCGAATTCACCGGCAATCAGGCGCAGTTGCCCGGCATCGTTGGCCAGTGGCAGCACCGGGATGTCGCCATCGACGAGGGTCTGGTAACCGGCGTCGGCCATTTTGTCCTTGGCCGGCAGGTTGACCCACAGTTGCACCATTTCCATCACCCCGCCGCTGCGGGCGAAGGCTTCGGAATGGAACTCCTCGTGGAGGATGCCTTTGGCGGCGGTCATCCATTGCACGTCGCCCGGACCGATTTTGCCGCCGGCGCCAGTGGAATCACGATGCTCGACTTCGCCGTCGTAGACGATGGTCACGGTTTCAAAGCCGCGATGGGGGTGTTGGCCGACGCCGCGACGTTGTGCGGTCGGGGTGAAATCGACCGGACCGGCGTGGTCCAGCAACAGGAATGGGCTGATGTGCTTGCCCAGGGTGTCGTAGGAAAACAGGGTGCGCACCGGGAAGCCGTCGCCGACCCAATGAGCGCGGGGGCTGGTGTAGATGCCGATGAGTTTTTTCATGGTAGTCCTCCAAAGTGCATACACCTTAAAACCAATATCAATTCGGCGCTAGACGATGAAAACAGCCCTGATCGTTCCACTGATAGAACGGTATTGCGCGACGCCAGCACAAAAACAGCGTTAATGATAATGACTCGTAGTAATATCCCGCTCTCCCGCTCAACCCTCCGAGGGCTGCAATGCCGTTTGCCCCTGCGCCTGCCGCGCCTCGCGTGCTGGTGGTGGATGACCACCGCAAAATTCGCGAGCCGTTGGCCACCTATCTGCGCCGCCACACCTTTGATGTGCGCACCGCCGAAGATGCGGCCGGCATGTGGCAATTGCTCAAGACCCAAGCCTTCGACGTGGTGGTACTCGACGTGCTGTTGCCGGATGGCGATGGCTTTGAGCTGTGCAACCAGCTGCATCGGCGCAGCAATACCCCGGTGATCCTGCTGACCGCCCGCGACAACGCCGCCGACCGCGTGCGCGGGCTGGACCTGGGGGCCGACGACTATGTCACCAAGCCCTTCGAGCCTCGCGAACTGGTGGCACGCATCCACAGTGTATTGCGTCGCCAAAGCCGCAATACCGGGCCTGCGGCACCGCGCAGTGGCGCACGCGCTTATCGATTCGGCGGCTGGCATTTCAGCGTGACTGGCGCCACGTTGCGCCGCGACGGCAGCCCGGCTGTCCAGCTCAGCACCGCCGAAAGTCGCCTGCTGCAAGTGTTTCTCGCCCATCCCAACACCCTGTTGCCCCGCGAACGGCTGATCGACCTCACGGCCGCCGCCGACAGCGACGTGAGCGACCGCGCGATCGATCGCCAGGTCAGCCGCCTGCGCCGCAAGCTCGCCCAGGGCGATGCAGCGCAGGAGCTGCTGCGCACCATCTGGGGCGGTGGTTACCTGCTGGCCGCCGAGGTCAATGAATGCACGCCCTGAGTCGGCTGTGGCCGCGCACGATGGCGCGTCAGCTAAGCCTGCTGTTGCTGCTGGCCCTATTGGCCTCAAACGCCATCGCGATGTTGTTCCTGCAGCGCACCGGCAGCCTGATCCACCCGTTGTCCCGCCGTTTCAGCCTGGAACGCTTGAGCACCGCCCATCACGCCGCCATCGATCTGACGCCGAGTGAGACCGAGCACCTGTTAGCCGCCATCGGCACCGACGACACGCGCTTCTGGATTGCCCACACGGCGGAAGTCGCGCCCTTTGAGCTGCGCCCGGAAGAACAGCGACTGGCCGACGAGCTGCGCAGCCAACTGCAGCTGGACCCCGCCGCAGCCATTGGCATGCAGTTGGAAAGAGTCAGCGGCGCCGACGCGCGCACCCACGTGTTCAGCCCCGCCGGCTGGGCCCCCTTGCGCCTGCGCACCAGCGTCCCGTTGCCCAACGGCAGCTACTTGAACGCCGTGCAATATCCCGCCGGTGCCTACGAATGGGGCCGGGTATTGGCCTACAGCCTGCCGGTGACGACTCTGCCGGTGCTGTTGATCGTGATGTTTTTCATCGCCCGCGTGGTGCGCCCGGTGCGGACCCTGGCCCAGGCCACCGCGCGCGTCAGCCGAGGGGAATGGATCGCACCGCTGCCCGAACAAGGCCCTCAGGAAGCCCGCGACCTTACCGCCGCCTTCAACACCATGCAGGCCAACCTCGCCCGGCATGTCGAAGGCCGCACGCGGATGCTCGCAGCGGTCAGCCATGACCTGAACACGCCGCTCACCGAACTGCGCCTGCAGGTGGAATTGCTCGAACCCGGCGAGGCCCGTGATGACATGCTCGAAAGCCTCAGCGAGTTGAGTGCGATGGTGCGCGAAACCTTGAATTTCGTGCGTGACGATGCGGTGCAAGAACCCACCACCACGCTGTCACTCACCGCGCTGCTGGACGACTTGGCCAAGCGTTACCAACGCCTGCAACAGCCCGTTAACTGGACGGGCGCACCGCCGCTGATGCTGACCTGTCGCCCCCTGGCGCTCAAACGCGCCCTCACCAACCTGATCGACAACGCCCTGCACCATGCCGGTGATGCCCGGTTGAGCCTGGCACGCCAGGATAACGGCTGGCTGTGCATCGAGATTCTCGACCATGGCCACGGCTTGCCCGAGGACTGGCTCACCAAGGTGTTCGAACCCTTTGTGCAGCGTGGCGTCAGCGACGGCGGCGTGGGGCTGGGCCTGGCGATTGCACGCTCGTGCATCCAGGCCCATGGCGGCGAACTGGTGTTGGAGAATCGCCCACCGGCCGGCCTGTGCGCGGTGGTGCGATTGCCGGCGGCGCTTTAGAAGTTGAGCGTGGCGCCCATCCACAGGGTGCGGCCGTAGTTCACCGTGCCGTAGGTTTCATCGTCCAGGCGCTTGTCGGTGAGGTTGTTGAGGGAGGCGTTGAGGGTCAGCGAATCGTTCACATCGAAGGAGCCTCCGAGGTCGGCGGTGGTATAGCCCGGCGCCGGTTTGTCGGTAATCGTATTACCGGTTTCTTCACCGTAGTAACTCAGCGAAACCCAGGCCTGGGTGCGGTCGTTGATTGTCCATTCGCTGCGCACGTTGGCCTTTTGCTCTGGCGTGAGGGCCAGGGGTGCGCCTTTGTTGGCGCCGCTTTTCTGCTCCGAATCGGTGTAGGTGTAATTGGCCTTGAGCAGCACGCTGGGGCTGATGTCCCATTGGCCGTTCAGTTCCACGCCCTGGATGATCGCTTTGTCGACGTTGACCCGCTCCATGATGGTGTAGGTGTTCCAGCGGCGGTCGGTGGTGACGGTGGAGAGCTTGTCCTGGAAGTCGTTGTAGAACAGCGTGACGCCGGCCGACAGGTTGTCGCGGTTACTCCACAACGCCGAGACTTCATAGTTGGTGCTGGTCTCGGGCTTGAGGTCGGGGTTGCCGAACATCACGAAGCGGTTGCGGCGCAGGTAAGCGTAGTCCTCGACCACCGCACGCAGTTCCGGGGCCTTGAAACCACGGGCGATGCCGCCTTTGAGCGTCCACTGTTCGGTGGCGCGCCAGACGCCGTAGACCCGTGGGCTGAGGTGGGCGCCGTACTCTTCGTGCTCGTCCAACCGCAGGCCGGTGGTGAGGGCAAAGTTGTCGGTCATCGACCATTCGTTCTCGGCAAACAGGGCTTTTTGCACCACCGAGAACTTATAGTCGACGCGGTCGCCCAGGCCCTGATTCCAGTCGGTCAACTCGCTTTCATTCCATTGCAGGCCGACGGTGCTGACGTTATGCGCAGTGGGCACCACCAGCTTGGCATCGAACACGGTGTTCTTGATCTCGGGTTTGCGCCCGTAGATATCGGTTTGCTCCGGAGTGGCCTTGCCTTCGCGGGAGGAGGTTTCCTGGGACAACGCGACGTCTGAGGTGGCCCAGCCCCAACGGCCCTGATGGGACAGCGACCAGTGATCGCGGTTGTTTTCCTGCTCGCGGGTGGCCCAGTTGGCGCTCATGCCGTCGCCGTTCTTCAGGCGCGTGGCGCCCGCTTCCAGCAGGATGTCGTGGTCGAGGGTCGGCGTGAAGGCCAGGCGTGCGGTGAGGTCACGGTGGTCGGCCTTACTAAAGCCATTGGTCTGCTCGATATCGTCGTCGGCCTGGCGGTCCAGGTAACGGCCCCACACCTGCAGGCCGAGGAAGTCTTCCTTGAGTGGGCCGCTGAGGTAGAACTGGGTCTGGCGCGCATTGCCCTGGTCGCTGTGCTGGCGTGCGGAATAGTCGTAACCCACCGAACCGCCCCAGGTCGGCGAGACCTTGCGTGTGATCACGTTGATCACCCCGCCGATTGCATCCGAGCCATACAGCGACGACATCGGCCCACGCACCACTTCGATACGCTCGATGGCTGCGGCCGGCGGCACGAAGCTTTGCTCGTAGCCGCTGTTGCCATTGACCCGTGACTCCCGTGCGCTCTGGCGTTTGCCGTCGACCATGATCAGCGTGTAGTCAGCCGGCATGCCACGGATGGAGATGTCGGTTTCATTCGCGCCGCCATTGACCGTCACGCCCTCCACGTCGCGCACTGCGTCGCCGAGGTCACGGTAGGATTTACGGCGCAGCGCTTCGCCATCGATCACCGTGACGGAGGCCGGCGCGTCTTCCACACTTTGGGCAAAGCCGGAGGCCGTCACCACGACGTCATTGAGCGCCAAGGGCTCGTCGGCATGCGCGTTGAGGCTGCCGGCAACCAGCAGGGCCAGGGGTGAGAAGCGAGAAGCAGCAAGCATGGGCGTGGACCTTAGGATTGGACTCAAAAGAGAATCGTAATCATCTAGGTCAAAATAACTTGGACAAAGTGTGACAACTCAAACGCTGGGCACCAGGGCCGTGCGCCGCTCGCGCAACAGGTGAAACGCCACGAAGGCCGTCACCGCAAAGCACGCCTGGATGATGATCATCGGCGCGGCACTGCCGTCACGCAGGTGGCTCAACAGCACGCCGCTGCAGGTGGCGCCGAACATCTGCGAAAACCCCATCAGCCCCGCCGCCAACCCGGCGCGGTGTGCGTTGGGCATCACGCCGCCGGTGACCGAACCGGGCAAGACCAGGCCGCCGCCGAGGGTGGCCAGGGCAATCGGGATATCCAGTCCCACTGCCGACAAGCCGAACAGGGCATAAATGACCACGGCCAATACCCCGCCGAAGGCCACCAGCGCCACGCCCATCGCCACGATCCGCTGCGGCCCCAGGCGCATGATGTTGCGTCGGGTGTAGGTGGAGCCGACGATCAGCATCGACACGATCAGGCCGAAATTGATGCCGTACTCCAGGCTGCTGAAGCCCAGTAAGTTGATAAACACCGTCGATGAACCGGCGATCACCGCAAACATGGCGCCATAGGTGCACGCCAGGGCCACGGCGAACGCACGGTACTGGCGACCCTTGAGCAGATCCAGGTATTGCCCGCCCAGGGTGCGCCAGTGGCCGGCCTTGGGGTCGAGGGCGTGGTTGCTCTCGCGAAAGAACAGCGCGGCCAGCAGCAACACCACGCTGCCAATCGTCAACGCCAGGATGATCGGCGCGTGCCAGCCGAACAATTTGATCAGCAGCCCACCGACCATCGGCGCCACCACAATGGCGTAGAGCATGCCGATCATGGTCAACGCCAGGGCCGGCCCCGCTTCGGCCTTCCACACATCGCGCACCACCGTGCGCGCCAGTACCAGCGCGGCGCAGGCGCCGAGGCCTTGCAGCACGCGGGCGGCGATGAATTGATACATGTCGTCGACCAGCAGCATCGACAAGGTCGCCAGCACATACAGCGCAAGGCCGCCAATAAGCACCGGGCGCCGGCCGATACGGTCCGACAGCGGCCCGAACAGCAATTGACCGAGGCCAAAGGCTGCCACAAACGCCGACAGCGCCATCAGCGCGGAACCGGCGGGAGCGGCCAACGCCTGCTCAATGGCGCCAAGGCCGGGAATGATCAATTGGGTCGAAACCTCTCCCAGCGCCGTCAGGGCCACCAGTAGAAACAACAGGCTTCGGGATGGGACCGGGGCGTTCATCATGGAGGGCATCCGGGGGGCTGGATTAATTTATATTTCGACCATAATATGCGTAAAAAATTATGTCCATAATTTTTTACCCCCTGGTCACCCCGGAGCCCGCCATGCACCCTCTCCCCTTGCGTCTTGTTACGCCCCTGGCGCTGTTGATCGTCCTCAATGGCTGCAACAGCAAGGCCGACACCGCCGCTGAAGTGCCCCAGCCACGCCCGGTCCTCGCCGCCAAAGTCGAAGCCGCCGGCACCCAGCAAAGCGCCTACACCGGCGTGGTCGCGGCGCGCACCGAAAGCGACTTGGGCTTCCGGGTCAGCGGCAAGGTCATCGAGCGTAAAGTCGACCCCGGCCAGCACGTGTCCCGTGGCGACACCCTGCTGGTGCTGGACATCGGCGACTTCGAACTGGCCCTGCGCTCGGCGAAGAACCGCGTCAATGCTGCCCAGGCGCAACTGCGCCAGCGCCGCGACGACGAAAACCGTTACCAACGCCTGGCCAGTACCGGCGCGGTGTCACGGCAGATCTTCGACCAATCGGCGACCAACCTGCGCGTCGCCGAAGCCGAGCTCGCCGCCGCACAATCCGACGCCAGCCAGATCGAAAACCGCCGCACCTATTCCGTCCTCAAGGCCGACGGCGACGGCATCATCACCGACGTGCGGGCGGACCGTGGCCAGGTGGTCGCCGAAGGGCAGATCGTTGCGCGCCTGGCCCATGACGGCGCCCGCGAAGCCATCGTCAACCTGCCGGAAAACCAGCGCGACCAGGCCGCACAAAAAGCCTTGGCCTTCTCCTTCGGCGCCCCGGACCAGGCGGTGATCGCCACCCTGCGCGAATTGTCCGCCAGCGCCGACCCGACCACCCGCACCTACCGCGCCCGCTACGTATTGCACGGCGCCGTCGACCGGTTCGCCCTCGGCTCCACCATCACCGTGCGCCTGCAAGGCAACGGCCAGGCGCCGCAAACCCGCGTGCCCATCGGCGCACTGCAGGACTCAGGACAAGGCACCGGCGTCTGGCTGATCGGCGCAGACGACAAGGTCAGCTTCGCCCCGGTGAACGTCGCCAGCCTCGGCCAGGAAGAGGCCCTGCTCGACAGCGGCGTTACGCCCGGCCAGGTCATCGTTGCCCTCGGCGCGCACCTGCTGCACAGCGGTGACGCCGTGCGTCTCTTGCCCGCCCAGGTGCTGGCCCTCAACCGCAAACAGGAAAACTGAGCATGCGCGGTATCAACCTCTCGGAACTGGCGGTCAAGCATCGCGCGGTCACGTTGTTCCTGATCATTGCGATCCTCGCCGCCGGGGTCTTCTCGTTCGGCAAGCTGGGGCGCGCCGAAGACCCGTTATTCACGGTCAAGGTGATGACCATCACCGCCGCCTGGCCGGGCGCGACCGCCCAGGAAATGCAGGAGCAGGTGGCCGACCGCCTGGAAAAACGCCTGCAGGAGCTGGACTACTACGACCGCGTGGAGACCATCGCCCAGCCGGGCTTCGTGTCGATGCGCATGACCTACAAGGAGTCCACGCGCCCCAGCGAAGTCCAGGAGCTGTTCTACCAGACCCGCAAGAAACTCAGCGATGAAGCCGCCAGGTTGCCCAGCGGCGTGATCGGCCCCTTCTTCAACGATGAGTATTCCGATGTGTACTTTGCGTTGTACGCCTTGGAAGCCGAGCACCTGCCCCACCGTCAACAGGTGCAGATGGCCGAAGACCTGCGCCAGGGTTTCCTCAACCTGCCGGGGGTGAAGAAGGTCAATATCCTCGGTGAGCAGGCGCAGCGGATCTTTGTCGAGTTTTCCTATGAGCGCCTGGCAACGCTGGGCATCAAGCCGGACCAGATCTTTGCCGCCCTCGCCGCCCAGAACGCCGTGGCGCCGTCGGGGTTTGTCGAGACGGCCGGCGCCCGCGCCTACATTCGCATCGACGGCGCGTTCGACAGCCTGGCGCTGATTGAAAACGTGCCCCTGCAAGTCAACGGCCGTCTATTGCGCATCGCCGATGTGGCCAGCGTCAGCCGAGGCTATGAAGACCCGCCCAGCTACCGTATCCGCCATCAGGGCGACCCGGCGTTGATGCTCGGCGTGATCATGGAGAAACACTGGAACGGCCTCGACCTGGACAAGAGCCTCAAGGCCCAGGAAGCCAAGATCCAGGCCGACCTGCCGCTGGGCGTGAATTTCGCCAAGGTCTCCGACCAGGCGAAAAACATCAGCCTGGCGGTGAACGAGTTCATGCTGAAATTCTTCGTCGCCCTGGCGGTGGTGATGGTGATCAGCCTGTTGGCCCTGGGCTTTCGCGTCGGGCTGGTGGTGGCGGCCGCGGTGCCGCTGACCTTGTCGGTGGTGTTTGTGATCATGCTGCTCACCGGGCGTGAATTCGACCGCATTACCCTGGGCGCGCTGATCATTTCACTGGGGCTGCTGGTGGATGACGCAATCATCGCCATCGAAATGATGGTGGTGAAGCTTGAGGAAGGCTTCGACCGGATTCACGCGGCGACCTTTGCCTGGAGCTCCACGGCAGCGCCAATGTTGACCGGCACCTTAGTGACCATTATTGGCTTCCTGCCGGTAGGCTTCGCGCGTTCCGGTGCGGGCGAATACGCCGGCAATATCTTCTGGATCGTCGGTTTTGCACTGATTGCTTCATGGTTGGTGGCGGTGGTGTTCACGCCGTACCTGGGCGTGAAACTGCTGCCACAGATCAAGCCGGTGCCCGGCGGCCATGATGCGATTTACGCCGGGCGCTATTACCAGAAACTGCGCGGTTTGGTGCAAGCCTGCGTGGAGCGGCGCTGGCTGGTGACCGGGTTGGTCGTCGGCGCGTTTGTGCTGTGCGTGGCGGGCATGGGTGTGGTGAAGAAGCAGTTCTTCCCCAACTCCGACCGTTCCGAGCTGATTCTTGAGGTGTATATGCCGCCGGGCAGCGCCTTCAAAAGTACCGAAGCGGTGGCTGCGCAACTGGAAAAGGCGCTGCTGCAAGAGCCGCAAACGACCCTGGTCGACACCTATGTGGGCGGCGGTGCACCGCGCTTTTTCCTGTCGCTGAACCCCGAAATGCCGGACCCGGCGTTCGCCAAACTGATCGTCCAGACCCCGGACTCCCATGCCCGCGACGCGCTGAAAGTGCGCATGCGTGAACGCATCGCCGCCGGTGAGTTTCCCTCGGCACGGGTACGCGTGACGCAACTGCTGTTCGGCCCGCCCGTGCCGTTCCCGGTGGTGTTCCGTGTTTCCGGCCCGAATGTGGACGTCGTTCGCGGTCTGTCCGAGGACGTGCGCAAGGTCGTCGCCGCCAACACACTGACCAAGGACGCCTTCCTTGATTGGGGCGAGCGCACCAGCGGTTATCGCCTGGTACTGGATCAAGACCGTCTGCGCCTGCTGGGCTTCACCCCCAACGAGGTGAAATCCCAGCTCAACGCCTTACTCAGCGGCAACCCGATCACCGAAGTGCGTGAAGGCAACCGCACTGTGTCGGTGGTCGCGCGCGCCCAGGGCAACCAACGCGAGGACCTCGGCAACCTCAACAACATGACCCTCACCAACAGCGCCGGCACCTCGGTGCCGCTGGCCCAGGTCGGGCATTTCCAGGCGGTGATGGAGGAACCGATCCTCAAGCGCCGCAACCGCGCGACCACCGTCGAAGTGCGCGCCGACATCATCGACGGCGTGCAACCGCCCGACGTGGAAATGGCCGTGTACAAAGACCTGCAGCCGCTGATCGCCAAGCTGCCTACCGGGTACCAGATCGACATCGGCGGCCCAGTGGAAGAAAGCGCCAAGGCCAACGTCGCCCTGGCCGCGCTGTTCCCGATCATGATCCTGCTGACCCTCACGGTGATCATGTTCCAGGTGCGCTCGTTCGGTGTGATGTTCATGGTCTTCGCCACTGCACCACTGGGTTTGATCGGCGCGGTGCCGACCTTGCTGCTGTTCAACCAGCCGTTCGGCTTCAACGCGATTCTGGGTTTGATCGGGATTGGCGGGATTCTGATGCGCAACACGCTGATCTTTACCGACCAGATTCGCCAGAACCAGGACCACGGCATGCCGATTCGCGAGGCGATTATTGAAGCCACGGTGCGACGCGCAAGGCCGGTGATCCTGACCGCGTTGGCGGCGGCGCTGGCGTTTATTCCGCTGACGTTGTCGGTGTTCTGGTCGTCCCTGGCCTATGTGCTGATTGGCGGAGTGCTGGTGGGCACGGTGTTGACGCTGTTGTTCTTGCCGGCGCTGTGCAGCCTGGTGCTGGGGCGGGAGAAGACGAAAGTTGTCGAAACTTCCCACGTAACGGCCGGATAAGCTCTACTCCCTTCCCCTGAAAAGGTCCGCAAAGTCCCTCGCCTGATTACACAGTGCGAGGGATTGCAGATGGATTTTCTTGTTGTTGGAGCTGTTTCTTGACCCCGGCCATTGGCAGGCTGGCCCTGACCCCAATGGATGTGAAGACGGTCGATGTCGAGAGCGTCTTTCGCGATTTCCGGGAGTGCCTGAATACCTTTGATGACTGGGCTTCGAGCTTTTGGAGCTTTTCGGCGCTGGATGTCGAGCAAGTCTTCAAGGTCGGGGATGAAGTGGCGCTGGTCGCGCCGATCAACCGCTCCCTTTACCCAAGCAGCACCGTCGCTACGTGCCAGGCCAATGGCAAATTGACCCTGGTGCATATATTCCAGAGCGCTCAGTACATCTCCCAGACCGAACTGGATGAACTGCTGAAACTCGGTAAAAACTCGATTGCCCACGGCCTGCTGGTGCTCAGCGATGAGCCGCTGATGTTTATTTACTTGTCGGCGATATCCAGTTGGATACGGATGTTGAGCAGACGATGCTGAAACGCCCTTTTATGAACACTCCATACGTCCCTAATATCTCTCATATATTAGGTGCATTATCGATATACGACCTTGAGGAAACAATTGGAAAAGAGCTATGGAAGTACGACCCCAACAATCAAGAAGATAGGGAAAAAATCATAGTTTCTTTCATCCTGAAAGACCTTATGTACCTTTCCTACAGGCATCGTTTTATATTGATCTCTGCTCTCAGAGATGCACTAGACAATTCCGAATTTGATTTTTCGAAAGAATTTGAAAACGATTACGACGAATACATAACCATGGCCTGGAACGAAACAGAAATAGCCGACCCCCGAGGTTTCTTCGCCGACATCTATAGACTCGCCAACGAGGTCTGGAAAGATGATCTCCAAAAAGCCAGCCTCGAAGCCCCGTCAACTTGGTAACACCAACGCCCTCCAGAACAGCACCGCCCCCACTGTGGCGAGCGAGCTTGCTCGCGTTGGGCCGCGAAGCGGCCCCAGTGCAGGCAGTGGGTACTTTCAGGTTAAGCGGCATTGTCTGTTTTGGGGCTGCTGCGCAACCCAGCGCAGGGCAAGCCTGCTCACCACAGAAGCGTGTTCACCACACGAACCTGCTCACCCCAAAAAGTACCCACTCACCCTGAATGAGCTGCTCACCCAACCCCACCGGATGAGCCCTCCGCCCCAATCACCGCTTCGAAAGCTCCATAATCATGCGGCTAAGCAAATAAACCCGCGGCACCACACTCTCCACCTCGGCATACTCCTCCGGGGTATGAATATTCCCCCCGACAATCCCGAACCCATCCAACGTCGGTGTCCCTACCCCGGCTGACAAACTCGCGTCCGCCGCCCCGCCGCTGCCTTCAATCGTCAGTTTCTTGCCCAGTTCCCCATAAATCCCCTGGGCAATCGCCACCAACTTGTCCGACTCCGCCGTCTGCGGCATGGGCGGCAAGCCACGTTTCAAGCTGGTGGTGACTTCAGTGTCCGGGATCAGCTTATTCGCCGACACCCGCACCAAATCCTTCTCGATGCGATCAAATTCTTCCGGCAACGCCGCGCGTACATCCGCCTTGGCCGTGGCCTGGTCGGGGATGACGTTGGTGCGGTCGCCGGCCTTGAGCACAGTAAAGTTGATGGTGGTTTTCTTCTCTTCATCCCCCAGCTTGCCGAGTTGCAGGATCTGGTGCGCAACCTCCATCGCCGCGTTGCGGCCAAGTTCCGGGGCGACACCGGCGTGGGCGGCTTTGCCTTTGACTTCGACCACGGCGGTCGCGCTGCCTTTGCGCCACACCACCAGGCCGTCGGCGGGGCGGCCCGGTTCGAGGTTGAGGGTGACGTCGTGGGCCTTGGCGGTGTTGCGGATCAGCTCGGAGGCCGCATCGGAGCCGGTTTCTTCGCTGGCGTCGAGCAGGAAGGTGATTTGCGCGTAGTCCTTGAAGCCCTGGTCCTTGAGGACTTTGAGCGCGTAGATGCCGGCGACGATGCCGCCCTTGTCATCCATCACGCCGGGGCCATAGGCGCGGCCGTCCTTGATGTGGAACGGGCGCTCGGCCGCCGAGCCTTCCTTGAAGACGGTGTCCATGTGGGCCATCAGCAGGATCTTGGCCTTGCCGGTGCCTTTGAGGGTGGCAACCACGTGGCTGTTGTTGGCCGCTTTATCCGGCACTTGTTCAATAGCAAAGCCCAGCTGTTTCAGCTCGTCCACGGCGATATCGCGCACTTGCGTCAGGCCCGGCTCATACCCTGAACCCGAGTCGATATTCACCAGGCGTTCCAACAGCTTCAACGCTTCGGCCTTGTACTGTTCGGCGTGTGCCTGGATCTGTTTGTGGGGTTCGGCACTGTAGGCCGGCACGGCGAAGGACACGGCCAAGGTGGCGGCCAGGAGGGTACGCGAGAAGTTGAAGAGCATGAACCGATCCTTGATTGTTGTTGGAGGGTGCCGTGACACCCTACCCCACTAGACCGATCGCAACCAACTCCCCTGCACGGAACTCACGCGGTTTCGCCCACTGCTCTTGGCTTCGTACAACGCTTGGTCGGCATCATTCAACCAGTGTGTCGAATCCGCATGGCTCGGTTGATACGGCGCCAGGCCGATGCTCAAGCTCGCGCGCAACGTCGGGTCCTGGGCGTAGGCCAAGACGTTGAAGCGGTCGCGCAGCGCATCCATCACTTCGGTGGCGCGGTTGAGAGGCATGCCCGGCAGGATCACACAGAACTCGTCGCCACCGTAACGCCCGGCGAGGTCGGTGGCGCGCAGGTTCTGGCGCAGGACTTTACTGAGTTGGCGCAGGACGATATCGCCGGTGACATGGCCGTAGGTGTCGTTGATGATCTTGAAGTGATCAATGTCGATCAAGGCAATGGCGGCGCCTGAGCAACCCCGGCGGCAGCGCTGGAATTCAAGTTCAAGGTGGTCTTTCCAGGCGCCGTGGTTGAGCAGTCCGGACAGGCTGTCGGTGCGGCTCAACGCCAATAGCTCGCGCTTGTGTCGCGCCAGCGTCACCGCCTGGCGGTAGCAGATCCAACCCAATGCCAGCGGATACACCATCAGGATTGGCAGGCAGGCGTAAAGCTGAACTTGGGTGGTCACGGCGATAAAGGCCGGGGCGAACAACAGCCACGAGGTGCCGATACCCAGCGCCTGCGCCACCCACCCGGCCAGCATGAAACGGGGGCCGCCAATGGCCACGTTGTTCATGGTCATCATCGACAAGGTGGTCACACTGGGCAACGGGTTGAAGTGCATGGCACCGACCCAGAACCCACCGCAAAAGGAATCAAACAGCAGGTTGCGCCGTTCGCTGCGCAGTGCGTTGGTGGTGCGCACGCTCAGTTGAAAAGCCAGGTGCGGCCAGACAAACGCGTTGATCAGCATCCACGCCCACACCCACCCGGCAGGGTCCAGGGGATACATCCCGAACACCACGCACACTAACCCGAGCGTCAGCCCAAGCAGGCGGGATCTGTACAGCCGTGAAGCGAGCGGAAGTCCGGTTCCTTCTGCAGCTGACATGGTGAGATGAAAT
Source organism: Pseudomonas sp. OV546 (assembly GCF_900116845.1). NCBI lineage: Bacteria > Pseudomonadati > Pseudomonadota > Gammaproteobacteria > Pseudomonadales > Pseudomonadaceae > Pseudomonas > Pseudomonas sp. OV546. The sequence continues at coordinate 832,103 of NZ_FPCE01000001.1, read as the reverse complement.
CCTGAGTGAATGCCAGGAGTCTATCAGGGCACCGGCAATTAGCCACTACCACTGATAAGCTCGGCGTCGTCAGTGGGCAAAGCCCCGCGCCAGCATCAGCGCCACGCCCAGCAGCAGCACCGCCGTGATGCGCTGCAACACCACACGCCGCTTGGGGTCTTCCAGCACATGCTTGATGCGCTGGCCGAAGTAGCAATACAGGCAGCCGCTGGCGAATTGCAGCAGCAGGAACGTCAGCCCGAGGATCGCGATATCCAGCGTCGAACGGTGCTCACCGGTCCCGGCAAACTGGGGGAATACCGCGCTGAACATGATGAGGGTCTTGGGGTTGGAAAACCCGGTCAGCAACCCTTTGCCAAACAGGTTGCGCGCAGCTTCCACGTGACCGATCCGGTCGATCACCACGCCGCTGCTGGTCCACTGTTTGTAGGCGAGGTGAAGGATATACGCCACGCCCACCACCTGGATTGCCTGCGTGATGACAGGATAGCCCTTGACCAGCTCGGAAAAGCCCACGGCAAAGATCAGGATCGATATCAGGTACGCCACACTCGCGCCGATCTGCGCCGGGATCGAACGGCGCAGGCCGTCGCGCAGGCCCAGGCTCAACAGCATCAGGGTCATGGGGCCGGGGCTGAACGTCATGGTTGCGCAAAACAGCAGGAAGTACAGAAACGAAGAAAGGGTTAACGCACTTGTCATGGCCGGGGACCTGAGGAAGAGAGCCTGCAGTCTAGGCAGTTGCCCTTGCGCAAGGCAGGTAAAGTGAGGCCTAATCCGCCCGAACTTCACCGGTAAAATTACCAGTAAAGATAAGGAAGTCGCATGTTCGTATCGGCCATTGCCTTTGTCGAGGGCACCCCCAAGGTGCAACAGATCGTCGAGGCATTCAGCCGGGCCATCGAAAACGGCGAATGGGCTGCCGGCAGCAAGTTGCCCTCGGTGCGCGAACTGACCCAGACCCTGGGCGTGAGCAAGTTCACCCTCAACGAAGCCCTCGACCGCCTGCGCGGGCGCAATCTGCTCACGTCCAGCCAAGGCCGTGGTTATTTCGTGACCGTGGACCGCGTCCATACGGCCACGACAAACTGGGTTGATTTGCTGCCTCAGGACCTGCTCAGCGTATTGCGCCGCCCCCTCGCAACGGTCTACGGCGAACTGCGCCCCGGCGGCGGCCACTTGCCCGAGGCGTGGCTGGACAGCGACGCCATTCGTCAAGCCATGCGCAGCGTGGTGCGTGCGCCGTCGTTGCGCATCGCCGGGCTGGGCACGCCGGCCGGGCTGCTACCGTTGCGCCAGGCGCTGCAACAGAAGCTGCACGGTGAAGGCCTGTCGGTGCCGGTGGACCAGATCATCACCACGCCAAATACCGTGCAAGGCCTGGACATGCTCATGCGCTTGCTGGCACGGCCCGGCGACACCGTGCTGCTGGATGCGCCGTGCTACTTTAACTTCCACGCCAACCTGGCGCTGCACGGGGTCAAGGTGGTAACGATCCAACGCCGGCCCGATGGTTTTGACTTCAATGCCCTCGAACAGCTTTTGGCTGAGCACCGCCCCAGCCTGTACCTCACCACCGGCATACTGCACAACCCCACCGGCCATTCCTTCAGCCCCGGCCAGGCATTTCGCCTGCTGCAACTGACCCAGCAATACGCTTGCCATATCGTCGAGGATGACCTCTACGGCGACCTGCACCCCACCCCACCGCCGCGCCTGGCCGCGCTCGCCGGCCTGGACCAGGTCACCTACCTGTCGGGTTTTTCCAAGACCCTCAGCGCCAACGCCCGCGTCAGCTTCGTGGTCGCCGCACCGCAACTGGCGGCCAACCTGACCAATATGAAGCTGATGAGCGGCGGCGTGACCTCCGAGCTGTTCGAGCAGATCGTGTACCGCATGCTCAGCGAAGGCAGCTACGCCAAGCACCGCAAGCGCATGGTGCAGCGCTTGATGGAGGCCGGTGGACGGGTCGAACAATGGCTTAAGCGTTGCGGCTGCGAACTGCCCATGGGTTATGAGGGCGGAATGTTCATCTGGGCGCGCCTGCCGCCCGGAATCAACGGCGAGCTTCTGGCCCAGGCGGCCTTGAAACACGGCATGGTGCTGGCGCCCGGTGCGCTGTTCGGCTATGACGCGGCGCACCGCGACTCGATGCGTTTCAATGTGGCCCACAGTGATGAGCCGCAGGTGCAACAGGTATTCGAAGCGCTGTTGCTCAGGGCTTCCAATGGTCCTTGAGCCTGCCGTAACCGACCAGCCACAACTCGCGCATCCCTGCGTGTGCCCGATTTTGCTTCGTCATGTATCTCCGTTATAGCCGGATACACTGCAATACAAAGGGCACAAGGCAAGGCCGTCGCCAGTGGCTAGACTGCGCTCCACTGAGTATTTAACGAGGCAGGCAGCATGGATCATGTCGATCACATCCTGATCGTCGATGACGACCGGGAGATCCGCGAGCTGGTAGGCAACTACCTGAAGAAAAACGGTATGCGCACCACCGTGGTCGCCGACGGCCGCCAGATGCGCAGTTTCCTCGACACGACACCGGTAGACCTCATCGTGCTGGACATCATGATGCCTGGCGACGATGGTTTGCAGCTGTGCCGCGAGCTGCGGGTGGGCAAGCACAAGGCCACACCGGTGCTGATGCTCACTGCGCGCAACGATGAAACCGACCGCATCATCGGCCTGGAAATGGGCGCCGACGACTACCTGGTCAAACCCTTCGCGGCCCGTGAACTGTTGGCGCGCATCAACGCCGTGTTACGCCGCACACGCATGTTGCCGCCAAACCTGGTGGTCAGCGAAACCGGGCGCCTGATCCGGTTTGGTCGCTGGCGACTGGACACCACCGCGCGCCATCTGCTCGACGCAGACGGCACCCTGGTGGCCCTGAGCGGCGCCGAATACCGCCTGCTGCGGGTGTTCCTCGACCACCCCCAGCGCGTGCTCAATCGCGACCAGTTGCTCAACCTGACCCAAGGCCGCGACGCCGATCTGTTTGACCGTTCCATCGACCTGCTGGTGAGCCGCCTGCGCCAACGCCTGCTGGATGACGCCCGTGAGCCGGCCTGTATCAAGACCGTGCGCAGTGAGGGCTATGTGTTCTCCTTGCCGGTGGAAATCCTCGGGGCCGATCAATGACGCCACGGTTTATGAGACTGCGGTTGGGCTGGCCGCGTACGTTGGCGTCGCAGTTGTCACTGATCTTCTTGATCAGCCTGGTGTGCGCCCATGGGTTGTCGTTCAGTGCGCAGTTCTACGAGCGCTATATCAGCGCGCGCACCGCCATGTTGGGCAACCTGGAAAACGATGTCTCCACCTCAGTCGCCATCCTCGACCGTCTACCCGCCAACGAACGCGCCAGCTGGCTGCCGCGCCTCGACCGGCAGAATTACCGGTACCTGCTCAATGCCGGCGAAACCGGCGAGCCGATGCGCAGCGACGATATGCCCATGGCCGCCACCTCGATCGCGGACGCGCTGGGCGAACACTACGCGCTGACCTTCCGTGACCTACCCGGCCTGCAAAAGCATTTCCAGGCGCACCTGACCCTGGCCGATGGCAGCCCGATCACCCTCGACGTGCGTCCTGCCGCTGTGCCCGTCGCCTACTGGCTGCCCGTAGTGCTGGTGCTCCAGCTGGCGCTGCTGCTGGGCTGCACGTGGTTCGCCGTGCGCCTGGCCATCCGCCCCCTGACCCGCCTGGCGCGGGCGGTAGAGACCCTCGACCCGAATGCCCACCCCACTGCGCTGGACGAAACCGGCCCGACGGAAGTCGCGCATGCCGCGGCCGCGTTCAATGCAATGCAACAGCGCATCGCCGAATACCTCAAGGAACGCATGCAGATTCTCGCGGCGATTTCCCATGACCTGCAAACCCCGATAACCCGCATGAAATTGCGTGCCGAATTCATGGAAGACTCCGCCGACCGCGACAAACTCTGGAGCGACCTCGGCGAAATGGAACACTTGGTGCGCGAAGGCGTGGCCTATGCGCGCAGCGTTCATGGCGCCAGCGAAGCCAGCCACCGAATCAACCTCGATGCGCTTCTCGACAGCCTGGTGTTTGACTATCAGGACATGCACAAGCAGGTGAGCCTGTCCGGCAAGAGCGCGGTGGTACTCGACACTCGCCCCCACGCCTTGCGCCGGGTGCTGGTGAACCTGGTGGACAACGCCCTGAAGTTCGCAGGCAGTGCGGAGCTGGTAGTGGGCTCGACGACAAGCGGGGAATTGTCGATCAAGGTGCTGGATCGCGGGCCGGGGATTGCCGAGGACGAACTGGTGCAGGTGATGCAGCCGTTTTACCGGGTGGAAAGCTCTCGCAATCGCGGCACCGGTGGTACGGGCCTGGGGCTGGCAATTGCGCAGCAACTGACCGTCGCCATAGGCGGGTCGTTGACCTTGAGCAATCGTTCGGGAGGTGGATTATGTGCCGAGATTCGCCTTGGGTTTTAAGCCGTGGGGAACTTGAGCTGCTCAGGTGCGCGTCCGCGTGGGGGTGCTGAGTTAGACGCTACAGCCTGAGAGTTTGAAAGGGGCGCATTGAGCCCCCCTCATTATTGATAATATTTAACCGTCCGCCGTCGCTAACCCATTGACCTAAAATATTTATCGCACACTAAAAACTGCACTAGCATATGTGCAATACCGTACAAACTTCCCCACAACCCCCCCCTCTCCCCTCGCTCCGCCCCCCCCGCAAATAAAGTGGCGAATGTTAAAATTTGTCACGTTTTAGCGGAATCAATTCGATTAGTATCTAAACGCTGGCAGCGAATGAACTGACGGCCTTGCATGCCGGAAAAGGGAGTAGGTGATGCATTTTTCCAACGTCCTCGCTATTGCACGGACTCAATCGAAATCGGAGGACTTTCGGGAGTTTATAGTTCGCACTGTAACGGATGATTTGAAAGTCGATACACGTTACTACGAACAACTCATTGACACCCAGGAAAGTCACGGGAATTACCGCGCAATCATCATAGAAATTGACACACCCTCGGCCAGTAGCCAGACACTGGACATAATAAGAAAGACCAGAAACAACAATCCCGGCTGCACCATATTTGTCGTTGTCACCTTTGCCTCAACCCTGAGCAAAACAAAATACTACCTGGCAGGCGCGGATTACTGCATCAAGGTGGTCGACACCCCTCCTGAGAAAAAATTGAGCCTGTTTGATGCATTCCTCAGCGAGAGTGCACGACTGAATCAGTGTGGCTTGGTACTCGATCAAGACCGCATGTGCATTTATGGCGACGGCAAAAAACTGGAAATATCCTTTGTTGAAATGAGTGTATTGGAAGCCCTTATCCAACGGCGACTGCTCAGTCACAACGAGATCGCCGCCGTCATGGGTTTGAATACCAAATACTACGACTCCAGAGCGATGGAAAAGTCTATCAGCCGACTGCGCAGTAAAATCAAGGCGCACTACGGTGAAAACATCATCCAGAATATTCGCGGTTATGGGTACAAACTAAGCCGGGGTCTTATATGCACCGGCCATTTCCAATCCGCCAAGGAGCGGTCGAATCGTGAATAGCGAGAAAATCCCCCCTGCCCACTCGGTGGACTTCAACATTGTCAGGCAGGCTATCGTTGATCGCAGCCATGCACTCTGGGGCAGTGAAATCCGCATAGCGTGGCCGCACACTCGCGCGTTACCTGAAACTGCCTATAAGGAAGCGCTACACCGTATAGATGTACGGCGCAGCGTCTCCCCTCCTTCGCGCAGTCATAAGTTCCTGCACATTGATCAAGCCGCCTTAATGAACGCAGACCTGCACAAACAAATTGTTCAGACTGCCCAAGCACTGGAGAAGCGCAGCCCCCCCTTGACCCTCTGCATCGACAACCCTCTGGATGCCCTGCCCAGCCCGGTTGAACGCAGGGCCATGGTGCGCCAGTTATATAAATTGAAAGACCAATGCGGCATCACCCTCGCCTACAACAATTACAGACTTGATACAAAGCAGGCCGACCTGCTGATCGATCTCGAACTCTACAACTACATAAAAATGCCCTTTCCGGATTCCGCCCTGCGGCTGAGCCTGAATACACGCTCCGACCTGTTCGATCGGCTCTACGACCGCATGCTGGCGCTGATCAATACGGCGCGGGTGTGCTTTATTGCCGACACTGTCGAGTTTGCCGACAGTGCGCTGCTGGCTAAACACCTGCCTTTCGAATACTTTCAGGGCGGTTATTACTCCCCTGCTGACTGCCTATAACAACTGCACCTTCCTACTCTCGGTGGACACTATGAGCTCCCTCAAGAAATACGCCTTCACGCCCACACTTCCTGCTATCGCATTGCACGACTTCACCCCCAATGCCGAGTTGTTCCACTACGATGTAAACGCAGCGGCGACAAGCCAGGCAGACGCAGAACAGCTGTTATTCAACCCACGGTCTGCCAGCCCCAATGCCACCCCGCGCCTGAATACCTACGTCATTACCCATACCCGCCTCTTACCCTCACACCCTTTTAACGCTGTGAGACAAGAATCCAGAATGCCCCTGCCAAAGGATCATGACAGCGCGCCGAATAACCATACTCCACCTCCGGAAATAAGCCCTGAGCGCACTCAGCAGTACCCACAGGATTTCTGGCTGCTGACCCAACATGATCGCACCCTGGTCAAGGGCGGCCTGCGTATTTCATTGACCACCATTGAATCCGCGCTGATTAAAAAAATGCTCCACCATGAAGAACGCGTGGTCAGCAAAGAAGAGCTGATCCGTAATATAGGCCGCGAACCCGAGTTATATCGCGGGTTGGAAATGTGCCTGAGCCGGCTGCAGGAAAAGTTCAAGCGCGCCAACGACGGTGAGCGTTTGTTTCGCGCCGTCAGAAACCGTGGTTATTGCCTGACGCAAAAAATCAAGAAGCCGCTCGAGCTGGCTCAGCCACGCCGTTAAACATATAAAAATAACGATCACTTTATCACTCACCCTGCCTATTAACACACACTTATACCCGTCCTTTTATAACACTCCCTGCTGATCACATTACGCCGACCTTGTTATAAGTCGTCAGCCAATGCCCCCTGCCCTTCATTACTATCCATGGGTACGCGCCTGCGCGTGCCTGTTGTTTTAGTGCGGTATTGCGCCGCGTGATCAAGCCCTGCCACCACGTGTGTGGTCACCACCGGGAGCAGAACTATGCTGAATAATACTAGAATGCATCGCCACCTGACCCCTAAGGGTTTGACGTTCTGGGGCCAATGGACGCTCGCATCGGGCTTAGTTGTAACACTGTTGTTTATGTTGGTGTCTTTGAAGACCGGCCAACTTGATTATAACTATCGGATCCTGGCGGCCTTCACCCTACTGGCGTCGCTACCGGCTTATACCTTCTGTGATGTCTACAGCAAGAAAGATGACTATGGCGTGGGCCTTGGACGACTGTTCATGGGTTGGTTACTTACCGTGGGTATCGTGTTCGCGGTGGGTGTTGCCTGCAATGCCAGTTCATTGTTTCCCCTGGAGATTCTGCTGTTGTGGGGCGCTGTCAGTTACCCACTGTTGGCGCTGTGCTATATCCCCTTGCACAGCCTGTCGCGGTATTACCATCGGCAACTTTACCAACGGCACAAGTCATTGATCGTGGGCACCGGCAAACTCGCGGTCGACCTTGCGAACACCTTGTCTCGCCAGAAACACTCGCCGTTGGTGGGTCTGGTCGGCAGCCACACCGAGGCAGCCCAGGACGCACACCCACAGATACTCGGCGAGCTGCCGCAATTGCCGCACCTGATCCGGCAACACGGTATTCGCCGGCTCTACATCACCCACTCGTTGCAGGACGCGACCCACATCGAGGCGCTCTACCTCAACCTGCTGGAGATCAATGTGGATGTGATCTGGGTGCCCGACCTCAACAACATGCTGCTGCTCAATCATTGCGTGGCCGAAGTCGATGGTCTGCCGGCGATCTTCCTTAATGAAAGCCCGCTGACCAGCCGCCCCACTGCGGCGCTGAGCAAGTCGTTGCTGGACAAGAGCCTGGCCTTGCTGGCGATCCTGGTGTTGAGCCCGTTGTTGCTGCTGTTTGCGGTGTTGATCAAGCTCACCTCCCCCGGTCCGGTGATTTTCAAACAGGACCGCCATGGCTGGAATGGCCAGGTGATCAAGGTGTGGAAGTTCCGCTCGATGCGCGTGCATGATGATCACGAGGTGCGCCAGGCCAGCCGCAACGACTCACGCATCACCCCGGTCGGCCGGTTTATTCGCCGTACCTCCATCGATGAATTGCCGCAGTTGTTCAACGTGCTGCAGGGCAATATGGCCCTGGTCGGCCCCCGTCCCCACGCGATTGCCCACAATGACTTCTACTCGGGGAAGATTCACGCCTACATGGCGCGCCATCGCATTAAGCCCGGCATTACCGGCCTGGCGCAGGTCAGTGGCTGCCGGGGTGAGACCGAGACCCTGGAGAAGATGCAGCGGCGCGTGGATATCGACCTGCGTTACATCAATACCTGGTCGCTGTGGCTGGACATCAAGATTCTGCTGAAGACGCCGTTTACGCTTTTATCCAAGGATATCTACTGAGCGCTGGAGCTTGTCGAATCGTCCCGTTGGACTGCGCAGCAGTCCTATTTTAGGGCCGCTGCGCGGCCCAACGGGACGGTGTGACGATTCGACAAGCTCCCTCGCCACAGGTACAGTTTTCGCCCTTAAATGACTGGCATTAGGGTTTGCTCCCTCCCACACTTGAACGCGACCCCACCCGTTACTCCGTGATCTTGTCGATGTTCTGGTAGAACAGTTCACTGTCGCGTCCATCCGTCATCGAATGCAGCGAATACGCGCGATTCAAGCGTGCCCCGCCATCGCGGGTCAGCGGTGCCCACACCAGGTTGGCACGGCGCATGGTCGACAGGCTCATCAACTCATCGAACGGAATGGACAGGTAGAGGCCCTTGTCGAAGCTGCCTTCGCCAAACGCTTCCTTGGACACGTTGGTACGGGTGATCCACGCGCCGATACGCACACCGTTGTTGAATTGCCGCGACAGATCCAACGTTGCGCCCCAGTCCCTGGCCAAGTAGCGGCCGACGCTCAAAGCCCCCTGCATATTGAACGGCAGATCGGTATAGCCGGTGATATGGCCGGTGACCGTGCGGTAATCGCGCAGGCTGAAATCCTGCTCGAAGCCACGTTGGCGCACATAGTTCAGGTCCGCGCCCACTGCCCATCCCTTGCCCATCGGCCGGTACAGCACTTCACTGCCGACCCCGGCATACATCGACTCCAGCAAGCCGCCATAGACCATGCCGTACACGTCCTGATCCAGGCGCTGCGCATGGTTGAGTTGGAAGGTCGGCAATGTCACGTCGGCGCTGGTCATGTACTTGCGCAGGTCGGTGCGTACCCGTGGCAAACCCGTGGGTGCATCGTAGGTAAAACCGTCGTAGTTGTTTAGCAGGTTGACGCTCAACATGCCGCTCCACCAAGTAGTGCGAGTGAAGCGGTATTCGCCGTCGAAGTCGGCGGAAACCTGATAGAGCAAGCCGTCCGGCCCGCCGACGTTCTGTTTGTAGCCCAGGCCTGCGCCATAGCTGAAGGGTGTCGGCGACTGGGTGTAGAGCACCGTTTGCGCGCGCTCGCTGGCGCGATTGACCTCGACCTGGCGGTGCAGGGCCCGCAGCTCTTCACGGTGGTTGACCACCTCGCGAAAGGTCTCGCGGGGCACGCTGGTTTCCTCGATGCCCATGGCATAGCGTTCGCTGACCAGGGTGAACCAATCGATCTGGTCATTCACGCTGTTGTCGAGGATCCGGCTCGCGCGCCCCACCGCCTTGGCACTGTAGAAATAGCGCTGCTGTTCGCCATACACCAACAGCTCCGGCCCGCGTTGCGTGATGCGTTGCACGGTGTAGCCGGCATTGTCGTGCAGGCGTTGGGACACAGCGGCCCAATCAACCTGCTCCGGTGGCGTGGGTGGTGCCACGCTCGGTAACTTGGGCGCCGGTGGGTCGTAGGTTTTCACCGGTGCCTTGCGGCTGACGAAATTGGTATGAAGGGTAATGCCGAACATCGCGGTATTGCCCCGCTCCCAGGCAGCACTCACGTCGATGGAATCGGCGAGCTTATAGACCATACCGACGTTGACCGGCGAATCCTGGCGAAAGCGGTTGTCCCGCGGTTCGTTCTTGTAGTCGTTGCCGTCCACTTCGAGCTTGAGGCTCAGCGGCGCCCAGGGCGTCTGGTAAGCGATGCCGCCAAACAGCCCGGGGCGGCCGCGAAAGTAGCCATTGGAAAAACTGCCGGAACCCTCGGCGGTGGGCCGCTCGTCGAAACGATCGTCCAGCGCGCCCAACGGGTTACCCAAGTCACCCCGGCTGCCCAGGTAACCCCAGGCGATACCGGCGCTGAAATCGAAATCGCCGTAGCGTTTGCTGGCCACCAGGTATTCGCTGGAAAACAGCCCGGTGCCGCCCAAGTCCATGAACCCCACCGCCACTTGGGGCAGCCAGTGGGTCTCCTGATACAGGCGCACCTTGGCGTCGACAGCCTTGTCCTTGTAACTCTGGCCGCCGCTGAACGACTCGGCACCATAGGGACGGTTGGTGATCGCGGTGTAGCGAAAGGTGCCTTCCAGCCAGTCCAGGGGCTGCGCCGAAAAACTGTAGCGGCTGTAGGGTTCGGTGCGGTTGGCATTGACGCTGAGTTCGCCGGCGGGGGCCATGCGCGCGGTGGGGGTTTGCAGCAAGCCCACGCCGCCGAAATCGCTTTGGGTGTAACGGGGATCGCCATGCACGACGCCACAGGGCACCAGCAGCACGGCCGCAATACATAATTTCAAGGCGTGACCTCGGCCAGGGGTTGGGTGGCGAGAAACTCAGCCAATTGCTGATTCAGTTCAGGCGTGGGCGGGTCCAGGTCGTCGCTGCGGATCGGCACCAGCAACGTGCTGCCGGGCGCGGGCGGCGCGCCCTCCTCGCGGTTCCAGGGTGCAATGCCCAGGCGCGTGACGTGCCCGTCGGGCTGGATCAGCCACAGGTAATCGGTGTCCGCCGCCTTCGACGCCGGGCATGCGTCGAGGTAGGCGCTCCCCTGCTGCAACGGCGCAAATGCCAAGGTGCACGCACGGGCAACCGCGCCCAGGACCCGCACGCTGTCGGGCCTTGGCGGATACACCAGGCGGTCGCCACTACTGACCGGCAGGTTTGGCGCAAACCCCACTTCCACCGCTACCGGGTCTAGCACCGCCGCCTGGCGGCCGGTCACCGGCAACGCCTGCACCTGCTGATAAAGCTGCGCCGCTGCACGGGCCCGATCTTCGCGCCCTGCCGCCAACGCGGCCTGGTGCAGGGTTTGCAGGTCGAACAACACACCGGCCTTGAGCCGTGCCTGGGCTTCAAGCAGAGGCTGATGCAACCAGGCCGCCCCGAGCCAATAGCCTTGGGCATCCGGTTGCGAAGCAGTGATCACATCCAGCAAACGCGCGTCGGCTTGCAGCACCACAGGGCCTGGGTTACGCACCTGGCCGCTGACCGTCAGGGTCGCGGCCAGGCACAGCGGGGCGCAGCCACATAACAGCAGCAGCGCCCCGAGTCGTCGAACAATCATCGGGCGTCCTTGCGGGTCGGTTGCAGTTGGGTGATGGTCAGGCTCAGGTCGGGCGTGAGGTGTTGCTCGCTCTGCACGATAAAACCGTTCACCGGGTCCACCCAGTAGCGGTTGCGGGCGTGAAAACCGGCCGCCTCCACGTCTTCGTCAATCCGTAACAGAGCGTAGGGCTTGTCCAAAATCTCGAGGGTTTCGATGCCCTTGCGCGTCAGGCGGCTGGTGACCGTAATGCCCATCCGATAGCCGCCCACCAGGTCGATCTGCCGTGTGCTGAGGTAGCCATCCGGCACCCGGTGCAGCCCTTGCTGAAAGGGCGATTGCCCCTGCCAACGCGTGCCATCCAGGTCAGCCCCGAGGCCGACCGTGCGCACCACTAGGCCGTCGCGCAGCATCAGCACTTGCTTGCCGGACGCGACCCAGAATTGCAGGTCGTCGCGCTGGCGAATCAGCGCCATCACGCCTTCGCTGGACACCGTGGTGACCTTGATCTGGGGAAACGGCACCGCCTCCACTTGGGCTTGGGTCAACCCCAGCGGCGCAGGCCCGGCCACGGCGGCCTTGAAGGTATCGAGAGAGGCCGTCATCAACGGATTACAACCAGCCAACAGCCACGCCAACCCCGCATACGTAGCGATTTTCAGAGTGTTCACGCAGGTTCCACCCTATCGGTTGCTGGCTTCGCTCAGGTTGTTCTGAGTGGACGCGCCAATGCCGACGATCGTGGCGGAAGGGATCAACTGGCTGATAAAGCGGTTCCACCGGGTGATATTGGCGGGGCCGACGAACACCACATCCTGGGGCTGCACATCAAAGCGCGTGGCCAGTGCCATGGCCGACGGAGACGCGGCTTCCAGCTGGTAGACCTTGGCCGGCTCTGTCGCCATGTTCTGCGCGCCACGGATCACGTAGATGGCATCCGCGTTGGAGGTGTTCTGGTTGATCCCGCCCACCGAGCCGAGCACGTCGGAGAGGTTCATGCTGCGGGTCTTGAAGCTCAGGGCGCGAGGCTGCATGACCTCCCCCATCACGTAGATGCGCTTGCGGTCGTTGTAGGCCAGGTACAGCTGGTCGCCGTCCTTGAGGTAGATGTCGTTGACGCGCGACTGTGCAAGGTTGAGCGTGTCGAGGTCCAGGGTGTAGCGCTTGCCGTCACGGGTGAGCGTGAGGTTCGACAGGTCGGCATTGAGCGGGTCGATCCCTGCGGCGCCCATGGCCTCCATCACGTTCATCGGGATGGTCGTGATCGGCACCGGCCCGGCCTTGGCCACCGCGCCGGTAATCACCACACGCTGGCTGGCAAATCGCAGTACGCTGACGTCCACCTGGGGACTGTCGATGTACTGGCGTAGCTTGTCGGTGATCTCGCTGCGCAACGCTTCAATGGAGCGCCCTTTGGCAGTCAGTTCGCCCACGTAGGGGTAGAACAGGTTGCCCTCGGGGCTGACCAGGCGACCGTTGGCATCGATCTGTTGTTGTGGACCGGAAGGCGCCGTCAGTTCGGGGTGATCCCACACCGTGATATACAGCGCATCATTGGCGCCGATCAAATACGGGCCAGGCTTATAACTCAACAGCTCTGCCGGGATGGAATACGGCACCTGGGTGGCCGCGTCCATGGCGAGTAACTTGGGCGTTATTGGAATTAAATCCACGCGGCTACTTTCAGCGCCACCCTGCTCGGTCATCGCCGCCGTGTCCATATATTGGCCCGGGGCAAACATGCAGCCTTGCAACAATGCAGCGGCCACAGCCGCAACAGAAAAAATACGCATCATAGTGCTAGGACACTCGCGATAATCGACAAGAAAAAAAGACCACTTGGGTGGGGATTCCAAGCGGTCTGAAAAGCGGAAGGTTTACAACTTAGTTGCCGGTACCGGTCGTGCCGGTGGTACCCGTGGTGGTGCCGCCATTGGAACTGCCGCCGCTGTTGGAAGCCGCCGCAACACCGGCGATGAGGGCGCTGCCGACCAGCAGGGTTTGCCCCACCGTCACCGTGCCCGCCACCGTGGTATCGAGCCCCAACGGCAACTCAACGGCCAACGCAGAAGTACTCAGGATACTGAGTACAATAATAGCCAGTGGTGTTCTCATCTCAGACTCCTTATCGTCAGTGAATGGTCAGTCCGATAGTGCCATTCAACTAAACAGTGCACCAGACGGCGAATAATTAACGCCGCGGTTAAAAAATAACGTTTTATCGGCGAAGCGCCCGGCCTTCAATACATTGGCGCCCGTGAAGTTATTTAAAACGTTATTAATTGTCGGAAAACTTCAGGCCCGACCGTACTTGTCTTCAAAGCGCACAATGTCGTCCTCGCCCAAATAAGACCCCGACTGCACCTCGATCAACTCCAACGGGATCACGCCTGGGTTTTCCAGCGCGTGCACCTGGCCGATAGGGATATAGGTCGACTGGTTCTCCGAGACCAAGTACGTCTGCTCGCCATTGGTGACCCGCGCCGTGCCACTCACCACAATCCAGTGCTCGGCGCGGTGGTGATGCATTTGCAGCGACAGCTTGGCCCCCGGCTTCACGGTGATGCGCTTGACCTGGTAGCGCTGGCCGCTGTCCACCGAGTCATACATGCCCCACGGCCGATACACTTCACGGTGGTTGAGGTGCTCATGCCGCCCCGCCTGTTTAAGCTGGTCGACGATGCCCTTGACCTGCTGCACCTGGTCCTTGTGCGCCACCAGCACCGCGTCCTTGGTCTCGACAATGATCAGGTCCTGCACCCCGACAGTAGCGACCAATCGGCTGTCGGCGTGGACGTAGGTGTCGCGGGTGTCGAGCGCCAGCCCATCGCCGCGCAGCACATTGCCGTTGGCATCTTTGGCACTGGCCTCCCACAGCGCCGACCACGAGCCGATATCGCTCCAGCCGGCCTGCAACGGCACCATCACCGCCTCGCTGGTTTTTTCCATCACGGCGTAGTCGACGGAGACGTCCGGGCACGCGGCAAAGGTTGCGCTGTGCACGCGGGTGAACGGCAGGTCCTGGCTGCCACCTTCCAACGCCACGCGACACGCTTCGAGGATCGCCGGCTGAAAGCGCTCCAACTCTTCCAGGTAACGGCTGGCACGGAACATGAACATGCCGCTGTTCCAGGCGTAGTCACCGCTGGCCACGTATTTCGCGGCGGTGGTGGCGTCCGGCTTCTCCACAAAGCGCTTGACCCGGTAACCGCCCTCGCCCACCGCCACGCCCTGTTCGAGGTAGCCGTAGCCAGTGTGCGCACAGGTGGGGGTGATGCCGAAGGTCACCAGCTTGCCGGCCCGGGCCAGGGGCAACGCCACTTCCAGGCTGGCATGGAATGCTGGGATGTCTTCGATCAGGTGGTCCGCCGCCAGCACCAGCAGGACCGGGTCGTGGGCCTCGGCCACCGCCTTGCACGCCGCCAGCGCGATGGCCGGCGCCGTGTTGCGCCCCACCGGTTCCAGCAGAATGCTCGCCTGTTCCAGGCCCAACTGGCGCAATTGCTCAGCCACCAGAAAGCGGTGCTGCTCGTTGCAGATCAACTGCGGCAAGCCCACGTTGGCGCCGGTCAGGCGTGTGATGGTCTGCTGCAGCATCGACAGGTGCGCATCGGTCAGGCGCAGGAACTGCTTGGGGTTCAATTGCCGCGAGAGCGGCCACAGGCGCGACCCCGAACCGCCAGCCATGATTACGGGTATTAACATGAGGGCATCCTTGGGCGAGAGCATCAGAAATAGGCGCGGGTGTTGGCGTGCACCCGCTGGCTGAAACGCAGTTCATCCTCCGGCCACCAACGGTATTGCTGGTGTTGTCCCGCAGGCGGCTGCAGGGTTTCGTCGCCGGCCAGCTCCAGGCAGTAGCTGAGCACCACATAGTGGGTGTCCGGCCCAGCCCCGGCGTTGGCAAACACACTGTCATCGTAGAAATGCTCGAACACCCCCAGCAGCCGGGCAGTCGCGCGCTCGAAGGGGCGCCCCAGTTCATCCTGGGTGATGCGTCGGAAGGCGCCGTCCAGGCTTTCGTTTTTCTGGATGCGCCCACCGGGCACGAACCAGAAGCCGTAGGCCGGTCGATTCACACGCAGACCGAGCAAAACATCGCCACGACGGTTGCGTACCACCAAGTCGATCGCCACCAGGGGCGTCGACGCTACGACCGTTTGGAAGGTCGGTAAATCAAGCCACATACCCGTCAGACCTGTGCCAGAAAACGTTGCAGAATGCGTTCCTTGTCGAGGAACTCCTTGGCGTAGTTCAACGCCACACTATTGCGCGCAGGCAATGCCAGAACCTGCTCGATCCCGGCGTTCAGCGCCGCGAGCGATTCCGGTTCGATCAACACCGCAATGCCCGGATGCTCCTCGCACAGGCGGCCGAGGGTGGTGCCGGGGTCGGCGGTGATAATTGCATGACCGCCCACCGCCAGAATGTTGGTGAGCTTGGACGGCAAGACGGAATCGGCCACCCCACGTTTCTGGATCACCAGGTGCCCGTCAGCCGAGGCCAGCAGCGCGGGTAAATCCTCGTAAGCCTGCAAGGGCGCGAACAGCACATTGCGCAGGCCTTCGTTGTGTACACGCTCAAGCAAACGCGCCTTGCCAGTGCCCTGGCCGACAATCAGGAACACCACCTCCGTACGATCGACGTGGGCCCGCGCCGCATCCAGAATCAGCTCCAGGCCTTGCTTCTCACCGATATTGCCGGCGTACAACAGCACCTTGGCGCCCGGCGGCACACCCAGGCGTTCCAGCAACGCGCGGTTGTGCGGCACCTGGCGAAAACGCGCAGTCTCCGACCAATTGGGAAAGAACATCAGCCGCTTGCTGTTCACGCCTTTGCCACGGGCCTTGTCGAGCATGCCGCTGGAAATCGTCGAGACCCGATCAAAGCGCCGCAACAGCCAGCGCTCGATGCCGAACGCCAAGCGTCGCAGCAGCGAGCCGCCGCCAATGCCCAGGCCAAACATCGCATCCACTTCATAATCCTGGATATGCAGCACCGAGCGCGCGCCACTCAGCTTGGCCAGCAGCAGCGCCTGGGGCGCACAAAACAGCGTGGGCACCACCAGGATCACCAGGTCCGGCTTCCAGCGCAGTTGCCCCAGGACCGCCAGGCACGAGCTGGCGGAAAAGCTCACCAGGTGCAGCAGGCGCGTCAGCGCCGTGGGCTGGCGCGGCACGTACAGCGGGCAGCGAATCACGGTGACGCCGGCGTCCTGCTCGGTGCGAAAACGCCACGGCGAATAGCCCTCGCCCACCTGCCACTGCGGGTAATACGGCGGTGCGGTCACCACGCGCACTGCATGCCCTTGCGCCGCCAGCCAGCGCGCCTGTTCCCCGCTGTATTTGCCGATGCCGGTCAGCTCCGGGCTGTAATTGATGCCATACAGAAGGATCTTCATCACTGGCCCCGAGGCTGTTCGAGTGCGGCGAGGTAAGCGTTGTAGGCATCGCGCAGGCCCTCTTCCAACGGCACGTAGGCTTCCCAACCGAGGGCGTTGATACGGCTTACATCCAGCAACTTGCGCGGCGCGCCGTCGGGCTTGCTCGCGTCGAAGCGCAAGCGCCCCCGGAACCCGGTGACCCGCACCAGCGCCTCTGCCAGCTCGGCGATGGTGCAATCCACGCCAGTGCCGACGTTCAGGTGCGAGCGCATCGGCTGGGTCTGCTCGCGATAGCGCGCGGCGTCGAGTTCCATCACGTGCACGCTGGCCGCCGCCATATCATCCACATGCAAAAACTCACGGCGCGGGCGGCCGCTGCCCCAGATCACCACCTCGTCATCACCGCGCTGGGTCGCCTCATGAAAACGTCGCAACAAGGCTGCAATCACGTGGCTGTTCTCCGGGTGATAGTTATCACCCGGCCCATACAGGTTGGTCGGCATCACGCTGCGGTAATCGCGCCCGTGCTGGCGGTTGTAGCTCTCGCACAGCTTGATCCCGGCAATCTTGGCCACCGCGTAGGGCTCGTTGGTGGGCTCCAGCGCGCCGTCCAGCAACACCGCCTCGATCATCGGCTGCGGCGCATGCACCGGGTAGATGCACGATGAGCCAAGGAACAACAGGTGCTGCACGCCGTGGCTGTGGGCAGCGTTTATCACGTTGGCCTGGATCATCAGGTTCTGGTAAATGAAATCGGCCGGGTACGTGGCGTTGGCGTGAATCCCGCCGACCTTGGCGGCCGCCAGGTACACTTGGTCCACACGGTGCCCGGCGAAGTACGCCTGCACCGCCGCCGAGTCGAGCAGGTCCAGTTCATCGCGGCCAGCGGTAAGGATCTGCGTATACCCCAGCGCCCACAGCCTGCGAACAATGGCAGAACCGACCATGCCGCGATGGCCGGCGACAAAGATCCGTGCATCAAGATCGCGTGCCATGCTCAGTTCTCCACGGCAATCGGTGCGTCGTGCCCATGCAGGCGCAACAGGGCGTGACGCTGGGCGACCTTGAGGTCTTCGCGGACCATTTCGGCACACATTTCCTGTGCACTGATCTCAGGCACCCACCCTAAAGAACGCTTGGCCTTGGACGGGTCGCCGAGCAGCGTCTCCACCTCTGCCGGGCGGAAGTAACGCGGGTCCACCCGCACAATCACATCCCCCACCAGGATGCCAGGGGCCAGGTCGCCGTCGATCTGCTCGACCACCGCCACCTCCTCCACGCCTTCGCCGACAAAACGTAACTGCAGCCCCAACTCCGCCGCCGACCAGCGAATAAAGTCGCGCACCGAATACTGCACGCCGGTGGCAATCACAAAGTCTTCCGGGCGGTCCTGCTGCAGCATCATCCACTGCATGCGCACGTAGTCCTTGGCGTGGCCCCAGTCACGCAGGGCATCCATGTTGCCCATGTACAGGCACTGTTCCAGACCCAAGGCGATGTTAGTCAGCGCACGGGTGATCTTGCGTGTCACGAAGGTTTCACCACGGCGCGGCGACTCGTGGTTGAACAGGATGCCGTTGCAGGCATACAGGCCGTAGGCCTCGCGGAAGTTCACGGTGATCCAGTAGGCGTACAGCTTGGCCACCGCATAGGGCGAGCGCGGGTAGAACGGCGTGGTTTCCTTTTGCGGGGTTTCCTGTACCAGGCCGTACAACTCGGAGGTCGAAGCCTGGTAGAACCGGGTCTTCTTTTCCAGGCCCAGCAGGCGGATCGCTTCGAGGATGCGCAGGGTGCCCAAGGCATCCACATCAGCGGTGTATTCCGGCGAATCAAAGCTCACGGCCACATGGGATTGCGCGCCGAGGTTGTAGATTTCGTCGGGCTGGATCTGCTGGATGATGCGCGTCAGGTTGGACGAATCGGCCAGGTCGCCGTAGTGCAGGATCAGGTTTTTATGCAGGGCCTGGGGGTCCTGGTAAATGTGATCGATGCGCTGGGTATTGAACGACGATGAACGTCGCTTGAGACCGTGCACGGTATAGCCTTTTTCCAGCAGCAGTTCCGCCAGGTACGAGCCATCCTGACCGGTAATCCCGGTAATAAGCGCGACTTTGTTCATGTCTGTCTCCCGATTGATAGGCGAGCGAAGGCCGACACCCAAACTTGGGTGTTTGTTAAAAACGGTCAGTTACTTCGGTGTGGGCAGGTTCAAGTTATGTCCGGTCAACTTTGAAAGTTCGCGGACAATGGCTTCCTTATCGTTTAAATGCGCAATCGCGGTTTCCAGCTCGAGCACTTTCGCGCCCACCAGAAAGCGGTACCAGTAACCCTGGAGCAGGTGATAGACCAGGCCGCTGCGGCCATCGAGAAACCCCAGTTGAATGATGTAGCGCCACAAGAAATACGCCGTCGAGCTCAGGGTGAACGGCACGCGGTTATACAGGCGGTTCTTGATCAGCCGCTTGGCCTTGGCCTGGAACGAACTCTGCCCCGTATGCACTTCATCGCGGATCGCGAACAACCCGAGCCGTGCGTTGAGCACTTCAATGGCTTCACGGGTGGCGTACTGGTTGTGCTTGTGGGTGAAGAAGGTCAGGTCATGCAGGTTATGGTCGGCAAACCCGCCTTCCAGCGTGATGGTGCGGCCCTCGGCCACCGAGATGTGCTCGTCCATCCAACGGTCTTCCATGCGCCCCAGGCCCGTGCGCCACAGCCGCAGCATCTTCAGGGGGTAGCGGCCGCCATGGCGCACCCAGCGGCCCATGAAAATATGCTTGCGCTTGAAGTTGATGCCGGTGATGTCGCTGGCCAATGTCGGCAGGCGGGAATTGATCGCGGCGGCGAGGTCGGCCTCGATAATTTCGTCGGCGTCCAGGCGCATCGTCCAGTTGCCGGTGATCGGTAAGTTGTCCAACGCCCACTGGAACTGCTTGGCCTGGTTGATGAACGCGTGCTGCACCACCCGCGCGCCGTGGCGTCGGGCGATGTCGCAGGTGTCGTCGCTGGAGAATGAATCCACCACCAGCACTTCATCGCTGAAGGCGCGCACCGAGTCGATGGCCCGGGCGATGTGCAGGCTTTCGTTGTAGGTGAGGATGATGACGCTGATGGTTTCGCGGTTCATGGCATCACCGCCTGAAGGTGCTGGGTACGCTCGCCGATTTGCCGGGCCGGATGCCCGGCGTGCACGGTCCATGGCTGCACGATGCTCTTGATCACCAAAGTGCGAGCCCCCACCACCACGCCATCCGCCACACTGACACCCAAGGTGATAAACGCCTCGGCACACACCCACACGTGGTCCCCCAGCACGATGGGTTTTGCATACAGCTGAAAGTTCTTGCTGTTGTAGTCGTGGGAGCCGCCACATAAATGGGCCCCCTGGGAAATCACGCTGTAGCGCCCGATGCGAATCAACGCCATGTTGTACAGGGTGGTGCCGTCGGCAATACCGACATGGTCACCCAGCTCCAGATTCCAGGGTGCCCAGACCTTTGCCCGTGGATACACGTGCACCCCCTTGCCCAGCCGTGCGCCGAACAACCTGAGCAGGAAGGCCCTCCAGGCATGAAACGGGCGTGGGCTGGTGCGAAACAGCAACACATACACCATGTTCCAGAGCTGACGGCGCAACCGATGGCCCAGGGAGAATGACGGTGAGCGATGCGGATCATTACCTTGGAGAATCATGGGAAACACTCCCGCACTATCTCCAGCAGGCGCTGTGCACCCCGCCGGATATGGAAGCGCTCGGTAAAACACACCTTGGCTCGCTGGGACATCTGCGCGTAACCGGGCGCATCCAGCTGCAACCAGCGTTGCAGGTTTTGCAGGGCGCCCGCCGCCGTGTCGTCGCTGACAAACCCTACGGCGTCTTTCTCGATTTCACGCCAGATATTCACCTTGTTACTGATCAGCACGGGCTTGCCGCACGCCAGCGCCTCAGCCACGACCACGCCGAAATTCTCCTGGTGCGAAGGCAGGCAAAACACCTCGGCGGCGTAGAACGCGCCCCACTTCGCGGCGCCCTGCAGCATGCCGGGCCACGTTACGCGATCAGCGATACCCAATTGCACAGCCTGCGCCTGCAGCGCCTGCACCCAACCCCCTTGGTCAGGGCCAGCCATCACCAAGTGCAAACGCGCGTCCTGCCCGGCCACCTGAGCAAAGGCCTGCAACAGGTGATCGCAGCCCTTTTTCTCGTGGATACGGCTCAGGAACAACACCACCCGCTTGCCCTTGAGCTGCGGATGCTCAGTGACGAAGTCGTGGGCCAGGCGCGCATCGTCGAGCGGTGGGCTGGAAGTACCGTAGGCCGTAATCGTTTCGTTGGCGCGATAGAGCCAAAACGACTCGCGTGCACGGATCCGCTCTTCTTCACTGGTGAACACCACGCGCCGCGCATCCCGCAGCACCCGGTATTCGCCCCACGGCCAGTACAACCATTTCTTCAAATGCTTGAGTGGGTAAGCGTGCTTGAACCAGGGATCCAGCATGCCGTGGGTGTACACGATGTACGGTCGGCCCAGCTTGTTAAGCACCTGGCGGGCAACAAAGCCGTGGTACTGCCACAGACCGTTGATGATGAAAAAATCATAGTCACGCGCGTGCTGTTCCAGCCATGGACGAATGTTGCCGTTCAGCCCGTACCCAAACCGGCTTGGCCCCATGAAATGCACGGTGCCGGGATAGTCGACAGCGAACGCGCCGTCCAGCGTCAGCACATCCACGCGATGCCCGTCCTGGGTGAGCAGCGTGTCGATTTCCCGAGCCGCGTTGATGGGCCCGCCTTTTTCCGGTTTAACCGAAGAGATGATTCTAAGTAACTTCAAGTGCTGTCGTCCGCTGATGCGTTGAGTTGATTCAGGTTTTCTTGCAGGCCGCGAGAATCAGGCAGGCGTAGAGCACGCCAAACGCCAGGAACGTGCCCTGCATGGTCATTACCCCGTTGAACAAAATTGGCGCCAGGAAGCCGCACAGCAGCAACGGGACACCCGTGCCTTGCCTGACCAACGCCTTGTAGGACCTGAGCAGCAGCCAGAGCAGGACGAATACCCTGAACAGGATGAACATCAGCCCTGCGGGAAGGCCCATTTCGAGCACGATTCGTGACCATTCATCTTCGGCCAATAGAAACCCAGCGCCCTGCTCTCGGCCTGCGCGCAGGATTGTCGAAGCCGCGTTGGTGCCTGAACCAATGCCATGCCCCCACAGGGGTGCGTCGTCGACCACACGGGTGAAGGCATACAGGCTGGAGAACGCGCGAGTGACCGGCGAGCCTTCGCTGGCAACGGCGCTGCGGTTTCGCTCCACCAGCACCTGGTAGCTGTCGGTGGACATGAAGATCAGCAGGCTGACGAATAACGCAGCAGCCAGGAAAAACAACGACAGCAGGTTACGTTGCGACTTCTTGATCAAGGCGACCATCAGCGCGGCCAGCAGCACAATTGCCGCGTACGCATAGATGGCCCTCGACCCCGTGAGGAAGCACATCACCGCCACCGAAGCCGCCGACACGCCGAAGAGCACATAACGCCGCGCGAACACCGCACGGAACAAGGCCTTGTCGAAAATCGCCGCCACCAGGAACGCAAAGCACGCCGACACATACACCACGTGCCCGGCGGTAAAGGTAAAGGTGCCGTAAGGCCTGACGACGCCGTCGGCAATCATGAAGATGAAGTCATCATCGCCAATGCCCTTGTTCACGTAAGCCTGTGGCCCGGACGAATATTGCAACACCACCAGCACGCTGATCGGGATCGCCGCGAACAATGTGATCCGCGCAAAACGGTAAACATCCGTCAGCCTGATCGTCTTGCCGGCGACAAATATCAGCGGGAAATACAGCAGGTAATTGCGCACGCCATACCCGTAGATGACGAAGCCTTCGGGACGGGTCAACAAAAACGCCGACACCAGCACGAAGAACACCAGCACCAGCACGACGAAGTAAGCCGACACTAGGTTTTTCGAGAAAAAGCCGAACCGATAGGCGCACCAATAGATGTAAAGGACGATCGGGTCCTTGATGAAATAGATGGCCGAGCTGAGGCCCGGCATCACCCACTTGCGCAAGATCCCTTCGAACAGGATGAACAGGTAGATGAGCACGAACGCACTGACCACACGGACCCGGTAGCGCTCACGCAGGCTGACCGTGTCAGGATTGGCAAAGGATTGCATCCATCACCCCCTTGGCGTAGCTCTCCCACGTCGTACCACCGGCAGACAACACCGCGTTGCGCTTCAACCCGTTGAGTTTTTCCTTGTCCTGCGCCAGTTCCACCAGACGGTGGGCGATGGCTTCGGCGGACCGGATCGGCACCACATAACCATTGAAGCCATCGACGACCAGGTCCGCCGCGCCACAGTTCTGCGACACGATGACCGCCGTCCCCATGGACAGCGCTTCACCGACGACCAGGCCGAACGCTTCGGCGAGTGACGGCAGGACCAGTACATCCGCTTCCTGCAAGTGCCGGATGACCTCATCGTGGGACGCAGAACTGAACCACTGGTACTTCTTCAGTTCACTATTGAGCGCCTGGTTGCGACCGTTGGCGTAGTCTGCGCCGATCACGGTGACATCCAGGGCAACGCTGCTCGCGGCAAGGCTCAGTGCGTCGAAAAAATACGAGATGCCCTTTTGCTGGGTCAGCGCACCGACATAAATCACTTTCAACCGCGCGCCTGGCCGGGCATTCACCTCATGGCGCAGCATCGGCGCCGGGGCACCGTAGGGTGTTATCGCAACTTTGTCGGCGGCAATGCCGTAATCGCCCAAGGTTCGCTTGGCAAACGTGCTCGCCACAATGATGCGGTCCGCCAAGGCCAGCTCAGCGGTCTGTTTGCGTACCGTGTCGTCACTGATGTTCGGAATGCTCGCCCGCCAAGCCGGGTTGGCCTCGCGCTCATGGTCAAGCACCCTGCACGCGTAGGCGATAGAGCCGAAGGCGGCCTCATAATTGAGGGCGATGCCTCCAATGTCCCGAGCCGCGCTGAACAGGCCCAGGCACTTGCCGTCATAACCGTACACCTGGCTGGGTTTGCGCGGTGCCCTGTGCAGGAAGTTGGCGCTGGCCTGGTCAATGTGGTTGTACACATTTTCCGGGCAAAATAGTCCGATGTTGCGCTGCGTGAAGCGGTACCACTTCAGCTTGTCGCAGAGTACGCGCGGCACATCGTAGCGCGGGTAGCTGTGCAGCAAAGCGCCGTCGACCTGATCAAACGTGCGCCGCAGACACTCCTTGCCCACGACCGGTAGGCGGCAGAGCAACGAGTCCTTATGCAGGGCCAACGAGGTATGAAAGGAATGCAGCAACTGCCGTTGATTCAAGGCGCGTAGCAATGCACGGACATTCTGATTACCGACGGGATGAGCGACCAGGATCATCTTATTTGCCCATCCAGGCTTCGACGACAGCACTTGACCGGACCGGGCTGTAGGTAAACGTACGCGTCGCACGCAAGCGGATGACCCGCGCCGGATTACCCGCCACGACGGTGTACGGCTCCACATTGCGGCCGACCACACTGCCCGCGCCTACGACGGCACCTTCGCCAATCGTCACCCCCGGCAGGATCATCGCGTCGGTGGCGATCCATGCGTAATCGCCGATCACAACGGGTGCCACCTTCAGCCGCCACGCGGGATCGTCCAGGTCATGGGTGCCCGTCAGGATCCGCACCCCCTCATTGATCGCCACATGCGCCCCGACCCGAACGGGTGCATGCAATTGGATAAACGTGCGCTTGCCAATAAAGCTGCCGGTGCCGACGCTGAAACGCGCCACGGCACCTTCGAACTCCACCGCGTTGATCATCACCAACGATCCCAGGGTGGCGCCCCGTCGGTGCAAGGCACGTTGAAGGTGATGGGCCTTGAGCAATCGGCCCAGCAGCAGTAAGCGCTTGGCCAGGTACTTGAGCCCGGCCGGCTTCAGCAGGCTGACTTTCAATCGATGGTGGACCAGGTGATTAATCAGCACGGGCCATCCTCCTTTCGAGACGATGAAAACCGCGCTTGGCGAAACAGAACAGCACCCCTTCGGTAGCGACCAGCACATAGCAGACGCCGAGCAACCCATAGTCTGGCGCCAGGCAAAATACCGCCAGGCTGCTGGCGACCGACACCAGCATGAACACCACGGCAAATGACGAATAGGACGCCGTCGCCATCAAGGCGACCCAATAGACCTGCCAGGCCACGTGGGTCAGCGCACCGATAATCAGCACCAGCATGATGCTGGAGGAGTAGTCGTCTTTGCGGCCCGACCACAGATCAAAAATCGTCCCGCCAAATAGCACCACCAACGCACCCATCACACACGCAATGGGCAATGAGAATTTCAAGGCATACCGGATCATTTTCCTGACCAACTGGTTGTCACCGATGGAGAATGCATAGGAAATTTCCGGCCAGAGGGACTGGTTCACCACCGTCGAGAACTGCACCAGCACCCGCGAAATGGTCCGGTACAAGCCGAATATCGCCGCGTGGGCCGGAGACAGCAGCACCGACAACAGAATGATCAGCCCCTGCACGTTCAGCGCCAGGCCAATGGGAAAGGCCAGCGACGCAAGTGACGGTTTGATCAAGGTCACGAACGCGCGCCTGCCGATCGCTGACGGGTTGAAACCCAGGGTGACGCCCAATCGATTGGCGATCAGGTTCTTGCTCACGATGCCAACCGAACGGACGCCCAGCAGCATCAGGCTGGTGGCGACCAGGCTCTGAGTGAGGTAGGCACACGACAAGGCGGCCGACCACTCCAGCATGCGGATGACGTTCATGATGAATGACGACAATGGCAGGGCTTTACAGGCCCGGTAGCGGATCGAGATCATGTTCGTAAACAGGCAAAGCAGCGAATAGCCCGTCAGGGCCGAGAGGATCAGCACCCCCTCACCGCTCCTGATCGACGTGAGATTGAGCAGGCTGAACAGATCAAAAAAAGCCAGCGACCCCACGGCCAGCAACAACACGCTGAGCCCCGCCAGCAGCAAAAACGCAAAGCTGGTGCTGTAGACCGCACGCGCGACCTTCAACCGCCCTCGTTCATGCCAGATCACCACCTTGCTCGATGCCGCCGTGGTCACTCCCAGGTCGGACAGCGCCAGATAGGTCGGAATCGCGGACAGCACAACCCACTCGCTGTAGGCGCCAAAGCCCCAACTGGCAATCAGCACCGGGACACTCACCAACTGGATCAGCAGGTTCACCACCTGGCCAAACGAATTGGCGCCAATGCCGCTGACGATTCTTTTAAGCACGCTCATGGGAAGACCTATATCGAGTTGAGAGGTCGCCCGATGGATACGTAGTGAATACCTTTCTTCAGCACACTGGCGGGGTCGAACAAGTTGCGCCCGTCGAAGATCAGCGGCTGCTTGAGCTGCTGCTGGATCACGGTGAAATCCGGTGCCTTGAAGACTTGCCACTCGGTGACGATCAGCAAGGCGTCGGCGCCTTTCAGGCAGGCTTCCTTGGTGCCGCACAGGCGCAGGTCATCGCGGTCGCCATAAATGCGCTGGGTTTCCTCCATGGCTTCCGGATCAAAGGCTTGCACCTTGGCCCCCGCACGCCAAAGGGCTTCCATCAATACGCGGCTTGGCGCCTCGCGCATGTCATCGGTGTTGGGCTTGAAACTGAGCCCCCAGAGCGCGAATGTCTTCCCCGCCAGCTCGCCGTTGAAGTGCGTGGATATTTTGTTGAACACGCTGTGTTTCTGTTCAACGTTGCGCCGCTCCACCGCCTTGAGCAGCGTGGCATCGAAGTCGATGGTCTCGGCCGTCTGGATCAGCGCCTGGACATCCTTCGGGAAGCACGACCCGCCGTACCCCGCCCCCGCATAGAGAAAGTGATAGCCGATACGCGGATCGGAACCGATCCCCTGACGTACCATCTCGATGTCGGCACCCAATCTCTCGGCCAGGTTGGCCATCTCGTTCATGAAGCTGATCTTGGTGGCGAGCAGGCAATTGGCAGCGTACTTGGTCAACTCAGCGCTGTGCACGTCCATCACAATGATCTTTTCGTGGTTGCGATTGAACGGCGCATAGAGCTCGCGCATCACCGCTTCGGCATGCCGGCTGGCAGTGCCGATGACAATACGGTCCGGCCTGATGCAGTCAGCCACCGCGCAGCCTTCCTTGAGAAATTCCGGGTTGGACACGACGTCAAAGGCCAAGTCGGCGCGCTCACGCACGGCGAGCATGGCGGCAATGCGCGCACTGACTTTGTCGGCCGTACCTACGGGAACCGTGGACTTGTCGATGATGGTCAGCGGGGCCTGCATATGCTGCCCGATGGTCTCGGCCACCGTCAGCACATACTTCAAGTCGGCCGAACCGTCTTCATCCGGTGGTGTGCCCACGGCGATAAACTGCACTTCGCCGTGCTTGACCGCAGCCACGGCGTCGGTGGTGAAATTCAAGCGACCGGCCGCATGGTTTTCCCTGACAAGGGTCTCCAGGCCTGGCTCATAAATCGGGATGTGCCCCTGCTTGAGGCGTTCGACCCGATGCGCATCGATATCGACACACAGCACGTCGTGACCGACTTCAGCGAGTACCGCCCCCTGGACCAGCCCTACATAACCAATGCCAAAAACGGTGACTTTCATAGCGTTTCTCTTTGAACCTGCGGCCAGTGGTAGACGTGCTGCGCGTTGGACTGCAATTGCCTGCCATCCAAGATCAAACGCTGTCTGAGGTGTACTCGTAGTGGTAATAGCTGTAGGCGCCGTACCCGTACTTGGCGGATGAGCGTTTCTCAATGCCGTTGAAAATCGCGCCTTTAAGCTCAATCCCATTCTGCTGATAACGACGCATCGTCAATTCCACCTCCCGCACCGAGTTCAGCTCGAAGCGGGCCACGATCAAATTGGTACCGGATTGGCGTCCGACGATGGTTGCATCGGTGACGGCGAGAAACGGTGGCGTATCGAGGATCACCAGGTCATACAGGGCGCTGACGTGCTCCAGGAATTCGCTGAAGTTGGCATGCATCAGCAGTTCCGATGGGTTCGGGGGTATCCGCCCACGCGCAAGGACGTGAAGGTTCTCCACCTCCGTTGGATGGATCACGGCACCGAGCTCACAGCGTTTGGCCAAGAGGTCGGACAGCCCGTCCTCAGCCGGAATACCAAAGACCTTGTGCAAGTAGCCTTTGCGCATGTCCACATCCACCAACAGCACTCGCTGTCCCGAATGAGCCACCACCGCTGCCAGGTTCGACGAGACGAAGGTCTTGCCAACCTGCGGGCTGGGCCCGGAAATCATCAGGCGGTTGTTACCGGCTTCCAACATGGCGAAATGCAGACTCGTGCGCAGGCTGCGCAGCCCTTCAATGGCAAGGTCCGTGGGATTGCTGAGCGCAAGCAACTGCGTAGCACCGGGCTTGCTGGTACGAACGAGCTTCTGGTCCATGTCTTTCTGGATCGCACTGAACGGGATCGCTGCGTAGACCGGCAAGCCGAGTTTTTCCAGTTCATTGGGGTTGGATACGCCGCGGTTGAGCGCTTTGCGAAACAGCACCAGTGCAATCGCGACAAAGGCACCGAGCAGCGTGGCGATCACGATAATCAAGGCTTTTTGCGGCCTGATCGGGTTCCTCAAGTCGACATCGGCCGTGTCGATCAGGCGCACATTGCCGACCGTGCCGGCGCGCATCACATCCAATTCCTGATACTTGTTCAGTAACTGCGTGTAGATCTCGGTGCTGACTTTCAGGTCTCGGGTCAGGCTCAGCAGCTCTTGCTGAGTGGTGGGCAGGCTCTCGACCTTCTTGGCCAGCTCATTCTGACGTGCAGTGAGCTCTGCCAATTGTGTCAGGAGTGCCCGATACACCGGGTGCTGGGGGGTGAATTTTCGTTCGATCTCGGCCTGCTGCATCTTGAGTTCCGAGATGCTCGCGTCCAGTGCGACGATCTGGTCAAGAATCGCCTTGGCCTCGAGGCTGATATCGATGGTTTTGTTGCGGATCTGAAACTTATTCAGCGCTGTCTCAGCCTGCTCGACATCCTTGCGTACCTGCGGCAACTGATCCTTGAGAAAGGCCAGGCTCTGTGCAGCCTCCGCGGACGTGCGGTCGATATTCTGGCGCACATAGATACGCGCCACCTCATTGAGCACTTGAATGGCCGCCGCAGGCCGGGTGCTTTCCAGCGCCAGGCCGATAATTCCCGATTCCTTGCCGCGCTCCGCCACATCGAGCAACTTCTGATAGCGCAGAATGCTGGTGAGCCGCGGTGAACGGATTACGCTGAATTGCGCGCCAGGGTTGGCTTGAAGTACCTCGACCTTGAGCTTGATGCCATAGCTTTCGTAATAACGACCCACCTGCCCTGTCAGCAACACCGTGTCGTCCTGGTCTGACAGGGTAAAGCTGTCGCCGCTACCGGCCGTCAGGGTCAGTGCCTGGCCCAACAGGTCGGCAGGCAGGTGCAACTGCGAAAATCTCAGCTCCTCGCCGCCCCAGCCGTAGCTGGACAGTCCGAGCCATGGGCTGGCGACCGCCTGCGCCTGCGCGGGTTTGAAGCGCCGAGCCATGAAGTCGCCGATCAATGGAAAGCGCTTGGGCTTCACCTCAAGATCGAGATTGAGGTTGTCGACAGCGGTGCCAATGGTAATTCGCGAACGGATCAGTTCAACTTCCGTGACCGTGGGCGACTCCTTGCCGAGCAGGCTGCCGACGTCGGAAAAACCCAGCATGTCGCTTTTTTTCGGCTCCACCTGAACCAGCGCAGTGGCTTGGTAAACAGGAGGCGTCAACACGGCGTAGGCCGCCCCCAGCGCCATAAACGCAATACTGATGCCACCGATCAGCCACTTATGGTCCAGTAAAGTGCCCAACAACAGCATGAAGTCGAGATCAGTTTCTTCGCCGTTGTGCGACGCGATTGCGGGTGCTGATTGCATAAGTCAGTTCTTTTTTCTAACCAATAGTCAAGGAATGGCACAGGGTGCAAGACGCCCGGCTCCATGCACGTTTAACGGCTTCACTCAATACACAAACTCTCACTCGAGCCTGCCCAACAATATTCCTAACTATTCAACGCCAACGGATCCCTTAGAGTATCCAACCGCCTCAACGCACATTTAACTAACTAAGCGTTGTGCCCATGCCTGAGTGGCTTGTTCTATCAACGCATACGCGTGAACAAAGGCCGGCTTGCCTTGACGATAAGGGTCCTTGATCTCTCGGTTGTATTGCCATTTACCCAGCAGGAACACCTTGCCCCGAGCCTCCGGAGCGAGGCTGAGCACCTCGTCGATATGCCGCTGTTCCATCACCAAGACAAGGTCCGCGTCACTCACCGCATCGCTCGTCAGTTGACGCGCCCGGTGTGCGCCAGGCGCATGACCGTGCTCGGCAAGCACCAGTGAAGCCGTAGGCTCCAAAGGACTATCACGCAACGCGGCGAGCCCCGCCGAACTCACTTCTATGGCGGAGGACGCAAGCGCATTGCGCAGTAACTTTTCTGCCGTGGGGCTGCGACAAATATTGCCGACGCACACAATCAAAATCCTATTGAACAAGGCAACCTCCCACGCGCCGTACTGTATTAACCCGGTAGTAAAAGGGATGACCTTACTTCAAGCAGCGAGGCGATTATGATCACAAGCCCACGACTTCGACTACCCATCGAGACAGACGAAAAATAACAAAAGTGTATTAACCGACTAAAAATAACATTCCATTACTTTTCTCTTTTCGCATAATAAAGTGCCGCCTGAGAGCAACAACGAGGGACGGCCATGAACACATCAAAGTTATTGGTAGAGCGTATTGGCCTATTTCCTTCTTCGGGAAATATTCATGTTGAAGTGAATAACTCGACCCGCGTCGTCGAGCGCATGCAGGTGTTGTATGCCGATAACTCCCTGGATAGCGATGAGTCCGGCTCTGGGCTGTCGATGGTGTTTGCCGATTGGCGTTTCAAGTTGCAGGTCAGTGATGCGGCGTCGGTGTGCCTGTGCGTGGAAAGTCGTGGCGACAGCCAGTTCATGCAGGTCAAGACCGCCGAATTGCTGGCGAATATCTCCGGCACTGAGGAGCGGCCATGAGCCTATTGGACGATGTAATACGCAGCTACGCGCTGAGAAAGCTCACGGGGATGTTTGAAGGTTTCGCCGAGCCGGCGGTGGGCACACAGTACCGGCGCAATACCCTGGCGATCGGCCGTTGGCTGGAACAGCTGCAGGGCAGCTCGCCGCAGCAGATCACCCATACGCTGTTCAAGCAGATGATCGAGGCGCGGCGTCGCGGGGATGTGCAGCGCTTCAACGCGCAAACGGTGTTGCTGGAACTGATGGTGGAAAGCAACCGGGCGCTGGACCTGGTGACTTACTCGGCCCTGCTGTGCGCTGCTTCCAGTCGCCAGGAAGGCTCTTGATGGGCGCGTTCGGCACCTGAGAGGGTGATTGCCACGCGGTTGAGCAGCAACTCGGCGTTGTACTTGGGCGCCATGGCGCACACCAGCAAGGCTGCCAGGCCGGCACCGATGTAGGCCGGGGAAACCTTGACGTCAACGGGCTCGATTCGCCACAGAAACGCCATGGCCGCCACAGCCCCCAGCGTGGCACCGGCCAATGCTTCGTTCAGCGGATGGATGTAAGGCGCAACACAATAGGCACTGAACCAGGCACTGGCCATTAACCCCACCCCCGCCGCCGGCCAGCGTAATAGCGGATTGAACTGGCGCGCAATCAGACTCGCTGCCACGGTGATCATCAGGGTCGTGTTCATGGCATGCCCACTTAATACGGCAATGTCCAAAGGCTCAAACGACAAACCCCAGCCTTTGAACAGCAACTTACTGAACGCGACAATCGAATAACTAACGCCGACGGTGATGACCCAGGCGCGAAGTGCCCATGGGTTCGAATACCTCAGCCACACCGCAATGATGATGGCGGCCGGAATCATGACGGTAATGCCGCCATAGTGTGCAAGTTCTGCGCGCATCATTCCCCAACCATCGACGTGCCCCTTTCGGCGCCCATCAGACCTGAGCATCGGGGAAATTACAACGTTATCTACGGTCAGGATGGTGCTGAAAGCCCGACGAGGCTTCAGGCTAAAATGCATTTTCCTGATACAGCGAAAGGTTAATACTATTTTTTTTAATAATTAGGTTAGAACCAAACGGCATTTTACAGGCGCTGTCCCTGCCCCTACTTTGGACATGAATATCCGACCCCCTGCCCGGTGGAGGTGCCCATCCCGCAAGAGACCACGCCCCAGATAAGGACAGACCATGAGCATTGAATTCATCGGCTACATCGGCGGCCATCACGCTTCCGAAATCCATCCACGCAGCGGCCCTACCCTGCAACCCGACTACGTTGAGACCGTGGCCCGCGCCCACGAAGACGCCGGTTTCGACCGTGCCCTGGTGGCCTTCCATTCCAACAGCCCGGACAGCACGCTGATCGCCTCCCACGCCGCCAGCGTGACCAAGAGGCTGCAATTCCTGATCGCCCACCGCCCCGGTTTCGTCCAGCCCACCCTGGCCGCGCGCCAGTTCACCACACTCGACGTGTTCAACGGCGGGCGCACCGCCGTGCACATCATCACCGGTGGCGACGACCGCGAACTGCGTGCCGACGGCAGCCATATCGGCAAGGACGAACGCTACGCGCGCACCGACGAATACCTCAGCGTGGTGCGCCAGGAATGGACCAGCGAACAGCCTTTTGATTTTGACGGCACCTACTACCAGGTCGAAGGAGCGCACTCCACCGTTAAATCGCCGCAGCAACCGCACATCCCGTTGTATTTCGGCGGCGCCTCCAAGGCCGCGATCGAAGTGGCGGGCAAGCATGCCGACGTCTACGCGCTGTGGGGCGAAACCTACGAGCAAGTGCGTGAAATCGTGACCCAGGTACGCGCCGAAGCCGCCAAGCATGGGCGCACGATTCGCTTCAGTTTGTCGTTGCGACCGATCCTCGCCGAGACCGAAGCGTTGGCCTGGGCGCGCGCCGACAGCATCCTGCAGCAGGCCACGGCGCTGGCCGAGAAGAATGGTTTTGTACGACGCGAACCGCCGAACGAAGGCTCGCGTCGGTTGCTCGCGGCAGCGGCGCAGGGCTCGCGGCTGGATAAGCGCCTGTGGACCGGGATTGCCGGGTTGCTCGGCGCACAGGGCAACTCCACCTCGTTGGTGGGCACCGCCGAGCAAGTCGCGGAAGCACTGGTGGATTACTACGACCTGGGGATTACCACGTTCCTGATTCGTGGGTTTGATCCGCTCAATGATGCGATCGACTACGGCAAGCGCCTGATCCCCCTCACCCGCCAACTCATCGCAGAACGCGAGCAGGCCAAGCAGGTAGCCTGAGAACAACACAAAACCCAAGGTGGAAGGGGCTTGCCCTAATGCCAGCCAGTTAAGGGCAAACACTGTACCTGTGGCGAGGGAGCTTGCTCCCTCGCCACAGGTTATTTTTTACCCTTTCTACGTCTTAACTGACTGACATTAGGGCTTGCCCCCTCCCACATTAAGATCAGTTTTTATAGTCGGTATCGCTACGCTCCAACTGCCGAATCAACGCATTCCAATGCCGCGCCACCCCTGGGCCTTCACCCGTCGAATGTGCCTTGGCCTGCTGCTCGACTTTCTCCACCACTTCCTTCGGCGGGAAGATCAACTCCGC
Source organism: Pseudomonas sp. OV546 (assembly GCF_900116845.1). Taxonomy (NCBI): domain Bacteria; kingdom Pseudomonadati; phylum Pseudomonadota; class Gammaproteobacteria; order Pseudomonadales; family Pseudomonadaceae; genus Pseudomonas; species Pseudomonas sp. OV546. The sequence continues at coordinate 798,482 of NZ_FPCE01000001.1, read as the reverse complement.
ATTCCCCGCTGCCTGCGCCGCGACCTGGATAGTGCACGCGCGCTCCAACTGCTGCAGTTGCTGGAACGCGTGTTCTACGCTGACACCGGCAGTCAACAAGCCGTGGTTACGCAGGATCATCACACTCTTGTCGCCCAGGTCCGCCACCAACCGCTCGCGTTCGTCCAGGTCGAGGGCAATGCCTTCATACCCGTGGTACGCCACCCGCCCGGAAAAACCGATGGAATGCTGGGAGATCGGCAACAACCCGTCTTTTTGCGCCGACACCGCGATACCGTCGCGGGTGTGGGTGTGCAGCACCGCTTGCAGGTCGTGGCGTGCGCCGTGGATAGCGCTGTGAATCACATAACCGGCGTAGTTGATGCCCAGGCCGGTAGGGTCATCGACGATCGTGCCGTCGAGGTCGACCTTGACCAGGTTGGAGGCGCTGATTTCGTCAAACAACAGGCCGAAGGCGTTGATCAGGAAATGCTCCTCGGGGCCCGGCACGCGGGCGGAGAAGTGGGTATAGATGTGGTCGGTCCACTTGTACAAGGCCGCGAGGCGATAAGCGGCGGCCAGTTTGACGCGCACTTCCCATTCTTCTGGAGTGACGCGTTGGCGAACATTGTTGGAAACGCTGGAAATCGAGGTGACGCTGCTCATGGCAAAACTTCCTGGATGGCCTTAAGGACTTCCAGGCAAGCCTAGGGGATGCAAAAAAATAATAAAAAGCACATTTTAATCTAAGCTAATTATTATTTTTTTTCATATCAGGCAGCGTCCTTGATCTTGTGCAACGAGGCCGCCACCCACTTGCCAAACGCATCCACCGGGCCCTGCAGGTTGCCGAGGAAGTGCGGGTAGATCAGCCACAGATCCATGACCGGCTTGAAGTCCTTGAGCGGCATCACCGCCAATTGCTCGCGATGCGCGCTGCGCTCCAGCAGTGGCCGAGGCACCAGGCCCAAGCCCAGGCCGTCCGCCACCAAACCCAGTTGCAGCTCGGTGCCAAAGGTTTCCAGGTTCACCCGCAAGGCCAGGCCTTGATCGGACAAGGTCCGCTGTAAACCGGCACGGAAACCGCAGCCGTCCGGGTTGAGGATCCAACCGTTCTGGTAGACGTCCGCCAGCTTGCACGGCTTTTTCGGCAGCTGGGATTTGGCGCACACCACCACCAGTTCCATCTTGCCGATGGACTCGCCGATGATGTTATCCGGGAAGATCTTGCCCGCTGGGAACAACGCCGCCGCCGCATCCAACTCGCCGCGCTCGATCTTGCCCACCAGTTGGCTGCCCCAGCCGGTGGCGACTTGGGCACGCAGTTCAGGGTATTCGGTACGCAGGTGCTTGAGCGCGTCCAACAGCACCACATCGCCGATGGTCTGCGGCACGCCCAGGCGTAACACGCCGGTAGGCGGTGCGTCGGTGGCCACCAACTCGCGCAGGGCATCCATCTCGCGCAGGATCAGCCGGCACTGCTCGTAGACGCGAGTGCCGATCAGCGTAGGCTTGAGGGGTTTGGTATTGCGGTCGAACAGCTCCACGCCCAGCGCCTGCTCGAAGTTCTGCACACGGCGGGTGATGGCCGGCTGGGTCAATTGCAACGACTCGGCGGCATGGCTGATGGACTGGCAACGAATCACTTCGACAAAGGCATCGATATCGTCAATTTTCATTTGGGCCGCACATAGAGAACAGTCATTAAGATGTGTGCGAAGCATAGTTGCAGGAAGGCTGCCTGGATAGCCCACCCTGTGATCGATAACGTCTAACACTATTCAGACCCGTTATAAATTACCTTCAGCTATAAGCTAATCATTAAAAAATAGCATATTAACTATTAACATTATGCTTAGATAAACCCATCACCACCGACCACACGATGGAATTGTCATGACCCAGGCCCGACACCCCGAGAGACTCAGAGCCTTCATAGGCGCCCTGGCGGAATTGATCGACGGCAATCCACGCGAAGGCGACCTGCTGCACCGTGGCGGCAAGCTACTGGCGCAACTGGTCAGCCATGATGACTGGCTGCCCGATGAATACGCCCAACCCGACCCCGAGCGCTACCAGCAGTTCTTGCTGCATGCCGATTCGCGCCAGCGTTTCAGCATCGTCAGCTTTGTATGGGGGCCGGGGCAAAGCACGCCGATTCATGACCACCGGGTGTGGGGGCTGATCGGCATGTTGCGCGGGGCAGAGTTTTCCCAAGGTTTTGAACGTGCCCCGGATGGCCGCCTGGTAGCCGAAGGCAAGCCGATCCAGCTGGTGCCGGGGCAGGTTGAAGCGGTGTCGCCCAAAGTCGGTGACATCCACCAGGTGAGCAATGCTCACAGCGACCAGGTGTCCATCAGCATCCATGTGTACGGCGCCAATATCGGTGCGGTGCGCCGCGCGGTGTACCAACCTGACGGCAGCGAGAAACTGTTTATTTCCGGCTACTCCAACGCCTTCCTCCCGAACATCTGGGATTTGTCCAAAGAAAAGAGCCCTGCCCTATGACCACCGTATCGACTCGCAGCTTTGCCCGGATTCGCCAGGCCCTGTTGGACCATGAAGAAGTCGCCCTGGTCGACGTGCGCGAAGAAGCACCGTTTGCCGAATCCCACCCGTTGTTCGCCGCCAATATCCCGCTGTCCAAGCTGGAGCTGGAGGTGTATTCGCGCATTCCACGGCGCGATACCCAGGTCACCGTCTACGACAACGGCGAAGGCTTGGCCGCCCGCGCCGCCGAGCGCCTGGTCGCGCTGGGCTATACCCAGGTAAGTGTGTTGGAAGGTGGGTTGGACGGTTGGCGCAAGGCCGGTGGCGAGCTGTTTATCGACGTGAACGTGCCGAGCAAGGCGTTTGGCGAATTAGTCGAGAGCGAGCGCCACACGCCGTCACTGGCCGCCGAAGAAGTGCAGGCGCTGCTCGACAGCCAGGCCGATGTGGTGGTGCTCGATGCACGGCGTTTCGACGAATACCAGACCATGAGCATTCCCACCGGCATCAGCGTGCCGGGCGCCGAACTGGTGTTGCGTGCCCGTGAACTGGCGCCGGACCCGGCCACCCGTATCATCGTCAACTGCGCCGGGCGTACACGCAGCATTATCGGCACCCAATCGCTGATCAATGCCGGCGTGGCCAACCCGGTGTCGGCCCTGCGTAACGGCACCATCGGCTGGACATTGGCCGGGCAGAAACTTGCCCATGGTCAATCGCGACGTTTTGCACCGACGTCGGAAGCACATCGCCAGGCTGCCGCTGCGGATGCACGCCGAGTGGCCGATAAGGCGAGCGTGGGTCGTGCCACCCTCGCCGACCTGCACGCTTGGCAGCAGGAAAAAACCCGCACCACCTACCTGTTCGATGTACGTACTCCGGAAGAATTCGAAGCCGGTCACCTGCCGGGCGCGCGCTCCACGCCGGGCGGGCAACTGGTGCAGGAAACCGACCACGTCGCCAGCGTGCGTGGCGCTCGGCTGGTGCTGGCGGATGACGACGGCGTGCGGGCCAATATGTCCGCATCCTGGCTCGCGCAATTGGGCTGGGAAGTGCATGTGCTGGATGACCTGCACGCGGCGCACTTCAGCGAAAAAGGCGCCTGGGTCGCGCCGGTACCGGCCCCGCCTCAGGCCGAGCTGATCAGCCCGCACACCCTGGCCGAGTGGCTGAAGCATGGCGACACCGTGGTGCTGGATTTCACCGCCAGCGCCAACTACGTGAAACGCCATATCCCTGGTGCCTGGTGGGTGCTGCGCGCCCAGCTGTCCCAGGCCCTGGCCAAGGTGCCTGCCGCACCACGCTACGTGCTGACCTGCGGCAGCAGCCAATTGGCGCGCCTGGCGGTGGCCGAAGTCGAAGCCATCACCGGCAAGCAAGTGTTCCTGCTGCAAGACGGCACCGCCGGCTGGATCAACGCGCAACTGCCGCTGCAAGAAGGTGAAACCCACCTGGCTTCACCGCGCATCGACCGCTACCGCCGCCCGTACGAAGGCACCGACAACCCCAAGGAAGCCATGCAAGCGTACCTGGATTGGGAGTACGGCCTGGTCGACCAGTTGGCTCGCGACGGCACCCATGGCTTCTACGTGATCTGATCCACCTGACACGCCTGCCCCCCAAAACCAGCCACCGGCGTTCTACCCGAAAAAACACGGTGGCATTGATAGGGCTGCTACGCAGCCCAGCGCAGGGCAAGCCTGCTCACCACAAAAAGCCCTCCACTGATGCGCATTTGCTCCTGCCTGGCGCAGGCCAGGTTGTTCCTGTTACCCCAATGGCAAGGCGCCCCTGTAGTGAGCAGGCTTGCCCTGCGCTGGCCTGCGAAGCAGCCCCAAAACCAGCCACCGAAGTTCTACCCGAAAAAACCCGGCGACATTGACAGGGCCGCTTCGCAGCCCAGCGCAGGGCAAGCCTGCTCACCACAAAAAGCCCTCCACTGATGCGCATTTGCTCCTGTCTGGCGCAGGCCAGGTTGTTCCTGTTACCCCAATGGCAAGGCGCCCCTGTAGTGAGCAGGCTTGCCCTGCGCTGGGCTGCGAAGCAGCCCCAAAACCAGCCACCGAAGTTCTACCCGAAAAAACCCGGCGACATTGACAGGGCCGCTCCGCCCCCCAGCGCAGGGCAAGCCTGCTCACCACAAAAAGCCCCCCCCTGATGTGCATTTGCTCCTGTCTGGCGCAGGCCAGGTTGTTCCTGTTACCCCAATGGCAAGGCCCCCCTGTAGTGAGCAGGCTTGCCCTGCGCTGGGCTGCGAAGCAGCCCCAAAACCAGCCACCGAAGTTCTACCCGAAAAAACCCGGCGACATTGACAGGGCCGCTCCGCCCCCCAGCGCAGGGCAAGCCTGCTCACCACAAAAATTCCCCCTGACGGGATATTCGCCTTGGCGCGCAATGCGCCAACAAATGCAATTATCGAATAATCAACTCACACATAATCAAATATTTTAATAATTAACTTATAACCAAAAAGAACTTCACAGCGCGTTTTTATGGGCATAACGTTAACCCATGCACCGACCCCTTCTCCAGGCGGAGGTAATCAAACCCTTTCTTGATCTGCCTGGAGCCTGCATCCCATGGTCCTTACCACCCCTTTCAAACGCCTGCTCCTGGGTACCGCCCTCGCCTTCGGCCTGATCGGCAGCGCACACGCCGCCGACCTGCAATCCCTGCGCGTGGCCAACCAGAAATCCACGATCAAGGCATTGCTGGAAGTCTCCGGCGAAACCAAAAACGTGCCCTACGAGATCCAGTGGTCGGAATTCCCGTCCGCCTCGCCCCTGGGCGAAGCCTTGAATGCCGGCGCCGTGGATATCGGCGCCCTCGGCGATGCGCCTTATGTGTTCGCCCTGGGTGCCGGCGCGTCGCTCAAGGTGGTCAGCATCATCCACGCCGAAGGGCGCAACACCACTGCCTTGCTGGTGCCCAAGGACTCGCCGATCAAGACCGTCGCCGACCTCAAGGGCAAGAAGATCGTCACCGGGCGCGGTTCCATCGGCCATTACCTGGCGATCAAGGCCCTGGCCACCGCCGGCCTGACCACCAAGGATGTGCAGTTCATTTTCCTGCTGCCCAGCGAATCACGCCTGGTGCTGGATAACGGCACTGTCGATGCCTGGGCCACCTGGGACCCGTACACCACCGTGGTCACTTCGCAAAGCCAGGCTCGCGTGTTGATCAGTGGTAACAAGCTGCTGAGCAACCACCTGTACCTCGCGGCCACCCAAAAAGCCATCGCCGACAAGCGCCCGCAACTGGATGACTTTGTCGCACGCGTCGACCGCGCTTACGCCTGGGCCAACACCCACCCTGATGAGTACGCCGCCGCCCAAGCCAAGATCACTGGCCTGCCGTTGGCCGTGCACATCGAGGTGGCCAAGGACACCCACCTGACCCCGGTCGCCATCGACGACTCCGTCATCAGCGGCCTGCAAGCGACCGCCGATACCTATCAAAAAGAAGGCCTGCTGACCCAGCACATCGACGTGTCACAGGGCTTCGATAAGAGCTTCAACGCCAAGCGTGCCCCCCTTTCCCAAGCATCGCGCTAACAGGAGCAGAACATGAGCAAGCCACATCAAGCAAAACCACGTCATTTGAAACTGGGTGCCATGGTCCACGGCGTGGGACACGGCTGGGGCGAATGGCGCCACCCGAACGCCCAACCGAATGCCAGCACCAGCTTCGGTTTCTACAAGCAGCAGACTGAATTGGCCGAAGCCGCCAAGTTCGACTTCGTTTTCATCGCCGACAGCCTGCACATCCACGCCAAGTCCAGCCCGCACTACCTCAACCGTTTCGAGCCGCTGACCATCCTGTCGGCACTCGCGGCGATCACCACGAATATTGGCTTGGTCGCCACCGTGACCGTCAGCTACACCGAGCCCTACCAGGTGGCGCGTCAGTTCTCGTCCCTGGACCATATCAGCGGCGGCCGCGCCGGTTGGAACGTGGTCACCTCGTGGCTGAGCGGCACCGCTGACAACTTCAGCAAGGCCGAGCATCCACCCCATGCCGTGCGTTACCGCATCGCCAAGGAACACGTGAACACGGTCCAGGGCCTGTGGGATTCGTGGGAAGACGATGCCTTTACCTACAACAAACAGACCGGCGAGTTTTTTGCCCCGAGCAAGCTGCATGCACTCAACCACAAGGGCGATTTCTTCTCGGTGAAAGGCCCGCTGAACATCGCGCGCTCGCGCCAGGGCCAACCGGTGATTTTCCAGGCCGGCACCTCGGAGGATGGGCGCAACTTTGCCGCGCAGAACGCCGATGCGATCTTTGTGCACGTGGACAGCATCGAAGAGGGCCTGGCCTATTCCCAAGACCTGAAACGCCGCGCCAAAGGCTTTGGCCGCGACCCGCAAAGCCTGTCGATCCTGCCGGGCATCCGCCCGATCGTCGGCCGCGATGAGGCTGAAGTGGAAAGCCGCTATCAGCAAGCCGTCGACCTGGTCACCGTGGAAGACGCAATCGTCGCCCTCGGCCGCCCGTTCAACGATCACGACTTCAGCAAATATCCCTTGGACGCGCCGTTCCCGGAGCTCGGCGACCTCGGTTCCAACAGCCAGAAAGGCGGCTCCGACCGCATCAAACAACTGGCCAAGGACGAAGGCCTGACCCTGCGTGAAGTCGCCCTGCACTTTTCGCGGCCAAAACGTGATTTTGTCGGCACCCCGGAGCAAGTCGCCGATGCGATCCAGGCCTGGTTCGAGACCGGCGCCAGCGATGGTTTCATCATCAACTCGGTGCTGCCGGACGGTTTGCAGTATTTCACCGAATGGGTGGTGCCGGTGTTGCAGCAACGCGGCCTGTTCCGCAGCGAATACACGGGCCATACCCTGCGCGACAACTTGGGCCTGGACGTACCGGCCAACCGCTACAGCGTCGCCGCCGAGGTTGAAGAAAAACAGGAGGCGCTGGCATGAGTGAATCCCTCAACCGTCAACTGGCGGACCTGCACGCCGAACGTGTCGCCACCTGGGCGCCGGAAGCGTTGCAGGTCAATATCGACCAACGCCAGCGCCTGGTGGATGAAGCGCGCCCCGACGACTACGTGCAGGTCGGCGATGAGCTGGCCTCGTTCACCCTGCTCACGGTAGAAGGCGGTGAACTCAACCGCGACCTGCTGCTGGCGGACGGTCCGGCGGTGCTGATTTTCTTCCGCTTTGCCGGCTGCCCGGCGTGCAACATCGCCCTGCCCTATTACGAACGCCAGCTCTACCCCCGCCTGCGCGAACTGGGCGTGCCGCTGGTAGCAGTGAGCCCGCAAGTGCCTGAGCGCCTGGTCGAAATCAAGACCCGGCACACCCTGCAACTGCAGGTGGCCAGTGACCCCGACAACACCCTCGGCCGACGCTTGGGCATTCTCTACAGCGCCGATGAGGCATCGCGCAATGCCGCCCTGGCCAAGGGCAATCACCTTGGCGAAACCACCGGCACCGGTACCTGGGAGTTGCCGCAACCGACGGTGGTGGTGATTGCCGGGGACGGCACGGTGGCGTTTGTGGAGGTGAGCCCGGATTGGCTGGTGCGCACTGAAGCTGAGCCGGTGCTGCAGGCCGTGGAGCGGTTGTTGGGCGAGCAGCCTGTACGCATCGCTATCTGAGCTCCCACATTTTGACCGAGTACAATCATCATGACTTCATCGTCTCAACCGTCTCTGCGCTCCGTGGAAGTCGCCAACTTCGAAGCCCTGCTCGAACGCCTCAGCACCGAGCTGGCCAGCACCGCGCACCTCTATGACGAGAGCGGCGCCTTCCCTCATGCCAACTTCACGTTGCTGCACGAACACGGCCTGGTCGCCCTCACGGTGCCCAAGTCCCTGGGCGGCGGCGGTGCCAGCCTGCCCCAGGCGCGCAAGGCGATCAGTGCGATTGCCAAGGGCGAACCGTCCACCGCGCTGATCCTGGTGATGCAGTACCTGCAACACACACGCCTGCAAGACAGCAAGACGTGGCCGGCGCACTTGCGCACGCAAGTGGCGAATGACGCTGTGCGCGACGGCGCCCTGATCAACGCCCTGCGCGTCGAGCCCGACCTGGGCACCCCGGCCCGTGGCGGCCTGCCGGCGACGACCGCCGTGCGCACGGCCGAAGGCTGGCGCATCAGCGGACGCAAGATCTACTCCACCGGCAGCCATGGCCTGAGCTGGTTCAGCGTGTGGGCACGCAGCGATGACGCCGATCCATTGGTCGGCGCCTGGCTGGTGCCAAAAGACAGCCCCGGCGTGAGCATCATCGACACCTGGGACCACCTGGGCATGCGCGCCACCTGCAGCCACGAAGTGGTGCTCGACAACGTGCGGGTGCCACTCGATCACGCCGTCAGCGTCAGCCCGTGGAGCGCGCCCTCGCCGGAGCTGGACGGCGAGGGTTTCCTGTGGATGTCGGTGTTGTTGTCCTCGGTGTACGACGCCGTGGCCCAGGCCGCGCGGGACTGGCTGGTGAACTGGCTGGAAGAGCGCCAGCCGTCCAACCTTGGCGCCGCGCTGTCGACCTTGCCGCGCTTCCAGGAAACCGTCGGCCACATCGACACCCTGCTGTTTGCCAACCGCAGCCTGCTCGACGCCGCGGCCGAAGGCCATACCCCGTCGGCCAATGCCGCGCAGTTGAAGTACCTGGTCACCCACAACGCCATCCGCGCCGTGGAGCTGGCCATCGAGGCCTCGGGTAACCCAGGCCTGTCGCGCCATAGCCCACTGCAACGGCATTACCGCGATGTACTCTGCAGCCGCGTGCACACCCCGCAGAACGACGCCGTGTTGCAAGGTGTCGGCAAAGCCGTCTTCGCCCAACGCCACAAGGAACGCCCATGAGCCAGGTGATTATTGCCAGCCAGCTGGACGAAGATTACAACGACGTGATCCGCCAGCGCCTGGCCTCGATCCACCCCGGCGCGCAAGTGATCGGCGTACCCGTGGGCGTACCCAGCGACCTGCCGCCCCAGGCCAACATTCTATTGCTGCGCCCGATCAACGTGCGTGGCTACACCGCGCCGGATACGCCGCCACCGGGCTGGCCGTACGGCGCGCAGTGGGTGCACCTGGTGTCGTCGGGCATCGACTTCTACCCGCAATGGCTGTTCAACGGGCCGCCGGTGACCACCTCGCGCGGCAGTGCCGCCGACAACCTGGCCGAATTTGCCTTGGCCGCGATCTTTGCCGCGTCCAAGCATCTACCGGAGATCTGGGTGAAGGACGCCCAGTGGCAATTCACCCCGCTGCGCCCGCTCAAGGGCACGACGCTGGGCATCCTGGGGTTTGGTGCGATTGGCGAAAGCCTGGCGCAAAAAGCCCTGGCCTTGGGGATCAAGGTGGTGGCGCTGCGTCAAAGTCCGACGCCGTTCAGCACGGGGGTTGAGGCCGCCAAGGACATTCACGACCTGTTCGCGCGCGCCGATCACCTAGTGGTGGCGGCACCGCTGACCGAGTCCACACGGCATATCATCAACCGTGATGTGCTGGGCAGCGCCAAGCCAGGGCTGCACTTGATCAATATTGCACGGGGTGGCTTGCTGGACCAGGAGGCGCTGCTGGAAGCGCTGGATAACGGGCAGATCGGGCTGGCATCGCTGGATGTAACCGAGCCGGAGCCGTTGCCGGATGGGCATCCGTTGTACACCCATCCAAGGGTGAGGTTGTCGCCGCACACATCGGCGATTTCGACCAATAGCCGCAACGAGATTGCCGATACGTTTTTGGCGAACCTGGAGCGGTATATCGACGGTCGGACGTTGGAGAACCTGGCGAATTCATAACGCCGAACAGCAATCAACAGGTGGGAGGGAGCAAGCCTCCTCCCACATTGGATATTGTGGTCAGGCAAAAAGTATCATCCCCATAACGCATAAAGGTGGGCTACTTGATGCGGTAGTGGAACGTGTTGCGCACTGCTGGCACGGGCACGGGTTTTCCATCAACAATCCGTGGCTGGTAGCGGAAGGTATTTGCCGCCGCCAATGAAGGTCGCATGAACAGCGGGTGGCAGCCGTCGAGCACCCTGGGGTTTTCCACACGGCCCTGAATGTTGACGGTGTATTCGACTGAGCAATCGCCTTCGATGTTCTTCTCCAGGGCACGCTCGGGGTAATCCGGCGCTTCCTTGCTCAAGGGCTGGTATTGACGGCTGTCGAAGGCTGGCGCGGGGGCGGGTGCTGCGGGGCGGGCGCGTTCAGCGGCGAGGCGTTCCTGGTTCACTCGCTGTTGCTCCAGCTCGCGGTTGCGCTGTTCAGTCGCCAAGCGTTCTTGTTGTTGCTCGATTTTCTTGTCTTCGACACGCTTGCGCGCCAAGGCGGCCTTCTCAAGTTTCTGCGCCTGGATCTGCGGATCGACGGTGGGCTTCACCGGTACGGGAACAGCGACGGGCTCCGGAGGTGTGAGGGCCACCGGCTCAGGTGCGGGAGCAGGAACAGGCGCAGGTGGCATCATCACCAACTGGGTATGCATCACCCTGGGTGCTTGCACCGGCGTTTTTTCTGTTGACCCACCCAGCATCAGCGCTGCCAGCACGCCCACGTGCAGCGCCACCGCCAGGCTCGCCGCGAAGCTGTTTCTCCAGAACCCGGACGGTTGCCCGTGCGCCATCGTTAACGTCGGACTGTGCATGATCATCGCCGTCATTGCGGGGCCTCGGTCACCAGCCCCAAGTTGCTCACACCACCTTTCTGCAACACCGCCATGGCCGCGACCACCCGGCCGTATCCGGCGTTGTCATCGGCGCGGATGTACACCTGGGTGTCGCTGCGCGCCGCCACTACCTGCATGACCTTGGCGCCCATTTCATCCAGGGTCACGGCGCTGTCGGTCTGGTGCCGGGTGTCGAGCTCGCCGCCGAGGTTCCAGTAGTAACCCCCGTCGGCCTTCACCGACAGCGTGAGGATCTGCTGGCGGGTGTCGGTGGCCAGCGCTTCGGCGGCGACCTTGGGCAGTTCGATCTTCACGCCCTGGGTCAACATCGGCGCGGTGACCATGAAGATCACCAGCAGCACCAGCATCACGTCGATGTAAGGCACCACATTCATCTCAGCCTTGGGCCCGTGCTTGCGTTGCGGCCTGGTCAACATCGGTTTGCTCCTTGTTCAGGCGGCCACGGCCAGGTTGATCGGCGTACCGCGCAAGGTGCGGTGCAGACGCACTTGCAGTTCATTGCCGAAGGCGTAGTAGCGGGTGAGCAAGGTCTGGCCGCGTGCCGCGAAGCGGTTGTAGGCGATCACCGCCGGGATGGCGGCAAACAGGCCGATGGCGGTGGCGATCAACGCTTCGGCGATGCCCGGCGCCACCGTCGACAGCGTCGCCTGCTGGACCTGGGATAAGCCGATAAAGGAATTCATGATCCCCCACACGGTACCGAACAGACCGATGTAGGGACTCACCGAGCCCACGGTCGCAAGGAATTGCAGGCCCTTTTCCAACTCGATTTCCTGCTCGGTGATCGCTACCTGCAACGCACGTTCGACACCTTCCAACACGGCCGGATCATGGCTGTGCAGGTGCTGGTATTCCTGCACGCCTGCGATAAAAATCGGCGCAATGCCGCCCTCGCCCGCCTGCACCGTTTCGCGGTACAGCGGCTGCAGATCGGACGCGGCACGAAAGCGCCGCACAAAGCCGTTCAACTGGCGCTCCAGGCGGCGCAGCACACTGCCGCGCTGGATGATCAGGTACCAACTGAGCAAGGACGCCAGCAGCAAAGTGACCATCACGGCCTTGACCAACAGGCTGGCGTCGCTGATCAAACCCCAGATCGTCATATGTTCCATCGTCGCGTGCATGGTTAGGCTCCTATTCGATTAAAAAGTGATGACCGGCTGATGACCGTTCAGGGTAATTTCAGTGTGCGGGTCACCTCCGCCCACGGCACGAACTTGAAGTTCTGGGTCTGCTCGGGCATGCGCTTGCGCCCGTCCTGCACCACCAGCATGCCTTGGCTCCAGGGCCCGCCGAGGTTGAGGGCGGTGACTTCCAGGCCATCGGTTTCCGACGCGCCGTCTATGCCGGCGGCGGCGTTCAGGCCCACGCGAAAAGCACCGTGCGTGGCAAACGGCGGCTCGGCATCCACCACCACATAGCTGTCGTTGCCTTGGCTGGAGATCACCAGGTAATCGCGCTTATCGCTCTGGTACAGCGCCAGGCCCTCGACATCCGCCTGCAGTTGCGGGCCGACCTTGATCACGCTGGTGAGCGTGGCCGGTTGGTCGGCACGCGCATCCACCGCCCACACGCCGACATCTTCTTCACCGATAAACAGCCGCTGGCGCTGGTCATCGGCCACGCAGCCTTCGGGCTGGCTGTCGACCTTGAACTGGCGCACCAGCTCGCCCTGCACACGGCCATCCGGCGCGCTGAGGCGGTATTGCAGGAAGGTGCCGTCCTTGCCGTTGGCGATGGCGTAGAGGTCCCCGCCGGCGGGCTGGAACAGGCAGATACCGTAGATGTCCTTGAGCGGCGTCGGCACTTCACCGGCTTCACGCAGTTCGCCGCTCTGGCGGTCGATGCTGAACAGGCTCAGGCTGTTGCGATCTCGGTTACTCGCCACGGCGAGGTCGACGGTGTGCGCGCCGAGCTTGAAGTGGGGGCGGACGTCGACGTTGTTGAGGCGGCCGACCGCCAGTTCCTGCAACAGCTTGCCGTCGAGGTCATAGGCCAGCAGGCCCTGCTTCTTGTTAGTACCGAGCACGCGGCTTTTTTCCGGCTGCGTGGGGTGAATCCAGATCGCCGGGTCATCCGCTGCATCGCCCTGGCGGCCGACTGGATCGGTCTGGCGCAGCGCAGCGACTTCCGGCAGTACCGGCGCGGCCGCCACAGGTTTGGCTTGCCAGTTGAGTGTGCCCTGATACAGCTTGCCGGTGTCGTCATCACGCACCAGCAGGTGCTGGCCATTAACGCTGAGTTGTTCCGGTTCCTTGAGACCTGGCAACGTCAGGCTCGATTGCTCGACCCAACGCTCACCGCTGTGCTGGAACAGGTGCAACTGGGCGGTCTTGGGGTCAAGCGCCACCACACCGCCCGGTACCAGCGCCATGGCGCCGGCTTCGCGCTTGGGGTTGTCGAACAGGGCGACCGGGGCGCGTTTGACATCGGCTTCCGGGTGCGCCGGGTAGGCCCACCAGCCGACGTTTTCTTCATTCACCACCAGTTGCTGGGTAGCGTCATCCACCTGGCAGAACTGCGCCGACGGTGGCAGCGGCAAGCCGCGTACACGCTGGGCTTCGGCGAGCAACGTCGAGCCGTTGCCTACCAGCCATTGCTCGCCCTTGCCCTCCTCGCCCACCAGGAACACAAACAGATTGGCCGCCCCGTCGCGGTACAGGCACAGGCCATTCACCGGGTAATCGCGGGTGGGCAGGTACAGCAGTTGGCCAAAGGTCTTGGTGGACGCATCGAGGCTGATCAGCAAGGCCTGTTGGCGGTCGTTGTCGAGGCTGGCCACCAGCACCTGGGCACCGACGACGCGGGTGTCGAGGCTGCTGAAATTGCCTGTGAAACGGGCCAGTTCGGCACCGTTTTTGTCGAGCAGTTGCAGGCCGTCGCGGGTGCCGGCGGCCAGGCGTTCGCTGCCGTTGGGCAGGAAGGCCATGGCTTCGGCATTCAGGCTGGGTGCCCAAGGCGTCAGCGCCAGGTCGGCGGCCATTACCGGTGAGCAAGCGGCCAACGCGATCAGCAGGTACAGCTTGGAGATTCTCATGAACGAACAAATCCTTCGAAAGCAATGGAGATCCATGTGGGAGGGGGCTTGCTCCCGATAGCGGTGTATCAGCCAATAAATATGTACCTGACCCATCGCCATCGGGAGCAAGCCCCCTCCCACATTGGAATCGAGGTGTGGGTTAGAAATGGGTGAACGTCAGGCCCAGCTTGTAAGTGGGGCCGTACTCCTCGTACTGGCCGTTGTAGCTACGGTGGCCGGTGTAGACGAAGTACGACTCATCGGTGAGGTTCTGCGCCTCGAAGCTGACTTGCAGGTTCTTGGTCAGCGAGTAGCGCGCGCTGAAGTCGACGAAGGTCTGTGCGTCGACGTGCAGGTCGTGAGCCTTGTCGTTGATCGAGGCCAGCTCATAGAGGTACGCCGATTTGTAGTTGGCCGAGACGCGCAGGCTGAGCTTGTCGTCTTCCCAACCGAGCATCAGGTTGCCGACGGTGTCGGACTGGTTGGGCAGGCTGATGTTGCGCTTGCGGTTCGTCCCGCTGGTGCTGTCGAAGCCTTCGATGTCGGCGCTGGAGCGGCTGAACGTGCTGTTGGCACCGATCAGCAGGCCGTTCCACGGTGCAGGCAGCCAGTCGAATTTCTGTGAGTAGGCCAGTTCCAGGCCGTAGAGCTTGGCGCTGTCGCCATTCGCGTAGGTGTGGGCCTCGGCGAAGTTGGTCCAGGCGCCGGTACCGGCGAGGTCGGTGTTGTAGACGAAGTTTTTGATCTCTTTGTAGAACACGAAGGCCGAGACGGTGCCGGCGCGGCCCATGAAGTGCTCGATGCCCAGGTCCAGGTTGCTCGACTCCAGGGGCTTGAGGTCCGGGTTGCCAAAGGTGGCTTCGTCATCGTCGATGACAAACCCCGGCGCCAATTGGCCGAAGGTCGGGCGCACCACCGACTTGGTCCAGGCCGCGCGTACCTGGGTGTTCTTGTCGATCTGGTAGCGCGCATGCAGGCCCGGTAGCCAGTGGTGATAACGGCGCTTGGTCTCGGTCGGCGTGAACACGCCATCGGTGGCGCCGGTGCCCTTGGCTTCAAACTCGGTGCCCTCGTAGCGCAGGCCGGCGATGAAGCGCCAGTCGTCGATATCGACGGTGTTCATCAGGTAGCCGGCGTTGATGTCTTCACGAATGGTGAAGTCGTTGACCCGTGATTCGGTCTCGTCATAGAAGTCCGCCGGGTTGAGGCTGCCGATCAGCTGCTTGATAGCGCCGGGGCTGATGCCGGGGCCGTAGTTGCCGAGACGGTAGTCGACGCTGCCCTTCTGGAATTGGCTGAGGTTGAGTTGGTCGGCGCTGAAGCCGAGGGTGTCGAAGTCTTTGTAGACCCAGGCTTCCAGGTCGTTGTCTTTGTGGCGGCGGCTGACTTTGCCGCCGAATTTCACCTGGGACGCATAGCCGCTCAGGTCGTAGTCGCGGGCCAGGTCCAGGCGCAGGTTTTTCTCGGTGTCTTTTGTGTTCTGTTTTTCCCAGTCGACTTTGTCGAGGGTGAAATTGCGCGCGTCGTAGAAGCCGCTGCCGATGATCGGGCGTGGTTTGTCCTGGTCATAGAAGCCGCTGTTGGCAAAGTCACCGCCGTCGAAGGTGGCACCGGCGATGTGCGCCGGGCTGTCTTCGCTGGATTGGCTGTAGCCGGCCTGGCCGCTCAGGGTCCACAGGCCGAGCATGCGTTCGCCGCCAAACACGTAGGATTGGATTTCCTGGGTTTCTTCGCGGTTTTTCAGCTTGCGCTTGGCTTCGGCGTCGCCCAACTCACCAGGTGCCTGGGGGTCGGCAAATTCGAGGCTGGCGGCGTTGCGGGTTTCGGTGTCTGTGTAGCGGCTGTAGAGGGTGCGCAGGTAGTAGCTGCTGAGGTCGTCGGGCTTGTAGTCGAAGTTCAGGCCGCCGCCTGCGCGTTCGCGGCTGATGTCGTAGTCGCGCTGTTCGAACTCATTGAGCTTGGCGCCGTCGGTGAAGTCCCAGGCGCCGCCGGTCTCGACGTTGTCCGAGCCGAAGTCACGCTTCTGCCAGCTCAGCGCGGCGGCCACGCCGAAGTTGTCGATGCCGTCGCCCAGGCTGAAACGGTTGCTGGCCGCACCGGAGAATTTCGGGCTGGTCTGGCGCGTGTTCTTGTCGTAGCTGGCTTCGGTACTGCCGGTGTAGAACAAGCCCTTGTGGTCGAAGGCCGACAGGCTTTGCACATCGACCGTGCCGCCGAGGGAGTTGGCGTCCATGTCCGGCGTGAGGGTCTTGATCACCGACAGCGACTGCACCAGTTCCGAGGGCAGCACATCCAGTGCGACGGCGCGCCGCGCGCTTTCCGGCGCGGGCACCAGGGTGCCGTTGATGGTCACGCTGTTGAGGTCCGGGCCCAGGCCACGCACGCTGACGAAGCGCCCTTCGCCCTGGTCGCGCTCCACGCTGATGCCTGGCAGGCGCTGCGCCGCTTCGGCGACGTTTTCATCCGGCAACTGGGCCACGCCGTCGGCATGCACCACGCTCTTGATGCTGTCGGACTTGCGCTGCTCCTTGAGTGCCTGGTCCATGGCCGCCGCCTGGCCAACCACTTCGACGTGCTCGGTGGTGGCCGCGTCGGCCGCATTCAGCCGCTCGCTGGCCATCGCCAGGGCCAAGGCGGTAAGCGTGAAGCTGACGAGCCCGGTGCGCTTGTACATGCAATCCTCCCCAAGAATCCGTTGGCGCCAGGCAACGGGCCCGGCAACTGGGAGGGCACGCTAGGGGTGGGGGATGACGGTTCTGTGACAGCGATCGGCGGGGAGCCCCGTAAACCGGGGGTTTTGCCTGATTCTCTGCTTGGAATGAGCTGATATGACCTATGGAGATCAACTGTGGGAGGGGGCTTGCCCCCGATAGCGGTGGGTCAGGGACACATTTATTGGCTGATACACCGCTATCGGGGGCAAGCCCCCTCCCACATTTTTTGATCCACAGCGTGTTTGAGATGAGCTGATTCGACCCTCCCCCACCGTCATCCAACCGTCACATCCATCTGCTGTGCTGGCGCCCATCGCTCATTTTCCCGAGGACCCGCGGCCATGTTTTCCGTGCTCAAGCCCCACCGCTGGAAACTCTGCCTGTTGCTGATCGCCGCCAACCTCGGGCTGATCCTGCACCTGGCCTGCGGCGAGTTGAAAAGCGTCAGCGAATGGGTGTGGCTGGACATCTTCGGCGAAGGCGGATCCGCGCTGTTGGCGTTGGTCTGGCTGGGCCTGGTGCTGAAAAGCCGCCCGGCCGGGCGCGTCACCAACTACCTGGCGCTGGGCCTGTCATGCATCTTTTTTTCCTGGTGGATCGACAGCCTCGACGAGTTTATCCGCCTGCCCGACAGCATCACCTGGGACCACTGGCTGGAGTCCGGGCCGATGCCGGTGGGCATGATCCTGCTGACCATCGGCATCTACCACTGGCACCGCGAACAACTGGCAATCAGCGCACAGATGGAGAAGCGCGAGCGGCTGTTCCGTGAGCATCGGCTGTTCGACAAACTCACGCCCCTGGCCGGTGCCGACTACCTCAAGCGCCAGTTGGCCGACAGCCTGCAAGACAGCCACGACCAAGAGCAACCGCTGTCACTGCTGGCGCTGGACCTGGACAACTTCGCCGCCATCAACCAGGCCTACGGGCATGCCGAGGGCGATGCCGTGTTGCAGGCCCTCAGCCATTTGTTGCTGCTCAACCTGCGCCGCCAGGACCTGCTGTGCCGCCTGGCCGGCGACCGCTTTGTGGTGCTGCTGCCCAACACCGGTGAGCGCCAGGCCAAGGAGCTCGCGCTGGAGTTGCAGCAAGCCGTGCGCGGCCTGGCCCACAAGACCCGGTTGCACGGTGAGCGCTTGCAACTGGCGGCGACCACCGCCGTGGTCATGGCCCTGGAGGAATCGCCCCCGGACTTGCTCAAGCGCCTGAACCTCGCGCTGGCGCGGGCCAAGCAACCGCTCGCGAAAAGCGCCTGAGATGGCGGTGAAAACCAACTGGTATGAAAGCGACAGCCGCTTCATCCCAGGGCATTACCAACCCGCCACGCTGATCGACCTGGCGTTGTCCCGCGACATCGACAGTCATCGCCTGCTGCGGGGTACCGGGCTGTTTCACGAGGATATCCTGGCGGGCAACGCGCGGTTGAGCCCCCAGCAGTTTCTCGCCTTGATCGGTAACAGCCGCAAGTTACTCGACGCCGACGACAGCAGCTTCCTGTTTGGGCAGCGGCTATTGCCGGGCTATTACGGCGCCGCCAGCCATGCCCTCGGCCATGCGCAAAACCTGCACCAGGCCTTGGACATATTGATCCAGCAACAGGTGCTGCTCAGCCCCTTGGTCACCCTGCAACTGGAGCTGGATGAACACCACGCCTACCTGTACTGGCTGGACAGTTGCGGCGCCGGGGAGCACTGGCGCTTTTTGCTGGAAGCCAGCATGACGTCGGTGGTCGCCATGAGCCAATGGCTCAGCGGTGAGCGGCTGCCGTGGGTGTGCAGTTTCAGCCATGCCGAGCCGCGTTACGTCGAGCAATACTGGGTACACCTCGGGGAAGACACACGCTTCGAGCGGCCGCTGGACATGCTGAGCCTCCCGCGCGAATACCTCACCCGCGCCTGGCCGGGGGCCTCGGCCACCGCAGGCCAGGTGGCGCGCCAGCAAGCCCGCGAGCAGATCGAACAGTTGGGCTTCGCCGGCAGTTTTCTCGACTGCCTCTACGCCTATTTACACGAGCAGGTGCGCCAACCGCCGAGCCTGGAACAGGCCGCGCACGCCTTCGCCATGAGCCCGGCCACCCTCAAGCGCAAGCTGCACAAGCACGACACCGGTTTTCAGCAGCAGGTGGACCGTGTGCGCAAGCAGGTGGCGTTGCACCTGTATCAGGTCAAGGGCTACAGCAATGACGAAGTGGCGGCGTACCTGAACTTCAACGATGCGGCGAACTTTCGCCGTGCATTCAAGCGCTGGACCGGCAGCACGCCCAACCTGATCCGCCAGCTGTTCAGCAGCCGCTAGCCAGGCGTTCGCGCAGGAACTCAACCAGCGCTTGCACCGGCCGCGAGCTTTGCCGGTGTTGCGGGTACACCGCCGACAGGGTCAGCGCCTCGGGGGCGAACTCGTCCAGGACCGTCACCAGGCGGCCGTCCTTCACCGCTTCGCCGACGATAAAGGTCGGCAGGTAGGTCACGCCCAAGCCCGCAATGGCGGTGTCGCGCAGCAGATCGCCGTTGTTTACACGCATGCGCCCGCTCACATTCAACGCCTGCACCTTGCCCTTGAAACGCCATTGCACCTGGCGGCCATGGCCGTAGGGCAGGCAATCGTGTTCGGCAAGGTCATCCGGCTTTTGCGGTGTACCGCGCAGGGCCAGGTAGTCGGGGCTCGCGCAGTACACCCGTGGGATGCTGGCGATACGGCGGGCAATCAAGGTGGAATCTTCCAGGGTGCCGATGCGCAGCACCAGGTCGTAGCCTTCGCCGATCAGGTCCACCGGACGGTCGCTCAAATCGACCTCCACCGACACCTGAGGATGGCGCTGCAAGAACAGCGGCAACAGGCAGCCCAGGTGAGCCATGGCAAACGACAACGGCGCGCTGAGACGGATGGTGCCGCGCGGCTCGCTGTTCTGGCCGGCGATGCCCTGCTCCACTTGCTCGACTTCACTGAGCAGGCGCAAGGCGGATTCGTAGTAACTCTGGCCGAGTGGCGTGACATCCAAACGGCGCGTGGAACGGTTGAGCAGGCGTACGCCCAGGCGGTCTTCGAGTTGGATCAGACGGCGGCTGACGAATTGCTTGGACAGGCCCAGCTGTTCGGCGGCGGCGGTGAAGCTGCCGGACTCCATGACCTGGCAGAACAGGCGCATGTCTTCAAAGGGGTTCATTGTCGCTTCTCGGTGGACATTTTCGGTTTTTATAACGGGTTTGTCGCCGCACCACAAATCGAAATGTGGGAGGGGGCTTGCCCCCGATAGCGGTGGGTCAGTCAAAGAAATTTAGACTGAAGCACCGTCATCGGGAGCAAGCCCCCTCCCACAAGGGATTACCGACAGACTTGAGAGCAGGTTATTTGGCAGTAAACGCCGAGTAGCTGTTCATCAGGTTGCGGTAGTTGGGAATGCGCGGCGACAACAGGTTGGCCAGGCCTTCCATGTCGTTGCGCCAGTCCACTTGCAGCTCGCAGGCCACGGCGAACCAGTTCACCAGTTGCGCACCGGCAGCGGTCATGCGTGCCCAGGCAGCCTGTTGCACGGTTTCATTGAAGGTGCCCGACGCGTCGGTGACCACGAATACCTCAAAGCCTTCGTCGAGGGCGCACAGGGTCGGGAACGCAACGCACACATCCGTCACCACACCGGCAATGATGATTTGCTTGCGGCCGGTCGCCTTGACCGCCTTGACGAAGTCTTCGTTGTCCCAGGCGTTGATCTGGCCAGGGCGGGCGATGTACGGCGCGTCCGGGAACAGGGCCTTGAGCTCGGGAACCAGTGGGCCGTTAGGACCGCCTTCAAAACTGGTGGTCAGGATGGTCGGCAGGTTGAAGAACTTGGCCACGTCGGCCAGGGCCAGCACGTTGTTCTTGAACTCGTTCGGGGAGAAGTCCTGTACCAGGGAGATCAGGCCAGTCTGGTGATCGACCAACAGTACGACAGCGTCATCTTTGTTCAAACGTTTGTAAGCCATGGGAATATCTCCTAACGGGTTTGGGAAATCAGAACGCAAAGCACGAGCAGCCGAACGCACCCCAGAATCCCTGGAAGTCGCTGACCGGCACGCTGGAAAGGCGCGCTTTTTCGTGGCTGTGGGCGTGCACGCCGCACGGGCCGCTGCACTGGTGAACCTGTGCCTGCAAGGGCGAAGTCGGGCGCCAATGACCCGGCACCTTGACCACCGGCGACCAGTCCGGCAGCACCGGCACACGCGGCGGTGCAAAGTCTTCGAAGTCGCCGGCGCCGTAGACCACCTTGCCGCCGACCACGGTGAGTACCGACTCAATCCACTTGATGGCTTCTTCGTCGACGCTGAAGAAGTCCGCCGACAGGGCCGCCACGTCCGCCAACTGGCCGACCTTGATCTGGCCCTTCTTGCCCTGCTCGGACGAGAACCAGGCGCTGCCATGGGTGAACAATTCCAACGCGGTGAGGCGCGGCAGGCCTTCGGCGTGCAGTTCCAGGCCGCCGACGGTGCGGCCGCTGACCATCCAGTACAACGAGGTCCAAGGGTTGTAGCTCGACACCCGCGTGGCGTCGGTGCCCGCCCCTACCGGCACGCCTTCGGCAAGCATGCGCTTGATCGGCGGCGTGGCTTCGGCCGCCTTGGCGCCGTAACGCTCGACGAAGTATTCGCCCTGGAACGCCATGCGGTCCTGGATCGCAATACCGCCGCCAAGGGCGCGTACACGCTCGATGTTTTTCGGGGTGATGGTCTCGGCGTGGTCGAAGAACCACGGCAAGCCGTTGAACGGGATGTCACGGTTGACCTTCTCGAACACGTCGAGCATGCGCGAGATGGACTCGTCATAGGTGGCGTGCAAGCGGAACGGCCAACGCTGCTCCACCAGATGGCGCACCACCGGCTCCAGTTCCTGTTCCATGGTCAGCGGCAGGTCCGGGCGTGGCTCAAGGAAGTCTTCGAAGTCGGCCGCCGAGAACACCAGCATCTCGCCGGCGCCGTTGTGGCGCAGGTAGTCATCGCCCTGATGCAGGGTGACGCTGCCGGTCCAGTGCTTGAAGTCGCTGAGTTCTTCCTTGGGCTTCTGGGTGAACAGGTTGTAGGCGATGCGTACCGTCAGTTGCTCGTCCTTGGCCAGTTGCTCGATCACCGCGTAGTCATCGGGGTAGTTCTGGAAACCACCGCCGGCATCGATGGCGCTGGTGAGCCCCAGGCGATTGAGTTCACGCATGAACTGGCGGGTCGAGTTGACTTGGTATTCCAGCGGCAGTTTCGGGCCCTTGGCCAGGGTCGAATACAGGATCATCGCGTTCGGCCGTGCCACCAGCATGCCGGTGGGGTTGCCGTTGCTGTCCCGCACGATCTCGCCGCCCGGCGGGTTCGGTGTGTCCTTGGTGTAGCCGGCCACGCGCAGGGCGGCACGGTTGAGCAAGGCGCGGTCGTACAGGTGCAGCACGAATACGGGAGTGTCAGGCGCCGCCTGGTTCAACTCTTCCAGGGTCGGCATGCGCTTTTCGGCAAACTGGAATTCGTTCCAGCCACCCACCACGCGCACCCATTGCGGGGTGGGCGTACGGTCGGCCTGGTCCTTGAGCATGCGCAGGGCATCGGCCAGGGACGGCACGCCTTCCCAGCGCAGTTCGAGGTTGTAGTTCAAGCCGCCACGGATGAGGTGCAGGTGCGAGTCATTGAGGCCGGGGATGACGGTGCGGCCCTTGAGGTCGATGACCTGGGTGCCACTGCCGCGCAGGGCCATGGCCTCACCGTCGGTGCCCACGGCGACAAAGCGCCCCTGGCTGATGGCGACGGCGGTTGCGCGCGGGTTTTCACGGTCCACGGTGTGGAACTGGCCATTGAACAGAATCAGATCGGCGTTCATAGGGTTTCCTTTACAGAGGCTTCAAGCCAGGGAGCGAACAGGCGGGTGGCCGCCGGCATCAGCAGGTAGACCACCAATACAACGATCGTCACGGTGACCAGGAAGGTGGCGACCACGTAGTTGGAGAGGAACGGGTGCAGGCGCAGAACCGGGCCCCACGCGATGGGTACCAGCAGGGTCAGCGGCAGGATCACGCACAGGGTGACCACTGCTTGCTTCCAGCGGGGAGGTTTGGCGGCGCTGTCGGCCAGCGGCGCGAACCAGAATTCATTGACCGAACCGATTTCGGTTTTGTCGCCATCGGCCAGCAAGGGGGAGGCTTCGTCGATCAGCGATTTGCGCTCGGGGGAATCAAGCCAGGTTTCCAGGTCATCAGTGGAGCGGTAACGCAACACACAGGTGAACAGCGCCAGCTTGCCCTGCTTGCCGCGCACTACGTCGACACCCAGGTGGCCGGGGCGCGCGCCGGCGATCCGCACGATGCGACGCAGCCAGGCTTCGTAGTCGGTTTCGCGGCCTTGTTTGATCAGGTGCTTGACGACCAAGGTGACGACTTCGTCGGGGCTGGTTTTGGGTGTTGGGTCCATGGCTGTGTATTCCCACCTGCAGAGTTGAGCGATGGAGGGAGTGTGGTTGGGATTGGGGGCGGGGAATTGGATGTATGTGCTGTTTGACGTGGCGGCTCGCGGGCCAATCGATTCGACAAGGCAAAAAAAACCGGAAGGCCGCAGGGGCCTTCCGGTTTTTGTTACGTGTCAGGCCTTAGCGCCGTAACCCGCGCCCTGAAACGTAAAATAGACTTCCTGACCTTTACCCGCCACTTTGGTAACTTCCTGATCACCGATCATCGCGTTTTTGTACCGACCATAGAACCCGTCACTCCTGACTTCACCCGCCTTGACCGTGCCGTCAGCCTCCGTCGTGAAGGGTGCGAAAAAACTGCCGCGCGTCGGTGCGATCTGGGAGCTTCGGCTGATATCGGCACCGTAGTGCTCGACAAACCCTGTGTTACTGGCCGCCAACACAAACTTCTGGTCGACATCAAGGTCTTCGACATGCTGCTTTACCCCAGGGTGAGCAGGGTCCGTGACATCCTGAATATAGCCCTTCAGCCTCTGGGGGTTGTCAGGGTCTCGGGTCACCGTCAGGTTATATTTATGACCAAACTCAAAATCGACCAGTGTGCTATTGCTGCCTCCTTCCCCCCCATCCGCCTCGGCACGGCCTTTGGGCGCACTGAAGTGCGAACCAAAGCCGGAAAACATCACCAGCGCCTTGCCATCCTGCCGTGGCTGAATCCCGATATAGCCGCCATCAAGAGATTTACCTTGCTCATTGCTTACGTCGAACAGCATCGCGTAATAAATCCCAGGGTCCTGGGCCGTCTTTCGTTGGAGCCCCTC
Organism: Pseudomonas sp. OV546; assembly: GCF_900116845.1. Classification (NCBI taxonomy): domain Bacteria; kingdom Pseudomonadati; phylum Pseudomonadota; class Gammaproteobacteria; order Pseudomonadales; family Pseudomonadaceae; genus Pseudomonas; species Pseudomonas sp. OV546. The sequence continues at coordinate 774,398 of NZ_FPCE01000001.1, read as the reverse complement.
GTCAATGATCATTGGAAACGTAATATTGTTCAGCCCGGAGCCGGCGACAGGAATTGAGTAACTCACAGCAAACAGCCCGTTGGGTGAGGTGGCCTCTTTCTTAATCTCAAGTTTCGGATCGTCGACCCTGTCTAACCTTGAGGCCTCAACCGTCCTCGACGATGAACCCGGCGTGGCTGCCACCTCTCTTCTTGAGCGCGTGACGGGTGTATCCGACGCGATCACAGGGCCGTTCGGTTGTTCCACCGGCGGCGGCACGGGAACATTAGGAGAAGGCTCAGCCACTGTTTGTGGGATAAATTGCGGTCTTTGAATATGCATATCAGCGACAAGCCTCCTCTGGAAAAGTTAACCCATGCTAGAAGGCCCTCACCCAAGCAGGCTGCCGGAAACAACGCTCGGAGGGACAAGACTTTGCTTAACGTCGATGCCGATCAGATTCAAATTATTGCGGCTGCCTGCCAACCACACCTAAAGCGCCCTCGACATATGCTCCGCAATCCGCCCCCGTAGCCAACGCTCCGCCGGATCATTGTCATGCACCCCGCTCCACACCATCGACAACTCCGCGGCATCAATGGCAAAGGGTGGGTCCTCCGCGCGTATCGCAGTGCCCTCGGTCAACGCACAGGCCGCATAATCCGGCACCGTCGCAATAATCTGCGTACCCGCGAGCAACGCCCGCAGCCCGCTGAACTGCGGCACCGCCAACACCACTCGCCGTGCCCGGCCGATACGCGCCAGGTCCAGGTCAATGTTGCCGCTCAAGTCCCCGGAAAACGACACCATCGCATGGGGCCGCTCGCAGTAGTCGTCCAGGGTCAGCGGCTCAACACCGTCATCCCCACGCAGTACCTTGCAAGGGATATCCCGCAGTTTCTTGCGCTTGGCATTCGCCGGCAATTCGGTGGTGTAGCTCACGCCCACCGTGATCTCGCCACTGGCCAATAACGACGACATCAACAGGTAATTGGCGCGGCGCACCACCACGACGATGCCTGGGGCTTCTTCGCGCAGTTGGCTGAGCAACGGCGGGAACAGGCCGAACTCGGCGTCGTCGGACAGGCCGATGCGGAACACTGCGCAGCTGGTAGACGGATCGAAATCCTTGGCGCGGCTGACGGCACCCGAAATGATGTCCATGGCCGGCTGCAACTCCTTGAGTATCGCCACGGCACGCGGCGTGGGCTCCATGCCCCGCCCGTTGCGCAGCAGCAATGGGTCGTCGAACAAATCGCGCAAGCGCCCCAGCGCCGCGCTCACCGCCGGTTGGCCCATAAAGAGTTTTTCGGCGACCCGGGTCAGGTTCTTTTCGAACATCAGCGCTTCGAAAATCACCAGCAGGTTCATGTCGACGCGGCGCAGGTCGTTGCGGTTCATGGTGGTATCCAAACGGTTGGCAAGCGCACAGGGAAGCACGCGGAGCGCTAGCGCGATTGCACGTCTGTGCTGTCTTTTCCGCGTACGTACCTGGCGAAATTAACAACGATTAACTCGTCAGCCAGGCGGTCCGGCAACAAGATTAGCGGCGTCTACACTGCACCCATTCACCGGGAACGCTCCCATCGACTGCGGATTTTCGTCATGGCCCGACTTGAGCAGCATGCTCCTCGCTTATCCGCTACCGGCGGCCTATGCCCCCGGCGCGAGCGTATCGCCAAGCAATTGATCCTCGCCAACCTCGGCGAAAGCCTGGCCATTGCCGACCTGGCCCAGGCCTGCGCGTTGTCGCGCAGCCATTTTTCCCGCGCGTTCAAGTGCACCACCGGGCTGTCGCCGCAGGAGTGGATTCGCGAGCAGCGCATCCAACGGGCCAAGGAACTGATCACCGGTTCGCGCCTGAGCCTGACGCAAATCAGCCTGGAATGCGGGTTTTGCGACCAGGCGCATTTCTGCCATATGTTCACCCGCAGCGAAGGGGTCAACCCGATGACCTGGCGAAATCACCAATTGCGTCACAAGCCTCAAGTGATTGCAGCCTAGTGGTCCGCACGTACCTGGAATATGCTGGCCGCTTCCCCCTCCACGAACAGGGTCCCCATGAGTGACCTCAGCGACCAGGCCGTGCATTTCGGCCCCTACCGCATCCACCCGCGCCAACGCCTGGTGCTGGAGGCGGGTCGTCCGTTGCGGCTGGGGCGGCGTGCGGTGGATATCCTGATGATCCTGCTGGAGCAGGCCGGCAATGTGGTGAGCAAGCAAGAGTTGATCGCCCGTGTCTGGCCCAAAAGCGTGGTGGAAGATGGCAACCTGCGAGTGCACATGGCAGCCTTGCGCAAGGCCTTGGGCGATGGCCAGGCCGGGCAGCGCTATATCGTCACCGTGGCCCAGCGTGGCTACAGTTTTGTTGCGCCACTGAGCATCGAGCCGATGACGCTACCCGCCGAGGGCGCCCCCCAACGCCCGTGCCACAACCTGCCGTTGCGCCGCACCCGCATGATCGGCCGCCAGGCCCTGATCGACAGCCTGGTGCAGAACCTGCCCGCGCAACGCTTTATCACCCTGACAGGCGCCGGCGGCATCGGCAAGACCACCGTCGCCCTGCGCGTGGCGGAATTGCTGATCGGGCATTACCGCGACGGTATACGCCTGCTGGACCTGGCGCCGCTCAGCGCGGCGTCGATGATCCTGCCCAATCTCGCCGCCCTGCTCGACCTAACCCACGCAGAACAAGAGCCGCTGGTCACGTTTGCGCGCAGCCTGCAGGAGCGCCAGTTGCTGCTGGTGATCGACAACTGCGAGCACCTGCTGGACGACATCGCCCTGATCAGCGAAACCCTGCTGCGCCACGCGCCCCGCTTGCACATCCTGGCCACCAGCCGCGAGGCCTTGCGCGCCGAGGGCGAGTACGTGCAGCGCCTGGAACCGCTGGCCTGCCCTCCGGCCACCGGCAACCGCGCCCAGGCGCTGGGCTACCCGGCCCTGCAACTGTTGATCGAGCGGGCCATGTCCCATCAGGACAGCTTTGAATTAAGTGAAGCCGAACTGCCACTGGCGATTGATATCTGCCAACGCCTGGACGGCATCCCCCTGGCCATCGAGTTGGTCGCGGCGCAGATCGAACGCTTTGGCCTGCCCGGACTGCTGGTGCAGATGGAGGACAATTTCCGCTTGCTCACCCGTGGCAGGCGCAACGCGCTGCCCCGCCATCAAACCCTGCGCGCCACGCTGGACTGGAGCTTTGAGCTGCTGACGGCCTGCGAGCAGATCTGCCTGCGCCGGCTGGCGGTATTCCGGGGCGGGTTCAGCCTGGCCAGCGCGGCGGCGGTGATCGCCGGGGAAGAGGTCGCACCCGCCGAGGTGCTGGGTTCAATCACCCAGTTGGTCGCCAAGTCCTTGCTCAATGTGGAGGTCGGTGATGACGAGATGGTCTATCGCCTGCTGGATATCACGCGCACCTACGCCCTGGAAAAACTCAGCGTCGCCGATGAGCTCGATGCCACCCGCGGGCGCCATGCCGAGCGCTGCCTGGCGCTGATGGAGCAAGCGCGCGAGGACTGGCAATTGATCGCCACCCAACCCTGGATCGACCGCTATGCGCCGCTGCGTGAAGACATCCGCTCGGCCCTCGACTGGGGGCTCGCGCAAGGGGGCGAACACTTGCTGGCAATCCGCTTGACGGTCAGCGCCATGCCACTGTGGCAAGAGTTGTCGTTACTCAGGGAGCACCGTTTGTATGTGGACCAGGCGTTGGCGCTGATGAGCCGGGCCGCCTCGCCCTGCCCGCGCTTGACGATGCAACTGCAATTGGCGCTGGGCAGCCTGTCCTATCACGCCATGGGCGGTGCCCCGCAGACCATCGCCGCGTTTGTCAGCGCCCGGCGTCTGGCCGAGGAGCGCCAGGACGTCGCGGGTCAATTGCGCGCGGTCTCCGGGCATATGGCGGTGAACCTGTGTGCAGGCCTGTATCGCCAGGCGCTGGCGCAGAGCGAGCAGTTCGATCGCCTCGACCCGCGCACCGACCCGCAACTGGACGTCAGTGCCCAGCGCCTGCGCGTACTGGCGCAGCACTACAACGGCAATCAGGCGCTCGCCCGGCACAATGCTGAGCAAGTGATCCAACGCATGGCGCACAGCGGCCACCTTAATCGGTTCGCCCACGGCATTGGCGTGCAATACGACCAGAGCGTGGCCTCACTGACGGTGTTGGCGCGGATCCTGTGGCTGCAGGGTTTTCCCGAGCAAGCCTGGCGTACCGCCAGCCAGGCGTTGGCGTTGGCGCTGCAGATCAATCACGGCACCTCCATCTGCTACACCCTGGCCCTGGCAGGCGTGGTCATCGCCCGTTACAACGGTGACGAGCACGCTGCCCAGAGCCTGCAAGCGTTGCTGCTGGAACACGCGCACAAGCACTCGGTGCAGTTATTTCAGACCTGGGCGGGGCACTATGCCGGCATCCTGGGGCACCACGATCTGCAAGGCTTGGGGCTGATCGAGGACATCCTGATCACGCTGGGTGCACACGCCGTCGATGACCCAGGGTTTGAACGCGCACGCACGGGCGGCGCGGGCTGGTGCGCAGCGGAAATCCTGCGGGTACGCGCCGCAAGCATCGCGGATCCCCGTGCGAGCGAAACGCTGCTGCTCGACGCCCTCGGGCTGGCGCACCAGCAAGGCGCACTGGCCTGGGAGCTACGCTGCGCGACGTCGTTGGCGCAGCTGTGGCAGACCCAAGGTCGCCTGCAGGCTGCACGCGACGTGCTGGGTTCGGTCCATGCGCGCTTTACCGAAGGCTTTGCCACCCCGGACCTAGTCCGCGTACGCCGCCTGCTCGACGAGTTGCAAGACAAACGGCCGGCCTGAGAACGGCCCCAAGTAATGCCCATCGCCCTGCTGCAACCGTGCCACCTGCACCGGGTCACGCAGGTGGGCCAGCGCATAGCTGCGCACGCAGTTGAGCAGGCGATAACGCGAATGGCCCGGGCCGGGTTCAAGGGTCAGCAATGAGGTATCCACCAGACGCCCCAGCAGGTAGGACAGGTCGGCATGTTCCAGCTCCGAGCCAGCGACCAGCTCGCTCAGGGTGGGTAAGGTCACCGCCATCTTGAACAACCCCAATTGCAAGAACAGCCAGCGCTCCGGCAGGCTCAGCCGCTGGTAGGTCCAGTCCAGGGCTGCGATCAGCGATTGGTGACGCTCCACCGCCGTGCGACGGCCTCGGGTCAGCACCTGCAAACCCTTGCACAGTTGCTGCTGCAAGCCACGCACGCCCAGGGCATCCACTTGGGCCGCGGCCAGCTCCAGTGCGAGAGGGAGACCATCGAGGCGTCGGCAGATATCACGCAGCGGCGCCAAGTCCTGGAGCCGCAACACAAACCCCTGTTGCCCGGCGCTTGCCCGCGCCACGAACAGTTGTACAGCCGGGTAGGCCATGGCGTGTTCGACACTGCCCAGCGCCGACGGTGCAGGCACCGCCAACCGGGGCACGCGTTGCACCCATTCGCCCGGGACATTCAAGGCTTCACGACTGCTGAGCAGCACGCTGACATGGGGGGCTGTTTCACGTAGCACGCGCACCAGGTGCCGGCAGGCGCCGAGCAGCAAGTCGGCACCATCCAGCACCAGCAATAGCTGACGGGAGGCCAATTGACGGCACAGCTGTGTGGCGTTGGCGCTGGGTTCAAGGTGCAGCGCCGTGGCCAGGTGGCGCAGCATGGTTATCGGCGCCTCCACCGTGGCCAGGTCGACCCACCACACGCCGTCCCGGTAACGCGGCAATACCCGTTCGGCCAACGCCAGGGCCAGGGTACTCTTGCCGACACCGGCGCACCCGGTCAGGGTCATCAGGTAATGCCCGGACAGGCGTCGCGCGAGTACGCCCAACAACGCCTCACAGCCGATCACCGCACTGAGGCGTGCCGCCAGGTTGTGTCGGGGTGTCATGGCGGGCATGGCCCCCTGCACCTTGGCGGCGAAGCAATAGCCACGCAGGGGATCGTTGAGGATATAGCGTTGCCCATCGAGGGCGCGGCGCAGTGCCGCAATGTGCACACGCAGGTTGTTTTCTTCCACCACGCTGTCCGGCCACACACGCTCGATCAAGGTGGACTTGCTGACGTACTGCCCGGGCGTTTCCAACAGCACCGCGAGGATATCCAGCGCACGCCCACCCAGAGGCACCGGCAAGCCTATCTTGCTGACCAACCGCTGTTGCCGGTGAAAGGCATAGATGCCGAAGCGCACCGTGCCATCAACGTCAATCGCCTGAGGGTTGTTCATGTCTGTCATCGCGCTGAAACACCCGGCCTTGGGCGCCTGCGCATCCTTTTCCATGGGCTTGACGCTATCTTGCCAGCTACCAATGACAGGACAATGCTGGCACGGGGAGCGATACGGACAATCGAGTGCGCCAGACGGACATTCTGTCGTTAACTGAACTGTTGTCGGTACTGGGTCGGGTTGAGACCGAGTTTTTCACTGAACAGAAAGCGCATATGCCGCACGCTGCCGAAGCCTGCGTGGAAGGCCACGGTCTTGAGCGGCAGGTCGGTGGACTCCAGCAACTGCCGGGCACGGTCGATGCGCGCGCCTTGCAGGAAGGCCATCGGCGTCATCTGCACCTCCCTGGCAAACAACCGTGCAAAGTGGCGAGCGCTCATGCCGGCCAGCTCAGCCATGGATTCGATGGTGAACGGCTGGTGCAGGTGCGCCAGCACGTGGTTCTGCACGCGGGTGATCGCGGTTTCCTGGGGTGCCACGGCAGCCGTCATCGGGCTGAACTGCGCTTGGCCGCCCTGGCGCTTCATCACCACCAGCAGCACCTTGGCCACTTCCACCGCGACTTGCTTGCCGTGGTCCTGGGCAACGATCGATAACGCCAGGTCGATCCCGGCCGTCACCCCGCCCGAGGTGATCAGCCGCCCGTCCTGCAGGTAAATGCGATCGGTCTCGACGATCGCCTTGGGGAAGGCCTTGATCAGCCGCTCGGTGTAGTGCCAGTGGGTGGTCACACGGTGATTGTCCAGCAGGCCGGCATGCCCGAGCACAAAGGCACCGGTGCAGATCGAACCAAAGCGTGTGGCGCGAGGTGCAGCCTCTTTGAGCCACGGCAACAACGCGGGGTGGCATTCGTTGTAGGCGCCGGGGCCACCGGGAACGAGTAACAGGTCGTAGGCGTCGTGCGCCTGGTCCAGCAACAGGTCGGCCTGCACCACGACGCCATTGGAGGCACGCAAGGGGCCAGGCTCGGTGCCGAGGGTGAGGATCTGGTAATGCGCCGCCGCCGGCAGGTAGCGGTTAGCAATCGAAAACACTTCCAGCGGCCCGGCCATGTCGAGCAGGAGGAAGTCCGGAAACAGCGCCATGGCCACGGTTTTCATAAACACAAAGATCCATCGAGAAAGAATGCGGCGGGCATTATGACACGTTCGAAACTGTCAACTCAGATGAGACAGTTATTCAGTTTTTATCTTCTTAATGAATTCTGCAGTAACCATTAATCTTCTTCTCAACGCAGGAGCCCTGCATCTCGCAGCCCGCGCCCACTTGAGGACAAGACCATGCTGACTCTTCGCAAAGCTTCCGAACGCGGCGCCGCCAATCACGGTTGGTTGAAGTCGTTCCACACCTTCTCGTTCGCCAACTACTGGAACCCGAATGAACAGGGTTTTTCCGACCTGCTGGTGATCAACGATGACCGCGTCGCCGCCGGTAAAGGCTTCGGCCAGCACCCGCACCGCGACATGGAGATTTTCTCCTATGTGCTTGAAGGCGCGCTGGAACACAAGGACACCCTCGGCACCGGTTCGGTGATCCGCCCTGGCGATGTGCAACTGATGAGCGCCGGCAGCGGCGTGGCCCACAGCGAGTTCAACCACAGCCAGAGCCGTGGCGTGCACTTCCTGCAAATCTGGATCGTGCCTGCCGTGGCCGGCGCCGAACCGCGCTATCAGCAGGAGCACTTCAGCGAGGCGCAGAAACGTGGACGCTTGCAGTTGATCATCTCGCCGGACGGCAACGACGGTTCCCTCAGCGTGCGCCAGGACGCACGGGTATATGCCGGGCTGTTCAACGGTGACGAAACCGCCACCCTCGACCTGCCGCCGGATCGCCATGTGTACATCCATGTGGCCCAGGGCAGCGTTGAAGTCAACGGCCAGCGCTTGCAGGAAGGCGATGGCGCCCGAGTGCGGGATGAGCGGCAGATCCGCCTGAGCCAGGGCGAGGACGCCGAAGTGCTGGTGTTCGACCTGCGCCCGCAGGAACTGCCGCAGATGCCATGACGGGCGCTGCGATGGCCCCGAGTACCGGGCCATCGCTGGCATCGATAGTCACCATCAGCGCAATGAAGTTCTCTAAAAAAATGCAACGCGTAACATCAAACCCATAACAGCAACATCCCAACTAAAACACTCGGAGCACACTCTCATGAAACGCCAAATCTTGCTTAGCCTCGCTTTCTCGGTACTCGCTGCAAACGCATTTGCTCACCCTGTTGTCGCTGAAGGCGGTGCGGATCGCCTGATCGAAAGTCGTGTGGCAGAGGGTGGCGCCGACCGCCTGCAAGGCAACCGCGTAGCCGAAGGGGGTTCCGACCGCCTGCTGGAACGCCGTGTCGCTGAAGGTGGTGCTGATCGTCTGCAGGAACGTGGTCTGGCTGAAGGCGGTGCTGATCGTCTGCAGGAACGTGGCCTGGCTGAAGGCGGTGCTGATCGTCTGCAGGAACGTGGTCTGGCTGAAGGCGGTGCTGATCGTCTGCAGGAACGTGGTCTGGCTGAAGGCGGTGCTGATCGTCTGCAGGAACGTGGTCTGGCTGAAGGCGGTGCTGATCGTCTGCAGGAACGTGGTCTGGCTGAAGGCGGTGCTGATCGTCTGCAGGGCAACAACGCATAATCCCGCACTGTTTGCGGGAACCCCAAACCGGCCTGATCAGCCGGTTTTTTTTCGTCTGTTATTTCTCCCCACAGCGCCGCCTTGGCGATCGGTTGCCGCGTTTCGATACGCTGTGGTGAGGGCGTTTTTGGTCGCGTGTATCGAGGGCGAAGCGCAGCTGCGTCGCTGAATCAAACCGGATGGGCGAGGAATTTCTTGCGATACGCCGCCGGCAACAGCCCCACCCGCTGCTGGAACAGGCGCCGGAAAGAGTTGCTGTCTTCGTAACCCACCGCGTAGGTGATACTTTCCAGCGTCATGCGGGTCGACTCAAGCATCTGCTTGGCCCGTTCCAGGCGCAGGGTTTGCAGGTAGGCAATCGGCGTATAGCCGGTGGCCTCCTTGAAGCGCCGCTTGAAGTTGCGCACGCCAAAACCGAAGCGCTGGGCGACCGCGTCGATGACCAGCGGCTCGGCGAAGTGCTGCTCCAGCCAGTGCTGTACCCGCAGGATCTCGCCGTCGCCATGGCTTTTGGGCAGCGACCACATGGCGTACACCGACTGTTCGCTGCGCACAGTATCGATCAACAGGTATTTGCCACAGGTGTGGGCCAGTTCCGGCGAGCCGAAACGCCGAATCAGGTGCAGCATCAAGTCCATCGCCGCACTGGCGCCACCGCAGGTAATCACGCGATTTTCTTCACACAGAAGCTGCGCGTCATCCAGGCTCACGTCCGCGTAGCGACGCCGGAACAGCTCGGCGAACGCCCAGTGGGTGGTGGCGCGCAGGCCTTGCAGCACACCGGTTTCGGCCAGTAAGAACGTCGCGGTACACATCGAAGCCAACACCGCGCCGCGTGCATGCTGCTCGCGCAACCAGGGGCCGTAGGCGGGAAAGCTCGGCAGGGCTTCTTTCAAGGTGAACAGAAAACCTGGGATCAGCACCAGGTCGGTCTGCGCGATCTGCGTCACCGCGCGGTCCACCTGCAAGCGCTGGCCGCCCCAAGCCTCCACGGCCTGGCCGTCCAGGGAGGCGACCACGACTTCAAAAGGTGGGCTGTCGGCAAACAGGTTGGCGGCGCTGAGCATCTCCAACGCCAGGGTGGCGCTGGCGGTGGAACAACGTTCAGCCAGGAGCAAGGTGATGTGCATAAAAGAAACCCGGATTGCGCTTTTCGCATGTAATAAGTCATTTGCGCACCTACCTTAGCCGATTCCGCGCCCTTACAGTGCAGCCATTAATCAACTACCTGGCGTGTTTATGAATCTCTGGTTTCGCTTGCTCTTCATGCTGTCCCGGCGCCCCTGGCGCAAACCGGCCCATGGCCTGGCCACCACCGTGGTGCGCATGCGCGTCTGGCCGCTGGACCTGGATCTCAACCGGCACGTCACCAATGGCCGCTACTTTTCCCTGGCGGATGTTGCACGCATGGATTTCGTGTTGCGCACCGGCGCGTTTCGCGTGGCGTTGCGCAATAAGGCGCTGCCGATCGTGGGCGATACCTGGGGCAAGTTCCGCCGCGAGTTGAAGCTGTTTGAAGTGTTCGAGGTGCACACCCGCATGCTCGGCTGGGACCATAAGTGGAGCCTGATGGAACACCGCTTTGTCAGCAACGGCCGCGTGGTCGGCGTGGTGGTCATGCGCGGGCTCTTCCGTTCGGCCAAAGGCACCCTGCCCCCGAGTGATTTTGTGCGCGAGCTGGGTTTGGATGAGACGTCGCCGCCAATGCCGCAATGGCTCAGCGACTGGGCGCACAGCTGTGATCAGATGAGTGTGCAGTTGCGGGGGGAGCAGCAGGCGTGAGGGCGGGCGGTTAACGAGCGCCTGTCTGTTTTTTCAAGTGGGCTTCGGCGTCCTCCCTGGCAATGTACAGAAAGCCTTTGCCCTCTTGCACCTTGAACAGCACCTTCATGGCGACGCCTTTTCCAGATCATTGCGGGCGGTATTTTCCGAAATATCATAGTCATGGGTAAGCTCCTTGGGCGTGAAGATGCGCCCAGGGTGCTGCAGCACTTTCTTTTCTGAAAATTGAGTTGATCGTTGCGCGCTCGCTTCAGCGTGTCAAGGCTTATACCCTTTCACCAACTCTCCCCCAGCCCCAGCAGGCCCAGTATCTGCCGTCGCAGGTCAACCAGATAAGGATCATCCCGGTGCCGTGGGTAAGGCCGGTCAATCGTCAATTGCGCCTGGATCTTGGCCGGACGGTCGCTGAACACGATCACGCGATTGGCCAGCAGCAACGCTTCTTCCACATCGTGGGTGACCAGCAGGGCCGTATAGCCCTGGCGTTGCCACAGGTCGATCAGTTCTTTTTGCATGGCGATGCGGGTCAGGGAGTCGAGCTTGCCCAGGGGCTCGTCGAGGATCAGCAGGCGCGGTTGGTTGACCAGCGCACGCGCCAGCGCCACCCGTTGCGCCATGCCGCCGGACAACTGCCGCGGATACGCACGGGCGAACTGACTGAGGCCGACTTTTTCCAGGGCCTCGTCGACCTTGGCCGAATGGGTCTTGAGCAGGCCCTGGGCTTCCAGGCCGATGGCGACGTTGTCCCACACGCGGCGCCACGGGTACAGGGTCGGGTCCTGGAACACCACCACGCGGCTCGGGTCCGGGCCGGTGATGGCTTCACCGTCGGCCAGCAACCGGCCGGAGTCCGCCGGTTCCAGGCCGGCCACCAGGCGCAGCAAGGTGGACTTGCCGCAGCCCGAAGGCCCAAGCAGTGCCACAAACTCGCCCGGTGCCACGTCAAGGGACACCCGCTCCAACACCGGCAGGTGTTGGCCATCCAGGGCGAAGCCATGGCTGAGGTTGTCTATGCGCAGCGCCAAGCCTTCCGATGCCAATACCGCGTGTGCCAGGGCTACCATTTCATTGATCCTTTCTGCCAGGCCAGCAACCGGTCACGCACCAGGAACAACCCAGTGATCAACCCCGAACAGGCGAGTGCCATGATCAGTAATGCGGCATACATGTTTGCGTAGGCGGCCCACCCTTGGGCCCATTGCAGGTACCAGCCGATGCCGGACTTAACCCCCATCATTTCTGCCACCACCAAGGTCGAAAACGACGCGCCCAGTCCCATGAACAGGCCGACAAAGACGTGGGGCAACGCGGCGGGAATCGCCACCTTGAAAATCAGGAAACCTTGCTTGGCGCCCAGGGTGCGTGCCACGTCGTAATAGGCTTTGTCCACGCTCGCCACGCCGGACCACGTGAGCACCGTGACCGGAAACCAGGTGGCCAGGGCGATCAGAAACACGCTGGCACTCCAACTGCTCGGAAACAGGAAAAAACACAGTGGCAACAGCGCCGTCGACGGCACCGGGCCGAGGATGCGCAGCACCGGGTGCAGCCAATAGCCGATGCGCGTGGACCAACCGATGGCCACGCCAGCGATAAACCCGGTGATCGCACCGAGGGCCACGCCCGAGCCCAGCAACAACGCCGAATGCAGCAGGCTGTCGGCCAGCCGGGCGTAATCTTCGATGTACACCGCCAGCAAGGCCTGGGGCGGCGCGAAAAACGGCACCGGCAACAGCGCCAGCTTGGCGGTGAGCAATTCCCAGAGGCCCAGCAGCAGCGGCAAGGCGATCAGCCAGGGACCGGCATTGCGCAGGCGCAGGCCCAGTCTGGAGACTCTGCGCCCCAGCAGGCTCAGCACGAGGAACAGCACCGCGACACCCACGCACAGATTGGCCAGGCCTTGGGTTATCGGCCAATGGCGTGTCGCGTTGGGCCAGTAGCTGATCAACAGTGCAACGGCCAGCCAGGCCGTCACCACGGCGGCGCCCTGCCACGCGACCTTCAAGGTCAGCGGTGGGTTGAGGGTGGTTGCGTCAGCTGAAGACATCGGCGGTGATCTCCTTGGCAAACGCCAGCGGGTCGGTGCTCTTGCTGATCACTTCGACGGTTTTCAGGTCGGTCACGTAGGTAAGGATCTCCTGGGTCAACGCCGCGCCCACCGCGTGATGCCCGTGGGTATGGTCGTGAAGGATCGCCTGCACTTCCTCCACCGACGTGTTCAGCGCATGGGCCTGGAAGCCCTTGGCAACCTCCTCCGGGTGCTGCACAGAATAGTCGTGGGCCTCCAGAATCGCCTGGGTCAGCGCCGCGACCACGCGCTTCTCTTCACGCACCAGTTTGCCGGTGACACCGACCACGCAGCAGCTGAGGTTGGCGTATTCCTCCACCAGGTTGGTGGACAACTCACGCGCCACACCGGACTTGATCAGGCGGTACATGAACGGGTCGCTGCCGCTCACCGCCTGCACTTCGCCGCGCTCCAGCGCAGTGCCGAGCAAGTCGGCGGGATACAGGCGCCACTCGACATCGCGCACCGGGTCCACACCGTGTTTTTTCAGCAGGATCGAGAAGAAATTGCGGTCCGGGCTGGCCATGTCGGTCACGCCGATGGCCTTACCCTTAAGGTCTTCCAGCGTGGTCACACCGCCCTTCGCGGCACTGAGCAAGCGCAGGCAGCCGCCGTGAGTGCCGGCGGTGAGCTTCACATCAAAGCCCTGTTCCAGGGCCTTGAGCCAACGCAGCGCCATGCCCACGCCCGCATCGGCCTTGCCGGTGGCGATGGCCTCGAGCAACACCTCGGTAGAGTTGCCGAAGTTGACCAACTCCACGTCCAGGTTGTGCTTGGTGAAGAAGCCTTGGCCATGGGCGATGACCACCGGGGCCAGGCACACGGCGTTGAGGTTGACCGCTAGTTTCAACTTGCGCGGGGCGTCGAGGCGGATGAACTCACCGGTGCCGGTGGGCTCTTGTGACGTGTTGTGGCCGGCGTGTTCGTCGGCGGCGAACCCCAGGCGTGGCAGCGACAGGCTGGCCAGGGTGATGCCGGCCAGGCCCAATAAACGGCGACGGGTTAAATGATCGAAATCAGCCATGCGAAATATCCCTTTTATCAACTCAGTAATGAAGCCCGCTCACCGTTCTTTGTAGTGAGCGGGCTTGCTGTGGTGAGCGGGCCTGCCCCGCGCTGGGCTGCGAAGCGGCCCTAAAACCAAACACCACGTGTTACCTGAAAGAACGCGGCGATCTTAGTGGGGCCGCTTCGCAGCCCAGCGCGGGGCAAGCCCGCTCACTACAGGATGAATAACCGCTCAACCCTGCAGCTCGGCCAGGCCCAGGTGCTCGCGCAGCGTCGACCCTGCATACGCGGTGCGAAACAAGCCCTTGCGCTGCAAATGCGGAATCACGCTCTCGACAAACTCGGTAAACGACCCCGGCAGGTACCCCGGAGAGATCACAAACCCGTCGCAACCGCCCTGCTCAAACAGCTCGGCCAATTGATCGGCAATCTGCGCCCCGGTGCCCACCAATTGCGGCACGCGCACGCTGCTGGCGAAGATGCGCCCCAGCTGTTCCAGAGTGGTTTGCGGGCCTTGCATCAAGAGCTTTTCCGCGGCGGCCGGAGGGATCAGCGGCGACTGGGCAATCTCGGCCAGCGTCGCCGACAGCGGGAATGGCGACAGGTCCACATTCAGCTGCGAAGCCAGTGTCACCAGCCCCAACTCCGGCCGGGCCAACGCGTTGTGCTGATCGCGCTTGGCGCGGGCCTCGGCTTCGCTGCCGCCAATGAACGGCATCACCGCCGTCAGCACTTTGCAGCTGTCGGCGTCACGGCCTTGCTGCACCACTTGGGCGCGCACGTCATCACGGAACGCACGCATCGCCGCCAAATGCGGATGGATGGTGAAGATCGCCTCGGCCCAACGCGCGCCGAAGCGCCGCCCACGGCCTGACGAACCGGCCTGGATCAGCACCGGTCGGCCCTGGGGCGTGCGCGGAATATTCAGCGGGCCTTCAACCTTGAACCATTCGCCCTGGTGCTGCACCGAACGGATCAACTCCGGGTCCGCCAGCACGCCGCTTTCGCGATCCAGCTTCAGCGCGTCCTTGCCCCAGCTGTTCCACAGTTTCAGCGCGACTTCGACAAACTCATCGGCACGGTCGTAGCGCAGGTCGTGCTCCAGGTGCTTGTCCTTGCCGAACAGGCGCCCTTCGCTGTCGTTCATCGAAGTGACGATATTCCACGCCGCGCGGCCCTTGGACAGGTGGTCCAGGGTGGCGAATTCACGGGCGATGTGCGCCGGTTCGTAATAAGTGGTGGACCGCGTCGCGCCCAGGCCCAGCTTGCTGGTTTTGCCGACCAGGTAAGAGAGGATCGGCAACGGGTCCAGGCGCGTGGCGTCCTGGGCGCCATAGCGCAAGGCGAACGCGCGGGAGCCGCCCATTTGATCGCCCACCGCGAGGCGGTCGGCGAAGAACAGGAAGTCGAATAGCCCTTCCTCCACCACCTTGGCCACTCGTGCGTAGTACTCGGGGTCGAGGTAATTGCCGACGGTTTCCGGGTGGCGCCACACCGCATGGCTGTGCACCACCGGCCCACTCAACAGGAACGCGGATAAATGGATTTGGCGGCTCATGGCTTGGGTGTCCACACGCTGATGGCGCTGACCTTCAACGGCTTGGGAATCAGCTTGGCGGTGTAGTAGGTGTCGGCGATGCGCTGCTGCTCGGCGAGGTTTTCCACCTTGACCGGAATGATGTCGTAGCTGCGTCGGCTATTGGCGCGCTCCACGGTGGCCGGGGCGATATTGCCCCACAGCGGGCCGAGGATGTCGGCGGCTTCCTTGGGGTGGGCCTTCACCCATTGGCCGGTCTCGCGCAGGGTGTCGAAGGTCACCTGCAACACGTCCGGGTGGGCCTTGGCGAACTTAGTCGTGGCCAGGTAGAAACGGTTGTAGTCGGCCAGGCCGTCCTTGCCGTCGGCGATCACACGCACGTGGTGATCCAGTTGCTGGGAGGCGAGGAACGGGTCCCAGATCACCCAGGCGTCGACACTGCCATTGGCGAAGGCCGCGCCACCGTCCGGTGCTTCCAGATAGCGCGGGGTGATATCGGCCAGGGTCAGCCCGGCCTTTTTCAAGGCGGAAATCAGCAGGAAGTTACTGCCCGAGCCCTTGGACACCGCGACGGTCTTGCCCTTGAGGTCGGCGATGCTGTGGATCGGCGACTGGTCCTGAACGATGATCGCCTGGGCGCCCGGCGATGAGTTTTCCTGGGCGTAATAGGTCAGCGGTGCATCGGCGGCCTGGGTGAACAGCGCGAAGGCGTCGGCCACATCGGCGTGCAGGTCGACGCTGCCGGCGTTCAACGAGCTGAGCAGGCCGGTGCTGAATTCATGCCAGTTGACGGTGAATCCCAAGGGCTTGAGGCGCTGCTCCAACTGGCCGTTCTGCTTGAGCAAAATCCACAAGGTGGACGAGCGTTGGTAACTGATGTCCAGGGTTTGCTCGGCATGGGCCACCGCAGCGGCGAACAGCAAACTGGCGGCGACGATTAGTTTCTTGAACGTCATGAAAGGCCTTGGCGTGGGTGAGAAGAAGACAGCTGCATATGCCAAAAAACCGCGCAGGGCCTGGCAGTAAAGTTAATTCGATTATATTAATGACGAGAAATTATGAAAGAACCCTATAATTCTATCGTTATGCCCAATTCGTCAGAACGCGGAAAAAGCGCCCTAAGCTAAGATCCAAAGAGTATTTAACGAATGGTTTTTAGAACTTTAAGCTCAGGGCTATTTTGTTAGAGATCGAGCTCATCATGTCCCTACGTCGCCCCCTCGCCGCCGTCCTCGGGTTGCTGGCCTTTACCGTCGCAGTCAGTGCGCAGGCCCAGGAAACCGTGCGCATCGGTTACCAGAAATCCTCGACCCTGATCACCCTGCTCAAAACCCAGGGCACCCTGGAAAAAGCCCTCAAGGCCGACAACATCGACGTGAGCTGGCACGAGTTCCCCAGCGGCCTGCCGCTGCTGGAAGCGTTGAACGTGGGCAACGTCGACATCAGCGCCGACGTGGCCGACACCGTGCCGATCTTCGCCCAGGCGGCCCAGGCCAAGCTCACCTACTTCGCCCAGGAAGCGCCCTCGCCTTCCGCCCAGGCCATCGTGGTGCGCAAGGACTCACCGATCCAGCAGCTGGCGGACCTCAAGGGCAAAAAGATCGCAGTGACCAAGGCGGCCGGCACGCACTACCTGCTGATCGCCGCGCTGACCAAGGCGGGGCTGGCCTTTTCGGATATCGAGCCGGCCTACCTGTCACCCGCCGACGGTCGCGCAGCGTTCGAGAACAACAAGGTCGACGCCTGGGTCACCTGGGAGCCCTTCCTCACCAGCGTGCAACGTCAACTGCCGACACGCACCCTGGCGGACGGCACGGGGCTGGCCAGCTACAAGCGTTACTACCTGACCGGCACGCCGTACGCCAAGGCGCATCCAGACGTGTTGAACGTGGTGTATGCACAGCTGGAAAAGGCCGGCCAATGGGTGAAAACCCACCCGCAAGACGCGGCCAACGTGCTTGGCCCGCTGTGGGGCAACCTGGATGTGGCCACGGTTGAAGCAGCCAATGCGCACCGCAGTTATCAGGTGCAACCGGTGACGATCGATCAGTTGGGCGAGCAGCAGAAAATCGCCGATGCATTCTTCAAGGCAGGGCTGTTGCCCAAGGCCGTGGACGCCAAGGATGTACAAACCTGGAAGCCTTGAGGCCGTAACCGGTAACCACGATGCGAAGCGAGCAGCTCTTGATCTTGATCCGGCTTTTGATCTCAGGCGCCCCGTCAAACACGCTGGCCGGAATTCGACAGGGATTTGGGGGGTAAACCGGCAGGGATGCCGGTTTAGCCGCCCCGCGCCATGGATGGCGCGTGGCGGCGGCCCCCCAAATCAATGTCGGATTACGGGCACACCGAGCGTGAGCGAGGTGCCGAGTGTTGGGGCAAGAGCGTTTTGCTTACTTTTGCGCTTTTCAAAAGTGAGCCGCCGTAAGGGCGGAACCCATAGCAGCCGTTACCTAAATAACGGATATGTACCCGGTCTGATCCAACATCCTGGTCGTCTGCCAGCCCGCCAGCGGGAGCAAGCTCCCTCGCCACAGGTCCAGCGCCATAGCCAGAATTGTGTAGATACCGATGCCCCGATGGCGCTGAATCAGTCACCTGATGAATCGGCTGACACACCGCTATCGGGGGCAAGCCCCCTCCCACATTTGCATCGCGGTCTAACCGTTAGATGGCGCTCGGCTGTCGGGCAGCCAGCGGGAGCAAGCTCCCTCGCCACAGGTCCAGCGCCATAGCCAGAGTGGTGTAGATACCGAGGCCCCGATGGCGCTGAATCAGTCACCTGATGAATCGACTGACACACCGCTATCGGGGGCAAGCCCCCTCCCACATTTGGATCGCGGTCTAACCGTTAGATGGAGCGGGAGCAAACGCCTACACGTCACAACAGTGTCCGAGCCAGCGCCTTTTTCCACGCTGAATAACGCCCCGCCATCGCGCAATCATCCTGCGGCTCAAACCGCTCCCGCTGCCGCTCCAGCGCGCCCAGCGCTTCATCACTCACCCACACCCCCAACGCCCTCCCCGCCAGGTGCGCCGCGCCCAGCGCCGAGACCTCCGGCGACAGGCTGCGCACCACCGGGCGTTGCAACAGGTTAGCCAAAAACTGCATCAACCAACGGTTGCGCGTCGCGCCGCCGTCCACCCACAGCTCCTTCAACGGGCTGCCGATGTCCTGCTGCATGGCCTCGAAGACATCCCGGATCTGATACCCAATCGACTCCAGCGACGCCCGCAGGATATGCGCGCCGGAAGTGACCTCGGTCAGCCCGCAGATCAAGCCACGTGCATCCGCCTGCCAGTGTGGCGCGCCCAGCCCGGACAGCGCCGGCACAAAATACACGCCACCGTTGTCGGGTAGTTGCGCGGCCTGCTCGGTGAGCACATCCAGGGATTCCCCCGCCACCAGGCGCGAAGCCCACTGCACGGCGGCGCCGGTGTGGACGATGTTGCCTTCCATACCGAACGTCGGTTGGCCGCCGTCATGCCAGGCCAGGGTGGTGGACAGCCCGTGCGTCGAGGCAATCGGGCCGCCCATGGGCGTCATCAACGACGAGCCGGTGCCGAGCGTCGCTTTCACCAGCCCCGGCGCAAAACCGCCCTGCCCGTACAGCGCAGCGTGGGAGTCACCGATCATCGACATCACCGGGATGCCGGCGGGCAAACCACCCGCCGCGACGGTTTCCGCAAAAAAGCCGGCGCTCGGCTGGATGGGCGCCAATGCGGCCAGTGGAATCTGGAACAGGTCCAACAGCACCGGGTCCCAGGCACAGGTGTGCAGGTTGAACAGTTGAGTGCGCGCCGCGTTGGAGTAGTCGGTGGCGAACACCTGACCGCCGCTGAGCTTCCACAGCAGCCAGCTGTCCACCGTGCCCAGGCAGATATCGCCGGCGGCGGCGCGTGCGTGGCCATCCTCAAGGTGGTCGAGAATCCAGCGGAACTTGCCTGCCGAGAACATCGGGTCCAACGCCAAGCCGGTTTTGTCCAGAATCAGTGCCTCATGCCCCTGCTCATGCAACTGGGCACACAACGCGGTGGAGCGTCGGCATTGCCAACTGATGCACGGCGACAGCGCTTCGCCGGTATGCCGGTCCCAGGCCACCACCGATTCACGCTGGTTGCTGATCGCCAGCGCGGTGATCGGCCGGTCCACTTGGGCCAGGCATTCTTCGATGGCGGCCAGGGTGCTGTACCAGATCAGCAGCGGGTCCTGCTCGGAAAACCCCGGCTGCGGATGGGTGATGCTCAGCGGCCGCGAGCCCCGCGCAATCACCTGCCCGCGTTCGTTGACCAGCACCGCCTTGGCATTGCTGGTGCCTTCATCTATCGCCAGGATCAGCGGAGTGTTATTCGTCATCGCCTTCACCGCAACCGAGTGGCAGCCGCCACAATCCCAGCCGCGTCGATGTTATGCAAGGCGCGGGTCGGTTCACGGGCGCCGGCGGCGGCATATTCGCCATCACCAATACCCAAGCGCACCAGGGCAATGCCCAGCCCGGCTTCGGCCAGCACTTCGGCGACCAGGCTGCCGACGCCACCGTTGATATTGTGTTCCTCGACGGTGATAACCGCCCGCGTGCCACTCAGGGCGCTAAGCAAGACGTCACGCTGCAACGGCCGGATCGACGACAGGTTGATCACCTGCGCCTGGATGCCCTGCTCCGCGAGAACCCGTGCCGCGTCCACCGCTTCATGCACCACCGAGCCCAGGGCGACGATGCTCACGTCCGCGCCCTGCCGCAGGATATCCACCTGCCCCGGCACGAATTGATAGTCGCCCGTATGCACGTCCGGCAAGGCCTTGCCGTCGAGACGGATATACACCGGGCCGTGGTAGCGCAGCGCATAGTCGACGATCTGCCGGCATTCAATCGCGTCGGCCGGGGCGAAAATCTGCACATTGCCAAAGCCGCGCATCACCGAGATATCGTCGAGGCTGTGGTGCGTGCTGGCCAACGGGCCATAATTGGCGCCGGCATTCAGGCCGAACATTTTGACGTTGGCCTGGTTGTAGCAAACGTCGACTTTGATCTGCTCGTTGGCGCGCGAAATCAGGAACGGCGCCGCGTTGCAGGTCGCGGCGATCTTGCCGCCCAGGGCCAGGCCGGCGGCGACGCTGACCAGCGACTGCTCGGCAATGCCGACATTGATCAACCGCTCGGGAAAACGCTGCGCAAACGGGCCGATCTTGGCCGTGGAGGTGGAGTCGCTGACCACCGGCACCACGTCCAGTCCGGCATCGACGGCAGCAATAAAGGCCTCCACCATGACGCTCGCCAGATGTTCACTCGCCATGACTCAACTCCTCCAGTGCCGCGTTGATTTCATCACCCTTGGGCACGCGGTGGTGCCATTCGGGACGGGCTTCGATAAACGACACGCCCTTGCCTTTGATGGTGTGCGCGATCAGCACCTGGGGCACGCCGGTCTTGGCCTGCATGCTTTCCAAGGCTTCGATCAACTGGCCCACGTCGTTGCCGTCGCACTCGCTGACACGGAAGCCGAAGGCCGCCCATTTCACGTCCAATGGGTCGAGGGGCATGATCTCGGCCGTCAACCCCGCCAGTTGCAACTTGTTCTTGTCGACGATCACGAACAGGTTATCCAGGCCGTACTTGGCGGCAGCCATCGCCGCTTCCCAGTTGGAGCCTTCGGCCAGTTCACCGTCGCCGGTCAGCACGTAGATGCGTTTTTTGCTGCCGGACATCTTCGCCGCCAACGCCAGCCCTACCGCCACCGGCAAGCCGTGGCCGAGGGCACCGGTGTTCAGTTCGATGCCGGGGGTTTTCTGCCGCACCGGGTGGCCCGGCAGGTGGGAGTTGAAGTGTTGGTAGGTGGGCAGCCAGTCCACGGGAATGTAGCCCGCCTGCGCCAGGCAGCAGTACAAGCCGCCGACACCGTGGCCCTTGCTCTGGATATAGATATCGCGCTCAGGGTCTTCGATACGCTCCGGCCCGGTATTGAGAATGCGGAAATACAGGGTGGCGAGGATATCGGTTTCCGAAAGATCGGCCCCGGTGTGGCCACCGGCCGGTGAGTCGGCATTCAGGCGGATCACATGGCGCCGGATCAGGCGGGCCTGTTCTTTGATCTGGTGGGCGTCGTACTGGAAGGCATTCATGCAGCGGCTCCTTTGAGGCTGACCACGCGGGGGTGAACGTGTGCAAAGCTGTGTTTGAATATTTATTCAGCAATGACAATATATTTCTATTTAGACGCCGAACGTTCAGCAGGTCAAGTGAATGACCGGTGGAAAAATGAAATAAAAACGGGAAATACCCCTCGGACAAACGGCCAAAATCCCACGCGCGCTTATCTATCCCGTGGCTTTGCGCGGGGTGAAAGTGGCGCCCTAGAGGCATATTGGAAAAATTAAGCGCTTGACTTTGACACGGTGTCACTGGAATCTGAATTAACAGTCAAGCACGCATAAATATTCAACGCGCTTGAAAGCACTCCAAAAAAATAAATCAGGAGAACACTGTGGACGCCAAAGCTATTGTCCAGCACCCGGCCGAACTCAAGCCGCCCCACCGCCCACGGTTGGTGAAACTGCTCCCCAGCAATATCGGCGGCCCGCTGATCGGCCTGGTGCTGCTGGTGCTGGTCTTCTCCTTCAGTTCCGAATTCTTCTTCTCGCTGCGCAATGGCCTGAACATTCTTGATCAGGTCACGGTGCTGGGCATCCTTGCGATCGGCATGACCGCCGTGATCGTGATCGGCGGCATCGACCTGTCGGTCGGCTCGGTGCTGGCCTTCTCGATGATGATGCTCGGTTGGCTTTACCAGGATCAGGCGGTGCCGCTGGGCTTTGCGATTCCCATCTCGATTGCCAGCGGCATGCTTGCGGGGCTGGTGTCCGGCGGCTTGATCACCTACGCCAAGCTGCCCCCCTTCATTGCCACGCTAACCATGATGTCGGTGGCGCGTGGCCTGGCGAACATCCTCACCGAAGGCCGGCAGATCGTCGGCTACCCGGACTGGTTCACCAGCCTGGCCACGGTGCGTCACTTTGGGTTTCTGTCGGCAACCGTCGGGCTGTTCCTGGTGATGCTGGTGGTGGCCTGGGTGTTCCTGCGCTTTCGCGCTGGCGGCCGTAACCTGTATGCCATGGGCGGCAGCCCGGAAGTGGCGCGCCTGTCCGGCATCAAGGTGCGCGCGATCACCCTGTGGGTGTACGCCATCAGCGGTGCGCTGGCCGGTATCGCCGCCGTGACCCTGGCGGCACGCCTGGACTCTTCGCAACCCAGCGCCGGGCTGAGCCTGGAACTGGACGCCATCGCCGCCGTGGTGATTGGCGGCGCCAGCCTCAGCGGCGGCGTCGGCAGCATCGGCGGCACCCTGGTCGGTGTGCTGATCATTGGCGTGTTGCGCAATGGTCTGAACCTGCTCGGTGTTTCGCCCTTTATTCAACAAGTGGTGATCGGCGTGGTCATCGCCCTCGCCGTCACCATCGATACCCTGCGACGCCGCTCCAGCACTGCCCGTTAAACCTGTTCGACAGTTGACACCCTCCAACAATAAAACCAGGAGTCACCGACATGTTCAGCCCCAAGAAACTGCTGTTGGCCACCGCCCTCGCGGCCGCCACCCTCACCGCTGCCGGCACCACCTGGGCCAAGGACCTGACCATCGGCCTCGCCGTGGCCAACCTGCAGGCCGACTTCTTCAACCAGATCAAGCAATCGGTGGAAGCCGAGGGCAAGGCCAAGGGCATCAAGGTGATCACCGTGGATGCCCAGGGCAACTCCTCCACCCAAGTCAGCCAGATTGAAGACCTGATCACCCGCCAGATCGATGTGCTGATCTACATTCCGGCCGGCGCCACCGCCGCCGGTGTGCCGGTGAAAGCCGCCAAGGCCGCCGGGATCCCGGTGATCGCCGTCGACCGCAACGCCCCCGATGCACCGGGCGATACCTTCATCGCCAGCGACAGCGTGGCCGGTGCCAAGACCCTGGCCGAATACGTCGGCAAGCTCACCGACGGCAAGGGCCGCATCGCGATCCTGCAAGGCCAGCTCGGCACCACCCCCGAGAATGATCGCGCCAAGGGTTTCGAAGAAGGCTTGAAAGCCTTCCCGGACCTCAAAATCGTCGCCCAGCAACCCGCTGAATGGGCCCAGGACAAAGGCTTCGCCGTGGCCCAGGACCTGCTCCAGCGTGACCCGAACATCACGGTGTTCTTCGGCCGCGCCGATGCCATGGCCTTGGGCGCCGCCCAGGCGGTGAAGGTCGGCAACCTCGATCACAAGGTGGTGGTGGTCGGTTTCGACGGCGATGTGGCCGGGCTCAAGGCGGTGCAAAGCGGCGTGCTGAACGCGACCATGACCCAGCAGACCCAGAAAATGGGGCGTCTGGCCGTGGCGTCCGCCATCGACCTCAAAGCCGGTAAAGACGTGCCTAGGGAACAACTGCTGCCCACCGTGCTGACCACCAAAGAAAACGTCGCGCCGTTCCTGCAACAGCACCCGTAAGCCTTGGAGGTCGTCATGCAAGCAGCAGCCCTGGACACCGCCCGCGCCGACGCGGTGCTGTGCCTGCGCAATATCAGCAAGGCCTACGGGCCGGTGCAGGTACTGTCGCAGGTCAACGTGGACATTCGCCCCGGCGAAGTGTTGGCCCTGCTCGGCGAGAACGGTGCGGGCAAGTCGACCTTGTCGTCGATCATCGCCGGGCTGGTACAGCCTGAAGCCGGGGGCAGCATGACCTGGCTCGGCGCGCCTTACGCACCGGCTTCACCGGGTGCGGCACTGGGTGCCGGGATCGGCCTGATCCACCAGGAAATCCGCCTGCTGCCGCAATTGTCGATTGCCGAGAACATCTTCGTCGGCCGCCTGCCCATGCGTCACGGGCGGGTGGACCGCGAGTACATGGAGGCCCAGGCGCAGATCCAGTTGGAGCGCCTGGGGCTCAAGGTGCCGGCGTCGCGCAAGGTCGAAGGCCTGAGCGTGGCGGCCCAGCAATTGGTTGAAATCGCCAAGGCGCTGACCCTCAAGGCCAGCCTGTTGATTCTCGACGAACCCACCGCTGCCTTGGGCGGGGAAGAAACCGAGTTGCTGTTCAAGCAGGTGGAACGGCTCAAGGCCGAAGGCGTGTCGTTTATCTATATCAGCCACCGCCTGGAAGAAATCGCGCGCATCGCCGACCGCGTGCTGGTGCTGCGCGACGGTCGCCAGATCGCCTTGCACGCCACCGCGCAAGTGCCGGTGCGCGAACTGGTGGAGCAGATGGTCGGGCGCAGCCTGGAGCGGATTTTCCCTGCCCTGCAAGCGCCACAAGAGCAGGTGATGTTGCAGGTCAAGGATTTGAGTTGCCGCGAATTCGCCTTGCACGGCATCGACTTCAGCGTGCGTGCCGGTGAAGTGTTCGGCATTGCCGGTGTCGTCGGTGCCGGGCGGACTGAACTGGTACGCACCATCGCTGGCGCGGCCCAGGACATCCAAGGACATTTAGTGCTGGATGGCGAAGTGCGCCACTTGCGCTCGCCCTTTGAGGCGATCCAGGCCGGCGTGGTGCTGGTGCCCGAAGACCGTAAGCAGCAAGGCGTGGTGGTGGAACATCGCATCGAAGACAACCTGATCTACGGCAACACCGACCTGCTGGATAAACGCGGCTGGGTGTTCCCTGCCCCGCTGCGCGAATTCGCCCGCACGGCGGTGGCGCGGCTGGGGGTGAAAGGTGCGCCGCAGTCGCGAATTTCCAGCTTGTCGGGCGGTAACCAGCAGAAGGTGATCATTGCCAAATGGCTGGCGCGCAATCCCAAGGTGTTCATCCTTGACGAGCCGACACGCGGCATTGACGTGGGCGCACGGGCGGCGATCTATGAAGTGATCGCGGACCTGGCGGCCAAAGGCATGGCGGTGATCGTGGTCAGTTCCGACCTGGATGAAGTGCTCGGCCTGTCCCATCGGGTGATGGTGATGAGCCGGGGGCGGCAGATGGGGATCCTGGAGCGTGGCGAGGCCACCCCGGTGTCGGTGATGGAAATGGCTACTGCATAACCCACAAACAATGAAGATCCAATGTGGGAGGGGGCTTGCTCCCGATGGCGGTGGTTCAGTTGAAAAAGTATGACTGATACACCGCTATCGGGAGCAAGCCCCCTCCCACAGGGGATCCACTGTGATTCAAGAATGGAGTGATTCATGCAACTTTTCAGTCTTCAGGGCCAAGTGGCCTTTGTCACCGGCGCCGGCAGCGGCATTGGCCAGGCGATTGCCGTCGGGCTCGCAGAAGCCGGTGCCGATGTCGCCTGCTTCGATCTACCAGGCAGCCCCGGCATCGCCAGCACCGTCGAACGCATCCAAGCCCTTGGCCGTCGCGCCCTGGCCTTGAGCGGCACCGTCACCGAACGCGCCGCACTGGATGCCGCGGTCGCGCGCACCGAATCCGAACTCGGCGCATTGAGCGTCGCGGTCAACTGCGCCGGCATCGCCAATGCCCAGGCCGCCGAAGACCTCGAACTGCAACGCTGGCAAACCACCCTGGACATCAACCTCACCGGCATCTTCCTCAGTTGCCAGGCCCAGGCGGCGGTGATGTTGCCCCGAGGCAAAGGCGCCATCGTCAATATCGCCTCGATGTCCGGCAGCATCGTCAACCGAGGCTTGCTCCAAGCGCACTACAACACCTCCAAGGCCGGCGTGATTCACCTGAGCAAAAGCCTGGCGATGGAATGGGCCGACAAGGGCTTGCGGGTCAATTGCATCAGCCCCGGCTACACCGCCACGCCGATGAATTCGCGCCCGGAAGTCGCCGACCAGGTGAAGATTTTTGAACAGACCACGCCCATGGGCCGCATGGCCAGCGTCGAAGAAATGGTCGGCCCGGCGATTTTCCTGGTCAGCCAAGCCTCGTCTTTCTGCACCGGTGTCGACCTGTTGGTCGATGGCGGCTTTGTGTGCTGGTAACCATGGGAACCCTTGTCATGTCGCAACGATTCAGCGGTAAAACTGTGGTGATCACCGGCGCCTGCCGGGGCATCGGCGCCGGCATTGCCGAGCGCTTCGCCCAGGAAGGCGCCAACCTGGTCCTGGCCTCCAATGACCTGGAGCGCGTGACCTTCACTGCCGACCAACTGGCCCAGGAATACAAGGTAGACACCCTCGCCCTGGGCATCGACGTCACCCGTGAAGACGACATCGAAAAGCTCTACCGCGAAGGTCACGCGCGCTTTGGCAGCATCGACGTGTCGGTGCAGAACGCCGGCATCATCACCATCGACCACTACGACAAGATGCCCCGCGCCGATTTCGACAAGGTGCTGCAGGTGAACACCACCGGCGTCTGGCTCGGCTGCCGGGAGGCGGCCAAGTACATGGTCAAGCAAGGCAGTGGGCGGCTGATCAATACCTCCTCCGGCCAGGGCCGCCAGGGGTTCATCTACACGCCGCACTACGCCGCGAGCAAGATGGGCGTGATCGGCATCACCCAGAGCCTGGCACTGGAGCTGGCGCGGCATAACATCACGGTGAATGCGTTCTGCCCCGGCATCATCGAAAGCGAGATGTGGGACTACAACGACCGGGTATGGGGCGAGATCCTCAGTACCGACGAGAAACGCTACGGCAAGGGTGAATTGATGGCCGAATGGGTCAAGAACATTCCTCTGCGCCGCGCCGGCAAACCCTCGGATGTGGCGGGTTTGGTGGCGTTTCTCGCCTCGGACGATGCGGCGTACCTGACCGGCCAGGCGATCAATATCGACGGCGGCCTGATCATGTCGTAAGGGTTTGGTATCCTCACGGCCATTGTGTCATGCCTTTTACTATAAAGAGCCCTGAGGCCTTCATGAGCCAGATCGAAGAACAGCGCCTGATCACTAAGATCGCGAGCCTCTATTACGAAGAAGGGCTCAAGCAGTCCGAGATTTCCGCGCAACTGGACCTGTCCCAATCCTTTATCAGCCGTGCCCTGCGCCGGGCGCTGCAGGAAGGCGTGGTGAAGATCACGGTGATGCGCCTGCAAGGCCTGCACCTGGAATTGGAAACTCAATTGCAGCGCCGCTACGGCGTGCGCCGGGTGATCGTGGTGGAAGCCACCGAGCCCGGCAATGACGAGAGCATCAAGCAGGCCATCGGTTCGGCTGCCGCCCACTACCTGGAAACCAGCCTGTCGCCCCAGGACCATATCGGTATTTCGTCATGGAGCAGCACCATTCGCGCCATGGTTGGCCACTTGCATGCGCAACCCGGCAAACAGGCCGCCCAGGAGGTGGTACAACTGTTGGGCGGCGTCGGCCACAAGGGGGCGTTTGAAGCCACCTTGCTCACCCAGCGCCTGGCGACCCTGCTCAACTGCCCGGCGTTTTTGCTGCCGTCGCAGAGCATCGAGCAATCGGTGCAGAGCAAGCAGCGCATCGTGCAGATGGAAGAGGTCAAGGAAGTGCTGCAGCGCTTTGACAGCATCACCCTGGCGATTGTTGGCATCGGCGACCTGGAGCCCTCGCAACTGCTGCGCAACAGCGGTAACTACTACACCGAGGACATGCTGCGCCTGCTCGCCGAACGCGGCGCGGTGGGCGATATCTGCCTGCGCTACTTCGATGCCCAGGGCAAACCGGTGCTGGAGGAAGATGAAGAATTCGTCGTGTCAGTGGCGCTGCCCAAGCTGCGCGCCATCCACCGTGTGCTTGGCCTGGCCGGTGGGTTGAACAAGGTCCAGGCCATTCGTGGCGCGCTCACGGGCGGCTACCTGGACATCCTGATCACCGACCTGGACACCGCACAGGCCCTTAACCAATAACTTTTTTGGAGACCGCCGCTCATGACGTCCAAGCTCGAACAACTCAAGCAATTCACCACCGTGGTCTGCGACACCGGCGACCTGGAAGCCATCAGCCGCCTGCGCCCGGTGGATGCCACCACCAACCCGTCCCTGCTGCTCAAGGCCGCCGCCATCCCGGAGTACGCCGAACTGCTGCGCAGTGCGGTGAGCCTGTCCAAGGGTGATGTGGACCTGGCCTGTGATCGCTTTGCGGTGTCGGTGGGCTGCGGCATTCTTAAAGTGATTCCGGGGCGCATCTCCACCGAAGTCGATGCGCGGCTGTCCTTCGACGAAGACGCGCTGTGGGCCAAGGCCAACCAGTTGATCGCGTTGTACGACCAGGCCGGCGTCGGCCGCGACCGCGTGCTGATCAAACTGGCCTCCACCTGGGAAGGCATCCGCACCGCCGAACGCCTGGAAAAGGCCGGCATCCAGACCAACCTGACCCTGCTGTTTTCGTTCGTCCAGGCCGCCGCCTGCGCCGACGCCGGGGTGTTCCTGATTTCGCCGTTCGTAGGCCGCATCTATGACTGGTACCGCAAGAACACCGGCCTCGATTACACCGGCGCCGAAGACCCAGGCGTGCAGTCCGTGACGCGGATCTACAACTACTACAAAGCCAACGCCATCAAGACCGTGGTCATGGGCGCCAGCTTCCGCACCCTCAGCCAGATCGAGCAACTGGCGGGCTGCGATCGCCTGACCATCAGCCCCGAGCTGCTGCAAAAGCTCGATGAAGACCAGGGCCTGCTGGAACGTCAATTGAATCCGGGGGCGGCCGGCGAGTCGCGCCAGACCCTCACCGAAGCGCAGTTTCGCTGGGGTTCCAATGAAGACGCGATGGCCACCGAAAAACTGGCTGAAGGCATTCGCCAGTTTGCCCGCGACCAGGAAAAACTCGAGGCGGTCCTCGCGGCACTGTAAGCCCCGCCCTGCCCCGGTCAATCCCGAGCGCCCGCCGATGATCGTCAGGCGGGCGTTGGTTTGTCGCCGTCACCCAACGACCGCGCCGCCCAGGCGCCCATCACCCCACCCACCACCGGCGCCAGCCAGAACATCCAGAGCTGCGCAATGTACTCCCCACCGGCAAACAACGCCGGCCCGGTGCTACGAGCGGGGTTCACCGACGTATTGGTCACCGGGATCAGCACCAAGTGGATCAAGGTCAGCGCCAGGCCGATGGCGATCGGTGCAAAGCCCGGCACCGCGCCCGGTGCGGTCACGCGCATGATGATGAATACGAAGAAAAACGTGGCGATCAGCTCGGCCAACAGCGCGGCCTTCACGTCGAAGAGCCCAGGGCTCAATGGGCCGTAACCGTTGGCGGCAAAACCACCTACCGCGAAGTCAGGCTGCCCGTTGGCGATCAAGTACAGCGCCGCTGCGGCCACTATCGCGCCGCTGCGGCCACTATCGCGCCGCAGACCTGCGCCGCGATGTACGGCAGCACGTCTGCGCCGTCAATGCGCCGCCCCGCCCACAGGCCAATGGTCACTGCCGGGTTGAAATGCCCACCGGAAATACCGCCTACCGCATAGGCCATGGTCAGAACAGTGAGACCAAACGCCAGCGAAACACCGACAAAAGCAATACCCAAACCCGGGAATGCAGCGGCCAGGATGGCGCTGCCACAGCCGCCGAACGTCAGCCAGAACGTACCGATAAACTCTGCGGTCAAACGCTTTTGCACAATCGACTCCATTGCTGTTCAAGTGCCGTCGCCACGGGAAGTGGGCGGTCGCGGGCGACGGTAGCAATGGGTATCAAAATGTTGTGTAAGACTTATCCTGTATCAACCGTTTACAACGCCCTGGCCAAATTTCCTGATCGCCAGGCAATACCCAATCAACGCCACCGCTGCCAGCAAACCGCCCGCTGCGCCGATCCAGGCGAAGCCGAACTGGCTGCCGACCCAGCTGCCCATCAGGGCGCCGCCGCCGATGCCGATGTTGTAGATGCCGGAGAACATCGCCATGGCCACGTCGGTGGCATCCGGCGCCAGCACCAGCACCTTGGATTGCATGGCCAGGCCGAAGCCCATGATTGCCATGCCCCAGAAAATGCTCAGGGTCACCAGGTACGACTCGGCGCCGCTCAACGGCAGCATCAGCGCCAGGCACGCGGCCAGGATAAACACGGCGCCCACCACGAACAGGTGGGGGTTGAAGCGGTGCACCAGGCTGAACAGCAACGAGCCGATGATGCCAGCGCCGCCGAACACCAGCAGGATCAGGGTCACGGCGCTGCCGCTCATGCCGGCCACGCCCTCGACGAAGGGTTCGATGTAGCTGTAGGCGGTGAATTGCGCGGTGACGGTCATGGCGGTGAGCACATAAAGCGCCACCAGCGCCGGGCGCTTGAACAGCAGCGGCAGGCTGCGCAGGGAACCGGAGTTCTGGCTCGGCAACAGCGGCAAGGTGCGCGCCAGCCAGAACACCAGTGCGGCGGCAAAGGCGCCGATGACCAGGAAGGTGGTGCGCCAGCCCATGGCTTCGCCCAGCAGGCGGCCGAGCGGAATACCCAGGACCATCGCCAGGGAGGTGCCGGTGGCCAACAGGCCGAGGGCTTGCACCTGCTTGCCTTCCGGCGCCAGGCGTACCGCCAGGGACGCGGTGATTGACCAGAACAAGGCGTGGGACAAGGCAATGCCGATACGGCTGACCATCAGCAGCCCAAAGCTGGTGGCGACGCTGGAGAGGATGTGACTGACGATAAACATGCAGAACAACACGATCAGCAGCTTGCGCCGTTCGACATTACGGGTCAGCAGCATCACCGGCAACGAGGTCAGGGACACGATCCAGGCGTAGATGGTGAGCATCAGCCCGACGCTGGACACCGGCATGTCGAAGCTGGCGCCGATGGCGCTGAGCAGCCCGACGGGCACGAATTCAGTGGTGTTGAATACAAACGCGGCCAACGCGAGAGCGATGACCGGTTGCCAATTGGCTTGGGGCGTTGCGGCTGAAATGCTCATTGAACGGCGCGGTACTCTGGCGGTGATGACGCGGGGGCGGTGATCAAGCGGCCACCCGGGACCAGCGCCGCCGCCGAGTATTCTATAGGTTTCTGGCCCCGCTGTTGATGCGGATCGTCGCCCGAGGGCTCAAAGCACCGTCAGCGTGATCACGTAGTTACCCGACTGAACCCGCTTACCGGCGCCATCCACCAGCACATACTGCTGGTCGTAGTAACGCCCGCTGACGCTGTCTGCCACCAGCCGCACATGGGCTGCGTTGACACTGGCGACCGGCGCCATCTCGCGCACCTCCAGGCGACTGCCGCGGTTGGCCTGGGCGCAGCCTTTCAACTCCACGACGGAGCCGCTGCGCGCATTTGTCGCACACCCCGGCTCGACAATACTGCCCCTGAATTCAATCGTGCCCTGCCCCACGGTTTGCGCCGCATCGCTTACCCCCGCCCATAGGCACAGCAGGCTGGTAAACATCGAAATACCTTTACTGCTCATCGCGACACTCCTGACTGGGCGCTTACCCACTAAGTCGTCTGGCCGAGCATTTACTTGAGGTTATTCGGTAACGGCTGCGACATTGATCAAGGATCCACCTGCCCCATCAGCTCTGGAATGCTCTCCGGTCGCTTGGCATAACGCTGGGCCAACGCCGCGCAGACCATCAACTGGATCTGGTGAAACAGCATCAATGGCAGGATCAGCACCCCCATGGTCGCCCCGGCGAACAGCACCTGGGCCATCGGCACACCAGTGGCCAGGCTCTTCTTCGAACCGCAGAACAAAATGGTGATGCGGTCTTCCTGGTTAAAACCAAAAGCCTTGCCCAGCACCGTGGAGGCCACCAACACCAAGGCCAGCAACACGCAGCACGCCACCACCAGGCCGCCGAGTTCCCACAACGGGATCTGGTGCCAGATGCCTTCGTTGACCGCCTCGCTGAACGCGCCGTACACCACCAGCAGGATCGAGCCTTGGTCGACGAACTTCAGCCAGGATTTATTGCGCCCCACCCACTCGCCGATCCAACGGCGGGCGATCTGCCCGGCGATGAACGGCAGCAGCAGCTGCACGCTGATTTTCAGGATCGCGTCGACGGTCGAGCCACCCTCGCCGTGCACGTTGAGCAGCAGGGTCACCAGCAGTGGCGTGAGGAAGATGCCGAACAGGCTGGACGCCGCCGCACTGCAAATCGCCGCCGGGATATTGCCCCGCGCCAGGGACGTGAAGGCAATCGCCGATTGCACCGTGGCCGGCAAGGCGCAGAGGTAGAGCATGCCCATGTACAGGTCTTTGCCGATCAGCGGCGACAACACCGGCTTGAGCGCCAGGCCCAGCAGCGGGAAGAGCACAAAGGTCAGGCTGAACACCAGCAGATGCAGGCGCCAGTGGCCGGCGCCGGCGACGATAGCCTGGCGCGACAGCTTGGCGCCGTGCAGGAAAAACAGCAGCGCGATGGCCAGGTTGGTCACCCAGCCGAATGCCACGGCGGTCTGGCCGCTGGCGGGCAGCAGGGAGGCGAGGATCACCGTGGCGATCAGCGTCAGGGTGAAGTTGTCGGGCAGAAAACGGGGGCGAGTCATAAGCAGGATCTTCCGGGGGTTGCCAAGAGCGTCATCGCGACTCTAACGTAACCACCTGTTACCGACTAACGCCAATGAGCCAACAAATGCCGCCTAAAGGACATGACAAGACCGTCCGCCGCAGCGTGCCCGGGCTTTCCAGCCTGCCACGACCGGTGTATGGGCGCACTGAATCCTTGCCTAATCGTGCGCTGACCCGCCGGCACAGCC
Organism: Pseudomonas sp. OV546; assembly: GCF_900116845.1. Taxonomy (NCBI): domain Bacteria; kingdom Pseudomonadati; phylum Pseudomonadota; class Gammaproteobacteria; order Pseudomonadales; family Pseudomonadaceae; genus Pseudomonas; species Pseudomonas sp. OV546. Next base: position 741,642 of record NZ_FPCE01000001.1, on the reverse strand, counting down.
ACCCGTGGGTGCAATTGTCCTACGCGATTTCCGGGGTGCTGGAGATCCAGACCAGCGTCGGCCGCTTCGTCGCGCCGCCCCAGCGTGCAGTGTGGATTCCGGCGGGAGTGCCGCACCGGGTGTTCAGTTCGCCGCATACCGAAATGCGCAGCCTGTACCTGGATTGCAGCGTCACCACGTGGGCGACGCAGCGCTGCCATGTGTTGGAGGTGAGCAGTTTGCTGCGCGAGTTGATCCGCAGCTTCAGCGCAGTGCCGGTGGAATATGCCGAGGACGGCCCGGATGGACGCTTGGCCCAGGTGCTGCTGGATCAGTTGGCGGCGGCGGCGCAAATCGACTTGATGTTGCCGTTGCCCCTGGACCCGCGCTTGCGGCAGATCTATCGCAGCCTGAACCTGCACCCGGAGCAGCAGACCACGTTGGGACAATGGAGCCAGAAGCTGGGGGTGAGTGAGAAGACACTCAGCCGGTTGTTCTTGAGTGATACCGGGCTGACCTTTCGTGCCTGGCGCCAGCGCCTGCGGTTGTTGAGCGCCCTGCCCGCCCTGGAGCAAGGCGAGCGGGTGACGGACGTGGCGCTGGGGTGTGGGTATGAATCGACGTCGGCGTTTATCAATGCGTTTCGGCAACAGTTCGAGGCCACACCCGGTGAGTTTTTCCGCTGACCATCCCCGTACAGGACGTTGGCCAAGCGCCTGCGCCCTTTGGCAGTCACTGTCAGCGCGCGAATCGAGCGTTCGCGTCAGCCACCCATTCGGATGACTCAACATCCATTGTTCGATGCTCCTCGAAGTGACAGCGATATCGGCAGAATACTCTACACGCCAACCCAGGAGAGATGCCGATGAATAACACACGTTTTTTTGGCCAGACCGTACTCAGGTGTACGTTCGTGCTGGCAATCATTGGTTGGGGCGTCGGGTTCTACGGCCCGCCGATTTATATGCAGGCCGTCATGGATCGCACCGGGTGGCCGATTACCCAAGTTTCAGCGGCGGTGACACTGCATTTTCTCAGCGGCACCCTGGTCATCGCCAATCTGCCGCGGCTGTACGGGCGTTGGGGTGTGCCCGCGGTTACTTGGCTGGGGAGCCTGATCCTGGGCATCGGGGTCAATATCTGGGCTCAAGCCGACGCGCTGTGGGTGTTGTATTTCGGCGCCATGTGCTCGGGTATCGGCTGGGTGACCTTGGGCGCTGCGGCCGTCAACACGCTGATCGCGCCCTGGTACATCAAAGGGAGGCCGAAGGCGCTGGGCAAGGCCTACAACGGTGCCAGCCTGGGTGGCGTGATCTTCTCACCGCTGTGGGTACTGTTGATCGAGCGGTTCGGCTTTGCCATCGCGGCCCTGGTAATCACCCTGGCAACCATTACGCTGACTGCCGGGTTTGCTTTGTGGGTGTTTGGCAAAACGCCGCAGAGCATGGGACAGCAACCAGACAATCTCGCCGCGCCGCCAGCACCGCCGCTCCATGCCCCCGCCATCCCCTGGACGACCGCGCAGACATTCCGATCAGCACAATTCCGCACGCTGGCCGCCGGCATGTCCCTTGGTCTGTTTGCACAGATTGGATTGATTGCCCATCTGTATTCGATCCTGGTCGTATACCTGGGCGCCCGCCCTGCCTCATTCGCCATGGGCTTGGCCACCGCCAGCGCCATGGGCGGGCGATACATCGCCGCGCACTGGATGACCCAAGACATCAATCGTCGCCATTTGGCTTGTCTGGCTTATGGGGTTCAGTTGCTGGGCACCTTGATGCTGCTTGGCCTGCATTTGCACCCTGCGGCCGCCTGGATAGCCGTCGTACTGATCGGTTCCGGGATCGGCAATGCCACATCGCTCCCACCGCTAATCGCGCAGACCGAGTTCAGCCACGAGAATACCGCGAAGGTCATTGCGCTGATGGTTGCCCTCAGCCAGGCAATCTACGCTTTCGCACCTGCCTGCTTCGGCCTTGTACGCGCTGCCCTTGCCGACCCGGAAGAGGCGATCGTTGCCGTGGTGATGGTGGCCGTCATCGTTCAACTGCTGGCGATTCTGACCTTCTATCGCGGCGCGGCCAGGCGTCCAAGCAGAACGACCGCTTACTGAGCCCTCACTTTAACCAGGCAACCTCAGCTGCCGTTGCCGCCATGCGCCTCTTCGAAGAAGTAATCCTTCCAACTCGCGGCTTTGTTTTTCAACACACCCAGTTCCTGCAATTTCTCGGCGTAGATGTAGGTACGCTGCGGCACGATGGTGAAGTCAATCTCCGGGTCCTGGACGATCTTCTCCACCAGGTCCAATGGCAGCTTCGACTGCTCTACGCGGATATACGCCTTGGCGGCGGCGGGCTTGTCGGCCTTGATGATCTTCTCGGCTTCGGCCAGCGCGTCATAGAACGCTTTGTAGGTCTTGGGGTTCTCGTCGTGGAATTTTTGCGTGGTGTACAGCACGTTGAACGTCGCCTGGCCACCGAGGATGTCGTAGGAACTCAACACCTTGTGCACATTCGGATTGAGCAATTCCTGGTACTGGAACGGCGGGCTGGAGAAGTGCGCGTTGATCTCCGAGCCACCGGCAATCAAGGCGGCGGTCGCGTCGGGGTGCGCCAGGCTGATGGAGATGTCGTCGAACTTCTTGTAATGGGCATCGCCGAACTGCTTGGCGGTCTCGATCTGCAAGGTGCGCGACTGGAAACCCACACCGGCGGCGGGCACGGCGATACGGTCTTTTTCGCTGAAGTCCTCGAGGGTCTTGACGTTGGGATTGTTGGTCAACAGGTAGTTGGGCATCGAGCCCAGGGAGGCGATGGCCTTGACGTTCTGCTTGCCCTTGGTGCGGTCCCACAGCGTCAGCATCGGCGGCACACCAGCGGAGACTACGTCGAGCGCGCCGGCCAGCAGCGATTCGTTCATTGCGGTGGCGCCGGAAATGCTGTTCCACTCCACCTGGATGTCCAGGCCCTGCTCCTTGCCGTGCTTTTCGATCAGGTGCTGGTCGCGCACCACATCGAGGATCAGGTAGCCGATACCGAATTGCTGGGCGATGCTGATCTTGCCTTCGGCCTGTGCGCCGATACTGATCAAGGCTGTCGCAGCCGCCATCAGGGTCAGGGAGGAGCGCTTGAAAGTCATGGGAGTCTGCCGCGTTTTAAGAAGGTGATGGAGCCTAGCGACGTTTTTTAAGACTGGAAAAGAATATCGGGATCTATTGTTATGCAAATAGCCCACAAACAAGCGCCTGGCTGCTATTGTGCCGCGCTTTGAAAAACTGCCGAACCAGCGAGGAAATGGACGTTGAACACTGACGAAAAAATGACCGGGGACCTGTTCGAGGTTGATAAACGCCTGTCACTCAAGCCCGTGGTGGACTTCAACACCTACCTGCGCAGCGCATTCGGCGACGGCCCGTGCACCTGCATCCGCTGCACCACCGGTAACGGCGATGAAAGCGGCTATGCGTTCCAACACAGCTTCACCTTCGACGGCAAGCCCACCCAGCGCCGCTTCGCCACCACGGCGGGCAGTGATGTGTTGCAGGTGTTGAAGAAAGCCTGGTTGTCGTACACCAAGGCCGAGCTGCCGCTGAGCGGTGTGCTGGCGCTGGATACGGTGAAGGAATTTGTCGAGCCGCAATTACATAAACGCCTGACACCGCTGTTTTTGGCCAGTGGGTTGGTCAAGGACGTGGACGGTGAGTTGCAGATTCAGCCGCAGGCGGCGTAATACCGACTACCCCCTGTGGGCGCTGTTGCGGATGGCGAGGAAGGCGGCGCCGCAGATTCTGGCAGTGAAAACACCGTAAAACGTGGCGAGGGCGCTTGCTCCCGTTGGGTCGCGAAGCGGCCCCAGCGCTTTGTTTAAAAAGACTGGGACTGCTACGCAGGCCAACGGGAGCAAGCGCCCTCGCCACAGGTACAGCGTGCACCCTGTTGGGTTTACTTGCGTGCGGCCTCCCACTGTTTAAGCAAGTCGTTGTAGCTCACGGTTTCGCCTTTCGGCTTCTCATTCGCCAGTTTCGGTTTCGGTGCGCCCGGTTGGTCGAACCAGTATTGCGCATCACGCTCGGGGTTCATTTTCGGGCCGCAGACCGGTTGCACCTTGGAGCGCTCCAGGCGCGTCATGATCGCGTCCTGTTCCTTGGCCAGGTTATCCAACGCTTGTTGTGGGGTTTTCTCGCCGCTCGCTGCAGCGGCGATGTTGCTCCACCACAGTTGCGCCAGGCGTGGGTAGTCCGGCACGTTGGTGCCGGTCGGGGTCCATTCCACACGGGCCGGGCTGCGATAGAACTCCACCAAACCACCGAGTTTCGGCGCCAGGTCGGTCATGGCCTGGGAGTTGATGTCCGACTCACGAATCGGCGTCAGGCCGACGATGGTTTTCTTCAGCGAGACAGTTTTCGAGGTCACGAACTGCGCGTAGAGCCAGGCCGCGAGTTTCTGTTTCTCTGGGGTGGATTTGAGGAAGGTCCAGGAACCCACGTCCTGATAGCCCTTCTTCATGCCTTTTTCCCAATAAGGGCCGACCGGCGACGGGGCCATGCGCCATTTCGGCGTGCCGTCGGCGTTTACCACCGGCAGGCCCGGCTTGGTCATGTCGGCGGTAAACGCGGTGTACCAAAAGATCTGCTGGGCGATGTTGCCTTGGGACGGCACCGGGCCGGATTCGGAGAAGGTCATGCCCGCCGCTTCCGGTGGCGCATAGGCTTTCATCCAATCCACGTATTTCTGGGTGGCGAACACGGCGGCCGGGCCGTTGGTGTCGCCGCCACGGGTCACGCTGGAGCCCACCGGGTGACAGTCCTCCACACGAATGCCCCACTCGTCCACCGGCAAACCATTGGGCAGGCCCTTGTCGCCGCCACCGGCCATGGAGAACCACGCATCGGTGAAGCGCCAGCCCAGGGACGGGTCTTTCTTGCCGTAGTCCATGTGCCCATAGATACGCTTGCCGTCGATCTCCTTGACGTCTTCGCTGAAGAACTTGGCAATGTCCTCATAGGCCGACCAGTTCACCGGCACGCCGAGGTCATACCCGTACTTTTCCTTGAACTTGGCTTTCAGCTCCGGGCGCTCGAACCAGTCTGCGCGGAACCAGTAGAGGTTGGCGAACTGCTGGTCGGGCAGTTGGTAGATCTTGCCGTCCGGCGCGGTGGTGAAGGAGATGCCGATGAAGTCCTTGATATCCAGGGTCGGCGAGGTGAAGGCCTTGCCTTCATTGGCCATCAGGTCGGTGATGGATTCGGTCTTGCCGTAGCGAAAGTGTGTACCAATCAGGTCCGAGTCGTTGACCCAGCCGTCATAGATATTCTTGTCGGACTGCATCTGGGTTTGCAGCTTCTCCACCACGTCGCCTTCCTGCAGCAGGTCGTGGGTCAGCTTGATCCCGGTGATTTCACTGAACGCCTTGGCCAGCACCTTGGATTCGTACTCGTGGGTGGTGAGGGTTTCCGACACCACGTTGATCTTCATCCCACGGAACGGTTCGGCGGCCTTGATAAACCACTTGAGTTCCTCGAGCTGCTGGTCAGCCGTGAGGGTGGACGGTTTGAACTCGCTGCCGATCCATTTTTTTGCGGCATCTTCATACGCATCGGCCCACGCCGAAGCGCTCAAACCGCTGAGGGCCAGTACGGCGGCCAATGAAATGCTATGTCGCAGCTTATTGTTTTTATTCAACATAGAGACCTCCTGGTTGTTTATTCATAAGGGCATTAGCCCCAACGCATCACACTCAACAGCCATACCAGGGAGAGCGCGGACGCCACCCAGATGCTCCAGTCGGTAACGCCAATGACCAGCAAATGCAGGTAGGCGCTGCCGAGAAGACCGATAAAAAAACGATCACCACGGGTGGTGCTGATCGGTAACAAACCGCGCCGCGGGATGCTCGGCGAACGCAGCTCCCAGGTGGTCATGCCCGCCAGAATCAGGGCTATGCCGCCAAAGAACAGCGCGGTGGGGGTGGTCCAGGCCATCCATTCCATCATCGACTCCTCAGACCCGGCCCAGGGCAAAGCCCTTGGCCACGTGGTTGCGAACAAACCAGATCACCAGCATGCCGGGAAGGATAGTCAACACCCCCGCCGCCGCCAGCACGCCCCAATCGATACCCGACGCCGAGACCGTGCGCGTCATCACCGCCGCGATGGGCTTGGCGTTGACCGAGGTCAGGGTGCGCGCCAGCAGCAGTTCGACCCAAGAGAACATGAAGCAGAAAAACGCGGTCACACCGATGCCGGAGCCGATCAACGGGATAAAAATCTTCACGAAAAACTTAGGAAACGAGTAGCCGTCGATGTAGGCGGTTTCGTCGATTTCCTTGGGCACGCCGGACATGAACCCCTCCAGGATCCACACCGCCAACGGCACGTTGAACAGGCAGTGCGCCAGGGCCACGGCAATGTGCGTGTCGAACAAGCCGATGGACGAATACAGCTGGAAGAACGGCAGCAGAAACACCGCCGGTGGCGCCATGCGGTTGGTCAGCAGCCAGAAGAACAGGTGCTTGTCGCCGAGGAAACGGTAGCGTGAAAACGCATAGGCCGCCGGCAGCGCCACGCTCAGGGAGATCACCGTGTTCAGGCTCACGTAGTACAGCGAGTTGAGGTAACCGGTGTACCAGCTCGGGTCGGTGAAGATCACCTTGTAGTTGGCCAGGGTGAAATCCTGCGGAAACAACGTCAGCCCACCGAGGATTTCGGTGTTGCTCTTGAAGGACATGTTCAGCAGCCAGTAGATCGGCACCAGCAGGAACAGGATGTAGATCAGCAACGGAATTAGCTTGCGCTTGCTCATGTTGGCGGCCTCAGCGGTTGGCGTCGGAGTGGGTCATGGCGGTGTAGAACAGCCAGGACACCAACAGGATGATCAGGAAGTACACCAGGGAAAACGCCGCGGCCGGGCCCAGGTCGAATTGGCCTACGGCCATCTGGGTCAGGGTCTGACTCAAGAACGTAGTGGCGTTACCCGGCCCGCCACCAGTGAGGACGAAGGGTTCGGTGTAGATCATGAAGCTGTCCATGAACCGCAGCATCACCGCGATCAGCAGCACGCTTTTCATCTTCGGCAACTGGATATGTCGGAACACCGCCCACGCTGAGGCACGATCAATCCGCGCAGCCTGGTAGTACACATCAGGAATCGCCCGTAGGCCGGAGTAGCACAGCAGCGCCACCAGGGACGTCCAGTGCCACACATCCATCACCAGCACGGTGACCCAGGCATCCATGGTGTTGGCTGCGTAGTTGTAGCTGATGCCCAGGGCATTGAGGCTGTAACCCAGCAAGCCGATATCGGCGCGGCCGAATATCTGCCAGATGGTGCCCACCACGTTCCACGGAATCAGCAGCGGAATGGCGAGGATGATCAGCACCAGCGACGACCAGCGACCCTTGGTCGGCATGGTCAGGGCGATGGCGATGCCCAGCGGGATTTCGATCAGCAACACGCAGGCCGAGTAGATGAACTGGCGCAGCAGCGAGTCATGCAGGCGTGGGTCAAGCAGCACCTGCTTGTACCAGTCGGCGCCAACGAAGTAGCGGCTGGACTGGTCGAAGATGTCCTGCACCGAGTAGTTGACCACGGTCATCATCGGGATCACCGCACTGAACGCCACCAGCAGGAACACCGGCAGCACCAGCCACCAGGCCTTGTTGTTCTGCACCTTGTTCATGGCAGCACCTCCAGCAGGTAGTCGTCGGCGTACACCATCAGCCACTGCGCGGGAAAGCTGATGGAGGCCTTGCCTTCAGGCACGGGTTTGTCTTCGGCCAGGCGCACCTTGAGCAGCGCGCCGTCGAGGTTGAGGGTCATGATTTTGTAGGTGCCGAGGTCTTCGAGATGAGAGACGTCGGCCTGCAGGGCGTCAGGGTTGTACTCGTCCCACACATGGATGAATTCCGGGCGGATGCCGACCTGCAATCTCTTGTAATCGGTTTTGGCCAGGCGTTGCTGCAGGGCCTCGGACACTGGCAGGTGGGTGCCGGCAAACCGCACCCCACCCGCCTCGGCCTGCACGTCGATCAGATTCATCCCAGGGCTGCCGATGAAATACCCGACAAAGGTGTGGCTTGGCCGTTCGAACAGGTCACGGGGGGTGCCGAACTGCACGATCTGGCCGCCGTACATCACCGCGATCTTGTCGGCGAAGGTCGAGGCTTCCAACTGATCGTGGGTCACGTAGACCATGGTGATGTTGAACTGCTCGTGGATCTGCTTGAGTTTGCGCCGCAGTTTCCACTTGAGGTGCGGGTCGATCACCGTCAGCGGTTCATCGAACAGGATCGCCGACACGTCGTCACGCACCAGGCCGCGGCCCATGGAGACTTTCTGCTTTTCGTCGGCGGTGAGGTTGCGGGCTTTTTTGCTCAGCAGGTTTTGCAGGTCGAGGACCTCGGCGATTTCCTGCACCTTGCTGTGAATTTTCGCCTCGGCCATGCCCTGGTTACGCAGCGGGAACGCCAGGTTGTCGAACACCGTCATGGTGTCGTACACCACCGGGAACTGGAACACCTGGGCGATGTTGCGCTTTTCCGGGGTCAGGTCGTTGACCACTTTGCTGTCAAACAACACCTGGCCTTCGGACGGGCTGAGCAGGCCGGAGATGATGTTGAGCAACGTCGATTTGCCGCAGCCCGACGGCCCGAGCAAGGCGTAGGCTCCGCCCTGCTCCCACACGTGGTTCATTTCCCGAATGGCGTAGTCCTCGGGGCCGCTCGGCGTAGGGCTGTAGCTATGCGCCAGGTTCTGCAAATGGATCTCGGCCATCAGGCAACCCTCGCGACACGGCGCCCGGGGGCCTGGACCAAACGGCCCTGGCCATCGAACACAAACAGTTTATGGGTGGGGATATACACGCGGATCGGCGCGTCGACGTCATACTCGTGCACGCCCGGCAGGTGCAGCACCAGCAGGAAGTGTTCGCTGCGCACATGCAGGAAGGTTTCCGAACCGCTGATCTCGGCGACTTCCACCGTCACCGCCAACTCCAGGTCGTCGTCGTTGCTGGGCACCAGGCTGATGTGGCTGGGGCGTACGCCGAAACGGAATTCGCCTTCGCCGATGGGGCGCAGGTCGACGTTCAGCGGGAAATGCACGAAATTGGCGAAGCTCACTTCGTTACCGCTGATGCGCCCCGGCATCAGGTTGATCGGCGGCTCGGAAAACAGCTCGGCGGCCAGCACCGTCTGCGGCTGGTGATAGACCTCGGCCGCCTTGCCGCTCTGAATCACCCGGCCTTCGTGCAGGATGGTGGTGGTGCCACCGAGCGCCAGGGCTTCGTTGGGTTCGGTGGTGGCGTAGATGGCGATGGTGTGGCGCGCGGCGAACAGCTCGCGCATTTCCTGACGCAGCTCTTCGCGCAGTTTGTAGTCCAGGTTCACCAGCGGCTCATCGAACAGGATCAGTTCGGCGTCCTTGACCAGCGCACGCGCCATGGCCGTGCGTTGCTGCTGGCCGCCGGAGAGTTCCAACGGGTGGCGCTGGAGGAATTTCTCGATGCGCAGCATCTTCGCGGTTTCCAGCACCTTGCTCTGGATCAGCTCGTTGGACACCCCGGCCTGGCGCAACGGCGAGGCGATGTTCTCGAATACGGTCATGGTCGGGTAGTTGATGAACTGCTGATAGACCATCGACACATTGCGCAGGCGCACCGGCTTTTGCGTGACATCCACGCCGTTCATCAGGATGCGGCCGCTGTCGGGCTTGTCCAGCCCGGCCATCAGACGCATCAGGCTGGTCTTGCCGGACAGCGTGCGGCCGAGCAAGACGTTGAAAGAACCGGCTTCGAAACGCAGGTTGGCGTCGTCGATCCAGGTCTGGCCTTCGACAACGCGGGAGACATGTTCCAGGGTCAATGACATGACACGACCTTTTTATTATTGGAATGAATCTGGCCAGGTGTCAGAGCGAGTTTCGTGCCAAAACGGCAAGTGCTTGATGCGCAAGGAAATGGCGTAAATGGGATGTTCAGGAGTGAACAATTTGGCTGAACAACTGAACAGTCAGGGCCTTGACAATGAACAGTTCTGAACAACACTCTGACGACCGCCCCTCCCACATTGGAATGATTTCCAGCAGTCAATTGCGCAAGCCCCCATAACAATAAAAACGAAGGTCACCCCATGGCCGAACCACTGGCTCACGACACCCTTATCCAGGAATCCTGGCGCCGTTGTCGCGCCTTTGGCCTGGACCACCAGAGCACGCCCAGCTTCGACCAGCTCCCCGCCGAGGGCATCAGCCAATTGCTGGAAAGCCAGCACTCGCTGGTGCAGACCACGCACCAGGAAGTGCTGCCCTACTACGAAAATATCCTCAGCAATTCCAACTGCCTGATCATGCTGGCCGACAATCAAGGCCAGGTGCTGACCAGTTGGGGCACCCAGCGGTTTATCGAACCCAAGCTGGCGCGTGGCTTCAACCCCGGCGCCAGCTGGAGAGAACGCTCCAGCGGCACCAATGCCATCGGCACCGCACTGGCGTGTGCCCAGGCGGTGCATATCGAACACGATGAACACTTTCTGAAGGCCAACCGCTTCATGACCGGCTCGGCGGCGCCGATCTTTGACGCCCAGCGCGAGATCATCGCGGTGCTGGACGTGTCCAGCGACAGCTACCTGCCGCCCTCCCACACCCTGGGCATGGTCAAGATGATGAGCCAGACCGTGGAGAACCGGCTGATCCTCAACCTGTTTCGCGGCGAACACTTCCAACTGACCTTCAACACCGGCCTGAGCAACCTCGACAGCCAGTGGGCCGGCCTGCTGATCTTTGATGAAAGCGGCCAAGTGCTGTCGGCCAACCGGCGTGCCGACAACCTGCTGGGCATTAGCCTGTCGCGGGTGATGATCGACAGTTTGTTCAAGGTGTCACTGCTGGAGTTGTTGAACCAGCCGGAAGGGCTGCCCTTTTCCCTGCAAGCGGCGGGACGTAATCGGTTCCAGTGCCTGTTGCGGCGGCCCAAGCAGGTGCCGGTGCAGGCGCGCGTGTTCACGGAGCCGACACCGCCTAAGCCCGCCTCCATTGGCCTGAAGACCTTGCACTTCGGCGATGTGCGCGTGGAGAAAGCCGTGCGCCAGGCTGAACGCCTGCTGGAGAAGGACATCCCGCTGCTGATCCACGGTGAAACCGGCGTCGGCAAGGAAGTGTTCGTCAAGGCCCTGCACCAGGCCAGCTCGCGCAGCCAGAAGGCGTTTATCGCGGTGAACTGTGCGGCGATTCCGGCCGAGCTGGTGGAGTCGGAACTGTTCGGCTACGAAAAAGGCGCGTTCACCGGCGCCAATCAAAAAGGCAGCATCGGCCTGATCCGCAAGGCCGATAAAGGCACGCTGTTTCTCGACGAGATCGGCGATATGCCGCTGCCTACCCAGGCCCGTTTGCTGCGGGTACTGCAGGAACGTTGCGTGCAGCCGGTGGGCAGCAGCGAGTTGTTCCCGGTGGATTTGCGCATCATCTCAGCCACCAACCGCGCGCTGCGCGAGCTGGTGCAGGCCGGGCGTTTTCGTGAGGATTTGTACTACCGCATCGGCGGCCTGACCCTGGAGCTGCCGCCGTTGCGCGAGCGCACCGACAAACGGGCGCTGTTTCAGCAACTGTGGCAGCAACACCGTGAGCCGACCCAGTGGGCGGGCCTGAGCGCCGAGGTGCTGGCGCTGTTCGAGCAGCATCCGTGGCCGGGGAATTTACGCCAAGTGAGCAGCGTGTTGCAGGTCGCGCTGGCGATGGCTGAAGAACAGCCGATCCGCCCGGAGCATCTGCCGGATGATTTTTTTGTGGATTTGAACGTGGAATCGCCGCTGCCTGCCAGTGAATACCTGGATGACAGCATCGACCTGAACCAGCGCTTGAAGGCCGTCGGCGGGAATATTTCCCACCTGGCGCGGGAGCTGGGGGTAAGCCGCAATACCCTGTACAAGCGCCTGCGCCAGCACTAACGCGGCTTGACCACCACCAGCAGGTCGGTGAAATACTCCACCTGGATCGGCAGGTTATCCGCCAGGGACGACAGCGCGGCTGCTGTGTCGTCGAGCTTGAACACGCCGGAAACCCGCAGGTTTTGCAGGCCCTGGGGGTCAAAGCGCAGCATGCCGTGACGGTAACTGGCGAGGGTTTGCAGCACGTCGCTCAGGGGTTGGTCGTTGACCTTGAGCAGGCCACGGGTCCAGGCGTCGGGATCGGCATCGTTGAGGGCTTGCGGTGGCTGGGCGCGGCCGTGGTCGAGGACCGAGCGCTGGCCAGCCATGACCTTGACCCCATCGGTGGCGTCGCCTTTGACCGCTACCGTGGACTCGATCACCGTGACCACCGTGGTGCCATCTGCCGCACGTTTGACCAGATAACGCGTGCCCAGTGCAGTGGCCGTGCCTTGGTCGGTGCGGACCACAAAGGGCCGTTGCGCATCCTTCGCCACGTCTACCCAGAGCTCGCCTTGCAGCAGTTCGATCACGCGTTGATGGCCGTCGAATTTCACGTCCACCGCCGAATTGCTGTTGAGCTGCAACTGGCTGCCGTCCTCAAGGGCGATCTGTCGGCGCTCGCCGACACCGGTGCGCTGGTCGGCCATCCAGATAGGCAGGTGTTGCAGGCCCAGCCAACCGCATAGCACGATGCCGAGCAAGCCCACTGCCCGTGCGCCACGCGGGCGGTGCGGGGTGAATGCACGGCTCAGGGCAATGCGCGCGGGCTTGACCGGCAATGTATCTAAGCTGCCCCACAACGCACTCATACGTTCGATGGCCACGGTGTGACGTGGGTCGGCCTGGCACCAGGCGTTGAACGCCTGGCGGTCAGCGTCGGTGACGTCTTCGTCGTGCAGGCGGGTGAGCCACTGCGCCGCTTGCTGGATGATCTGTTCGGTGCTCATACCAGCGGGTCTGCCGGGTGCAGGCTGTGGTAGCAATGCACCAGGGCGCTGGAGATATAGTTTTTGACGGTACTGGAGGACACGTCCAGGCGCGTGGCGATTTCGCTGTAGGTCAGGCCATCAAGGCGACTCAGCAGGAACGCTTCGCGGGCCTTGGCAGGCAGGCCGGCGAGCATCTCGGCGATGCGTTCCAGGGCTTGCAACGCCACATGAATCGCGGCTGGGTCGGGCATGCCGGCGTCTTCGCACTGGATCACCAGGGCTTCCAGGTAGGCTTTTTCGATGCGGCGGCGACGAGCGCCGTCGATCAACAACCGCCCTGCCGTGGTGGCGAGGAAGGCGCGAGGTTCCTTGATGTGTTGCGGTTCGGCCAGCATCAGTACGCGGATGAACGCGTCGTGGGCCAGGTCGGCGGCATGCTGGGAGCACCCGAGTTTCTTGCGCAGCCAGCCGTGCAACCAGCCGTGGTGCTCGCTGTACATCGCCGTAAGGGTCTGCTGCCGGACGGAGTCGCCCAGCGTGGCCGGAATGTCATGCATGCGCAAAAATTTCTCAAATGGGAAGTGTTACCAATTGCGCAAACAATGCCAGTAAAACAGAGAGGGGGCAAGGGGCTTACCGCTGATGGAGGTGGGTCAGTCGGTATATCTGCCAGCAGTGCCGCCGCTTTCGAAGCCTCGCTGAAGCTCGACATCTCCCACAGGAGATGGGGGTGCTTGCTCCCGATGGCGGTGGGTCTGCCAGCCCATCTACCAGCAGTGCCGCCGCTTTCGAAGCCTCGCTAGAGCTCGACATCTCCCACAGGGGGATGGGGGTGTTTGGTAGAGCTGTAGCCGAACACTTTCTGCCTGCTGACTCAGATCTACTGTGGGAGGGGGCTTGCCCCCGATGGCGGTGGGTCTGCCAGCCCATCTACCAGCAGTGCCAACGCTTTCGAAGCCTCGCTGAAGCTCGACATCTCCCACAGGGAATGGGGGTGTTAGGTAGAGCTGTAGCCGAACACTTTCTGCCTGCTGACTCAGGTCTACTGTGGGAGGGGGCTTGCTCCCGATGGCGGTGGGTCTGCCAGCCCATCTGCCAGCAGTGCCGCCGCCTTCGAAGCCTCGCTGAAGCTCGACATCTCCCACAGGGAATGGAGGTGTTTGGTAGAGCTGTAGCCGAACATTTTCTGCCTGCTGACTCAGGTCTACTGTGGGAGGGAGCTTGCTCCCGATGGCGGTGGGTCTGCCAGCCCATCTCCTACAGGGGACTGTCAGCGCCAGCTCCAGGACACGCCGGTGTAGATGCCACGGCCATCCGCCGGTGTGGAGCGTGCAACATCCAGCCCCTTGTCGTCATAACCCGGTGTGACGGTATTGGCGTAGCGCCGGTTGGTCAGGTTGCGCAGGTCGACCCAGGCTTGCCAGTCCTGCTTGGGCGCGTCGTAGCCGAAGGTGGCGCCGAGGAATGTGTAGGACGCAGCGTAGTAGGAGTTGGCGTAGTCCACCGCCACCTTTGAGGAATGCTCGGTGTTGAGGCTGGTGTAGAAGCCCGTCGGGTGGCTGTAGCGCAGTTGCGCCTGGTAGTAGTGCTTGGGGATGCCCGGCAAGGTGTTGTCGCCAAAGCGGTCATCGTCACGGTAGTGGAAGTCGCTGAAGGTGTAAGCCTGGCGCAGGGCGAGCTGGCCGCTGCGGCCGCCCTCCCACACCGGGCTGAGCAGGCTGAGTTCCACGCCCTGGTGCACGGTGGGGCTGGCGTTGGATTCAGCAACGATGGCATTGCTGGTGGAGGTCTGGGCCTGGGTTTCCACGGTGAGCAATTCGTGGCGCACTTGCGAACGGTACAGCGCCAGGTCCCACTGGCCGAGCCACGCTTCACCGCGCCCGCCGATTTCCAGGGTGGTGGCGGTCTGGTTTTTCAGGCTCACGCCTTCGCGCTGCAAGCCGGTGGCCGCTCCACTGCCGGCGGGGAAGTATTTGTTGGAACCCCAGATCATCGACCAGGCGTGCGGCGGTTCGACCGAACGGCTCAGGTTGCCGTACACCTGCAGTTGCGGGGTGACGTCGTAACGCAGGCCGACACGCGGCGCGTAGTCCCAATCATGCTGGCTCAGCGGTGCCTGGCCTTCGGGATAGGTGACCTGGGTTTCGCGACGGGTGTAGATCGCGGCCAGGCCGGTGGTCAGCCACAGGTCGGGGATCAGTTCCAGGTCGTTGCCGATATGCAACACGGTATCGGAGCCCAGGTAACTGTAGTCGCGAGTCTTGGTGCCGGGTGCGTAGGTTGCCGTGTTGCCTGCCGGCGTACGCACATATTCCGAGGCGCCGTTGTTGGGCATCGCCTGGGTGGTGCGAAGACCCACCGTGGTGTTGCTGTCGTGACCGAACAGCGTGTCCTGGCGGATGTAGTTGAGGGTGCTGCTGATATCGGTGTAGGCGACTTTCAGACGGTTGGTGCCTTCGCGCAGGTCCATCGGGTAGTCGTGATAGGCGAGCCCGACTTCGACCCGGGCATTGTCATCCAGCTGCAACGTGGTTTTGTTGGCGATCCAGGTCGAGCCCGGTTGCAGGCGTTTGGAATCGCGCGCGGCGTTGAGGCTGTTGGCCGCGCGCGGGTCGTGGCTGATCTGGTTGCGCGTGAGTTTGCCGGGGGTGTCGTTGGTGGTTTCGCGGTAGCGGAAATAGAAGCGGGTTTCCAGGGCCGGGTTGAAACGGTAGCCGAAGTTGGCCGCTACACCTTTGCCGGTGCCGGCGCTCTGGTGCTGGTAGCCGTCGGACTCGGAGTCAGTGAGGCTGATGTAGTAATCGGCATCCCCCAGCACCTGGCCCGAACTGATCTCGCGCTGCATATAGCCTTTGCTGCCCGCTTCATAGCGTAATTGCAGCTTGGGCGCGTCGTAACCCGTGCGCGTCACATAGTTGACCGCGCCACCAAGAGCCAGGGCGCCCTGGTCGAAACCGTTGGCGCCGCGCAGCACTTCGACCCGCCTTTGCCACAGCGGGTCTTTCAGCTCATAGGGCGTGCCGCCGGGGCCTGTCAGCGGCAGGCCATCGAACATTTCGTACAAGCCGGAGGCATGGGAACCCGGGCTGCGGTTCAGGCCCGACCCGCGAATCGAGAGTTTCACCCCTTCGTTATTCGCCGCCTTGGCGTACACCCCGGCCTGGTACTTGAACACGTCTTCGTTGGTGCTCACCCGTCCCTGCTGCACGCTGTCCATGTCGATGTAGTTGGTCGCACCGGGCACGCTCTTGAGCTGCGCCTGGGCCACTTCGCCGGCGCTGGCTTCGCTGCTGGTGACTTCGACCGGGGCCAATTGCAGGCCTTCGGCGTGCACCATTGAGCTTAACGTCAAGGCGGCAAACAGGAACGGAGGGTGGCGCAACAGCATGGGGCGGGTCCTTGGAATTCGGAGGGCACGTGGTGGGAAGACAGGGACGCCCGCCAGGTCACTCCTTATTAACGGACCAGACCTTTCCCACAACAGCGTCAGATGTGGATTATTTGCTAAGTCCGAAATCGAATTACCACATGCAAACTCAGTATTTAACGAAATAACCGCCAAGCATTACTGTGGAACCACTGAGTCACCCACGTACCACGAGACCACCCCCATGCAGACATCCGCCACCCTCATCGACTTCACGCTCCACCGTCAACGCCGCCAGGCGCGTGCAGCGGCCGAGTTGATGTGGGCGATGTACGCCGCGCGTGCCGGGCTGGCGGTGTTTACCGCTCAAGCCGCTCCGTCCAGCGATACTCGCCGGGCGTAAGGCCGATGAATTTCCTGCACGTGCTCCCCGAACCGCCTGAACCGCTGCCCAAGCCCAGCCCTGATGATGATGTGATCAGCCTGTGCGTGGCCCACAACCTGCAACGCTTGCGCAGCAAACGGCACTTGTCCCTGGATGGATTGGCGCGGGTCTGCGGCGTGAGCCGGGCGATGCTCGCGCAGATCGAATCCGGGCGCAGCGTGCCGTCGATCAAGGTACTGTGCAAGATTGCCAAGGGCTTGAAGGTGTCAGTGGCGGCGTTCCTGGAAGACCGTGCCTTTGAGGGGGTGGAAGTGTTGCCGGCGCGACAAAGTAAGCGCCTGGTCAGTGCCGATGGCGGGTTTATCAGCCGTGCCTTGTTCCCCTACGATACCGCGCGTCAATCCGAGTTCTACGAGATCCGCCTGCGAGCGCTGGGCGAGGAGATTTCCGAAGGCCACGGCCCCGGCATCCAGGAAAACCTGGTGGTGGCTCAAGGCGTGTTGGAAGTCAGCGTCAACGACGAGCGTTACCTGCTTTCCACCGGCGACTCGATCCTGTTCTACGCCGACCAGCCCCACCGCTACCGCAACCCGGCAGACAGCGAGGCCGTGGCGTTTCTGGTGATCACCTACCCGGAACGCCTGGATTGACATGCAAAACGCCCCGAATAATCGGGGCGTTTTTTTGTGCGGGACCTATCAGCAGGTGCAGCACATCATCGGCATGCCGTTGCAGCTCATCATCATCGGCATGGCGCAGTCGTTCATCATTTTGTTCATGAGCATGCAGCAGTTTTCCATCATGGCCATGCTCATGCCCGGCATCGGCATCGGCATCATTTTGCACATCATACTGTCGCCCATCAGGGTGCATTCCATCACACACTTCATCATCGGCATCGGCATGCCCATCATGGGCATCATGTTCATGCCGGTCATCATGGCCATGGCGTCGGCTGACATGCACATCATCGACATGTTGGCGCACTGCATCATCATCGGCATGCCACAGTTCATCATCATCGCCATCATTTCGGCGTTGGTCTTGAACTGAGCCATGTCCATGCCGGTAGCCGGCTTCATGGTGCACATCATGGCGTCCGCAGCCATTTCGCATTTCATGGTGGCCATCATCATCGGCATGCCCATCATCGGCATCATTGGCATGGCGGTGTTCATCGGCATCTGCATGGCGTTCATCATCTTCGAAACTCCGTAATCGACAGGAAATGAGTAAGTTCTGGGGCCGATTCTAGAGACGCCAGGCGGTGGCGCAAGACGGCGGCAGAGCAGCAGGAATGGATGTTCGCAGGGAAACTTAGTTGAAGAAAACAGCTGCAAACGTTGTGATAACGAGTATTTCGGCGCTATTACGTATGTCATGACTGTCAAACGAGACAAACCGACGCGATGGATATTCGATTGCGCAATCTCGACCTATCTTATGGAAATAAACGATCTAACCGGGCGTACCTAGCGTTCAGTTTCCTTCAACGTTTGCATCAGTTCCTCCGCTTCCGACCCTGGCGGGAGGCGGAAACCGTACATCTCATCCGCCGCCAGGATCTCGCTCAACGCATCGAGCAGTTGCATCTGCGTCGGCGATTCACGCAGCAGTTTGTGTGCGGGCAGTAATAACTCGGAGGAAACACCCTGGACACTCGCTACATCGATCACGGCAAACAGGATAAAGCGCAAACGTATTTCGCGATCCGTAGGCCAAACCGTTTTTAGCTTACCCATGGTGCATGGCCTCCATTTTTCGGAAAAATCCGAGGCTATTGATGACCGCAGGGTGTTTCAAGCACAGGGAAGCAAGATAGGCCGCGTCCTACAGAAGAAAGAGAAATACCGCACCGATCACTCAATGAGGCCACAGGTTCAAGCGTTGTGCTGACGTTGTCGCGTGCCCGTCAAACGGTCATTGCACGGGCAGGAAATTCATCAGCAATAAACTCTGGGCGTAGTTGAGGCCTATGCGTCGATAGCGCTCATCGAGCATCTGGGTCAGCAAGTCAAGGCGCGCAACAATCTTGCCGAACTCCACCGCGAAACTGAGGTTGCTGCCCTCCTCCGAGATCTCATTGGAAAACAACAACAGCACGCCATTCGCATCCTGGCGCTTGCTCAGCAGCCAGGTGGCCTTCTCGATGTTACGCGCGGCGTTGCTGACGAATTCAGGATTGATCGCGTCAGTGATGTAGAACTCGGTACGGCCACCGTGAGCGGTCACGATCATGCTGCCGATGGCATAGATAAACGCCCCGACCCGGTCGCCTTTGAATTCAGGGCTCAAGGAGTAACTCAGTGCCGCCAGGTCACCACGCTCCCCCAGCGCCGGAAGGGTTCGACGCTGCTCGATAGCCTGGCGAATCTCGCGGGCCGCGCTCACAGCGTCCGGGTAACCCGACTGACGCCACTGGCTGGGGTTTCGCAGATAGAGCTTATTCATCAGCAAATACAGGCTTTGCAGATTGTCACGCATGCCCAGCGTTGCCATGCGATCGACACTGGTCTGGAAGAACTCATCGGGTTTGCCATTGCTGAACTGCTTGGCGATATCCCGGCCCTGTTGCTGGCTGCAACCGCTGGCACAGAGCATTAACGCGGCGGCCAGCAGCAAGGGCCGGCGCATCCGTCGAGTGTGCAAACAAGTAAACGTGCGATCCATCGGCACCCGATCTGGTTCATCTGCCCACGCGGGGATCGGCGGGGCTGGGACAAGGATAGAGCCGAGAAATCCAAAAAAGTGCAATGCTGGTGGGGAGATAGTTGTAAGCAGAGACCGCCGGGACGGCGAAAAGACGTATCCGTGACGGATATTTTTTCCAGGGTCTATACTGCTTGTAACAGTTGCGTGTGTTGTCGGCGATTCAGGGTGGCATTTCAACCTTTTAACGGCCTGACACGGTTGCCTACATCGCCCCCGGCATACTCACCAGCAACTGTACTTGAGGGTGACGGCAATGAAACATCCAATTCGAGCACAAATGGTTGTTCAGGTAATTTGCCTGCTTTCGGTGGCACAGCTTTTTTGCTGAGCTAGGTATTACCGCTTTAAAACTCAACCGCAGGCGCGGCGGTGGAAGGTATTGCCTGTGACACACGGGTGAACCGGCCCGACATCCTTTCTGTCGGGCCAGAACGTGCACCTACAGCAAGACCGTGGCGAGCATGCCCAAGGCGCCCAGGCAAAAGCCGATCAATGCGCCTCGCCCGGGGATTTCATGGAACAGCGCCCAGATCACCACAGGCTCCAGCAACAATAACGAGGTGACTGAAACCACCGTGACCACCCAGATGTCACCGACCGCCAGATACCCCAGCCAATAAGCACCCAACAGGCAAAGCCCGGCGAAGCACATCACGGCCACCGGCATAATGAACCCCTGCCATGAGCCGTCACCGGCTTGAGCCAGCCTGGCGGTTACCACCTCACTGTAGATTGCACAAAACTCGCCGATAACCATTAACCCTAGAGCAGAAACTCCGAGTAATTCTTTGGACATATCAAAAACTCCTTCGTATTCAACGCACTGTTTTTCAACTCCCAGCTGGCGATGCCATTGCTGAGGGTTTCGCTGCACAGATACGAAGCAGCCTTGAACAGGCCTGAATGACCGAAGTGCTTTTGCATGCTCATGTCCTTCAAAAGGGGGTGAATCTCAGCGCCCAGGTAAGGCGCACGTGGTGATCATACGTTCCGACAATCACGGTGAACAACCAGCCCCCCAAAAGCACCGCAGACGCCTGATTGTTTTGGCGTGTTTGTATAGGCTCGCGGCTCTAGCTCTCGACCAAGCGACTGAATTTATTGCGGCACACCTTGTTACAACCATTTGAGCCTGGACATTGCCCCCTTAAGAACTTCGGCCGTTTGTTTCAATCCTAATGCCAGGCGTGCTTTAACCCATGAGCGCCTGCTGACAACCCATAGAGGTTCAAAAATGAAAATGACACTACCCGCCCTGGTTTTAGGCGTGATGATTTCGCAAGGAGCGATGGCTGCCGGAGACGGTACAGCCGCTCTCGGAGGCGGCGTTGGTGGTGCACTTGGCAATATCGTAGGCCAGCAGCTTGGCGGCTCGACGGGCGCTGCAGTAGGCGCAGGCTTGGGGGGTGCCGCCGGTGGAGCCGTCGGTGCTCAGAAAGGCAATAGGGCAGAAGCCGCTATAGGGGGTGGGGTTGGGTCTGCAGGTGGATCGCTCATAGGCAATCGCCTCGGCGGCACAACCGGCTCAACTATCGGTGCTGGTCTCGGCGGTGCTGCAGGTGGCGCGCTCGGCAACAACCTGGCGGATGATGAGAGCGGTCATCGATCGGACGGCAAAAAGCACAGAGGCAACAATAAGCACAAACATAAGAACAAGCGCCACTGATAAACCGGGGCTCGACGGGCATGAACGGCATTAAAAATTTGCAGGACTGCCCGCCGCCCCCTTCATGATAGGGCTATGATCAGGCCATCTGAACCGGACGCCCGACGCCCCATGCCCGTTGACCTGCAAGCTCTGTATCCAAAACTGATCCACTTGATGCTGGATACGGTCTTCGTCGTCGATGGCGAAAACCAGATTGTCTTCGTGAGCGATGCCTGCGAGGCACTGCTCGGCTACCGTGCGCAAGAGCTGACAGGCACCCTGATCACTCACTACATGCACCCTGAAGACCTGGCGCGCACGCGCGCCTCCATTGTCCGGGTCATGAACGGGCAACCCCATGTCGACTTCCGCAACCGTTACCTCCGCAAGGATGGCAGCGTCGTGCACATCCTGTGGGCGGCCTTCTGGTCCCAAGAGGTGGGTGCGCGAATTGGTGTCGCGCGAGACATCACCGCGCTCACCCAGGCCGAGGAGGAACTACGCTTCCTCGCCCACCATGATCCGCTGACCGCCCTCACCAACCGCTCACTGTTCAATGCTCGGCTGGACCACGCCCTGCAAACCGCACGCAGTCAAAACCACACGCTCGCGTTACTGTTCCTGGACATCAATGACTTCAAGGGCATCAATGACGTGCATGGACATGCCATGGGTGATCGCGTGCTCTGCGTGATTGCACGACGACTGGAGCGCTGCGTGCGCGAGAACGACTTGGTGGCCCGGATGGGCGGCGATGAATTCACGGTGATGATCACGGATATCCAATCACCGGATGCGGTTGCCGGGAAGGTGGCGCAGATACTTGCGGTCATGGCTGAGCCGCTGGGGCCTGAGTTTGGCGGGGTGAAGATGCCGTCCTGCAGTGTTGGCGTGGCGTTTTATCCGGGGGATGGGGAGGATGCGGATACGTTGCTGAGTCATGCAGATGGGGAGATGTACCGGATAAAGCGGCAACGATTTGCGACTGAGGGGCGCAGTTAATCGAGGTCGACTGCCTTGCCGACTGATCCATAAACCGATACGCCGCAGATCATCTCCACCTTTCGGATACTGCAGCACCCTCAAGGCAATCAAACCCTTCCGGGGCACCACCTGACCTTTCTAGACCAAGTTCCAGACCAAGAAGCGCTCGCGGCGGGCCTGCTGATGTTCGCCAGCCTAGCCGGCATCGGCGAAGGCAGCCTGCTTCATCGGCGCTTAACCGTTCGATTCGCGTGAGGCAAGTATTTCACCAGAGAGGGAAGTCTTTTTCAGCGCTTCTTAACCGGCAAAAGACCTACCCTGACGTGGAATCATTATTTTGCTTGGCGAAGCACAAGCTCCGACAGACGAGTCTTAACCCGGAAGCAGAATTCGCGAATTTGAAATTGATAAGCGGGCATAACCATGTAGTTCAAATCAGGACCTAATGAGTCTTTGACTTCCATGTACTTGGCAGTCTTGACCGCAATGGCTTGGTATTCCGCCTCGTATTTAGCGTAAGACGCTTTGTTATAAAGCTTTAAAACATCGATTTCTTTACGGCATTGCTCAGCGCGATTTTGGTTAAGGTTTGTTTCTGATTCTGCCTGAGCGGCCTTCGCAGAGGTGGCGATTGGGGCGTCAGTGCTGGCGCTCGCAGGTACAGCCTCATATCCCGCAGGCGAGTGTGCTGGTGTCGAAGGTGCGACTTCAGAGGGTGATTGCTGAACGACGGCAGGTGGAGGAGCCACTTCAGGTTTTTCTGGGGTTTTCGTAGCGCATCCCGCGAGAGCAAGTCCTACCACTACAACGATGCCACACATTTTATCCATCGGTTTCACCAAGAGGTATTTATGGTTGGCTGAGTCGTTAGGTTCTGGGTAAAAGCAATAACTCGTTCAATGATCGAGTATGAATTTTCTACCAGCCTCAAGGCGCTCAGCCTCTCTTCCTTGAGTGCGCAGGTGAACGATAATAGTAAAAAAACAAAGAGATGACGAGTAAAAGCTCGCCAGAAAAGCCACAAATTTAATGGGCCAATTACTGGGAAGCCAAGCTGCGCACGCGCCCTGATTGTGCCGCGTCGCAAGCGGACAATCGCTTTCGCAAACGGCCACGATGAAGTGGGGTGCGGTGCACTTGTATGACGCCGAACTGAAACTATCCGCCGCGCCTGCCTTGGCGACGTGTCACGGACTTACGCATGCTCAATGGAAGACGTCGCGAGGGTAAAAGGGGGTGGTCACTCATCTACGGGTGTTCCCCTCCCCGCAACCCGCGTTGAGCAAACCCGGCTAGGCAGGCTACCGTCGCTATAGTCGACGCTATTGCCGACCGTACTTCCAGGAGCTTGTACCAGTGTCCGACACGCCGATCAACGTCGCTTACACAAAGCGCTTCAACGCCGTACTCGCCTACATTGATGAGCATCTCGAAGATGATCTGTCGGTGAAGACGTTGAGCCATGTGGCGAATTTTTCGACGTTTCACTTCCATCGCCAATTCACCGCGTTCGTCGGCGTGCCGGTTTCACGTTATGTGCAACTGATGCGGCTACGACGCGCCGCCCATCGCTTGGCCGCCGTCGCGGATCACTCGGTACTGGAGGCGGCACTCGGTGCCGGTTTCGACAGTCCCGAGGCGTTTTGCAGGGCGTTCAAGCGAGCGGTCGGTATGACGCCGAGTGCGTTCAGGAAGGCGCCGAACTGGCAGGTCTGGCATGCGGTGTTCACCATCCCTCATTTTTCCAGGACTATCATCATGCAAGTACGAATCGTGGAGTTCCCCGAAGTCCGGGTCGCAGCGCTTGAACATTGCGGCCCCCCCGGGCTCGTCAATGAGAGCGTGAGCAGGTTCATCGAGTGGCGCATGCAGAGCGGGCAGTCGCCGGTGGCATCGAGTCGCAGCTTTGGCATTCCCTACGGCAACCCCGACACCACGCCAGCAGAAGCATTCCGCTTCGCCATTTGCGGCGAGATTCACGAGGCGGTGGAACCGAATGCGTTCGGCGTGCGCGAACTAGTCATTGCTGGCGGTCGCTGCGTCGTAGTGCGGCACGTGGGGTCACCGGACCACATCGGCGAATCGATCTATCCGATCTACCGCGATTGGCTGCCTGCCAGTGGCGAAGAACTGCGTGATCAGCCACTGTTCTTCCATTACCTGAGCGTGTATCCGCAAACACCGCAGGATCAATGGCAAACGGATGTGTATGTTCCGTTGCAGTAACGGGGCGAGCTGCTTTTTGCAGCGTGGCTGACGTTGGCGAGTCTCCGTTCAGGGGGATAGCTTTTTGTGAAAAGCTGTAATTGGCCAAAAGTAGACCGTCAGCCATTCCATTGATGAGCCTAAATCCGGCGTCGATTGGCACTGGCATGGGGACTGTTATTTAATTTCGTCCCCACAATTTCGGCGGCTACGTCAAATAGCAAAAGACGACAATCTTCCTCCGACAAACCGAGGTGGGTTGCTGATAAACCTACAAGTAGGTTTTCCCTCTTCCAGGAGCAGGTTACGTTTGGCTCTATCTTGAACTTGAAGGACACCGGCGTATCAGAGGGCAACAAGTCCCCCCCTACTCTTTCGCCATCACTCAAGAGATACATCGATAGAGTTTCTCGCTCGCCAAACCGTCATTCTAGAGAACCTATGTCTCCCAGATATTTCTCGTCGTTGAAATAGTATTGGTCGTGCATCATCACGCTCAGTCGCTTTCCCAAGAGCATAGTGGTGCCGCCACAGGCAGTGGCGAAAATGAGTCACTCAACCTATGGACTATGACTAGAGTGATAGCCGGTAGCGGCAACCAGGACCACTGCGCAAGCTATTGAAATTGAAGGGTTGCAGGCTGGATATGTGTTAGTTCCTGCAGGTTGTGAAATCTTTATCCATCCGATGTGTCAAAAACAGCAATCCTTGGCTTAAAGAATTCTGGTTACCTGCCGCTATAGAGGTTGAGTCTTGCTGTATTTTCTATACAAGACGAGGGAAAATGCTTTCGCGTCATGGATGTATGACCTAAAGCCACTATCCTTCTGCATCAAGAAGGCACTTGTAGTTAAAGTGCTTACCGAAACGCGGCAAGACATGAGTTATAGTGATTATCAAAATTAAAGGGATATTTATGAGATTCGCTAAACTGTTCGGGGCAGCAACTCTATTCGCCTCTATGATTGCATCTGCCCAAGCAGGCACCATCGTCACCGTGAAGGTGAAGAACTCTACGACCGGCCCAGCCGCGTACACTTTCGAGTACTTTTCAGGGAGTGTAGCCCCCACCCCAAGTACGATTCTGCCGTCTGCAACGACAACATTTGCCCTGACCAGTGTCGCGGATACGGTTTCAGGAATGCGGTTTGTCTATACGTCAGGTAATAAGAAATGTCGTTTTGCAGCAAGCCACCAAGTCAATCCAACGACTAAAGCCCCTAGCTGGGCTAAAATGGGCACTAGCACTGGTTTCGATAACGCTACTTGCAATGCAAATATCACAGCAATTCAATCGGCGCCCCCCTATAACTACACTGTCGAATTTGAAATCAAATAATCCGACATTTGTATAGGAACCCTAGCTGAAGATAGCTCTCGAGCTATCCTCAGCGCATGGAGTATCACCATGGACATTTCGATCAAATCGTATCAAGCAAGTACACAGGCAAAGGTTTCCACACAAGAGAAGCTTCCTTCGTCCAACCCTGTAAATTTACCTTCAGGGGATGCCGCCCTCAAGACGACGGAGACCGTCACAATCTCCGATTCTGCACGGGCACTGTACGCATTAAGTAAGGCTGATGACAAACAAGCCTCTATGTCCAATAGGGATTTAAAAGGACAATATGCAAAAGGTCAGAGCGATATGTACAATTTCGGGCAGCGGATTGCTGGCGGGAATCTTAATAATGAGTATCTACTCCCCAAAACAGACGACCCTGCCCGTTTGGCGTTAGGTCAGCAGTCACTGGATTACGCCATTGGGCTTTCTAAACTCCCTCCCGAAAAACTTCCAAACCCATTTGAAGGTATGGCCCGAAACGGGCTAAGCAATATTGTTTATGATGATTCAGGAACCTATACGGATGCTGAACGGTATGCCGCTTATGGGGAGCTTAGTAAGCAGGATGAAACATATTTTTCCAAGTTGTACGCCACTATAACGAACGGCGGTGACAACAGTGAAATCTTCAAAGGCATCATGGACTATTTCGATGATCTTCCAGGGGTCGAGAAAGCGGCATACCCTGATGGTTTTAGGGACAGTATAAAAAGTCTTTACCAAGAGCAGTTAGGACAATCGGGGCCGCTCGCCCTTCTCCGGCAATCGACTGAAAACGACTCTGATAAATTGTCACCGAGCCTCTTCAACAAGGAACAATCACCGGAGCAGATGTTACAGGCCGTCTTAGAAAAAGCGATTGCTCTTTCAACGGTCTGACCAGTCCAAAGCAACCAATGTGTCAGTGCACGGATTAATTAGGAACGTCAGCATGGCTCGAGAACGGTCACGGCCATAACAAAGCACTGGTGCAGGCGTTGGGCGTTGAAGTGGAGCGTCAGCAGGATTTCCGATTTACTCTGCTGGAGATCGCCGACCTTCACTCCATGCCGCAAGAGATTGATGCACGATGTTGGGGTATGGTGCTTTCCGATGGACGAGTCCGTTGAAGATGAATGCACAGTCCGACCTTGTGTTGAGGAAGTAGGCTTGGCGATGATCGTGCGAGCCGAATTTTGCGATGCCGATGGCACTCGCTATCTGGGGTACGTGCACTGGAGTCTGGTTGAACATATTGGCCATCGACAACCCACGCTGTTCCTCAATGACGGCACAGCTCTCTCGTTCTGGGGAGGAATTGTTAAACCCTCCTGAGATGAAGCGAAACGGATTTCTTTCCCTATCACATTTAAGTCTGAACCATTGCTCGGGCTCACGGCCGATGGTTGGCTTCCTGGAAGGGATGTATTAGTTAGATAGCAATGACCAGATTTCTTGTCTTTCGATAGGTTAAAGGTGAGGACAATAGCTACCCTAATCTGGCTTACAGCAGTGCTTGAAAGCGGCAAAAAAGCCAAAGCGAGTCGACCGGTTCTGGCCGTCTTCTGCCTTTCGTGAAGGACAGAAATCGACCCAAAGCGGACATTCCGTCTATTACAAACCGAGACCAGAACGCCTAGGGCGTGCGTTCGTTCGGACTTTTTGTGGATGGTTCAGTGGCAGGATCTGCGCGATGGCAAATCCGACTTCGAAACAGGTGAAGCCGAGGATCAGAAAACTGGCTCCATGGACTACCGCGAATAGTTGCCAGACAGTGAACAGTATTCTCGCCAGTGCGTCATATAAACCAATGCTGCGGCTCGGCTGTCGTAGCCGGCAGAGCGACCAGACCACCACCACACTGCCCGGCAGGTTGGCAAATAGCATGACGGTAATGTCTAGTGTCGGGACTGGTCGGTCCAATGCAAGCACGCCGGATACATTCGCTCGTAATGATATGACTGGTGGCCGGTGCAAGTTGGATGAGCCTCAAGATCAATGTCATGGGGGAGTTAATCCGATAGAGGTGCTCCCTCACGCAGAAACTCACTCACGAAATCGATGAAGGCTCTGACCTTGGCAGGGGGTAAATGTCGAGATGGGTACAGGGCGTAAAGATCAAACTTCTCACCTCTCCAGCCTTGAAGTAATTCAACAAGATGACCTTGGGCGATAAGATCCTTCACCCCGCTGGCTTTGATGCGTGCAATACCTACGCCCGCCAAGCACGCACCTATCAGAGTACCTGATTCATTGACCAATAATCTGCTGGTGGTCTTGACCGGCATCGTCGTTTTTCCCCTTGTGTACTCCCACTCCATAGGCAACCCGGTCATGGTGCTTTTCATCTGAATACAGGAATGGTGAATCAGATCAGAGGGTGTTTTAGGAGACCCGTATTTACTCAAGTAGTCCGGCGAAGCGACAGTGACCGTACTGGTTTCCAGCAATTTGCGTGCGATCAAGGTAGACGACGGTGGTTGGCCGAAGCGGATCGCAATGTCGAATCCTTCTCCGACCAGATCACCCAGTTGATCGCGGACGAGGAGTTCAAGGGAGATCTCTGGGTACAGCGTTAAAAACCTGGACAAGTGGGGCGCCATCATCCGACGGGAAAAGTACGTATCGACATTGACTCTCAGTCGGCCCCGCACGGCAGTGGATGCGCCGGAGGTTAAGTTGACCGCATCACCTATCCCTGCCAACAACGGACTTATTTCTCCGTAGAGCATGCGTCCTTCATCCGTTAGCGTCACTGACCGTGTTGTTCTATCGAACAGTCGTACGCCGATGCTTGTCTCTAGACGTCCAACAGCGCGGCTGATGCCAGAGGGCGACATGCTCAATGCTTCAGCCGCCCGCGCGAAGCTGCCACTGTGAACGATAGCGGCCAGGACACTGATGTTTGAAAGCAGGCGACCGTCAAAACTCATCTCGCTATCCACTCGTGCGTAAAGGTCACTAAAGATGTGACTGGTTGGGCATTCTGTCAATGATAAAAGGTAGCTACTCTGGCCCTGTCTTCAAATTCAGGTCCTTCTCCATGCCATACGATCTCACTCGCCGGAACATGCTCAAAGGTGCATCGGGTCTTCTGGTTGCGTCGGCCTTTGCGGGGTTGACCGAGGCCGAGGCGTCAACTCAAACGGTTTGGTCCACACCCAAGCCAGATGCTTCATTCAGGTCCATCGACCAGGCACTTGATGCCGCTGTTCGAAATGGCACGGTGGCGGGTGTCGTAGCAATAGGAGCGACAAAACAAGGCGTGGTGTACGAAAAAGCATACGGCAGCGGTAATTTGAAGTCGGGAACGGCGATTTCATCGCAATCGGTGTTCTGGTTGCTGTCGATGACTAAAGCGATCACTGCAACTGCGTGCATGCAGTTGATTGAGCAAGGGAAACTGTCGCTTGACCAACCAGCGAGCGAAATTCTTCCGGAATTAGCGTCACCTCATGTGCTTGAAGGGTTTGACGCATCAGGACAGCCTCGTTTGCGCGCGGCTGCTCGGCCCATCACCGTGCGACACCTTTTGACCCATACCTCTGGATTTACCTACAGCGTATGGAGCGAGGCGTTGGGCGAATATGAAAAAGTTACGGGTATGCCTGATATCGCCACGTCCAAAAATGGCGCGTTCACGGCTCCTCTGGAGTTTGATCCGGGAGACCGCTGGGAGTACGGCATCAGTCTGGACTGGGTGGGGAAACTGGTCGAGGCGGTGAGTGGCCAGTCATTGGAGATCTACTTCAAGGAAAACATTTTTTCACCACTGGGCATGACCGATACAGGCTTTCTTATAAGTAGCGCTCAAAAGCAACGGGTTCCCACTCTTCATATGCGCCAGCAGGATGGATCGTTGAAGACAGGCCCGTTCGAGATGCCTCAGCGTCCTGAGTTTTTCAGCGGCGGCGGCGGTTTGTTCAGTACACCTCGAGACTATTTGAAGTTCCTTCAAATGCTCCTGCACCGTGGCGTGTTCAACGGTTCGACCCTTTTGAAACCAGAAACTGTCGCGACGATGTTCCGCAACCATATCGGCGACCTAAACGTCGTCGAGATGAAGTCAGCACAACCTGCCTATTCAGAAAGCTTTAACCAATTTCCTGATACCCCGCACAAATGGGGGCTGTCGTTTGACATCAACAGCCAACCGGGGCCCAACGGGCGAAGTGCGGGTAGCGGGAGTTGGGCCGGGTTGCTTAATTGTTATTTCTGGCTAGACCCGGTCAAGCAGGTGACCGGTGCGATCTTTACCCAGACACTGCCGTTTTATGACCCAGCAGTAGTGAAGCTTTATGGACAGTTCGAGCATGGGCTTTACGCCGGACTGAATAAGGCTTGATGTACTTCTAACACCTAAGGAAACAGAACTATGTATGTCATCACGGGTATCACCGGAAAAGTCGGCGGCGCAGTGGCACGTGCGCTTCTCTATAATCGTCAAGCTGTTCGCGCGGTAGTAAGAGACCCGGTAAAAGGCGCGTATTGGGAAGCTCTGGGGTGTGAAGTCGTCATTGCCAATATGGATGATGCCTCGGCACTTACCCGCGCATTTGAGGGCGCGAGTGGTGTTTTCATTCTTCCGCCCTCCGAGTTCGATCCAGCCCCAGGTTTTCCGGAAGCGCGTGCTGTCATTGATGCCGTGTCACAAGCAATCGATGCTGCCAGGCCAGAGAAAGTAGTGTGCATCTCCACCATCGGTGCCCAGGCGGCTCAGATCAATTTGTTGACCCAGCGTACGTTGATGGAGAAGGCGCTGAGCGCACTTCCAGTGCCGGTTACCTTCCTGCGTCCGGGCTGGTTCATGGACAATGCGGCGTTTGATATCACATCAGTTCTTGAGCAAGGCATGATCAACAGCTTTCTTCATCCGCTTGATAAACAGGTGCCGATGATCGCGTCGGCTGACGTCGGTGAAGTCGCTGCTGGATTGCTCCAAGAGCAATGGACGGGTGCGCAAATAGTCGAACTGGAAGGCCAATGGGTCTCGCCTAACGAGATGGCGAAGGTCTTCGGTGAGATCTTGGGCAAGCCTATTTCCGTAGAAGCGGTCCCACGCGAAAGCTGGGAGCCAATGTTTCGCGAACAAGGTGCTCTCAATCCGTTACCGAGGATGCAGATGCTAGACGGTTTCAATGAAGGGTGGATTGAATTCGAGCGCAGCGCTGATGTTCGGATGAAAGGGAAAACGACGCTTAAAACGGTTCTTAAAGGTCTTCTTTTTCAGTCGAAATAAGCTCACGTGGCTTGCCTTTTATCGGGCACGGCGCGGCGAACGAATTGGGTGGAAGTCAGATGGATTTGGATTTTTCGTTGGTACTATGCGCTGTGCTGGCGGTGACCGGCATTGCGAAGATTCTTGATTTCGCAATCATTGATAAAAGGCCCGGTATTGAGGCGCCTGCCGTCATATCAGGTGCGGCTAATAACGGGGTCGGCCGTGTTTTAAGTTGGGCAGTGTACGGTGTGCGATTTTTATCCAGTCTGTTTGCAGTCATTCTGGTGGTCTTCATTATCCGGTCGTTCATTGTCGAGCCATTCAAGATTCCGTCTGACTCCATGCTGCCGACACTGGAATCGGGCGACTTCATCCCGGTGAACAAGTTTGCTTACGGACTCCATATTCCTGTCATGGGAACAAAAATATTGAGTCATGGCATTCCTGAACGGGGCGACGTCATTGTTTTCCGCTACCCACAGGATCCCCGTATACACTATATAAAACGCATCGTGGGTCTGCCGGGCGACACCGTCGCGTATAGGGATAACCAACTTTTTGTAAATGGCGTGAAGATTGCCATCGACTTGGTGCCTGGCCGTTTGGATACGCCAGTGGGTCTATCCGCCAACAGATACAGTGAAACGTTGGGGATTCACCCCCATGATATTTACGTAAATCCAAGAGGCGACCATAACATTTATCCAGTCTGGAAATTTCCTCATATAGAAAACTGCATCTATGGGGCATCAGAGGTCAGCTGTCAGGTTCCCGCAGGCTACTACTTTGGAATGGGTGATAACCGCGACAATAGCGCCGATAGCCGCTATTGGGGATTTGTGCCGGAAGCTAATATCGAAGGCAACGCTTTTGCTGTCTGGCTGAACTTTCGGAAACTTGGAAGAATTGGTCTATTGATTAATTCGCTACGGCCTTCATCGCTGGATTATATAGATTAAAGGTGATTTGATGAAACGCTTGATCTCTAAAAGTTTGACTATTCCCCGTTTAGGTTTTGGTACGTTCCGTATGCCCGGTGACGGCTGCCAAGCGGTAGTCGAAAGTGCTATCGACGTGGGTTATCGGCATATTGATACTGCGGCCATGTACGACAATGAGGCGTCGGTAGGTCGTGCACTAGTCGCATCAGGTATAGCGCGCAGCGAGCTATTTGTTACGACAAAAGTGTGGCACGACCAGCTCGAGCCAACCGCGTTGTTGAAATCATTCGATAAGAGCCTGTTAAAGCTTGGGTTGGAATACGTCGATCTTTACATGGTTCATTGGCCTTCGGCATCCATGGACATGGCAGCCCTGATGAAGACCCTCGGCTCTTTGCGTGATAGCGGACGAATTCGGGAACTGGGGGTGTGTAATTTCAATATGCCGATGCTTCGTACCGCGATCGATGAGTTGGGTGCATCCGTTGCAGCGGTTCAGGTCGAATACCATCCATTCCTTGATCAGACTCGTCTTTTAACCTTCCTAAGGGAAAGAAATATTCCATTGGTCGCGTACGCGCCTCTGGCTCAGGGTAGAGCGGCGACTGATCCGACGTTGATGCAAATAGGCGCTAAGCATGACGTCTCGGCAGCTCAGGTCGCCATCGCGTGGCTACTTGATCAAGACGGTGTGATCGCAATTCCGAAAGCTCAGCGCGCCGAAAGTCAGAAAGCGAACCTGGAAGCCCTTGCGGTGAAACTGGACGACGAGGATCGGCAGGCGATCGCATCTCTCGCTAAAGATCAGCGCTTTGTCCAGCCTCCGTTTGCTCCTGATTGGGATGCAAAGTGATCCGGTAATTAATCGATTAGGAAAATTATTCAGACGCTTCTATAAATGTCTCTGAATCGATTGCAGCCCGTCATGTCGGGTTGCAATCGACTCGTTCTGTAGGTCCTGGATCGTCGTTTTAGCAAAAAAGGCAATCACAAGGAAACTGGATGGTTGCATTGCATTGGTCACAGGCGCCATCAGATACATGAGACGAAAAGCAGCATTCCCATACGCCATCCCTTCTAAACGTATATTCGATAGGCGATGAACATACATCAGTAGCAGACCAGGCTCATACCGCACTATCACGTGTCGATTCGCTCTTGAAGGAAGTAGAGTCGTCAAGTGAGCATCTGCTGCAAGTGACCATTTTGCTGGCTGACATGGCTGACTTTGAAGCCATGAACGAAGTCTGGGACGCTTGGGTGCCAGAAGGACATTCACCAGCACGAGCGTGCAGTGAGGAAAAGCTGGCTGTTTCGCGATTGCTGGTCGAATTTCTTGTCAGCGCTGCTAAAGCCTAAAACAAGGCAAAAACTGTAATCATGGCGAGCGATTTACGCTTAACCGCGCTCGTCTGAGCCTACGCAAGCGATGAGCGCGTCAGTCCATAATGTCCGCTTCTGGTCTTGCCGCTACCGCGCATGTCGCTGGCCTTGCCGCGAATGACCAGGGTGTCGGGCGGGCCGGAGACCTCGATGTCATCGACCGTGTAGCGGCCCAGGCGGGCCAGTGCTTTGCTGTCGTACCCAAGGTAAATCTGTATCGCAGCCCCTTTTATGGAGAGGGACACTACGCCGTCGCGGTAATCAATGCGCAGCTCGAACTCGTCCGACTCCATGCCAGGCTTGTCGAGAGTACGCAGTAGCAGTAGACGATCATTGATCAGAGCCGTGATGTCGGTGCCGTCAGCGACAATCCTGAAAATAGGTTTCAAAAAGGAATACCCCATATACGAAAAAGCCCCGCAGAGGCGGGGCTAATTCAGCGATTAACAGCTAGAAAGCTTCGACAGGTTTCATTGCAGCTTCGGCGGCTTTATTTGCTTGCAGCTTTGGAAAACTGAACCTGATTATTAGAGCAGAATCGGCCCCCTCACCGGTGAGAATAAGCTCCGCAGCCCGCACGTTATCAGGCAATGCGGAGAGCTGACTGCTCATATTTCGGTAGCCCTTGTTCTGTTCGACACCTTCGTAAAAGGTGTAAGTCAACGTATCGCCGTTTAGTGCGCGGGTTTCGTAAATGTCAACTTTTGAGGTTAGTTCCTCTTGGTTCTTCGCTGTCGCAGAAGCCTGAACAACATCGAGCAGCGACTTGCCATCGGAAAGCGAGGTGAGCTTAAAGGTCTTTGCGATAGAGCCTAAAGCCGTAGCATGCAGATCGTTATCGAACGGACTGAACAGAGAAAACATAACCAGCTTCGATCCGGAAAAAATCAGGGCTGCTGTAAATTTGTGACCGATGAAATCTACGTCATCAAGACAGCGTGCTACCCCTCCCACCTCGTCGGAGCAGTCGTAGTACCCCTTCGCTTCCTTGAAGCTGGATAACGGAGCACCATAGGCATAGCTTTTGAAAAGGTTGTCGGCGGCTACCGCGCTCAAGGAACTTAAAAAGAGCCCCATTCCCATCAACGTGCCTGCTATCAATTTCTTGCTCATCAAATCACTTCCCTATGAAAAACCACAATCAGTAGTGGCTGGATGCTACCAACCTTGTCCAGTGGTTGTCTTCCTCAATCCCATAGCTGCACCTGCTCTGCGACAGCATCGGCAAGATCAGGAAAGGTGATCAACAACCCTGTGCGCAACGGCTGCAGCTCATCCGCCAATAACCGATTGGCCGCGAGCACCGCCTCAACAGTGCCATTCAGGTGCCCGTAATGCTGGTATCACAACGTATCCAGCAGGTCGCCGTCAGACGTTCTGCATATCATCGCCATAGCGTGTGAACTCCAAACTAAAGGTTTGCTTGCTCGGGATCCCGCCAGCCAGCAACGCGCCCTGCTCTTCCTCCAGACTGCGCAAGCACTAGGTCCCGAGGACTACGCCGTAGCCGGTGGTCAGGTTCAACGGCAGCAACTGGGCACCGATGGAGCGGAGGGTGTCCAGCTGCTTGAGGCTGCCTTTGAACGTGGGGAATATCGCACCCTTGAAGCTGAGTTTTTCCTCCCCCATACCAATGGCCTGCTGCGCCGGTCGACGACTGAGGCGCTCTTGCGAGGCCCAGCGAAATTCCGTCTACCGGCGCAGTTCATCGAACGCCGCCGTGTCGAGGTTGAAGTAGAACGGCTGGGCGTTCGTTTGTAGCGGCTGCAGGATCAGCAGGTGCGGAAACGGTTTAACCGCTTCCGCCAAGGGCGTGGCATTTGGCGCCAGGACGCTGGTGGGCAAAATGTTCGCCAAGCGCGGGCTGACCTTGCCGGCCATCTGGTTGATTGCGGTACTGGCCTGTGCGGCTTGTTCCTTCAAGGTGCCCAGGCGCTCATCAATGGTCGATATCGCACGGGTCGTTTTGCTGTAGGTCGATAATACCGCGCCGACCCTGGACTACGCCGCATCGATACCGCGCATCACCCGCTGCAGCTTTTCACCAACACCCGGCGGCACACCGGGAATGCTGGACAGTTCATCGGCCGCCCCGGTGATCTCGCCAATGGCGCCGTTCACCGGGCCGATCATGCCGTCGATGCTGTGTCGACCCGCCTCCCCAGCCTTGACCAGGGATTTGAAACCGGACTGCAGTTGCTCCATGTAAGCCATGACAACACCTTAAACGTGAGGGGCATCGAATAGGTTGCGCCGCGCCTGCTCCCGGCTGAACTCCTCGAACAGCTGACGCATGTACGGCATCATTTCCTGCGCCAGTTCCCGTGGATCCTTGACGTCGCCCTGCACCGTCACCGGCATGGTAGGGGCGAACGTCCAGGCCTGCTCAACGCGAGCAGGATCCGGTTTCGCGGCGGCGCCGGCGCTGAGCAACGTCAGGACTGCTGCAGCTGATGGAGCAGTCGCCAACGACCGGGCAACGTCCCCCATCAATGGGCCGGTAGCCGGAGCCGGTGCCAGTTGAGCAAACCGAGAAATACCCGGCCCACTGGGCTTCGGCAGCAGCAACGGCGAGGGCTGAGCCAAGCGTTCTATCGGTTTATCCGGCCCACCGAATGCAGCCTCGCCCACAGCACTGCCCAGCTCGCCGCCGCCCCAGCTACCGAGGAACCCGCCAATCAGCCCGCCGACGAAGGTGCCGATCACGGGCACCACCGAACCAATTGCGGCACCTGCTGCAGCACCGGCCAGCGTGCCGGCCAATGTCCCTGCAGCGTTGCCGTAGCCTTCGGCTTTTTCGTCGCGGGTCTCTGCATTCTGATAGGTATCAGCAGCGATCAACCCAGCCTCGATCAGCGCCATGGGCGCCCCGACCTTGGCGAAGCCGAGCCCCTTGCCCATCATCGCCTTGGGCGCGAATCGACTAGCCGTAGCGCCAAGCGGCGCTGTAGCCACAGCGGTGCTGGCGGCTACCCAGAAAGACAACCTGGCCGAACTTAAACAGCTACGCCCCACATTCGATGGGGCTCCCATAGACTCCATGACGCCAGCAAATATCGCCGGGTATCGCGACGCACGCACCGCCAAGGTTAGAGCCCACCGAGAAATCGCCCTTCTGTCTCACGTGTTCAATATGGCCTGCGAGTGGGGTCTCACTCCTTGTCAAGGCGTCAGGAAGAACAAGGAGGTTCCACGCGACTACTATGCCAATGCGGTGGTTTGGGACGCGGTCTACGGTATGGCGGGCCCCGAACTTAAGGAAGCCATGGACCTGGCCTACCTGACAGGCCAGAGACCGGCCGACGTAATCATCATGCGTAGCGACGACACCGAGGGCGATTACTTCTTAGTCACTCAAGGTAAAACCGGGCAGAAACTCAGAATTTTGATGCGGACAGAATCCGGAGAAAACAGTCTCGGGAAATTGGTTAGAGAGA
The DNA here is from genome assembly GCF_900116845.1 of Pseudomonas sp. OV546. Lineage (NCBI taxonomy): Bacteria > Pseudomonadati > Pseudomonadota > Gammaproteobacteria > Pseudomonadales > Pseudomonadaceae > Pseudomonas > Pseudomonas sp. OV546. The sequence continues at coordinate 705,204 of NZ_FPCE01000001.1, read as the reverse complement.
TAACCGAAAGGAATGCCAACCACCCGTCCAAGTACCTACTCATCAACAAGCACGGTAAAAGGATGACGAAAGGAATGTTGCGCCTACGGTGGGACAAGGCAAGGGAAAAGGCGCAGCAGAACGCGCTGGATAAGGGCGACCCTATGCTCGCAGCAAAGATTGGAGGGTTTCAGTTTCGTGACATCAGACCCAAGGCGGCATCGGAAATCATCGATATTGGCGACGCCAGCCTACTGCTGGGACATAGCAAGCAAGAGATTACCAAACGGGTATACAGGAGGATTGGCGCCACTGCCAAACCATCAAAATAGGCAAAATTTCGGAACGCCTACCCGAAAGTTTCGGAACGCCTATCAAAAACCGCCGTTGCCTACTCAAACCCCAGAAACACAAAAGCCCCGCATTCGCGGGGCTTTCGTTTGAATCTTGGCGGGAAACCAGGGATTCGAACCCTGGAGACGCTATTAACGTCCGCCGGTTTTCAAGACCGGTGCATTCAACCACTCTGCCAATTTCCCTTGTGCGTCACGAGATTATAATAGCCCATCCCGTCTCAGCGGGCGCCATAATACCCGAATGAAACACACTGTCAAACTCTCGCCATCGCTTGTTACAGAGCGTCTGTTATGATCTTTGCGACTGAACGTTTCAAAACCGAAGGAGTGTCGCCATGCGCGAACAGAATTACGCAGTGAATGGCAACGCGCAGGCTGAGCAGCTTGAAGTCAGCCGCGTGTTGCGCAACACCTATGGCTTGCTCGCCCTTACCCTCGCCTTCAGCGGCGTGATGGCGTTCGTGGCGCAGCAAATGCGCGTCGGCTACCCGAATATCTTTGTCGTGCTGATCGGCTTCTATGGTCTGTTCTTCCTGACCAACAAGCTGCGTGACTCGGCGTGGGGCCTGGTGTCGGCGTTTGCGTTGACCGGTTTCATGGGCTTTATCCTCGGCCCGATACTCAACCGCTACCTCGGCATGGCCGGTGGGGCGGAAGTGGTCAGTTCGGCGTTTGCCATGACGGCCCTGGTGTTTGGTGGTCTGTCGGCCTACGTGTTGATCACCCGTAAGGACATGAGCTTCCTGGGCGGCTTCATCACCGCTGGCTTCTTCGTGCTGCTGGCGGCCGTGGTCGCAGGCATGTTCTTCCAGATCAGCGGTCTGCAACTGGCGATCAGCGCAGGTTTTGTGCTGTTCTCCTCGGTGTGCATCCTGTTCCAGACCAGTGCGATCATCCACGGCGGTGAGCGTAACTACATCATGGCGACTGTCAGCCTGTATGTGTCGATCTACAACCTGTTCATCAGCCTGTTGCAGATCTTCGGCATCATGAGCCGCGACGACTGATCGCTAGCGCAATAAAAAATGCCCCGTATCGACAGATACGGGGCATTTTTATTTCTTACGTATCGAGAGCAGCCGATCAGTACTGGTTGGGCTCCATTTCCAGATCGACCTTGAAACGCTGTGCAATGTCGCGCTGGATACGCTGGGCCAAGTTGGCGATATCGTGCCCGGTGGCACCGCCGTAGTTGACCAGCACCAGCGCCTGCAGCGTGTGCACCCCGGCATCCCCCTCACGAAAGCCCTTCCAGCCGGCCTTGTCGATCAGCCAGCCGGCCGCGAGCTTCATCTGCCCATCGGCCTGTGGGTATGCCACCAGGTCCGGATACAGCGCCTGCAGTTCAGCCGCCACCGCCTGGGCCACCAATGGATTCTTGAAGAAACTCCCGGCATTGCCCAGCTCTGCCGGGTCCGGGAGTTTTTCCCGGCGGATGCTGCAGATGGCCCGGCTGACATCGCTCGGCGTCGCGTCGGTAATGCCCTGCCCTGCCAGACGCTGCTGCACCGGGCCGTAGTCGAGTGTGAGGTGGCGGGCGCGACTCAGGGCAAAACGCACCCTCAGGATCAGCCAGCGCCCGGTCTCGTGCTTGAACAGGCTGTCACGATAGGCGAATTTGCATTCTTCCAGGCTGAAGTCGCGCAGTTCGCCAGTGTGTCGGTCCAGGGCGGTGAGGCCGACGAACACATCCTTGATCTCCACACCATAGGCGCCGATGTTCTGCATGGGGGCTGCGCCAACGGTGCCGGGGATCAGACTGAGGTTTTCCAGGCCGCAGAACCCCTGTTCCAGGGTCCACAGCACGAACGGGTGCCAGGCTTCACCCGCCTCGGCTTCGACCACCACCTGCGTGCCGTCATCGTGCAGCACACGGATGCCTTTGGTGGCCATGCGCAGCACCAACGCCTGGATGTCCTGGGTCAGCAGCAAGTTGCTGCCACCGCCGATCACCAGCAATGGCACCGCCTGCGCAGCTGAATAGGCCAGGGCCTCACGGACGTCGTCGTCGCTGTGGGCCTCGGCGAATAGCCGGGCACGTACGTCAATGCCAAAGCTGTTGAATGGCTTGAGCGATACCTGCGCAAGCACCTGCAAGGTCATAACCGCCCCTTCAATTCGATCACCAATAAATCACAGGCACGTTCGATCAAGTCCAGGACCCGTTCGAAGCCTTGTTCACCTTCGTAATACGGGTCGGGGACTTCGTCCACTTCAGCCTCGTAGCGGCGCAGGAACAGGTCCAGCTCCGCCTTGCCCTGCGCCGGCTGCATGGCCTTGAGGTTGCGCAGGTTGCTGTGGTCCATGGCCAGGATCAGGTCATAGCGCGCAAAGTCGGCGCGCGAGACCTGCTGGGCCCGCTGGGCCGACAGATCGTAGCCACGCACCAACGCCGCACGCTGGCTGCGTGGGTCCGGCGGGTTGCCGATATGCCATTCGCCGGTACCGGCGGACGCTACGTCGACCTGCCCCGCCAGCCCCGCTTCACGCAATTTATGGCGCAGTACGCCTTCTGCGGTGGGCGAGCGACAGATATTGCCCAGGCAGACAAACAGGACCTCCATCAGGCCCCCAGCAGGCGACGGACGCGCTCAAGGTCTTCCGGGGTGTCGACACCGGCCGGCGGCGCTTCCAGCGCATCGCCCACGTGGATGCGCACGCCGTGCCACAGCGCCCGCAGTTGCTCCAGGGATTCGGTGTTTTCCAACCAGCACGGGCCCCAGCTGACGAAGTCATGCAGGAAACCGGCGCGGTAGGCGTATATGCCGATATGGCGGCGGTAGGGCACGCCTTCCGGCAACACATCAGGTTGCTTGGCAAACGCATCGCGGGCCCATGGCAAGGTCGAACGGCTGAACGTCAGCGCCAGGCCGTTGATGTCGCTGACCACCTTCACCACGTTCGGGTTGAACAGGGTCGCGATGTCTTCGATCGGCTCGGCCAGGGTCGCCATGCGGGCTTCGCCATGGGCTGCCAGGTTGGCGGCTACCTGGTCGATCACGCTCGGCGGGATCAACGGCTCGTCACCCTGCACATTGACCACGATGGCATCGGGCGCGAGGCCAAGTTTTGTGGCGACTTCGGCCAGGCGATCGGTGCCGGAGTTGTGATCTTCACGCGTCAGTACGGCTTCGGCGCCGAAGCCTTGGCAGGCTTCAATGATACGCGGGTCATCGGTGGCCACCACCACGCGCTCGGCGCTGCTTTTGCAGGCCTGTTCCCACACCAGCTGGATCATCGGCTTGTCGCCGATCAGTTGCAGCGGCTTGCCCGGCAGCCGGGTCGACGCATAGCGGGAGGGAATGACAACGGTAAAGGCTGTGGTCATTTATCCAGGCGCTCATCGGTGGTCAGGGTGCGGGCTTCGCTTTCGAGCATCACCGGGATGCCATCACGGATCGGGTAAGCCAGGCCGGCGCCTTTGCTGATCAGCTCGGTTTTGTCGGCGCTGAGCTTGAGCGGGCCTTTGCAGATCGGGCAAGCGAGGATGTCGAGCAGTTTGGTGTCCATGAGTGTTTCCTGGAAAGAAGCGGTTTAAGGCAAAAGACGGGCAGGCAACAGACGCATCAACTGCGTGTCGAACCAGGCAACGAACGCCGGCGACGGCAGTGCATCCACCGCAAGGTACCACCAGTCGGGCTGGGCAAAGGCGCGGCACTTCACCGCGTCCTTCTCGGTCATGACCAGCGGCAATGACGGCGTAAAATTCAAGACCTCGGCACTGTATGGCGCGTGGTCGGCAAACGCATGGGATATCGGCTGCCAGTGTAGCGTTTCAAGGGTATTGAAGAAACGTTGCGGGTTGCCGATGCCGGCGACCGCATGCACTTGCTGGCCCGGTGCAAAATGATCGACCGGCTGGCGCTCGCCGGTCTGTAGATTGACCAGCGCGGCGGGCTGCAAGCGAAAGGCAAAACCGTCCTCGCGGTCGCTGGCGGCGCCGTTATAGAGCAGCGCGTCGACACTCTGCAGCCGCTCCACCGGTTCGCGCAACGGCCCTGCCGGCAGGCAACGGCGGTTGCCCAGGCCACGGGCGGCGTCGATCAGCACCAGTTCAAGGTCACGGGCCAGGCGGTAATGCTGCAGGCCGTCGTCGGAGAGAATGAGGTCCAGGGTTTCACTGGCCAACAGCGCCTTGACCGCACGGCTGCGATCGGGATCGATCATTAGCGGTACACCGCAGCGCTGCACAATCAACAAAGGTTCGTCACCTGCCACGTCAGCGCTGTGGCTGGCTTCGACCCGCCACGGCAACTGCGGTGGCTTAGCGCCATAACCGCGACTGACTACGCCCACGCGCAAGCCGCTGCGTCGGCAGTGCTCGATCAACCAGAGGATCAACGGCGTCTTGCCCGTGCCCCCCACGGTGATATTCCCGACCACCACCACCGGCACCGGCGATTGATAGATCTCGCCCTCACCCGCCAGGAAGCGTGTGCGCTTGCGTTGCACCACCCGGCGATACAGAGATTCCAGCGGCCGCAACAGTGCGAGTGCCGGATGGCCTTCGTACCAGGCCTTGAGCAAACGATCGGACATGGCCATCAGGGTGGGCTCGCCGCCTCGACGGTGGTCATGCGCAGATGGCTGAAGCCGAGCTTGCCGGCGGCATCCATCGCAGTGATCACGGCCTGGTGCTGGGTCTTGCCATCGGCGCTGATGGACAACGGCCGCTGGGTGTCACCGCCGGACTCTTTCTGCAACGCATCCATCAGGCTGGCGAGGTCGTTTTTCTCGAGCAACTGATTGTTCACCGAAAACACCCCGTCAGCGCTGATGGCGATGTCCAGTTGCTTGACTTCCTGGTCTTCGGCCGGCGAGCCGCTCACGGCTTCCGGCAGGTCGACGCGCAGCTCGGTTTGTCGGGTGAAGGTGGTGGTGACGACAAAAAACAGCAGCAGGATAAACACCACGTCGATCAGCGACGCGAGGTTGATATCGACATTTTCCCGTTGCTTGCGGCGAAATTTCACGCTTTGCCCCCAACCAGATCCACGTCACGGTCGCCCTGCACCACTTCCACCAGTTTGATGGCTTCCTGTTCCATGCCCACCACCAGTTCATCAATGCGACGCTGCAGGAAACGGTGGAAGAATACCGAAGGAATACCCACCATCAGGCCTGCTGCCGTGGTGATCAGCGCCTTGGAAATACCGCCGGCCAGCACGGCCGCGTTGGTGGTCATGCCGGAGCCCATGAACGAGCTGAAAATATCGATCATGCCCAGTACCGTACCCAGCAAACCGAGCAATGGCGCCATGGCGGCGATGGTGCCGAGGGCGTTGATGTAGCGCTCCAGTTCATGGATGACGCGCGCGGCGGCCTCTTCGATGCACTCTTTCATGATCTCGCGACCATGTTTGGAGTTGGCCAGGCCGGCGGCGAGGATTTCACCCAACGGTGAATTGGCGCGCAGCTCCTTGAGTTTGTCCTTGTCCAACTGCTTGTTCTTGATCCAGGACCAGACCTGCCCCAGCAGATGCTCGGGGGTAACGCGACTGGCACGCAGGGTCCACAGGCGTTCGGCGACGATGCCGAGTGCGGCGATAGAGCTCATGATGATCGGCAACATCATCCAGCCGCCGGATTTGACCAATTCCCACACAGTGAATGTCCCCTCGAAAAAGTGCGTCACTTTACCATATAGGTTCGTCGGCCACAGACCCCATCGGCCGCGGCTGCCAGAGCCTAAGGTAACCGCTCGCGCCAGAACCTGCGTTGACTGCGCGCAACAACCGGTGGTGCGAAAGCGCCCAATTGCACGCGCACAGCACCCTGCTCGGCACTGTCATACACCTGGCTGCCCAACCGCTGGTAGCGCGCCATCACCTGGGGATGCGGATGGCCGAACGCATTACCCCGCCCCCGTGAAATAAGCACGAATCCAGGGGCGAGGCGCTCCAGAAACGCCCACGACGAAGAACTGCGACTGCCATGGTGCGGCGCTTGCAACCATTCAGTGGGCACCGCCAGCGGGGAAGCGAGCATGGCCTGTTCGGCGGCGCGGTCAATGTCTCCGGTCAGCAGCAGGCGCTCGCCATTGGCCTGCACCTGCAACACGCAAGACTTCGGATTGCCACTGATGGCGCCAGGCCACTGCCAGAGTTCGAACGTCACGCCGTCCCAGGTCCAGCGCTCGCCACTGATGCACGGCCGGGTGCCGAGAAACGCCGGCAGCCCGTCGGTTTCTCCACCCACCACGCGCTTGATCGGCAGGCCCTTGGCAATCGCTGCCGCACCACCGGCATGATCGGCGTCGGCGTGGCTGAGCAGCATCAGGTCCAAGGCCGCTACCCCAAGCTTTCGCAACGACGGCAACACCACGCGGGCGCCCAGGTCAAAGGTTCCGGAACGTGGACCGGCGTCATACAGCAAAGCGTGGTGACGCGTGCGTAAAATCAGCGACTGCCCCTGCCCGACGTCCAGCTGCACGACCTCCACCTGCCCATGGGGCACCCGTTCTTGCGGCGGAAACACCGCCAGCAACAGCATCGGCCAGCCCAGCAGCCGAAACGGCACGCCCTTGGGCAGCAGGAGCAGCACCGCACCGAGCAGACTCACCAGCCAATAGCCCAACGGCACCTCGGCCGGGATCCAGGCAGGCATGTACCCGGCCAGCCACGCCAAGCCGTTGAACAAGCCGTCCAGCGCACCGCCCGCCAGCCACAGCAATCCATCACCCACCCACGGCAGCGGCAGCAACGCGGTCCCCAGCAACGCCAGCGGCAATACCACCAGGCTGATCCAGGGCACCGCAACCAGATTAGCGAACGGTGCGCTGAGGCTGATAGGCAGCCCCAGCACCAGCAAGACCGGAAACAACCCGATGGCAATCAACCACTGCGGCCGGGTCCACGCCTGCCACAGGCTCCACGGTCCCAGCCGTCCGCCAAACGCCAGGACCAGCACCGCCACCGCCGCAAACGACAGCCAGAACCCTGGCTGCAGGCTGGCCAACGGCTCCAGGACCAGCACCGCATTGAGTGCCAGCAGCAATGGCCACCACAGCCCCAGATGCCGGAAGCGCAAGCGCCACAACAACACCAACCCGACCATCACGCAGGCGCGCTGCACCGGCACGCCAAACCCTGCCAGCACGCCGTAACCCAGCGCGGCGCTGAACGCCAGGCCGCACGCCCAGGGCAGCCACGGCCAGGTTCGCGGCCAGCAGCCGTAGCGCGCCAACCCGGCGATCACCCCGTAGATCAAGCCCGCGAGCAAACCGATGTGCTGGCCGGAAATGACCAGCAGATGCACGGTGCCGGTGTCCTGCAACACCTGCCAATCGGTAGCGGCCAATCCGGAACCATCGCCCAATACCAGGGCCATCAGGCCGGCTTCCCGGCCCTGGGCATCCACCACCATCAGGCGCTGGCGCACGTTGTCACGCCAGGCGTGGCGGGCCGGTGCCAGACGCTCGCCGTCCTTCACCGTGCCGGTGGCGCCAATCCGCTGGGCCAGCAGCCAGGCTTCCTGATCAAAGCCGTGGAAATTCAGCAACCCGGCCGGTCGTTTGAGGGTGATCGCCAGGCGCCAGCGTTCACCGCTGCGCACCGGCGGCCCGCCACGCCAGGACACCCGGATGCGTGTGGGCAACCGCGCGTTACGCGACCGGCTGTCGTTCAGTACGAAACGCACGCCCTCGCCCGTCTGTTGCGGCAGACCGGTGACCCACCCTTCCACCCAACGCGTCTGGCCGTCCAACGCTGGCCGCAGGCGGTCATCCAGGGCCCACTGTGCGCTGATGCACGCCCAACTCAGCCCCAGCAGGAAAAACGCCAAGGGGTAAGTGCGAAACGGCAACAGCATCAACGCCAGCACCAGCAGGGCGATCAGCCAGCCGGTTGCCGGCAATGCCGGTAGAAAACGCAAGGCCAGCAGCCCCAGCGCAAACGCGAACATCCCTGTCCTCATGAATCATCCTTTTCAAGTGATCCACTCAGTCTTAGCCGAGCACCCAGCGCGGCCTATGATGTTTTGTCACAAAGTCTGAATTTTCTGTTTATAGAATGCGGGCATACTTGCCCCTCGAACTGACCTGGACCCCTTATGCCCCGGCGCTTATTCAAACGGTACATGCCTGATCCCAGCAGTATCCGGGAACACAAGTCATTACAGTTTCTCGGCACGTTGCTGCATGACCCGAACCTCTGGCACCTCAACCGCCACTCGGTCGCACGCGCAATGGCCGTGGGTTTGTTCGCGGCCTTTATCCCGATTCCTTTGCAGATGCTGCTGGCGGCGGTCCTGGCGATCACGGTGCGCGGCAATATGCCCATCGCGGTCAGCCTGGTATGGCTGACGAACCCGATTACCATGCCGGTGGTCTTTATCTGCACCTACATGACCGGCGCCTGGCTGATGAATGTGCCGCCCCGCAGCCTGCCCGATGACCTGACCTGGGAATGGATCAGCGGCCAACTGAGCACCTTATGGCAGCCGTTCCTGCTCGGTTCAGTGGTGTTGGGGCTGGTGCTGGGCGCCCTCGCCTACTGCCTGACCATGGGCTATTGGCGCTGGTGGGTTGCCCATCAGTGGAAAAAGCGCAAACAACGCCGCGCCTAGCAGGCCCGCAAGCGCAACTGCACGCGCAACCCTTGCCCCACACCCTGCGCACTTCGCGCTCGGTGTAGCCGATGGCCTTGAGCTTACGGCGGGTCTGGCTGATGTGCATGCCGAGGCTGCTGTCATGGAGGCATAACCGCGTTGCAGCACGTGCTGATATAGAAAGGCTTTGCTGAGCACTTCTTCGCTGTTGCGATGCAGGTAGGCGGACTGCTGCGGGATTCATTAGTCTCTGCCAGTCATTCTTAATGGCTGATTACTCAATATTCCCCCGCCGCGGCCAATCGCCGCCGGACGCCAATTGGCTTGAAGATTGCCATCTGTCATTAATTTGCAAGATTCCTCGCCGCGCAAATGGCTACACTGCGCAGGTGGCGCGGGCCGGATGCCCGCGCAATTCCGTAGATATCAATGTGGTAGCAGGAGAGTGGCGTGCTGACAAGAATGGGGATAAAAGGCCGCGTACTGTTGCTGACGTTGTTACCGACCAGCCTGATGGCCTCACTGTTGGGGGGCTATTTCACCTGGATGCAGCTCTCCGAACTGCAGACCCAACTGCTGCAACGCGGCGAAATGATCGCCGAGCAGTTGGCCCCGCTGGTAGCGCCCGCCCTGAGCGCTCGCAACACCGACCTGCTGGAGCGCATCGCCACCCAGTCCCTGGAGCAGCCGGACGTTCGCGCCGTGTCATTCCTCAGCCCGGACCGCGCATCGCTCGCCCACGCCGGCCCGACCATGCTCAACCAGCCGCCGATCGGCAACAGTTCCCACCTGCTGCAGCGCACCGGCAATGACGCCACCCGCTATTTGCTGCCGGTGTTTGGCCGCCATCGCAACCTCGCCGGCGACCTGATCCCGGATGAGGCCGATCGCCTGCTGGGCTGGGTCGAGGTGGAACTGTCCCACAATGGCATGCTGTTGCGTGGCTACCGCAGCCTGTTCGCCAGCCTGTTGCTGATCGCCATCGGCCTGATCTGCACCGCGGCGCTGGCCCTGCGCATCAGCCGTACGATCAACTCACCGATCGGCCAGATCAAGCAAGCCGTGGCCCAACTCAAGGACGGCAACCTGGAAACCCGCTTGCCACCGCTGGGCAGCCAGGAACTCGACCAACTCGCCTCGGGCATCAACCGCATGGCCGAGACCCTGCAGAATGCCCAGGAAGAACTGCAACACAGCATCGACCAGGCCACCGAAGACGTGCGCCAGAACCTGGAAACCATCGAGATCCAGAACATCGAGCTGGACCTGGCGCGCAAGGAGGCCCTGGAGGCCAGCCGCATCAAGTCGGAGTTCCTGGCCAACATGAGCCACGAGATCCGCACGCCGCTCAACGGCATCCTCGGCTTTACCCACTTGCTGCAGAAGAGCGAACTCACGCCGCGTCAGCTCGATTACCTGGGCACCATCGAAAAATCCGCCGACAACCTGCTGGGCATCATCAACGAAATCCTCGATTTCTCAAAAATCGAAGCCGGCAAGCTGGTGCTCGACAGCATCCCGTTCAACCTGCGGGACTTGCTGCAAGACACCCTCACTATCCTTGCCCCCGCCGCGCATGCGAAACAGCTGGAACTGGTGAGCCTGGTCTACCGCGACACGCCGCTGGCGTTGGTGGGCGACCCGCTGCGCCTCAAACAGATCCTCACCAACCTGATCAGCAATGCGATCAAGTTCACCCGCGAAGGCACCATCGTCGCCCGGGCGATGATCGAGGACGAGCAGGAAGACAGCGTGCAATTGCGCATCAGCGTGCAAGACACCGGCATCGGCCTGTCCAGCCAGGACGTGCGCGCGCTGTTCCAGGCCTTCAGCCAGGCCGACAACTCACTGTCGCGCCAGCCCGGCGGCACCGGGTTGGGGCTGGTGATCTCCAAGCGCCTGATCGAGCAGATGGGCGGTGAAATCGGCGTCGACAGTACGCCGGGCGAAGGCTCGGAGTTCTGGATCAGCCTGAACCTGCCCAAGACCCGTGACGACGTTGAAGACCTGCCGTCCGCGCCGCTGCTGGGCCATCGCGTGGCCGTGCTGGAAAACCACGAGCTGGCGCGCCAGGCGCTGCAGCATCAACTGGAAGACTGCGGCCTGGAAGTCACGCCGTTCACCAGCCTTGAAAGCCTGACCAACGGCATCACCAGCGCCCACCAGACCGACCAGGCGATTGACCTCGCGGTCCTCGGCGTGACCGCCAATGACATCCCGCCCGAGCGCCTCAACCAGCACTTGTGGGACCTTGAGCACCTGGGCTGCAAAGTGCTGGTGCTGTGCCCCACCACCGAACAGATGCTGTTCAACCAATCGGTGCCCAACCCCAACAGCCAGTTGCAGGCCAAGCCGGCGTGCACGCGCAAACTGCGCCGTGCGTTGTCCGACCTGATCAGCCCACGCCCGTCGCGCAGCGAACCGGGCGAGCCGCTCTCCAGCCGGGCGCCGCGCGTGCTGTGCGTGGACGACAACCCGGCGAACCTGCTGCTGGTGCAGACCCTGTTGGAAGACATGGGCGCACGGGTGCGTGCGGTGGAAAGCGGGTATGCGGCCATCGACGCGGTGAAACAGGACACCTTCGACTTGGTGCTGATGGACGTGCAGATGCCCGGCATGGACGGCCGCCAAAGCACCGAGGCGATCCGCCAGTGGGAAAGCGAGCGCAGCGGCACGCCATTGCCGGTGGTTGCCCTTACCGCCCACGCCATGGCCAACGAAAAACGCGCCTTGCTGCAAAGCGGCATGGACGATTACCTGACCAAACCCATCAGCGAGCGGCAACTGGCCCAGGTGGTGTTGAAATGGACCGGTCTGGCCCTGCGCAATCAAGGCCCGGAACGCTCCACCGACGGCCTCGGCCCCGGCGTGCAACTGCCGGTGCTGGATCATGAAGAAGGCTTGCGCCTGGCCGCCGGCAAGGCTGACCTGGCGGCGGATATGCTCGCCATGTTGCTGGCCTCCCTGGAGGCCGATCGCCTGGCCATCACCATTGCCCGCGACGCCAACGACAACAGCGCCCTGATCGAACGTGTGCACCGCCTGCACGGCGCGACCCGTTACTGCGGCGTACCGCAACTGCGTGCCGCCTGCCACCGCGCCGAAACCCTGCTCAAGCAGGACGACGCCAAGGCCCAGCACGCGCTGGACGAGCTGGACATGGCCATTGCCCGGCTGGCGAGTGAAGCGCGGGTTAACGCCTGACGCTACTTTATGGGCGCTGATCACCTGTGGGAGGGGGCTTGCCCCCGATAGCGTCGTGTCAATCGAAGCATCTGTAGCTGACACACACTAGTCGGGAGCAAGCCCCCTCCCACCATTGATCAGCGTTTGCGACGGATTAATTGCAGGGAGCTTTTTGATGCGCATCATTTTTTTCAGCAGCCAAACCTACGACCGCGACAGCTTTCTCGGCGAGCCGCTGCCGCCAGGCCTGGCGCTGCAGTTCCAGCCCGCCCGGCTCAACCTCGACACCGTGGCCCTGGCCGAACACCACGAAGTGGTGTGCGCGTTTATCAACGACGACCTCAGCGCCCCGGTGCTGGAACAGTTGGCCAAGGGCGGCACGCGGCTGATCGCCCTGCGCTCGGCGGGCTACAACCATGTGGACCTGACCGCCGCCAAGCGCCTGGGCCTGACCGTCGTGCGCGTGCCGGCCTATTCGCCCCACGCAGTGGCCGAACACGCGGTCGCGCTGATCCTCGCGCTTAACCGCCGCCTGCACCGCGCCTACAACCGCACCCGCGATGGTGATTTCAGCCTGCATGGCCTCACCGGTTTCGACCTGGTGGGCAAGACCGTCGGCGTGGTCGGTACCGGCCAGATCGGCGCCACCTTCGCCAAGATCATGGCCGGCTTCGGTTGCCGACTGCTCGCCTATGACCCCTTCCCCAATCCGCAGGTCGAGGCCCTGGGCGCGCGCTACGTAACCCTGCCCGAATTGCTGGCCCAGGCGCAGATCATCAGCCTGCACTGCCCGCTCACCGCCGACAGCAAACACGTGATCAACGCCCGCTCGCTGGCGCAGATGCAGCCCGGCGCGATGCTGATCAACACCGGCCGCGGCGGGCTGGTCGACACCCCGGCGCTGATCGAGGCGCTCAAGGACGGCCAACTCGGCTACCTCGGGCTGGATGTGTATGAGGAAGAAGCGCAGCTGTTTTTCGAGGACCGCTCCGACCTGCCCCTGCAGGACGACGTCCTCGCGCGCCTGCTGACCTTCCCCACTGTGATCATCACCGCCCACCAGGCGTTTCTCACCCGCGAAGCCCTGGCGGCCATCGCCGGTACCACGTTGGCCAACATTGTCGCCTGGGCCGAGGGCCGGGCGCAGAACCTAGTCGAAGGATGATCAGCGGTCACATACCAGGCTCATGATGAGCCGGCACCCGTGATAGGATGCCGCGCCTATTTGGAGGATCCATGGCCGAACACGATTTCCGCTTCAGTTTGCTGAGCCCGCAACACACCCTGATCGAATGCCGCGCCCTGGTGCCGGGCCGTTACCAGGTGACTGGCAACGGTGGTTCGATCAAGCATGGCGACGTGCTGATCGTCACCCTGCGCGGCAGTAAAACCCTGTCGATGCGCCTCACCGTCGAAGGTGACGCGCGCTACTCCATCCGCCCGGCGGGCCAGTGGGTCGCGATGGCCCAGGGGCCGAAGTTCGGCGAGTTGGAGATTCACACCTGGAAGGTCAACTGCGACAGCTGCGATGCGGTGTTGGAGTTCGAATTTGCGGTGGAAACCAAGCTGACCAAAGCGCCGCTGCAACCGGCCGCCAATGCGCGGATCGCCGAGTTGGGCTGGGCCAGCGAGGGCGACAAGCACCGCTGCCCTAAATGCCAGAAGGCCGCACAATGAAAGGCCTGCTTCTGCTCGCCGCCGTCGGTGCGGCCTTGACGGGCTGTGCCGGGGACTCGGTCAAGCTCAAGCAGGATCACAGCTACGTGGTGGAATGGATTGGCGAACGGCCGCTGATGGATTACGCGCACCTGACCGTCACCCTCGGCGCCGATGGCCGCGCCTACGGCAATGGCGGCTGCAACCATTGGTTTGCGCCGTACACCCTGGAGGGCGACACGCTCAGCTTCGGCAAGATCGGCAGCACTCGCAAACTCTGCGGCGAAGCCCTGATGGAACAGGAACACCGCTTCTTCCAGGCCCTGCAAGGCGTGCAGCGCTGGGACATCTCGCCGATCGAACAGACGCGGTTCTGGCCGGCCGAAGGCAAGCCGATTCGCCTGTGGCTCGAAGAAGGCTGATTTTTCCAATCTATGGATTGATGGAAGCTAAATGTGGGAGGTGGCAAGCCCCCTCCCACAGTTGTTTTGAGTTGTGGCTTTAACCGCGCAAGGCCTTGAGCTTGGCCAACACCCCTTCCGCCGTCTGCTCACCCATCAACTGCTCGCGCACCTTGCCCTTGTCATCAATGATGTAGGTCACCGGCAACGCCTCGCTGCGTGGAATATCGAAGATCCCCTCCGGGTTCTGCGCCAGCACCGTGAACTTGATGCCCAGCTTCTCACTGGCTTCCTTCAGTTCGGCGCCCTGCACATTGTCGAAGTTGACCCCGAACACGCCCACGTTCTGCGCCTTCAGTTGTTCGGCCAAGGCATTGAGCTCGGGGATTTCCGTGCGGCACGGGCCACACCATTCAGCCCAGTAATTAACCACCAGCCACTGCTTGTCCAAGCGCTCGGCGGCCACTTTCTGGCCATATTGGTCAACGCCGTAATCGTTACCGCAGCCGCTGAGCAGCAGGGTTGTGATGATCGCCAATGCACCGATCAGTCGCCTTGTCATGGGGTAATCCTTCGCAAAAATGAACGTTGGCTGCGACCTATCGCCTCTTACGGTTTAAGGACGGGTCGCTGCGCAGGTAGAATACCCGCCACCTTACGCAAGATGCGACCCGCACATGACCGATCTGACGCTTTATCACAACCCGCGCTGCTCGAAATCCCGCGGTGCGCTGGAACTGCTGGAAGCCCGCGGCCTCACGCCTACCGTGGTGCGTTACCTGGAAACCCCGCTGGACGCCGCACAGCTGAAGGCGTTGCTGGACAAACTGGGGATCAGCGCGCGCCAACTGCTGCGCAGCGGTGAAGACGAATACAAGACCCTCAACCTGGCCGACGCCAGCCTCAGCGAAGCCCAATTGATCGCTGCCATCGCCGCGCACCCGAAGCTGATGGAACGCCCGATCCTGGAGACCGCCGACAAAGCCATCATTGGCCGTCCGCCGGAAAACGTAGTGGAGATCCTGCCGTGACGTCGCCGTATGTGCTGGTGTTGTATTACAGCCGCAACGGCTCGGTCAGCGAAATGGCCCGGCAGATTGCCCGAGGCATCGAGCAAGGCGGGATGGAAGCCCGGCTGCGCACCGTGCCGGCGATCTCCACCGAGTGCGAAGCCGTGGCGCCGAGCATTCCGGAGGAAGGCGCGCTGTATGCCAGCCTCGATGACCTGAAGCACTGCTCGGGCCTGGCCCTGGGCAGCCCGACCCGCTTCGGCAACATGGCCGCGCCGCTCAAGTATTTCCTCGACGGCACCAGCAACCTGTGGCTTACCGGCGCCCTCGTCGGCAAGCCAGCCGGTGTGTTTACCTCCACCGCCAGCCTGCATGGCGGCCAGGAGACCACGCTGATGTCGATGCTGCTGCCGTTGCTGCACCACGGCATGCTCATCACCGGCCTGCCCTACAGCGAACAAGCGTTGCTCGATACCCAGGGCGGCGGCACGCCGTATGGTGCCAGCCACCATGCGGGGCCGGACGGCAAGCGCCTGCTCGATCAACATGAAATCGCCCTGTGTCGCGCCCTCGGCCTGCGCCTGGCCAGCACTGCCACGCTGCTGGAGAACGGCCGTGGCCAGAAAGCCTAAGGTCCTGCCGCCCCAGGCGTGGCTCGAGCCACGGGTCAAGGTGGCCCGGGCACTGAGCCTGCTGGCGTTTTTTGGCCTGGTGGGTTTGCTCTGCGTGTACTACCTGTTCGTCGCTGACCTGCACGGCGCACGGCCGTGGGTGATCCTGCTGATCGAATTGGTGCCACTGCTGGTGCTGGCGCCGGGCATGCTGCTGGGCAGCGCACGCGGGCATTCGTGGATGTGCTTTGTGGTGAACCTGTATTTCATCAAGGGCGCGCTGGCGGCGTATGACCCGAACCGGCAAGGGTTCGGGGTGCTGGAGATGCTGGCGAGCCTGGCGGTGTTTTGTACGGCGTTGTTGTATGTACGGTGGCGGCATCAGCTCAATCGCCGGTTGGCCGTTGATTCGCAACCCAACTGATCACACCCTGTGGCGAGGGAGCTTGCTCCCGTTGGGCTGCGCAGCAGCCCCAAGATCGTTTGGGAGCGCTTCGCACTCCAGTGGGAGCAAGCTCCCTCGCCACAATAAGCGCTGATCAGTGGTTGACGGTGTAGGCCAACATCATCGACAACTGGCACATCGGCCGCCCACTCTCGGCATGCCACTGGTTGAACGCGCCCTGCACCGTCGCCAGGTCGCGCAGGCTGGTCGGCGCCTTGTCGACGATCTTCTGCGCGTTCAGCGCGGCGACCACGTCATCACTCGGCACAAACGTATCCTTGCCGACCATGCGCAAGAAACGCGGCGCTGACAGCCCGCCGAGTTGATGGCCGTGCTTGCTCAGGTACTTCCACAGTCCGACGATATCGGTCACCGGCCAGTCGGCGACAAACGCGCCGAAGCTGCCCTTCTCCTGCTCGATGTCGAGGATCATCTGCGCATTGCGCGGCACACTCTTGAGCTTGCCCAGGTGGCGGATGATCCGGGTGTCCTGCATCAGCCGCTCCAGGTGCTCAGCGCCCATCAGCACGACCTTTTCCGGGTCGAAGCCAAAAAACACCTGTTCGAACGCCGGCCACTTGGCATCGACCACGCTGTGCTTCAAGCCCGCACGAAACACGCGCAGCGCCAGGGTCGACAGGTAGCGATCATCACTGATCTTGCGCAACTGCGCCGCAGTCTTGGGAACAGGCAGATGGGCTTCCAACTCGGCCGCCGAACCGAAGCGGTTCAGACAATATTCGTGCAGCCACTTGTAATCGCGCATGCCCTCTCCTGGCAATTGAATTGAAAACGGCGCCCGCGAGCGCCGTGTGTCAGAGCATCGAATCAGCTCAGAGGTTCACAACATTAACGAAGCGCGATGCGGCGGTTTCATCAATCTTCAGGCTGGCGAAGTCGAACAGGTTGCGGTCGGCCAACTGCGAGGGGATCACATTCTGCAGACTGCGGAAGATGCTTTCGGTACGACCTGGGGTCTTGCGCTCCCAGTCCAGCAGCATTTCCTTGACCACCTGGCGCTGCAGGTTCTCCTGGGAACCGCACAGGTTGCACGGGATGATCGGGAACTGCTTGAAGTCGGAGTAGGCCTGGATGTCTTTCTCGTTGCAATACGCCAGCGGGCGGATCACCACGTTGCGCCCGTCATCGGCGCGCAGCTTGGGCGGCATGGCCTTGAGCGAGCCGTTGAAGAACATGTTGAGGAAGAAGGTCTCGACGATGTCATCGCGATGATGACCCAGGGCCATCTTGGTCGCACCGATCTCATCGGCGAAGGTGTAGAGCGTGCCACGGCGCAGGCGCGAGCACAGCGAGCAGGTGGTCTTGCCTTCCGGGATCAACTCCTTGACCACCGAATAGGTGTCCTTTTCAACGATGTGGTACTCGACGCCCAGCGCTTTGAGGTAGGCCGGCAGCACATGTTCAGGGAAACCTGGTTGTTTCTGGTCCATGTTGACGGCGACGATCTCGAACTGGATCGGCGCGACCTTTTGCAGATGCAGCAGCACGTCGAGCAGGGTGTAGCTGTCTTTGCCGCCGGAGAGGCAGACCATGACCTTGTCGCCGTCCTCGATCATATTGAAATCGGCGACCGCTTCACCGGCCAGGCGACGCAGGCGTTTTTGCAGTTTGTTCTGGTTGACCGTAAGAGTGCCCATGGCGCTTGGATCCGCAAAAGGTGTGTGACGAAAAGCCGGGTATTTTACCTTCATGACCCGCTGAGTTCCAATGTGGGAGTGGGCTTGCTGTGGTGAGCGGGCTTGTTGTGGTGAGCGGGCTTGCCCCGCGCTGGGCTGCGCAGCAGCCCCATTGGCTAGGCGATGAAAGCCCCCCCTCCCACCTTGAATCACATCGCCACCTACAGACCCCGCCGCGATTAACCCCCGTGTTTACAGCGCAATTTGCTCTAAAGGCCTTACAGTCATTCCGGTCATCCCTTCCTATACTGCGACTAGAGGTCGCACATGTATCCAGGACCTTTGAGGCCATTTGGCCCGTGGGCGCTCCGATGGGGGGCGATGGTAACAACGACAGGAGTGACTGGCATGATCCATCACGTCGTGGGGCTATTTACCCATCCCGACCAGGAATGGCGGGAAATCCGTGGCGATAAAGAAGAAAGCATCGGCCACATGTACCTCACCCATACCTTGATTCTCGCAGCAATCCCCGCCGTATCCGCCTTTATCGGCACCACTCAGGTCGGCTGGGTCATCGGCAACCGCGCACCGGTGATGCTGACCCAGGAAAGCGCACTGTGGATGACCCTCATGTCCTACGCCGCCATGCTCGGCGGCGTGGCAGTGATGGGGGCGTTCATTCACTGGATGGCACGTACCTACGATGCCAACCCCAGCATGGCGCGCTGCGTGGCGTTTGCCACCTACACCGCCACGCCGCTGTTCATCGGCGGGCTGGCCGCGCTCTATCCGCATATGTGGCTGGGCATGGTGGTGGGCACGGCGGCCATTTGTTACACGGTGTACCTGCTGTACGTGGGGCTGCCGACGTTCATGAGCATCGACCCGGACGAGGGTTTCCTGTTTTCCAGCTCGGTGCTGGCCGTGGGCCTGGTGGTACTGGTAGCGATCATGGCGTTTACCGTGATCGTCTGGGGCTTGGGCGTGGGTCCGATCTACACCAACTGAGCGGATAAATCCGTAGGCAAGGCCACCGAAAGGTGGCTTTGTGCGTTATGCATGACCATTCGGCGCCTGACAGATTCGGAAACACCCAGCTTTGCGGCATACTGGACGTCTCTGGAGATATGTACAGCATGCCCGAGCAACTCAATACCCGCGTCGAAGATTGTTTCCTGCAAGCCGAATCCTTTTTCAAACGAAGCTTCAAACGCCCCCAGGTCAGCCTCAAGCTGCGGGGCCAGAAGGCCGGTGTCGCGCATTTGCACGAGAACCTGCTGCGTTTCAACCCACAGTTGTACCGTGAAAACAGCCAACACTTCCTCAAACAGACCGTGGCCCATGAAGTGGCGCACCTGATTGCCCACCAATTGTTCGGCGAGCGCATACAGCCCCATGGCGAGGAATGGCAATTGATCATGCGCGGGGTCTATGAACTGCCGCCGGACCGTTGCCACACCTATGAAGTGAAGCGCCGCCAGGTGACTCGCTATATCTACCGATGCCCGTGTGCGGACAGTGACTTTCCGTTTTCGTCACAGCGCCATGGCATGGTGGCTCAGGGGCGGCGGTATTTGTGTCGGCGGTGTCGCCAGACCTTGGTGTTTACCGGGGAAACCCGCGTGGAGTAAGGGCCTCATCGGCGCAGGCCCCTCCCACATGCAAAGGATGAACAGGGTAAAAATGTGGGAGGGGGCTTGCTCCCGATGGGGTCGGTTCAGTCACCCTACAACCCTGGCCCGCCGCAAGTCCTCTATGCGCTGGGCACTGAACCCCAACTCCGCCAATACCTCATCACTTTGCGCCCCAACCGCAGTGCCTATATGCCTGGGCTCAGGCAACCCCTCGGAAAACTTCAGCGGGCAGGCCAGTTGCGCCTGGGTCGAGCCATCGCCCCGTGGCACCTGGCTCACCAACGCCCGCGCCTTCAACTGCGGATGCTCCACCGCCTCACGCAAGCTCAGCACCGGTTCCACACACGCATCCACCGCGGCGAACAACGCGCACAACTCATCAAAGCTGCGCTTCTCAAACTCGACCTGCAGCGCCTGCTTCAGCGCTGGCTGCTGCTCAGGCCTCAGGCCCATCGACACCAAATCCGGACGCCCCAACGCGTCACACAATGGCTGCATGAACGCGGGCTCGAGGCTGCCCACCGACATCCAGCGCCCATCCCGCGAGCGGTAATAGTCGTAGAAGCTGCCGCCATTGAGCACGTGGCCTTCCCGCTCCGGTTCCACCCCACACGCCAGGTAACCCGCGCCGGCCATGGCGTTCAGGCTGAACGAGCAGTCGGTCATGCTCACGTCCAAGTATTGGCCGACCCCGCTCTGCTGCCGGGCAATAACCGCCGCCAGCAGCCCCACCACCGCATGCAGCGAACCGCCGCCCACATCCGCCAACTGCACGCCCAGCGGCAACGGCCCGGTGTCCTGGCGTCCGGTGTAGCTGGCCACCCCGGCCAGCGCCAGGTAATTGATGTCGTGCCCGGCGCGGTCCTTGTAGGGCCCGGTCTGGCCGTACCCGGTGATCGACACATAGATCAACCGGGGGTTGATCGCCTTCAATGCCTCATATCCCAGCCCCAACCGCTCCATCACCCCTGGTCGGAACTGTTCGAGCACAATGTCGTACTCTTTCACCAGCGCCCGTACGATCTCCAGCGCCTCGGCCTGCTTGAGGTCCAGCGCCAGGCTACGCTTGTTGCGGTTGAGGTAGGCATGGCTGGCTGACGTGCCCTGGTCGTGAGGCGGCAGGACGCGCAACAGGTCCATGCGCGTGGGCGATTCGATGCGCAGCACCTCCGCGCCCATGTCCGCCAGCATCAACGAGGCGAATGGGCCAGGCAGCAAGGTGGAAAAATCCAACACTTTGAGTGACGCCAAGGGACCTGACATGGAAACTCCATTTCGGCATTTGAATGCCCACAGACTAGGCAGCCTTGCGCCTACCGGCAATCGCCTGAACAGTCATCGACAGTGACCGTTTTGATCACGGCGGGCTTTTTCAAGGCGACGGCTTTATCATTGGCCGACGTTTGCTTGCAGAGTGTTCCATGAAGTTTGCGATTGCACTGTTTTCCGCCGCCCACGCGCCCTCCTCGCGCCGCGCCCTGCTGTTCGCCCAGGCGGCGCTTGCCGGCGGGCATGAGATTGTGCGGCTGTTTTTCTATCAGGACGGCGTCTACAGCGCGTCCAATAACCTCGTTGTGCCCCAGGACGAACAAGACATTGCGCACCAATGGCGCGAGTTTGTCAGCGCGCACCAGCTTGATAGCGTGGTGTGCATCGCCGCCGCCTTGCGCCGTGGCGTGCTCAACCAGGAGGAGGCCACGCGCTATCAACGCAGCGCGGTCAACCTCGAGGCGCCTTGGGAGCTGTCGGGTTTGGGGCAATTGCACGACGCCACCCAGGCCGCCGACCGCCTGATCTGTTTTGGAGGGCCGTGACATGTCCAAATCCCTATTGGTGATCAGCCGCCAGGCGCCGTGGTCCGGGCCAAGCGCCCGCGAAGCGCTGGACATCGTTTTGGCCGGTGGCGCCTTCGATCTGCCGATTGGCCTGCTGTTCCTCGATGACGGTGTGTTCCAACTGGCGCCGCACCAGGACGCCAAGGCCGTGCAGCAAAAAGACCTCAGCGCCAACCTCCAGGCGCTGGGCCTGTTCGGCATCGATGAGGTGTTCGCCTGCCGCCACAGCTTGGCCGCGCGCGGCCTCACGATGCCCGTCAGCGCCGAGCCGCTGGACAGTGCCGCGATCGCCGCGCTGATTGACCGTTACGACCAAGTGATTACCCTCTGATGTCGACTCTCCATGTGGTTTCCCACTCCCCGTTTACCGATAGCCGCCTCGACAGCTGCCTGCGTATCTGCGGCGCCGAAGACGCCATCCTGCTCTGCGGCGATGGCGCCTACGGGCTCCACAGCCCCGCCCTGCACACCAAAGGCGTGAAAGTCTTTGTGCTGGCCGAGGACATGCAGGCACGCAACCTGCCGCTCCCGGATTGGGCCGATAGCGTGGATTACCCAGGCTTCGTGCAGTTGTCGCTCGACTACGACAAGGTCAACAGCTGGCTATGAACACCCTGACCGTTGGCGCACGCACCCTGGAACTGGATAAGGACGGCTACCTCGTTGACCTCAACGCATGGTCCGATGAGGTGGCCAACGCCCTGGCCGCCGCCGAAACCCTGGAATTGACCGCGGACCATTGGGAAATCCTCACGCTGCTGCGTCAGTTCTATGCCGAATTCCAGCTGTCCCCGGCCACGCGCCCGTTGATCAAGTACACCGCCTTGAAACTGGGCCCGGAAAAGGGCAACAGCCTGCACCTCAACAAACTGTTCAACGGCACTCCCGCCAAACTCGCCGCCAAGCTGGCGGGCCTGCCCAGGCCGACGAATTGCTTATGACCGACTTTGCCCCACTGACCCTTGAAACGCCTGCCGAGCACCCGTTTGCGCCATTCGTGCGCATCCTCGGCAAAGGCAAGCGCGGTGCGCGCAACCTCACCCGCGAAGAGGCCCGCGAGGCCATGGGCATGCTGCTCGACGAAAAAGTCGAGGACACCCAGCTCGGCGCCTTCCTGATGCTGTTGCGCCACAAGGAAGAAAGCCCAGAGGAACTTGCAGGCTTCACCGAAGCCGTGCGCGAGCGTCTGCACGCCCCGGCACTGAACGTGGATGTCGACTGGCCCACCTACGCCGGCAAGAAACGCCATTTGCCGTGGTACCTGCTGGCGGCCAAGTGCCTGGCGCAGAACGGCGTGCGCATCCTCATGCACGGGGGTGGCGCACACACGGCGGGCCGGCTGTACACCGAGCAATTGCTCGAAGGTTTGCAGATCCCGCTGTGCCGTAACTGGCAGCAGGTCGAGGCCGCCTATGCGCAAGGCAACCTGGCGTTTATTCCACTGGGTGATTGGGCGCCGCAATTGCAGCGCATGATCGACCTGCGCAACACCCTGGGCCTGCGCTCGCCAATCCACTCATTGGCGCGCCTGCTCAACCCGCTGCAGGCACGCCTGGGGCTGCAAAGCATTTTCCATCCGGGTTATCAGGGCGTGCACCGCGATGCCAGCGGCTTGCTGGGTGACAATGTGATTGTGGTGAAAGGGGATGGCGGCGAGGTCGAGATCAACCCTGACACCCTCAGCCATCTGTACGGCACCACCGCTGGCGAAAGCTGGGACGAAGAATGGCCCGCCCTCTCCGCCCAGCGCCACGTCAAGCCGGCCACGCTCGAACCCGAACACCTGAAGGCCGTGTGGCGCGGTGACGTTGAGGACAGCTACCCGCAATTGGCGCTGATCGCCACCATGGCCCTGGCCTTGCGCGGCCTGGGCCACCCAAGGGAGCAAGCCTTTGAATTGGCCCAGCAGTATTGGGCCGCACGGGACAAATCGATTTAATCGATTATTCACGCCCGGTATTTGCGCTTTTAGTTCGAACTCATCCCTTTAGACTGGGCTCCAATGCTTATTAGCCAAGGAGCCAGTCATGGGTTTGCTGATCGAAGGACACTGGAAAGACCAGTGGTACGAAAGTAGCGCAGATGGCGCTTTCCAACGCGAACAAGCGCAACGCCGCCACTGGGTGACCGCCGATGGCGCGCCCGGTCCGAGCGGCGAAGGCGGCTTCAAGGCCGAGGCCGGTCGCTACCACCTTTACGTGTCCCTGGCCTGCCCGTGGGCGCATCGCACCCTGATCCTGCGCAAGCTCAAGGGCCTGGAAAGCCTGATCGATGTGTCCGTGGTCAGTTGGTTGATGCTCGAAAACGGCTGGACCTTCGACAAGGCCCATGGCTCGACCGGCGACAAACTCGACGACTTTGCGTTTATGCACCAGCGCTACACCGCCGACACTGCGGACTACACCGGACGCGTCACCGTGCCGGTGCTGTGGGACAAAAAGCTGCAGCGCATCGTCAGCAATGAATCGGCGGAGATCATCCGCATGTTCAACAGTGCCTTTAATGAATTGACCGGCAACACTCTGGATTTCTACCCCGAGCCGCTGCGCACGACCATCGACACGTTGAACGAACGTATTTACCCAGCGGTGAACAACGGCGTGTATCGCGCAGGCTTTGCCACCTCACAGCAGGCGTATGAACGTGCGTTTGATGATGTGTTTGCGGAGCTGGATCACTTGGAACAGCACTTAGGCGACCAGCGTTACCTGGCAGGCGAATACCTGACTGAAGCGGATGTGCGGCTGTTCACCACGCTGATTCGCTTTGATGCGGTGTATTACAGCCACTTCAAATGCAACCTGCGCAGGATTGCGGATTATCCGAACCTGTCGAATTGGCTGAGGGAGATGTATCAGTGGCCGGGGGTGGCCGAGACGGTGGATTTCGAGCATATCAAAGGGCATTACTATGCCAGTCACCGCACGATCAACCCGACGGGAATTGTGCCGAAGGGGCCGTTGCAAGCGTTTGATACTGCGCATGATCGGTCACAACTGAACGGCAAAGGCATCTGCAGCTGATAAGTTACTGTGGTGAGCGGGCTTGCCCCGCGCTGGGCTGCGGAGCAGCCCCAGTAAAAACGCCGAGTTTTTTCAGAAAGAACTCGGCGTCTGGTTTTGGGGCCGCTCCGCAGCCCAGCGCGGGGCAAGCCCGCTCACCACAGAAAGCCTGCCAGCTACAATAGCGCTGTCAGACCTGGGATTGTGCGCCTTCGAACCACTTCAGCTTCTCGCGCAACACCACCACTTCACCGACGATCACCAGCGTCGGTGCATGCACTTCATGCTCCGCCACCATGCGCGGCAAATCCGCCAGGGTGCCGGTGAACACGCGCTGGTTGGACGTGGTGCCCTGCTGGATCAACGCCGCCGGTGTATCCGCCGCACGCCCGTGCTTGATCAACTGTTCGCAGATGATCGGCAAGCCGATCAAACCCATATAGAACACCAGGGTCTGCGAGGGTCCCACCAGGTCCTGCCAAGGCAGGTCCGACGTCCCATTCTTCAAATGCCCGGTGATAAAGCGTACGGACTGCGCATAATCACGATGGGTCAGCGGAATCCCGGCATATGCCGCGCAACCGCTGGCCGCCGTGATCCCCGGCACCACCTGGAACGGGATGCCATGGGCCGCCAGTTCTTCGATCTCTTCGCCACCACGACCAAAGATGAACGGATCGCCACCCTTGAGGCGCAGCACGCGCTTGCCTTGCTTGGCCAGGTCCACCAGTTGCTGGTTGATCTGGTCTTGCGGCACCGCGTGGTCGGCGCGACGCTTGCCGACATAGATGCGCTCGGCATCACGGCGACACAGTTCGAGGATCGCCGGCGCGACCAGGCGGTCATACAGCACCACGTCAGCTTGCTGCATCAGACGCAGGGCGCGGAAGGTCAGCAGGTCGGGATCACCCGGGCCGGCACCGACCAGATAGACCTCGCCCGGCGCATAAGGTGGCGCGCCATTGACCTTTTCGATCAGCAGGCGCTCAGCTTCATCGCCCTGCCCGGCCAACTGGCGGTCGGCAATCGGGCCTTGGAACACCTCTTCCCAGAACGCACGACGCTGCTGCACATCCGGGTACAACCCTTTGACTTGGGCACGAAAACGCGCCGCCAACCCGGCCAATTGGCCGTAAGTGGACGGAATCCAGGTTTCCAGCTTGGCGCGGATCAAGCGCGCCAGCACCGGCGCATCGCCGCCGCTGGACACGGCAATCACCAACGGTGAGCGGTCGACGATCGCCGGGAAGATCACACTGCACAAGGCTGGCGCATCCACCACATTGACCGGCACGCAACGACGCTTGGCATCGCTGGACACTTGCGCGTTCAGCGGCTCGTCGTCCGTTGCCGCGATGATCAGGGTGCAACCGTCGAGGTCGGCCTCCTGATAACCGCGCAACATCAGTTCCCCGCCACTGCCCTGCACCAGCTCACGCAACTGGTCTTCGATCTGGGGAGCAACCACTCGCAGCACCGCACCGGCATCCGCCAGCAGCCGGGATTTGCGCAAGGCAATCTCCCCGCCACCGACGACCAACACGCGACTGCCGCGAAGGTTATGAAACAGCGGCAGAAATTCCATTTAGCGGATGACCTCAACGCCCGCCATGTACGGCTTAAGCACTTCAGGTACGCGGATAGAACCGTCAGCCTGCTGGTAGTTTTCCAGCACGGCCACCAGGGTGCGGCCTACGGCCAGGCCCGAACCGTTGAGGGTGTGGACCAGCTCCGGCTTGCCGGTTTCCGGGTTGCGGAAACGCGCCTGCATACGACGGGCCTGGAAATCACCGCAGTTGGAGCACGACGAAATCTCGCGGTATTTGTCCTGGCTCGGCACCCACACTTCCAAGTCGTAGGTCTTCACGGCGCTGAAACCCATGTCGCCCGTGCACAGCGCCAGCACGCGGTACGGCAGCTCCAGCAGTTGCAGGACGCGTTCGGCGTTGGCGGTCAGGCCTTCGAGAGCCTCCATGGAGGTCGACGGCTCGACCACCTGCACCATCTCGACCTTGTCGAACTGGTGCTGGCGGATCATGCCGCGGGTGTCACGGCCCGACGCACCGGCTTCGCTGCGGAAGCACGGGCTGTGGGCCACGAACTTCAGCGGCAGTTGCTTGGCGTCGAGGATCTCGCCGGAGACGATATTGGTCAGCGACACTTCGGCGGTAGGGATCAGGTACAGGTCGGCTTCGCCGTCGCGGCTGATCTTGAACAGGTCTTCTTCGAATTTCGGCAGCTGGCTGGTGCCCATCAGCGCCGGTGCCTGCACCAGGTACGGGGTGTAGGCCTCTTCGTAACCGTGTTCGGCGGTGTGCAGGTTGATCATGAACTGCGCCAGGGCGCGGTGCATGCGCGCGATCGGGCCGCGCAGCAAGGCAAAGCGTGCGCCGGACATCTTGGCGGCGGTTTCGAAATTCAGGCCACCGGTCAGTTCGCCCAGGGCAACGTGGTCCTTGATCTCGAAATCAAAGGCTGTTGGCGTGCCCCAACGGCGCACTTCGACGTTGCCGTCTTCGTCTTCGCCAATCGGCACGGATTCGTGCGGGAGGTTAGGGATGCCGAGCAGGATCGAATCCAGCTCGGACTGAATTTTTTCCAGCTCGACCTTGCCGTCGGACAGCTCGGTGCCCATGCGCTCGACATCCGCCATCAACGGCGCAATGTCTTCGCCGCGCTGCTTGGCCTGACCGATGGACTTGGAACGCGCATTCCGCTCAGCCTGCAGTGCTTCGGTGCGGGTCTGGACGGTCTTGCGCTGTTCTTCCAGCGCTTCGATGCGCGCAACATCCAAGGCAAAGCCACGGGATGCCAGGCGGTCCGCTACGTCCTGAAGGTTGCTACGTAACAGTTTGGAATCGAGCATGTCGGTCTCTCGTTTATCAAAGTTTGGTCAAGGACAGGCCGGCCCAGGTGGCGAGCAGCCCGCCGAACACGCTGATGCCCAGGTACCCGAAGGCTATCAGGGCCTGCCCGCTTTCCAGCAGGCGCAGCGTATCCAGTGAAAAGGATGAAAAGGTCGTCAGACCGCCTACAAAGCCGACAATCAAGCCGGCACGAATTTCAATCGGCACTTCCGGGCGCAACAGGAACCAGCCGTACAAGAGCCCGATGATCAGGCAGCCCACCAGGTTGACCGCCAGGGTCGCCGCATAAAAATGCTTCGGCCAGTTGGCGCTGACCCAGGTGCCAGCGGCGAAACGCAATAATGTACCAGCGATGCCGGCTGCGGACACGGCAAGAATCGTCTTAAACACTACTTTCTCCGTTGTTTGGGGCTGAGCCGGTCGAGTTGCGCGAGGTGATTGAGCTTTTCACCGATTTTCAGCTCCAGGCCACGGGGCACCGGCTGGTAGAACGGCTGTGGCTCAAGGTCGTCGGGGAAGTAATCTTCACCGGCAGCATAGGCGTCCGGTTCATCATGGGCATAACGGTATTCATCACCGTAGCCCAGTTGTTTCATCAGCTTGGTTGGCGCGTTGCGCAGGTGCAGCGGCACTTCCAGGGAGCCGTGTTCGGCCGCGGCGCGCAGCGCGGACTTGAAGCCCATGTACACCGCGTTGCTTTTAGGTGCGCAGGCCAAATAGGTAATGGCCTGGGCCACTGCCAATTCGCCTTCCGGGCTGCCCAGGCGCTCCTGAACTTCCCACGCCGCCAGGCACAGGCTCAGCGCACGAGGGTCGGCGTTGCCGATGTCTTCGCTGGCCATGCGCACTACGCGGCGGGCAAGGTACAGCGGGTCGCAGCCACCGTCGATCATGCGCGCGAACCAGTACAGCGCGCCGTCCGGGTTGGAACCGCGTACGGATTTGTGCAGCGCCGATATCTGGTCGTAGAAGGCTTCGCCGCCCTTGTCGAAGCGCCGACGCGTATCGCCGAGCAGGCTTTGCAGGAGGTCGACGCCAATTTCATTGCCGTCTTCGGCGAGGTCCGAGGCGTTTTCCAGCAGGTTGAGAAAGCGGCGTCCGTCACCGTCTGCGGCGCTCATCAGAATCTTGAAGCCTTCATCGCTGAGACTCAGCTGGCGCTTGCCCAGCCCCTTGTCTTCGCTTAAGGCACGCTGCAACAGCTTTCGCATCGCCGCTTCGTCCAGGCTTTTCAGCACATAGACCCGCGCCCGCGAGAGCAAGGCGTTGTTCAACTCAAACGAAGGGTTTTCGGTGGTGGCGCCGATAAAAATCAGCGTGCCGTCTTCCACATAGGGCAGGAACGCATCCTGCTGCGACTTGTTGAAGCGATGCACTTCATCGACAAACAGGATGGTGCGCTTACCGTACTGGCCAGCCTGTTGCTTGGCCACTTCCACTGCCTGGCGGATCTCCTTGACCCCGGCGAGCACCGCCGAGACTGTTTCGAAGTGTGCATCCGAGACCTTCGCCAGCAGCCGTGCCAGGGTGGTCTTACCCACTCCCGGCGGCCCCCAGAAAATCATCGAATGCAGCGCGCCCTGCTCCAGGGCTTCGCGCAAAGGCTTGCCGCGAGCGAGCAGGTGTTCCTGACCGACGTACTCATCCAGGTTGGTCGAACGCAAGCGCGCCGCCAAAGGCTGGGCAATCGGGTCACTTCGAAACAGATCCATGGGCAGCGTTTGAAACCTCTAGATTATTCCTGGATCACGTCGGCACCCTTGGGGATGTCGAACTTGAACTTGGACGCGGGCACCGGCTGGTTGGCCTTGACCCCGGAGAACAGGATATCGGTGCGCTGGCCGACGCTGTCGACCAGGCGCATGTTATTGATCACGCCGTTGCCGAACGACAGGGACAGTGTGTCAAACAGCGTGTCCTTGGATTTCGGCTTGAGGGTGAACTCGATCACGTTGCTGGTTTGCTTGGAGGTGATGTCGAAACTGTCGTTGATCTTCGACACATCACCCGACAGCAACAGCGCCGGGGTCTGGTTCAAGCGCGGGTCGAGCTTCTTGATGGTCGCTTGCTCCAGGTCCGGGTCCCACAGGGTGACCTTCTGGCCGTCGGAAACGATGGTTTGCTCGGCCTTGCCTTCGGTGTGCCAGTAGAACAGGCCAGGGCGCTGCACGGCCATTTCGCCGGCAGTTTCCTGCAACTGGGTGCCACCGGCATCCAGGGTCATCTGGGAGAAGCGCGCGGTCAGGGTCTGGGATTTGTCCAGCAGGTTCTTCAGGCTGGCGACGGAGGCCGGGTCGGCGTGCGCCGAAACAGCAGTCAGGGCCAGTGCCGGCAACAACAGCATGCGGATAAGACGCATGGGAGTCCTCATTGAGTAGTCAGGGCGCGCCGCGTGTTGCCACGCGGCACGGGATCAGTCGCGCATCTGCCCGGGGGCAATGACTTCGCGCGAACCGTTGGTGTTCATTGCGGTGACGACGCCGGCGTTTTCCATGGCTTCGATCATGCGGGCGGCGCGGTTGTAGCCGATTTTCAGCTTGCGCTGTACCGCCGAGATCGAGGCGCGACGGCTTTCCAGCACAAAGGCCACGGCTTCGTCGTACAACGCGTCGGTCTCGGCATCATCGTCGCCACCACTGCTGCCGCCGTCGAAACCACTGCCGGCCTCTTCAACGCCCGCGAGGATGTCGTCGTTGTACTCCGGCGCACCGCGCAGTTTCCAGGCTTCCACCACACGGTGGACCTCATCGTCAGAAACGAAGGCGCCGTGAACCCGGATCGGCAGGCTGGTGCCCGGTGGCATGTAGAGCATGTCACCGTGGCCGAGCAGTTGTTCGGCGCCGCCCTGGTCGATGATGGTCCGTGAGTCGATCTTGCTCGACACCTGGAACGCCATGCGCGTCGGAATGTTGGCCTTGATCAGGCCGGTGATCACGTCCACCGACGGACGCTGGGTCGCAAGAATCAAGTGAATACCGGCGGCACGGGCCTTCTGGGCAATACGCGCGATCAGTTCCTCAACCTTCTTGCCGACGATCATCATCATGTCGGCGAATTCGTCGACCACCACCACGATGGTCGGCAGCTTGGTCAACAACGGCGCTTCGTCGTGAATGCTTTCGCGCTTGTACAGCGGATCGGTCAGCGGTGTGCCGGCATCCTGGGCTTCCTTGACCTTGGCGTTGAAGCCCGACAGGTTCCGTACGCCCATCTTCGCCATCAGCTTGTAGCGACGCTCCATCTCGGCCACGCTCCAGCGCAGGGCGTTGGCGGCGTCCTTCATGTCGGTCACCACCGGGCACAGCAGGTGCGGGATGCCTTCGTAGATCGACAATTCCAACATCTTCGGGTCGATCATGATCAGCTTGGCGTCGTCCGGGCCGGACTTGAACAGGATCGACAGGATCATCGCGTTCACACCCACCGACTTACCCGAGCCGGTGGTACCGGCCACCAGCAGGTGGGGCATTTTCGCCAGGTCGGTGATCACCGGCTTGCCGCCGATGTCGTGACCCAGGGCCAGGGTGACCGGCGATTTGAAGTTGTCGTACTCCGGCGTCGACAGCACCTCGGAGAAGCGCACGATCTGGCGGTCTTCGTTGGGAATCTCGATACCCACGGTGGTCTTGCCGGGGATGACTTCCACCACGCGCACGCTGGTCACGGCCAGGGAACGGGCCAAATCCTTCGCCAGGTTGGAGATACGGCTGACCTTCACCCCCGCGGCCGGCTGGATTTCATACCGGGTAATCACCGGGCCTGGGTGGATGGAGTCCACCGACACTTCAACGCCGAATTCCTTGAGCTTGATTTCCAGCAGATGGCCGACGGCCGCCAGGGATTCCGGCGAATAGTTGAGTTGTTTCTTTTCGGCCGGGTCAAGGATCGAGATCGGCGGCAAGGTGCCTTCGACGGCGCTGTCGACGAACAGCGGCGCCTGCTTCTCTTTCTGCACGCGGTGGCTCGGCTCGGCCGGTTTAGGCGGCGCGGGAGCGATCACCGGCGGCACCTGCTTCTCGCGGTCCGACATGTGCTTGCTCAGGGCCTGCTCGCGTTCGATCAGGCGTTCCTTGACCTTGGCCTGCTCACGCCGGTCCGGTGTGCTCGGGGCCACGACTTCGTTGACGCGGGTGTCCACTTCACGCAGCTGCGCCACCATGCGCTTGCGCTCGACGCGGGCCGCCCACCAGCGGTTGGCGGCGCCCTGGAACAGCTCCAGCAGGTCGAGGGTGATCTTGCCGGTCACGTCCATCACCTTGAACCACGACAGGTCGGTGAACACGGTGAGGCCGAACAGGAACAGCGCGATGAACATCAGGGTGCTGCCCTGGATATTCAGGGTCTTGCGCGCCAGGTCGCCGAGGCTTTCGCCCAGCGCCCCGCCCGCGCCCGCCGGCAGGCCGGTGGGTGCATGGAAATGAATGTGCGCCAATGCCGCCCCGGACAACACTAGGAACACCAGGCCGATCAGCCGCCAGGAGAACAGCCAGCCGCTCCACTGCCACGGTTCGTGACGCTGGCGGAAGATCTGCCAGGTCTTGATCGCCAGCAGCAATGGGAAGATATAGGCGAAGTAACCCAGCACCATGAACAGGATATCGGCGCTGTAGGAGCCGGCAGGCCCACCGAAGTTCTGCACGTCTTCGATCTTGCTGTTATGGCTCCAGCCCGGATCGTCCTTGCCGTACGTCAGCAAGGCCATCATCAGGAACAGGCACAGCGCGCCGATGGCGATCAACGCACCTTCCTTGAGGCGATAATGCAGGTGCTGGCGCCAAGCGGGCACGACTGCTGCTTTAGGTGTTGCGGCGGATTTCTTCAAAACGGGTCTTTTCCTGCGCCTTTAGCGCGTCCATCTGTTGAATGACTGCAAATACTGCCCAATCCGAGCAGCTGAAAAATGAACGAGCGTAGTTGAATCTACTTTTAACACCGGGCGATTGCTGGATGAAATGGCAGCAGCGCCACAATGGCCGCATTGTACGGGTTTGTGTGCCTGATGCCACGCCGCTTGGCGTTCTTCAAACAGCCTGGCCAATGACATCTCACAAGAGGCCCAATTTGAGCATGCATTGTCTTTGCTGACAAAGGCTTATGAGCTGTTTTTACTAATCCAGGCAAGCTTGGCAAAATGCCTGCATGGGCCAGACCCGATTACGACCACGCCTTATGCAGAGAGTTGCAGAAACACCCGCTCACGCTAATGCGCGTCAATGGCCGATTCGGACTGGCCCCAGAGCGCTGTGTCGACAATAATCAACCCTTGGGGCAGACACCATCGCTGCCCACTCCCCTCCCCTTCCGTAAGCCTGGATGCCATGCTGACCTGGTTACAACGCGACTCACTGACTTTCCCCCCGCTGGCCAAAGCCATGCGCGAACCCAATGGCCTGCTCGCGGCCGGTGGCGATTTATCGGCCGAGCGATTGATCCAAGCCTACCGCCACGGTTGTTTCCCGTGGTTTTCGCAGGGCCAGCCGATCCTCTGGTGGTCGCCCGATCCCCGCACGGTGATATTCCCCGACGAGCTGCATATATCGCGCAGCCTGGGCAAATTGTTGCGCCAGCAGCGCTACACCGTGACCTTCGACCAAGACTTCGCTGCCGTCATTCAAGCGTGCGCAGCACCGCGCGCCTATGCCGACGGCACCTGGATCACCCAGAGCATCCAGAACGCCTACTTGGCACTGCACCAGCGCGGCTATGCGCATTCGGTGGAGGTTTGGGACAACGGTGAACTGGTGGGCGGCCTGTATGGCCTGGCGATGGGCCAGCTGTTTTTCGGCGAATCCATGTTCAGCCGCGCCGACAACGCCTCAAAATTCGGCTTCGCCACCCTGACCCGCCAATTGCAGGCCTGGGGTTTTGTACTGATCGACTGCCAGATGCCCAATGACCACCTGCACAGCCTGGGTGCCCGCGCCATCTCCCGCAGCGACTTCGCAGGTTTCCTGCGCGACCATCTGGACCAACCCAACACTGGACCGTGGGTTTCTTAGGCGACTTGCGCGCTCCTGGCTTACACTTATTTGAAAGCTTATCCGAGGGTTGATCATGACCGAGTTGGCGCGTTTGAAGTTTTATGCCACTCAACCCCACTCTTGCAGCTATCTGCCCGACGAGCAGGCCACCACGCTGTTCCTCGACCCCAGCCAGCCTATGGACGTGCATGTGTATGCCGACCTGTCGGAGATGGGTTTTCGGCGCAGCGGCGATCATCTGTACCGGCCTCACTGCCAGAACTGCAATGCCTGTGTACCGGCACGCATCCCCGTGGCGCAGTTTCTGCCGGACCGCAACCAGAAACGCATCCTCAAGCGCAACGCCGACCTCACAGTGATGCCGGCCAAGCCTCGGTTTACCGAAGAATACTTCGACCTTTACCAGCGCTATATCGAGGAGCGACACGCCGATGGCGATATGTTCCCACCCAGCCGCGACCAGTTCTCTACCTTCCTGGTGCGCGACCTGCCCTTCTCGCGCTTCTACGAGTTTCGCGCAGACGGCCGACTCGTGGCCGTTGCCGTGACCGATTTGCTGCCTAACGGCCTGTCAGCGGTCTACACCTTCTACGAGCCGGCCGAAGAACGCCGCAGCCTGGGACGCTTTGCGATCCTCTGGCAAATCGGTGAGGCACTGCGCCAGGAACTGGAGGCGGTGTACCTCGGATACTGGATCAAGAACTGCAAAAAGATGAATTACAAGACCCAATATCGGCCTATTGAACTGCTGATTAATCAAAGATGGGTAACACTTAACTAGAACCCCTTGGCTTAAACACCCTTTTTCGGGCACAATGCACGCCGCTTTTGCCTGGCGCAGTTGCACCGGGCCATTCACTGGATACCGAGGGCTTTACTGCATGTCGAAAGAAGACAGCTTCGAAATGGAAGGCACTGTCGTCGACACCCTGCCCAACACCATGTTTCGTGTGGAGTTGGAAAATGGGCACGTCGTAACCGCGCATATCTCCGGCAAGATGCGCAAGAACTACATTCGTATTCTTACCGGTGACAAAGTGCGCGTCGAGCTGACGCCCTATGACTTGAGCAAAGGGCGCATCACTTACCGCGCTCGCTAAGCAAGTCAATACAAGACGCCCGGTTATGCCGGGCGTTTTTGTGTGCGTGCTATTTACCAAGCGCCAAAACCAAATGTGGGAGAGGGCTTGCTCCCGATAGCAGTGTTTCAGTCGCTACATGAGTGACTGATCTACCGCTATCGGGAGCAAGCCCCCTCCCACATTGGCGCCCGCAGCTATCGATCAGGCCATTTCAGCCGTGGTTTCGAACTCGAAGGTCAGCTCGCCATCCTTGAGGTCGATGTGCACCACGCCACCATGGTCGGAGAGCTCGCCGAACAGGATCTCTTCGGCCAATGGCCGCTTGATCTTGTCCTGGATCAGACGTGCCATTGGACGTGCGCCCATTGCCGCGTCGTAGCCACCCTCGGCGATCCAACTGCGCGCCGCCTCGGAGACTTCCAGTTGCACGCGCTTGTCTTCCAACTGCGCCTGAAGCTCGGTGAGGAACTTGTCCACCACGCTTTTGATGACCTCATGGCTGAGGCGACCAAACTGGATAATGGTATCCAGACGGTTGCGGAACTCCGGCGTGAAGCTCTTCTTGATCACTTCCATTGCATCGGAAGAGTGATCTTGATGACTGAAGCCGATCGAAGCCCGCGCAGCCGTTTCGGCACCGGCGTTGGTGGTCATGATCACGATCACATTGCGGAAGTCCGCCTTGCGCCCGTTGTTGTCGGTCAGGGTGCCGTGGTCCATCACCTGCAGCAGCAGGTTGAAGACTTCGGGGTGAGCCTTCTCGATTTCATCGAGCAGCAATACGCAGTGCGGCTGCTTGGTGATCGCTTCGGTCAACAGGCCGCCTTGGTCGAAACCGACATAACCCGGAGGCGCACCGATCAGGCGCGATACCGTGTGGCGCTCCATGTACTCGGACATGTCGAACCGCACCAACTCAATACCCATGGCCTTGGCCAACTGCCGTGCCGCTTCGGTCTTGCCGACGCCGGTCGGGCCTGCGAACAGGAACGAACCGACAGGCTTGTCCGGCGACTTGAGGCCCGCACGCGACAGCTTGATCGCGGTGGACAGCGCGTCGATGGCTGCATCCTGGCCGAATACGGTGAGTTTCAGGTCGCGCTCCAAGTTACGCAGCAATTCCTTATCGGAACTGTTGACGTGCTTAGGCGGAATCCGCGCGATCTTGGCCACGATGTCCTCAACCTGAGCAACGTCGATGCGCTTCACACGCTTCTCGACCGGCTGCAGGCGCTGGTAAGCGCCCGCCTCGTCGATCACATCGATGGCTTTGTCCGGCATGTGCCGGTCATTGATGTAGCGCGATGCGAGCTCAGCAGCCGCACGCAGAGCCTCATCGGTGTACTCGATGCCATGGTGCGCTTCGAAACGCCCCTTGAGCCCGCGCAGGATACCGATGGTGTCTTCGACTGAAGGCTCGGACACATCGACCTTCTGGAAGCGACGCGCCAAGGCACGGTCTTTCTCAAAGATGCCACGGAATTCCTGGAACGTGGTCGAACCGATGCAGCGGATATCACCCGACGAGAGCAGCGGTTTGAGCAGGTTGGAGGCATCCATTACCCCGCCGGACGCCGCACCGGCACCGATGATGGTGTGGATCTCGTCGATGAACAAAATCGCCTGAGGGCGTTTTTTCAGTTCACCCAGCAACGCCTTGAAGCGTTTCTCGAAATCGCCACGGTATTTGGTCCCGGCGAGCAAGGCGCCCAGGTCCAGGGAGTAGACGACGCTGTTTGCCAGCAGGTCCGGCACCTGGTTATCGACGATGCGCTTGGCCAGGCCTTCGGCAATCGCGGTTTTACCCACGCCCGCCTCACCCACCAGCAACGGGTTGTTCTTGCGACGACGCGCGAGGATCTGCGCTACACGCTCAACCTCAAGCTCGCGCCCCACCAGCGGATCGATCCGCCCCTGGCGCGCCAGTTCGTTGAGGTTGCTGGCATAGGCATCCAGTGGATTGCCCGAAGAAGAAGACTCACCGCCCTCGTCGTCCTGCATTTCCTGCTCACCCTCGGAATGATCGCCGTGCCCAGGCACTTTGGAGATACCG
Organism: Pseudomonas sp. OV546; assembly: GCF_900116845.1. Classification (NCBI taxonomy): domain Bacteria; kingdom Pseudomonadati; phylum Pseudomonadota; class Gammaproteobacteria; order Pseudomonadales; family Pseudomonadaceae; genus Pseudomonas; species Pseudomonas sp. OV546. The sequence continues at coordinate 668,919 of NZ_FPCE01000001.1, read as the reverse complement.
TGGGCGATGTAATTGACGACATCAATACGGGCAACGCTCTGCTGTTTGAGCAGGAACACTGCCTGGCTTTCCTGTTCGCTGAAAATGGCCACAAGCACATTGGCGCCCGTGACTTCACGCTTACCGGAGCTCTGAACGTGGAAAACAGCGCGCTGCAATACCCGCTGAAAGCCCAGGGTTGGCTGGGTTTCACGGTCCTCGTCGTGCACGGGGATCAGTGGCGTGGTGGAGTCGATAAACTCCTGCAGGTCGTGCTTGAGTTTGTCGAGGTTGGCGCCGCACGCACGTAGAACGGTGGCGGCAGCTTCGTTATCCAAAAGTGCCAGCAGCAGGTGTTCGACGGTCATGAATTCATGACGCTTCGAACGGGCCTCCTTGAAGGCAAGATTGAGGGTGACTTCGAGCTCGCGGTTTAACATAGCTTCACCTCATACCCAAGTGGTCGGCGTTAACCGTCCTTCTCGATTTCACAGAGTAGCGGATGCTGGCTTTCCCTGGCGTACTGGTTGACCTGCATGGCCTTTGTCTCGGCGATGTCGCGGGTAAACACTCCACATACTGCCCGTCCTTCTGTGTGAACGGCCAGCATTACCTTGGTCGCCAACTCGCGGTTCAGGTTAAAAAACACCTCGAGCACTTCGACCACGAAATCCATCGGTGTGTAGTCATCATTGAACAAAACCACCTTGTACATCGGCGGCGCCTGTAAAGCAGGCTTGGCCTCCTGAACAGCAATGCCTGCAGAACCGTCGTCATCGTGTTCGTGATCCGGTCGATCCTGATTGAATGTTAGTCGAATCTGGCTGATTGCATGCATGGAAAGAAAGGTTCGTCAGTGGTTCAAATACAGTGGTGGGGGCGACCTGTCAGAATTTCAACTGCTGACCGATCGGTCGCCTTGACTATCGGCGAAACGGTGTTACAACCAATAGAACCCACAGTGGGTAAAAAAGGTCCGCGCAGTCAACCTTATTTATTCGGGTTAGGACGGATAAACTGGATGATACTCCAGTGATGGAGTCTGGTGCAGAGGGATATGGGTATGTCTGGCGTCAAGATCAGTGGCAAGGTCAAATGGTTTAACAATGCCAAGGGGTACGGTTTTATCATTGAAGACGGTAAATCCGAGGACCTGTTTGCGCACTTTTCAGCGATCATCATGGACGGATACAAAACGCTGAAAGCGGGACAAGCAGTCAGCTTTGAGATCATTCAAGGCCCTAAAGGACTGCACGCCGTGAATATCGACACAGTGAAAGAAGTCATTGCGAGCCCAGCAGCACGTGCGAGCGAAGCAGAAAAGAAACAAACGGCCTGACTCGCCGCCGAGCGTGTAGCTTGCGATAAAAAAACGGCCACCCCAATCAACTCGGGATGGCCGTTTTTTATGCCCGCGCGATTACATATGCGAAATCAACGCATCACCAAAGCCCGACGACGACACCAGTTTCGCGCCCTCCATCAGGCGTTCGAAGTCGTAGGTCACGGTCTTGGCCGAAATCGCACCGTTGGTGCCCTTGATAATCAAGTCAGCCGCCTCGGTCCAGCCCATATGGCGCAACATCATCTCTGCCGACAGAATCAACGAACCTGGGTTGACCTGGTCCTTGCCTGCATATTTAGGCGCAGTACCATGGGTTGCCTCGAACATCGCCACGGTGTCGGACAAGTTAGCCCCCGGCGCGATACCGATACCGCCCACTTCCGCCGCCAGGGCATCAGACAGGTAGTCACCGTTCAGGTTGAGGGTGGCGATCACGTCATACTCAGCCGGACGCAGCAGGATTTGCTGGAGCATCGCGTCGGCAATCGCATCCTTGACCACTACATTCTTGCCGGTCTTCGGGTTCTTGAACTGCATCCACGGCCCACCATCGAGCAGCGTCGCACCGAACTCTTCCGCCGCCACTTCGTAGGCCCACTCCTTGAAGGCCCCTTCGGTGAACTTCATGATGTTGCCTTTGTGCACGATAGTCAGCGAATCGCGGTCATTATCCACCACATATTGCAGGGCCTTGCGCGCCAGACGCTTGGTGCCCTCCAGCGATACCGGCTTGATGCCGATCCCGCAATCCTGGTCGAAACGGATCTTGGTGACGCCCATTTCTTCCTTGAGGAACTTGATGACCTTGGTGGCCTCCGGCGAACCGGCCTTCCATTCGATCCCGGCGTAAATGTCTTCGGAGTTCTCGCGGAAGATGGTCATGTCCACATCGCCTGGCTTCTTGACCGGGCTGGGCACGCCTTCGAACCAGCGCACCGGCCGCAGGCACACGTACAGGTCGAGTTGCTGACGCAGGGCCACGTTCAGCGAACGGATGCCGCCACCGACCGGCGTGGTCAGAGGCCCCTTGATGGACACCACGTAATCCTTGACCGCATCCAGGGTTTCCTGAGGCAGCCAGGTGTCCTGGTCGTAGACTTGGGTCGCCTTCTCACCGGCGTAAACCTCCATCCACGAGATTTTGCGCTTGCCGCCGTAGGCCTTTTCAACAGCTGCGTCGACCACCTTGATCATCACCGGGCTGATGTCGACGCCAATACCGTCACCTTCGATGTAAGGGATGATCGGTTGGTCAGGAACATTGAGAGAATGGTCTGCATTGACGGTGATTTTGTCGCCGACTGCCGGAACCTGAATCTTCTTGTATCCCATGCTGAACTCCATCTATGGATTGAACATCTGGCTGCGTTCGAGCCTACTCCAGATAAATGGCGACTGAAACCTCGCGCCATGCTCATTTGCATCGAAAACAGCATAAATTGTCGCCTACAAGCCTGAAAGCAAAGGGAAAAGCGCCAATCTTGAGCACATCGTGCGACTTTAGGCGTAACCCGGCACCTGCGACCTTTAGACCAATGGACGACACACCTTTTGTATGAAGGCTCGGCGTAAGCATAGCGACCTATGTATAATGCCGCCGCTGACCAAAGAGTCACGACGGCGGACCGCTCTAGAACAGTGCCTTCCGCTACAAAGCAGGGCTAATACAATAGTCCACCCGCTTGACGCTCGACTGATGCAACCCAACATCACCGCGAAGAAACCTCGACATTTCGCTCATGGATGACTTTGAACGAACGCGCTCCACCCGGCGCATCTCGAGTTTCTGCGCACGCTTTCAGCAAAGAAGAGAGTTAATCCGAATATGCCCACCCGCTCGAAGATCATCTATACCTTCACCGACGAAGCCCCAGCCCTCGCCACCTATTCACTGCTGCCTATCGTAGAGGCCTTCACCGCTTCCGCTGATATTGCCGTGGAAACCCGCGACATCTCCCTCGCAGGGCGCATCCTCGCAAGCTTCCCCGAGCAACTGGGCACCAAGGCTATCCCGGACCACCTCGCCGAACTGGGCGACCTGGCCGTTACACCTGAAGCCAACATCATCAAGCTGCCTAACATCAGCGCCTCGACCCCGCAGCTGCAAGCCGCGATCAAGGAATTGCAGGCCCAGGGCTACGCCCTGCCGGACTACCCGGAAACCGTAACCACCGACGCGGAAAAAGAAACCCGTGCACGTTACGACAAGGTCAAGGGCAGCGCCGTGAACCCGGTACTGCGCGAAGGCAACTCCGACCGTCGCGCACCGCTGTCGGTCAAGAACTATGCACGCAAGCACCCGCACAAAATGGGCGCCTGGGCTGCCGACTCCAAGTCCCACGTTGCCCACATGAGCAGCGGCGACTTCTACGGCAGCGAAAAATCCGTACAGATCGAAGCCGCTGACGCTGTCAAAATCGAGCTGGTCGCTCAAGACGGCACTACCACCGTCCTGAAAGAAAAGACCACCGTCAAGGCCGGCGAAATCATCGACAGCGCCGTGCTGAGCAAAAAAGCCCTGCGCAGCTTCATCGCCGCTGAAATCGAAGACGCCAAGAAGCAAGGCGTACTGCTGTCGGTTCACCTGAAAGCCACCATGATGAAGGTCTCCGACCCGATCATGTTCGGCCAGATCGTTGCCGAGTTCTATAAAGACGCCCTGGCCAAGCACGCCGACGTGCTGGCACAGATCGGCTTTAACCTGAACAACGGCATCGGCGACCTGTACGCGCGCATCAAGGCCTTGCCTAGTGATCAGCAAGCGCAGATCGAAGCTGACATTCAAGCGGTCTACGCTGCTCGCCCTTCCCTGGCGATGGTCAACTCCGACAAAGGCATCACCAACCTGCACGTACCGAGCGACGTCATCGTCGACGCGTCGATGCCGGCCATGATCCGTGACTCCGGCAAAATGTGGGGCACCGACGGCCAACTGCACGACACCAAGGCCGTGATCCCGGATCGCTGCTACGCCACCATCTACCAGGCGGTGATCGAGGAGTGCAAAGCCAACGGCGCTTTCGACCCTACCACCATGGGCAGCGTGCCAAACGTTGGTCTGATGGCGAAAAAAGCTGAAGAGTACGGCTCCCACGACAAGACCTTCCAGGTCAAGGCTGACGGCGTCGTCCGCGTGACCGACAGCAAGGGCAACCTGCTGATGGAACAGAAAGTCGAGGCTGGCGACATCTTCCGCATGTGCCAGACCCAAGACGCGCCGATCCAGGACTGGGTCAAACTCGCCGTCAACCGTGCCCGCGCCAGCAACACCCCGGCCATTTTCTGGCTGGACCCTAAGCGTGCACACGATGGCGTCGTGGTCGAGAAAGTTCAGGCCTACCTGAAAGACCACAACACCGAAGGCCTGGACATCCGCATCATGTCGCCGGTCGACGCGATGAAGTTCACCCTGGAGCGTACCCGCAAGGGCCTGGACACCATCTCGGTGACCGGTAACGTACTGCGCGACTACCTGACCGACCTGTTCCCGATCATGGAACTGGGCACCAGCGCCAAGATGCTGTCGATCGTGCCGCTGATGAACGGCGGTGGCCTGTTTGAAACCGGCGCCGGCGGTTCGGCTCCGAAGCACGTGCAGCAGCTGCTGGAAGAAAACTTCCTGCGCTGGGACTCCCTGGGTGAGTTCCTGGCCCTGGCCGCCTCCCTTGAGCATTTGGGTGTGACGTACAACAACCCGAAAGCCCTGGTACTGTCCAAGACCCTGGACCAGGCCACTGGCCAGTTCCTTGACAACAACAAGTCGCCATCGCGCAAAGTCGGCAACATCGACAACCGCGGCAGCCACTTCTACCTGGCGCTGTACTGGGCTCAAGCCCTGGCCGCCCAGACCGAAGACACTGCCCTGCAAGCGCAGTTCGGCGAACTGGCCAAGACCCTGGCCGCGAACGAAGCCACCATCGTGGCCGAGCTCAACGCCGTACAGGGCAAGCCAGTGGACATCGGCGGCTACTACGCGCCGAACCCTGAGCTGACCAGCAAGGCCATGCGCCCAAGCAACACCCTCAACGCGGCGATTGCCAAGTTGAAGTAAGGTTGTAAGGATGCAAAGAAGCCCCGGCCCTGTGCCGGGGTTTCTGTTTATGTGCTTTCTTGCTGAAAAAACCCAATCAAAATGTGGGAGGGGGCTTGCCCCAGATGGCGGTGGGTCAGGCACAGATAGATCAACTGACACTCCCTCATCGGGAGCAAGCCCCCTCCCACACTGACGGTTATCCTGTTCCAGGACAGCACCGCATCTTAAATCCAGAGGCAACCATGACCTGGCAACCCCACATCACTGTCGCCACCCTCGTCGAAGACAACGGCCGCTTCCTGATGGTCGAAGAGCTCAAGGGCGGTCGCGCCGTGCTCAACCAGCCTGCCGGCCACCTCGACCCGCATGAAACCCTGACCGAAGCCGCCGTGCGCGAAACTCTTGAGGAGACCGGCTGGGAGGTCGAAGCCACCGGTATCGTCGGCATCTACCTCTACACCGCCCCCAGCAATGGCGTGACCTACCAGCGGGTCTGCTTCACCGCCAAAGCCCTGAAACACCACCCGGACTATCAACTCGACGAAGGCATCCTGCGCGCCCGCTGGCTGACCCGTGACGAGCTGATGGCGCTGCGCGACGACTGGCGCAGCGAGCTGATCATCCGCTGTATCGATGATTATCTGGCCGGCCAGCGCCACAGCCTGGAATTGATCCGCCCTTCTCTTTAGCCTTGCGGGCCCAGGCCTGCTAGAATCGCGTCCTTTTTCAAGACACCCGTTGAAACCCTATGCGTGATCCAGCCCCTTCTGACACACAAAAGAAGCGCGTCATCGTCGGCATGTCCGGCGGCGTGGATTCTTCCGTTTCCGCCGTTCTGCTCATGGAGCAGGGTTATGAGGTGGAAGGCCTGTTCATGAAGAACTGGGAAGAAGACGATGGAACGGAATACTGCACCGCCATGGACGACCTGGCGGACGCCCAGGCCGTGTGCGACAAGATTGGCATCAAACTGCACACCGCCAACTTCGCCGCCGAGTACTGGGACAATGTGTTCGAGCACTTCCTGGCCGAATACAAGGCCGGCCGCACGCCGAACCCGGACATCCTGTGCAACCGTGAAATCAAGTTCAAGGCGTTCCTCGACTACGCCATGATGCTCGGCGCCGACCTGATTGCCACTGGCCACTACGTGCGCCGCCGCGATATCGATGGCCGCACCGAACTGCTCAAGGGCCTGGACCCGAACAAGGACCAGAGCTACTTCCTGCACGCCGTCGGCGGTGAACAGATCGCCAAGACCCTGTTCCCGGTGGGCGAACTGGAAAAACCCGAAGTGCGCAAGATTGCCGAGAAACATGGCCTGGCCACCGCCAAGAAGAAGGATTCCACCGGGATCTGCTTTATCGGCGAACGCCGCTTCAGCGACTTCCTCAAGCAGTACCTGCCGGCGCAGCCGGGTGAAATCAAGACCACCGACGGTGAAGTGATCGGCCGCCACCACGGCCTGATGTACCACACCATCGGCCAGCGCCAGGGCCTGGGCATCGGCGGCTTGAAAGACGCCGGTGAAGAGCCGTGGTACGTGCTGGTCAAGGACCTGGATAATAACGTGTTGATCGTCGGCCAGGGCAACGAACACCCGCTGCTGTTCTCCGGCGCGCTGCTGGCTTCCGAGATCTATTGGGTCAACCCTATCGACCTGAGCACGCCACGCCGCCTGACCGCCAAAGTGCGCTATCGCCAGGGCGACCAGCCTTGCACCCTGGAAAAAACCGCCACCGGCTACCGTGCCACCTTCGATGACCCGCAACGCGCGGTCACACCGGGCCAGTCCGTGGTGTTCTATGACGGCGAAATCTGCCTGGGCGGCGGCGTGATTGAAGTCGCCGAAGCCTGGAGCAACCCGGCATGAGCCCGACCCAGGAGCAATTGACGGCACTCGGCGGGGTTTTCCTTGCCGCCGTGCTGGTGGACAAGATCGCCAAGACCGGACAGGTCACCGAGGCAGGCCTGACCTGCATGCTCGGCAGCCTGTTGATCCGCGACCCCAAGGACACCCTGGAAGTCTACGGGGGCGACGACCTGGCGCTGCGTGAAGGCTACCGCGCACTGATCGGCGCCCTGGAGCGCGACCCCAGCACCCTGCAGCGCGAGCCGTTGCGCTATGCCCTGTCGATGCTCGGCCTGGAGCGTCAACTGGCCAAGCGCGAGGACATGCTGGAGGTCATCGGCAAGCGCCTGCCGCAAATCCAATCCCAAGTGGAACACTTCGGCCCGGCCCACGAAAACGTGGTTGCCGCCTGCGGTGCGCTGTACCAGGACACCTTGAGCACCTTGCGCCAGCGGATCCAGGTCCACGGCGACATGCGCAACTTGCAGCAACCGAACAACGCCTCGAAAATCCGCGCCCTGCTCCTGGCCGGTATTCGCTCGGCACGGTTGTGGCGCCAGTTGGGCGGACATCGTTGGCAACTGGTGATCAGCCGACGCAAATTACTCAAAGAGCTTTACCCGTTGATGCGCAACGAATAAGTCGCACCAGCAGGCCTTTTTCAAGCCGTTACGCGTAATACGCCGGTCAGTTGGCAACGGACCGGCGGATTTTTTCATGTATGATACGCGCCCCATTTCGTTGCCCGACTGTCCGAGAACACCCCATGCAGCTCTCTTCGCTCACTGCGGTTTCCCCTGTTGACGGCCGCTACGCCGGCAAAACCCAGGCCCTGCGCCCTATTTTCAGCGAATACGGCCTGATCCGTGCTCGCGTGCTGGTTGAAGTGCGCTGGCTCCAGCGCCTGGCCGCTCACCCCGCCATCAGCGAAGTGCCGGCGTTTTCCGCGCAAGCCAACGCTGTGCTCAACACCCTGGCGGAAAACTTCTCCCTGGAGCACGCCGAGCGTGTGAAAGAGATCGAGCGCACCACCAACCACGACGTCAAAGCCATCGAGTACCTGCTCAAAGAGCAAGCGGCCAAGCTGCCGGAACTGGCCCAGGTCAGCGAGTTCATCCACTTTGCCTGCACCAGTGAGGACATCAACAACCTGTCCCACGCCCTGATGCTGCGTGAAGGCCGTGATGACGTCATGCTGCCACTGATGCGCCAGACCGCCGAAGCCATCCGCGAACTGGCGATTCGCTTCGCTGCGGTGCCGATGCTGTCGCGCACCCACGGCCAGCCGGCCTCGCCGACCACCTTGGGCAAAGAACTGGCCAACGTGGTGTACCGCCTGGAACGCCAGATCGCTCAAGTCGCCGCCGTACCGCTGCTGGGCAAGATCAACGGCGCCGTAGGCAACTACAACGCCCACCTGTCGGCCTACCCGGAGATCGACTGGGAAGCCAACGCCCGCGCCTTCATCGAAGACGAGCTGGGCCTGGGCTTCAACCCGTACACCACGCAGATCGAACCGCACGACTACATCGCCGAGCTGTTCGACGCCATTTCGCGCTTCAACACCATCCTGATCGACTTCGATCGCGATATCTGGGGCTACATCTCCCTGGGCTACTTCAAGCAGCGCACCATTGCCGGTGAAATCGGCTCGTCGACCATGCCGCACAAGGTCAACCCGATCGACTTCGAAAACTCCGAAGGCAACCTCGGCATCGCCAACGCCCTCTTCCAGCACCTGGCCAGCAAGTTGCCGATCTCCCGCTGGCAGCGCGACCTGACCGACTCCACCGTACTGCGCAACCTCGGCGTGGGCTTTGCCCATAGCGTGATCGCGTACGAAGCCAGCCTCAAAGGCATCAGCAAGCTTGAGCTCAATGAGCAGAAGATCGCCGCTGACCTGGACGCGTGCTGGGAAGTATTGGCCGAGCCGATCCAGACCGTGATGCGCCGCTACAACATCGAAAACCCGTACGAGAAGCTGAAAGAGTTGACCCGTGGCAAGGGCATCAGCCCTGAAGCACTGCAAACTTTCATCGACGGCCTGGACATGCCAGCCGCGGCCAAGGCCGAGCTGAAACTGCTCACCCCGGCCAACTACATCGGCAATGCTGTAGAGCAAGCCAAGCGCATCTGATCCACGCAAGCCCCTTTGAGACGCCCGGCCGCGCCGGGCGTTTTTATTCCAGTCTGAAAAGTGCTTTTTTTCAATAGGTTACACATGAATCCTGATATCCCTCTTCAACTTCTGGGCGGCATCACGGCACGGGAATTCCTGCGCGACTACTGGCAGAAAAAGCCGCTGCTGATCCGTCAGGCCATCCCTGATTTCGAAAGCCCGATCGACGCCGACGAACTCGCCGGCCTGGCGCTGGAAGAAGAAGTCGAGTCGCGCCTGGTAATTGAACACGGCGAGCGTCCGTGGGAATTGCGTCGCGGCCCGTTCGCCGAAGATGCCTTCAGCACCCTGCCTGAGCGCGAGTGGACGCTGCTGGTGCAGGCGGTCGACCAGTTCGTGCCGGAAGTGGCCGAGCTGCTGGAGCAGTTCCGCTTCCTGCCCAGCTGGCGCATTGACGACGTGATGATCAGCTTCGCCGCACCCGGCGGCAGCGTCGGCCCGCACTTCGACAACTACGACGTGTTCCTGCTGCAAGCCCAGGGCAAGCGCAACTGGAAGATCGGCCAAATGTGCAGCTCCGAGAGCCCGCTGCTGCAGCACGCCGACTTGCGCATCCTCGCCGAATTCGAAGAAAGCGCCGAATGGGTGCTGGAACCGGGCGACATGCTCTACCTGCCACCGCGCCTGGCGCACTTCGGCATTGCCGAAGACGACTGCATGACCTACTCCGTGGGTTTCCGCGCACCGAGCGCCGCCGAAGTGCTGACCCACTTCACCGACTTCCTCAGCCAGTACCTGACTGACGAAGAGCGCTACACCGACGCCGACGCCCAGCCGGTCAGCGACCCCCACCAGATCCAGAGCGACGCGCTGGACCGCCTCAAGAGCCTGCTGGCCGAGCACATGAGCGACGAGCGCATGCTGCTGACCTGGTTCGGCCAGTTCATGACCGAACCGCGCTACCCGGAACTGGTGGCCGGTGAAGAACTGGGTGAAGAAGACTTCATCAGCAGCCTGCAAGATGGCGCGATCCTGGTGCGCAACCCAAGCGCGCGCCTGGCCTGGTCCGAAGTCGACGACGACGTGCTGCTGTTCGCCAGCGGCCAGAGCCGTTACCTGCCCGGCAAGCTGCGTGAGCTGCTGAAGCTGGTGTGCTCGGCCGATGCACTGCACAGCGAGAACCTTGGGGAATGGCTGGCGGATGAAGACGGCCGCGATCTGCTGTGCGAACTGGTCAAGCAAGGAAGCCTGGGATTTGCCGATGAATAAGATTCACGTCAGTGTCGCGGATTGGCAAAAGGATATCGCCGAGATTCGGCGCATTCGTGAAGCGGTCTTTATCGCTGAACAATCGGTCCCACCGGAGCTGGAGTGGGATGCGGACGACGCCGGCGCGGTGCATTTCCTCGCATTTGAAGGCGATTTTCCGATTGGCACCGCGCGCCTGTTGCCCAGCGGCGAGATCGGCCGCGTGTCGGTACTCAAGGACTGGCGCGGGCTGAAGGTCGGCGACAAGCTGATGGCTGCGGTGATTGGTGTAGCCGAGCAGCGCGGCCAGGCCAAGCAGTTCCTGAGTGCGCAGGTGTATGCGGCGCCGTTTTATGAGCGGCTGGGCTTCAAGATCGTCAGCGAGGAATTCCTGGAAGTCGGGATTCCGCATGTCGATATGGTGCGCGGGGCCTGATCCGAGACCGCGTCGCTGCCATCGGGGGCAAGCCCCCTCCCACACTTGGCCCGCATTCCAAAGGACTTACTCGGTCAAAAAGTGGGAGGGGGCTTGCTCCCGATAGCCATATCAGCAACACCTCAAAATGCCCTGCCCTGCCAGGGCATTTTGCCGTCTACGATTCAATTTGCGACCTGCCAGGCCGACAAACTGGCACTATCCAGCCTTTGACTCGCAGAGATAACGGACATGTCCCTACGCACCCTGCTCACCGCCCTCCTCCTGACCGCCAGCGTCTCGGCCGTGGCCGACACCGAAGTCGTCAACCTGAGCAACCGCACCAGCGCCGATCTGCTCCCCGTGGCACAGAACTTCATCGGCAAGGACGGCACCGTCAGCGCTTACGGCAACCAGTTGATCGTGAATGCCGCCCCCGCCAAGATCCAGGACCTGCGTGCCCTGCTTTCTCAACTCGACACACCCGCCAAACGCCTGCTGATCACCGTCGACACCAACGAAAACAACCAGCAGAACAGCGGCGATAGCCAAACCCGCATCATCAGCTACGGCACCACCAGCCGCGATGGCGGCATCCAGCAGATCCAGGCCAGCGAAGGCGTCCCCGCACTGATCCAGGTCGGCCAGAGCGTGCCGCTGACCACCACCCAGCAGGACAGCTACGGCCGACTGCAAAACCAGACTCAGTATCGCAACGTGACCCAGGGCTTCTACGTGACCGCCAGCGTCACCGGCGAGACCGTTCATCTGGCGATCAGCACCAACCGTGACCGCATGAGCCAGGAACGTCCCGATGTAGTGAACGTGCAAAGCACCGACACAACCGTCAGTGGGCGGCTGGGCGAGTGGATCTCCCTGGCTGGCATCAATCGCGAGACCCAGGCCGACAAATCCTCTACAACCCGCAGCTACTCTACTCAGGGTCGCGATGACCTGACGGTACGGGTTAAAATCGACACCTTGAACTGAAGCACCAAAAACTGACTGACGAGTCGTCTTAGACTAAAGATGTAGTGCTTGAAAAAAAGCACTACAAAACATTTGACGATCCAAAAAAGCATGGGCATGATGGCCTCGCTCCCGCTAATCAGGGGCCCTGGCAAGGGCCTTCGGATCGTCGCTCCAAGTTACCCACCTGAGCCGATTCGTGTCTGTACCGCCCACAAGGTGTGTTTGACGAGGTTGCGACTGGAACGAAGTTGTCCCGAGGGACGGAAGCTAACCAGGTAACCCGGCTACACACTGATGGATCGTACAAAGGCCCACGACGCCCGAAGACCGTTCGCAGTTCGCCCTTACCTGCTCAACTCTCCCTTGAGCCATCGTTCATCCCGTCGCATTCCCCGCCAAACCTGACTTGACCACCTAAGCTTCTGGTCAGCGAGCAGCCCTGCCCACGCAATGAATGCGTGGCTGGCAAACGGATACTTCAAACAAGACGCGACGAGGTTTTTTCCCATGGCACTGACACGCGAACAGCAAATTGCAGCCCTCGAGAAAGACTGGGCTGAAAACCCACGCTGGAAAGGCGTGACCCGCGCTTATTCCGCTGCTGACGTCGTCCGCCTGCGTGGCTCGGTTCAACCTGAGCACACCTTTGCAAAACTCGGCGCCGAAAAACTGTGGAAGCTGGTCACCCAGGGTGCCAAGCCGTCCTTCCGCCCCGAGAAAGATTTCGTCAACTGCATGGGCGCCCTCACTGGCGGCCAGGCAGTCCAACAGGTAAAAGCCGGTATCCAGGCGATCTACCTGTCCGGCTGGCAAGTGGCAGCGGACAACAACTCCGCTGAATCCATGTACCCCGACCAATCGCTGTACCCGGTGGACTCAGTACCGACCGTGGTCAAGCGCATCAACAACTCGTTCCGCCGCGCCGACCAGATCCAGTGGAAAGCCGGTAAAGGCCCGGGCGATGAAGGCTACATCGACTACTTCGCGCCGATCGTGGCGGACGCTGAAGCCGGTTTCGGCGGCGTACTGAACGCCTACGAACTGATGAAGAGCATGATCGAGGCCGGCGCTGCCGGCGTGCACTTCGAAGACCAACTGGCGTCGGTGAAGAAATGCGGCCACATGGGCGGCAAGGTATTGGTTCCGACCCAGGAAGCCGTACAGAAGCTGACCGCTGCCCGCCTGGCCGCTGACGTTGCCGGCACACCGACCATCATCCTGGCCCGTACCGATGCTAACGCCGCTGACCTGCTGACCTCGGACTGCGACCCCTACGACCAGCCGTTCGTAACGGGCGAACGCACCCAGGAAGGCTTCTATAAAGTGCGCGCCGGTCTCGACCAGGCCATCGCCCGCGGCCTGGCCTATGCGCCGTACGCCGACCTGATCTGGTGCGAAACCGCCAAACCGGACCTGGACGAAGCCCGTCGCTTCGCCGAAGCGATCAAAAAGGAATACCCGGACCAACTGCTGTCCTACAACTGCTCGCCTTCCTTCAACTGGAAGAAGAACCTGGACGACGCAACCATCGCCAAGTTCCAGCGCGAACTGTCAGCCATGGGCTACAAGCACCAGTTCATCACCCTGGCCGGCATTCACAACATGTGGCACAGCATGTTCAACCTGGCGCACGACTACGCCCGCAACGACATGACCGCCTACGTGAAGCTGCAGGAGCAAGAGTTCGCTGACGCCGCCAAGGGTTACACCTTCGTGGCGCACCAGCAGGAAGTGGGCACCGGCTACTTCGACGACATGACCACCGTGATCCAGGGCGGCACCTCGTCCGTGACCGCGCTGACCGGCTCGACCGAAGAAGAGCAGTTCCACTAAGCACCGCGTACACGGCCACTGCGGCCGCAAGGAAGACCTAACCGCAGTGCCGCACAACAATCACGCCCCGACTGGTTCGGGGCGTTTTTTTTGCCTGAGCGATCCGCCCCGGGCCAATGAGCATCCAACTGTGGGAACGCATGCGGCCTGAAGATTTTGGGCAAAATATTGATCCAGAGCGGTATTTGCGTCGGATAAATCGGTTAAAAGATCCGCGTCAGCAACTAAGCGGTAATCAAGCAAGTAACGGCAACTTCCCTCGCTGCATGAGAAACAATCGCTTAAACCCCACGCAAACAATATTCATTATCATTTGGAGCATGAAAACTTCGTTACCGGTTAAACAAAACACATTTGATTAAATGCCCGCTAATGCCCGCCCCATAAGGGCTACAGCCCCAAGAAGGTGCACTATGTGCTTATTCCATCGAATAATTTCGCTATAGGAATTTTACTTGCCCGGTGTTTAGCCATAAAATCACCGCGATTGATTGCAGTGCGACATATCGTCACTGCATCGTTACTTTTTCGAGCTCAGAGACCTTTGCTCTCTGTTAAGGATTTCCAGCATGACCGAAGCGACAGGACTCATGGCCCACAACTGGGGCTTTGCCATTTTCCTTCTCGGTGTTGTCGGCCTTTGCGCCTTCATGCTTGGTGTCTCCAGCCTCCTCGGGTCAAAAGCCTGGGGCCGCAGCAAAAATGAACCGTTCGAGTCCGGCATGCTGCCTACAGGTGGCGCCCGCTTGCGGCTCTCAGCCAAATTCTATCTGGTCGCGATGCTCTTCGTGATCTTCGATATCGAAGCCCTTTTTCTCTTTGCCTGGTCTGTGTCCGTCCGCGAAAGCGGCTGGACCGGATTCGTCGAAGCTCTCGTTTTCATAGCAATTCTGTTGGCAGGCCTTGTCTACCTATTCCGAGTGGGCGCCCTTGATTGGGCTCCGGAAGCTCGTCGTAAGCGGCAAGCGAAGCTGAAACAATGAGGCTTTGGCGATGCAATACAATCTCACCAGGATCGACCCGGATGCTCCTAACGATCAGTACCCTATCGGCGAACGGGAAACCGTCTCCGATCCGTTAGAAGACCAAGTCCACAAAAACATCTACATGGGCAAGCTGGAAGACGTGCTGAGTGGCGCGGTCAACTGGGGGCGTAAAAACTCCCTGTGGCCGTACAACTTCGGTCTGTCCTGCTGCTACGTGGAAATGACCACCGCCTTCACGGCGCCCCACGACATCGCGCGCTTTGGCGCCGAAGTTATCCGGGCATCGCCGCGCCAGGCGGATTTCATGGTTATCGCCGGTACCTGCTTTATCAAGATGGCGCCGATCATTCAGCGTCTCTACGAGCAAATGCTCGAGCCAAAGTGGGTTATCTCCATGGGTTCGTGCGCCAACTCCGGTGGCATGTACGACATCTACTCCGTCGTTCAAGGGGTGGACAAGTTCCTGCCCGTGGACGTCTACGTGCCTGGCTGCCCGCCCCGCCCTGAAGCTTTCCTGCAAGGCTTGATGCTATTGCAGGAATCGATTGGCAAGGAGCGTCGCCCGCTTTCCTGGGTCGTCGGCGATCAAGGCGTGTACCGCGCCGAGATGCCTTCGCAAAAGGAACAACGCCGCGAACAGCGAATCGCAGTCACCAACCTGCGCAGCCCCGACGAAGTCTGATCCAGCACCGCTTCTTTTATAGAACGAAAACCTGGCTTCATTCTTTACGTTGACCGAAAGCGATAAAAAACCATGACTACAGGCAGTGCTCTGTACATCCCGCCTTATAAGGCAGACGACCAGGATGTGGTCGTCGAACTCAATAACCGTTTTGGCCCTGACGCCTTCACCGCCCAGGCCACACGCACCGGTATGCCGGTGCTGTGGGTGGCGCGTGCCAAGCTTGTCGAAGTCCTGACCTTCCTGCGCAACCTGCCCAAGCCGTACGTCATGCTCTATGACCTGCATGGCGTGGACGAGCGTCTGCGCACCAAGCGCCAGGGGCTGCCGAGCGGCGCCGATTTCACCGTGTTCTACCACCTGCTGTCGATCGAGCGTAACAGCGACGTGATGATCAAGGTCGCCCTGTCCGAGAGCGATCTGAGCGTGCCGACCGTCACCGGTATCTGGCCGAACGCCAGCTGGTATGAACGCGAAGTCTGGGACATGTTCGGGATCGACTTCCCGGGCCACCCGCACCTGACGCGCATCATGATGCCGCCGACCTGGGAAGGTCACCCGCTGCGCAAGGACTTCCCTGCGCGCGCCACCGAATTCGACCCCTTCAGCCTCAACCTCGCCAAGCAGCAGCTTGAAGAAGAAGCTGCGCGCTTCCGTCCGGAAGACTGGGGCATGAAGCGCTCCGGCACCAACGAGGACTACATGTTCCTCAACCTGGGCCCGAACCACCCTTCGGCTCACGGTGCCTTCCGTATCATCCTGCAACTGGACGGCGAAGAAATCGTCGACTGCGTACCGGACATCGGCTACCACCACCGTGGTGCCGAGAAGATGGCGGAACGTCAGTCGTGGCACAGCTTCATCCCGTACACCGACCGTATCGACTACCTCGGCGGCGTGATGAACAACCTGCCGTACGTGCTCTCGGTCGAGAAGCTGGCTGGCATCAAGGTACCGGACCGCGTCGACACCATCCGCATCATGATGGCCGAGTTCTTCCGGATCACCAGCCACCTGCTGTTCCTGGGTACCTATATCCAGGACGTCGGCGCCATGACCCCGGTGTTCTTCACCTTCACCGACCGTCAGCGCGCCTACAAGGTCATCGAAGCCATCACCGGTTTCCGCCTGCACCCGGCCTGGTACCGCATTGGCGGCGTGGCCCACGACCTGCCGAATGGCTGGGAGCGCCTGGTCAAGGAATTCATCGACTGGATGCCCAAGCGTCTGGACGAGTACCAAAAGGCTGCGTTGGACAACAGCATCCTCAAGGGCCGCACCATCGGCGTCGCCGCCTACAACACCAAAGAGGCCCTGGAATGGGGCGTCACCGGTGCCGGCCTGCGCTCGACTGGCTGCGATTTCGACCTGCGTAAGGCGCGCCCGTACTCGGGCTACGAGAACTTCGAGTTCGAAGTGCCGCTGGCGGCCAATGGCGATGCCTACGACCGTTGCATCGTGCGCGTCGAAGAAATGCGCCAGAGCCTGAAGATCATCGAGCAGTGCATGCGCAACATGCCGGCCGGCCCGTACAAGGCGGATCACCCGCTGACCACGCCGCCGCCGAAAGAGCGCACGCTGCAGCACATCGAAACCCTGATCACGCACTTCCTGCAGGTTTCGTGGGGCCCGGTGATGCCGGCCAACGAGTCCTTCCAGATGATCGAAGCGACCAAGGGTATCAACAGTTATTACCTGACGAGCGATGGCGGCACCATGAGCTACCGCACCCGGATTCGTACGCCAAGCTTCCCGCACTTGCAGCAGATCCCTTCGGTGATCAAAGGCGAGATGGTCGCGGACTTGATTGCGTACCTGGGTAGTATCGATTTCGTTATGGCCGACGTGGACCGCTAAGCATGAACAGCACGCTTATCCAGACAGACCGTTTCACCCTGAGTGAAACCGAGCGCTCGGCCATCGAGCACGAGCTGCATCACTACGAAGACCCGCGCGCGGCGTCGATCGAGGCGCTGAAGATCGTCCAGAAGGAACGTGGCTGGGTGCCCGACGGCGCCCTCTACGCCATCGGCGAGATCCTCGGCATCCCCGCGAGCGACGTTGAAGGCGTGGCCACGTTCTACAGCCAGATCTTCCGCCAGCCGGTGGGTCGCCACATCATTCGCGTGTGCGACAGCATGGTCTGCTACATCGGTGGCCACGAGTCCGTGGTCAGCGAGATCCAGAACAAGCTGGGCATCGGCCTCGGCCAGACCACTCCGGACGGCCGCTTCACGCTGCTGCCGGTGTGCTGCCTGGGCAACTGCGACAAGGCGCCGGCGTTGATGATCGACGACGACACATTCGGTGACGTGCAGCCCGCTGGCGTGACCCAATTGCTCGAGGGCTACCCATGACCCTGACTTCTTTCGGCCCGGCCAACCTGATCAAGCGTTCGCCTGAGACCCACCCGCTGACCTGGCGCCTGCGTGACGATGCCGAGCCCGTGTGGCTCGACGAGTACCAGGCCAAGAACGGCTACGCCGCTGCGCGCAAAGCCTTCGCCGACATGGCCCAGGACGACATCGTCCAGACCGTGAAAGACGCCGGCCTCAAAGGCCGCGGCGGTGCAGGCTTCCCCACGGGCGTGAAGTGGGGCCTGATGCCCAAGGACGAATCCATCAACATCCGCTACCTGCTGTGCAACGCGGATGAAATGGAGCCCAATACCTGGAAAGACCGCATGCTGATGGAGCAACTGCCCCATCTGCTGATCGAAGGCATGCTGATCAGCGCCCGCGCGCTGAAAACCTACCGGGGCTACATCTTCCTGCGTGGCGAATACACCACCGCCGCCAAGCACCTCAACCGTGCCGTGGAAGAAGCCAAGGCCGCCGGCCTCTTGGGCAAGAACATCCTCGGTTCGGGCTTTGACTTCGAACTGTTCGTGCACACCGGCGCCGGGCGTTATATCTGCGGTGAAGAAACCGCACTGATCAACTCCCTCGAAGGCCGCCGCGCCAACCCGCGCTCCAAGCCGCCCTTCCCCGCCGCCGTGGGCGTGTGGGGCAAGCCGACCTGCGTGAACAACGTTGAAACCTTGTGCAACGTGCCGGCGATCATCGCCGACGGCGTGGACTGGTACAAATCGTTGGCCCGCGAAGGCAGCGAAGACATGGGCACCAAGCTCATGGGCTTCTCCGGCAAGGTCAAGAACCCTGGCCTGTGGGAGCTGCCTTTCGGCGTGACCGCCCGCGAGCTGTTCGAGGACTACGCCGGCGGCATGCGCGACGGCTACACCTTGAAGGCCTGGCAACCAGGCGGCGCCGGTACCGGTTTCCTGCTGCCCGAGCACCTCGACGCACAAATGTATGCCGGCGGCATCGGCAAGGTGGGCACACGGATGGGTACCGGCCTGGCGATGGCGGTCGACAACACCGTGAACATGGTCTCGTTGCTGCGCAACATGGAGCAGTTCTTCGCCCGCGAATCCTGCGGCTTCTGCACCCCCTGCCGCGACGGTCTGCCATGGAGCGTCAAGCTGCTGATGGCCCTGGAAAACGGCGAAGGCCGCGAGGGTGACATCGAGACCCTGCTGGGCCTGGTCGGTTTCCTCGGCCCAGGCAAGACCTTCTGTGCTCACGCACCGGGCGCCGTGGAGCCATTGGGCAGCGCAATCAAATACTTCCGCTCGGAGTTCGAAGCCGGCATCGCGCCTACCAGCGCCGCCGTCCCGCCTCTGGCGAGGCCGATCGTAGTCGGCGCGTAACGCTTAAAACAGGCGAAGGGTCCGTGCCCTTCACCTGCTCATGGGCTGACGCCGTAAAGGCTGTGTTGATGCCCATGAATAACAAGATTCCATTAGCCACGCCCGCTGACAACGGGCCAACGAAGAACTTTGAACCATGGCCACTATCCACGTAGACGGCAAAGCGCTCGAAGTCGATGGGGCGGACAACCTGTTACAGGCATGTCTCTCACTCGGCCTCGACATCCCGTATTTCTGCTGGCACCCCGCGCTTGGTAGCGTCGGTGCCTGTCGCCAGTGCGCGGTCAAGCAGTACACCGACGAGAACGACACGCGTGGTCGTATCGTCATGTCCTGCATGACCCCAGCCACCGACAACACCTGGATCTCCATCGACGATGAAGAATCCAAGGCGTTCCGCGCCAGTGTCGTCGAATGGCTGATGACCAACCACCCCCACGACTGCCCGGTCTGTGAGGAAGGCGGTCACTGCCACCTGCAAGACATGACGGTGATGACCGGCCACAACGAGCGCCGCTATCGCTTCACCAAGCGTACCCACCAGAACCAGCAACTGGGCCCGTTCATTTCCCACGAAATGAACCGCTGCATCGCCTGCTATCGCTGCGTGCGCTTCTATAAGGACTACGCCGGCGGCACCGACCTCGGCGTATTCGGCGCCCACGACAACGTGTACTTCGGTCGCGTTGAAGACGGCGTACTTGAAAGCGAGTTCTCCGGCAACCTCACCGAGGTCTGCCCGACCGGTGTGTTCACCGACAAGACTCACTCCGAGCGCTACAACCGTAAGTGGGACATGCAATTCTCGCCGAGCATCTGCCATGGCTGCTCCAGCGGTTGCAACATCTCCCCAGGCGAGCGCTACGGCGAACTGCGTCGCATCGAAAACCGCTTCAACGGCTCGGTCAACCAGTACTTCCTGTGCGACCGGGGCCGTTTCGGCTATGGCTACGTCAACCGCGAAGACCGCCCACGCCAGCCGCTGGTGGCCGATGGCGCCAAGCTGAGCCTCGACGCGGCGCTGGATAAAGCCGCCGACCTCCTGCGCGGCCGTAACATTGTCGGTATCGGTTCGCCGCGTGCCAGCCTCGAAAGCAACTACGCGTTGCGTGAGCTGGTGGGCGCCGAGCACTTCTACTCCGGTATCGAAGCCGGTGAGCTGGAGCGCATCCGCCTGGTCCTGCAAGTGCTGAACGACAGCCCGCTGCCCGTTCCGAACATGCGCGACATCGAAGATCACGATGCGATCTTCGTGCTCGGTGAAGACCTGACCCAGACCGCCGCGCGTATCGCGCTGTCGCTGCGCCAGTCGGTGAAAGGCAAGGCCGAAGACATGGCCGACGCCATGCGCGTCCAGCCTTGGCTCGATGCCGCCGTGAAAAACATCGGCCAGCACGCGCTGAACCCGCTGTTTATCGCAAGCCTCGCTGAAACCAAGCTCGACGATATCGCTGAAGAATGCGTCCATGCGGCTCCAGATGACCTGGCGCGCATCGGTTTTGCCGTGGCCCACGCCCTGGACGCCAGCGCACCGGCCGTCGAAGGCCTGGACGCTGAAGCCGGTGAACTGGCCCAGCGCATCGCCGACGCCCTGTTGGCCGCCAAGCGCCCATTGATCATTGCCGGCACCTCCTTGGGTTCCAAGGCACTGATCGAAGCCGCCGCCAACATCGCCAAGGCCTTGAAGCTGCGCGACAAGAACGGTTCCATCAGCCTGGTCGTGCCGGAAGCCAACAGCCTCGGCCTGGCCATGCTCGGTGGCGAGTCGCTGGACGCCGCGCTGCAAGCGGTGACCGACGGCAACGCCGACGCCATCGTGGTGCTGGAAAACGACCTGTACACCCGCACCGATGCCGCCAAGGTTGACGCTGCGCTGAACGCCGCCAAAGTCCTGATCGTCGCCGACCACCAGAAAACCGCCACCAGCGAGCGCGCCGACCTGGTGCTGCCGGCCGCCACCTTCGCCGAAGGCGACGGTACCCTGGTCAGCCAGGAAGGCCGCGCCCAGCGCTTCTTCCAGGTGTTCGATCCGAAGTACATGGACGCCAGCATCCTGGTCCATGAAGGCTGGCGCTGGCTGCATGCCCTGCGCGCCACCTTGCTGAACCAGCCAATCGACTGGACTCAGCTCGACCACGTCACCGCCGCCGCCGCCGCAAGCGCGCCGCAGCTGGCGCGGATCGTCGACGCAGCACCGTCCGCCGCGTTCCGCATCAAGGGCATGAAACTCGCCCGTGAGCCGCTGCGTTACTCCGGTCGTACCGCCATGCGCGCCGACATCAGCGTGCATGAACCGCGTACCCCGCAAGACAACGACACCGCGTTCGCCTTCTCCATGGAAGGTTACTCGGGTTCGGTCGAGCCCCGTCAACAGGTGCCGTTTGCCTGGTCGCCGGGCTGGAACTCGCCACAGGCCTGGAACAAGTTCCAGGACGAAGTCGGGGGTCATATCCGCGCTGGCGACCCAGGCACCCGCCTGATCGAGACCCAGGGCGACTCGCTGAACTGGTTCGCTGCCGTACCGCGTCCGTTCAACCCGGCCCAGGGTACCTGGCAGGTTGTGCCGTTCTTCCACCTGTTCGGCAGCGAAGAGAACTCTTCGAAAGCCGCGCCGGTACAAGAGCGCA
The DNA here is from genome assembly GCF_900116845.1 of Pseudomonas sp. OV546. Lineage (NCBI taxonomy): Bacteria > Pseudomonadati > Pseudomonadota > Gammaproteobacteria > Pseudomonadales > Pseudomonadaceae > Pseudomonas > Pseudomonas sp. OV546. The sequence continues at coordinate 647,119 of NZ_FPCE01000001.1, read as the reverse complement.
TTCCAGAAGCCTACGTATCCCTGGCCAAGTCCGAAGCCGACCGCCTGGGCGTCAACGACGGTGCCCTGCTCAGCCTGAACGTGGCCGGCCAGACCTTGCGTCTGCCGCTGCGCATCAACGAAGCATTGGGTGCCGGCCTGGTTGCACTGCCTAAAGGCCTCGCCGGCATTCCACCGGCGATCTTTGGCAAAACCGTTGACGGTCTGCAGGAGGCAGCGCAATGACCTGGTTCACCCCTGAAGTGATCGACGTGATCATCTCGGTCGTCAAGGCCATCGTGATCCTGTTGGCCGTGGTCGTCGCGGGCGCCCTGCTCAGCTTCGTCGAACGTCGCCTGCTGGGCTGGTGGCAGGACCGTTACGGTCCGAACCGCGTTGGCCCATTCGGCATGTTCCAGATCGCTGCCGACATGCTGAAAATGTTCTTCAAGGAAGACTGGACCCCACCGTTTGCCGACAAGGTGATCTTCACCCTGGCACCGGTCGTGGCCATGAGCGCCTTGCTGATCGCCTTCGCCGTTATCCCGATCACCCCGACCTGGGGCGTGGCGGACCTGAACATCGGCTTGCTGTTCTTCTTCGCCATGGCCGGTCTGTCGGTCTACGCGGTGCTGTTCGCCGGTTGGTCGAGTAACAACAAGTTCGCGCTGCTGGGCAGCTTGCGGGCCTCGGCCCAGACCGTGTCCTACGAAGTGTTCATGGGCCTCGCGCTGATGGGCATCGTGGTGCAGGTCGGCTCGTTCAACATGCGCGACATCGTTGAGTACCAAGCGCAGAACCTGTGGTTCATCATTCCGCAGTTCTTCGGCTTCTGTACCTTCTTCATCGCTGGCGTCGCCGTGACTCACCGTCACCCGTTCGACCAGCCGGAAGCGGAACAGGAACTGGCCGACGGTTACCACATTGAATATGCCGGTATGAAATGGGGCATGTTCTTCGTCGGTGAATACATCGGCATCATCTTGATCTCGGCCCTGCTGGTCACACTGTTCTTCGGCGGCTGGCACGGTCCATTCGGCATCCTGCCGCAGTTGGCGTTCTTCTGGTTCTTCCTGAAGACCGCGTTCTTCATCATGTTGTTTATCCTGCTGCGCGCTTCCATTCCGCGTCCACGGTACGACCAGGTGATGGATTTCAGCTGGCGCTTCTGCCTGCCACTGACCCTGATCAATTTGCTGGTGACTGCTGCCGTTGTGTTGTTGAACACGCCAGCGGCCGCGGTTCAGTGAGGATTTGACCCATGTTCAAATATATTGGCGACATCGTTAAGGGTACCGGTACCCAGTTGCGAAGCCTGGTGATGGTGTTCGGTCACGGCTTCCGCAAACGCGACACCCTGCAATACCCGGAAGAAGCGGTGTACCTGCCGCCGCGCTATCGCGGCCGCATCGTGCTGACCCGCGACCCCGATGGCGAAGAGCGTTGCGTAGCCTGCAACCTGTGCGCCGTGGCGTGCCCGGTGGGTTGCATCTCCCTGCAGAAAGCTGAAACCGAAGACGGTCGCTGGTACCCGGACTTCTTCCGCATCAACTTCTCGCGCTGCATTTTCTGCGGCCTCTGCGAGGAAGCTTGCCCGACCACCGCGATCCAGCTCACACCGGATTTCGAGATGGCCGAGTTCAAACGTCAGGACCTGGTGTACGAGAAAGAAGATCTGCTGATCTCTGGTCCCGGTAAAAACCCTGATTATAACTTCTATCGTGTTGCAGGTATGGCCGTTGCCGGTAAGCCGAAAGGCGCCGCACAAAACGAAGCCGAGCCGATCAACGTGAAGAGCTTGCTGCCTTAAGGAAGAAAGATGGAATTCGCTTTCTATTTCGCATCGGGTATCGCGGTTGTGTCCACGCTTCGCGTGATCACCAACACCAACCCTGTGCACGCCCTGCTCTACCTGATCATTTCACTGATCGCCGTGGCCATGACCTTCTTCAGCCTCGGCGCACCGTTCGCCGGTGTGCTGGAAGTGATCGCCTACGCCGGCGCCATCATGGTGCTGTTCGTGTTTGTGGTGATGATGCTCAACCTGGGGCCGGCTTCGGTCGCCCAGGAGCGCGTCTGGCTCAAGCCCGGCATCTGGCTCGGCCCGGTTGTCCTCGCAGCCCTGCTGCTGGGTGAACTGCTGTATGTGCTGTTCGCTCACCAGAGCGGCCAGGCCATCGGCCACACCACCGTAGACGCGAAAGCCGTGGGCATCAGCCTGTTCGGCCCGTACCTGCTGGTGGTCGAACTGGCGTCGATGCTGCTGCTCGCCGCAGCCATCACTGCCTTCCACTTGGGCCGCAACGAAGCCAAGGAGCAATGACGATGCCTGCTATCCCTTTGGAGCATGGTCTGGCGGTCGCCGGCATCCTGTTCTGCCTTGGCCTGCTCGGCCTGATGGTCCGCCGTAACATTCTGTTCGTGTTGATGAGCCTGGAAATCATGATGAACGCCGCCGCACTGGCGTTCATCGTTGCGGGTGCACGTTGGGGCCAGCCGGATGGACAAGTCATGTTCATCCTGGTGATCAGCCTGGCAGCCGCCGAGGCCAGTATTGGCCTGGCGATCCTGCTGCAACTGTATCGTCGCTTCCACACGCTTGATATCGACGCTGCCAGTGAGATGCGCGGATGAACATGATCTTTCTGACTTTCGTATTCCCCCTGATCGGTTTCCTGCTGCTGTCGTTCTCCCGTGGACGCTGGTCGGAAAACCTCTCGGCCCTGGTGGGCGTGGGTTCCATTGGCTTGTCGGCCATCGTTGCCGCCTATGTCATCTGGCAATTCAACGTGGCGCCGCCGGAAGGCGGTCACTACACCCTGGTACTGTGGCAGTGGATGTCGGTGGAAGGCTTCAAGCCTAACTTCGCCCTCTACGTCGACGGCCTGTCGATCACCATGCTCGGCGTGGTTGTCGGCGTGGGCTTCCTGATCCACCTGTTCGCGTCCTGGTACATGCGCGGTGAAGCGGGTTACTCGCGCTTCTTCTCGTACACCAACCTGTTTATCGCCAGCATGCTGTTCCTGGTGCTCGGCGATAACCTGTTGTTCCTGTACTTCGGTTGGGAAGGCGTGGGCCTGTGCTCGTACCTGTTGATCGGTTTCTACTACAGCAACCGCAACAACGGTAACGCGGCACTTAAAGCCTTTATCGTCACCCGGATCGGCGACGTGTTCATGGCCATCGGTCTGTTCATCCTGTTCCAACAGGTGGGCACGCTGAACATCCAGGAACTGCTGGTGCTGGCACCGCAGAAATTCCAGGTCGGCGACTTCTGGATCACCCTAGCCACCCTGATGCTGCTGGGCGGCGCCGTGGGTAAATCCGCGCAACTGCCCCTGCAAACCTGGCTGGCGGACGCGATGGCGGGCCCTACCCCGGTTTCCGCACTGATCCACGCGGCAACCATGGTCACCGCCGGTGTCTACCTGATCGCCCGTACTCATGGCCTGTTCACCCTGGCACCGGATATCCTGCATCTTGTAGGCATCGTCGGTGGCGTGACCCTGGTACTCGCCGGTTTCGCCGCGCTGGTGCAGACCGATATCAAGCGGATCCTCGCCTACTCGACCATGAGCCAGATCGGCTACATGTTCCTGGCCCTGGGCGTTGGCGCCTGGGACGCGGCGATCTTCCACCTGATGACCCACGCCTTCTTCAAGGCCTTGCTGTTCCTGGCCTCCGGTGCGGTGATCGTTGCCTGCCACCACGAGCAGAACATCTTCAAGATGGGCGGCCTGTGGAAGAAGCTGCCACTGGCCTACGCCAGCTTCATCGTCGGTGGCGCCGCACTCGCAGCCCTGCCGCTGGTGACCGCCGGTTTCTACTCCAAGGACGAAATCCTCTGGGAAGCCTTTGCCAGCGGTAACCAGAACCTGCTGTACGCAGGCCTGGTGGGTGCATTCATGACCTCGCTGTACACCTTCCGCCTGATCTTCATCACCTTCCACGGTGAAGCCAAGACCGAAGCACACGCAGGCCACGGCATCTCGCATTGGCTGCCATTGTCGGTGCTGATCATCCTGTCGACCTTCATCGGCGCGCTGATCACCCCGCCCTTGGCCGGTGTACTGCCGGAAAGCGCCGGCCATGCCGGTGGCGCCGCCAAGCACAGCCTGGAAATCGCCTCGGGCGCCATCGCCATCGCCGGTATCCTGCTCGCGGCCCTGCTGTTCCTCGGCAAGCGTCGCTTCGTGACAGCCGTTGCCAACAGTGGCATTGGCCGCTTCCTGTCAGCCTGGTGGTTCGCCGCCTGGGGCTTCGATTGGATCTACGACAAACTGTTCGTCAAGCCCTACCTCGCCATCAGCCACATGCTGCGTAAAGACCCGCTCGACCAGACCATCGGTTTGATCCCGCGTGCCGCCAAGGCCGGTCACACCGCCCTGAGCCGCAGCGAAACCGGCCAATTGCGTTGGTATGCAGCTTCCATGGCGGCCGGTGCCGTGCTGGTGATCGGCGCCATCGTGGTGGTGGCGGTATGACTATGAACTTTGCGAACTTGCGAAAGGAAACGAGCCCGTCATGATTCTGCCCTGGCTAATCCTGATCCCCTTTATCGGCGGCCTGCTCTGCTGGATGGGTGAACGCTTCGGCGCCACCCTCCCCCGCTGGATTGCGTTGCTGACCATGTCCCTGGAACTCGCACTCGGCCTCTGGCTGTGGGCCCATGGCGACTATTCATTTGCTCCGGCACCGGGTGTCGATCCGACCTTCGCGCTTGAATTCAAGCACGTGTGGATCCAGCGCTTCGGCATCAATGTGCACCTGGCCCTCGATGGCCTGTCGCTGTTGATGATCCTGCTGACTGGCCTGCTGGGTATCCTCTCGGTACTCTGCTCCTGGAAAGAGATCCAGCGTCACGTGGGCTTCTTCCACCTGAACCTGATGTGGATCCTGGGCGGCGTGGTCGGCGTGTTCCTCGCCCTCGACCTGTTCATGTTCTTCTTCTTCTGGGAAATGATGCTGGTGCCGATGTACTTCCTCATCGCGCTCTGGGGTCACAGTTCTTCGGACGGCAAGAAAACCCGGATCTACGCGGCGACCAAGTTCTTCATCTTCACCCAGGCTTCCGGCCTGATCATGTTGGTGGCGATCCTGGGCCTGGTACTGGTCAACTTCAACAGCACGGGCGTGATTACCTTCAACTACGCCGACCTGTTGAAGACCAAGATGTCCCTGACCACCGAGTACATCCTGATGCTGGGCTTCTTCATCGCCTTCGCGGTGAAGCTGCCGGTGGTGCCGTTCCACTCCTGGTTGCCTGACGCTCACGCCCAGGCGCCGACCGCCGGTTCCGTGGACCTGGCCGGTATCCTGCTGAAAACCGCTGCCTACGGCCTGCTGCGTTTCGCCTTGCCGCTGTTCCCGAATGCTTCGGCCGAGTTCGCGCCGATCGCCATGACCCTGGGTCTGATCGGGATTTTCTACGGCGCGTTCCTGGCCTTCGCACAAACCGACATCAAGCGTCTGATCGCCTTCTCGTCCGTTTCCCACATGGGTTTCGTACTGATCGGCATCTACTCCGGCAGCCAACTGGCGCTGCAAGGCGCGGTGATCCAGATGTTGGCCCACGGTGTTTCGGCCGCTGCACTGTTTATCCTGAGCGGTCAGCTGTACGAGCGCCTGCATACTCGTGACATGCGTGAAATGGGTGGCGTGTGGTCGCGCATCGCGTACCTGCCGGCGATCAGCCTGTTCTTCGCTGCTGCATCCCTGGGCTTGCCGGGTACCGGTAACTTCATCGGCGAGTTCCTGATCCTGATGGGTGCCTTCGTGCAGACGCCGTGGATCAGTGCGATTGCTACCTCCGGCCTGGTGTTTGGTTCGGTCTACTCGCTGATCATGATCCACCGCGCCTACTTCGGCCCGGCCAAGTCCGACACCGTCCTGCAAGGGATGGATGCGCGCGAACTGATCATGGTGCTCGGCCTGGCGGTACTGCTGATCTACATCGGCGTGTACCCGCAACCGTTCCTGGACACTTCTGCCGCAACGATGCATGGCGTGCAGCAGTGGTTCGGCACCGCCTTCTCTCAACTCGCTTCGGCCCGGTAAGAGCGCTATGGAATTCACGATCCAACACTTTATCGCGCTTGCGCCGCTGCTGATCAACAGCCTCACCATCGTGGTGGTGATGCTGGCGATCGCCTGGCGCCGCAATCACTCGCAAACGTTCCTGCTGTCCTGTGCCGGTTTGAACCTGGCCCTGCTCTCGATCATCCCGGCCCTCAAGGTCGCACCACTGGCGGTCACGCCATTGATGATGGTCGATGACTTCGCGTTGCTGTACATCGCGCTGATCCTGGTCGCGACCCTGGCTTGCGTCACCCTCGCCCACGCCTACCTCGGCGAAGGCGGCACTGGCTACCCAGGCAACCGCGAAGAGCTGTACCTACTGATCCTGCTGGCTGCGGCCGGTGGCATCGTGCTGGTCAGCGCGCAGCACCTGGCGGGCTTGTTCATCGGCCTGGAACTGCTGTCGATCCCAACCTACGGCCTGGTGGCCTATGCCTTCTTCAACAAGCGCTCCCTGGAAGCCGGCATCAAGTACATGGTGCTGTCGGCGGCCGGTTCCGCGTTCCTGTTGTTCGGTATGGCCCTGCTCTACGCCGAAGCCGGCAACCTGAGCTTCACCGGTATCGGTCACGCCCTGGCGGCCACCAGCATGCCTGCGCCGATTGCCCAGTTGGGCCTGGCCATGATGCTGATCGGCCTGGCGTTCAAGCTGTCGCTGGTGCCCTTCCACTTGTGGACCCCGGACGTGTACGAAGGCGCCCCGGCGCCGGTGGCTGCGTTCCTGGCCACCGCATCGAAAGTGGCTGTGTTTGCGGTGATGGTGCGTCTGTTCCAGATCTCCCCTGCCGCCAACACCGGTGTGCTGAGCACCGTACTGACCGTGATCGCCATCGCGTCGATCCTGTTCGGCAACCTGCTGGCCCTGACGCAGAACAATCTGAAGCGTCTGCTGGGTTACTCGTCCATCGCTCACTTCGGCTACCTGCTGATCGCCCTGGTGGCGAGCAAAGGCCTGGCCGTGGAAGCCATGGGTGTGTACTTGGTCACCTACGTGATCACCAGCCTCGGCGCGTTCGGCGTGATCACGCTGATGTCCTCGCCGTTCAAAGGCCGCGACGCCGACGCCCTGTACGAATACCGCGGCCTGTTCTGGCGCCGTCCGTACCTGACCGCCGTACTGACTGTGATGATGCTGTCCCTGGCCGGTATCCCGCTGACTGCTGGCTTTATCGGCAAGTTCTACATCGTCGCCACCGGCGTTGAAGCGCACGAGTGGTGGCTGGTTGCCTCGCTGGTCCTGGGCAGCGCCATCGGCGTGTTCTACTACCTGCGCGTGATGGTCACCCTGTACCTGATCGAGCCAAACCTGCGTCGTGTGGATGCCGAGCTGCATTGGGAACAGAAGGCAGGCGGCGTGATGCTGCTGGCCATCGCCCTGCTCGCGTTCTTCCTGGGTGTTTACCCACAACCGTTGCTCACCCTGGTGCAGCACGCGGTGCTGGGCGTTTGATCGCTTAGCGGGATGCAGCAAACAAAACGGCGCCTTCGGGCGCCGTTTTGCGTTTCTGGGGCCGGTGCTTTTACCCTCCTCTACTCAGGGAAATTTCCTCCTCCACCTGCCTCCTTATCTGGCATCTACCCGATGAGGGCCGCCGTATGGTGTTTGCGTTTTAGGAAAGTTCCCACAGCAGGGTCACTTGACCCAAGGCGGGTGGGCCACCAAACTATACGCAGACTACGTACAGAACATGGATGCTCTATTTATCGAACTGCCGGCCTTCGAGCGGCATCGCAAGGACTATCTGAGTGACGAGCTTTTCCACGGTTTCCAACAGGCGTTGATGAAGAACCCGGAAGCGGGAGACGTGATCGAGGGAACAGGCGGTTTACGCAAGGTTCGCTTTGTCGACGAACGACGCAACAAAGGCAAGCGCGGTGGCCTGCGGGTCATTTACTACTGGTGGTCGGGCGGCACGCAATTCTGGTTATTCACCCTGTACGGCAAACATGAACAGGACGACCTGACGCCACAGCACAAAAAAGCCCTAAAACACATGCTGGACAGGGAAATCAAAGCGAGAACACATCATGAAACGTGAAATCTTTTCCGAACTGGTCGAAGGCTTCGACGCCCTGGCAAACGAACGCCAAGGCAAAGTCACCCTGCGGACCCACAAGGTTCATCTCAACAACCTGGAGCCGCTCACCGCAGAGGAAGTGGTCGCCGTGCGTCAACAGCTCAACCTCTCCCGTGCCGTCTTCGCCATGTACCTGCGCACCAACACGCGTACGCTGGAAAACTGGGAGCAAGGCCGGGCCAAACCTAATGCCCAGGCCGCCACCCTGATTCGCCTGGTGGCGCGTTTTCCCGAGACTGTGGCACAACTTGCGGCGTTGGGTTGACCTGCAATGACCCCAATAAAAACGCCCCGAACATTCGGGGCGTTTTCCATTACAACGGCGTCAGAATGCGATACCGACCTTGAACCCGTACTCATCACGCTTGAGCTTGGTGTTGTCGGCCACGTCGGAATCACCGTCGAGCTTGTATTCGGTGCGGGTGTAGTACAGGCCTGCCATCACCGGCAAGTCGCCTTTCTGATTCATCAGCAGGCTGACTTCGGCGTATGGGTTGGTGCGGTCCTTGAGGTCCACGGTGTCGCTGCCAACGTCATCCACCTTGAGCCTGGTGCGGCCATCGATAGTGCGACGGGCGCCGGCTTCGACGCGCAGGGTCATGTCATCGAACTGGTGGTTGTAGCCCAGGGCCGCCTTGGCGAACGGCGATTTATTGGTGAGCTTCACATCAAGGTTGTTGATTTCCGGCTCGTAGCGGGTCCAGCTGTAGCCCCCGCCCACGATCACGTCGACAAAGTTGCGCGCATCCAGCGCGGCGCGCCAGCCGAGATCCAGGTCGGCCTGGCCTTCCTTGAGTTTGTTGTCGCTCTTTTCGCCGTACTTGGCTTCGATACCGGCTTGGTAGATGAAACCGGATTCGGCGGTGAGCTTGTTGCCAAAGTTGTAGAACAGGCCCGCTTCCGGCATGTGGCTCTTGTCGCTTTGGCTGCCGCCTTCGAATTTGAAGTCGTTGTAGCTGCCCAGGATCCCGAAAATGGAAATCGGGTCGGTGGACGGTGCGGCGAACACCGCGGCAGGCGCAGCGACCAGCGCCAGCAGCGAGGAACCCTTGAGGAATTTTCCGAATAGCTTGGACATCGTTTTACATCTCCTTGTCTGGTGAGCAAATTATTCAGGAACCGCTTCGAACCCTTGCTGGCGCGAAAGGTTCGAATTAATTTGCACCGATTTGAAGGTAAAACGGTTCAGCGAAGGCTCTGGATCAATACTCTCAAGAAACAGCCACTACGAGGCTATCAAGGATCTGGCGAAGCGACGCCGAGACCGGCACTTGAATGTCAAAGGTCCTGCCCAGCACATCCAGCAGCTCATCGGCACTGCCGAGCGTGCGCTTTTCGCTCGGCCGATCCAGGTAATGAACCGCGTAGCTGGCGTTGTTCAAGGTATAGCGTTTACCCGGCGCCAAGCGTGCGACTTTCAGCTGGCCCACAAAGGGCGAGCCCGGGTGCGTGGAGACGTACCAGTTGCCGATTTCATAGTCGATGCCCGTCTGTACTTGCAGATCGAACACATACAAGCCGCGCCACTCCCCGGCCACTTGCGCCCACAGCGTGTAACTGCCCTGCCCGTCGAAGGTCAGGCGATAAGGTTCATGCGCCGTGACCTGCAGCGCTTCAGTGTCCAACTGCAACGGGCTGCTGGGCACCATGCCGCCAAAGCCGACATCGCTGATATAACGCACGCCGTCCAGGGTCACCAGGCTCAAGCGATGGGTGCGCGCCGTGTGCGCATCCGGCGGCCCTCCCATCACCACCCGGCCGGTAATGCCGCGTGCATCAAAGCCGAGTTCCTGCAACAGCGCCAGGAACATCTGGTTCAGCTCATAGCAATAACCACCCCGTCCCTCCAGCAGCACTTTTTGCTCGACACTGGGCAGGTCGATCGGCACCGGCAGGCGCATCAACGTCGACAGGCTTTCGAAAGCAAAGGTGCACACATGGCGCAGTTGCAGAGTCTGCAACGTCTGCAAGGTCGGCGCTGGCGGCGCGTCATAGCCCAGGCGTTGCAGATAGAGGCGGCTATGGGTCAGCAGAGGCATGGCGCAATCCTTGGGCGCGAGATGAAGACGTCACTATGCCGCGCCAGCATGCAGATTGTCATTTTGAATGAACCTTTTTGAACGCTCCCGTATCCATCTATAACAACACAGGGAGGCAACATGAGTACCGCAAAAATCTACACCATCCACTACCAACTGCATGGCAAACCGAAGTCCTTTGTGGTGCGTGCCGAAGTGATGAACAACGCCGAGGCCTGGCACTGGGCGGCGGTCGATGCCGATATTGCGCACGTGAGTCGCGTGGGCCGCGTGGGGCACGAGCAGGTGAAGAAAACGACTCGGCCGTGGGCTGAAAAGTTTGGGATTACTGAAGTGACGTGGGTTGCGCCGAAGTAATCAGATGTCGCTAGACGAAGAAGGAAAGAATGCAACACCACCTGTGGTGAGGGAGCAAGCTCCCTCATCACAACGCTGGTTTTATGGCTTCAAGTCGCCCAACGGATCATAGGCCGGCTTCTTTTCATCCTTGTCTTTCTTGTCCTTATCCAACGGTGCAATAGCCGGGCCGATCGGATCAACCTGCGGATCCGCCACGTCCGGCGAATCCGGGTCAAAACCCAGCTCATCCTTACCGCTGGAATGCTCGTCTGAAGACGGGCCTTTCGGAGTATCAATCACGGTGCTCTCCTTATAAAAAACGGACGGGCCTTGTTTAAAGCGGGCGGGCCTTGTCGTGGAGGTTTTCCAGGTCTTCCTCTACGCGTTCTACGTCGTCGTCCTGACGCTCCGCCGGGTCGTTGGGACGCAACGCATCGTTGTCGCGCTCCTCCTCACCGGGTGTGCGGTCAGGGTTCGGCGTGCCGGGCGGTGGCTGGTTGTATTCAGACATGATGGTTCACCTCAAAGGGTCTACACAGGTTTAGAGAAACCGCCCTGCGCCATCGTTCAACTTGTTTGCCCAAGCGTGAGATGATGCTGGCCCCTTCTGGAGATACGACCCGGATGTTCGAGCTCAAACCCTGCGACCCTGTCACCTTCCGCCAGCAGACCCGGCGCAGCACGCTGATTGTCGCGGTGCTGTTCCTGGCCCTGGCCATGTTGCTGTCGAGCCTGGCGGTGATGCTGTTCGGCGAGCCCGGCGGTGACAATTTACGTTTCAATGTCGGCGGCGTTTTCGCCGGGGTGCTGATCACCGTGGCGCTGGTGCGTGGCCCCTTCTGGACTCAGCCGTGGCTGGCGCCGGCGGTGTATGGCTGGCAACTCAAGCGCTGCCTGATGAGCGTGACCAATGTGATGCACAAGGTCACCGAGCAGGTCCAGGCCAGTGACCCGACGGCGATCAAAGTGCTGCGTTTCTATCACCTGGGCCTCACGCAGATGCATGAACTGGATGCCAACTCCAGCGCCCAGGTGCAGTTGGTCGCCGAGGTCGAGGCACATAAAGCCAAGATGCAGGCGCTGGGGATCGATATCGAGCAAACCCGTTTCGACCCCGCCTGGCTGCAAGTGCTTAAAAGCGCTTAAACCTGAGGGACTCGCACGCTTACGAAATGCTCTTGAACGGACACACACCACCTCACGGCGTCATTTGGAAAGCTTTGCCCGCCAGCAGAACACCGCGCTCACCGCAATCGCCAAGCCCGCCAGACCGAACACCCACGGCGCCGAGGCAATCGGCAGCAGCAGGCCGGCGAGCAAGGGCCCGAGGCCGGCGCCGATATCCCGCCACACGGCATTCGAGGCCAGGGCCGACACGCGCATCGAACCGGGGTTGCGCTCGGCCACCAAGGTGGTCACCAGCGGCAGTTGCAGCGCGCGCAGCACCAGCACCGCCGCCGCACCGACGATCACCCAGTAACTGCCGAATGCGGTCAGGGCCAGCGCACTCAGGAACGAAAACAGCAGCAGCATCGAGGTGGCGCCAAAGCGCTGGGCCGCACGGCCGCCCAGCGGGCTCAGGAGCATTTCCGAGACATAGCGCAGCGCCATCAGGCCACCGGCGATCAATACCGCATCACCGCCCAGCAGCTTCTGCGCCTGGATCGACAGGCCGAAGATAAACAGGCCATCCAACGCCACCCCTTCGATAAACGACCACACCGCCACGCTGTCCGGCCACTTGAAGCGCCGCCCCGGCGTGCTGTGCAAATCATGCCCCACCGTCGGCAAGCCGCGCGCCATCCACACGCCCACCAGGCAGCACCCGGCCAGAATCAGAAAGATCGGACGCGGCCCGGCCCACAGCGTCAACCAGCCGCCCAACGGCAGCGCCAGCATCGGCCCGAGGGCGATCAGCGCACGGGAACGCCCGGCCCGGCGTGCGGCGCCGGCCGGTTCCGAGGTGGCCAATACTTGGGTGGACAGGTTCAACGCGGCAAAACACAGGCCCCACACCAGCCGCAGCCCCAACAACGCAGCGAAACCCGACAACAGCGAGTTGCCCACGGCGCACAGGGTCGCCGCACCGGCGGCAATCATGCAGGTCAGGCGGTCGCCGTTGCGCGCGTAGAAATTGAGCACATGCCGGTAGCCGAAAATCCGCACCAGGCGGTTAGCCGCCAGCAGCACCCCGGCCTGGGCCAGGGTGATGCCGAACGCCTGGGATTCCATCGGCAGCAGCAGGTACAGCAGCACATCACTGGGCAAGCATAAAGCCAGGGTCAGCGCAGCGCGGCGGGAGTTCGTATCAGCGGTACGGAGGGCCAGGCTGGACATAAATCTGAAACATCCCGAAATATTCAGGTCGCCACGGTAGCCTTCCACACCGGTGTTTTACAACGCCCAATCATGGCTTTTTCCCATAGGGCAACAGACGCAAGCCACTCGCCACGGCCCCCACCGCTGCAAACCCGCAGCCCAGCCACAGCGCAGAGTGCGGGCCGCTGGCCAGGGACAGGTGGAAACACAAGGCCACCAGCGACGCCCCCAGCGTTTGCCCCAGTAAGCGCGAAATCGCCACGATGCCGCTCGCCCCACCGCTGCGGGCCAACGGCGCACTGGTCATCAACGCCTTGAGGTTGGGTGACTGGAAGAATCCAAACCCGGCGCCGCACAGCGCCATGCGCCAGCCGATATCAAACGCCGAGGCGCCGCTGTCCAGGCTGGCCAATGCGGCCATCCCCACGCTGAGCATCAACAGGCCGATGCCGCACAGCAAACCCAGGGACACCCGGTCGGCGAGGCGCCCCGCCACCAGCGCCATCACCGCGACCACCGCCGGCCAGGGCGTCATCAGGAAACCGGTTTCCACCTGGCTATGGCCCAGCACCGCCTGCAACAAGAAGGGCAGCGACACAAAGGCCAGGCCCTGGGCGCTGAAGGCACAAATAGCGGTCAGGGAAGACAAGGCAAACACCGGGCGCTTGAACAGGTCCAGTGCCAGCATCGGCGCCGGGTGCCCGGCCTGGCGCCGCAGCAGCAAGGCGCCGCACACCAGCGCCACGGCGATCAGGCCCAACGTCAGCGCGCCCTGAGCACCGTGCACGGCCGTGCCGAGCCCCAGCACCAGCAGGGCAAACAGCCCGGCACATAACAACGCCGCGAGTCGGTCAAAGGCATGCCCGGTCATCGGCAACGTGGGTAATGAACGCAGGCCCAGTGCCAAGGCAAGCAAGCCCAGCGGCACGTTGATCAGGTACAGCCAGTGCCAGGTCGCCACCGACAGGATCGCCGACGCAGCAGTCGGCCCTAACGTAAATGCCAGCCCCACCACCAACGAGTTATAGCCCAGGCCGCGCCCGAGCATTTTTGACGGGTAGATATGCCGCAGCAGCGCCGTGTTGACACTCATGATCGCCGCCGCCCCCAGACCTTGCGCCACCCGCGCGGCAGTCAACGTCAGCAGCGACCCGGCCAGGCCGCAAAACAACGACGACACGATAAACAGCAGCAGCCCGCCGAGATACACCCGGCGGTGCCCCAGCACATCACTGAGCGACGCAAACGGCAGCACCGTGGCAATGATCGCCAACTGGTAGGCGTTGACCACCCAGATCACCGACGCGGAATCAGTGCCGATGCCCTCAGCCAGGGTCGGCAACGCCGTGTTGACGATGGCCGTGTCCAGGGTCGCCATGCCGATCCCCAGGGAGATCGCGATCACGGCAGGCAGGCGTTTATTGAGGGGCAACCCATCGGCAACAGAAGACATGAACAATCCGCGCAGGTGACAAAGGCCTTTAGATTAAGGGCTGCGGCGATTTTTTTCAGTGCTGGATTGGGTGGCTGTCAGTATTTTCATGTTCGCCAGTGCCCGGTCCTCGCCATCACGCCCACGGCTTCGGCAAAACCGGCTTGGGGCGCCGTATTCAGCGTGACAAGCCCCACACAACGGCTCGGCCTCAACACCGCTGCACGCGTGGCCACCCGCCCGCCCACTTCCACGCCTGCCAACACCGCCTCGGGGATATGCAGGGCATTCATCAGTTCCAGCACATCCTGGCCGAGCACGGCGTCATCCTGCTCACGCCAGGTGCCTTTGCCTGCGGCGCAATCGTTGGCACCGGCGAGGGATACGCCGAAGCATTTTTCCTGGGGCTTGGGCTCATCGGCATGGGCCACGGTGGCGAAAGCGCTGAGGGACAGGGCGAGGGTTGCCGCGAGGGCTGCGTAAGGACGCTTCATGGGGTGAGTCTCCTGGCTTGACTGAGTATGGCCAGGGCGCCTTGGGGGTCGATGACCGCCTGCGCCAACTGGTGAACAGAGTTAACGCCAGGCGTGTATCCGGTCTGTGTCGCGAACGCGATAGAACGTCATGCGGGTGTATCAGGAGGGTGCGGGGATACAGTTCGATACACAGTCACTGACACAGTGCTGAAAACCGACCCTCGCCCCAGGAGGTGGAAAACAGGTCACGATCAATAGGTAATCTGCAGGGTGGGCCCTTGCACCGTCATGCAGCGATTGCAGGCCAACTGGTCAGCCGCCATCTGGGGGTTCCACGGCCCGATGACACCGTCGCGCTTGCCCTTGTCATCCACTGAGTCCAGTGCGGCCATCACGTTGTCGCGATTGGGCTTGAGCAGTTCCCGGGCCAGTTGCGTTTCTTTATCTTTTTGCGCGTCGCCCGTCAGCGAACGACCGGCCACTTCGCGGATTTTATCCGTCGTTGCATTCGGCGTCGTGGGGTGTTTGAACGCTTGGAAATTGTCACCAAAGGCTTTGGCCAGGTCCGAATCCGACATCTTCGAAAAGGGCGTGGACGCCGGACTTGGCGGCGGTGAGGCGTGCGATATGGAAATACGTGAAATCAGCATGTGTGAGCGCTCCTGGACGGTTCGACGATTGCGCCTTGCATCCCGTATGACAGACACCCGGCAAGTAGCGAGTGTGTGGCGGCGTGTGCTGAGACGGTTCCAGCGTGCCTGCGAGGCAGGCACCTGCGCGAATCAGGCGGATCGTGCTGAAACTATCCCACGCAAGCCAGCGCTCACCGTCTAGAGGTTTGCTGCCGGGAGGATCGCACTCAGGTCCAAATGGCCATCCTTCAACGGCGGGCACCAGTAGTAACCGCCGGTCAACGGCGTGCTGATGCGGTACAGGCCATCGACAATCCCGTCTTCCAGGCCGCTCATGCGGCGCAGTTGCGCCTCGAACGCATCGAAGGAGTGGCCGAACGCGAGGAACATCAACCCGGCCTGGCCGTTCTCGGCCCATGGCATCGAGCGGCGTACCACGAAGGCTTCCGGGGTGAAGCTTTCCTGGGCGGTGCGCTTGGTGTGGGCGGATTCGGGGGCGTCTTCGAGTTCTTCGTTGTCACCATGGCGGCGGCCGATGATGTGATCGCGCTCTTGTGCAGGCAAGGCGGCGAAGCCGTCGAGGTCGTGCTGCCATTGCTGGAGGGCGGCGAAGCTGGCGCCGCTGTCGGTCAGGGCGGCTTCAACCGCCGCGTCGTCGTGGGGGTTTTCGGTGCCGTCTTCGTAGTCGGTGAGGTCGAAGCCCGTCTTGTAGCGGAAGCCTTCGATCATCTGCACCTGCCGAAACGCCGGGGCCAGGGCCTTTTCAACAGCGCGGCTGCGCAACAGCAGCTCACCGCGATCCACTCCATGCAGCCACACCCACAACGCCTGTTGGGTGGACGGGTTGTGCGCGCCCGGCCCGCTGACCATCGGGAAGGCGCGTAGGCCTTCAATCCGGGCGCCGAGTGCGGTGACCAGCGGCTCACCCACCCCGATCACTGCCGCCGAATCGGCCCACTGCACCAGTGCGTCCAGCGCAGCGGGCACGGCGGCCAGGGAGTCCACGGCAAAAAACAGATGACGTGCCTGCAACGGCACCGGTGCGGCAAGAATGCCCGGCTGGTACTGACTCATGTGAACTCCTTCAAGAAAGCCGCGCAGTTTACCCGGCGAGCGCCCCTGTGCGTACTGCAAAGCGCACAAGCCTTGCCATAGAGCCCTGTGTTGGGTGACTCTCTAGTCATGTTTTGCAACTATTCCAGGGGTAGCGACATGACCACCAGCAACCTGCTCACCCAGCTGTTTCCCACCTCCGCCGCCGATATTCCCGAACAGTTCCGCCTGGCGGCGCCTATCGAACAGCGTGATTACCTGGTCGACGGCCAGTTGCAGGTATGGAGCGGCCCCTTGGCCCAAGTCCTCAGCCCGGTGCAACTGGGCGATGCACGCGTGCACATCGGCAGCACGCCATTGCTGGATGCCGACACCGCCCTCACCGCCCTCGACGCCGCCGTGCGCGCTTATGACCGTGGCCAGGGCGAATGGCCGACGATGCGCGTGGCAGACCGCATCCAGCATGTCGAAGCGTTCTTGCGGCGCATGCGTGAACAGCGTGATGCGGTGGTCAAGCTGCTGATGTGGGAAATCGGCAAGAACCTCAAGGATTCGCAGAAAGAATTCGACCGCACCTGCGACTACATCACCGACACCATCAATGCCCTCAAGGAACTCGACCGTCGCTCCAGCCGCTTCGAGCTGGAACAGGACACCCTCGGCCAGATCCGCCGCGTACCACTGGGCGTGGCGCTGTGCATGGGCCCCTACAATTACCCGCTGAATGAAACCTTCACCACGCTGATCCCGGCGCTGATCATGGGCAACACCGTGGTGTTCAAGCCGGCCAAGCTCGGTGTGCTGCTGATCCGCCCGTTGCTGGAGGCATTCCGCGACAGCTTCCCGGCCGGGGTGATCAACGTGATCTACGGCAGCGGCCGCGAAACGGTCAGCGCACTGATGGCCAGCGGCAAGATCGATATCTTTGCGTTTATCGGCACCAACAAGGCCGCCAGCGATTTGAAAAAGCTGCACCCCAAGCCGCACCGCCTACGCGCGGCGCTGGGCCTGGATGCGAAAAACCCCGGCATCGTGCTGCCTGAGGTGGACCTGGACAATGCCGTCAGTGAAGCCGTCACCGGTTCGTTGTCGTTCAATGGCCAGCGCTGCACCGCGTTGAAAATCCTGTTCGTGCATGAAGATGTCGTCGACAGTTTTATCGACAAATTCAATAAAAAAGTCGCCACGCTCAAGCCCGGCATGCCGTGGGAAGACGGTGTGGCGCTGACGCCATTGCCCGAAGCAGGCAAGGTGGATTATCTCAACAGCTTGGTAGCCGATGCCGCGCAACACGGCGCCAAGGTGGTGAATGAACACGGGGGTGAAAGTCGCGGCACGTTTTTCTACCCGGCGGTGCTGTACCCGGTGAACCCGCACATGCGCGTTTACCATGAGGAACAGTTCGGCCCGGTGGTGCCGATCGTGCCTTACCGTGACCTGGAGACCGTGACCGAGTACGTGCTGGACTCGGATTTCGGCCAGCAACTGAGCCTCTTCGGCACCAACGCCGTGGAGGTCGGGCGCCTGGTGGACGCCTTCGCGAACCAGGTCGGCCGTATCAACATCAACGCCCAGTGCCAGCGCGGCCCGGACACCTTCCCGTTCAATGGGCGCAAGAACTCGGCCGAAGGCACGTTGTCAGTGCATGACGCCTTGCGCGTGTTCTCCATCCGCACGCTGGTGGCGACCAAGTTCCAAGAGAGCAACAAGGCACTGGTCAGCGACATCCTGCGCAACCGTGACTCAAGCTTCCTGACCACCGACTACATCTTCTGAAAACAACACACACCCCTGAATTTTGAGGCCACTTTAAGACCGATGAACCTGCCCTTCTTCGCCCGGCGCCTACTGCGCCCCTTGCTCGACCCGTACCGCCGTTATCGCCATGCCAAGCTGATCCACGCCGTGCGCGTGTCCATCGGCTTGCTGGCCACCATTCTGCTGACCACCGGCATCAACCTGCCCCACGGTGAGTGGGCCTCGGTGACCATGCTGATCGTGATCGGCGGCTTGCAGCACCACGGCAATATCGGCAAGAAAGCCGTGGAGCGCGCCTACGGCACCTTGATCGGCGCCAGCGTCGGTTTGGTGCTGGTGGTGCAACAGGCTTATTTCGGCCAGCCGTTTTTGACCTACCTGTTGATGTCGGCGGTGTGCGGGTTCTTTTCGTATCACGCCATCGGCAAGGGCGGCTATATAGCGCTGCTGTCGGCAATCACCGTGTTTATCGTCGCGGGCCATGGAGACAACCCGATCTCGGACGGCCTGTGGCGCACGGTCGATATCCTGATCGGCATCGTCCTGGCCCTGGCGTTCTCCTTCGCCCTGCCGCTGTACGCCGTGTACTCCTGGCGCTACAACCTGGCCAGCGCGCTGCGCGATTGCGCCGAGATTTACAGCCGGATCATTAATGGCGAGTCAGTCACCGACGATCAACACCTGAAGCTGCTTAACCGGCTGAATGCGGCGATGTTGCAGTTGCGCTCGTTGATGCCGTCGGTGTCCAAGGAAGTGCGGATATCGATGACCGAACTGGACACGATCCAACGTCATCTGCGCATGTGCATCAGCACCCTGGAGATTCTCGGCAATACGCGCCCGGATCCGCGGGATGAACAGGCGACGGCACGGATGCAGGTGATGTTGAAGGCCGAGCACCGGCAGATTCGAGTGCAATTGGTGGGGATGGCGCGGGCCTTGAAGTCGGGGGTAACGGAGCGATTGGAGCGGCCGAGTCACGCCAGCGGTGCAGAGACTGTGCTGGACGTGCCGGTGTATAGCGCGTTGGATGGCTATCGGCTGCTGACGTTGCAGCTGGCGCAGAATGTGGATGCGATGCGCCAGCGGCTGGCCAAGAGTGCGGGTCGTTGGAAAATCTGAATCCGCTCGCCGAAATAGGAAAATTCCCAAACATTTACGGATTTCAAGGTTTTCACACTTTGCCTTACAAAGTTTTCACGTTTTATTCACATCGCGGAACGTAGGGTGAAGCCTCATCCGTTACAAACGTTGTACATCAAGCCCGCCGCCCCAGCGGGCTTTTTTTTGCCTGAAAAACCGCTCAGCGAGAAGCCTTGGCGACAGGCGCTGCGGCGTGTTCGCGGATGGCGCGCTGAGTGTCCAGCACCTTGGCCAACGCATGTTCCGCTTCCGGGCTCTGCTGCGGGACGCGAATTGCCGCCGACACCAGGGTGATCAACTTGGCCATCACCTCGGCATCCGTCGCCGGACGGCCCAGGCTCATGGAGTTCATCAACAAGCGCAGCTCGGTGCCGGCCATCACGCCGGAAATGGCCTTCAGGGCAAACTGCAAACGCACCCCCAATTCATTGCGCGGCAGGTCCGGCAACGCCAGGGCGAAGGCTTCGAAGAAACGCTGGAACACCGGCTGGTAATGCACCTTGAGGTATTCCTGGATAAACGGCGACGTATCGCTGTACACCCGGCCCAGGAAACGGATGAACGAACGCCCTTCCCCACTGGCGCTGGCCGGGTCGCTGCGCTCCAGGCCCATGGCCGGGGCGAACAGCACGCCGAGCAACGTGTCGCAATCCAGCGGCCCGTCGGACTCGGCTTCACAGCGGGCCAACAGTTCCAGGCGCTGCTCGTTGAGCGGCTCCAGACGCTGCTTCAGCAGGGTTTGCATCAGGGAATCCTTGTCCCCGAAGTGGTAGTTCACCGCCGCCAGGTTGACCTGGGCACGTTCGGTAATCTGCCGCAACAAAACCGCGTCATAGCCGTATTTGATGAAGAGAGCCTCTGTCGCATCCAGCAGTCGAGTCTTGGTGATGTTTGGAGCGCTGACTTTCTTCGCGACCATAGAAGTTCCACGTGGGAAATATTGTTTTAAAAAATAATTTGATTTTTTATACCGGTGCCGTCGCTCGAAAGCAAGTAGTGACACTGCGCCATATGATCGAAAGCCTTGGCCGACGGGTTCCCCGGAGCGAGGCAAGCGTGTTTTGATCCGCCTTCCGGCCCCCTGAAGTAAGCCTTTTCCCAAGCTGAAACGGCTCTACATCGATGGCTGGCGAAGCGGCTGGAACGCGGTTAGTATTCAAACAA
Organism: Pseudomonas sp. OV546; assembly: GCF_900116845.1. Classification (NCBI taxonomy): domain Bacteria; kingdom Pseudomonadati; phylum Pseudomonadota; class Gammaproteobacteria; order Pseudomonadales; family Pseudomonadaceae; genus Pseudomonas; species Pseudomonas sp. OV546. The sequence continues at coordinate 626,630 of NZ_FPCE01000001.1, read as the reverse complement.
TATTTTAAAAACAAGAAACAAAACAGGTCCATGGCGCGCGCCGAGGCGACCCCCTAACTTGTTACAAGGCTTTACCAGGGGAAGAGGACGGCAGCGTCGAGACTGAAGGCGTATTCATGACAGACACCCCCGCGCACCCCGGCTTGATCTCCCTGCAAGGCATCGGCAAGCACTATCAGCTGGCCGGGCAACACCTGTCCATTCTCAATGATGTATGCCTTTGCATCGCCCGTGGCGACAGCTGCGGCATCCTCGGCGCCTCGGGTTCCGGCAAAAGTACCCTGCTCAATATCCTGGGCCTGCTGGACCTGCCCAACGGCGGCCAGTACCACTTTGCCGGCCACGACATTTTCAACGCCACCCCTGATCAGTTGGCGGCCATCCGCAACCAGCAGATCGGCTTCGTGTTCCAGAGCTTCAACCTGCTGCCACGCCTCAGTGCCCTGGATAACGTCGCCCTGCCCTTGAGCTATCGCGGCGTATCGCGCCAGGAATCGGTGGAGCAGGCCCTGCGCATGCTCGAACAGGTCGGCCTGGCCGACCGCGCCCACCATCGCCCCGCCGACCTCTCCGGCGGCCAACGCCAACGCGTCGCCATTGCACGCGCGTTGGTGGGCAAGCCCTCGGTCATATTGGCCGATGAACCCACCGGCAACCTCGACAGCACCACGGCCCAGGACATCATGGACCTGCTGCTGGCCCTGAACCGCGAGCAACAAGTCACCCTGATCATCGTCACCCACGACCCGCATATTGCCGAGCGCCTGGAACGTAAGATCCTGGTACGCAATGGCGTGGTACAAGAGGTTGGGCGCCTATGACCCCGCAGGTAGAGAGCAGCCTGCGGGTCGAACAGAGCCTCAGCCAACTGCTGCATGAAGCGTTCGTCAGCCTGCGCACCCTGGGCAAGCGCTCGATCCTGGCGCTGCTGGGTATCGTCATCGGCAGTTCATCGGTGGTGGCGTTGATCAATATCGGGCACAACGCGGCGGTGGACGCCGCGATGATTTTCAAGGACATGGGCACCGACACCCTGGTCGCCCAGTTCCCGGCCAAGAACGGCGGCACTATCACCATGCCCGCTCGCCTTGACCTGGACGCCGTGCGCCAAGCGGTACCGGGCATTACCCACATCGGCGCCCTCACCTTGTTCAGCGGGCCCATCGTGTTCCACGGCAGGACCGTCAACGCCAACTTCGTCGGCAGCACGCCGGACATCAAGGACGCGATGCGCCTGGTGGTGCAACAGGGACGTTTTCTGTCGAGCTTCGATGCCAACGAAACCTACGCCGTGATCGGTGACCCGTTGGCCGAGGCCCTGGGTTCGCCGGGCGACCCCCTGCAACTGGGCGACCGCGTGCGCATCAACGACTACCTGTTCCTGATCGTGGGCATCCTGCGCAGCCAGCCACGCGCGATGCTGATGCCGGTGCAGGCCAATGAGTCGCTGTTCATTCCTGCCGAAGGCATGCGCCGTATCTACGCCATGCCGCAGATCGGCAACGTGATCATCCGCGCCGCGCCCGGCCAAGACATGGAACGCCTTGCCCAAGAGGCCGCCACAGCCTTGAAACCACAACTGCCCGACCACGATGTGGACATCCAGGTGCCCCAGCAAATGATCGACGGCATGACCCGGCAAAGCCGCACCTTTGCCTACCTGCTGCTGGCCCTCGGCGCGATCTCTCTGGTCGGCGGCGGCGTGGGGGTGATGAACGTGATGTTGATGAACGTCTCGGAGCGCCGTCGCGAGATCGGCATTCGCATGGCCCTCGGCGCGCGCCAGCGAGATATCCGTAACCTGTTCCTGCTTGAAGCCGTAACCCTTACCGCCGTCGGCGCCCTGTGTGGTGCTGTGCTGGGCATGACCGCTGCCTGGCTGTATGCCTGGCTGTCAGGCTGGGCGTTTGCCCTGGCCGTCGCCGCCCTCCCGCTGGGCGTGGGCAGTACGCTGCTGGTGGGGTTGTTCTTCGGCCTCTACCCGGCGATCTCGGCCTCACGGCTGCAGCCGGTGGAGGCCCTGCGCGATGAATAAGTGGCTGCTGTGGCTTGCCCTGTTCAGCCTGCAGGGCGTGGCGGCCGACGTGGTGATCAAGCCGTCGGCACCGAGCACGACGCGCAGCGGCTATGAGCGCAGCGTCTCGCTGAATGCCCAGCTCACCACCCTGACCCTGGGCGATGCGGTGTACCTAGGCCTGCGCAACAACCCGGCGATCCGCAGCGCGTACCTGCAACGGGTGGCCCAGAAATTCGACCTGCGCGTGGCCGAAGACGTGTTCAACCCCAAACTCACGCTCAACAGCGCGTACCGCAGCACCCGCGGCTCCGCCGACAATGCGCGCAATGCCAACGTGGCGCCGGCCACCAGCCTGCTCGGCGAGTACGGTACGCGCTTGAGCATGGCCTGGACCCAGCAGCTGAACACCGCCGACCGCGCCGGCCGCTACCGCAGCGACGGCCTGGACCTGGCGATCATCCAACCGCTGCTGCGTGGCGCCGGCTGGGACGCCACCACCGCGCCGCTGCGCCTGTCGCGCCTGTCGGAGCAGGCCAACCGCCTGAACCTCAAGGCCACGGTGGCGCAGACCATCAGCCAGATCATCGCCACCTACCGCGAACTGCTGCGCGCCCAGGAACAACTGAGTATCGTCCAGGACGCCCTCAAGCGGTCCGGTACCTTGCTGGAAGTGAACAAGGCATTGATCAGTGCCGGGCGCATGGCCGAGTTCGAAATCGTACAGACCGAAGCCGATATCGCCACCCAGCAACTGGGGGTGGAAGAGGCGCAAAACCAACTGGACACCAACCGCCTGTCGCTGCTGCGCCTGCTGGCCCTCGACCTGTCCACGCCGATTCGCGCCACCGAAGCCCTGGAGGCCAGGCCCATGCAGATCGACAAGCGCCAGGCGTTCAACCTGGCGCAGACCCAGCAGCCGGAATACCTCGCCGCCCTGCTTGGCAGCCAACAGGCTGACCTCAACCTGGTGATCGCCAAGGACTCCGGGCGTTGGCAGGTGGACCTGGTGGCCGGCGCCAACCAGGTACGCGACGCCTACGACAACGACACAGGCCGCTCCAACAACCGCACTTGGGACAGCTACGCTGGGGTGCAGGTGCAAATCCCCATCGGCGATATCAGCACGCGCCAGGCCGAAGTGCGCGCGCGGGTGAATGTGGAGGACCAGGAGATCCGCATCACCGATGCACGCCAGGAACTGGAACGCAGCGTCAACGATGTGGTGCGCGACCTCGGCACGCGCTGGCGCCAGTATGAAATTTCCCAGCGCGCGGTGGAGTTGTCGCGGCGCAAGATCGAGATCGAGCGGGAGAAACTCAGCGCCGGGCGCTCCACCAACTTCCAGGTGCTGAGTTTCGAGACCGACCTGCGCAACGCCGAAAATGCGCGCCTCAATGCGCTGATCGCTTATTTGAACGCCCAGACCCAGCTCGACTTGACCCTGGGCATGACGCTGGAAAGTTGGGAAATCGCCCTCAATGACTACTAATCAGAAACGCCTGCTGGGCGCTGTATTGATCGTGCTGCTGGCGGGCGCAGGCCTGGCCCTGCGCAGCCCTGCGTCCGATCCGGCGACCACCGCCGAGCACTGGCAGGAGGTGAAAGCCGACGCGCTGGTGCACCAGATCGGCCTGGTGGGCAGGATCGAACCCGACACCACCATCACCCTCACCGCGCCCTTCGACGGCAACGTACAGGCCAACCTGGTGGAACAAGGCCAGCGGGTCGAGGCCGGCCAAGTGCTGTTGCGCATGGACCCGGCGACCCTCGAAGTGCAGCTGCGTGAAGCACTCTCCACGCAGCTCAAGGCCCGGCGCACCGTGCAAGAGATGCAGGACTGGAACAACGGCCCTACCGTCAGCCGCGCGCGCCGCAGCCTGCGCACCGCCGAAATGATCGCCGGCAACACCCAGCGCAAACTCACTGAAAGCGAAAACCTGTTCAAGCGCGGCATCATCCCGCGCAATGAGCTGGACGACCTCAAGCAACAGACCCAGCAGCAACAACTGGACCTCGCTTCCGCGCGCAGCGAACTGCAACAGGCCATCGACCAGGGCAAAGGCGAATACCGCCAGATCGCCGATATGGAACTGACCAATGCCACGGTGAAATACGAGGCCCTGCACACGTTGCTCGAAGGCAAGGACATCAAGGCGCCGTTCGCCGGCATCGTGGTGCCACCGCCCGGCAATCCGTCACCCCAAGGCGGTGGCAACAACACGGCCCCGGTGCAGGCCGGCAGCAAGGTCAGCCAGGGCCAGGTGCTGTTTGGACTGGCGAATATCGAACGGCTGAAAATCGTCGCCAAGGTGTCGGAGCTGGATATCAACCAACTGCACCAGGGCCAGGCGGTTGAAGTACTGGGGGATGGGTTTGATGGCGAGCGGCTGACCGGTTCGGTGAGCGTGGTCAGTGGCTTGGCGATTACCAGTGACAGTCAGGGCAGCGCGCAGTTTCCGGTGACGTTATCGATTCCCAAGCTCACGCCGCAGCAGTTGCAGCGGGTGCGGCTGGGGATGAGTGCGCGGTTGACCATCGTGACCTACAACAATGCGCAGGCGATTGTGGTTCCGAGCCAGGCGATCCAGGCGGACAAGACCGTTGAGTACCGCGAGGCGATGGATAAGCCGGTGGAGCGGGTGAAGGTGACGACCGGGCAGTCGACGGCGCAGGGGGTTGAGGTGTTTGGGCTTAGGCCGGGTTTCGTAAAAGTCGGAAGCTGAACACGGTTCAAACTGTGGGAGCTGGCAAGCCAGCTCCCACCTTCAGATTTGTGTGAGCTTTGAGGCCAGCGCCTTGGCTTGCAGCGCTACATCCGTTACCGCCGTACTCTCCCACCACATCCCCCGCAACGGCGGCCCCATGGCGAACAACCGCTGGCTGACCTGCCCCTGCGCATCCAGCACCGCCCCCGACGCATCAGCCGCAATCCCCAACGCCAGCGGCCCTGGCTGGATCAGCCCACGCTTGAGCAACTGCTGCGGGAGCGGCCGGGCCACGCGGCGCCAATCGTATTCGATGCCGCTGGAGTTGATCAGCGCTGCGCCCGACACCTGGGTCACCGCGTGCTCGCCGCGATAACGCAAGCGAATGGTCACCCCTTGCGCCGAAGGCTCCAGGCCTTTGAACGACGCCGCCCGGATCCGCAACCGCCCTTCCTCATGCAAGCGCGCCACCAACTGCGCGCTCAACGGCGGCGAGCGGTGGTGATGGCTCTCCCACCACGGCCGCACATGCCTCACGAACTGGCGTTTCTCGCCCTCGCTGGCCTGGCTCCATAGACGGCCGATGTGCGCACGCACGGTGTCCAGCGGTGCTTGCCAATCGATGCCCTGCGCGTGCGCAATAGCGCATTGCCGACGCACCTCACGCAGCAATTGCCGGGGGCTGCGCAGGCGGTGATCCTCGCCGAGGAAATCCACCCAACTCGGCGGTTGCCGGCGCACATGGGGCAGCAGGCCGTGGCGCGAGAAAATTTCGATTGGCCCGCGATGCCCGGCCTGCTCGAGGGAAACCACGGCGTCGACCATGGTCAGCCCGGAACCGATGATCAGCACCGTCGCTTGCGGGTCAATCTCGGTCATCGCGCTCACATCCCAGGGGTCCACCGCCGCCGCGTTCAACCCGCTGGACTCGGTCTGTGGCGTACGCGCCGCCGGGAACATGCCGGTGGCCAGTACCGCGAACGCGCCGCGCAGTTGCTGGCCGTTGTCGAGGGTCAGCAGCGTTGCGGCTTCCTCCACGCGCAGGTCGACCACTTCACCGCGCACATGTTCGACGCTGGACGCTGACTGCGCCTTCGCCTCGGCCAAGCGTTGCTGGGCGTACACGCCGAAAATCCCGCGCGGCGGGAACAGTTCGCTGATCGGTACGTGCTGCTGATCCGACTCAGGCCAGCCGCCAGCGCCGATAAAATCGGTCAGCCATTCGGTCAGGTCGTCGGCATTGTCCGGGTCGACACTCATGCGCGCCGCATTGCCGTTCAGGGTGTGGCCCAGTTCGACGGCGCTGTAGGCCTCGCCCCGGCCGAGTTCCGCGCGCGGCTCTATCACCAGGATCTGGCGCTGGCCAGGCAGGCGCAACAGTTGCACGGCCAGCATCGTGCCGCTCAGGCCGCCGCCGATGATCAGTACATCAGCGTTGCGGATGGATTCAGTCATGCGGAGTCGCCCTTACTGTTTGCCCAGATAAATGTCATGCAAGTCGCCCCGCGCCAGCAGTTCAGCGGCGCTGCCACTCAAGGCCACGCGGCCAGTATCCAATACGTAGCCGTGGGACGCATAGTTCAGCGCGACGTTGATGTTCTGCTCGGCGATCAGGAAGCTCACCTGCTGCTCACGGTTGAGCTGCGCGATGATCGCGAAGATCTCCTGCACGATCATAGGCGCCAATCCCATAGACGGCTCGTCGAGCAGCACCAGCGTAGGACGGGTCATCAACGCCCGACCGATGGCGACCATCTGCTGCTCGCCGCCGGAGGTGAGGCCGGCGCGGGTGTGGCGCTTGGTCTTGAGCCGTGGGAACCAGGCGTAGATGCGCTCCAGGTCGTGCGCCATGTCCTTGCGGCTCAGGCGCCGCACGAAGCCGCCGCTGCGCAGGTTGTCTTCCACGCTCAACTGGCCGAACACATGGCGGCCTTCCAGCACGTGGACCATGCCCTGGCGCACGCGCTGGCTGGGGTCGATGCCGGCCAGGTCGGCGCCGGCGTATTCGATCGTGCCCCGGCTGACCTCGGCCCGCTCGGCACGCACCAACCCGGAAATGGCCTTGAGCGTGGTGCTCTTGCCGGCGCCATTGGCACCGAGCAAGGCGACGATGGCGCCCTTGGGCACGCTCAGCGACACCCCGGCGACCGCAAGGATGGCGCCGTCGTAGATCACTTCAATATCGTTGACCGTCAGCAGCGACGGGCGTGTGGTGTCGGTGGCGGGCTGGCTCATGGTTTATTCATCCCCGGTGCAGGTACGTGGCGTCAGGCCTTTTTCCTTGGCGAACGCTGCCGACTTTTCATCGATCAGCGGGCGCAACAGGGCGCGGTCGGCGGCGATCCAGTCGCTGATCAGCGTCCAGTGAGTGCCGTCCCACTGCTGCACGCGCGCCGAGCCGCCGCCTTCGTGGTCGCGGCACGACAGCTTGAGGTTCTGCATCAGGCCCAGGTAACCCATGTCCTTCAAGCGCGCATCGTCGATGTTCAAGTGCTCCAGGCCCCAGCGGCCTTCTTCGCCATTAAGCGGGCGCTTGCCGAACTTGGCCTGGCCGGTGCGGATCGCTTCCACCGCCACGGCGGCGTTCACCAGGCCGGAGTTGTAGTAGACGCTGCCGAAGTTCTTCAGGTCCTTCAGGTCACTGTGGCCTTTGTCGAGGATGTAGCGCTTGAGGCGCTTGTGGATCTCAAAGTCGGCACCGGCTGGGTACGGCGTGAGCGCCAGGTAGCCTTTGGCGGCGGCACCGGCGGGCAATACGTCTTCGCTGGAGCTGGCCCAGATATCGCCGATGATGTGGTCCACCGGGAAGCCGAAGCGCGCGGCGGTCTTCACCGCGACCGGCGTGGACACGCCCCAGGTGCGCAGGAACACCCAGTCCGGGTTGGCCTGGCGCACCTGGCGCCATTGCGCAGATTGTTCGTTGCCAGGGTCGGCGACCGGAATCTGGATGTTTTCGAAGCCATATTTTTCGGCGAGCAGTTTCAGCGGGCCGAGGGTTTCACGACCGTAGGCCGAGTCGTGGTAGACCGTGGCGATCTTCTTGCCCTTGAGTTTGTCGAAACCGCCTTCGCGCTGCGCAATGTAGTTCACCAGCGTCGACGCCTCGCTGTAGAAGGTCAGCATCACCGGGAAATTGTAGGGGAACACCGTGCCGTCGGTGGCTTCGGTGCGGCCGTAGCCGAGGGTGATCAGCGGGATCTTGTCGACTTCCGCCCGCTCGCTCAGCGCGTACGCCGCCGGGGCGCCGTTGGGCTGGTACACCGCGACCGGGGCGCCATCCAGGCCATTCTTGAAGCGCTCGTAGCACTCGATGCCCTTCTCCGCCGTCCATTCGGTCTCGCATTCCTGCCACACCAGTTTGACGCCGTTGATACCACCTTCGACCTCGTTGATGTAACGCAGGTAATCGATCATCCCCGCCCACACCTGCACGCCACTGGACGCATAGGCACCGACACGGTAAGTCGCGAGGGGAAAGAATTGCTGGTCGGGCGAGGCCACCGCCTGAGGCACAGCACCGGCCAGGGCAGCCAGCGCGAAGGCGGCGCCGGCCAGGGAACGTTTCAAGGATGCACGCATTTGGGTTCTCTTAGTCAGTCAGAAACGTAGGGGCCATTGACGCAGCCGATCGCGAAGGTTGTGCAACAGGCGAATCAAGCCCTCGGGTTCCTTGATCAGGAACACGATGATCAACACGCCAAATATGATTTTCTGCAGGTTCTGCAACTGCCCCGCATCCACCGCGCCACCAAACAGCGCCTGCCCGGCATGGCTGAGAAAGATCGGCAGCAGGCTGATAAAGGCCGCGCCGACAAAGTTGCCGGCGATGCTGCCCATGCCGCCGATAATGATGATGAACAGGATCTGGAACGAACGATTGATATCGAAGCTGCTGGCGCTGGCCGTTCCCAGGTAGGCAAAGGCCCACAGCGCGCCGGCGATGCCCAGGTAGAACGAGCTGACCGCGAACGCCAGGCGTTTGTAGCGCACCACCGGAATGCCGACCACGGCGGCGGCGGTATCCATGTCACGGATCGCCATCCAGTTGCGCCCGACCTGGCTGCGCACCAGGTTGATCGCGGTCCAGGTCAGCAGCAGCACGGTGACCAGGGTCAGCAGGTAGCGGCCCAACGGCGTGTTGAGGTCGTGACCGAACAGCGCCAGCTTCGGCGCGGAGATAGTCCCGGACGAACCGTAGTTGTAGAACCACGGAAATTTGACGAACAGCCACTCCAGGAAAAACTGTGCGGCCAGGGTGGTGACCATCAGGTAGAAGCCCTTGATCTGCGAACTGGGCAGGCCGAACAACAGGCCGACCAAGGCGCTGATGACCCCACCGCCGAGCAGCGCCACCGGCAAACCCAATTCAGGCAGGCGTAACAGAAATCCATAGGTGGCAAACGCGCCGACGGCCATGAAGCCGGCCGCCCCCACCGATGTCTGTCCGGTGTAGCCGGTGAGCAGGTTAAGGCCCAGCCCGGCCAGCGACAGCACCAGGAACGGGATCAGGATCGCATTCAGCCAATAGTCATTGCCCCACAGCGGCACCGCGATAAAGGCCAGCGCCAACAGGCCGATCAGGGCCCAGGGGATGCGCCGCTGAATCAGCAGCAACGGCGCGGTTTCTTGCGCAAGGGGGATCGACATGGTTTCAGACTCGCTCAATGGCGCGCTCGCCGAACAGGCCGGCGGGACGGATATACAGGAAGGCCAGGGCCAATACGTAGGCGAACCACGGCGTGATACCGCCGCCGATCAACGGGCCGATGTACACCTCGGCGAGGTTCTCCGCCGCGCCGACAATCAGCCCGCCGACAATCGCCCCGCCAATCGAGGTAAAGCCGCCGATAATCAACACCGGCAAGGCCTTGAGCACCACCAGCGACAACGAGAATTGCACGCCTTGACGCGCGCCCCACAGCAGCCCGGCCACCAGCCCGACGATCCCGGCCACCGCCCAGACAATCTGCCAGATGCGGTTGAGGTTGATGCCGATGGACAGCGCCGCCGTGGTGTCATCCGCCACCGCGCGCAGCGACACGCCGATGCGGGTCTTGTTGAACAGCAACGCCAGCACTGTCACCAGCACCACGGCGGCGGCGGCAGCGATCAGGTCGAACTGGCTGAGCATCAGCGGGCCGACGAACAGCGGTACGTCGTCGATGCCCAAGTCGAGGGCGCGCACCTGAGCGCCCATCAGTCCCTGGGCCAGGCCTTCGATAATGAACGACAGGCCCAGCGTCGCCATGAACAAGGTGATCTGCGAACGGTTCACCAACGGCCTCAAGACCAGGCGCTCGATGAACAAGGCGCCGACGATCATTACGATCACCGTCAGCAGCAGTGCCAGGGCAAACGGCACGCCTTGGTCATGCAGGCTGACAAAGGTCAGCGCGGCGAACAGCAGCATCGAGCCCTGGGCGAAATTGAACACGCCACTGGCCTTGTAGATCAGCACGAAACCGATGGCGACCAGCGAGTACATGGTGCCGGCGAGCAGGCCGCCGAGCAGGGTTTCAAAGAAGAACGTCATCCGTTTACCACTCCCAGGTAGGCCGCGATCACCTCGGGATTGGCCTGCACATCGGCAGGCGTACCGTCACCGACCTTGCGCCCGTAATCAAGCACCACCACGTGGTCGGACAGGCCCATCACCACGCCCATGTCGTGTTCGATCAACACCACGGTGGTGCCGAGGTCGCGGTTTACGTCGGCGACGAAGCGCGCCATTTCCTGCTTTTCTTCGGCGTTCATGCCGGCCATGGGCTCATCCAGCAACAACAAGCTCGGCCCTGCGATCAACGCCCGGCCGAGTTCCACGCGTTTTTGCAGGCCGTAGGAAAGGTTGCCCACCAACACATCCCGGTGAGCTTGCAGTTCAAGGAATTCGAGAATGCCCTGGGCCCGCAGCCGGAACGCTTCGGCTTCGCGGCGTGCGCGGGGTAAGCCGAGGGCCTGTTCGATAAAATTGCTGCGCATGTGCCGTGACAGGCCGGTGAGAATGTTGTCGAGCACGCTCATCTTTTTGAACAGCGCGTTGTTCTGGAAGGTGCGACCAATGCCGCGACGCGCAGCCCCCAAGGGGTCGATGCGGTGGAAGTGTTGGTCTTCGAAGACAATCTCGCCGGCATCGAAGCGATACACACCATTGAGCACGTTGAGCAGCGAACTTTTACCAGCGCCATTCGGCCCGATCAGCGCGCAGATTTCGCCGCGCGCCACCTCGAAGGACAAGGCATTGATCGCCTTGACGCCCTTGAACGACAGCGAGATATCCCGCACCTGCAGAATGGCCTGGCTCATGCGATGTCCCGTGTGAACTCAGCCAGCCAGGTCGGTTCGGCCGTCGGTTTAAGCGGTTGCCAGATGTAGGCCAGGCGTTGGAAACCCAGCAGCTTGCGCACGCGGTTTTTCAGCAGGCGACGCACGCCGCTCTGCGGGTGGGCGATGGCCCAGTCGCACAAACGTCGGCGCCAGGTGCCGTGAGGCGCCAGGCGGCTTTCGATCTCATCGGCCAGATGCTGCAAACGCACGGGCGACAACAGCAGGCCGGTGGGGGCGACTTCGCTGCGATCGCGCCGCGCCGAGGCCAGGCTTTCCGGGAAGGCCAGGCCGTGACCGCTGTTCAGCCATTGCTCCAGCACCACCGCGAGACCGCCCTGCCAGTGGGTGCCCTCTTCGCTCCACAATGCGGTTTCGCCCGTGGGCTGCCACCAGCGTGCGAGGTGTTGCGCGGGGTCCAGCGGGCCGAGCAATTGGGCGAAATCCAGTAGATTCGCCGACTGCCAATCCCGTACGTGCTGGCGGCCTTGCACATAAGAGTGAGTGGGGCGAATGCGCCACAGGTGGTGCTGGAGCGCCTCGGGATCCAGGTCATCGGCCAGGGTCAAGACCTGTCCACCGATGGCGTGCGCCGCCAGCGCCAGCAGCAACAGGTTCGGTTCAAACGCACCGCTGAGGGCCAGCCGCGACTGCTCGCTGAAACCCTGATGGCGCAACCCGTCGGCCAGGCGTTCCACGTCACGCAAGGCGTCGATCCAGCGCCACGCATACCACTGCCCCTGGCGCTTGTGGCGCAGGGCGGTGTGCAGCGGCGTGATCTGCGCCCAGTGGCGCAACTGTTCCAGCGCCTTGGGCAGGTTGCCGAGCTGTTCGGCGGGCCATTCCAGGGCCAGTGGGCGTTTGAGTGCGTGCACGCTCATAGGGGTAGTGCTCCTATTGGGTGGTGTGCGTGCGGTGGTCCGCTGGCGGGATTATTTGGATCAACACCGATCTACTGTGGGAGGGGGCTTGCCCCCGATGGCGGTGTGTCAGTCACAAGTGCCTTGACTGGACTGCCGCTATCGGGGGCAAGCCCCCTCCCACATTGGTTATGTGCGCGTCAGATAAATTGCGGTAACCGGCACCAGGGTGGTTGGAGGCCAACCTTGCACCGTCGCCAAACAACTTCTCGCGCAAGGTACCCTGGGCGTATTCGGTCTTGTACACGCCGCGCTTCTGCAACTCCGGCACCAGCAGGTCCACGGCGTCGATGAAGGTTTCATGGGTCAGCGCGTAGGCCAGGTTGAAGCCGTCGACATCGGTCTCTTCGACCCATTCCTGCAACAGGTCCGCCACGGTTTCCGGGCCGCCGACAAACAGCGGGCCAAAGCCGCCGATGCCGACCCAATCGGCCAGTTCGTTTGGGGTCCAGACCTTGTTCGGGTCCGCCGTGGAGAAGGCTTCCACCGCCGACTGGATGGCGTTGGTGTGCACGTGCTTGAGCGGTTCATCCGGTTTGAACTGGCTGAAATCGATGCCGGTCCAGCCGGAGATCAGCGCCATTGCACCTTCGTAGCTGACGTAGGATCTGTATTCATCAAACTTGGCTTTGGCCTTGGCATCGGTCTCGCCGACGATCACCGTCTGCAAGTTGAAGATCAGGATTTTCTTCGGATCGCGCCCGGCTTCGGCGGCACGGCGGCGGATGTCGGCGACGGTCTTTTTCAGCAGCACCTTGGACGGCGCGGCAACGAACACGCACTCGGCCTGCTCGGCCGCAAACTGCTTGCCACGGCTGGACGCACCGGCCTGGTAGAGCACCGGCGTGCGCTGCGGCGACGGCTCGCAGAGGTGAATACCAGGCACCTGGAAGTGTTTGCCGACATGACGGATCTCGTGAATCTTGCTCGGGTCGCTGAAAATCCGGCGCTCGCGGTCGCGCAACACTGCACCCTCCTCCCAACTGCCCTCCCAGAGTTTGTAGCAGACCTCCAGGTATTCCTCGGCGTAGTCGTAGCGCGCGTCGTGTTCGGTCTGGGCTTTCTGGCCAAGGTTCTTGGCGCCGCTTTCCAGGTAGGAGGTGACGATGTTCCAGCCGATGCGGCCCTTGGTCAGGTGGTCGAGGGTAGAGAGTCGGCGAGCGAACGGGTACGGATGTTCGAAGGACAACGAAGCGGTCAGACCGAAGCCCAAGTGTTCGGTAACCAAGGCCATCGGCGCGATCAACGACAGCGGGTCATTGACCGGCACTTGGGTCGCCTGGCGAATCGCCGCCTCGCCATTGCCGTTGTAGACGTCATAGATGCCCAGCACATCGGCGATAAACAGGCCATCGAACTTGCCGCGCTCAAGGATTTTGGCGAGGTCGGTCCAGTATTCCAGGTCCTTGTACTGCCACGAACGGTCACGCGGATGCGCCCACAGGCCCGGGGATTGGTGGCCGACACAGTTCATGTCGAAGGCGTTCAAGCGGATTTCACGGGACATCAAAGCACTCCGTTGAGGTGGTAGTTACCGACAACCTGGTATTTCCAGCGCAGGGGGTCATCGAGGGTCGGCGGCAGTGCGGTGCGTTGGCCGGTGAGTTCGAATTCGGCGTTGCTGGCAGCGATCAAGGCTTCGGCGGCCGCGATCTGCGCTTCGGTCGCAGCGACCGGGCTGGGATGGGTTTCGGCGCGTTCAAGCAAGGCGGCTGCCACGTCGACGCGGATCTGCAGATCGCCGAAGCGACTGATCACATAGGGGTCATCGCTTTTCTCGACATGGCGGCGGGTGCTGTCCAACAGTTGGCGCGCAAGCTTCAGTGTGGTCATGGAATCAGGCTCCTCAGTTCCAGGCGTGGCGCGCTGGCTTCACGCCGTTAAGCACGAAATTGCCGATCAGGTGGTATTTCCAGCGGGCCGGGTCGTGCAGGGTGTGGGTGCGCGCGTTGCGCCAGAAGCGATCAAGGTTATGTTTGCCGGTGACCGAGCGCGTGCCGGCCAGTTCGAAGAGTTTGCTGCTGGCGAGCAAGGCGGTTTCAGCCGAGAGGACTTTGGCCTGGGCAACCACCAGCGAGGCGTGGGCGACGGTGTCTTCACTGGGCTCGGCGAGGGCGCGATCAACCGCCAAACCGGCTTTGGCGAGGATGGCTTCGGTGCCGTGGACGCGCCATTCCAGGTCGCCGATGGCGGCGATGGTGAAGGGGTCTTGCCAGCCGTGCTCCTGCTGGCTGTCGATCCACGGTCGCGCCTGGCGGGCGTAGATCTTCGCCTGTTCGAGGGCACCGAGGGCGATACCGGTGTCGACGGCGGCCTGGATGATCTGCGAGATCGGGCCGTTGGCGGTGGGTTGGTCGAAGGCTTGATGGGCGGGGATCACCGCTGTCAGGGGCACCGTTACCCCGTCGAGGGTCACACCGCCGCTGGCGGTGGTACGCTGGCCGAAGCCGTCCCAGCTGTCGATCACGCTAAGGCCCGGCGCATCGCGTTCGACAAAGGCGATAAACGCCTGGCCGTGTTCGTTGTTGCCGACCGTAGGCACTATGTGGGCGAAAAGCGCGCCGGTGCAGTAGAACTTCTCGCCATTGATGTGCGCGGTGTCGCCGTGGACGCGAATCTGGGTATCGAAGGTGCCGGCATTTTTGCTCTTGGCTTCGGAGAAGGCATTGCCGAAACGGTAGCCGGCCAGCACCTTGCCGAAGTAATGACGTTTTTGTGCCTCGGTCGCGGTTTGCAGCAGGATGTCCACCACGCCCAGGTGGTTCTGCGGGATCTGCCCCAGGGACGGGTCGGCGGCGGAGATCAGCTTGATCACCTCAGCGACCGTCACATAGGACACTCCAGCGCCGCCGTACTCTTTGGGAATGGTGATGCCCCACAGGCCGCTGGCAGAGAACGCTTCGAGTTCGGCGAAAGGCAGGATCCGATCACGGTCGCGCGCGCTGGCGTCGACGGCAAAACGTGCGGCCAGGCGTGTGGCCACCTCGATGGCTTCCGCGTCCGAGCGGATGATATGGGCAGGGTGTTGAGGGTGGGCTGACATGGGCCGACTCCAGGCTCCGAGGGGATGACCTGGGTGATTGCAGGAGTCGTGCCTGAAAGTAATTGCCAATAAAATCAGCGAGTTGCTGTCAAATCAGCGCAATAGAGCGCGTTTCAAACCAGCAAAGTGTCCATCCACTGTTGCCGGGTGAACAGTTAGATCACCACGGTCCGTACGAAGCACACCGCCACGTCACCCTCATTGCGATAGCCGTGGGATTGGCGGCTGGCGAACATATAGAACTCACCCGCCACGACGTGTTTTTCTTCGTCGTCGAGGATCAGGGTCAGTGCGCCCTCATACACGAACAGCTGCACGCTCCAGCCATCCGGATCGGGCTCGGGGCTGTAGCGATCACCAGGTTCCAGGCGCATCTCCCACAATTCCACTTCGCGCCGGGCATTGGCTTTGGCCAGTAGCACCGCCTTGCTGCCCGGAATCTCACCGGCCCACGCCAGCTCATTGATGCGGCTGTGGTCGGGGGCGTCCGGCGCCTGAATGAGGTCGCTGAAGGCCACGTTTAACGCTTCGGCCACCCGATCGAGGGTGGACAGGCTGACGTTCTTTTCGCCCGCTTCAATGGCCACCAGCATGCGCCGGCTGACCCCGGACTTTTCCGAGAGCGCGGTCTGGCTCAGGTCGGCGGCGTGGCGCAGGCGACGGACGTTCTGGCTGACGTGCTGCAGGACCGAAGCCCGATGTGGATTTTCTTTGTGCACTATATTGCTCAATGGGTGGGTGTGCGCAGTATACTGCCCAGCGTGCGGCGCATTGTGCGGTCCGTGCCTTTCCCTTGCAAGACCGAGCCGCCATGACCACCCCAAACGCCTCCCCTCGTTTCAGCCGTTTCAGCAATGCCGAATGCATCCTGGTGGTGATCACCATGATCTGGGGCGGCACGTTTTTGCTGGTGCAGCACGCGATGACCGTCAGTGGGCCGATGTTTTTCGTCGGCCTGCGCTTTGCGGCGGCGGCGATCGTGGTGGGGTTCTTTTCCTTGCGCACCCTGCGCGACCTGACGCTGTTCGAGTTGAAGGCGGGGGTGTTCATTGGCGTGGCAATCATGTTTGGCTACGGCCTGCAGACCATTGGCTTGCAGACGATCTTGAGCAGCCAGTCGGCGTTTATCACCGCACTCTACGTGCCATTCGTGCCGTTGTTGCAATGGCTGGTGTTGGGCCGTCGGCCGGGGTTGATGCCGAGCATCGGCATTATGCTGGCGTTTGCCGGGTTGATGCTGCTGACCGGGCCGGCGGGTGCTTCGCTGAACTTCAGCGCCGGCGAAATCGCCACGTTGATTGGCGCGGTGGCGATTGCGGCGGAGATCATCCTGATCAGCGCGTTTGCCGGGCAGGTGGATGTGCGCCGGGTGACCGTGGTGCAACTGGCCACGGCGTCGCTGTTGTCGTTCCTGATGGTGGTGCCGATGGGCGAGGCGTTGCCGGGGTTTTCGTGGCTGCTGCTGTTCAGTGCGGTGGGCCTGGGCTTGACCAGTGCGGTGATCCAGGTGGCGATGAACTGGGCGCAGCAAAGTGTTTCGCCGACCCGGGCCACGTTGATCTATGCCGGTGAGCCGGTATGGGCAGGCGTGGTGGGGCGGATTGCCGGGGAGCGCTTCCCGCCGATTGCGATGGTGGGGGCGGCGTTGATTGTGGTGGCGGTGATTGTCAGTGAAATGAAGACTAAGGGGCAGAAGGCGCTGGCGTTGGAAGAAGAGCTGGAGCAAGAGCGTCAGAACTGAGGTGCCGGTTGTGGGGCGGCTGCACGGTCCAGCGGGAGCAAGCTCCCTCGCCACAGGGTCCTAAACACTGCCAAATGGGTTTATTCGACCTATCTTGTAGGATCCTGCCACATCTTGCCGTTTGGTGATCGTGAAAGCGGCACGTATGATGCATCCCAAACTCCCGCAGATTAGAAGCCTATGTCTCTGATAGTTCTACTGCTTCTGCCTTTTATTGGCAGCTGTCTGGCGGCCTTGCTGCCGCACAATGCACGTAACACCGAATCCCTGCTGGCCGGCCTTGTGGCCCTGGTCGGCACTATTCAAGTCGCCCTGCTCTACCCCCAGATCGCCCACGGTGGCGTGATCCGCGAAGAATTCATATGGTTGCCCAGCCTCGGGCTGAACTTCGTGTTGCGCATGGACGGGTTTGCCTGGCTGTTCTCGATGCTGGTGCTCGGCATCGGTTCGCTGGTGGCGTTGTATGCGCGTTACTACATGTCGCCGGATGATCCGGTGCCGCGATTCTTCGCGTTTTTCCTGGCCTTTATGGGCGCCATGCTCGGCCTGGTGATCTCCGGCAACCTCATCCAGATCGTGTTCTTCTGGGAACTGACCAGCCTGTTCTCGTTCCTGCTGATCGGCTATTGGCACCACCGCGCCGACGCGCGCCGAGGTGCGTACATGGCGTTGATGGTCACCGGCGCCGGCGGCTTGTGCCTGCTGGCCGGCGTGATGCTGCTGGGGCATATCGTCGGCAGCTATGACCTCGACCAGGTGCTGGCGGCGGGCGATCAGATTCGTTCGCACTCGCTGTACCCGGTCATGCTGGCCCTGGTGCTGATAGGCGCCTTGAGCAAAAGCGCGCAATTCCCCTTCCACTTCTGGCTGCCCCATGCGATGGCGGCCCCCACGCCGGTGTCGGCGTACCTGCATTCGGCAACGATGGTGAAGGCCGGCGTGTTCCTGCTGGCCCGCCTGTGGCCGTCGCTGTCGGGCAGCGAAGAATGGTTCTGGATCGTCGGCGGTGCCGGCGCCCTCACCCTCCTCCTCGGCGCGTACTGCGCCATGTTCCAGAATGATCTGAAGGGCCTGCTGGCCTATTCCACCATCAGCCACCTCGGGCTGATCACCTTGCTGCTGGGCCTCAACAGCCCGCTGGCCGCCGTCGCGGCGGTGTTCCATATCCTCAACCACGCCACCTTCAAAGCCTCGCTGTTCATGGCCGCGGGCATCATCGACCACGAAAGCGGCACGCGGGACATCCGCAAGCTCAGCGGGCTGGTCAAGCTGATCCCGTTTACCGCGACCCTGGCGATGGTGGCCAGTGCGTCCATGGCGGGCGTGCCGTTGCTCAACGGCTTCCTGTCCAAAGAAATGTTCTTTGCCGAGACCGTGTTCATCACCTCCACGGCCTGGGTGGAATTCGCCCTGCCGTTGATCGCGACCATTGCCGGGACATTCAGCGTGGCCTATGCGCTGCGTTTCACCGTGGACGTGTTCTTCGGCCCGCCGGCGACCAACCTGCCGCACACGCCCCACGAACCACCGCGCTGGATGCGCGCACCGGTTGAGTTGCTGGTGTTCACGTGCCTGCTGGTAGGGATTTTCCCGGCCCAGGTGGTCGGCTCGATCCTTGCCGCCGCTGCGCTGCCGGTGGTGGGCGGCGTGCTGCCGGAGTACAGCCTGGCGATCTGGCACGGCTGGAACGCGCCGATGATCATGAGCCTGGTGGCCATGTCCGGCGGCGTGGTGCTGTACCTGCTGCTGCGCAAGCAACTCAAGCTGGGGCGCTTCAAGTACCCGCCGATCATCAGCTATTTCAACGGCAAGCGTGGTTTCGAGCGCAGCCTGGTGGTGATGATGCGCGGCGTGCGCAGGATCGAGAAACGCATCAGTACCAAGCGCCTGCAGACTCAGTTGTTCCTGCTGGTGCTGGTGGCGGTGATCGGCGGCATGATCCCGATGCTCAACAGTGGCTTGAGCTGGGGCGACCGCCCGAAAATCCCGGGGTCCATCGTGTTCGTCACCCTGTGGGTGCTGGCGATCGCCTGCGCCCTTGGCGCCGCCTGGCAAGCCAAGTACCACCGGCTGGCGGCCCTGACCATGGTCAGCGTGTGCGGCCTGATGACCTGCATCACCTTTGTGTGGTTCTCGGCGCCGGACCTGGCGTTGACGCAGTTGGTGGTCGAAGTGGTGACCACCGTGCTGATCCTGCTGGGCCTGCGCTGGCTGCCGCGGCGGATCGAGGAGGTCTCGCCGCTGCCGAACACCTTGCGCAAGGCGCGGATTCGCCGGGTGCGCGACTTCCTGCTGTCCACCGTAGTGGGCGGCGGCATGGCGCTGTTGTCCTACGCGATGTTGACGCGCCAGACCCCCAACGATATCTCTTCGTTCTACCTCAGCCGTGCCCTGCCCGAAGGCGGCGGCAGCAATGTGGTGAACGTGATGCTCGTCGACTTCCGGGGCTTTGATACCCTCGGCGAAATCACCGTGCTCGGCGCCGTGGCGCTGACGGTGTACGCCCTGCTGCGCCGCTTCCGCCCTTCCAAGGAAAGCATGCAGCTGCCCGCGCAACAGCGCCAGCTTGCGCCGGACGTGGCCACCGACCTGGTCAACCCACGCCAGGCCAGCGACACCGCGCTGGGCTTCATGATGGTGCCGGCGGTGCTGGTGCGCCTGCTGCTGCCGATTGCGCTGGTGGTGTCGTTCTACCTGTTCATGCGCGGCCACAACCAGCCGGGCGGCGGGTTTGTCGCCGGGCTGGTGATGTCGGTCGCGTTTATCCTGCAATACATGGTCGCCGGCACCCAATGGGTCGAGGCACAGATGAGCCTGCGGCCGATGCGCTGGATGGGCTTCGGGCTGTTCTCCGCGACCCTGACCGGGCTTGGCGCCTTGTTTGCCGGCTACCCGTTCCTCACCACCCACACCTGGCATTTCAGCCTGCCGGTGCTCGGCGACATTCATGTCGCCAGCGCGCTGTTCTTCGACGTCGGCGTGTACGCCATGGTCGTCGGCTCGACGCTGCTGATGCTCACCGCCCTCGGTCACCAGTCCGTGCGGGCCCATAAACCGAGCAACCAGGCCAAAGTGGTTGCCGCTACGGAAGGAGCCGCCTGATGGAAGAAGTCATTGCAATTGCCATTGGCGTCCTGGCCGCCTCCGGGGTCTGGCTGATCCTGCGGCCACGGACGTTCCAGGTGGTGATGGGTCTGTGCCTGCTGTCGTACGGGGTCAACCTGTTCATTTTCAGCATGGGCAGCCTGTTTATCGGCAAGGAGCCGATCATCAAGGACGGTGTGCCGCAAGACCTGCTCCACTACACCGACCCGCTGCCCCAGGCGCTGGTGCTCACGGCCATCGTGATCAGCTTCGCCATGACCGCCTTGTTCCTGGTGGTGTTGCTGGCCTCACGGGGCCTGACCGGCACTGACCATGTGGACGGCCGGGAGCCCAAGGAATGACGTGGATGAATCAACTGATCGTCGCGCCGATCCTGCTGCCGTTGCTCACCGCCGCCTTGATGCTGATGCTCGGCGAGAAGCATCGGCCGCTGAAAGCGCGCATCAACCTGTTCTCGAGCATGATCGGCCTGGGCATCGCCATTCTGCTGCTGTACTGGACGCAAAAAGGCGGCCCCGGCTCGATCGGCGTGTACCTGCCGGGCAACTGGCAGGTGCCGTTCGGCATTGTGCTGGTGGTGGACCAATTATCGGCCTTGATGCTGGTGCTCACCGGGATCATCGGCGTGAGCGCGCTGCTGTTCGCCATGGCCCGCTGGGACCGTGCCGGCACCAGCTTCCATGCGCTGTTCCAGATCCAGATGATGGGCCTCTATGGCGCCTTCCTCACGGCCGACCTGTTTAACCTGTTTGTGTTCTTCGAGGTGCTGCTGGCGGCGTCCTATGGCTTGATGCTGCACGGTTCCGGCCGGGCGCGGGTGTCATCGGGGCTGCATTACATCGCGATCAACCTGCTGGCCTCGTCACTGTTCCTGATTGGTGCGGCGATGATCTATGGCGTCACCGGCACGCTGAACTTTGCCGACCTGGCGCTGAAGATCCCGCTGGTGCCGGAAGCCGATCGCGGCCTGCTGCACGCGGGTGCGGCGATCCTTGCGACGGCGTTCCTGGCGAAAGCCGGCATGTGGCCGCTGAACTTCTGGCTGGCCCCCGCCTACTCCTCGGCCAGCGCGCCGGTGGCGGCGATGTTTGCGATCATGACCAAGGTCGGCGTGTACACCGTGCTGCGCCTGTGGACCCTGTTGTTCTCCGGCCAGGCCGGTGCGTCGGCACTGTTTGGCGGCGATTGGCTGGTGTATGGCGGCATGGCCACCATTGTCTGCGCCGGTCTGGCGATGGTGGCGGCGCAGCGCCTGGAGCGCATGGCCAGCTTGAGCATCCTGGTCTCGGCCGGGATCCTGCTGTCGTCGGTGGGCTTCGCCCAGCCGAGCCTCACCGCCGGCGCGCTGTTCTATCTGGTCAGTTCCACCTTGGCCTTGAGCGCGCTGTTCCTGCTGGCCGAATTGATCGAGCGTTCGCGCTCGGCCAACGACCTGCCGCTGGATGAAGAGATCGATGCACTGCCCAAGGCCATGGAGTCCCTGCATCCGCGCCCTGGCGTCAACCTCGATGACGAACAGAAAGCCGTGGTCGGCCAGGTGATTCCCTGGACCATGGCCTTTCTGGGCTTGAGTTTTGTCGCCTGCGCCCTGCTGATTATCGGCATGCCGCCGTTGTCCGGGTTTATCGGCAAGCTCAGCCTGTTGAGCGCGCTGGTCAACCCGCTGGGCCTGGGGGTCAGTGTCGAGGAGCCGATCCGCCCGGCTGCCTGGGGCCTGGTCGCACTGCTGATTCTCTCCGGCCTGGCCTCGCTGATCGCCTTTGCGCGCTTGGGCATCCAGCGCTTCTGGACCCCGGAAGAGCGCCCGTCGCCGTTGCTGCGCCGCTATGAGTGCGTGCCGATCTTCTTCCTGCTGGGCCTGAGCATTCTGCTGACCTTCAAGGCAGAGCCGCTGATGCGCTACACCCTGGGCACCGCCCAGAGCCTGAACAACCCGGAAAACTACGTGATGGCGGTGATGGCAACGCGTCCTGTACCCAGCCCTGAAGCCAAGACCGCCGCGCTGGAGGTGCAACCATGAAGCGCCTGTTCCCTGCCCCGTGGCTGTCGCTGGCGTTGTGGGTGCTGTGGCTGGTGCTGAACCTGTCGGTCAGCCCCGGCAACCTGCTGCTGGGCGCCCTGCTGGGCTTTCTTGCGCCGCTGCTGATGGCACCGCTGCGCCCGTTGCCGATCCGCATCCGCCGCCCCGGCGTGATCATCCGCCTGTTTTTCCTGGTGGGACGCGATGTGATCGTCTCCAACCTGCAAGTGGCCTGGGGCGTGCTGACCTGCGGCTCGCGCCCGCCGCGCTCGCGCTTCGTCAAGATCCCCCTGGACCTGCGCGACGCCAACGGCCTGGCCGCGCTGTCGATGATCACCACCGTGGTGCCCGGCACCATCTGGTCGGAACTGGCACTGGACCGCAGCATCCTGCTCTTGCACGTGTTCGACTTGGAAGATGAAGCGCCGTTTATCGAGCACTTCAAGACCACCTACGAGCGGCCCCTGATGGAGATCTTCGAATGAGCACCCTGCTCTCCAATGCGATCCTGTTCAGCCTGTTCCTGTTCTCGCTAGCCATGGTGCTGACCCTGATCCGCCTGTTCAAAGGCCCGTCGGCACAAGACCGCGTACTGGCGCTGGACTACCTGTACATCCTGGCGATGCTGATGATGCTGGTGCTGGGCATTCGGTATGCGAGTGACACCTACTTTGAAGCGGCGCTGCTGATCGCGCTGTTTGGCTTCGTCGGCTCGTTTGCCCTGGCGAAATTCCTGCTGCGTGGGGAGGTGATTGAATGATGCCGTTATGGGTGGAAGTGATCGTGGCGGTGCTGCTGGTGCTGAGCAGTGTGTTTGCGTTGATTGGCGCGATCGGGCTATTGCGCATGAAAGACTTCTTCCAGCGCATGCACCCGCCGGCGCTGGCCTCGACGCTGGGCGCGTGGTGTGTGGCGTTGGCGTCGATTATCTACTTTTCGGTGCTCAAATCCGGGCCGGTGTTGCACGGGTGGTTGATTCCGATCTTGTTGTCGATCACGGTGCCGGTGACCACGTTGCTGTTGGCTCGCACTGCGCTGTTCCGCAAGCGCATGGCCGGTGATGATGTCCCCGCCGAGGTCAGCAGCCGCCGCTGATCCCTCAAGTGGGCAGCTCCCACATTTGAATCGTTGCCAGGCGCAAGATTGGATGTGTGCCAGAGACGTCTTTCGGACATCAGGAAAAGGAATTCCCATCATGGATATCAAGTGTTCCGTGTTTATCGCCGCAAGCGTTGACGGTTTTATCGCCCGGCCAGATGGCGATATCGAGTGGCTGCACCGGCCGGAATATGACCTGGCACCGCTGAACGGCCTGACGTATGAAAGCTTCATCGCGACGGTTGATGCGCTGGTGATGGGCCGCAAAACCCTGGAAAAAGTCCTGTCGTTTCCGGAGTGGCCCTATGAGGGCATGCCGGTCATCGCCCTTTCTCACCAAGCCATAGAAATCCCGACGTATTTGCAGGGCAAGGTCGAGGTGATGTCCCTGGACGCAGTCGCGCTGGTGGCACAGTTAGCCGAGCGCGGCATGAAGCATCTCTATATCGACGGTGGCCAAACGATCCAGGCGTTTCTTGAAGCGGGTCTGATCGATGAGCTGATCATTACGCGTATCCCGGTGCTGCTGGGGCAAGGGATTCCATTGTTCAGCCAGGTCGGCCGTGAGCATGAGCTTCGCCATATCGGCACGTATGTGTCGGAGAATGGATTTGTTCAGAGTCGGTACGAAGTCGCTGGCAAGCGCTGATGCTCAGGCACCCACTCCCGGAAATTTCCGACAGCGTTCTAAGGTTGTCCCTCGGAAGATGACGCCCTAATCTTCTGTGGTCGCTGAAAACTCAGCGACCGGGTTTCGCAGCCCGGTTAAACTCTAGACGCACAGCGTCCACCACAAGATAACGGGCGCTTTTTTATGCCTGATGTTATGGCGGCTGTGCGCGGGATACCTTCGGGTATGCCGGGTGCCTAGAGTCCCGGTCTGCGAACCTGCGTACAGCTGCCACCCGGGTATCGTTTCGCAGCGATGGGTGGTGGCTCCAATACTCTAGGAGCTTCGTCATGATCAAAGACAGTCCGAATCCGCCGTCAGACTCAGCCGCGTTTCACACTGCGGCTCATCGAGCAATTAACCACCATCTGAACCCGCCTGAGAAACCAGAACCTTCTACTGAGGACCCTAGTTTATTTACCGTACGCGAAGGATTAGACGTCGAGACGCTGCTGGTCAACGCGGCGGAGGATCTTGCCTCGGTTCAAGCGCTGGCAAGCCATTTGGCTTTTGAGATCGACGGCAATCCTCGCAGCGTGGCCTTGGGAATGTGTCGGATGCTGGAGGGGATCCAGCTAATGGTAGATAAAACACTAAGCCTCAAAGACCATCCAACTCACACATAAATCTGCAACCGAAGAGTTCGCAAAGTGGGCACGGTAAAAAATGTGGGAGCTGGCTTGCCTGCGATTGCGGTGGGTCAGTCAGCATTTTCGGTGACTGACACGCCGTCATCGGGGGCAAGCCCCCTCCCACACTGGATCAGGTGAGCCGCTCACTAAAACGGTGTGCAAAAAAACGCCCCGAACCAATCGGGGCGTTTTTCATTCAGCGTTTACCGATCAAGCCTGATCAGCCAACCGCCACGTCGTCCCACCCTTGCCGTCTTCCAACACCACCCCCATCGCGGTCAGTTGGTCACGGATACGGTCAGATTCCGCCCAGTCCTTATTGGCCCGCGCAGACAAACGCGCCTGGATCAGCGCATCCACTTCAGCCGCATCCACACGCCCTTCGGCGCCGGCTTGCAGGAAATCCTCAGGCTTCATTTGCAGAACCCCCAGCACGCTGGCCAGCTCTTTCAAGCGTGCCGCCAGGCCGGCCGCCGCGTCGAGATCGCTCTCGCGCAAGCGGTTGATCTCGCGCACCATCTCGAACAGCACGGCACAGGCTTCCGGGGTGCCAAAGTCGTCGTTCATGACTTCAGTGAAGCGTGCCACGAACGCTTCGCCGCCGGCAGGCGCCACGGATGGCAGGCCTTTCAACGCGTGGTAGAAACGTTCCAGGGCGCCCTTGGCGTCCTTGAGGTTGTCTTCCGAGTAGTTGATGGCGCTGCGGTAGTGGCTCGACACCAGCAGGTAACGCACGACTTCCGGGTGGTACTTTTCCAGCACGTCGCGGATGGTGAAGAAGTTGTTCAAGGACTTGGACATCTTCTCGCCATTGATGCGGATCATGCCGCAGTGCATCCAGGCGTTGGCGTAGGTCTTGCCAGTGGCGGCTTCGCTCTGGGCGATTTCGTTTTCGTGGTGCGGGAACTCAAGGTCGCTGCCGCCGCCATGAATGTCGAAGGTGTCGCCCAGGCAGCAGGTGGACATCACCGAGCATTCGATGTGCCAGCCCGGACGCCCGGCGCCCCACGGCGACTCCCAGCTCGGCTCGCCAGGCTTGGTGCCTTTCCATAGCACGAAGTCGAGCGGGTCTTGCTTGGCTTCATCGACTTCAATCCGTGCGCCGATGCGCAGGTCTTCGATTTTCTTGCGCGACAGCTTGCCGTAGCCCATGAACTTGGCGACGCGGTAGTACACGTCGCCATTGCCTGGGGCGTAGGCGTAACCCTTGTCGATCAGGGTCTGGATCATCGCGTGCATGCCAGGGATGTGGTCCGTGGCACGTGGCTCCATGTCCGGCTTGAGGATGTTGAGGCGCGCCTCGTCCTCGTGCATCGCGGCAATCATGCGCTCGGTCAGCGCGTCGAACGACTCGCCGTTTTCATTGGCGCGGTTGATGATCTTGTCGTCGATGTCGGTGATGTTGCGCACATAGGTCAAGTCATAGCCGCTGAAACGCAACCAGCGGGTCACCAGGTCGAAGGCAACCATGCTGCGGCCGTGGCCGATGTGGCAGTAGTCGTACACGGTCATGCCGCACACGTACATGCGCACCTTGTTGCCATCCAGCGGCTTGAAGACTTCTTTGGTCTTGCTGAGTGTGTTGTAGATCGTTAACACGACATTTCCCTTAAATCACTGGCCCCACGAATCACGCAAGGTCACGGTACGGTTGAATACCGGATGACCGGGTTTCGAGTCCTTGATATCCGCGCAGAAGTAACCTTCGCGCTCGAACTGGAAACGGTCTTCCGGCTGTGCGTCGCCAAGCGATGGCTCGGCACGACAACCGGTGAGCACTTGCAGGGAGTCAGGGTTGATGTTGTCGAGGAAACTGGCGCTGTCTTCAGCCTTTTCAGGGTTCGGCGAGCGGAACAGGCGATCGTACAGGCGCACTTCGCACTCGACGCTGGCAGCGGCCGGCACCCAGTGGATCACGCCTTTGACCTTGCGGCCTTCAGGGTTCTTGCCCAGGGTTTCCGGGTCGTAGGAGCAGCGCAGTTCGACGATGTTGCCATCGGCGTCCTTGATCGCTTCGTCGGCACGGATCACGTAGCTGCCACGCAGACGCACTTCGCCGTTCGGCTCCAGGCGCTTGTAGCCCTTCGGCGGTTCTTCCATGTAGTCATCACGGTCGATGTAGATTTCACGCGCGAACGGCAGCTTGCGCACGCCGAGCGCTTCGTTCTGCGGGTGACGCGGCAGCTCGAGGTGGTCGACTTTGTCTTCCGGATAGTTGGTGATCACTACTTTCAACGGACGCAGCACGCACATGGCACGCGGCGCGTTGGCGTCGAGGTCCTGGCGGATGCTGAATTCGAGCATGCCGAAGTCGACCACGCCGTCGGAACGGTTGGTGCCGACCATGTCGCAGAAGTTACGGATCGACGCCGGGGTGTAGCCGCGACGGCGGAAGCCCGACAGCGTCGACATGCGTGGGTCGTCCCAGCCGTGCACGTGCTTTTCATCCACCAGTTGCTTGAGCTTGCGCTTGCTGGTGATGGTGTAGTTCAGGTTCAGGCGGCTGAATTCGTACTGACGCGGGTGCGCCGGTACCGGCAGGCTGTCGAGGAACCATTCGTACAGCGGGCGATGGCTTTCGAACTCCAGGGTGCAGATGGAGTGGGTGATGCCTTCGATGGCGTCCGACTGACCGTGGGTGAAGTCGTAGTTGGGGTAGATGCACCACTTGTCACCGGTCTGGTGGTGGTGGGCATGACGGATGCGGTACATGATCGGGTCGCGCAGGTTCATGTTCGGCGAGGCCATGTCGATCTTGGCGCGCAGCACGCGGGCGCCGTCCGGGAACTCACCGTCGCGCATGCGGTTGAACAGGTCCAGGTTCTCTTCCACCGAACGGTCGCGGAAGGGGCTGTTCTTGCCCGGCTCGGTCAGGGTGCCACGGTATTCCTTGGCTTGCTCAGGCGTCAGGTCGTCGACGTAGGCCTTGCCGGCCTTGATCAGCTCGACGGCCCAGTCGAACAATTGGTCGAAATACTTCGAGGCATAGCGCACTTCACCGGACCATTCGAAGCCCAGCCACTTGATGTCGCTTTCGATGGCGTCGATGTATTCCTGGTCTTCCTTGGCCGGGTTGGTGTCGTCGAAACGCAGGTGCGTGACGCCACCGAACTCCTGGGCCAGGCCGAAGTTCACACAGATCGACTTGGCGTGACCGATGTGCAGGTAGCCGTTGGGCTCTGGCGGGAAGCGGGTGACGATCTGCGTGTGCTTGCCCGAATCCAGGTCCGCCTGGATGATCGGGCGCAGGAAATTGACCGGGACGGCAGGTCCGGCCTTGGCATTCGAGGTAGGGTCGACAGTGGGCTTGCTCATAGGATCCTTGAACAGACAGGTTCGTGGCCGGGTGAGG
The DNA here is from genome assembly GCF_900116845.1 of Pseudomonas sp. OV546. Classification (NCBI taxonomy): domain Bacteria; kingdom Pseudomonadati; phylum Pseudomonadota; class Gammaproteobacteria; order Pseudomonadales; family Pseudomonadaceae; genus Pseudomonas; species Pseudomonas sp. OV546. The sequence goes on along the minus strand of NZ_FPCE01000001.1, from coordinate 599,006 downwards.
CCAGATAAAACAAAGGCGATATCATAGCCGATGCTGTCAAGCACCTGACAGGCCAGCACCGAAAACTGCAGCATTTATTGCATAGGCGGTAAAAAACCACCTCGAAATTCCTGCAGGTCACGCTAAACTGCGCCCCTTGGCCTCTGTTTAGCCAAACCGGTCGAGGCGCCCAGGCGTCCAAACCCACGAATTCCCTGAAAAGAGTAGTGAACATGACTCAAGTCAAACTGACCACCAACCACGGTGACATCGTCATCGAGCTGAACGCCGAGAAAGCGCCGATCACCGTCGCCAACTTCATCGAGTACGTTAAAGCCGGCCACTACGAAAACACCGTTTTCCACCGTGTCATCGGCAACTTCATGGTCCAGGGCGGCGGTTTCGAGCCTGGCATGAAAGAAAAGAAAGACAAGCGTCCAAGCATCCAGAACGAAGCGGACAACGGCCTTTCCAACGACAAATACACCGTTGCGATGGCCCGTACCATGGAGCCGCATTCGGCCTCCGCGCAGTTCTTCATCAACGTCGCCGACAACGCCTTCCTCAACCACAGCGGCAAGAACGTGCAGGGCTGGGGCTACGCGGTATTCGGTAAAGTGACCGAAGGCCAGGACGTCGTCGACAAGATCAAAGGCGTGCAAACCACCGGTAAAGCCGGCCACCAGGACGTTCCGGTAGAAGACGTTATCGTCGAGAAAGCCGAGATCGTTGGGTGATATTGCTGATTTCAGATTTGCATCTGGAAGAGGAGCGCCCGGACATCACCCGGGCGTTTCTGGATCTGCTCCACCACCGCGCCCGTGGCGCCCAGGCGTTGTACATTCTGGGGGACTTCTTTGAAGCCTGGATTGGCGACGATGGGATGACCCCCTTCCAGCGTTCGATTTGCGCAGCCCTGCGCGAGCTGAGCGACAGCGGCACCCCGATTTTCATCATGCACGGCAACCGCGATTTCCTCATCGGCAAGGCGTTCTGCAAAGCCGCAGGTGCCACCTTGCTCAAGGACCCGAGTGTCGTGCAGCTCCATGGCGAGCCCGTGCTGTTGATGCACGGCGACAGCCTCTGCACCCGCGACGTCGGCTATATGAAGCTGCGGCGCATCCTGCGCAACCCGATTGTGCTGTTTATACTGCGGCATCTGCCGCTGCGCACGCGGCACACGCTGGCGCGCAAGCTGCGCAGCGAAAGCCGTGCGCAGACACGCATGAAGGCCAACGACATTGTCGATGTGACCCCCGAGGAAGTCCCACGGGTGATGCAGCAATTTGGCGTGCGCACCCTGGTCCACGGCCACACGCACCGGCCGGCCATCCATAAGCTGCAGATTGGCGACCAGGCGGCCAAGCGCATTGTGCTGGGGGATTGGGATAAGCAAGGCTGGGCATTGCAGGTGGATGAGCAAGGGTTTCAATTGGCGGCGTTTGATTTTGTGAACCCACAATTGGCGTTGCCCGGCGCGTAACAAAATGTGGGAGGGGGCTTGCCCCCGATGGCGGCGGCACACTCAACATATTTGTTGGCTGAACCACTGCTATCGGGGGCAAGCCCCCTCCCACATTGAATTGTATTTCAACCTTTACTGATCAGTGGCCTGAGGCTTCCGGCCCGGCCTTGGCGCCAAACGGCGGCTTGGCCAACCACACCAGCAACATCAACGCCATGAACATCCACCCCAGCAACGTGAAGTAATCCACGGTGGACATCATGTACGCCTGGCTGGTGAGGATCTGGTCCAGCTGCGTGTAGGCCTTCTGCCCTGCCCCGCCGAGCGCCTGCAAGGCATCGCGGGTCGCGGAGTCGTAGGTGGTCATGTTCTCGCTCATGTACGCATGGTGCTGGTCCGCACGGCGGATCCAGATCCAGGTGGTCAGCGAAGCGGCAAAGCTACCGCCCAAGGTCCGCAGGAACGTCGCCAGACCTGCGCCGTCGGCAATCTGGTGCGGCGGCAGGTCGGACATCAAGATGCTCAAGGTCGGCATAAAGAACAGCGCCACGCCGATCCCCATGAACAGCTGCACCATCGCGATGTGCGTGAAGTCCACCTCATTGGTGAAGCCCGCACGCATAAAGCAGCTCAAGCCAATCGCCAGGAACGCCAGGCCTGCCAACAGGCGCAGGTCGAACTTGTGCGCATACTTGCCCACGAACGGCGACATCAGCACCGGCAGGATGCCGATCGGCGCTACCGCCAGGCCCGCCCACGTGGCCGTGTAGCCCATCTGGGTCTGCAGCCATTGCGGCAGGATCAGGTTGATGCCGAAGAAGCCTGCGTAACCCAGGATCAACACGATGGTGCCGATGCGGAAGTTGCGGTAGGCGAACAGCCGCAGATTCACCACCGGGTGCTTGTCGGTCATCTCCCAGATAATGAACACCGCCAGGGCAATCACCGAAATCGCGGCGCCAATGATGATGAAGTTGGATTCAAACCAATCCAGGTCATTGCCCTTGTCGAGGATGATCTGCAAGGCGCCAACCCCCACGATCAGGCTCAGCAGCCCCACGTAGTCCATGGGTTGGTAGCTGGTCTCCACCGGGCGTTTCTTCAGTTGCGAACGCACCACCATCACCGCAAAAACACCGATCGGCACGTTGATAAAGAAGATCCACGGCCAGCTGTAGCTGTCGGTGATCCAACCGCCGAGGATCGGCCCCGCAATCGGCGCCACCACCGTGACCATCGCCAGCAGCGCCAGGGCCATGCCCCGCCTCGCCGGCGGGTAGACCGCGATCAGCAGCGTCTGCGTCATCGGGTACAGCGGCCCGGCCACCAGGCCTTGCACAACCCGAAAGGCGATCAGTTCAGGCATCGACGTGGAAATACCACAGAGGAACGACGCCAGCACAAACAGCATGGTCGCCCACAAAAACAGCTTCACCTCGCCAAACCGGCGGCTCAGCCAACCGGTGAGTGGCAACGCGATGGCGTTGCTCACCGCAAACGAGGTGATCACCCAGGTGCCCTGCTCCGAACTCACGCCGAGGTTGCCGGAAATGGTGGGCAACGCCACGTTGGCGATGGTGGTGTCGAGCACCTGCATAAAGGTAGCCAGCGACAGGCCAATAGTGGCCATCAACAGGCTGGGTGGCGTGAAGGAGGCGTTATTGCTCATCAGCGTTGCGCAGCCTTGGGAGCGGCGAGGCTGTTGTCATGGATCAACTGGGTGATCATGGCGTCAGCTTCGGCCAATTGGCGGTCATACACGTTGGTAGTGAACGAGGCCTTTTGCGGCGCCTGTTGCGCCAGCACCGGGCCGCTTTGGTCGTGCAGGTCCACATTGACCACGGTGCTCAAGCCCACGCGCAGCGGGTGCTTGGCCAGCTCCTCGGCGTTGATATGGATGCGCACCGGCACCCGTTGCACGATCTTGATCCAGTTGCCGGTGGCGTTCTGCGCCGGCAACAGGGCAAATGCGCTGCCGGTACCGGCGCCCAAGCTGTCCACGGTGCCGCTGTACTTCACGTCGCTGCCGTAGATGTCCGACTCAATGTCCACCGGCTGGCCAATGCGCATATCGCGCAGTTGGGTTTCCTTGAAGTTGGCGTCGATCCACAGCTGGTTCAGCGGGATCACTGCCATCAACGCTGTGCCGGGCTGAACGCGCTGGCCCAGTTGCACGGTGCGCTTGGCGACGTAGCCGGTGACCGGTGCGATCAGGGTGCTGCGCGCATTGGCCAGGTAGGCTTGGCGCAATTGCGCGGCGGCGGCCTGCACATCCGGATGGGAGCTGATCACCGTGTCGTCCACCAACGCGTTGGTGGTTTTCAGTTGCTGTTCAAGGTTGGTCAACGCGTTCTTGGCGGCGGTCAGGCTGTCACGGGCGTGGGACAGTTCTTCCTGGGAAATCGCCCCGCCCTGGGCCAGGGTTTTACGGCGGTTGAAGTTGTCCTGGGCCGTTTGCACATCGGCTTTCTGCGCATTGACCTGGGCCTTCATGCCATCGACGTTGCTGTACAAACCGCGCACCTGGCGCACGGTGCGGGCCAAGTTGGCCTGGGCACTTTGCAGGCCGACGGCGGCGTCGTTCGGGTCGAAGTTGATCAGCACCTGGCCTTCGTGGACCAGGTCACCGTCGTCGGCGCCGATGCTGACCACGGTGCCGGTGACCAGCGGGGTGATTTCCACCACGTTGCCGTTCACGTAGGCGTCGTCGGTGCTTTCGCTGAAGCGGCCGTAGAGCTCATACCAGCCCCACACGCCGACCACGGCGAGGATGACGATCAGCGTCAGGCCGATCAGCATCACTTTGCGTTTGCGGGGGTTGTTGTCTTGCTTGGGTTGTTCGCTTGCAGGGGTGTTTTCGGCAGTGGCCATGACAAATACCTCAAATTATTCCGTGCGGGTGGCTGGGGTGGTCGCAGCCACGTTGTCGGCGCTGTAGCCGCCGCCCAGGGCCTGCATCAATTGAATCGACAGATCGATCTGCGCGGCATTCAGCGTTGCCAACTGGCGCTGGGCCTGCAGCAATTGCTGTTCGATGCTGAGTACATCCAGGTAGTTACCGATCCCGGAGCTGTAGCGCTGCACGCCGGTGTCGTAGGACTGCTGGGCAATGTCCGCGGCGTGTCGCTGGGCCTGGATCTGCCGGCCGGTGTCGCGCAGTTGCGAAAGGGTGTTACCGATATCGCCCAGGGCTTGCACCAGGGTCTTGTTGTACTGCGCCACCGCCAGATCGTAGTCGGCGTCGCGGGCATCGAGGTCGGCGCGCAGGCGGCCGCCGTCGAAGATCGGCAGCGAGACCGTCGGCGCAATATTGAAGAAGCGGCTGGCCGAACCGAACATCGCATCGCCCAGCAACGACTCGGCCCCAGCGCTCGCGCTCAGGTTGAGGTTGGGGTAGAAGCGGGTCTTGCTCGCATCGATGTTCTTGCCCGCCGCCTCGACGCGCCAGCGCGCGGCGATCAGGTCCGGGCGACGGCCCAACAGCTCGGCCGGCAGCACCGATGGCACGGCAACGGCGCTGGGTTTCAGCACGGCGGGCCGGGCCAGTTCACTGCCACGGTCCGGGCCTTTGCCGAGCAACACCGCCAACGCAATCTTGGCGCTCTGCAGTTGTTTTTCCGCGTCGATCAGCTGCGACTGGGCGCTGGCTTCGAGGCTTTCGGTCTGCTGGTACTGGTACTGGCTGTCGATGCCCGAGTTCAGGCGGCGCTTGCCCAGGTCGAGCATCTGCCGGGTGCGCTTGAGGTCGTCATTGGCCAGGTCCCGCACGATATGGGCCTGGCCCAAGTCGCTGTAAGCCTTGGCCACATTGGCGGCCAGCGTCAGGCGCGCCGCCTGCTGGTCGACTTGGGCGGCACGCGCCTCGCCCAACGCGGCTTCCCAGGCAGCGCGCTGGCCGCCCCAGAGGTCGAAGTTGTAATTGAAGCTGGCGCCGATGTTGCGCACGGTCGAATAGGCATCGCCTTCGCCGCGTGGGTCCTGGTCTTTGGCCAGGCGCGAACGGCTCACGCCGGCGCTGGCATCCAGGGTCGGCATGCGCTCGGCGTTGGCGGCGTAGGCGGCGGCTTCGGCCTGATGGGCACGAGCGCTGGCCACTTGCATGTCGGGGCTGTTTTGCAGGGCTTCCTGGATCAGGCCGTCGAGTTGTGGGTCGCCGAGGCTTTTCCACCAGTCGGCGCTGGGCCAGGCGGCGCTCGACAAGGTCGCACCGCTCAGGGTTTTTCCGCTTTGCAGGGTGCTCGCGTCGAGGCGTTTGCCTTGGGTGTCGAGGCCGCTGTAGTTGGCGCAACCGGCCATGCTCATGGCCACCAGCACCAGGCAAAGGGCACGTGTGTTCATTGGTTACCTACCCGCTGGATAGTGATGGGATCACCCGCAGCTATCAGAATTTTCTTTAGGATCTTTTCCAGGGTTTCCAACTCACCCGGCTCCAGTGCGCCGGCCAGCTGGTTCAATGCATCGGCGCCGATGAACGGCAGCATGTCTGCCAGACGCTGGCCCTCCGGGGTGAGTACAAGCTGCACTTGGCGTCGATCCAGCGCTGAACGTTTGCGGTCCAGCAGCCCCTTCTGCTCCAGGCGGTCGAGCATGCGGGTCATTGAACCGCTGTCCAAAGACAGGTTGCGGCAAAGCTCCGCCGGGGTGTCGACGCCGAACTGAGCCATGATGATCAACACCTTGAACTGCGCGGCGGTGATGCCGTGGGGTTCCATGTGGGTGTCGATGATCCGGTCTTTGAGGATTGCGGCACGCCCGAGCAAGAGGCCGAGGTGGCAGTTGTGGAAGTTATCCGGGGTGAAGTGTTTCATCGGAAGTCACCTTATTACTGCCTAGGCAGTGAATGTGTGACGAGATGTTACTGCTTAGGCAGCAAATGTCAAATGGAATAATTAGCTTGCTTGCTAATGTGGGAGGGGGCTTGCCCCCGATGGCGGTGTTTCAGTCGACTGCAACATGACTGACCCACCGCCATCGGGAGCAAGCCCCCTCCCACATGTTTAATCGCGTAAGCGTTAGAAATCGCGCTTGTAGAAGATATCCAGGGAGCTGGCCACGCCGCTTGCCACTTCCAGATACACCTTCTTGCTCAACAGGTAGCGCAAGGCAATCGTGCTGGCGGGCTCGAACACGCCCACGCCGTAACGCAGGCTGAGTTTCTCGGTGATCTTGCCGCTGGCCACCACGGCGGTGTTGTTACCGCTGCCCTGGGTGTCGAGGTCGAAGTCCTGGATACCCAACTTGTTGGCAAGGTCCGAGGTGACCCCGGCGCTGCCCATCAACCCCAGGCCCAATGCGGCTTGCGCGAGCATATTGTTATCTTCGCCGGTGCTGCTCAACGGACGCCCCAGCACCAGATACGACAGCGCCTGTTCCTGGCTCATGGCCGGTTCCGAGAAGATTTGCGTGGTGGGCTGCTCGGCACTGCCGCTCAGGCGGATACCGGCGACCACATCATCGGTCTTGCGGATCGCTTCGATGTCCAGGTATGGCTGGTCCAGGGGCCCGGCGAACAACAAGCGCGCTCGTCGCACATCCAGCCGCTGCCCGTAGGCACGGTAGCGGCCATCGTTGAGCCACAGCTCGCCACGGGTGTCGAGGTTGTCGCCGATATGCACCTGGCCCTGCACCTTGGCAGTGAGGCCGAAGCCCGAGAAGTTGAGCTTGTCTTCACCCACCACCACGTCGATATCCATGGCCATCGCCATCGGCGGCTTCCCCTCCTCGGTCTGGCTGCCGATGATCACCGTGTCATCCGAGACTTTGACGGTGGACGGCGGCAGCTCACGCACGGTGATATCGCCACGCGGGATGTGCACTTTACCGGCCACCGCCAGCTTGTCGTTCTTCAGGCTGATTTTCAGGTCGGGCGCCACCTCCAGCACGGCGTAAGGTTCAACCGTGACCGGCAGTTGCGAGCCTTGCAGGCTGAGGTCCACCACCAGCGCCTGGCCCCAGTCGATCTGGCCCTTGAGGCTGCCCTGCCCCGCCTTGCCGCTGCGCCAGCCACCGTTGAGCTGCACGCTTTCGCCTGCGATCAGCGCTTGCACATTCAAGCCTTCGAGGCTGATGGGCAGTTCCGGCCCGGCAATCTCGCCACCCACCAGGTTCACGTTGCCGTTGACCTGCGGTGCCAGCAAGCCACCGGAAATACGACCATTGCCATTGAGCTTGCCGCTGAGGGTTTCCACCATCGGTACAAACGGCCGCGCCACCGCCAAGTCCAGCCCGACGAGGCTGAAGTTGCCGGTGATCGGCTTGTTCTTCGGCAACGGGTTGATCTGCGCCTGCAGCATCAACTCACCGAGCTTGCCGCCACGGAAGTTCAGCTGCGTGTCGATGCGTTTAGGGTTGAGGGTGGTTTCCAGCTTCAGGGTGTCGTAAGGGAAATCCAGCCACTGGTCCTTGTCCTTGACGCGCAGGATGCCACCACTGGCGTCCACCGAGACAAGGCCTTTAGGGCCGCTGTCCGGCAGGTCCAGCTGCAGGTCGGCGTTGAGCTTGCCCTGCCAGGCAAAATCCTTGGGCAAGAACGCCGCCAGGCTGTCGATGGGGAATTGCTTGAGGTGGTAGCGCAGCTTCGGTTCCGGCATCAGGCGCTGGTCTTCGCCGCACAGGCTGGCGGGCCCGGACACCCAGCAGTGCGCGGCAAAAGTGAGCTTGCCATCGGCCAGACGCTCGATCTTCGCCGGCGCCTGCAGCTTCCAGTCCTGCCCGCCGGCTTGTACATCACCGCTGGCCAAGCGCCCGCGCCAGTTGCCTTTATCGAGAGTGCCATCCAAGGCCAGGGCCAGCTTGACCAGCGGGCCGACCAAATCCAGCTGGACCTTCTGCTGCTGGATATCGCCTTGGGCGCTGGCGGTCAGGGTACCGACCTGGGTGTCGCCGGACTGGATGCCGCTGCCCTTGAGGTCGATCTTGGCGCGCTGGGCATTGTCCAAGCTGGCATCGAGGGTGAGGTTTTGCAGGCGATTGTCGGCAAACGCCAGTTGCTGGCCCTTGAGGCCCAGTTTGCCTTGGGGCGCCTTGAGACTGCCGGCCACGTCGAGCCGGCCGTTGACCTGCCCGCGCAGTTGCGGCCACAACTGAGCCAGGCGCGCCAGCTTGATATCAATCTGCCCGGCCAGGCGTTGTTGCAGGCTGCCACTGCCATTGATGCGGTTGTCGCCGAGGCGGATATCCAGGTTAGCCAACGTCCACTGCTCGCCCGCCCCGTCGGCCTTGGCCGCCAGCACCGCGGTTTGACCGCGCAAGCGGCCCTTGAGGTCGAGGTCGGCATTCAGCTTGAGTTGCTCGTTCTTGAACTCGCCTTTGCTGCGCAACGGCCCGGCCAGGGTGCCGGGCAATTCAGCCACCCAGTAAGCCGGGTTCAGCGCCGACAGGTCGAGGGCCGTGTCCCAGGCAATGCCGTCGGCGAATTGCAGGTTCAGGTGGCCTTCAGCCTTGCCTTGGCCAGCGGTGAGTTTCAGTTCAGGCAGGAAAATTTGTTTAAGGTCGCCACTGAACGGCGTGACCACATTGAACTTGCCCGCCGGGCCATCGAGGTCGGCCTTGAGGTTGCCCAGGTAGTTGCCGTCCTTGTAGGAGATCTCACCATTGAACGTACGCAGCGCGACTTGCGGCTCGTCGATCACCGGATAGAGGCGATGCCACGGGAAATCCAGCCAATCGATCTTGGCCTCGGCGCTGAAGCCTTGCTGCCAATCGAGTTGGGCGGTCAGCTTAAGGCTTTGCTTGTCACCGGCATTCAGGTCCAGGCCGGCAATCTGCGCGCCCTTGGCGTCGACCTTGCCTTGCAGCAGCAAGTCCACCGGGCCCTTTTCCGCCGGCAGCACGGCCTTGCCCAGCAATTGGTAGCCGCTGTTCAAGTCGCCTTTGGCGGTGAGGTCGAGTTGATTGAGTTGCAAGGTGTCGGGCAGATCGGCGCTGGGCTTGAAGCCGTCGGCAGTGAGGTGCAATTGGGCCGGGAGGTTTTCCACCAGCGGTTGCAGCTCGCCGGTGAGCTTGGCCGGCAGGTAGCCGCTGCTGTCAGCATTGAGCTTGAGGGTCTTGAGCAGATCGCCGTCGACGTTGAGAGCGACGTGCCACGGTGCGCCGCCCGGCGCGTAGGGCAGGCTCAGGTTACCGCTGGCGGTCAAAGGCCAGTCGTCAATGGGTTGCAGCAGGCCGGCGAGGTCCAGCACCAGGCCATCGCGCTGCACATGCACCGAGTCGATCTGCAGGCCGGCGGCGGTCCAATGCGCCGCCAGTTGCAAGCCTTTCAGTTCTTCGCTGCCGTTAAACAGCAGGCTACCGACGCGAACGTCGCCCAGCTGGATGGCCAGCGGCAGATTCAAGTCAGGCAGCGCGATCGGCCCGCTGCTTTCCTCGGTGCTTGGCGGGAATTGCAGGCTGACCTGTTCCACGTCCAAGCGGTCGATACACAAGGTCATGCGCAACAGGCACGCCGGCGACCAATCCCATTGGGGGGCCTGGAGTTCGACGCGACTGCTGTCCTGCTGCCACAACACATGGTCGGCGCTCCATTGGCCGCCCAGATGCCCCTGGAAATGCTCTACGCTCAACCCCGGTACACGCCCCAACGCCCAGCGGCTGCCCGCCTGAGTGCCCAGTACCGCCCACAGTGCCAGCAACAGCACCCCAAGGAGGGCAACCACGGCCAACCCTGCTATTTTCACACCACGCATCACAGCTCAGGCCCCATGGAAAAGTGCAATCGAACGCCGCCCGGATCTTCGAGGGCATGGGCCAGGTCAAGGCGGATCGGGCCGACCGGCGAAACCCAGCGGATACCCACGCCCACGCCGGTCTTGAGGCTGGGCATTTCCAGGGAATTGAAGGAATTGCCCTGGTCGATAAAGGTCGCGACCCGCCATTTCTCGGCGATGGAATACTGGTACTCGGCGCTCAGGGCCACCATGTAGCGGCCACCGATGCGGTCGCCACGGTCGTTCTCGGGTGACAGCGTCTGGTACTCGTAGCCGCGCACGCTCTGGTCGCCACCGGCAAAGAAGCGCAGCGACGGCGGCACCGACTGGTAGCCATTGGTGGCACTGCCGCCTACCTGGGCACGCGCCAGGAAGCGATGGTTGTCCCACAAGGTGGTCAGGCCTTTGACCATGGCCGTGCCGTAGAGCAGGTTGGTGTCGGAGCCCAAGCCCTCTTTCGCCACCTTGCTATCAAATTGCAGGCGATAGCCGTGGTGCGGGTCGATGCGGTTGTCACTGCGCAGGTAGGAATAGCTGATCCCCGGCATTACCAGGTTGCTCAGGCCGGAGTCATTACCCAGGCGATATTCTTCGCGCTGGTACTTGAGCGAGATCACTCGGGTCCAACCGCTGGGCAATTTGCTGTGCCACTCGGGGCCGAGGGTGAGCAATTTACTCAGGGTGTCGGTGTTGGCGATTTCTTCATTCTGATAGCCACCGGCGAAACGCAGCTTGTCGGTGAGCGGAGGGTCGAGCGGGATGTCATACCACAGGCCGACGTTCTGGCGTGGCGCCGACAGCTCGGCTTCCCAGCCATAGCTATGACCCTGGGGGTTGACCCAGTGCCGGGTCCAGTTGGCTTTGCCGCGTGGGCCGACGTCAGTGGAGAACCCCAGGCCCAGGCCCATGGTGCGCGGCTTGCGGGTCTCCAGGCGCACGGCGACCGGGATGATGTCGTTGGCCGAGGCGGCCGGGGCCGCGTCCACGCGCACGCCTTCGAAAAAACCGCTGGCTTGCAGGTTCTGGTTGAGTTCGGCGATCAGTTCGGAATCGTAGGGCGTGCCACTTTTGAACGGCACCATGCGTTGCAGCAGCTCTTCGTCAAACGGCGTATCGCCGGCGAAGCTGACCTTGCCCAGGGTGTAGCGCGGGCCGCTGTCGTAAACGAGTTCGATATCGGCGACACCCGCCTTCGGGTCCACCGCGAGTTGCTGTTGGGTGAAGCGCCCGCTGAAAAAGCCGTAGCGCGACGCCTGGTTCTGGATCAGACGCTTGGCGTCTTCGTAATGGCCGTGGTTGAGCACGGCGCCGGAGGTGAGGTCGTCGCTGACGGGCACGCGAAAGGCCTTGAGGTCGGCGGCAGGGCCGTCCACCCGAATGGTCACGTTACGCAGATGCACCGGCTCGCCGGGGTCGATGGTGAGGATCAGGCGCGGATTCTTGCCGCCCTTCACATCGCTTTCGATCTGTGGCTGATAGAAACCCAGCGCCTGGGCGGCCTTGCGCGCCTGCTCCTCGGCGCCGCGGCTGAACCGCAGCAAGGCCTCTTCATCACGATCGCCCACCCCGCCGATATAGCCTTCGATGTTGGCTTTCAACCCGTCGTTTGAGGGCTTGATCCGCACGTCCAATTCGCTCTGCGCCAAGGCGCCGCAGCTTGTGAACAGCAGAAACAAGCCGCTGGTAAATCTTCCTGGAAACTTCATAGGCGCGGATGCTACACGAGCTGGGGAGAAACTTAGAACTCAGACAATTCTGAAAAATTCTGTGCTAAACCGTTACGGCCTGTAAGGCCTGGGGGTTGGGATGGAAAAAAACGTGCTCCAGGATCGGTCCTACAGCGACCTCACCAATTTCCTCATAGCCCTGACGCTTATAGAAATCCAGGTAGCGTGAATTGCCCGTGTCGAGCACCACACCGGACGAATGCGGGTCTTCGGCGCACCAGTTGTGCACGGCCTCCAGCAACTGCTCGCCATAATGTTTGCCCTGGAATTGCGGGTGGATCCCCAGTAGCGGTAACACGTGCACCGACTCATTGGGCAGGCACGCCAGCACGGCGTGGTGGTAGTCGAGATAACGCCGGGTACCGCGCACACCCGTGCTCAACCACATGCGCAATTGCCAGGCCCAGCTCTCGGTGATGCCCAGGCGCCGTTGCGGTGGCGCGATCAGGGCGATGCCGATCAGCCGGTCGTTGACGAACAGGCCAATCGCCGGCAGTTTCTGAAAGAAATGCTGTTTGACCAACTCGCGCACGGTGGCCCGTACGCGCTGCTCGTAGCCCGGACGCTCGGCTTCGAAGATATAGGCAAAGGTCGGCTCATGACGATAGGCCTGATACAGCAGGGAACGGGCCTCGCGGGAATAGCCGCTGTTGAGCAGGCGAATTTCAGCAATGGCAGTCGAAGTGTCCGGCATACAGTCAATCTCCCTGGGCGCCGCTCAGGAGGCGGCGTTCTTATGGGTACGAACCCACGCAGCACGAGTCGTTCCCAGACATTAGCAGCGCATCTGCCCTACCGCCATGCTGGCCCCCGTCCGACTTGTCCGCTAGCATCGCCCTTTTGCCAGACTGGACTGCCGACCATGAAAATCGTCTCCTTCAATATCAACGGGCTGCGCGCCCGCCCTCATCAGCTGGCGGCGCTGATTGAAAAGCACCAGCCCGACGTGATCGGCCTGCAGGAAACCAAGGTCCACGATGACCAATTCCCCCTCGCCGAAGTACAAGCCCTGGGCTATCACGTGTACTACCACGGGCAGAAAGGCCACTACGGTGTGGCCCTGCTCTCGCGCCAGCCGGCGCTAAGCCTGCACAAAGGCTTTGCCAGTGACGAAGAAGACGCCCAGCGCCGGTTTATCTGGGGCACTTTCGCCGACGAACATGGCCAGCCAGTGACCATCATGAACGGCTATTTCCCACAAGGCGAAAGCCGCGACCACCCCACCAAATTCCCGGCCAAGCAGCGCTTTTACGAAGACCTGCAACAGTTGCTGGAAAGCCAGTTCAGCAATGACCAGGCGCTGGTGGTGATGGGCGACGTGAACATTTCCCCGGAAGACTGCGACATCGGCATCGGCGCCGACAACGCCAAGCGTTGGCTGAAAACCGGCAAGTGCAGCTTCCTGCCGGAAGAACGCGAATGGATGGCGCGCCTGAAAAACTGGGGCCTGGTGGACAGCTTCCGCCACTTGAACCCGGACGTGGCGGACCGCTTCAGCTGGTTCGACTACCGTAGCCGTGGGTTCGAAGATGAGCCCAAGCGCGGCCTGCGGATTGACGTGATCATGGCGTCCAATGGCCTGCTGCCGCGGGTCAAGGACGCCGGGGTGGACTACGACCTGCGCGGGTTGGAAAAGCCGTCGGACCATGCGCCGATCTGGCTGGAACTGAGCTGATCTCAGGACCGTACGCGGTCAAAATGTGGGAGGGGATTGCCCCTTCCCACATTTAGCCTTGCGGCGCGCCAGTCATATTTATGCAACCTGCCTGACTTATTCTCGCGGCACTCCCTTTGGCTTGAGAAGGTGCCGGCATGAGGCTGCGCGTTCTGTTCCTGCTGACCCTGTTTCCCGTCTTCGCTGTTTGCGCCCCCCTTCCCGTTCCCGACCAAGGCCCTGCACTGCGCATCCAGGGTTCCAATACCATTGGCGCTGCGTTGGGCCCGGCGCTGGTCAAGGGCTTGATGGAGCATCAGGGCCTGCAGGCAGTGCACACTGAACCGGCCGAAGGTGCCAATGAACAGCGCGTGATCGGCAAGACGCGTCAGGGCAAGACCGTGACCATTGAGGTCGCCGCCCACGGTTCCAGCACCGGTTTCACTGCGCTTAAAAAGTCCACTGCCGACCTGGCGGCCTCCTCCCGCCCGATCAAGGACAGTGAACTGGTCGATCTCGAACCCCTCGGCGACCTGAAAAGCCCTGAAGCGGAACAGGTGATCGCCATCGACGGCTTGGCCATCATCCTCCACCCGCAAAACCCGTTGAACACCCTGAATACCGAGCAACTGGCGCAGCTCTTTAATGGTGAGATCAGCACCTGGGAGGCCGTGGGCGGCGTCGGCGGGCCGATTCATGTGTACGCGCGCGATGATCAGTCCGGCACCTACGACACGTTCAAGGACCTGGTACTGCGCCTGCGCGGCAAACCACTCGTGCCCTCCGCCAAGCGTTTCGAGTCCAGTGAGCAGTTGTCCGATGCGGTCAGCCAGGATCCGAAGGGCATCGGTTTTATCGGCTTGCCCTACGTGCGCCAGGCCAAGGCAGTGGCAATTGTGGACGGCGACTCACAACCGATGTTGCCGCTCAATAGCCTGATCGCCACCGAGGATTACCCGTTGTCCCGTCGGCTGTTCTTTTACCTGCCGCCGTCGGGGCACAACCCGTGGGCCAAGGCGCTAGTGGACTTTACCCAGAGCAGCAAGGGCCAGGCGATTGTCGCGGCGAGCGGGTTTATCGCCCAACAGGTGCAGGCGATGGACGTCGAACCGCGCGCCTCGATGCCCGAGGGCTATCAAACCATCGCCCGCGAGGCACAGCGCCTGACGGTGAATTTTCGTTTCGAAGAAGGCAGCGCCAGCCTCGACAACAAAGCACGCCAGGATTTGCAGCGGGTGGTGGCTTATATAAAAAGCCACGACAAGCTGGATAAGCAGGTGACGCTGGTGGGGTTTGGTGACGCGAAGAATGACCCGCAGCGCGCCGCGTTACTGTCCAAGCTCAGGGCGATGGCGGTGCGCCGGGAGCTGGTCAAGAGCGGTGTGGTACTGAGGGAGATTCGCGGGTTTGGCGCGCAGATGCCGGTGGCGGCGAATACGGCGGATGAGGGCCGGATCAAGAATCGGCGGGTGGAGGTGTGGGTTTACTGAGGACTGATGGATCTTCATTGCCTGATCCGGCCTCATCGGGGGCAAGCCCCCTCCCACATTTTGATCTGTGAACACATCCAAGTGTGGGAGGGGGCTTGCCCCCGATGCAGGCGACGCGCGTTACTGCCCGCTGCGCATCAGCTCTTTAGGCACGTACTTGCCAATCTCGAACTTGCCGATCGCCGCCCGATGCACTTCGTCCGGGCCATCGGCCAAGCGCAGGGTGCGTTGCATGGCATACATGTAGGCCAGCGGGAAGTCGTTGGAAACCCCGGCTCCGCCATGGATCTGGATCGCGCGGTCGATCACCTTCAACGCTACGTTCGGCGCCACCACCTTGATCTGGGCGATTTCACTTTTCGCCACTTTGTTACCCACGGTGTCCATCATGTACGCCGCCTTCAGGGTCAGCAGGCGCGCCATGTCGATCTCCATCCGTGAGTCGGCGATCTTGTCGATATTGCCGCCCAGGCGGGCCAGCGGTTTGCCAAACGCGGTACGGCTGACGGAACGCTTGCACATCAATTCCAATGCGCGCTCGGCCATGCCGATGGAGCGCATGCAGTGGTGGATACGGCCAGGGCCCAGACGGCCTTGGGCGATTTCAAAGCCGCGGCCTTCGCCGAGCAGAACGTTCTCATAAGGCACGCGTACGTTGTCGAACAGCACTTCGGCGTGGCCGTGGGGGGCATCGTCGTAGCCGAACACCGGCAGGGGGCGCACGATTTTCACGCCAGGAGTGTCCACTGGCACCAGGATCATCGAATGCTGCTGGTGGCGCGGTGCATCGGGGTTGCTCAGGCCCATGAAGATCAGGATCTTGCAGCGCGGGTCGCAGGCGCCGGAGGTCCACCATTTTTTGCCGTTGATCACCCACTCGTCGCCCTGGCGTTCGGCGCGGGCGGCCATGTTGGTTGCGTCCGAGGACGCCACGTCCGGCTCGGTCATGGCGAACGCCGAGCGGATCTCGCCGCGCAGCAGCGGTTCCAGCCAGCGTTGTTTCTGCTCTTCGTTGGCGTAGCGCACCAGCACTTCCATGTTGCCGGTATCGGGGGCGGAGCAGTTGAACGGCTCCGGGCCCAGCAGGGAGCGGCCCATGATTTCGGCGAGTGGCGCATATTCAAGGTTGGTCAGCCCGGCACCCAATTCGGATTCCGGCAGGAACAGGTTCCACAGGCCTTCGGCTTTGGCCTTGGCTTTCAGCTCTTCCATGATTGCGGTGGGCTGCCAGCGGTCGCCTTCGCTGACTTGGCGCTCGAACACCGGCTCGGCCGGGTAAACGTAAGCATCCATGAACGCAGTGACGCGTTCACGCAGTTCCTGAACCTTGGGCGAATAGGCGAAATCCATGAGCAGCTCCCTTCTCTGAGAGGTTGTTTAGGTCATGCAATCGATGCTAGAACAGCGTTGATAATTTACCTAGCCTATTCTCGGCGTGTATTAACATTCATCACCGATATATGATCGACGTATGGCCACCTAACAATAAGAGCGCTACGCAATGAATCTGAGCAAGGTCGACCTCAACCTGTTTATCGTCTTTGACGCGATCTACACCGAAGCCAACCTGACCCGCGCCGGGCAGATTGTCGGCATCACCCAGCCGGCGGTGTCCAACGCGCTAGCCCGTCTGCGTGAGACCTTCAACGATCCGCTGTTCGTGCGTACCGCCCAAGGCATGGTGCCCACGCCGATGGCGCAGAACATCATCGGCCCGGTGCGCAATGCGTTGTCGTTGCTGCGGGTGTCGGTGCAGGAAAGCCGCATTTTCAACCCACAGCAGGCGGCCAAGACCTACCGCATCAGCATGACTGACCTCACGGAGGCGGTAATCCTGCCGCTGCTGTTCCAGCGCCTGCGCCGCCTGGCGCCCACCGTGGTGATCGAGAGTTTCCTGTCCAAACGCCGCGAGACCACCAAGGAACTCGCCGCCGGGCGCCTGGACTTCGCCGTGGATGCGCCGTTGAACACCGATCCGCAGGTGCGCCACGTCAAGCTGATGGAAGACCGCTACGTGTGCGCCATGCGCAAGGGCCATCCCATGGCCGGTAAGGACAAACTGACCCTGGATGACTACCTGTCGCTGACCCATATCCATATCTCCAGCCGCCGCAACGGCTTGGGCCACGTCGACCTGGCCTTGGGCAAGATGGGCATCCAGCGCAAAATCGCCCTGCGCTCCCAGCATTACCTGATGGCTTCACAAGTGTTGCAGCAGACCGACATGGTCATGACCGTGCCCGAACGCTTCGCCCGCCGCCACGAACTGCACTGGTTCAACCTGCCGGTCAACGATGTGCCGCCGGTGGAAACCCACCTGTACTGGCACGAAAGCACCGACCAGGACCCGGCCAACCGCTGGATGCGCGAGCAGATGATTGAGTTGTGTCAGCAGGTCACGGCGCACGAAAAGAAACTGGACGGCAAACAACCCTAACTTGTAGTGAGCGGGCTTGCCCCGCGCTGGGTGGCGAAGCCGCCCTAGAAAAGACACCACCGAGTCCCAGATAAACCCAGGTCGCCTGGTTTGGGGCGGCTTCGCCGCCCAGCGCGGGGCAAGCCCACTCACTACAAGAGCGCGACCCTTGACGTTAACGTCAAGCAGCCATTAGCTTAGCGCCCAAGACATCTTCTCGGGCACTACCATGAGCACGACCTACAGCATCTCCGACCTCGCCCGCGAGCTCGACATCACCACGCGCGCCATTCGCTTCTATGAAGAACAAGGGCTGCTGGCCCCGGAACGCCGGGGCCAGGAGCGTATCTACTCGGCCCGCGACAAGGTCAGTCTCAAGCTGATCCTGCGCGGCAAACGCATCGGCTTTTCCCTGGCCGAATGCCGCGAGCTGATCGAACTCTACGACCCCGCCAGCGGCAACCATGTGCAACTCAACAGCATGCTGGCAAAAATCGCCGAGCGCCGTGAGCAGTTGGAACAGCAACTGCTGGATATCGAACAGATGAAGCTGGAACTGGACACCGCCGAAGAGCGCTGCACCCAAGCCCTGGCCACCACCCTGCGCCAGGCCGGCCATTGATCAGAAGGTAACTGCCATGTCCCTCCCCTCACACGTACGCCTGGTGGAAGTCGGCCCGCGCGACGGCCTGCAGAACGAAGCCCAACCTATCAGCGTGGCGGACAAAGTCCGGTTGGTGGACGCACTCAGCGCTGCCGGCTTGAGCTATATCGAAGTCGGCAGTTTCGTCTCGCCCAAGTGGGTGCCGCAGATGGCCGGCTCGGCCGAGGTATTCGCGCAGATCCAGCGCAGGCCCGGCGTGACCTACGGTGCCCTGGCGCCGAACCTGCGCGGTTTCGAGGACGCATTGGCAGCCGGCGTGAAGGAAGTGGCGGTGTTTGCGGCGGCGTCCGAGGCGTTTTCCCAGCGCAATATCAACTGTTCCATCAGCGAAAGCCTGGAACGCTTTGCGCCGATCATGGCGGCGGCCAGGCAGCACGGAATCAGCGTGCGAGGTTATGTGTCGTGCGTGCTGGGCTGCCCGTATGAAGGCGAGATTGCGCCGGCGCAAGTGGCGGCGGTCGCGCGGGAGTTGTATGCCATGGGCTGCTATGAAGTGTCCCTTGGCGACACCATCGGCACCGGCACGGCGGGCGCCACGCGGCGGCTGTTCGAGGTGGTCGGCGCGCAGGTGCCACGAGACAAGCTGGCGGGGCACTTCCACGATACGTATGGCCAGGCTATCGCGAATATCTACGCCAGCCTGCTGGAGGGCATCGCGGTGTTCGACAGCTCTATCGCGGGCCTCGGCGGCTGCCCCTACGCCAAGGGCGCCAGCGGTAACGTCGCCACCGAAGATGTGCTGTACCTGCTCAACGGCCTGGGCATCGAGACCGGAATCGACCTGCAGGCATTGATTGGCGCGGGCCAGCAAATCAGCAACGTGTTGGGCCGACCCACCGGGTCACGCGTGGCCAAGGCGCGTAACACCGGTTGAGTAGCGTAGCCGTGACAATGTGTTACCGCACGCCTACACATCGAGTAACACGGGAACATATTTTGTCGTATTTGCCGCAGGACATTTCTCACCAAAAAATCAAGCCATTGATTTTAAAGGCTTTTTAAAAGTTGGCATGGCTTCTGCTACCTCTATGGCATAACAAGAATAAAAAGCACCAAGCCTAATAAAAATAAGACGAAACGACTCTGACATAACAAAAACAACACGGCAGAGACGCAGCTAACAGATTTTTTTGGAGAAGATGTGCTTCGCAGGGTACGGCGTGCCGAAACCCGCAACCGGTTAGAGAAAAATAAAACTACCTCAGGTAGCTACCCACTGGTTGGATCGATAACGAAGAAGCAGATCAGCGCTCAAAAAAATACGTTTGCTCTTGACCCCGAATGGGGGTCGCCAAAAACAGCGGTAAAGGGTAACGGTTGCCAAAAACAACAATAGACCGCCCCTCAATAATAAAAAAAGAGCACGCAACGACAAATTAAAGGGGACCCTCGGGTCCCCTTTGTGCTTTCTGCGTTTCGTTCATGTGTTGATTCACCGCAGCCAACATGTGAGGGAGCAAGCCCCCTCCCACATGGGTTCTGTGGTGTTATTGAGACTGCGTGCGCAGCTCTTCGATGGTGATTTCGCGCATGCGGAATTTCTGGATCTTGCCCGTGACCGTCATGGGGAATGCCTCCACGAACTTGAAGTGCTTGGGCGTCTTGAAGTGCGCAATGCGGCCCTTGCACCAAGTTTGCAGCTCAAGCTCATTGGCCACATGGCCGGGATGGAACTTGATCCAGGCGACGATGGCTTCACCGTAGCGCTCATCCGGAATGCCGATGACCTGCACATCCGCCACCGCCGGGTGGGTGAAGAAAAACTCCTCCAGCTCACGCGGGTACACGTTCTCGCCGCCGCGAATGATCATGTCTTTGTTGCGCCCGGCGATACACACGTAGCCGTGGGCGTCCATGCTCGCCAGGTCACCGGTGTGCATCCAGCCGGCGTCGTCGATGGCCTCGCGGGTGGCGTCGGGGTTGTTCCAGTAGCCGAGCATCACGCTGTAACCACGGGTGCACAACTCGCCGATCTCGCCGCGCGCAATCGTATTGCCATCGGCGTCGATGATCTTGTTTTCCAACTGCGGCTGGGTGCGCCCGACGGTGGTCACGCGGCGTTCCAGGTCGTCATCCGCTCCGGTTTGCAAGGACACCGGGCTGGTCTCGGTCATGCCGTAGGCAATCTGCACCTCGCTCATGTGCATCTCGCTGATGACCCGGCGCATCACTTCGATGGGGCACGTAGAGCCGGCCATGATGCCGGTGCGCAGGGTGGACAGGTCAAAGTCGCCCAGGCGGGGGTGATCGAGCATGGCGATAAACATGGTGGGCACGCCGTACAGGCCTGTGGCGCGCTCCTCGGCGACGGCGGTGAGGGTCAGCAGCGGGTCGAAGCCGTCATTCGGGTAGATCATGGTGGTGCCGTGGGTGATGCAACCGAGGTTGCCCATGACCATGCCGAAGCAGTGATACAACGGCACCGGGATCACCAGGCAGTCCTGCGCGGTGAGGCCCAGGCTTTCGCCGACCATGTAGCCGTTATTGAGGATGTTGTGGTGGCTGAGGGTGGCACCTTTGGGAAAGCCGGTGGTGCCGGAGGTGTACTGGATATTCACCGGTTGATCGAAATGCAAAGCGGCCTGGCGGGCATGCAGTTGCTCGAGCGGGATGCCTGCACCGCGCGCTGCCAACTGCGACCAGGGCAGGAATCCCGGTGGCGGGTTGGGGTCGAGGCTGATCATGCCGCGCAGGTCCGGCTTCAGCGCCTGCAGCATCGCGTGGTAATCGGAAGTCTTGAACGACCCGGCACACACCAGCCACTGGCAGCCGGACTGCTTGAGCACGTAGTCCAGTTCACTGCTGCGGTAGGCCGGGTTGATATTGACCAGGATGACCCCGAGCTTGGCACTGGCGATCTGGCTGATGCACCACTCGGCGCAATTGGGCGCCCAGATACCCAGGCGGTCGCCGGCCTGCATGCCCAAGGCAAGAAAAGCGCGGGCGTGTACATCCACCGCCTCGGCCAACTGCCGCCAGGTGTAGCGAAGCTGCTGGTGGCGCACCACCAGGGCCTCGCCGTCAGGATGCTGCGCAACCGTGCGATCAAAGGCCTGGCCGATGGTCATGGCCAGCAAGGCTTTGTCCTGAGGGCCACGGCTGTAGCTCTGATTCGATTGATCCATAACGACCCCTGTTGTCTTTTTTGTAGGTTGACGTAAACGTAAACTACGATTGACAGCGCCGCAACGCAAGCTTACGTTAACGTAAAGGTGAGCGCCCTCCCCTGGCGCGCCCTCCACACAAAAACAATGCTCACATTAAGGTGCCTGTCATGAGTTACCCGTCCCTGAACTTCGCCCTCGGTGAAACCATCGACATGCTGCGCGACCAGGTGCAGTCCTTCGTGGGCAAGGAAATCGCGCCTCGCGCGGCCCAGATCGACATCGACAACCTGTTCCCCGCCGACCTGTGGCGCAAGTTCGGCGACATGGGCCTGCTGGGCATCACCGTGCCGGAAGAGTACGGCGGCGCCGGCCTGGGTTACCTGGCCCACGTGGTGGCCATGGAAGAGATCAGCCGGGGCTCGGCGTCAGTGGCGCTGTCCTACGGCGCGCATTCCAACCTGTGCGTGAACCAGATCAACCGCAACGGCAACCACGAACAAAAACTCAACTACCTGCCCAAACTCATCAGCGGCGAACACGTCGGCGCCCTGGCCATGAGTGAGCCGAATGCCGGCTCCGATGTGGTTTCGATGAAACTGCGCGCCGACAAACGCGGCGATCATTACGTGCTCAACGGCAGCAAAACCTGGATCACCAACGGCCCCGACGCCAGCACCTATGTGATCTACGCCAAGACCGACCTGGAAAAGGGCCCTCACGGCATCACCGCGTTCATTGTCGAGCGCGACTGGAAAGGCTTCAGCCGCAGCAACAAATTCGACAAACTGGGCATGCGCGGCTCCAACACCTGCGAACTGTTTTTCGATGACGTGCAAGTGCCGCAGGAAAACATCCTCGGCGTGCTCAATGGCGGCGTCAAAGTGCTGATGAGCGGCCTCGACTACGAGCGCGTGGTGCTGTCCGGCGGCCCCACCGGGATCATGCAGGCGTGCATGGACCTGATCGTGCCCTACATCCACGACCGCAAGCAGTTCGGCCAGAGCATCGGCGAATTCCAGCTGATCCAGGGCAAGGTCGCCGACATGTACACCCAACTCAACGCCAGCCGCGCCTACCTCTACGCGGTGGCCCAGGCGTGCGAGCGTGGCGAGACCACGCGCAAGGACGCGGCCGGGGTGATCCTCTACAGCGCCGAACGCGCCACGCAAATGGCCCTTGATGCCATCCAGATCCTGGGCGGCAATGGCTATATCAATGAATTCCCGGCCGGGCGCCTGCTGCGTGACGCCAAATTGTATGAGATCGGCGCCGGCACCAGTGAGATCCGCCGGATGCTGATCGGTCGCGAACTCTTCAACGAAACCCGCTGAAGGAGCGCACCATGGCCACCTTGCACAGCCAACTCAACCCACGCTCGGCGGAGTTTGCCGCCAACAGCGCGGCGATGCGCCAACAGGTCGACGCCCTGCACACCCTACTCGCCCACGTGCAACAAGGCGGCGGCGCCAAGGCTCAGGAGCGGCACACCTCGCGCGGCAAACTGCTGCCTCGCGAGCGCATCAATCGTTTGCTCGACCCCGGCTCGCCGTTTCTTGAACTCAGCCAACTGGCCGCCCATCAGGTGTACGGCGAAGACGTACCGGCGGCTGGGGTGATTGCCGGGATCGGCTGCGTGGAAGGCGTCGAATGCATGATCGTCGCCAACGACGCCACGGTGAAAGGCGGGTCCTACTACCCGCTCACGGTCAAAAAACACCTGCGCGCGCAGACCATTGCCGAGCAGAACCGCCTGCCGTGCATCTACCTGGTGGACTCCGGCGGCGCCAATCTGCCGCGTCAGGACGAAGTGTTTCCCGATCGCGAGCATTTCGGCCGGATCTTCTTCAACCAAGCCAACATGAGCGCCCAAGGCATCCCGCAGATCGCCGTGGTGATGGGCTCGTGCACTGCCGGTGGCGCGTATGTGCCGGCGATGGCCGACGAAGCGATCATGGTGCGCAACCAGGCCACCATCTTCCTCGCCGGCCCGCCGCTGGTGAAAGCCGCGACCGGTGAAGTGGTCAGCGCCGAAGACCTCGGCGGTGCCGATGTGCACTGCAAGGTCTCCGGCGTGGCCGACCACTATGCCGACAGCGATGAACACGCATTGGCGCTGGCCCGCCGCAGCGTGGCCAACCTCAATTGGCGCAAACAGGGCGAGTTGCTGCAACGCCCGCCCGTGGCGCCGTTGTACAGCAGCGAAGAGCTGTACGGGGTTATCCCGGCCGACGCCAAGCAGCCCTTTGATGTGCGCGAAGTGATCGCACGCCTGGTCGACGGTTCAGTGTTCGATGAGTTCAAGGCGCTGTTTGGGACCACCCTGGTGTGCGGTTTTGCGCACTTGCACGGCTACCCGATTGCGGTCCTGGCCAACAACGGGATTCTCTTCGCCGAAGCCGCGCAAAAAGGCGCGCACTTTATCGAGCTGGCCTGCCAGCGCGGCATTCCCCTGTTGTTCCTGCAGAACATCACCGGCTTCATGGTCGGCCAGAAGTACGAAGCCGGTGGCATCGCCAAGCACGGCGCCAAGCTGGTCACCGCAGTGGCCTGCGCCAAGGTGCCGAAGTTTACGGTGATCATCGGCGGCAGCTTTGGCGCGGGTAACTACGGCATGTGTGGCCGCGCCTACGACCCACGTTTCCTGTGGATGTGGCCGAATGCACGCATTGGCGTGATGGGCGCCGAGCAGGCGGCCGGTGTGCTGGTGCAGGTCAAGCGCGAGCAGGCTGAACGCGCGGGCGTGGGATTCAGCGCCGAAGAAGAGGCGGCAATCAAGCAGCCGATCCTCGACCAGTACGACACCCAGGGCCACCCCTACTATTCCAGCGCGCGCCTGTGGGACGACGGCGTAATTGACCCGTTGCAGACCCGTGACGTGCTGGCACTGGCCTTGTCCGCCTCGCTGAATGCCCCCATCGAGCCGAGCCGCTTCGGCGTGTTCCGCATGTAAATGGAGCCGTACCCCATGAGCGATTTCAATACCCTCGAACTGATCACCGACAGCCGTGGTTTTGCCACGCTGTGGCTTAGTCGTGAAGCCAAGAACAACGCGTTCAATGCCGAAATGATCCGCGAACTGATCATCGCCCTCGACCAGGTGCAAGGCGATCCGTCCCTGCGTTTTCTGGTGCTGCGCGGGCGCGGCAAACACTTCAGCGCCGGTGCCGACCTGGCCTGGATGCAGCAATCGGCCGAGTTGGACTACCACACCAACCTGGACGATGCCCGCGAGCTGGCGGAGCTGATGTACAACCTGGCCAAGCTGAAAATCCCGACCCTCGCAGTAGTGCAAGGTGCAGCCTACGGTGGCGCGCTGGGCTTGATCAGTTGCTGTGACATGGCAATTGGCGCGGATGACGCGCAGTTCTGCCTGTCGGAAGTACGCATCGGCCTGGCGCCGGCCGTGATCAGCCCGTTCGTGGTGCAAGCCATCGGCGAACGCGCGGCGCGGCGCTATGCCCTGACCGCCGAGCGCTTTGGCGGCCAACGCGCGCGGGACATCGGTTTGTTGGCGGAGAGTTACCCGATTGGCGAGCTGGACCGTCAGGTCGAACAGTGGATCGCCAACCTGCTGCACAACAGCCCGGCGGCGATGCGCGCCAGCAAGGACTTGCTGCGCGAAGTGGGCAACGGCGCCCTCACCCCGGCCTTGCGCCGCTACTGCGAAAACGCCATTGCGCGTATTCGCGTGAGCGCCGAGGGCCAGGAAGGCTTGCGCGCCTTCCTGCAAAAACGTCCACCGAGCTGGCAGCCTCAGGAGCCGCGTTCATGACAACATTGACGACCGTGCTGGTGGCCAACCGAGGCGAGATTGCCTGCCGGGTGATGCGCACCGCCAAGGCGATGGGCCTGACCACCGTGGCGGTGCACAGCGCCATCGACCGCGATGCGCGTCACAGTCGCGAGGCGGATATTCGTGTCGACCTGGGGGGCAGCAAGGCGACTGACAGTTACCTGCAAATCGACAAACTGATCGCCGCCGCCCAGGCCAGCGGCGCCCAGGCGATTCATCCGGGTTACGGTTTTTTGTCGGAGAACGCCGGGTTTGCCCGCGCCATTGAAGCCGCTGGCTTGATCTTCCTCGGCCCACCCGCCTCGGCGATCGATGCCATGGGCAGCAAGTCGGCGGCCAAGGCCCTGATGGAAACCGCCGGTGTGCCGCTGGTGCCGGGTTATCACGGCGAAGCTCAGGACCTGGACACCTTCCGCGCCGCCTGCGAACGCATCGGCTACCCCGTGCTGCTCAAGGCTACAGCCGGTGGCGGCGGCAAAGGCATGAAGGTGGTCGAGGACGTCAGCCAATTGGCCGAGGCGCTCGCGTCGGCCCAGCGTGAGGCGCTGTCGTCCTTCGGCAATGGGCAGATGCTGGTGGAAAAATACCTGCTCAAGCCGCGTCATGTGGAGATCCAGGTGTTTGCCGACCAGCATGGGCATTGCCTGTACCTCAATGAACGCGACTGCTCGATCCAGCGCCGCCACCAGAAGGTGGTCGAGGAAGCACCCGCGCCGGAGTTGAGCGTTGAACAACGCAAGGCCATGGGCGAAGCTGCCGTGCGTGCAGCACAGGCCATTGGGTATGTCGGCGCCGGTACGGTGGAGTTTTTGCTGGACGCGCGCGGTGAGTTCTTCTTCATGGAGATGAACACGCGGCTGCAGGTGGAGCATCCCGTGACCGAGGCGATCACCGGACTGGATTTGGTGGCCTGGCAGATTCGTGTCGCCCAGGGCGAGGCCTTGCCGATCACCCAGGAGCAGGTGCCGTTGATCGGCCATGCAATCGAAGTGCGACTGTATGCCGAGGACCCCGCGAATGATTTCCTGCCGGCTACCGGGCATCTCGCGCTGTACCGCGAATCCACGCCGAGGCCGGGCTGCCGGGTGGACAGTGGCGTCGAGCAAGGCGACAGCGTGTCGCCCTTCTACGACCCCATGCTCGGCAAGCTGATTGCCTGGGGCGAGGACCGTGAACAGGCGCGGCTGCGGTTGCTGGGCATGCTGGATGAGTTTGCCGTGGGCGGGCTGAAGACCAACCTGGGCTTTTTGCGGCGCATTATCGGGCATCCGGCGTTCGCGGCGGCCGAGTTGGATACCGGGTTTATTCCACGTTATCAGGACGAGTTGCTGCCGGCGCCCGGGGAACTGGGCGATGAATTCTGGCAAGCCGCAGGCGCGGCCTACATCCAGAGTTTGCCGCCGGGTGAAGGGCCTTGGGCGGATAAACGTGGGTTTCGTGCTGGATTGCCGGCCGAGGTTTCGCTGCATTTGAGCTGTAACGGCCAAGATCGGCTGGTCACTCTGGCCACGGACGGCGCCCAGCTACGCGGCGAACAGCTGCTGATCGAGCAACAGGGCGTGCGTCGCAGCCATTTGGCGGTGCGCCATGGCCACACGATGTATCTGCGCTGGGACGGCGAGATGCAGGCGGCAACGCTGTTCGACCCGATTGCAGCAGTCGAGGCCAACCAGTCCCACCAAGGCGGCCTTACCGCGCCGATGAACGGCAGCATCGTGCGGGTGCTGGTGGAGGTCGGACAAAACGTGGAGGCCGGCACGCCACTGGTGGTCCTGGAGGCCATGAAGATGGAACACAGTATCCGCGCGCCCCAGGCTGGAGTGGTCAAGGCGCTGTTCTGCCAGGAAGGTGAAATGGTTGCAGAAGGTTGCGCGCTGGTGGAGCTCGAAACGGCTGGCTAGAACTTCGCCGTGGCTTGAACCACCACGCCGAGGATGCGGCATTCTTCAGTGAACAGCCGTTTCGGGTAGGTGGGATTGAGCGGCACCAAGTAAAGCTGGCCGCTCTCTTCCAGCAACTGGCGGAAGGTCGCGTGTGGGCTCTCGGCCCATTGGGCGACCACCAGCTTGCCGGGCTCGGCCGCGATGGCCGGGTCTACCAGGATCATCATGCCCGCACTGACACTCAGGCCGCTGGGGGCGGTCATGGCGTCGCCTGTGACCGGCAGCCAAAAGGCATCGCCCTGGGCGTGATAATCCGTCAGTTCGAAGCGGGACACGCCATAAGGCGCCCGTTCTTCGCGCACCTCGCACACCCCTCTCCAATCGCTGACCGGGTAGCGGTAATACGGGTTGTAGTTTTTCTCCGGTGGGGCTTCCTCGGCCCGCTCGCGGATATCCAGTGCGACTTCAAGGTACCCCAGCCCCAGCGCCGCCAGGACCCGGTTCATGTCCACCAGGCTTGGCGCCCGCCGTTTGTTGAGCCAATGGCCAACGCCGCCCTGGGACATGCCCAAGCGCTCGGCCAACTCCCCTTGTGTGACCTTGCGGTCTTCCATGTTGGTCCTGACCAACGCAATCCAGTTATCCATGGGGCTGACAATACGTCATGGAGTTTTCAGGGCAATAAACAGTTTGTAGTAATCCATAAAACGACATAAATACGATACGTACTATCATCGGACATAAGGTTTTCGACACCCATCCGGAGTACCGCCCCCCATGACGACCAGCCCCAACTTCCTGCCTGAAACCGCTGAAGACACTGAACTGCATGACCTGCGCCATAGCGGTGCCGCCAAGCGCGCGCTGGATTTTTACTTGAAAGAAGATAGCTCGGAATCATTTCCGGATGGAGCCCTATTCACCCTCAAGCCAGGCATCAGCCAAGAGGAAGCCCTGATACACGCTTCAGACCTGCTGCGCAGCGCCGCGGCCACCGCCTATGAATCAGCAAGCAGCCATCAGGGCAATCATCGTGACCTGGCGTTTTCAGTGGTGTATTTGATTGATATGGCGAAGGCGATGGTGGAGCGGTCGTTGCAGGTGCCAGTGGCTCAGGCAAACGGGTAACCGGCGCGGAAGAAAAATATTTCTATCTCACGGATAAAAACATTTGACTTGCAAATGATAATGATTATTATTGGGCTCAGCTGATCGCGAGATCAGTCGATAGACCAAGGGACCTTAGGTCGGACTCTTGGAATATCTCCTCATCAGGCTAATCACGGTTTTTGACCCGGCTCTTTGGCCGGGTCTTTTTTTTGCCGGTTTCCCCGGCATGGCTTCAGGCTAATGAAGACTGTGTGTTGCTCGATGGCGCGCATGGTAGCAAAAGACCATCGCCGAAAGAAAGTCGGTCGAGCGCTCTGGCTCACATCTTTGCGAAATAGCGCTTGAGAATCAATCTCATAGATTCTAAGCTGCGGCGGCGTCACGGATGACGCCCCCCCTTCCCCCAGCAACAATTTTGCGTCCAGCCTTTACCAGACTCCTGTGTAATATGGCGCCACAACACTCATATTCAGGCACCCAGACTATGACCGTGGCCTTGACCTCCATCAAAATCAGCACCGACTTCGACAGTGGCAATATCCAGGTACTGGATGCCCACGATGCCTATCAGTTGTTGCTGGCAATCAAACCCGACACGCGCAGCCCACACTTCCAGTGGTTCCACTTCAAGGCCGAAGGCATGCACGTGGGCCACACCCACACGTTCCGCCTGAGCAACGCGAGCAAGTCTTCCTACCCGCACGCGTGGAGCGGCTACAACGCCGTGGCCTCTTACGACCATATCAACTGGTTCCGGGTGCCTTCGCGCTTTGATGGGGAAATCCTGCACATCAGCCTCGAAACCCGCGAGAAACACGCCTGGTTTGCCTACTTCGAGCCCTACAGCCGCGAGCGCCACGACGCATTGATCGACAAGGCCCTGAGCCGTGCCGGCACGAAGCTGCTGGCCACCGGTAAAAGTGTCGAAGGCCGTGATATCCAACTGCTACGTCGCGGCAAAGGCGGCGAAGGCCGCCGCAAGATCTGGATCATCGCCCAACAGCATCCTGGCGAGCACATGGCCGAATGGTTTATGGAGGGCATCATCGAACGCCTGCAGCAGGACGGTGACGCCGAGCTGAAAAAACTGCTGAAAGTCGCCGACCTGTACCTGGTGCCCAACATGAACCCGGACGGCGCCTTCCACGGTCACCTGCGCACCAACGCCATGGGCCAGGACCTTAACCGTGCCTGGCAGAGCGCCAGCCAGGAGATCAGCCCGGAAGTGCTGTTCGTACAGCAGCAAATGGAAACGTACGGCGTCGACCTGTTCCTCGATATCCACGGTGACGAGGAAATTCCCTACGTGTTCACCGCGGGCTGCGAGGGTAACCCCGGTTATACCCCGCGCATCGAGGCGTTGGAAAAACACTTCCGCGGCCACCTGAGCGCGCTGACCCGCGACTTCCAGACCACCTACGGCTACACCCGCGACCTGCCGGGCGAAGCCAACATGACCCTGGCTTGCAACGCGGTAGGCCAACAATACGACTGCCTGTCGCTGACCCTGGAAATGCCATTCAAGGATAACGACGACGCGCCCGACCTGCACACCGGCTGGTCAGGCAAACGCTCGATGCAGTTGGGCAAGGACGTGTTGAGTACGGTCGCTGATATCGTCGACGTCCTGCGCTGAGGTTGTGGCTTGCTTGCGCGGGGCTGCTTCGCAGCCCCAATCCTGGCACGGCGATGCTTCAGAGGCATCGGCTGGGCCTATTTTGGGGCTGCTTCGCAGCCCAGCGCGAGCAAGCTCGCTCACTACAGGGAGCGTTTGGAGCCGGTCATGCTTTGCAGCACGCCATCGCGTCGGACCAACCCATGGAACAGCGCCGCCGCCAGGTGCAAGAGCACCGTCAGGAACAACAGGTAGGCGAGAAACCCGTGGGCCTTGCGCAGCACCGCGAACAGCGGCGCATTCGCCCCCACCAGCGCCGGCAACTGCACCGAACTGCTGAGCATCACCGGGTCGCCGGCCGCCGAAATCATTGCCCAACCCAGCAGCGGCAGCACCAGCATCAAGGCATACAGCACCAGGTGGGACGCCTTGGCCGCCAGCACTTGCCACAGCGGCAAGTCGGCTGGCAACGGCGGTTGGCGAGTGGAAAAACGCACCACCAACCGCACGATCACCAACGCCAGAATCGCAATACCCAGCGGCTTGTGCAGGTGAATCAACCACTCATGCCGCTCCGACACCGAAGCCGCCAGGCCCGCGCCGATAAACAGCATGGCGATGACCATCAGCGCCATCAGCCAGTGCAACAGACGCGCCAAGGGGGCGAAAAACCGGGGTTGGGCATTCATGGCTTCGACTCCTGAGGGGCGCTATGCAACGGGCTGACTTCACCGGCACGGCGCAGGTACGAGCTCGCGTACGCTGCCGAACGTGCCGCCAGCAGGGGGTCATTGGAGGCTTCAATGCCACTGGGCAAAATCAGCGGATCAAAGTTGATATCACGGCAAGCACCGTCCGCTTGCGGCTGGCTGCTTTGCAAGACCAGGGTGCCGGCGTTAATGACCTTATGCTCGCCGGTCCAGGCCTTGCTCGCATCGTCCAGCGGGTCGCCGGGGTTGGCCAGGGTCATGCTTAACTGCCAACGCAGCGGCCCGGCAGACAGGCGCTGTACCAGGTCTTTCTCGAGGAAATCACTCCCCGCTGGCGCGGTATCGCCCGGTGCGTCTTGACTCAGGGGTACGACGCCCCAACGCACGGCCTGGCGCTTGCCATCGGCACCCACCAGGTAAAACGCATTGATACCGTTGTAGGTTTCGGTCGCATAACTGGCCGAAGGCTTGGCGGTCTTGACCCATGCCAGAAACGACGCGGTCTCGGGATGGGCGGCAAAGAACGCTGGCATACTCGCCGGGTTCGGTTTGCCGGTGGCGGGCTCCGGTGCGCCGGCCTTGAGCATCTGGTAGAACGCCTCGGGCGTGCCCACCGGGAACACCGGCATGCTGTTCATGCCGGTGCGCCACTGCTGGCCGTTGGCCTGGCTGAATTGCACGGCAAAACTGCGGATCGGTACACTGCTGTCCGGCGCATAGGGGTTGCCGCTGGGCAACGCAAACCGACCGATCAGCGGGGTCTTGGCCGCGCTGAACACCTGGGCGCTGGAGTAGGCGCGGGCTTCGGCACTGCTCTCGAAATACCCCGCCACGCACACGCCCTTGGCATGGTTACGTCGGAAGCCGGGGTGCACGCCATTGTTGGTTTCCAGAGCGTTGACCAAGGTTTTCGGGCGCAGGCGCTGTGGGTCGAGGGTGCCATTGACGTAGGCAAATGCCCCCGCCACAACCGCAACCACGGCACCGATACCCGCCAGGCGCGCGATCAGGCTCGCAGTGCTCAACGGGGGACGGGGCGGTGATGAGTGATCTACCATGAAGGAACTCCAGGGCCAAAGGCCTTAGGGGTGAACATAAGGTCGGAGCATTAAGACGAACGCCGATCCGCTCTATTCCCGGGCCGTGGATTTATTTCCCAACACAGGGAATAACCTTCAACGCCGCACGTCTCTCTAGTCCCAGCGTAGTGACCCCCCAGACGCCCATGCATGAACTCGACGAACAGTTACGTGAACTCATCCCCAGGCTACGGCGCTTTGCCGTGTCCCTGACCCGTAACGCCAGCAGCGCCGACGACCTGGTGCAGTCGACCCTGGAGCGGGGGATCATCAGTTGGGCCGATAAACGCATCGAAGGCGACTTGCGCGCCTGGCTGTTCTCGATCCTCTACCGACAATTCCTCGATGCCCACCGCCGCACCCGGCGCTACGCACGCATGCTGGAGTTCTTCACCGGACGCGACGATGTGCAACCGTCGGTGGAACGCACGGTGATCGCCCAGTCGACCCTGCAAGCCTTCGATCAACTCAGCACCGAGCAGCGCGCGCTGCTGCTGTGGGTCTCCGTCGAAGGCTTGAGCTACAAGGAGGTCGCCGAGATCCTCGAGGTGCCCATCGGTACCGTGATGTCGCGCCTGTCGCGGGCACGCCAAGCCCTGCGTCAACTCAGTGATGGCGAAATTGCCAGCCCTTCCCTGCGGAGACTCAAATGATCAGCCTGCCCCCCAGCGAACGCGATTTGCATGCCTACGTCGATCATCAACTGCTGGAGAGTGATCGCCGTGTGCTGGAAACCTATTTGGCCGCCCACCCGGACGTTGCGGCCCAGGTCCACGCCTGGCAGCACGATGCACAGTTGCTGCGCGCGGCATTGGGCGGTGCGCTGCAACATCCGGCCAACCCGGACCTGGACCCGGCGTTGATCCGCCAACGCATCAAGCACCAGTCGCGTCGCCACGTCGCCACCGCAGCCGTGCTGCTGATCGCCGTCAGCCTCGGCGGCCTCGGCGGCTGGCACGCCCGTGAAGCCACCCAACCGCCCCTGCTGCCAATGGCCGACGCGATGCAGGCGTTCCGCTTGTTTGCCCAGGACGGCATCATGCCCGCCGACTACAAGGTCCAGGGCGACGGCACGATGCAGGCCTGGCTCGACCGCTACTTCAACCAGGCGCACCGCCTGCCTGACTTGAGCGCATCGGGCTTCACGCCGGTCAGCGGGCGCTTGCTCACCACCGAGCAAGGCGCGGCGGCCATGGTGCTGTACGAAGACCGGCAAGGGCGGCGCATCAGTTTCTACATCCGTCCACCCGGTCCCGAAAACGGCTTCCTGCCTCGTGGCAGCCGCAGTGCCGATGGCTTGCAGGCCCAATATTGGTCCGGCGCCGGCTACAACTATGCGGTGGTCAGCCCGGTGGGTCAGCCCACACCACCGATGCAGACGTTCTAAAAGCCCACGTCGAGTACCACGTTGTCGAGATAGGTACCGGCGGGTGGGGTGTTCTGGTCGGTGTAGACCCTGGCGTTGTAGTTGAACACCTGGCTACCGGTGCCCAGGCCGTTGCCGGGGTTGATTTCGGCGGTGGAGCTGTCGCGACGCGCTGCGCCCACGCTGCCCCAGCGGGTGGTCCCGGCGCTTTTGAAGATGTCGTAGGCCAGGTAGTTGCCGCCGGACACCATGCGCCGTCGCCCGCCCACGCTGAGCGGGTTCTGGCCGTCACTCAGGCCGACGCTGTAGGCGCTGCCTTTGGTGCAGGAAATGCTGGTCTGCCCGGTCACGGTGGAGAACCCACTGACAACCGGCGCGCTGCCAAAGCTGATATTGGGCGCGGTGATCTGGCAGTCATTGGTGACGGTCATGCTCACGGTCAACGCTGCCGTGCCGCTGCCGATGTCGCGGCCCAGGCAGATACCTCCAATGCCGATCCCCGAGCAGTAGTTCCAGTTCCAGGCAATGTTCAAGGTCTCGGTGTACAACCCCGCAGCAACGTTGCTGCCGGTGATGCTGCTCACGTACAGCGGTACGGTTTTTGTCCCAGGCCCCGCGATCAAACCGATGCCTTGGGCAATGCCCCCGGCTCCACCGAATTCAAATTGGGTACCTCTGGTTATCGGGAAACTGGTGCTGTTGCTGCCGTAAATCGTATAGCCGATGACATCGCCGGTTGGCCCGACCATCCCGGTGTTGGAGGAGGTGATCGTCGCGTAGAAGTGGTCGGAGGACACCAGCAGCGAAATCAACGCCGAGGCGCAGCTCAACCCTGCGTTTGCCGTCGAACTGGCCTGCGCCGCCGTGCGCACCGTCATTGAGCTGATCGAACCGAAACTCGCCGGCGTCGTGGTCACCACCGAACACAGCGCCATGGCCTGGCCCGAAAACACTACGCCCACGACACACAGCCACCCCATTCCCCTCATTGGCATACCAACGGCCCGATCAGCGGCACATCCTGTTGTTGCTCATCGATATCAAACCGCGCCTGGCAGGTACGCCCTTCGCCCAGCGTGACGTGCAGGGTGTTATGCCCCGAGAGATTTTCCAGGTACACCAGGCCATCCCAGCCGACCACCGCCTGCTGGTTGCTTTGCTCGTGCACCACCAGGCTGCCCAGGGGCAACTCCTGATGCTGGGTGTCCACCAGGGTGACGCTGGCCGCGAGTACCCGGCGCAATGGAAACTCCAGCAGGTAACCGCTGCCACGCCGCACCGACACACGCTGTTCCACATTCGGGCTCTGCACGTTGAGCGGCAGGTTCAGCGGATCGATTTCATACTTGGCGCGGTAATACGCGCTGCTCCACGGCACCAGAAGATGGCCGTTACGGTCGGTTTCGCCCACCAACTGGTTCTCGTAGCGCACCGGAATCCCGGCGAACCCCTGGGTACTCACCACCACAAAGGCATCGTTGATGCGGTTGGCGGCAAAGGCGTCGCCGCCCATCCACACCAGCGAGCCGCTGGCATCCGCCCAACGCGTCTCGGCATCGCTGCTGCCGTATACGCCAGCCTGCAACTGCACCGATTGCAAACGCCACGTCAGGTCGGCCTGCCGGTACGCCGGGCCAGCGCCCTGGGCATAACCGAGGTTGTAGCCTACCCCGCCTTCGCTGGGCACCGCGTGGCTGTAGTTGAGGCGCTGGCGGCTGGCGCCCTCCTTGCTGCGCTCGGTGCTCAGGGCCAGGCTGCCGTTGAGATCAAACGGAATCACCAGTTGCGCCTGCATCGCCCAATTGCTGTCGCCGATCTCACGGTTGGCCGACAGGTAGAAGCTGGTGTTGCGCCACAGCGGTTTGCTCCAGCTCAGGTTGAGCAGGCGCGTGCGCGAATCGTCCGCCGCCTGCACGTCGAAATACCCCACACCCAGGCTGCCGAAACGCTCAAGGTTGAGGCTCAGGGTTACCTGCTCGCTGCGCTTGCTGAGGCTGGCGTAAGGCGTGTCGACCAGCGTCAGGTCGGCGTACGCTTCGTGTCGCTCCACCCGCTGATAGGACAGGCTGTAGCGCGTGCTGTTGTACTGATACCCCAGGCTCAGTTGCTGGCCGGTGCGGCCTTCGAACTGGCTTTGACTGACGGCCGTGTTGAGCACGCCGAAGTTGCCCAGCCGCAGGTTGCCGCCCAGGCCGCCCAGGGTCAGGTCGCTGGACGCTTCGGCATGGGTTTCCAAGGTCAGGTTGTCGGAATACCCATAACGAAAGGTGCCGCTGGCCACACCCGACCCATAGGCAAAATCCTTCAGGGCGTACTCCCGGCGCAAGGTACCGGCGGCCACCGAGAAATCCGTCAGACCCTGTTGCAGCAACGTGCTGGTCACATAGAACGGCACGGTGGTCGAGACCTGGCGACCCAGGGCGTCGGTGGTCACCACCACGGCTTCGCCCGCTCCGTTGATAAACGGCACATTGGTCAGCGTGTAAGGCCCCGGTTGCAGCAGTGCGCTGTCGGACTTGTAGCCGTTGATAAACAGGTCCACCGACGATGGCACCGCAGCCTCTCCGGCAAATTGCGGCAACGGATAGGTCACCAGGTCCGGGCGCACCGCAAAGTCCCGCGACAGTTGCACGCCGCCCAGGCGCACCGAACTGCTCCAAGGCAAGGCGCCGCTGATCACGTCACCGGCCTCGTAGGTCAGCAGCTGCTCATCATCGGAGAAACGCCAGGTGGTGTCGTAGCGCCGGTAGCCGTTGTTGAGCGTACTGCTGCCGACCCCATCGGCCAGGGTCTGGCGGTACTGACCGGTATTGGACAAGGTGCCCCAGTTGTCGAACAGCCGCACTTCGTTCCAGGCGGCGAGGTAGCTGCCGCCTTCGTCGGTGTCGTTGAAATACAGGTCATAGTTGAGCAAGGCGCCGAAGCTGCTCATCGCCTGGGTACGCGGATAGGTGTTGCGGTTGCCGATGAATTGCGCCTGCAGCCACGACGGTGGCACATCCAGCAACAGGCGCTGTCCATGGCTGTCGTACTCGCTGTGCAGGCCGGGGATCTGGTCCAGCGCCACACTG
This sequence comes from Pseudomonas sp. OV546, assembly GCF_900116845.1. Taxonomy (NCBI): domain Bacteria; kingdom Pseudomonadati; phylum Pseudomonadota; class Gammaproteobacteria; order Pseudomonadales; family Pseudomonadaceae; genus Pseudomonas; species Pseudomonas sp. OV546. The sequence goes on along the minus strand of NZ_FPCE01000001.1, from coordinate 563,172 downwards.
CCACTCGGTTCACCGGGCAGCTTCATGCCCACATCCTGCAGCGCACTGGCCGGCACGTAGAGTTGCCCGGCCCGTTGATCGACCGCAATAACACGGCCGGTGTCCATCTGGTTGACCACCAACTCCAGAAACAACTGTGCATCGGCGACAGCCTCCATACTGCTCGGGGGCGGTGGCAGGTCGCCAGCCACGCCCGGAAGCGCAATTATTGCGCCGCCCAGCCCGCTTACCACCGACAGCCATATACCACGAGCCAGACCACGACTCATCATGGCGTTGTGTCCTTCAATGGACATCTCCATCCGTTTAAAACCCGGGGCTTCCCAGCCCCGCTACCCTGCGGTTATCGCTTCGGCGCCAGGTTCTCCAATTGCGGCGCACCGTTGATCCTGACCTGCAGCGGCTGGTCGGCCGACAACGTATCCGGCACCGGCCAGCGCATGGTTGCGCCCGGCAGTACGTAGCCCAACAGGCCGTCCACCAACGGCCGCGTCTGCCCACCCTGCTTGAATGACGCATCGGTGAGGCGCGCATGCACGGCGCCCTGGTTGCGCACTTCGATGTAGTTGCGCCCTGCCACCGTGACCTTGTGCCAGCTCAGCTCCGGTTTGCCGGCGCCCTTGGGGTCGCGCTGGCGCGTGCTGTCGTCCTTGCTCCACAGGCCCGCGCCGTAGGCAAACAGCGGCACCGAATAACGCATCTGAAAGCGGATCGCCGCTGCCGTGTTCTTGCCTTCCGGCGGCGTGGGTACCTGCAAGGGTGAAGGGATTTCATCGATGATGATGCGGTAGGCCAACTCTTGCCCCGGCGGCACTTCACGGGTGCGCGTCAGGCGTACCAGTTGTTTCTGTCCCGGCTCAATCCGCGCCACGGGCGGGCTGCCGATCACCTCGCGCTGGTTTTGGTATTGCTCGTCGAAGCCGCTCTGGCTCCAGGCAAAGACGCGAATCTGCAAGCTCGCAGTTTCGGTCCCACGGTTTTCCAGCCACAGTGCGCTGGCCTGTTGATCGGCCTCCAGCACCGGATCGATGGGCCAGATCAGCACCGAGCTGGCCGCTTGCACTAGCCCTGCCGTGCACGCGGCACTCAAGGCAAGACCCGCGGCCCACAGCCGCCGGGAAGGTGAACGCATAACCCCACTCCTTATACCAATAGCCTTACCACGTCAGCTGCACTTGCAGCGTGTCGCTGTACGTCCCCCCAGGCTGATTGCCCGGCAATTGCACCCGCCCGTAGATCGGCAGGCTGATGGTGTTCGCATCGCTGTAAGCCACGTTGACGCTCTGGCCGATCCCCAGGCTCTGGCTGAACGCCGCATCCCGAAATAACTGATACGCCACCCGCGCACTGCCGCTGTTGAGCTGCAAATTGCGCCCGGTGCTGCTGTGCAGCCCGCCGTCGACGCTCATGCTCAGCGCCACCCCCGGCGTGCATTGCAACGTGACGCCCGCTGTCAGCGCCGCCGTGACGGTGCTGGTCGCCAGGGCCGAATGACTGCCGTAGGTCAGCGCGCCGTAATTGGAGCTCCCGCCCACAATCAGGCAGCCAGGGGTGATGGTCGCGCTCACCTGGAAGCTCTGGCTGGTCACCGCCGATAACGGCAGCGGCACCGCCAGCGCACAGGCCAGCAACGCTCTGAACCACATCGCTAGAACGTCAGTTCCACGGCCACGGTGTCGGTGTAGGTGCCTGCCGGCAGCCCCGCCTTGCCCACCGCCCGACCGTAGAGGCTGACGGTCTGCGCCACGCCGGTACTGGCGGCGAGGGTGATCACGCCGTCGATCGCCAACAACGCGGAGTGGCCGCTGTCGGTGTAGAAGTCGTAAGGCACGAAGTTGCCCGCACCGTCGGCCAGCGCACGGCTGCCGCCTGGGGAAGCGCCGTCATGCGCACCGGCGCGCACCTTGACGGCTGGCGTGGTGCCACTGGAACACAGGATCGACAATCCGCCACCCGTGCCGGTACCGCCGAGCAACTGCGCATCGGCGTTGGTGAACAGGCTGTTGGTGGTGCCGAAGTTCAAGCTACCGAAGTTCAGGCCGGTGGCCGCTCCAGAACCGTTGACCTGACAGCTGGAGATCAATATCAGGCTGGACGTGATCTGCCCGGTCACCGTGGTTGCCGCGTTGAGGCTGGAGGCCATCGCCAGGCCCAGCGCGCAAACGCCTAATCGAGAAACAAGTACATGCATGGTTTCCATCCTCTTGAGTTACCAGTCCAGTGTCACCGTCAACGTGTCGGTGTAGATCCCTGCCGGTAAGGCACTGGTATTGGCGACCACGGAGCCAAACACCGGGATCGGTATCTGGGTGCCCTTGGCCACGACAAAATTGTGTTGCTGCCCGATGCTGTAGGTGCTGTGACCCTGCGGGTCGGCGGACAGGCGATAAGGAATCATCTGGCGCCCATTGCTCAGGCGCCGGGTGGTGCCATCGCCGTTGGTACCGCCGTCGATGGTCACGGTGAAGCTCGAGACCGAGGGGTTGCACGACACCGCCAGTGGCGCCTTGTCGCCCGCGGTGACGCCAGCGCCCAGCGGGTTGCTCCAGGTCGGCCCTTGGCTGCCGAAGTCGAGCATCGCCGTGCCGCCCGAGGGGTTGACCGGCGCGCTTTCAACCCCTTTGCTCACTTCGCAACTGGCGGTGATCACCAGCCGCGCCTGGATCAGCCCGGTGGCGGCAGCCGCCTGCGCGTCATCCGCCAGCACCAGCAGGCCGCCGATGACCACCAGGGCCATGCAGCGGCTTACCATGTCACCGTCACCTTGAGCAGGTCGGTGTAGCGGCCGACGGCGGGGATGTCTTTGAGCGGTTCAATGCGGCCGTAAAGCGGCAGGTCAACAAAGCCTGCGTCCGGCACCCGGCCGCTCAGCGGCACGTCCACCGGCAACGGCACGCGCCGCGCGGCGTCGGCATACAGGCGATAGGGAATGGGTTGGGTCGAAGGGGTGGCGCTCAGGTAGCGCACTTCACCGGTGCCGCCATGCAGGCCACCGTCCACGCGCACTTGATACGGCGTGTCGGGGTTGCACTCCAGGCGCGGCTGGCGCTGGCTGATCAACGCCGCACTCAAGGGCCCGGCCGGGTCGTTGAGACGCGGGCCGCTGCCGAAATCCAAGATACCCAGTTGCTCGATGCCAGCCTCGCGGGTGGTACCCACCAACTGACAGCCCCGCTGCACGTCGATACGCACCTCCACCTGGAGTTGTGCGCCGTAAGCCGTGCTGCAGAGCATCGCGCCCATGACTGCCAATACTGCTCGTCCCTTCACTGCCCCAAATCCTTGTACAGGGATTACTCCTTTGTAGGAGGTTAGACACTCAGCGAGAAACTGCCAGTCTGGACAGGATTACCTTCGTGACAGGCTTTTTCGAGATAGCGGGCAACGCCCTTCTCTATTGGTCAAAACGCGGCGAGCGCCCTAAAGTGAGCAACCACTGAACTATAGAGTGACTTGCATTGGCCGCGCTTTCCCTGATCCGTCGCCTGCTCGGTAAACACACCGCCCCCCTCGACGCCTCGCCCATCCCCGCGTTCTTTCAGCAAAAGGCCGAACAACAGGGTTACACCCTCAGCACCGGTCAAACCCGAGCCATTGCAGCATTGGCCCGGGAAACCCAGCACTTGCTCGCCGGCCAACCCGCCCGCAGCCTGTACCTGCACGGACCGGTGGGGCGCGGCAAAAGCTGGCTGCTGGACGGTTTTTTCCAGGCGTTGCCGATTGCGCAGAAGCAGCGCGTGCACTTCCATGACTTTTTCGTCCAACTGCATCGCGACATGTTCACCCACCGTGAGCAGGACGATGCCCTGGCCGTGGCCCTCGATGAACGGCTGGCAGATTGCCAGGTGCTGTGTTTCGACGAATTCCACGTCCACGATATCGGCGATGCCATGCTGATCACGCGGCTGTTCAAGGCCTTGTTCGAGCGCGGTGTGCTGGTGCTGGTGACGTCCAACTATGCGCCGCAGGGCTTGCTGCCCAACCCCTTGTACCACGAGCGATTCAAGCCGGTGATCGACCTGATCGACGCGCGCATGGAGGTGCTGGAGGTCAGCTCGCCGCAGGACTTTCGCAGCCTGCCCCAGGCGCAGAGCGCGCAACGTTTTACCAGCGGTCAGTACGTATGGCCGGGAACCGCAAGCCAGCGTGCAGCACTTGATCTGCCCGCTGCGGACTGCCCGCCCCTGCCCTTGGCCGTCGGCCACCGGACCTTGATGTGCCGGCGCCACGCGGGACGCAGCGTTGCCTTCACGTTCAACGACCTGTGCGAACAACTCACGGCGGTCATGGACTACCTGCTGCTGTGCCAGGACTACGATCACTGGGTCATCGACGGCCTGCCTCAACTGGCGGAGTGTCCGATTGCCGTGCAACAGCGGTTTATCAACTTGGTGGACGTGCTCTACGACCGGGACAAGCACCTGGTGCTTATCGGTGAGCAGCCCCTCGACATCGCCTTGGGCGGCCAGGCCATCGACCTCGCCCGTACTGCCAGCCGTCTCGGGCAGTTGCAACAGACCTGCCCGCAACCGGTGCCCGACCCGGTATCATGAGCGCCATTTACGCCTTCTTGCCGAGTGACCGCGCCGTTCATGAATACCCTCGCCCAACTCAAGGCCGGCCAATTGGCCGGCATCACGCGCCTGGACCTGTCCTGCGGGCTGACCGAATTCCCCCGGGAAATCTTCGAACTGGCCGACTCCCTGGAAATCCTCAACCTCAGCGGTAACGCCCTGAGCCGCCTGCCCGACGACCTGCACCGCCTGCCGCACCTGCGCGTGCTGTTCTGCTCGGACAACCTGTTCACCGAGCTGCCGGCCAGCCTGGGCCAGTGCGCCAAGCTGAGCATGATCGGGTTCAAGGCCAACCGGATCAGCCACGTGCCCGCCGCCGCATTGCCGCCCCTGCTGCGCTGGCTGATCCTGACCGATAACCGCATCAGCCAGTTGCCGAGTGAATTGGGCGAACGGCCACTCCTGCAAAAGCTGATGCTGGCCGGCAACGAGCTGACGCACCTGCCGGAAAGCCTGGCCAACTGCCACAACCTCGAATTGCTCCGCATTGCCTCCAACCGCTTCACCCGCTTGCCGCAGTGGCTGCTAACGCTGCCCAGCCTGACCTGGCTGGCCTATGCCGGTAACCCGGTGGAAATGGCCGTCGAGGTGCCGGGCGATGAGACTACCGCGAATATTCCCTGGTCCGACCTGGCACTGGCCGAAGTCCTCGGCGAAGGCGCTTCCGGCGTCATCCGTAAAGCGCTGTGGAAACCGTCGGGCAAAGCCGTCGCCGTCAAACTGTATAAAGGCAGCATCACCAGTGATGGCTCGCCGCTGCACGAAATGCAGGCCTGCATTGCCGCCGGCTTGCACCCCAACCTGATCAAGGTCGAGGGCCGCGTTGTCGGCCACCCTGACGACCAGGCCGCACTGGTGATGGAGCTGATCGACCCGAGCTACCGCAACCTCGCGGCCTTGCCGAGCCTGGCCTCGTGCACACGCGACATCTACGAAACGGGCGTTTGCTTCAGCCTTGAAGTGGCGCTGCGCATGGCACGCGGGGTCGCGTCGGTAGGCGCGCATCTGCATCGGCATGGCATCACCCATGGCGACCTGTATGGCCACAATATCCTCTGGAATGAAGCGGGGGACTGCCTGCTGGGGGATTTTGGCGCGGCGTCGTTCCATGCCACGGCGGAAACCCTGGAGACCAAAGCGTTGCAGCGTATTGAAGTGCGGGCGTTCGGCGTGTTGCTGGGGGAGTTGTTGGAGCGGGTTGAGGATCAGGTGAGTGATGGACTGATCGCGCTGCAAATAAGCTGCTGTCAGCCCGATGTATTGGCGCGGCCGGGGTTCGATGAAATCGAATCACTGCTGAACCGGGGCTGAAACCCAATCCAAATGTGGCTGGCTTGCCTGCGATAGCCATAGGTATCGACACAACGCTGTAGCAACCCCGCTAACCACGATGCGAAGCGAGCCGTTCTTGATCTTGATCTTGATCTAGCTTTTGATCTCAGCCGCCCCGTCAAACACGCTGGCCGGAATTCGACAGGGATTTGGGGGGTAAACCGGCAGGGATGCCGGTTTAGCCGCCCCGCGCCATGGATGGCGCGTGGCGGCGGCCCCCCAAATACCTGTCGGATTACGGGCACACCGAGCCTAGGCGAGGTGCCGAGTGTTGGGGCGAAGGCCTTTTGGTTACTTTTGGGCCTTTCCAAAAGTGACCCGCCGTAAGGGCGGAACCTATACCAGCCGTTACCTAAATAACGGATATGTACCCGGTCTGATCCAACATCCTGGTCGTCTGCCAGCCCGCCAGCGGGAGCAAGCTCCCTCGCCACAGGTCCAGCGCCATACCCAGAATTGTGTAGATACCGACGCCTCGATGGCGCTGAATCAGTCACCTGATGAATCGACTGACACACCGCTATCGGGGGCAAGCCCCCTCCCACATTTGGATCGCGGCCTAACAGTTAGATGGTGGTCGGCTGTCAGGCAGCCGGCGGGAGCAAGCTCCCTCGCCACAGGTCCAGCGCCATACCCAGAATTGTGTAGATACCGAGGCCCCGATGGCGCTGAATCAGTCACCTGAGGAATAGACTGACACACCGCTATCGGGGGCAAGCCCCCTCCCACATTTGGATCGCGGCCTAACCGTTAGATGGCGCTCGGCTGTCAGGCCGCCACGGGAGCAAGCTCCCTCGCCACAGGTCCGCCGCCATACCCAGAATGGTGTAGATACCGAGGCCCCGATGGCGCTGAATCAGTCACCTGATGAATCGACTGACACACCGCTATCGGGGGCAAGCCCCCTCCCACATTTGGATCGAGGTCTAACCGTTAGATGGCGCTCGTCTGCCAGGCCGCCGGCGGGAGCAAGCCCCCTCCCACATTTTTTACCGTGTTTCAGCCAGCCAGGCCGACGAACATATCCTGCACGTCATCGTGGTTGTCCAGGCCTTCCAGGAAGGCTTCCACTTCCGCCATCTGCTCATCGCTCAAACCGCTCACCGGGTTCTTCGAGATATAACCCAGCTTGGCCGACAGCACGGTGAAACCCTGCTCAGGCAAGGCTTTCTGTACGGCATCGAGGTCGGTGGTCTCGGTGATGAACAGGGTGGTGCCCTCTTCTTCGCCGTCTTCAAAATCCTGTGCGCCGGCTTCGATAGCGGCCATTTCCGGGTCGGCGTCCGGGCTGTCCGGCGAGGCTTCGATCAGGCCGACGTGGTTGAAATCCCAGGCCACGGAACCAGAGGCACCGAGTTGGCCCTTGCGGAACGCTACGCGGATTTCCGCCACGGTGCGGTTGATGTTGTCGGTCACGCACTCAACGATCAGCGGCACCTGATGCGGGGCGAACCCTTCATAGGTCACGCGGTGGTACTGCACGGTTTCGCCGAGCAGACCGGCGCCTTTCTTGATGGCGCGTTCCAGGGTTTCCTTGGGCATCGAGGCCTTTTTGGCCTGTTCCACCACCAGACGCAAGTGGGCGTTGGTCGCGGTGTCGGCACCGTTGCGGGCGGCGATGGTGATTTCTTTCACCAGCTTGCCGAAGATCTTGCCCTTGGCATTGGATGCCGCTTCTTTATGTTTGACTTTCCACTGTGCGCCCATGACTCACTCTCTATTCGTCCATCGCGCCGAAACGTCTACTGGCCGGCGCTTTGGGGGCAGAGTTTATAGCGCAAGAACACATCGTTCCACCAAAAACCGATCAGGGCGTCAACGCGAAAAAGGCCTGGATCAGGCGCAACGAGCGGCGCCGCTCCAGGCAACCGAGCATGTGCCGATTGACCAGCCCATCAGCGTGCAGGGGAATCGCTTGCACCCGTGGGTCCGGGCTGACCTCCATCGACGACACCACCCCAACCCCCAACGCGGCGGCGACGGCCTCGCTGACCGCCTCGCGACTGTCCAATTCCAGCAGCACCTTGGGCTGTACACCCGCCGCCACGCAGGCGTCGTCAAAGGTGCGGCGAGTGATGGAACTGGGCTCGCGCAGCACCATGATCACCTCATGCAACTGCTCTAGGCGGATACCTGCCGCCGACGTGGCCCACGCATGGCCCGCCGGCACCAATGCGCAGATACGCGACTCGCTCAAGGGTTGCAGGTGCAAACCATTGCGCGGTTCCACCTCGGTCAGCACCGCCACATCCGCATGTTCGGACAACAGTGCGGCCAGGGTTTCCTGGGCATTGCCCAGGCGCAGGTTCACGGTGATCCCAGGGTAACGCGCACGCAGGCTGGCGATCATCGGCATCACCAGGTGCGGTCCGTCAGCCGCCACTTCCAGGCGCCCGGTGAGCAATTGGCGGTTGGCCTCCAGCAGGGTCTGAGCTTCATCCACCAGGCCAAAGATCGCCCGGGTGATCGCCGCGAGGCGTGCGCCCTCTTCCGTCAACTCGACACGTCGCGCGGTGCGGCGCAGCAACGGGATCTGGTAATGCTCTTCAAGGGCCTTGATGTGTCCGGTCACCGCCGGCTGGCTGATAAACAACCGCGCCGCCGCGCGGGTAAAGCTGCCCTCACGGGCCACGGCATCGAATGCACGCAGTTGGAACAGGTTCATGGCTATCGGCCTCACTGATAGCTCTCATAACAACAAACAATTTGATTGATGACAAGCCAAACTGCAATTTAGGCGCCGTAGCTTGACTCAACGGCTTTACGAGGATTTGCAATGACCGCGCCCCTCCTGCTCACGCCCGGCCCGCTGACCACCTCCGCCCGCACCCGCCAGGCCATGATGGTGGACTGGGGTTCATGGGACGACCGCTTCAACCAACTCACCGCCAGCGTCTGCGAACAATTGCTGGCGATCATCGATGGCGTCGACAGCCACCACTGCGTGCCATTGCAAGGCAGCGGCACCTTCGCCGTAGAAGCGGCCATCGGCACGCTGGTCCCGCGTGACGGCAAGGTGCTGGTGCTGATCAACGGCGCCTATGGCAAACGCCTGGCGAAAATCTGCGAAGTACTGGGGCGCGCCTTCAGCACCTTTGAAACCGCCGAGGACGAACCGACCACCGCTGCCGATGTGGACCACCTGCTACAGGCCGACCCGGCCATCACCCACGTCGCCCTGATCCACTGCGAAACCAGCACCGGCATTCTCAACCCGCTGCCGGAGATCGCCCAGGTCGTTAAAACCCACGGCAAACGCCTGATCATCGACGCCATGAGTTCCTTCGGCGCACTGCCGATCGATGCCCGCGAAGTCCCGTTCGACGCGCTGGTCGCCGCCTCCGGCAAGTGCCTGGAGGGCGTGCCGGGCATGGGGTTCGTCTTCGCCGACAAACAAGCGCTGGCCGCCGCCCAAGGCAACTGCCACTCCCTGGCAATGGACCTGTTCGACCAGCACAGCTACATGGCCAAGACCGGCCAATGGCGCTTCACGCCGCCGACCCATGTGGTCGCCGCCCTGCACGAAGCGCTGCTGCAATACCAGGAAGAAGGCGGCCTGCCCGCGCGGCATAAACGCTACGCCAGCAACTGTCAGGCGCTGCTCGACGGCATGGCCGAACTGGGCGTGCGCAGCTTCCTGCCGGCCGCCATCCAGGCGCCGATCATCGTCACCTTCCATGCGCCGCAAGACCCGCGCTACCAGTTCAAGGACTTCTACGAACGGGTCAAGGCCAAGGGTTTCATTCTGTATCCAGGCAAGCTGACCCAGGTGGAGACCTTCCGCGTGGGCTGCATCGGCGATGTCGACGCGGCAGGCATGCAGGCAGCGGTCAAGGCGATTGCCGAGGTGCTGCACGCCATGGAAGTGTTGGACATTTGATTCCCCCTTTTACCGATAGGATCTGAACCATGCAGTATCAAAACCCCAACACCCTCCAGGCCGTTATCCTTGATTGGGCCGGCACCGTGGTCGATTTCGGCTCGTTTGCCCCCACGCAAATCTTCGTCGAGGCCTTCGCCGAGTTCGACGTGCAAGTCTCCATCGAAGAAGCCCGTGGCCCGATGGGCATGGGCAAGTGGGACCACATCCGCACCCTCTGCGATCAACCACAGGTTGCCGAACGCTACCGCAAGGCCTTCGGCCGCACGCCCACCGATGACGACGTGACCGCCATCTACCAGCGCTTCATGCCGTTGCAGATCGAGAAGATCGCCGAACACTCGGCGCTGATTCCCGGCGCCCTCGACACCATCGCCCGGCTGCGCGTGCAAGGCATCAAGGTCGGCTCCTGCTCCGGCTACCCCAAGCAAGTCATGGACAAGGTGGTTGCCCTGGCCGCCACCAACGGCTACATCGCCGACCATGTGGTGGCCACCGACGAAGTGCCCAATGGTCGCCCATGGCCGGCCCAGGCCCTGGCTAACGTGATCGCGCTGGGGATCGATGATGTCGCCGCGTGTGTGAAGGTCGACGACACCGTGCCGGGCATCCTCGAAGGTCGCCGCGCCGGGATGTGGACGGTGGCCCTGACCTGCTCCGGCAATGCCTTGGGCCTGACCTATGAGCAATTTCGCGGCCTGGACGCGGCCACACTGGCCAGCGAGCGCAAACGCATCGAGGCGATGTTCGAAGGCTCGCGCCCGCACTACCTGATTGACACCATCACCGACCTGCCGGCGGTGATCAGCGACATCAACGCACGCCTGGCCCGCGGGGAAATGCCACAGAGCAACTGACAGAGATCAAGTCAACGCTATTCGCGCCGGGCAAATCGCTTAAAACAGGCTTACAGTAAAAGGACTCCGTCGCCAAAGAATGGAGGTTTACCCTGATGAGTGAGGAACCCAGCGATGCCGTGGAAAAATTCCGATACGCGCTACAGCACCATGTCGATTGCGTTGCACTGGTTGATGGTGGTGCTGCTGGCGGTGGTCTACGCCTGCATTGAGTTACGCGGCCAGTTCCCCAAAGGCAGCGGTGCGCGAACGTTGATCGTCGAGATGCACTTTATGTTTGGCCTCACCGTGTTTGTGCTGGTGTGGCTGCGCCTGTTTGCGCGCAGCCTGGGGGTGGCACCGAAGATCGTCCCGGCGCCGCCGCAATGGCAGAGCCTGTTGGCCACCCTGATGCACGTCGCGTTATACGCGTTGATGATCGGCATGCCGATTGCCGGTTGGCTGATCGTCAGTGCCGAGGGGCATTCGGTGATGTTCTATGGCATGGAGTTGCCGCCGCTGATCGCTGAGAACAAGGACCTGGCCAAGCAGATCGAGGGCTGGCACGTGTGGTTCGGCAAAGTCGGTTATTGGCTGATCGGGCTGCATGCGCTGGCCGGGATTGCCCACCATTACATCCTGCGCGACAACACCGCGTTGCGCATGATGCCGGGCAAACGCGCTAACCCTTGAAACCTCGGCGACCTTGCAGGCCGCCGGTGTGGACGAAGACCAGGCGAGTGCCGGGGGCTAAGCCCCCGGCTTCGATGTGGGTCTTTAAAGCCAGTAAGGCCTTGCCGGTGTAGAGCGGCTCCAGGGGCACGCCGCAGGCCTGCTCTGTTGCGTCGATAAACTCGAGCAGCAAGGGGTCGACGTTGGCAAAGCCACCGCGGCTGGCGTCCACCAGCTCATATCCGCCCTGCACGATAGCCTCGACGTTCTGCGCCACACCGTGGCCATCCGGCACCGCCATGGCGCCGTACACCGGGTGTGCGCCCCTTTCAGCGAGTGCCAGGCCGGCCAGCGTGGTGCCGGTGCCTGCCGCCAGCCACCAGGCGTCGTAATCCGCCCAGCCCACGCGGTGTAACTGCGCACGCACCTGCTCGACCAGCACCGCGCAGCCCATGGCGCCCGTGATGCCACCGCCGCCTTCGGGCACGGGATGCAGGTCGGGATACTGTTCACGCCACGGCAGCCAGAAACCCGGTTCATGCCGAGCGCGATAACCGCCATAACCCAGCCAATGCAGTTGCATGCCAAAGGCTTGCAGGTCGACGACGGTCGGGGTGTCTTGCGCATGCCCGCGTAACAGGCCGACGGTGGGAAAACCGAAACGCTTGCCGGCGGCGGCCAACGCGTGCAGATGGTTGGAGTAAGCGCCGCCCAGGCTGATGAGACCGCGCGCGCTGTGCGCCTGGGCCAAGTGCCCGGTGAGCTTGAACCACTTGTTGCCGCTGATCAGTGGGTCGATACGGTCCAGCCGCAGCACGGCCAACTCGACACCGTTCAGCCAATCGAGCTGCAAGCGTTCAAGGGGGGCGTGGGGAAGCCAATCGAAGGGACCCATCGGGAGGGATCTGCATGAAAAACGGGGCGGTAGTCTAACACCGCCCCGCTCGGGGTCTTACAGCTCCGCCGCGAGACGCGAGCCCTGGTTGATGGCGCGCTTGGCATCCAACTCGGCCGCCACGTCGGCGCCGCCGATCAGGTGCACGTTCTGGCCGGCCGCGACCAGGCCGTCCTGCAATTCGCGCAGCGGGTCCTGGCCGGCGCAGATGACGATGTTGTCCACTGCCAGCACCTGCGGTTCGCCCTCGGCACCGATGCGGATATGCAGGCCGTCATCGTCGATCTTCAGGTATTCGACGCTGTTGAGCATCTGCACGCGCTTGTTCTTCAAGCCAGTACGGTGGATCCACCCGGTGGTCTTGCCCAGGCCATCGCCGACCTTGGAGGCCTTGCGTTGCAGCAGGAACAGTTCTCGCGCCGGCGCATGCGGTTGCGGCTTGATGCCCGCGACGCCGCCACGGGCTTGCAGCTGGGTGTCGATGCCCCACTCTTTCCAGAAGGCTTCGCGGTCCAGGCTGGTGGACACGCCTTGGTGCACGAGGAATTCCGACACGTCGAAACCGATACCGCCCGCGCCGATCACGGCGACGCGCTTGCCGACCGGTTTACGTTCCAGGATCACGTCCAGGTAGCTCAGCACCTTGGCGTTATCGATCCCTGGGATCGCCGGCGTGCGTGGTGCGATGCCGGTCGCCAGGATGATCTCGTCGTAACCGCCCGCCGCCAGTTGCGCCACGTCCACGCGGGTGTTGAGGCACAGCTCGACGTGGGTGGTCTGCAACTTGCGTTTGAAGTAGCGCAGGGTTTCGAAGAACTCCTCTTTGCCCGGCACACGCTTGGCGATGTTGAACTGGCCGCCGATCTCGCTGGCGGAGTCGAACAGGGTGACTTGATGGCCTCGCTCGGCGGCGACCGTTGCGGCGGCCAAACCGGCAGGGCCGGCACCGACCACGGCGATCTTCTTGATCTGCTTGACCGGCAGGTAGTTGAGCTCAGTCTCGTAGCACGCACGGGGATTGACCAGGCAGGTGGTCAGCTTGCCGCCAAAGGTGTGGTCCAGGCACGCCTGGTTGCAGCCGATGCAGGTGTTGATTTCATCGGCGCGGCCGGCGGCGGCCTTGTTGACGAACTCTGGGTCGGCCAGGAAGGGGCGTGCCATCGAGACCATGTCGGCATCGCCTTCGGCGAGGATCTGCTCGGCGATTTCCGGGGTGTTGATGCGGTTGGTGGTAATCAACGGGATCTGCACCGCACCGCGCAGCTTGGCGGTGACTTTGCTGAACGCGCCACGCGGTACTTTGGTGGCGATGGTCGGGATCCGCGCTTCGTGCCAGCCGATCCCGGTGTTGATAAGGGTCGCACCGGCACCTTCGATGGCCTTGGCCAACTGCACGATTTCTTCCCAGGTGCTGCCGCCTTCCACCAGGTCGAGCATCGACAGGCGGAAGATAATGATGAAGTTCGGGCCCACGGCTTCACGCACACGGCGCACGATGTCTACCGCCAGGCGCATGCGGTTTTCGTAGCTGCCACCCCAGCGGTCGGTGCGATGGTTGGTGTGGGCCGCGAGGAACTGGTTAATGAAGTAGCCTTCAGAACCCATGATTTCCACGCCGTCGTACTCGGCGACCTGGGCCAGCAACGAGCACGTGACGAAATCCTGAATCTGCTTTTCGATGCCCTCTTCGTCCAGCTCCTTGGGTTTGAACGGGTTGATCGGCGCCTGGATCGCGCTGGGTGCCACCTGCTTGGGGCTGTAGGCATAACGGCCGGCGTGGAGGATCTGCATACAGATCTTGCCGCCCGCCTCGTGCACGGCCTGGGTGACGATCTTGTGCTTCTGCGCTTCTTCGTCGGTGGTCAGTTTGGCTGCGCCTGAATACACGCCGCCCTCATCATTCGGGCCAATGCCGCCCGTGACCATCAGGCCCACGCCCCCTCGGGCGCGCTCGGCGAAATAGGCCGCCATGCGTTCGAAACCGCCGGGTTTTTCTTCCAAGCCGGTGTGCATCGAGCCCATCAGGGTACGGTTGCGCAAGGTGGTAAAACCCAGGTCCAACGGGGCCAGCAGGTGCGGGTAGGCAACAGCGGTCATGGTCAAGCTCCACAACGGATCATCACGGGACGTGACACGCTCGAACGGCGCGCCATCGGTTTATGTCCCACAGACTAAGAGGCGGTGGACGACGGCTCAATGACCGAAACTGACAAGTTATTGATCCAAATGCACAGCGCCCCTTGGCAAGCCCGCCCATGGGCCCTACCCTAGTCGGCGAACCCTGCATGGGTTTTCACTTGTGATGAGATTATTTGCACTTAAAAATGAAAACCACGTGCCTTGCGAACTCCGGTTTAGAAGATGAAACCAGGGGCAACACCGCAAAAAGGGTGCAATAGTGCCTAAGATATCTTCCACAATAGCTGCTATGCCCAGTTGTCTATACGGCCGGATGTGCAGTAGATCATTTGCTCGTCAAAACCCTGAAGTGCGTCCCGAGCACGGTGGCCCGGAAAAAAAGTGTCACCGGTTACTCAATCGGGGGGTTCGAAGGCGCCAGCGACAGCTTTTATTTATTTCCGACAGACTTTATTTCGTACCTTCACTTCGATCGCTCATAGAGAACTCACAATGGTGCTTTCCCGCAAAACATAATGTTAGTAATGTCGATTTGAACGTCGTAAGAATGCAAATGGGAGATCGCCAATCACCCTTCAAAAATCGCAAGCCGCTTTCTCGTTGCAGACACGATGACACACTGGTGCTGTCCAGGGGTTTCAATGGGAATGGACTCTTCAATGATTTTAGAAAATTAAAGCTGTCTCAAGAAAATTATGGCCGTCGCAGGAGTCAACGAGGGTCACCCACCTCGGCTCCTGTCACGCCTCTGATTCTAACTTCCCACGACCTTCCTGCCTGTCTTGGCGAGCGCCTGATAACGCGAATTCAGAACGACGAATCTTTACGTTCGCATGCTAAACGAAACCCGTTCATCCAAAATCTTGTTCTCGACAAAAAAGTTGCAGAAAGTTTATCACGCTGTAATTGGAGCTCTAGGCAGGTAAAATTAATTTTTGATCATCTCGGCTGGCACGGATGCTTTGGCTTTCAACAGACTACTTCGTCAACATACTAACCATCCCTTGAAAGCTGCTTTTAAGTCAAGATTCAACCATTCATTTTCAGCTCGTGATTACTTATTCATATACGAGAAGCTCGACAGAGCGTCGGAGCAGAGCGCTTACTTCCCTGCCTGCGCCGACGAGGTTCGCCAAAATCTGGGATACACGTATTGGCGTCGCTTTCTTCCTGAGGTTAAAGTGTGGGCTAAGCACAATGTTGAATTGCTGAAGAAATGTCAGTTTTGCGACAAGCCCTTTGCAGAGAGGGGCATGCCGTGAGCGTCATGTGGGCAGGGTGCTCCGGACGCCACCTAGGCGAGGTAAGGCACGTGATGAACCTCGACCCGGGCGCACTGCGTTTGGCACAATTCCTCGTTAAGCTCTGTCGGGCGAATCAGCTTATTTACATAGATGCAGCAGCGGCAGTTATTGAGCAGGAGCTAATCAATAATCGCGCGACCAATCTTGCCGCTCAGAAGGACTTCGCGAATGTGGCTAAGTTTCAGCACTATATTGAACTCTGCCGTCTGGACGATATGGACGAAATGTCGAGACTACCCGAAAACAGAAAGCCCAAGTGAGAGATGCAATCGGGCGGATTGTGATGGCGCTTTATACTTGATATGGCCCTAACTCTTTGTCAATGCTACACGACTTCTGCGGACTGAGCGGTATCGTGGAACATGTTTTGGATGCGTCGTGCCTGTCTAAGGTATACGAGGGCGCCGAAGAAGCAGCCCTCGCACAGATGCACTTCGTACTGCGCACCCTCGTATGACGCGCCGTAACCTCAGTAGGCCAATAGAACCCCGTACTCGACGTTGCCGCTGTCTAGGCGCATGGAGCAATCGCACACGTCGGTCGCAACGTACGTCGGTGACTACGCCGCCCCCCATGCGGCTCGTGATTTTCATCGGGCAGGCCCTCATCTTCTCGTTTTATGAGATTTGTGAGCCGTGCTCGACTTGACGCCTGAGGCACGACCGGTCAACGGCTGTCGGGTGGGGAGGAGCCACGCCTTGGTTTGCTCTTAGTGCGCTTTCGAGGTTTGCGTTCAGCAGCGGCGAGCACTCTGTCTGGCGCGAGCGCGAGCAGGGCCTTTGGTGCTATCCCGCCAAGCGTCGAATTTTCGGACTGAAACCATGCAGCTATTGACCATGCGTTCATCCTGGCGCTCAGGATTGAGAGCGTCTTATGAAGGCTTTCGATTGGCCGGTAGCCGTTCGTGCCATCCAACCCATAAATAGGGAAGAAATCGACTTTGCCAGGC
The DNA here is from genome assembly GCF_900116845.1 of Pseudomonas sp. OV546. Classification (NCBI taxonomy): domain Bacteria; kingdom Pseudomonadati; phylum Pseudomonadota; class Gammaproteobacteria; order Pseudomonadales; family Pseudomonadaceae; genus Pseudomonas; species Pseudomonas sp. OV546. The sequence continues at coordinate 546,591 of NZ_FPCE01000001.1, read as the reverse complement.
CGTAGTGAAAAAATCCGCCCATCAGCGAGCATCTGATCGGGATCAACGACCACCTCGTGACTGCTGGCGGATGCCAGCTGAAGCCACTGCCCTCGTGAAATCCAGTCCCCGCTCTCGAAGATCCCGGAGCGGATGGTGCCTTGAGCTACACCCTTGTCCAGAAGCGATCGAGGGATTGATTCTGCCGGGAGGAAGCAGTCGATGATGATATCGAGCACCTTTTGTGAATAATCTGCGAGGCGCCACTCAAAGAGCTCGTTGAACATCTGTAAGCCGGCTAAATAGGCCTCGATTGTGCTATCTGAATTGGCTTCAATCGAGATAGTGGCATGCAGAGCTACACTGCCTTCTGATGTACCTGAGGGAGCATGAGGCTCGCGCTGGGTACGAATATGTGCGAATGGTACCGTCATGTTCATCTCCCGGATGGAGCTGTGTGGGCCTTTGCCTGAGTTATGCCGCTTATTGCCAACTGTGGGAAAGAGCCTATCCGCGAGATCACTGGCGTGCCGAGCGTACAAAGCCACTGTGCCTGCCGCTGGCTTCTGACCCGGTACGAATGCACCCACTCGTCCTTGGGTAATTTTCAGTATATTCAGAAATTGTTGACTCACCCTGCCGGCGTCGAAGTGCTCGACCAGCGGCCACGACGGTACAGAAATGCTACTCCAGATTTCGACCACTAGTTCATGTAGCCGTCAGGGCCGAGATGCCGCAGCATCAATTCGACCAGCGAGGTAGAAAATGAAGGGGCGCCGTAAAGTCAGAACAGATAAGTGGCTGATGCAAGATCAGTTCATCAAAGCTGCCAGGGCCACCCTGGCTTCTAAACCCAATGTTGGGCGTTTTATCAACGCTGCGGCACAAGCGGAGGTTGACGAACCTATTGGGATACTCGCTGGCAGTCGAAGGGCTGCTGAGGGATCGTCAAAACGTCATGACGATCAGAAATGACCGCTGCCTCTCTAAGTCCCGTCATTTCTCCGCAACCACAGCCCTAACCAGTCAGAGCTCCCAGCGCGGCGCGAGATATTGGGATCAACCGCCCACCAACCGCGGGCACGCTTGAATATACGTTAAGGCCGCGTCGGTTCGGGTTGCGACAGTTTTGCGTTTCCTCCACGAGAGGCTATAGGCCGCGAAACACGGTACCCTTCCGCAAAATTTTAATTCTCTAAATTCATCGAGGTTGGAAACGTCCGAGCGGCCCGGATGCACGCCTGCACCGGCTGCGACAATTGCATCTGGTCGCCCATCAGGACGATGTTTCGCACAGCCACGCCCATCGCGACCGAATTCGCCACACTTACCCGAGGAGATTTTGCCCTGGCGCTTGAGCACTTTGCCGAGCATGAACCAGAGCCGAGCTGGTTTTTCTACTTGACCGAAGGTGCTCATTGTTCCCACTGGCTATACGTCCTCCACCTCATGCAAATCCTAGCAATCCTGCACGTAAACGTGCGCCAGCATGTAGCGCTCAACCTTACCGTTCAAAGCGCTCGCCCTGCTGTACGGCTATGTCGGGGCAATTCCTGTTGTACTGGCGGAATGCAGATCGCACAAGCTGGCGGCCGAACCTGAATTGTGAGACCACTATTCAAGATCGTCCCCTTGGTTGGGATTACTGGGGTCGGAGATGGAATTGAAGTTAATGGCCGCAGGAATGCCAGACGTCCTCGCCATGGCACCTGCCGATGCGTTGAAGCGAGCTCGTCAGTAATACCGCCGGCATCTCTTTGCACTTACCGGATGGCGCGAGCTTAATACATCGCGGCCGACAGGCCGTGATTGATCAAGGCGATCAGGGTGCGCGGCGCCAGTACCGGTGAGAAAAATTCGCATCGGCTACCGCCCCGGTGGCGGTCTCACTCACGCCGCCACTCACCAAACGGCGCGTGTCCATCGATGTAGCGGGTGGCTGACTGAACGTCGCGCCAGCCCACATAATCCATCAGTGCCTTGGTCCCCCAGGCATTGCGGCTGGCCCACGTGGCGAACCCGCGGCGCAGCGAATGGCTGCTGTAGCGTTCGCCGTCGAGACCGTTGCGGGCGAACGCCAGGCGTAACAGACGTGAGATGCTGTTCGGGTTCAGCCCCGTCGCCCGGATATGGCCCCAGCGATCGATCGCCCGGAACACCGGCCCCTGTTCGAAACCGCTCTGCGCCAGCCAATCCTCATAAGCCTGAACCGGACACAAGCGTTTCAACGCCGGCAAGGTGAAGGTCCGGCCACGATGACTGCGATCGGTCTTGCCGCTGCCCAGGAACAGCTCCAGCCCCTGCCCGGCGTCCAGCCGAACATGCTCCACCTGCAAGCGACACAGGTCGTCCGCGCGAAAAGCGCGCCAGAAGCCCATCAGGACCAGGGCCTGATCGCGATAGGCGCGCAGGCGAACACTTGCGTCTTCGCTGTTCCGCTGCGCCTGTAAAGCCTCGATACAAGCCTCCAGCGCATTGAGTTGCAGCGCGCGGGCCTGCTTGACCGGCTGCGGGTGCTCGGCCTGGATCCCGCGCAGGACGTCGCGCACCTGCGGCAGCTTAGTAGGATCGACAAAGCCGTGTTGTTGGTGCCACTGGGCCAGGGCGGCCAGGTGGGTGCGCAGCGTGCCGACCGACAGCTGCTCGGCGTGCCCTGCCAGATAACGCACCACGCTATCACCGGACGCCGGCAGCAGTCCGCCCCACTCCTGTTCATAATGTTCGAGCGCTCGCTGGTAGCGACGCTCGGTGCTCGCTCGGCGCGCCGCCTTGAGATAACGGTCAGTTGCAGAACTCATCTCGCACTTCTCATTGCATACCGCCGCGTGGGCATGAAAGGCGAAAACCGCTTATCACGTTTGAGAATTCAGGATTCTCGAACCCCAGTCTGTCCGATTTCTAGGTGTGGGCGTCACGGTTGTACACGTGTACATCCATACTGCTTGAACGGTACGAAAAAATCGGAGCAAGCCATGGCCCGTTCTGGAATCAACAAAGCGCAGGTTCAGTGCGCGCGCGATGCCTTGCTGGCGCGCGGCTTGGTACCGAGCATTGAGGCGGTGCGGACCGAACTGGGTCACACCGGCTCTAAGACCACCATAAATCGCTACCTGCGTGAGCTGGCGGACGCCGAGCCGCAGCCGCCACGGGTAAGCCTATCCGAGGAACTACAAGCATTCATTCAGAGTGTAGCTGCACGGCTGGCCCGCGAGGCACAGGATAGTGTGGCCGCGGATCGCGCCCGCCTCGAGCACCAACAGGCGGCCTATCAGCAACAGCGCGCAGTGGACAGTGCGCGCTTTGAGCAATTGCAAATCGCTCATACCGCCCAAGGCGACGAATACCGCGTATTGAGTCAGCGCGAGGTGGAACTCAATAGCCAATTACAGCGCATTGAAGGTGAACGGCAGCGTCTGGAGGAAGCCTGCCGGCAACAGGTAAAACTGCTCGAGGAGCGGCTAGGGCAAATCCGATCACTGGAAATGAAGCACCAGCAGGCCCGGGAGGCCATGAGTCACTACCGCGAGCAGCATCAGATCCAGCGTCAGGAAGAGCTGCAACGTCATGCTGAACAGATGGGCCAAGCTCAGATAGAGATGCGTGGTCTGCGCGAGCAACTGACGGTGCGCCAAGAAGAACTGACCCAGTTATATCGGGATCTTGAGCGCACGAATAGTGCGCACGGACACCTCCAACAACAGTTGCGTCAGCTCGAACGTCAAGTGGCCCTCACCCAGCAGCAACGGGTCAGCCAAGATGCCGCTCTGGCCAAGTCTCGCCAGGACGGCGAAACCATGGCGAGTGATCTCGCAGCCCAGCACGAGAAGGCAAAGTATTACCTGTTGGCGCATCGTCAAGATCAGCGGCTGATTCGTGCTCAGGCCAAGCAAATAAACCGTCTGCAGGCTTTCATGCACCTGGCCCAGATTGACCACCCGGGCCCATGAAGGTTTTGAGAAGGGCCATCAGAAGCTGCTCAGCAAGGGGCTATTACAGGTAGCGTACAGAGTAATCTCAGAGAGGCTCAGTGCCACGGATCTTCGAGCTCTCCCCTTCCGCGCATATTCTGATGCAATGTTTGATCGCCAGTCGGCGCAAGCGTGTGCAGTTATTCGCGCTATCGTTATTCTCCTCCTTCCCCGCCCGCTTAATCGACAGAAGTGGAGCACCTCTGCGAAGTAACATCATTAATTCACCCTTCCACGAACCTAGCCAATCAATGAAGACACCGGGCAAATCTCAGCGGAAGACTCCATGAGCTTTTGGATCTACCCCTGCTATTGCTTGCGTAGCTTCACGCCGGAATACTGATGACCGTGCTCGCCAATTTCGCCGATGCGCGCCTGACCCGCATATACAAATCGGCCGGTTTGTCGACGGAAGTGCCCTCCGCCGCCGAACGCAAGGCATCTACGGTGCAAGAACAAGAGCGCTCGCCCAAGTACCACAGCCACACGATACAGTCGTCGGTCCAACCAGATACCCATCCTTGGCGGATAAGACATTCACCTAAACGGATTTGCCCCTGCAGCAGGTAGTCAAAGGACTGTTCACTGTCCAGCCAATATTTGATATCTCCCAACAGCCCTTGATCCACCAGGATCTTGACTGCGCTCCAGAGCGGCACTGCCAGCTTTCTGTCTGAAGGCCGTATGCACATCAATTCGCAACAAGCCGCGAAGTTCTTGCGTAACCAGCTTCTTTCAAATAGCCATTGTGGAGACTGAGACCGTAGAATCGCCAAGAGTGGAGCTAGGTTATGCCAGTCTGGACAACTGCAGAGCAGAGCGAGCGAGTTCGAGCGAAATATCTCCAGCCCCTCGCCGTCCATGCGCGTGCCGCTGACGATCTCCTCAATGGATCTCTGCCCGCACGAAGGCTTCAACAGCGACCACAGCGATGAATCGAAAACTGCTCGCAGTCCCGAAAATCGCTCATACAGCAGAGTTCGAGAAGGCTCAGAGGCGACGGCCCCGATGAACCGGCGTCTCCACAACCTGAGTAGTTCAGGAGGGGTTGCCTCACCAGGGAGAACGGTCCTGTCCAATGTAGCCTCACAGCCAGCCACTTCCCGAGAATCGCTAGCGCAGCCATACGCCTCGGCGACCGAAATCGAGAACGCGATCGCACGCGCGCGTCTGATCTCGGAGGTATCCAGACGGCTATCCCTCATGAGCAGCCTCCTCTTAGAAACAGGATGGTTAGGCGACTACATCCGCTTGCGATCCGTCCAGCATGTAGCAGCACTACAAATAATGTAGTCCGGCTACACCGCTCTGCAAGCGAGGCCGATACCAGAAAATTTTCAATGGGGCAGATAACACATGCGAAGATTTATATATTTATTAACTAATTGATTTTGTTGAAAACAATATCATCTTAATTGATAGATTTTGCATTCTCGATGGTCTGGAGTTCGGCGTAACCATCAGCGACGATAATGTCCAGCACGGGTTAAAAGTTCCCCAATATTCACGCCGATGAAAGTGGCTAGTGCCGGCAACTTCAGCGTCGCGTGGACCGTGGGACGACTTGGCACGTCTCGTGGCCAATGCGTCGGACGTGAAATATGCACGGGCCGCTAGAGCCATGCTGAGGAGTAACCACCATTCATCGGCGTCACGAAATGGCGCCACAACCGGAGCACACGTCAAGCGGGCTCAACAAAGCATAGCGTCAGACGTGAGCATGCTCGCACTAAGCTCGCACTAACACCGATAACGACTGGGGCTGCGCTTAAGCATCCCTACCGACGGAGGTCGTGGACATGACGATGCCACATGAGCGCACCAGAACTGTAGTCCAGACGGGGGAATTCTTGGCCGAGCTAGCGCAGGACCAGGCACTTCCCTACCGAGTCCGGCAAAACGCAAAATTCCTGCTGCGTCATTACCCGAGCCGTTTCGTCGTTCTCCTGGCGGGCAGGCTTGAAGAGGAAGGCGGATCGATTCTGGAAATTGCTGGACCGATTTTCAGCTCATCTCTGGAAGCCCCGCCACTAAAAGCAGTGCAATCTGTGATCAATGACGTGACAGCAGTCATTACCTTCAAAGCCCCGGGCAGAGTCATGCAGAAAATTTCAGTCAGGATCACGGACGGGCTCGGCCAGGCGACTCTCGACATCTTGGAACAGGTCATTGACGAGGCCAGGTGCCTGATGTCCCAAGGATCAATTTACAAGACGCCGGAGTCCTCCCTGGCGTTATGGGAGCGTGTAGCGTTGGCGCAAGCACAGATCAATCTGCTGAATAATGGTGACTGGATATCCGACCGCGAGCTGGGCACTTTGGCTGAGCTGCCATCGGAAACTGTCCATCTTCAGGTGGAGAAGTGGAAATCCTCCGGACTGATTTTCTATCTGCGTCATTTGGGCACTGATTATTTCCCTAGATACGTTCTCGATGCCAAGAACTCCTATCGACCTCTCACGGGACTTGCTCCGGTGATCACGGCGCTGATCCCTATCGAGGATAACTGGCGATTGGCCTTCTGGTTCGACACGCCCTGTAGCGCACTCGGTGGTCAGCGCCCTAAAGACCGCATTCAAATTGCCCCGCAGGACGTATTGAAAGCCGCAAAAGCAAAGCGATCGGACAGCGTGCCGGATTGAAGCGGCCAAACTACCTGGCAGCGATCATTCAGGCGCCAAGGCAGTTCATGGGTATGGGAGAGAATTATTCAGGCTTGAAATGCGGTAAGCAACACAAGGAGTGTGGCGGTTACGCCCCTCTGAGAGAACTACATGTGGCGGTGAACAGGCCGATTGTTGGACGGCAACGTATTAAAGATGACTGATCTAGGATCAGGAGAATGGTCATGGGCAAGCCAATCGAAGTCAGGAAAGTCGCAGCAAAAAATGGCTATGGCAAACACCTGCTATTTTTTCCTTCACGAAAAACTCACTCGCAGGTCATCTGCCACAGCGTTTTAGAGGCCGATTACTGCGTCTTTCTTGAATACGATCCAAACGTTGTCAGCTACTGCAAGCCTGAGCCGCTGCTGGTCACGGTGAACGGTCGCGAGCGCAAGTATCAGCCAGACTTTTGCATTGAAACCGTGGATCAGACTACCTATACCGAAGTGAAGGTCGATTTCAACGAGCTTTCCACACGGGTCAGATCGAAACTGCAGGCTGCTAAATCTTCGATCGAGGCGCTAGGGAGTGAGCTGATATTCGCAGATATAGACAGTATCCGAGCGGGGACGAAGCTGAGAAATCTGAAGTTCCTATACTTCCACTCCTTCAATGTATCCGCGGACGAATTCGGCGGCTGCCAGCGGCTCCTGTCCGTATTGGACTATCCCGTGTCCCTGCGGGCTCTCCTAAGCCACCCTGCCGAAGTACGTGAACGTGCAATTTATCGAGCGATGTTCGAGCGGTTGGTGGAATACGACCTAGGTGAGCGTCTGACGCTGGACTCGTGCATCGTTGGAGAGCGGCATGCCCTTTAGCAACCCCAAGCCCGGGGCGCAGTACAGGCTGGATGGACAAGTCTACGAGATCATCAGCATCAATGATGACGATATCGCGATGTGCTCGCTCATTCATAAGTACCGCCGATTCATCACACGGATACATTTTGCAGATATGGAGCTGAAGGGCAGACTGGTGCTGCATCGACAGGCCGCCATTGATATCGGTCCCTGCGCTCGATGGACCTCACTGCCTGAACATGAGCAGCAACGAGCTACGCGCCATCGAGCCTATGTGGATGCCTGCCTGACTGAACTGGGTGGCAGCCTTCCTCAGGAAGCCGCAAAAGAGATGATTGCGCAAGTCGCAGCCCGGATCGGCGATCAACATCCACCGGGGGTGTCCAGCGTATGGCGGTGGAAAAGGCGCTATCTCGTCGGTGACCTAGAACCAATTGCTCTCGCTCGACAAAAACCCAGACGACGGCGCAAGAGGCTAGCGGCTGGGGCCGAGGAGTTAATCGACCATTACATCGACACGGTGTACCTCAAACCTGAGCGGCCATCGCTGACACACGCCTACAAGCTGCTTCTGGGTCACATCCTCCACGACAACAAGGAACGCCTTCGCTCCGGAGGCAACCCCCAGAAGCCTCCCTCATACGCCACTTTTCGTCGCAGGGCGCTCGCGATGGATCGTTACTACGTCACATCACGAAGAGAGGGCAAGAAGGCTGCCAGGCGGTTGAACAAGGCTAGCGGGAAGCTGTTCATTGATGATGACCCTTACGCTTGCACCGTTTTTGACAGCCATGATCTCAATGTCATGGTCAAGGATAAAAAGACCGGAACGGTGGGCCGCGCGGTCCTGTCGGCGCATCTGGTTCCGGCCACCAGGGAAGTTTCGGGTTGGGATATCTCGCTCGGAACACCCAGTGCAGAAAAGATGATGCGCGCCACCATCCGGGCAATTCTTGCTAACGGCAAAATGGCCGGCATCGTGTCTGATCACGGTTCGGAAATTTTGAACGTGTGGGGGATTACCACCTTCGACAAACTGGGCATCGATCCGGACTTCGTTCCGGTGGGAGAACCAGACGCTAAATTGATCGAGCGGTTTAACGGTACCGTTAGCGTCGGCTTTTCAAACAACTTGCCGGGCACCACAAAATCCTCGCCGACCGAACGCGGGGATTATGCCTCTGAAGAATACGCCTGCTTGGACCTTGAACAGCTTCGTACATCCTTCGAAATGTGGTTGAAGGCGTATCACAACACTTGGCAGGACGACCTATGCGCGAGCCCTGCGCTGAAAAAAGAACAGCTAAGCACCAGCGCCCTGCCTGCCGAGCGCTATGACGAAGAAGAGCTCAAGCAACACTGCCTGAGCCGATGGGAGTACCGGCTCACGGGTGGCCGTGTCGTCAGCCATCATCTTTCTTGGCACGGTGTAGGTTTGCCCGAAATCAGGCAGCGGCTCAAAAAAAATCAGAAAGCGATCGTGCGCTACAACCCCTGCGACTTGGGGAAAGTCTGGGTCGCCCATCCAGACACACCCGAGGACTGGCGCGAGGCGATCGCCGACAGGCCCGAGTATCAAAATGACCTTACTTTGGGTGATCACGAGCTGGTCGTGGCAAAACTGCTGGCGGAGAAGAAAGCTTTTAATACCGACGATGCATTGATTGCCTTGTATGAACTGGCCGACTACATAGAGGACTGCAAAAAAGCCACCAATAAGAAACACAAAACCACCGCATCATCGTCTGTCTTTACTGAGTCGGATGAACGATCAAATACCACAGACATCCGCCAGCCTCGTGACGCCGCTGGACTGAAGGATGAAGAGGATTTTGAGAGCGTATACACCCAACGAGGGGATACCGGTGATGATCCCTGAAACCAGGACTAAGCTGAAAATGTTGGCTAGCCTCACTATCCTACATCCCGGGTACAGTGCAGCACTCGAGACTATCCATCGTGCCATTGATCTAGGCGAAGCAATTGGGGATAGCTGCGGGTCAATCCTGCTGGGGGATCCAGGAACTGGTAAAAGCCGGATTTGCGACCAGCTTATATCAGAATATCCCCGGAAGCATTTTGTCGACCTGGACGGCGACAAGCAGAGAATCATACCGGTTTTTTACTGCAGGGTGCCTAACGACTCTACGGTCAAATCGCTCATGACTAGCGCGCTCAGGGAATTTAGCGACCACAGGGAGTATCGGTCTCACGAAGCTCTTGAGCATTGCCTCTTGCATAATCTCAAGAGTTGCCAGACTCAGTTGGTGATAATGGATGAATGGCAGCACCTCTATCGGACTGAAACGGACAGAGCCATAAAATATGCGGCCGAGTTCGCCAAAACGCTTATGGACGCTTTTGGCCGACCTATTTTATTCGTTGGCGAACAACGGTATGAATATGCCTTCAACTGCCATAGCGCTTTAGCCGATCGCTGCCCCTATAGAGCACACCTCTACCCTTTTACCCTAGCAACACTAGAAAGCCAAAAAATATTTACAAAAATTATCAGGGCCTATGAGCGACTCCTAAGACGAGAGCTAGGGTTTGAAGAGGTGCCGGAGATGACTGACGAAAAGTTGGTCCTCGCATTCTATACAGCCACTGGCGGAAACTTTCGCGGACTCTTCAACATCCTCAAAGAATCCGTCATAACAGCTTTGCGCCGGGACAATAGCATTTTCTCCATGGACGACTTGATCGTTGGATGCGGCGCGGTCGAGGTCAAATCACGGCTTACAACTAAGAACTCTTTTACACTAGGCATTGGCGAGCTTAAAAAAATTATCGCACAAAAGTCCAAAGGTAAGATGCAATGAATCAGCTGAACTATTATCCTTTGCCCAAACCTCAAGAAAGCGCTATATCGCTGATTTTCCGTTGTGCAGCGGGTAATGGTATTTCAACGGCGCACCTGCTTGTGGAAGCGAGCACGGATGGGCGAGCCGTTAAAAAGGCGCGCGCACTGTGGCAAGGCTTTGGCCCATGTGAGCTCCTAACAAGTTATGACGGCCTCTCTAGTGAGGAGGCGGAAGCAATCAGATCATGCTTCTACAGATCCGTACGCCACGATAAGTATCCTTATGTGGAAGTAGCAGGTATAGCCTTCCCATCGCCCCTACTGAGACAGCATCTTGCGCTCTGTCCTGGCTGTGCAAGGGATGGCTACCTGAACCATATGCACATATTTACCTTCAATGAAACCTGTCCAGCTCATGGTGAGCGCTACATAACTCAATGTCCTAATTGCAAAAAACCATTAAACTGGCCCGAACTCAGCGACTATATCTGCCCATGCAAGTTCGATCTGAGAGAAACACCGACAACCGAATTCAACACTCAAACGTCGAGGCTCATCAGCAACGCCGTAGAAGCAAAAAATGAGCATTTCTTTACTCTGCTATTAGCAGCGATCGCTGCCATGCGATTCTTGCATACCGTTGATAATCGTCCTTTGATCATAGATCACTGCGCACGAATAGCTACCGGAAACAAAACCCTATTCTTCCGAGAAATGGATAGAATTCAAGAACATTTTCCCAGCTTGCACAGACGAGCCATTCTGGCGCCGCTCATCCTGAGTGACAATGTGATACTCGGCGAGTATGCCATGGAGTATTTGTTCCGGAGTTCCCAAACTCAGCCTATGAGCCATCCATTTCAGTGCCTATGTGGGCAGTTAAGTTACACTGGAAAGGAGCTGAGCTTTATCCTAAACACCCACAACATTGTTCAAACGAAGGGGCGGGATTTGTCGCTGAATGCTGTGGCCCTTGCCGAAAATGAACCGGCGTCTCAGCAACGCTACCAATGCCATGAATTGTGCAAACTTCTTCATAGCCAGAGGGATCTTCAGTGGGATAATGAGGACCTCCCTGGCGAACCAGGTGAAAGCTTTGATCTGCTCGGTTTAAAGTCGGCTGCAGTTTTCTTGGACACCACCACAAGCATTGTTCGCGCGCTCATCACTTCAGGACTACTGAAAGGTCATTCAGTATCTCATCCCAATGGATGGAGGACTTCACTAGAGTCTCTGCAGAAGTTCGGCCAAAAATACGCGCTGAGATCTGAAATAGTACGCAGGAGTGGTCTCGAAGGTGGGAGCCTGAAAAAGTTACTTACGGGACTTGCCCCCATGTCAATCAACATCACTCGATTTGGAAGCAGGCTACTGATTTACCAGCGAAAGCACCTTTCAGAAGAAATGAGATTGCGACTGGATAAAAAAGACCTCGCTTTTTTGCAGCCGCTGCTACCTGCGGATGGCTTGTTGTCATTTAAAACAGTGGAAAAAAATCTGAATCTCGATACTAAGGATGTCAGGGAACTTCGGGAAGCTGGGATTTTATTGACGGCTCCCTGTATTGGCAACAGGGGGGCGAGAAGCGAACGCTGCACTGCTGAGGGAGTACAGCTCGCAACCGAATGGCGCAAACAGCATCTGTCCGTATCTGAGTTATCAAAAATAACTGGATATAGTACGCGAACTATTCACATGAGATATCTGGATACCGGTGCGATTCCGTTCATTAAGCTTAATGCCTATTTCATGCACGTCGATTCTGCAAAAATTATCGAAAAGCACTTAAACTTGTATATTACTTGGAGCGATCTCTGCTCGATGACGGGAATGGGGGTAGGAGCTTTAAATTCGTTCCTCGAAAAAAAATTACTTATTCCGCTGACACCAGAGCACGCAGATGCTGTCAAGGGACTGATCCTTTTCAAAGCCAATGAGGCCAAGCAGTTTGTTACGGAACATTGTAACAAGAAATTCAGGGAGGTTCGGAGACCCACTCCTCGTTATGTGACCGCGAGACGTCCTGACTTTAAGACCTCTCTGAGCACCCCTGAGCAGCTCGATGTAATCGTTCGCACCTGCTGCTTCTCCCTCCGCTCATAACGTACTGGAAAGGGCTAAGAACGTGCCCTACGGTTCTTGATCATTATCAGTAAGGGACCGGCAAACCCACCTTCCGACCCCGGCCAACCAATAAGGGCAATTGTGTCCGCGTAATTTTATGCGGACACAACTACCCTTAATGTCAGGATCGCCATGCGCCAACGTAATTCCTACACAAAATCCTTCAAGGCCCAAGTCGTCCAGGAATGCCTGCAACCTGGCGTTTCCGTGGCAGCCATCGCGATGAGTCATGGTATCAACGCTAATGTCGTGCGCCGTTGGCTACCGCTTTACCGCGATCAGCCGGTCGCCACCTTGCCAGCGTTCATTCCTTTGAAAGTCGAATCGAAACCAGTAGCTCAAGCGTCGGCGATCATTGAATTACCGATTGGCCAGCAAACGCTTACGGTGAAGTGGCCAATTTACGATCCCGAAGGATGCGCCCGACTCATTCGAGGGCTCACCCAATGATCCGCATCGATGCCATCTGGCTCTCCACCGACCCCATGGACATGCGTGCTGGCACCGACACGGCGTTGGCCAGGGTGATCGCGGTGTCGGTGCGGCGAAGCTGCACTGTGCTTATCTATTCGCCAACCGCCGCGCCACTCGCATGAAAGTTCTGGTGCATGATGGGTTTGACATCTGGCTGGCTGCCCGCCGATTGAATCAAGGAAAGTTTCACTGGCCAGGAATTCGTCAAGGCTCTGAACTTGAGTTGGATACCGAGCAACTTCAGGCTTTAGTGCTGGGCTTGCCTTGGCAGCGCGCTGGGGCTGGCGGTGTGATCACACTGCTTTAACGGCGGCTATTAGCCTATCGGTGTATCGCTGCGAACGGCCTGCTCTGGCAAAATCCGCAGCATGACTTCTTCACCCAACCTCAACCAAATGTCCCCCGACCAACTGCGTGCCTTAGCTGCGCAGTTGCTCTTGCAAGTCGAAGCAATGGGTAAGACGGTCGAAACCATGGGCAAGAAGATCAACCGCGATCAGACGGTGATCGAGAAGCTGACCTTCGAGATCGCGCAGCTCAAACGCTTGAAATTTGCCAAGCGCAGCGAGCAGATGAACCCTGAGCAGGCCAGTTTGCTCGATGACCTGATCGATACCGATATCGCCGCAATTGAAGCCGAGCTTCAAGCCTTGCAAACAGTACCCGCATCGACCGAGAAAAAGCAGAAGCCCAAGCGCACTGCATTGCCGGCTGAGTTTCCACGCACACTGATCCATCACGAACCCGACAACACTCACTGCCCATGCGGCTGCGCGCTCAAACGCATCGGTGAAGATGTCAGTGAGAAGTTGGATTACACACCGGGCGTGTTCACCGTCGAGCGTCATATACGTGGCAAATGGGTCTGCGCTGACTGCGAAACGCTTATCCAGGCACCGGTTCCGGCTCAGATCATCGACAAGGGTATCCCAACCGCCGGGCTGCTGGCCCACTTCATGATTGCCAAGTTTGCTGACCATCTGCCGCTTTACCGTCAGGAATCGATCTTCGGTCGAGCGGGCCTGGCGATTCCCCGTTCAACCTTGGCTCAATGGGTTGGCGTTACTGGGGTTCAGTTGCAGCCGCTGGTCGATGCGCTACACGAAGCGGTACTCGGGCAGCAGGTTATTCATGCCGATGAAACACCGGTGCAGATGCTCATGCCGGGAACAAAGAAAACCCATCACTCCTATGTTTGGGCCTACGCCACCAGCCAATTCTCGGATCTGTCAGCGGTGGTTTACGATTTCAGCCCCAGCCGCGCCGGTGAGCACGCTCGCAACTTCCTGAAAGACTGGAAGGGCAAACTGGTCTGCGATGATTTTGGCGGTTACAAAGCCAGTTTCGAACTCGGCGTGACCGAGATCGGGTGCATGGCCCATGCGCGGCGCAAATTCTTCGAGCTGCATGCTACGAATAAAAGCACGCTTGCTGAGCAAGCCTTGCGCTATATCCAGTTGCTGTACGAAATCGAGAGCGAAGTCCGCGACCTGGAACCGGATTTACGGCGCCGAATACGGCAAGAAAAAGCCGTCCCGGTAATGGACACGCTACATGCCTGGATGAGCGCCCAGCGCGAGCTTGTACCCGAAGGTTCAGGCATCAGCAGATGCACTCGATTACAGCCTAAAACGCTGGGCAGCGCTGTCGCGCTACCTCGATGACGGGGCCGTGCCCATAGACAATAATTGGGCTGAGAACCAAATCAGGCCATGGGCTCTTGGGCGCAAGAACTGGCTCTTTGCAGGCTCGCTACGCAGCGGAAAACGGGCGGCGGCGATCATGAGCTTGATCCAGTCTGCGCGGCTGAATGGTCATGATCCGTATGCTTATCTGAAGGATGTGCTTACGCGCCTGCCGACGCAGCGGGCGAGTGAAATCGATCAGTTGCTGCCGCATGGTGGCAGCCGGTTTCATCACGCAAGGTGTGATGCCCAGGCGCTTACGTGGCTTGTGCACTGGCTAACAAACTGGCGCGTATCGCTCGGGCAATAGCCGCTCACCATACGCAATATGAAACAGGGCCAGACGCCTTGAACGCCTGACCCTGCGGTTGTTGCAGTAGAACTATTCACCTTCAGGTTTTGCGATAGCTGAACAACAGATGATGTGAACGGCGCACCGGCCTGACGAAAATCCTGACATAAAAATCAGCTTCAGAAGCCGACGGTTTTTTAAAGATCGTCAGGCGCGACTCTCATCGTGGCGCTGGGGCCTGCCCCAAACAGACGCCGGATAGATTTAAGCAAGCCAACCACGTCACCCAGTATTGCAAAAATGGGGGTGACCATAGATTTTATTGCCTGAGTTTCACTGCAGCCAGGGCAGCCTTTGGGAGCACTAGCTGTTAGGGGAGCGAAGCTGGGCTCCAGCGATTGGGTAGCGGTTGTCTCATATGCTTGTGGCAAGCCACCTAAGGGCGACCTACCAGCGGCCAGATGTCAGCTATCGTTTGAACTCGACTGAGTTTTAGGGGCATCAACACTCGGCTGTTTTTTTGCGATTTCTGACTTTGTCTCTGCGGACTTTTGAGCGGCCAGATGGGCCTGCTGCTGTTCCAAATTTCGTTGTATCAAACGGTCAGCACCGCCTTCAGCGAGCGCGCTAGTAGCACTGATGCTGAGCAGTGAAATAATGGCAAGCTTGCGAAGGTTCATTTTGCATCTCTCTGATAATGGTCATGGAAGCTACTGCTGCCACGCTTCCGTTTGCCATTCTCAGAGGTCGGGATTAACCAGCGATTAATGGGTCCAGTGCTTTCGAATCAATAGCGTGAAAACTTGTGCTACCAGTTAGGCGCCTTTCCGAGACTTGACACCTCCCGCTGCTTTTTCGTTTCCGACCCACCACACCCATTGCTCCGAGCTGGGAGTGCTGTGTGAGCCGATTCAATTCCAAAAAACATGCCCCACGGAATCGAGCGCATGGAGTATCTACAGCGCCTGCTCGACAAGATCGACAGGTTCGAATTTTTGATTGCGGGCCTCATTGGGGCCGTAGTTGCGAGCTGGTGGCACAAGGACGACTTGCCCGACTGGCGCGCCTGGATGGTGTTCTTGGTTACGGGTGCTGCCTGCTCGCTGTACCTGACGAGCATGGTCAGCGCCTACCTGAGTGTCACCGAGCCCAAGATCGTCGCCGGGATTGGTTTCCTCCTTGGCATGTTCGGAGGCTCGCTACTGGCAGCAATCAACCGAGCCATCAAAGCCGCTGACCTCTGGGTGCTTTACTTTGAGCAACGTCGCCTGCAGCGTCATGCAGGCTTCTTCACCCTGCTGATTTTCGGCGTCGGTGCGGTGGTGGCGGGGCAGTATTCCGGCTGAAACCTGGGCCTGTCCCAAGGCTTCGGCGGCATGTTTCTGGCCTTGCTGATCATTGCCGTATGTACCTGTTTCGTTACTCGGCGGTGAAGCATCGAGTAATCTCCTATGAGCCCTGGAGCGCTACATCACGTTTGTGCTGCAAACGGCGGGTCAGCATTGCAAGCGTCACGGCCAACGCACCGCATGAGCAGATAACCAGCGCCATTGGCAACGCCGTACCATCGTGAAGCACACCCACCAGCGCGGCCGCTGCTGCCGCCACACTGAACTGCAGGCAACCGAGCAATGCCGACGCGCTGCCCGCACGCGCCCATTGCCCGTTCATGGCGCAGGCTGAGGCATTGGGGGTGATGGAGCCCAGGCAGGCAATGCAGACAAACAAGGGCACCAGCAGGGGCCAGAGCTGTTCGGTGCGCAGACCGGCAATCGCCAACAATGCCAGTGCAGCAGCGAGGTACATCCAGATAACCCGCGACAGCAGGAACGCAGGCCCCTTTTTGCCCACCAACCGGGCATTGAGCTGCGAGACCAGAATGAAACCCGCCGCATTGGTACCGAACAGCCAGCCATAGTGCTCAGGCGGCACTCCGTAGAGCTTGATGAACACGAACGGCGAACCGGCGATGTAAGAAAACATCCCAGCCATGGCGATCCCGCCAGTGAGCGCGTGGCCTAGAAAAATACGATCGCCCAACAAGCGGCGGTACTGCGTCAGTGCGCCTGATAAAGGCTGGCGAGGATGAGTGGCGGGCATGCTTTCCGGCAGGCCCAGCGCCACGGCTATTGAAGCCAGCGCACTGAACGCCGTCAGGCTGATGAAGATCGACTGCCACCCATAGAGGTTGACCAGCAAGCCGCCGAGCATGGGCGCCAGAATCGGCGCCAAGCCCATAACCAGCATTAATTGCGAGAATACTTTGGCCGACTGAACGGCATCGCACCTGTCGCTGACAATGGCTCGGGCAATCACCATCCCCGCACAGCCGCCGAGCGCCTGAACGAAGCGCGCGCCGATCAGCCATTCCAGATTCGGCGCGAAGGCACACGCCAGCGATGCGAGGGTGAACAGCGAAGCCCCGAACAGCAGCGGGACACGTCGGCCGAAGCGATCCGCCACCGCCCCGTAAGCCAGTTGACCGATGGACAAGCCCAGAAAATATGACGCCAGGGTCAACTGGACATGCTTCTCGTCAGTGACAAACGCGAGGGCAATGGCAGGGAAGCCAGGCAGATAAAAGTCGACGGCCAAGGGGCCGAAGGCGCTCAAGGCACCGAGAATAATGATCGCGCGCAGGTTCATCAGACATCCAGACGATATTCAGAGCAGAGGGGGTACCCAACCCCGCAAAGCCCAGACATGGTATGCACTTAAGTTTAAGTGGACACCAGTTCTAGCCTTTTAAGCGGGTATTTCATGCAGCCAACACGCTATTCCGACTCCAACTCCTTCAAAGCCCAGGTCATTCAGGAGTGTGCCCAATCCAGCGAAATGGAGCTGGATACCGATCAACTCCCGGCACTGGTAGATGACTTGGCCGGACGCATACCATTATCAAGCTCTCCGACACGATATAACTTTAACCTAGGACGGAGACTGAATAGCCGTAAGCGGGCGGCGAACACACCTACCGAACTCCAGCATTAAGGGCGATGGTGTCCGCGTATTTTTTAGCGAACGCGATCACCCTTATCGCTAGGATTTCCATGCGCCAACGTAGCTCTTATCCCAAACCGTTCAAAGCCCAGGTCGTCCAGAAAGCGCAATGCGGCAATCGCAGTGTCTCGACCATCCGGGGTGTGACCGAAATCCTTGACTGAGCAGGCCGCGGATTCCGCGCAGATCAGCAGTCAGCTCAACGCACGGGCCAATCTACAGATGAAGTTGATCGACCAATTCCGCATATAACAAACGGCCCTTGCAGTGAGTGACTCAGGGACGGTAATTTGGCGAACAGTGCATGGTACTCAGCCGCGAAATGGCTGAGTGTCGTCTTGATGGTGATGCCAGGCTGGTTCATATGGCTGGCAATTTTTTCTTATCAGCTAACACGTAGCAGTAAGTCTAATGCAATAGTTGAATCGGCAAATCAATTCGGCTGAGCTTCTCCAAATAGCCTCTGTGCCAAGCCTGGTCAGCATCCGCTGACCAGGAAATGCAACTAAAGCCTGCTTGCTCCCCGTTGCAGTGGGTCGGTCGAAAGATGGGCCGACCGACACACCGTGATCCCGGATACTCCGGTACTCACCTGCCCTACCGCGCTCAGTCCTCGAGCGCACGAACGCGCTGCATGCGCTGTTGTTCTACCGGTGCAGCGGCTACCTGGAGCTCAAAGTCGAAATCAATCTGCGCAAAGCGACCTTGCACACCCAACTCCCGCGCCAGCTGTGGATCATCGCTAAAGCGGATTTCGGCGATTAGCTCATCGCGTGTCGCATACGCAAAGTCGTCGTGCAGGTAGGGGTCATCCGACAGATTGATCTGCGTGGTCAGGTGACGATAACCCGGGGCCGAGATAAAGAAATGGATATGCGCCGGCCGCTGCCCATGACGCCCAAGTTGATCAAGCAACTGCTGAGTCGGTCCGGTCGGCGGGCAGCCATAGCCGGACGGCACGATGCTGCGAAAACGGTAATTGCCCTGGGCATCAGTCTCGATGCGCCTGCGCAGATTGAACGCCGATTGGCTGCTGTCGAACCAGGAATACGTGCCGCCGGTGTTGGCCTGCCACACATCGACAATCGCGCCAGCCAGGGGATTGCCGTCGGTGTCGCGCACCTGACCACGCATGAACAGAGGCGCGGCGGCATCGGTCCCATCATCCAGCCGCGCTTCGTACTTGGACAACGGCGCACCGGCCACGTAAAGCGGGCCTTCGATGGTACGCGGGGTGCCACCGGTCTTGCCGGCCTCGACATCGGCGGCGTCCATCAACATGTCCAGGTAATGCTCCAGCCCCAGCCCCGCGACGAGCAGCCCGGCTTCCTGATTCTTGCCCAGTTCGTTGAGGTAGTTGACCGCCTTCCAGAATTCTTCGGGGGTCACCTCCAGGTCTTCGATGATGTTCACGGTGTCGCGCAGAATCCGGTACACCAACGCCTTGGTGCGCGGGTTGCCGCCATCGTTAAGGTTGCCGCTGGCCTCTTCAAGAAACTGTTGAGCGTGGTCGGTCTGTGAAAGTCGGATGGACATGGTGCTTTCCTCATCTTGTAATTATTGAGTGAATGGCAGGCTTAGCGGTCATCTTCATGGATCGACGAAGGGTGCCGGCACAAGGCGTTCACTTCGATGGCCATGTAGGGAAAGAGCGGCAGTTGCATCAGCAAATCGTGCAGGTCCTGCACGCTGTCGACATCGAACACGCTGTAGTTGGCGTAGTGCCCGGCGATGCGCCACAGGTGGCGCCATTTGCCTTCCTGTTGCAGGCGCTGCGCCAAGGCTTTTTCCTCGGCCTTGAGGCCAGCGGCGCGCTCGGGGTTCATATCGAGGGGCAGGTTCACGGTCATTTTTACGTTGAACAACATGGCAGGTGCCTCTTAGTGTTTGTCACGACGGAAGAACGCCAGACGCTCTTCATCGATGGCCAGGCCCAGGCCCGGGGCGGTTGAGACATGCAGGTGGAAATCCCGATACACCAGCGGTTCGGCAAGAATGTCCTCGGTCAGCAGCAGCGGGCCGAACAGCTCGGTGTCCCACGCCAGCTTGTTCAGCGTGAGGAAGGCATGCGCCGAAGCCAGGGTGCCGATACCGCCCTCGAGCATGGTGCCGCCGTACAGGGCGATGCCCGCGGCTTCTGCTATCGCAGCCGTACGCAACACCGCGCGGGGGCCGCCGTTCTTGGCGATTTTGAGGGCGAACACCGACGCCGCGCCTTCACGGGCCAGGTTGAAGGCGTCCTCCACACATTCGATGGATTCATCCGCCATGATCGGCGCCGGGCTCGACAGATTGAGCCGGACCATACCGCCGCGGTTATAGCGTGAAATTGGTTGCTCGATCAGGTCGATACCGTTGTCGCCCAGCTCCTTGCACGCGCGCACTGCCACCGCTTCGTCCCACGCCTGGTTAACGTCAACGCGCACACTGGCGCGGTCGCCCAGCACCTTTTTGATTGCGATCACGTGGGCCAGGTCGTGGTCGACCTCACCGCCACCGATCTTCAATTTGAAGATACGGTGACGGCGCAGGTCGAGCATCTTCTCGGCCTCGGCAATGTCCTTTTCAGTGTTGCCGCTGGCCAGGGTCCAGGCCACCGGCAATGCGTCACGCACGCGGCCGCCGAGCAGTTCGCTGACCGGCAGGTTCAGACGTTTGCCCAACGCATCGAGCAAGGCGCTTTCAACACCGGACTTGGCGAAGGTGTTGCCGCGAATGCTGCGCTCCAGGCGCAACATGGCCGCATTGATATTGCTGGCGTCCTGGCCGATCAGCAGCGGCGCAAAATGGCGATCGATGTTGACCTTGATGCTGTCGGGGCTTTCATTGCCGTAGCTCAAGCCACCAATGGTGGTGGACTCGCCAATGCCTTCGATACCGTCGGCGCAGCGCACGCGGATGATCACCAGGGTCTGGTTCTGCATCGTGTGCATCGCCAGCTTGTGCGGGCGAATGGTGGGAAGGTCGACGATGATCGTCTCGATCGACTCTATGGCGCAAATGGGCATGGTGATACCTGTTGAGTTCTTTTTAGATTTAAGCTGATTCTGTTCCCTATTTTTCATGGCATCCAATATAGAATGGGTCTCAAATAATACCTTTAGGGTATGAAAGGAGTGATCATGGAATTACGTCACCTGCGTTATTTCCAGGTGCTGGGGGCAACCCTTAACTTCACCCGCGCCGCCGAACGCCTGCACATTGCCCAGCCGCCCTTGAGCCGGCAGATCCAGCAACTGGAGGATGAGCTGGGGGTGATTCTGCTCGAACGCGGCCGGCCGCTGCGGCTGACCGAGGCCGGGCGGTTTTTCTATGAGCACGCCAATGTGCTGCTGGAACAACTGAACACGGTGTGCGCCAACACCCGGCGCATCGGCCAGGGCGAGAAGACCTGGCTGGGCATCGGCTTTGCGCCGTCGACCCTGTACGGCGTGTTGCCGGAACTGATTCGGCGGTTGCGCAGCCACGAGGCGCTGGAGCTGGAATTGGGGCTGTCGGAGATGACCACCCTGCAGCAGGTCGAAGCCCTCAAGGCCGGGCGCATCGATGTGGGCTTCGGGCGGATCCGTATTGACGATACGGCCATCGTCCAGCGCGTCCTGGTAGAGGACCGTCTGGTGGCGGTACTGCCCTCCGGCCACCCTTTGCTCGACGCGCCCGCCACCCTTGCGCAATTGTCCGCCGAACCGTTTGTGCTGTACCCCGGCAACCCGCGCCCCAGTTATGCCGACCATGTGATCGCGCTGTTCGACGCCCATGGCCTGAGCCTCAAGGTGGCGCAATGGACCAACGAATTGCAGACCGCCATCGGCCTGGTCGGCGCGGGCATGGGCGTAACGCTGGTGCCGGCCTCGGTGCAGGTGCTGCACCGCGCGGACATCGGCTACACGCCGGTTGTGGAAACCACCGCGACCTCGCCGATCATTCTGAGCCGGCGGGTGAATGACCAGTCGCCGGGGCTTACACATTGCTTGCACTTGGTGGAAGAATTGATCTGAGTTCCTCTGGCCGGGCTTGTCTGAATTCGGCTGCCGTTCGCCCCTCCAGCGAACATGGCATTCAGCAAGCCTTGGAGGCTTCACCCAGGCGGTGATAGGCGCGGTTGAAATATACCAGGCCCTCTTCTGCCTCACCCTGGCGGATGGTCTGGATCTCGCAGTAGAAAATACTGTGGGACCCCACTTCGTGTACCTGCGCGATACGACAATCGAAGTTGACCAGCGCGTCGAGCATCACTGGCGCACCGCTTTCCAGGGTGATCCACTGCGTCACGGCAAAGCGCTCATCCATGCTCAGCGCCCGGTTCGCGAACGCCCCGGACATGTCCTGGTGATCGCCACGCAGAATGTTCACGCACACCGCGCCATTACGCTTGAAGTGCTCGTTGGAATGCGACGATCGATTCATACACACCAACAGCGTGGGCGGTGAGTCGGTGACGCTGCACACCGCCGAGGCGGTAAAGCCGAACCGGCCCGCCTCGCCATCGGTGGTGATGACCGTCACGGCGCCGCCGAGCATGGCCATTGCATTGCGAAAGCTGCCTATGTCTACCATGGTCGTTCCCCTCAGATATCCAGCACGAGTTTTTTGGATTTGGCTCGTGAACAGCACACTAGAACTTGGTCATTGCCGGCCTTTTCATCGTCCGTGAGGTACACGTCGCGATGGTCCGGCTCGCCTTCGAGCACGTCGCACAGGCAGGTCCCGCACACCCCCTGCTCGCAGGAAATCTCGATTTTGATGCCCACCTGCGCCAGCGCGGCGAGAATGCTTTGCCCTTCCGCCACCTTCACGGTCTTGCCACTGCGCGCGGCCACCACTTCAAAACTGCCACCCGAGCTATCCACGTCCACCTGGAAATATTCCTTGTGGATGTGCGACTCGCTGTAGCCCTGCCTGCGCGCGCCCTGGATCACCCAGTCCATGAAGCCTGCGGGGCCGCAGGTATACATGTGCACGCCGGCCTCGCCCTTGCCCAGCACCTTGGCCAGATCGAGCTTCTGCTCTGGCCCTTCGTCATCGAAGTGGGTGAACACCTGCGCGGCAAACGGTGCGCTGGCCAGTTCCGCGAGGAACGCACTGCGTTCACGCTCACGCCCGCAGTAGTGCAGTTCGAAGGTCTGGCCGGCCGCGTGCAACGCATAGGCCATGGCAATCATCGGCGTGACACCGATACCGCCACCCAACAGCACTGAACGCCGCGCCTCGGCCGCCAGCGCAAACAGGTTGCGCGGCAGGCTGATCTGCACCTCGTGACCTTCGAGCAGGATGTCATGCACCCCGACCGAACCACCGCGCGAGGCCGGGTCCCTGAGCACACCCAGGCGATACAGGCTCGGGTCGGCAGGGTTGCTGCACAACGAGTACTGGCGCACCAGCCCCGGCCCGATATGGATATCGACGTGCGCACCGGCATCGAACATCGGCAGCGGCGCGCCGTCACGGCGGGTCAGGTCCAGGACGACAACACCGCCCCCTTGCAGCTCGCGCTTGCGCACGATTACGTCCAACAGTTCTTCAGTCATGGCCGTTATTCCATGGAGTTCGCAAAGACCGCCGTAGCGGCCGCTATCAGTCAGCGCATGAACAGGCCGCCATTCACATCCCAGGTAGCTCCGGTAGCGAAATAGGCCTCGGGGCGTGCCAGCTGCACAATCAAGTCACCGAGAAAATCCGCATCGCCCAGGCGCTGCACCGGAATATTGGCCAGCAGGCTCGGCAAGCGTTCGGCCGGAATCGCCGCGCGCACCGCCGCCGATTCGATAGGGCCCGGGGCGATGGCGTTGACCGTTACCCCGCGCGCGGCAAATTCCTTGGCGAAGATCTTGGTCAGCGTGACGATGCCGCCCTTGCTCGCGGCATAATGCGCGCCGGTCGCAGTGCCGCCGTTCTGCCCGGCTAGGGACGCCATGTTGATGATGCGTCCATAGCCGGTCTCGGCCATGTACGCGCCCAGCACCTGGCAACCGAGGAACACACTGCGCAGGTTCAGGCCGACCACAGCGTCGAACTCCTCGGGGCTGATCTGCATCAGCGGCGTGGTCTTGGTCACGGCAGCGTTATTGACCACCACGTGCAACGCGCCGAAACGCACCAGCACTTGCTCCAGCCCCGCTTCGAAATCGGCCTTGCTGCCGGCGTCCAGTTGCAGCGCGAGCGTGCGCTCACCGGCCGGGTCCAGCTGTTTGGCGCAGGCTTGCGCGGCTTCAAGGTTGAGGTCGGTGATCACCACCGAGTACCCCGCCCGCAGCAGGCTAGCGCAAAAATGCTGCCCCAGGCCCTGCCCCGCGCCCGTCACCAATGCGATCTGGTTCATGTCGGCGCTCCTTAAAGGATGTAGCCGATACCGGCAAGGGCATCGTCACTGTTGATCAGGCTGACCACTTTGCGCTGGATCTTGAAACCACCCTCGCTGCGGATCAGTTGGTAGGTGAGGTCGGCGCTGTAGAACTTCAGGCTTTCCTTGCGGAACTCACGGATGTTCTGCGCGCAGCGCACCGTCACCTGCACCCCGTCATCGGCCAACACCCGGAACCGCGACTGCATGCGCACCGTGCGCGGTTGCGGGCTGGTGGAAATCGATTCGCCGCCGGTCAAGCGCTGCACCCGCAGCTCACGCATATGATGGTCGTCGTAGGCGTAGTTGAGCGTGTTCTCGAAATCGGTTTCCCTGGGGTCAATGGGAATGATGTAGGTGCCCTTGTCGGTCCACATCGTCAACCACCCGTCGTATTCACCGTGGTCCAGCATGTCGCCTTCCTGCCAGATGAAAGCGGTCACTTCTTGCAGTAATTGCAGGTTCATAAGGTTCTCCACGGATCAGACCGACATCATCTTTTTCCACTGCTGATAGGCGGCGCGCATGCCGGTTTCGGCACTCACATCGGACACCAGCCCGTCTGCACTGGCCTGCTCGCCGGGCAAGCCGCGGTTGAGCATGATCCACAGGTCTTCACCGGCGCTGGCGCCCTTCTGTACCCGCTCCCAGGCCTCGGAATCGTCCGGCGTGCCGAAACCCATCGGGCCCTGGAAGTGCTCATGCAGACGCAGACGATAACGGTTGGCCACGGCCGGACCGCCGTCCATGGTGATCACCGAGTGGTGAATTTCGGTCTCGGTCACCGAGATCGGTTGCAGCACCCGAAAGAACGCCATCGAGCAGGCGACGTTGGGGAACAGGTTGAGGTTGAAGCCGGTGCCGCCGACCGCACGCACGATTAGCCGCACCTGTTGCTCTTCGATACCTTCCTCACGCAACTCGGCCGCGAGGCCTTCGAAGCGCTCGGGGATCGGTTTGTCCAGGTCGGCTTCGAGGTCGATCAGGTCCGGGATCATCACCATCACGCTGTGGCCGTTGCCCAGGTCCTCAACGTAGCCGGGGCCCTTGACGAAGTCGAACAGCTCAAGGGTCTGTTCATCCACCGACGACAGAAAGCTCTTGTGCACCAGCGGAAAATGGTAGGCGTCCGTGGTGTTTTCCAGCTGGATCTTCCAGTTGCCGGGAAAACGGAAACGGTGCTCGCCCGGAACCTTTATGCCGTAGCCGGCGCCCTGTTTCATGAACAGGTCCATCCATTTTTTCGCGGCGCCGAGGTAGTCTTCCAGCGGCTCGATGTCGTCCTTGAAGGTGGCGAAGATCATGCCGGCATAACTTTCGGTGCGCAGGCTGACCAGCGGCAGCTCGGCCTTGTCGATGCAGTCGCCGTAGCTTTCCGGGTGCGGAATACCGCGCAGCGAGCCATCGAGCGCATAGCCCCAGCCGTGGTACGGGCAGACGAAGCTGTTGGTCTTGCCTTTCTTGTGTTCACACACAGTGGCGCCACGGTGGCGGCAGCGGTTGAGCAGCACGTGCACGTCTTTCTTGCGGTCACGCACCACGATCACTGGCTGCTTGCCGATATAGGTGGTCTTGTAGCTGCCGTTGTCGGGAATCTCGCTGGCGTGGGCGACCCAGATCCAGGTGCTGTAGAAAATCTTTTCCAGCTCGGCGTCGAACAATTGTGCGTCGGTGTACATCGAGGTGTGGACGCGGTCAGCCTGCACCAGGTCGGCGGGGTCGACGTCAAGGTTTACAGCGGGAATCAGCTTGCTCATGGGAATGTCCTCGTCGGCATCAAGTGCGCTGAATAATCAGCTCGCGCCCAACCCGGGCTTCAACCTTGGTGTAGCGCCACAGCTTGTACGGGCCATCGCCCACCGGCGTTGTGCGAAACAGGTTGCAGGCGGCGTGCACGGTCTCGATGTCCGGCACGTCGGCCAGCAGGTACGTGGTCCATGGGAAGCCATCGGAAGGCCCGACCATGCTCTGGTCGTCATCCATGTTGCCCAGCACCTTGACGCCGGCGAGGTCGTGGATACCGTTCCACATTGCACTGAACGCTGCCCACACCTGCAATTGCTCATCGCGCGCGGCATCGAAAAAATTCTGGTTGATGCCCATGCAAAACAGCACGCGCAAGGTCTTTTTATCGCTCATTTTATTTCCTCGACGGTTAGAGGTAGCCAGGCAAAGGCTGTTTGCCGAAGAACATGGCTCCGGCGTTTTGATAGGTGATGTCGCCCATGAATGCGTGCTGGGTCACCACTTGGGCGTCGTTGACACAGCGCGCCAGCGGGCTGTCGTTGTACACGCCGCTCATGCCCGAGAGCATCTGCGCGGTACGCGCCACATCGGCGGCGACACGGGTGGCATGGGTCGACGACAACCGCAGCAGGTTGGTCGCGGCCACGGGCACCGCATCGCCGGCCAGCACGTAATCCCAGGCGTGTTCGATGGATTCGTAGAAGAACGCCCGTGCGGCACGCAGCTCGGCTTCCGCCCGAGCAATGTCGACCTGGGCCAGGGGCCGATCGGCAATCGCCGGGGCACCGGTGACCGAGACACGCCCGCTGGCCATGTCAGCCAGGGCATCGAGTGCGGCACGCGCCACGCCTAGGCCAACCACCGAGAGCACCTGGGTGGCGAATGACAGCGACGGGTAGCGGAAGAACGGTTCGTCCAGGTTGGGCAGGCCGCCGCGCACGAAGGTCCACTCCTCGCTGACCCGCACATTGTCGGCGACCAGGTCGTGGCTGCCGGTACCCAGCAGGCCGACGGTGTCCCAGGTTTCGTCTATACGGATCGCGCTGCGCGGCATTACCGCGATGCGCGGCAGGCCAAACGTGTCGCCGCTTTTCGGGGCGATGCCGACACCGACGATGTCGGAACCCAGGGAACCGCTGGAGTACTTCCAGCGGCCATTGACGACGAAACCACCCTCGACCACCTCAGCCGGTTGCGGCGGGAAGATACCGCCGGCGAACACCACGTCCGGACCGTTCGCATATACCTTGGCGATGCTGTCGAGCGGCAGCGCCGCGAGGTAGACCGGACTCATGCCAAAACTGGCAACCCAGCCGGCCGAGCCGTCGGCCTGGGCGATGCGCTCGATCATCTGGCAGAACTCGGCGGGCGAACATTCCAGGCCACCAAAGCGCTTGGGCACCAGCGCCCGGTAAACACCGTGCTGTTTGAACGCTTCGATCACGTCCTGCGAAATGTGGCGCTGACCGTCGAACTCACCGGCTCGGGCACGTTCGCGCACATCGACAAGCAAGGCTTCGAAGGCGGGGCCACTGGCAAGCGAGCTCACCGTATCAACCGCTGGTTTTTTAAGCGAATGCATAGATTAACTCCGTTGTCAGGAACGGTATTGGGCTGGGCAGGAAGTCAGCGTCGAGCTGAGACGCGGGGCGGAGCGAGGGCGATGGATCGGCATAGTGGTTACCTTTTTTTTTGTGGGTGCCGTTGGGGAGAATTTGAGCGAAATTACGTGAATTGTCAATTGAATTATCGTGCTTAAAAACACCACTAATCATGTAAATTATTGAAGGAAAACGAATGAATGGCCGATTATCTCGTTGTTATTTTTGAGTAATATTCTTTTTTTAACCTTGGGTATTTTCTAAATATTTTTTAATTGGATTTATTTTTTTCACAAAAAAGTGGGAGTTGGCTTGCCCACTCCCACACTGGATCTGAGCCGTTTTTTCAGCGCAACGGTGAGAACGGCGCCGGCAGGTACACCGTGGAATGCATCTGCAGCAATTGCGGCGCGGAATTTTCCGGCGGCCACGCGCCGTCGGTCACGGCGCGAGTGCGTACTTCAAGGCGCTGCTCCAGTGAGCTGTAGGGCCAGATGTGCAGGTAGCGCGGAAGCAGCCCGCTGGTGGCGTAGAACGCGGCATACACCTGGGAATAGTCCGGCCCGGTGCGACGCCCCACGGCCTTGCTCCAACCGCGCAATGTCGGCGCCAACCCGCCGGGCACGAGGTTGTATTCGCGCAACTCATAGAACGGACCATGAACACCGGGAGCAAGCGGTTCGACAAAGGCGAAGGCGCTGTAATCATCCACTTGCTGCTCCAGCAGAAATTCGCCGATCGCAAAACCATCGGGCGCCAGCAGATAGCGCTCGCGTTCGCGTTCGCGACACCCGCTATCGTCGAACCCGCGCAGTACTGCAATACGATTCTGCGCGCCGATTTCCGACACCCAGCAGCCCATCAGGTGCACGCCCTCGCCCGCCTCGCGCAGGCTCTGCTCCAAGCGCGGCAAGGCTTGTGGCACGGTGCGTACACGCAGGGTGAAGGTCAACAGTTCGAAGTGTTTCATGGCAGTCTCCAGCGCGACGCGCACGGCATGACCGCCTTTGTCGGCCAGTCATGGAAAAAGAACGGTGGGAATAATCAGTGAGCGTTATCGCTCACTGTGCGACAGGCTTGGGCACCGGCAACTCGGCGTCACTGTTCCACGCCTGCACCGGGCGGCTGAACAGGTTTTCGGTCTGGAAATGCGCCATGCGCCACTGCCCGCCTTCTTCGGCGAAACGTACCGTCAGGCGCGCGGCGTTGAGATGAGAGGCGCCGCTGGCGAACGTGGATGTCTGCAACATCACCCAACTGCCGAGCACGGCATCGTCCCGCACCTCGATCAGCTCGCTGGTGAGGAAATGCACGTTCAGGGCAAAGTGCGCCGGGGTTTTCATGTAGCCGGCAAACATCGCGGCGATGGCTTCGCGTCCACGATAGCCGCCGAAGCTCTGGGCGTACTTGGCGCCTTTACCCTCCCACACCGCATCCTGGGTGAACAGGCCGGCCAGTTCGTCGAGCGGTGTGTGAGCGTCAAGAGCGTCACACAGTACCATGTAGCGGTTCATGCAGGCGCGCGCGCTGTCCTGGATTTCAAAACGGCGCAGGCGTTGTTCCAGGTCTGCGCGGGGAATGGGTGTGCTCATCTTAGGCCTCATACCCGGCGTACAGGCGTTCAAGCAGGCGGCCAGCGATGGCCAGCATTTGCTCATCCGCGCCTTTGGCCCCCACCAGCTGCAGGCCAACCGGCAGGCCCTCGGCACTGGCCAACGGGATGCTCAGCGCCGGATGCCCCGACAGGTTGAACGGGCGTACGAAGGCGGTCATGCCCAGCACTGCCTGGGTGTCGGTCGCCTCGGCCAGGGCCAAGGGAAACTCCGGCATGGTCGGCAGCACCAGCACGTCGACCTGCTGCAGCGCCGCATCGACTTCGGCAGTGAAGCGCAGACGCACCTGCTCGGCCTCGGCCAGCGCCGTGGCGGTGGTGTTACCGGCGGCGGCCAGGCGCGCAGCGATGTCGGCGCCGACCTTGCCGGTGGCCAGCAAGTGCCCGCAGGCATCGAAGGTCTCGCGGTTGATAACCACCATGCCCGCGTCATAGGCCGCCTTAAGGCTGGGCAACGTGAGGGCTTCATTGGGCAGTTGGCTGCCGGTGATCGCGGCATCGATCACGCGCTGTACCGCTGCGCTGGCTTGCACGGTCACAACGCCCAGGCGTGGCGCGGCGGGCGCGGGTGCGGGTGTGAAAGTCGGGTCGATCGCCTGCATGGCCGTGACCAGCATTGGCAGACTCGAGGCAAACGGGCCGACACAGTCGAGGCTGCTGTGCGCCGGCATCACGCCACGGCGGCTGACCCGTCCAAACGTCGGTTTAAAGCCGAACACGCCACAGCAACAGGCGGGAATGCGCACCGAGCCGCCGGTGTCCGTGCCCAAGGAAAAATCCACCAGCCCGGCGGCCACGGCGGCTGCCGAGCCGCTGGACGATCCGCCGGGAATGCGCCCCGGAAAACGCGGGTTCGGCGCGGTGCCGGTCCAGTGATTGATCCCCGTGGTGCCAAACGCCAGTTCGTGCAGGCGGGTCTTGCCTACCAGTCGACAGCCCTTGTCCAGCAGGGCTTGCACCACATCAGCGTGGGCCGTGGCCGGCGCGGCATCGTCCAGCGCCTGGCTCGACGCACGGGTTGGCAGACCGGCGATATCGAGGGTGTCCTTAACCATTACGGTCGGTCCGTCGGCGCCAAGGGAAAGCTGTTCAATCACCAGGGTCATGTCACGTCACCTTCAGTGCAAAATGCGCAATGCGGACGCCCGATGCGCCCTTGCCTTTTTTCACACTCACCGAATATTACGTGAATTGTCAATTATATTTCTGCGCCCTGGCCTGGCCGCACTCGTCCATAACTGTGGTCAATAACCGTGCCGATTTCACGAGAAAAGTCTATGATTGCCCGCATCCTCTGAGATGAGCACGCTATGACTTCCGCAAAAAAATCCGCAAACCGCTATGACCCCGCCAGCGAAAATTTTCACAAGGAAGACTTTCCGTTCTACTGGCTGGCCATGGTGCATGGCCGTTACAGCCAGTACATGGAAAAAGCGCTGAAGAAAATCGGCCTGGATATCCCGCGCTGGCGCGTACTGCTGATTCTCAAGGAGAACGGCCAGTCGAGCATTTCCGAGATATCCACCCATGCGATCGCCAAGCTGTCGACCATCACCAAGACCGTCTACCGCATGAAGGAAGACGGCCTGGTGGATACCGCGCCCTGCGAAGACGACGGCCGGGTGACCCAGGTGCGGATCACCGCCGAAGGCCGCGCGGCGATCGAACGTATCCAGGTGGCGACCAGCGACGTGTTCAAACGCAGCTTCACCAGCATGACTGAACCGCAGATCCAGCGCCTGAGCCGCTTGCTCGAAACGGTGTTCGACAACCTCGGTGAGCCCTAGGCGCGCCGCGACACGGCGTGTCGCGCATCACCAACTTCCTGGCAGGCTCGAACAAGCGGCCAAGCGTGTATGCGCTTCTAATGCAGAGGTCTTTCGAGCGCCCAACGGGCGCGACGAACCCATCATTGGAGCGCCGCCATGCACATTGCCTTATTGCCCTCAGTCGTTACTTTTCTGGATCGTGACCATTCCAACTTCATCGAGGGTGCCGTGCACACCAGCGCGTCGGCGCAGCGCATCGGCATCGTCGACCCCGGTACCGGCGAGACCGTCGCGCAGTTGCGTGACGCCCAGGCCGAAGATGTGAACCTGGCCGTCGACAGCGCGGCCAGAGCCTTCAAGGGCGCCTGGGCACAGGTCACGCCCTACCAGCGCGGCGTCCTGCTCAACCGCCTGGCCGATCTGATCGAGGCCAACGGCGAAGAACTGGCACAACTGGAAACCGTGAGTTCCGGCAAATCGATCAACCTGTCGCGGCATATCGAGGTGGGCCAGAGCGCGGTGTTCCTGCGTTACTTCGCCGGCTGGGCCACCAAAATCGGCGGCCAGACCATGACCCCGTCGTTTCCCTCCATGGACGGCGAGCACTACAGCGCCTACACCCTGCGCGAGCCGGTGGGCGTGGTGGCAGCCATCGTGCCTTGGAACTTCTCGTTGATGATCGGCGTGTGGAAACTCGGCGCCGCGCTGACCACCGGCTGCACCGTCGTGCTCAAACCCAGCGAATACACGCCGCTGTCCCTGCTGCGCCTGGCGGAACTGGCGATCGAGGCCGGGATTCCGGCTGGCGTAATCAACGTGGTCAACGGCCGCGGCCAGGTCGGTCAGCAACTGATCGCACACCCGCAGGTACGCAAGGTGTCGTTCACCGGCTCGGTGCCCACCGGCATTGCCGTGGGCAAGGCCGCCATGGGCGCCGACCTGACCCGCGTGACCCTGGAACTGGGCGGCAAGAACGCCGCCGCGCTGCTGGCCGACGCCAACGTGGATGACGCTGTGGCTCGCTTCGTGCAAGCGGCTTATGTGCACCAGGGCCAGGTGTGCGCATCACCCGAGCGCTTGTTCGTGCACCGCTCAATCGTCGAGCAAGTGACGCAAAAGATGGCGGCGATGCTGTCGCAGATGGTCATCGGTTCGCCCCTGGATGAACACGCCCAGTTCGGCCCACTGTCGAACAAGCCGCACTTCGACAAAATCCTCGGCTTTTTCGAGCGTGCCCTGCAGAGCAACCAGGTGGCATGCGGCGCGCGGGCCGTGGACCGCGCCGGTTACTACGTGGAGCCGACGCTGATCGTGGCCACCGGCAAGGACGACCCACTGCTGCACGAGGAAGCCTTCGGCCCGGTGGTGTGTGTATTGGCGTTCGATGATGAAGAAGAATTGGTCGAGCTGATGAACGAGAGCCCGTTCGGCCTCACCGCCAGTATCTGGACCAACGACCTGTCCAAGGCCTTGCGCCTGATCCCGCAAATCGAAGCGGGCACGGTGTGGGTCAACATGCACACCTTCGTCGACCCCAGCGTGCCGTTTGGCGGGATGAAGGCATCGGGTGTCGGGCGTGAGTTCGGCAGTGCGTTTATCGACGATTACACCGAGCTGAAATCGGTAATCATCCGCTACTGAACACGCTCTCTGTAGGAGCGAGCTTGCTCGCGAAAAACGTCAACGATAACGCGTGTTTCCTGGCTGAACGCGGCGCCTGTGAATTCTTCGCAGCATTCTAGATGAGAAATGGGTGAGAGCTGGCTTGCCTGCGATAGCGGGCGGCCAGGCAACACTGCATCAATTGAACCACCGCATTCGCGAGCAAGCCCGCTCCCACAGTGGTTTTGTGCTAGATGAGAAAATGGCGAACGCCCACCCTGACTGAACAGCATTAGGGCAATCCGTGGTTCAGTGCCCAAGGCTTCGATAGCGACTCGGGGTCATCCCGGTCTGCTTCTTGAACGTCTTGGAAAAGTGCGCCGAATCAGTAAACCCCCAATAGCTGCCGATATCGGTGATCGAGCGTTGCGCGCAAACCGGATCGCGCAGGTCCTGCGCCGCCTTCAACAGCCGCTCACGCAGGATATAGCGACAGACACTGTCGCCGCTGGCTTCGAACAGCCTGTAAAGCTGGCGGCTGGAAGTGCCCAGTTCCTCGGCCAGCGACGCCGGCGAAAGCCTCGGTGAGTCAAGCCGCTGCCGGATGACGGATTGCACTTCATGCAACTGCCAGCCCGGGGAGTCGGCGCCGACTTGATACTCCAGCACCGATTCAAGCAAGGCCACCAACGCCCTCTGCACGCCATCGCCATCCTGCGGGCAAGACCATTGGGCCAACTCGCCGCCAGCGACCTGCCGCACCAGCGTACAAAGCAGTTGACCACAGACACCGGTGGTCGACAGCTTGCCGAAGCGGCTACGCTCCAGGCCCTTGAACAACTCACGCGGCAGAGGGATCGACACGTGGGAAAACAAGCCGTTGGGGGTCATTTTCACCGCGCCGGAAAAGTCCAGCAACGCCAGGTCACCATGGCGCAGGTCGACCACTCGGTCCCCGAGTTCGATGGCCATTGAGCCTTGCTGTTGCAGCACAAGGAAACAACGCCCCGAGGAATCACGCTCGCCTGAGCGGGCAGCCTTGGCAATCACACTGGCATTGCTGCGAATGTGCGCCACCGCCGTACTGCCCATCAGTGTTTGTTGCATTTCACCGATGAAAAGGCTCTGGCAGTGGTCATAGCGCGTGTCGAAACGACCGCAGGCCGCGTGCACACGCTCGTTCCAGGCCGACAAGGCTTGACCGTTCATGGGTAACCTCCCTGCTCGCTTGCGTCACACACCCGGCATAACGGCGGCGCATGAGACCTGGACACGATTGAACGCCAACCGAGCCCGCAACACCGCCACCCCATAGATGACCAGGACCGCCACCGAACAGGCCCCGGAGAACACCAACACCGCCCAGTAGCCAAACGCCTCGATCAGGAACCCACCCGCGGCCGGCCCGAACGCCGCACCCAGAGACAGGCACAACGCGCCCAGCGCGACGAGCTTGCCCGACAGGTCGAATTCGGCCATGACGCCAAAGGTGTAGGCCAGCACGAAGCTGATCGAGAACAGAAAGCAGATAACCCCGGTCACGTAGCTCGTCAGCGAGGAGAATTGCGCCAGGGCCACCAGGCCCAGCAACTCCGCGAGGATGACCGCCGCCACCGGCAGGAAGCGTCCCATTTTCAGGCCGATCGCCGAGGCGATGAAGCCCCCGCCGGCATTGATTAAAAAGCCCAGCGCCAGGACCAGCCCGATCGTATCCGAGGTCAAGCCGGTCTTTTTGCCCATCAGTTCCAGGAACGCCCACACCGACATAATGCCGGTCAGGAACACCAGGCTGGCCAACAGACTCAACCACACAATGGCGCGGCTTTCAGTGCTGGCTATCCGCACGGCGGCCTCGGACGCATCCAGTTGGCGTTCGCTGCGGCGCGGTACCCAGGGCAGCGGCAGGATTCCCATCGCCACCATGGCCAGGGCGATGGTTATCAACATACCTTCAAAGCCCCACACCGGCGCCACCGCTACCGGCAGCACGATCAGCAGGAGAGCCCCCGGCACGGTCTCGATACCCAGCTTGAACCCGAACGCACGCTCAGGCTGGGAGCTGTCACCGAAAATCGTCATGGCCAGGGCATACAACGCTCCTGTGCCGGCGCCCGCCAGGGCCATTATCAGCAGCAGCATTTCATAGGACGGGTCGCGCATAACCGTCAGCACCGCGCCCACCACCACAGCCGACGACAGCGCCGAAATGAGCCGCCAGCTGAGCCGGTGGATCCACAGCAGGGACGCCAGCCCGAACGCGCCAAACCCCAGGTTCATGGCCATCGCTAGGTTGCCCAATTGGTGCTCGCCAAGCCCGAAACGTTCGGCAAGCGCACCAAACAGTACGGGGAGCACATTCAATAACAAGGCCCCCGCGCCGGAGACCAGCCCTGCACACACATAGACGGAAGTTCTATCGATCGGATTTATTTTTATAGTTTTCATGTATGTATCCTGGTTTTTGAACAGAGGTTCACATTTGCTTGACGACGGTCCTCACGGCGACCGCCCGGGCAGGCAGGCGGAGGGTCACCCCATAAGCAACCAACGCGCCCAACCCGCAACACCCCACCACCAGGCACATCGGCCATGCGGTGCCATCAGCCAAATGGCTGACCCACAGACTGGCCAGCGCCCCGGTAGCGAATTGCACCGAAATCCCCAGCGCCACGCTCGCGCCGGCCTGGCGTGGAAACAGCGTCATCAGGCTGGCCATGCAGTTGGCGCCGATCAAACCGGTCACACCCATGTACAGCACCATGCAACACACGATGCTCGCCAGCCCGCCCCATCCGGTATAGCCGACCAGCATCATCGCCAGCCCTGCCCCGCTCGCCAGTACCGTGCCCACCCCGAGCATGCGTTGCGGTCCGAAACGGCCCACCCAACGGGCGTTGATGAAGGTCACCAGGATGATGCCGAGGATGTTCAGGGCGAACAATGCGCTGAACACCCGTGGCGAGACGTCGAAGTACACCACGTAGACAAAAGGCGACGCGGTGATAAAGGCGAACATGCCGCCAAACCCCAAGGCCATGCACAGGATCAGCGCCACTGCCCTGGGTTGCCGGGCAATGGCAAGGTACGCCGCGAAGGCCGCCGGCACGGACGCACCGCGCTGCTGCACGGGCAAACTTTCCTTCAGGGTCAAGGCAACCAGCAACAGGCACAGGCTGGACAGGATGAACAACGCCGCGAAGATGGTGCGCCAGCCCTGGATCAGCACCAACCAGGTGCCGATCATCGGCGCGACCAGGGTCGCCATCATCGTCAGCACGTGCATCCACGACAGCACTTTGGCCGCCTCCACCAGGCCGACCAGATCCCTGGCGACGGCACGGGCCAGCACCAGCGCGCCCGCGCCACCCAAAGCCTGGAAAAAGCGCCAGGCAATCAGTTGCTCGACGCTGCCGGCAAACAGGCAGCCCAGGGTCGCGGCCACGTACAACACCAGGCTGCCGAGCAGCAACGGGCGCCGGCCATAGCGGTCGGACAATGGCCCGTAGCACAGCATGCCCAGGCACAGCCCGGCAAGAAACGCGCTGATGGTGTGCTGCACTTGCGCGGTGCTGGTCCCCAGGTCCTCGGCGATTTGCGGAAAGCTGGGCAGGTAAGTGTCAATCGAAAACGGCCCGAAGGCCGTCAGCGATGAAAGCAGCACGATCAAGCGGGCCCGCGGTTTCATCGAGCAGCAATCGCAAGGCTGTCAAGGAACGCGATGACCAGCCGGTTGAACGTCTCGCCCTGGTCGTCATGCACATAGTGGCTGGCGTCCGCGACTTCGGCGGTGCGCACCAGAGCATTGCTGTCGCGCATGGCTTGCAGCGTCGCCGCCGGCAAGAAATCCGAGCGCGTGCCGCGAATGAACAGAGTCGGGCAATCCAGGGCGCGCACCGCCGGCCACAGGTCGGTCGGCTCGATACTCAGGCGCGCCTCGGCGATGCCTTGCTGATCGTGACGCCAGGTAATCACGCCGGCACTTTCCTTCATCGAGTGTGCCAGCCGGGAAGCCAGGCCCTGCTCCGACAAGCCGGGGCGTGAGGTCTGCCAGAACGCGCGGGCGGCGTCCCAATTGTCGAATTGCAGTGGGGTCTGGTTCATCTCGCGGCGAATGCGCGCGGCGCCGTCACCCTGGATCGAGGAGCCGGGGCCGATGTCTTCGATGATAAGGCCCAACAGGCGGCCCGGGTTTTGCCGTGCGTATTCCAGGGCGTTGGCGCCGCCCAGCGAGTGCCCGAGCAAGACGAAGCGCTGCAGACCGGCGTGGGCGACGAAGTCCTGCAGGTCGTCCACATAGGACTGCGTGTGGTAGCTGGCGGACGGCGCCCAATCGCTCAGGCCGCGACCGCGCTGGTCCAGGGCGTACACGCAGAAGCCCGGGCCGAGCGCCGCAACCAGCGACTCCCAGGTCTGTGCGTAGGCACGCAAGCCGTGCAGCAGGACCAGAGGCACGCCGCTCGGGTTGCCCCAGCGCAGGACATGCAGGTTCAGGCCTGAACGGTTGGTGAAGAAACTACTGACTGAGTGCATAACTTCGCTCCGCTAATCTGCGTAGGAGCGAGCTTGCTCGCGAAAAACTCAAGTGCGCCGCGGTCATACAGACTGCCTGCGTTTTCGTTGACGTTCTTCGCGAGCAAGCTCGCTCCTACAGGGGCATGGGCCTGGATCGGATCAGAAACGATCGAAGCGATACGGGCTCGGATCAATGATCGGGGTGTGCCCGCTGACAATATCGGCCGCCAACTGGCCGGCCGCCGGCGAGGTGCCGAAACCGTGCCCGGAGAAACCGGTGGCCACGGTCAGGCCTGGGATCTGCGCGACCGGGCCGATCACCGGGTTGGAGTCCGGGGTCACGTCGATCGTGCCGGCCCAGGCCTGGGCTATTTTGGCTTGCTCGAACACCGGCCAGGCCGCGATGAGGTTGTTCATCGCGTCGTTATTGAGCTGCGGGTTGGCGGCCGGGTCCTGCACGCGCACGCGTTCGAACGGGCTGACACTGTCGGCCGACCAGCGTCGGGACAAGGCCAGGTCCTTGAAAAAATACCGCCCCAGCGACACATTCAACACACTACGCTGCGCACGGAATTGAGGCATGTATTGCTTGGCCAGCAACAGGTGGTCCAAGGTCAGGAAGGCGTCCAGCTTGCCGCGCTGGGTGATGATGAAACCGCCGTCCTTGTGTTTGCGAAAGGAAAAGTCCGGAGCGCCCACGGCAATTTCAGTGGGGCCTTGCATGGGATGGGTACGCAACACCGAACAGGTCAAGGCCAGGGTCGGCAAGGACACACCGAGGTTGCCCAGGAAGCGCCGCGACCACATGCCACCGGCCAGCAACACCTGGTCGCAGCGGATCTCGCCCTTTTCCGTGACCACGCCGCTGACCTTGCCGGCGGACATCTGCAGCGTACGCACCGCGCACTGTTCGATGATAACCACGCCCAGGGCCATGGCGGCCTTGGCAATCGCGCTGCTGGCCAGGGTCGGTTCGGCACGCGCATCGGACGGCGTATAGATCCCGCCGGCCCACGCGCCCGCCCCGCCCGGTACCCGCTGCGCGATCTCGCTATTGCTCAGCAAGCGCGAATCCAGGGACAGGTGCTCGACCGATTTGAGCCAGCCTTCATGCATCGCCATTTGCGCTTCGTTACGCGCGACGAACATGATGCCCTCTTGCCGGTAGCCCACGTCCGCGCCCACCCGCTCGGGCATCTGCGCCCATAAGCGATCTGCGGCCAGGGCCAGCGGAATATCATAGGCGTGGCGGCTGGTCTTGCGCACCCAGCCAAGGTTGCGTGAGGACTGTTCGCCAGCGATACGGCCTTTTTCCAGCACCACCACCGGGATGTTGCGTTCGGCCAGAGTCAGCGCAGCCGTCAGGCCGATGATTCCGCCGCCAATGATGACGACGGAGGTGGCGGTGGGACATTCGGTGCAGGTATTCACGGGCGCAATAGTCGGGGCCATGGTCAAGACTCGCAAAACAATAAAGGTCGGCCGCGCGGGCGCACGGCTGCGTAGCGGATTACTGCGTCAGGCGAATCACTTCGACCTGCGCCTTGGAGGCGTTGCGATAAGCCGTCACTTCCAGTTCAACCTTGTAGACCGTCGAGCCCAACGGCGGGCACGTCACGGTACTGGCCGGGTCGACGCCGCGAAACTTCTCGCCGATCAGGGCCATCACCGTCGGCACGTCCTTGGGGTCCTGGATGAACACCCGCGAACACACCACATCGGCCAGGCTGGCATCCACGGCAGCCAGGGCGCTTTCGATGTTGGCGAACACCTGGTGCGTCTGCTCCAGGATATCTTCGGGGATCAGTTTGGTCTGCGGATTACGGCCGGCGGTATTGGACACATAGATCCAGTTGTCCACCACCACCAGGCGCGAATAGCTGGCCTGGTCTTCAAACGGCGAACCGGTCTTGAGCTTGATGATTTTTGTCATGTCGAAGGCCTCGTCAGTTGGGTAAGGAATGGCTCAGCGCAGTACCGGGGTTTCCCACAGGTTCAATTTCACGCCGATGCCTTTTTCGATGGCATTGCGGTACACCACGGTGCCCCACGCCACGTCTTCAACCGGCATGCCGCCGACCGACATGATGATGATCTCTTCATCGTTGCGGCGGCCCTGGGCATCGCCGGCGACTATCTTGCCAATGTCTTCGAGCTCATCGGCCTGCATCTTGCCTTCGGCAATCATGTCCATGAAGCGCACGCCGATTACCGGCACGCAGTGGTGCGCAGGCTTGGGCAGCTCTTCGAACCAGGCTTCGTACAGACCGGTGTTATCGAGCACTTTGCGTACGTCGCCGAGCTCCATGCCTTCATCAAGCGAGCAGGACGCCGGCATTGCCATGAAGCACCCTGGCTTGACCCACTCGCGCTTCACAATTGGGTAGATCGAGGGGTCGCCGGTCTCACCGGAGCTACAATAAGTAACAAGGTCGGAATCACGGACCACTTCTTCGAGGCTGTCGACCACGTTGATCGTGGTGATCTGCGGGTAGGTTTCCTTCACCCAGCCCAGGAAGTCATTCAGGCTTTTCTCACCCCGCCCCTTGATCTTCAAGGTGTCGATCTGCGGGCACACGGCGATAAACGCGGCGAGCGTGGTCTTGCCCATCACGCCCGGGCCGAGCAGACCGACCACTTTCGAGTCCTTGCGGGCCAGGTGGCGCGCGCCAACACCGGGTATCGCACCGGTGCGATACGCCGACAACAGGTTGGCCGACATATGCGCCAACGGGGCGCCGGTGTCAGGGTCATTGAGGGTAAACATCAGGATCGAACGGGGCAGGCCTTTGTCGCGGTTGGCGATGTTGGAGCCATACCATTTGACGCCCGCGGTGCAGAAGCTGCCGCCCAGATAGGCCGGCATCGCCATCATGCGGCGGTCGGCTGTCGGCTTGGGCATGTTCGGGAACGGCGAATCCTTCGGGAACACCACCATTGCGCCGTGGGAATCGTTGTTCGGCCCGGCCATGCGGTAGTCGCCGCTGTAGAGCAGGCCGAACATTTCCTCCATGGTATTAACACAGGCGAGCATGTCAGTGACGCCAGCCCGAATCATGTCCTGCTCGGACAAGTAGATGAAGTCTATGTTTGTAGTACTGGACATTATTATTCTCGACTGAAAGGGATATCGCAGCGGTAGGCGCTGCTCCCACGCTATCGAGGTCGAGTATCGGCGTGCGGTGGGTGACGGTATTGTAAATTTCGGACATCAAGTTTCGAGCGGGCCCTCGGAGTTGGCGTGAAAAATGCGTGAATATTCCCGCATATATCCACCTGAAGGTCCGGTCATGCTCAACCTGTGTTCACCGACCCTGCGGCAGCACACTGCTTACGAACAACCCTGGTTCGTACTCAACTCATCTCGGTA
Organism: Pseudomonas sp. OV546; assembly: GCF_900116845.1. NCBI lineage: Bacteria > Pseudomonadati > Pseudomonadota > Gammaproteobacteria > Pseudomonadales > Pseudomonadaceae > Pseudomonas > Pseudomonas sp. OV546. Next base: position 506,248 of record NZ_FPCE01000001.1, on the reverse strand, counting down.
TTCGGTCATGCCCTCCGAACACCCGGCGATTTCGCATTTCTACGCCTTCGATGTCGTCCACTCGGCTGACCTGCTGGCGGTGCCGGACGGCTGCGTGGACATCGTGTTCGACTGCGACGCAACGCGTCCCAGCGTGAGGATCTGCGGCACCCCGCTGGAGGCCCAGCGGGTCGAACTGCTGCAGGGCCATCATTATTTCGGCGTGCGCTTTGCGCCGGGGGTGATTCCGGGCTTCATCAATGTGATGGCCGAGGACCTGACCGAACAGGAATGGGACCTGCTGCAAGTGTCGGCGTTCGCCCAGCGCATTTTCGAAAGCATCGTCAACGCCCCGTTGCTGCAGGACCAGATCAAGCTGTTCAACGACTATCTCGCCCCGCGCCTGATGGGCCGTACCTCGAAGCTCACCGCGATGGTCATCCAGCAGACGCTGGCCCATCGCGGCGACCTGCGCATCCAGCACCTGGAAGACCTCAGCGGCTACACCAGCCGTACCATTCACCGCCAGTTCAGCCAGGACACCGGCCTCTCGCCCAAGACGTTCTGCCGGATCATTCGCTGCCAGGCGGCGCTGGAAAGCCTGAATACCCGGCACGATGTATCGTTCTCGGAACTGGCCCTGGACCTGGGCTTTTCCGATCAGTCGCACTTCCTGCGCGACTTCAAGAAGCTGGTCAGTACCACGCCCTGCGATTACCAGCGCAAAATGCTGCAGAGCGCCTACAACGAGCGCATCCGCTTCGCCTGAGCGCCCGCCCCCCCGGGCTGCGAAAACAATAATTCGCCTCTCCATCAATTCTCCACAAACCCTTCGCTGAACGTGCATGCTTGCGGTGCATCATTCACTCCGTTGCTGGAAAACAGTGCATGTTTAGCGCATTGACCCGCAACACCGCACATCGAACGAGCAGACCATGACTGAATCACTCCTCGCATCGCCCGCCAACCAGGCGCTGGTGCTGATCGCCGAAGACGAGCCGGAAATCGCCGATATCCTCACGGCCTACCTCAAGCGCGCCGGTTTTCGCACCGCGCATGCGCAGGACGGACGGCGCGCGCTGGAACTGCATCAACAGCTCAAGCCCGACCTGGTGCTGCTCGACGTGATGATGCCCAAGCTGGACGGCTGGATGGTGCTGGCGGAATTGCGTCATCGCGGCAATACACCGGTAATCATGCTGACGGCACACGACCAGGACATGGACAAGCTGATGGGCCTGCGCATCGGCGCGGACGATTACATCGTCAAACCCTTCAACCCGGCGGAAGTCATCGCCAGGATCCAGGCGGTGCTGCGCCGTTGCGGTGACCGCGGCGCCGGCCACAGCGTGGTGCGCGTCGACGCCTTTGAAATCGACATCGACAGCCATGAAGTGAACGTCTACATCGGCACGCGAAAACAGCCGTTGCACCTCACGGTGACCGAATTCAACCTGCTCGCACAGCTGGCCAAGGCACCGCGCCGCGTGTTCAGCCGTGCCGAACTGCTGGTGCTCTGCTCGCCGGAGAGCGACAGCCTGGAACGTACCGTCGACAGCCATATCAGCAAGTTGCGCCGCAAGATCGAAGACCTCGGCCTGCACGGCGTACCAACCAGCATCCGTGGCGTCGGCTACCGGTTCGGGAGCCAGGCATGAGAGTGCCCAACAGTTTGAGCCGGCAGATCATTTTGTCGATGTCGGCTGTGGTCCTGTGCGTGATTGCGCTCGCGGTCGTGGGCTCCTATGTGTTCTACGCCGTGCTCTGGAGCCTGTCGCCGCCCACGCAGCTGGAATTGGAAGCGGATGAATGGCTGCCCAGTGGCGTGGAATGGCTGTGGATGAGCCTGATTACCTGCGTCAGCCTGAGCTTGGGCGTGGCGATGGCGGTCAAGTTGTCCAAGCGCATTCTGATGCCGCTCAATTCGGTGGCAACGAGCCTGCGCAGCCTGGCTGCCGGCGACCTGGATGCACGCGCCGTGGCGCCCGATCTTTCCCTGGGCGAAGCCGCTCTGTTGGTGGATGACTTTAATAGCATGGCGAATCGACTCAAACACATGGCCGAGGAGCAAGCCTTCTGGAATGCCGCCATTGCCCATGAACTGCGCACCCCGCTGACGATCCTGCGCGGCCGCCTGCAGGGGTTGGCCGAGGGCGTTTTCGAGCCGGACACCGCGCAGTTCTACAGCCTGCTCGGCCAGGTCGAAGGCTTGACCCGCCTGGTCGAAGACCTGCGCGTGGTAGGCATGGGCGATAACGGCCACCTGGTCCTGGCACTCAGTGAGGTGGAACTGGCCGACGCACTGGAAGCCGAAGCGCGGCTGTTCGAGCCGAGCTTGAACAGCGCCGGCTTTAGCCTGCAGCTGAACCTGCGCAAGGGCCCCGTCTACTGCGACCCCGGTCGCATCCGCCAGGGCTTGCTGGCGCTGCTCGACAATATTCGCCGGCATGCCACGCCGGGCACTGTCAGCATTGAATTGGGCAGTGACGAGCGCGGTCACTTCCTGAGGGTCGCGGATGAAGGTCCGGGGATCGATGCGGCGTTCGCCGAGCATATTTTCGAGGCGTTCCAGCGTGGCGAGAGTTCACGCTCGCGCGCCCAGGGCGGCAGTGGACTGGGTCTTGCGGTGGTGCGCGCGATAGCCATCGCCCACGGCGGCGCGGTGACGTGTCGAACATTGATAAACAGCGGCACATTGTTTGAACTCAGTTGGCCCGCAGCATCACGTTTCACTGCCCAGACCTGATACCCGCTGAAACAAACCCGCTGTATATGAATACCCACCAAGGTGATGGCATGCGTTTGTGTATTGGCCTGTTCAAGCGGGCAAGAAAATACCGCCACTTTGCCTTACTGGACACACACGGACGTTGTATTGCTTTCATGAGTTGCGAAAGGATTCCCGCCAGGGGCGAATGGATGGAAGTCAGTGAAGTCAATCTCGCCTGGCTCAGCCAAACGCTGCCAGGCCATGAGCGCCGGGACAGAGAATAGCCGCATTGTCGCCTGCTTGGCTCTGATGTTTAACGTTCTCACGTGGATAACTGTTATGCCGACACAGCATTCAGCTCGCAACGCTATCGACCTTAAACAACTGGAAGCGTCACTTTCGCTCTACAAGTTTAAATTGAGAAAGTTGCAACGCTTCTGGATTCCCCTGCAGAAGTACGCCCCGCAAAGTGTCTTGGCGTTATGGTTAATCGGCGTGTGCGTTTCATTAGTGACACTGTCGTACTACCACTGGCTGGTCATCGCCCCGGCTATTTGTATATTGATTACCGCGGAAATCATTGTCGAAGAAGTCCAGATTGATCTGTTACTGATGACCGACGAAGTGCGTTACCTGCTCGACGTCACCCGTGACATTTATCAACGCAACACGTACCCCACAGGCGCCCCATGCCAGCCGTAACGCCGCCGATTCTGCTCGAAGAAAGTAAAAAGCTGGGGCAGCAATCCGCCAGCCAGACCCTCAAGGCTATCGCCAGGGCCTACCCCGGCAAACTGTCCGGCACCTTGTCGCTGGTCGCGCTGGAAAACGCCTTGCTGCTGGCCTATCCGCTGTTCGCCGGGTTTGCCGTCGACTCGATCATTCGTGGCGATGCCGGCAGTGCCGTGTGGTACGCCGCCGTCGTGCTCGGTTTCTGGGTGGTCGGCGCGGCCCGCCGGGCCCTGGATACGCGCACCTTCACGCGCATCTACGCCGACCTTGCGGTACCGGTGATTCTCAACCAGCGCCTGCAACGCCACAGCACCTCCAGGGCAGCGGCGCGCGTGATGCTGGCGCGGGATTTCGTCGATTTTTTCGAAAAGCACGTACCAACCATCGCCACCGCACTGGTGTCGATCGTCGGCGCGGCGGCGATGCTGCTGGTGATCGAGCCCTGGGTCGGCCTGGCGTGCCTGCTCGCGCTGTTGCTGTGCGTCACGTTCATGCCTGGCTTTGCGCGGCGCAACCAGCGCTTGCACGAGCGCTTGAACAATCGCCTGGAAAAAGAGATCGGCCTGGTGGAAAAAGTCGGCGCACACACCCTGCGCCGTCACTATCACCTGCTGTCGCGCCTGCGCATCGGCTTATCCGACCGCGAGGCCATTGCCTTCCTGTCCATTGGCCTGCTGGCGGCGCTGCTGTTCGTCGTCGCGATTACGCAACTGGCCCTGGCACCGCAGATAAAAGCCGGGCACATCTACGCGGTGATGACCTATTTGTGGACCTTCGTCAGTTGCCTGGACGAAGCGCCCTCGATGATCGATCAACTGGCGCGGCTCAAGGACATCGGCAAACGCGTGGACCCCGGCCTGGACCGATAACTCACGCCGAACCCACATTTGGATTGCAGTGCATCAGATCCTTGGAGCATCAGCAAGACGCCCTGCGCGTTTCCGAAGGCGACTCGCCAAACAGCTCGCGATAATGCGTCGCGAAGTGGCTCAGGTGGAAAAAACCCATGGCCACAGCAATCTCGCCGACGTTTTTTTCGCTCGCGGACGTCGCGATCAGTCGACGGCGCACCGCATTCAGGCGCAAATTGCGCAAGTACTCGACCGGGCGCATGTCGGTCACCGCCTGGAAACTGTTCTGCAAGGTCCTGCGGCTCACGCGCAGTTGCTCGCACAGGTCAAGAATGCTCAACGGGGTATCGCCACTGGCGATGATTAATTCCTGGCTGCGCCTGACCAGATACGCACTGACCGCGAAGTTGCCACGCCGGCCACGCACTTCATCGCCGGCGTGGGTGAACAGATCAAGGAACGCACCGAGCAATTCATCCTCGAGCATCTTCTCCGCCGCCGGGCTGATCGTGTCGGCGTGTTCCAAAAAGTGACGAAACAGTGGATGGATACGCTGGCGAATGCGCAACAGTAACGCTTCATCCACGCTGAGCGCCGAGACGCTGGTCAAACGCTTGAGCTGCTCGCCGGACAACTCGACCGCCGCCAGTCTGGCAAAGCGCAACGCGTCCACATTCAAGGCGAAGAAATGTGTGCCCTGCGGTGCATGCAGCACAAATTCCTCGCCGTCCCGCAACAGCACCACGCTCTCGGCCCCCACCTGCTGGCCCTGCACCACCGGCGGGCTGCCCAGTGACATGGCCGCGCACAAGCGGCCCTTGGGCGAGCGGCCATGCTGCACCACACGCTTGTCCAGCACTTCCTGGAAGATCTGGAAGCGATCGCCGGACAGCTGGCGCAGCTCACTGGTCAGGCAGCCGCGACCGAGCTGGTCATAGACCTGCTGCCAGCCCTGGATCGAGCCGGCGTGCTGTTGAGAGTCATTGAAGGTGCGGACTTCGGCGAGCATGTTGGTCATTCCTCGGCGGCCTGATGCTTGTTTTTTGGCCTGAAGGGGGCTCAGTCATCCATAACGGTAGCGGGCGTTTGCGCAGGCGCGGGGCCGGCGTGGAAATCCAAAGCCAGTTCCGTGCCAAGCATCTGCAGACGATAAGCGCCCGTTTGTATCTCCAGCGGTGCCAGTAACGCGCCGGACAGCACAACCTGCCCGGCCGCCACGGGATGACCGTCCGCCAACAGGCGCCGCACCAGCCAGCAGAGATTTAACAGCGGGCTGTCCTCGCGTGCCTGGGTATTGCCGCTGCCCAGCAGCGCGCCCGCATGCTCCAGGCGATATTCCACGCAGGCATGCCGCGCCGCATCGAATGGCACCCGCGGCCCGACACAGTAAAGCCCGGCGGCAGCGTTATCGGCCAGGAACGCGCCCAGCCCGAATGTCCAACCCTGCCAGCGGCAATCGGCGATTTCAAAGGCCAGGGCCACCTCGGCAATCGCCGCCAGAATCTGCGCATCACTGTAGTCGCCCGGCACCAGCGTGCGCCCGAACACCAGCGCCAGTTCAACCTCGAGCTTGGGCTGGATCAGCCGCGCCAACGACACCGTGCTGCCCGGCGCGACCACCATGGCCGACGTAAGCGCGCCATATACCGGTTCGTCGAGGCCAAAACGCGCCTGCGCCGCGCGCCCGGCGAAGGCCACCTTCCAGCCGCTCAGGTGCTCGCCGCCTGCCAGGCGCTGCGCCAAACCCTGGCGCAGCAGCGCATAGCCTTGCTGTTTGTCCAGCGCCTCGGGCGACAACGGCGCGATGGCCCGGGCGCTGCGCCCGGCCTCGTGCAGTTGGCCGGTTAACTCGTCAGCGCTGCTCATGACAGTTGCGCCGCCAGCTTGCGCAGCACGCCGTCAAGCCGCTCAGGGGTGGTGATCGCCGCGACGAAACGGTCCGGACGCACTACAACGATGCAGTCGCGCACCTTGGAGAACCATTGGCCGAGGCGGTTATCCACGTCCTCCACACTCAAGGCCGCGTTGGCTGTCAACGGCTGGTTGCGCCCCACGCCGCTGCGCGAGCGATTGACCTGGATGAAACGTGTCTCCCACCGCGCCCAATACTCGGCCATCGGCTCACTGAGGTGGTCGCGCGGGTTCACCCGATAACCCAGTACGGCGTAGCCATTGCCGAGCACCTCATCGAGGCGCCGACGCTGGCCCTGGGCGTCTTCGATATTCGGCTGGATGAACAACTGCCCGACCAGATCATCCTCACGCAACTCGGCCCGTTCATGGTGGACCAGGCCCTTGGTGATGGTGGCCTTGGGTTTGAACTTGAATTCCAGCAAGTGCGAGCGCAGGTTATCCACAGTGTTGACGGCCTGGAACAGCCAGTCGCGCACACCGGCCATCAACGGGTTGGTCAGGCCGAGTACCGCGCCCATGTTGTCGGCCAGGGACACCAGCTCGGTTGCGTGACCACGCCGCTCCTGGTCGTAACTGGCGAGGATCGACGGCGCCGCGCGACCCTGGATGATCGCCGCCAGTTTCCAGGCCACGTTGGCCACGTCGCGCAGGCCGGAGTTGAGGCCCTGCCCGGCCCACGGCGGGGAAATATGCGCGGCGTCGCCCACCAGCGCCACACGCCCTTCGACAAACCGCGCCGCGACCCGCGAGTGGTGGGTATAGGCACGGATACGGATGATATTGAGGTCGTTCACGGCATCGCCGATATGCCCGTGGATCAACTGGCGAATCGTCGCTTCTTCGCACATTTTCGCTTCGTCCTCGCCTTCCATCAGCATGAATTCCCAGCGGCGCTGCTGGTATGGCAGGTAGATGCACACGAAGGGCCGCTGCGGGTCGGCATGCAGCGCGGTAAAGGGCGCATCGAGGGTGTCGTTGGCGGTGTCGACCACCACCCATTTACGCGGATGGGTCAGCCCGAGCAGCTCGACGCCGAGTTGCTTGCGCACCGTGGAGCGCCCGCCATCGGCACCGATCACGTAGTCCGCCCGGAGCTGGTAAAGCTCACCGTGGGCATCGCGCACCTGCAGGGTCACGCCCTCTGCGTCCTGCTCGAGTTCGAACAATTCGTGGCCCTGGCGCAACTCGACGCAGGGGTGCTGGCCGAGGTGTTCGCGCAGGGTGCCTTCAAGCAGCTGCTGCATGAAGATATTGCGCATCGGCCAGCCATAATGCGCGGTGCTCGGCTTGACCTCGGCGAAGCACACGCCGCGCGCATTGTAATAACGCAGCGGTACATCGCAGATCATGTCGCGCACCGCCAGGTCGGCGATGCCGATGCCCTGCAGCACGCGCAGCGCCTCATCGTCCATGCCCACGGCACGGGGATACGGCAGGATGCCGTCGGCCAGTTCGAGGACGACGCAGTCGATGCCGTATGTCCCCATATAGTGCGCGGCGGTGATCCCGTTGGGGCCACCGCCCACGATGACAACCTGGGTCTTCTCCTGCTTCATCGCTATTCACCGCTTTTCTTGTTGTGAGTTGAGTCCGGGCATGCGCATTTCTGTTGGAGCGAGCTTGCTCGCGAAGAACGCATAGGCACTGCATTTATCCAGAACGAAAGCGTGATCGTTAACGTTCTTCGCGAGCAAGCTCGCTCCTACATGGGTGTTTTCAGTGCAGGCCGTCCAGGCCCTTGACCTCTTCGGCTTTCAGGCCGCCCAACCGCGCATGCAAACGCCCGCGCGTGGCGAAGGCCCAGATCACGACGATTTCATCCGGCGAAGGGCCGTCGCCGAAGGTCAGGGAGAAACTGTCATAGTGCGAACGCACATACAACGCGTCCTTGTGCGCCAGCGGCACGTCGATGGTCGAACCTGGGCCGCCACGCTTGCCGGTGGACGGCACCCACGACTTGCCACCGCCCAGGGCCACGCGGATGGGATCGGCGGCCGGGTTGGTCAGCAGCGCGTTACCGTGCTCGTACTCGCCTGCGCTGCCCACCAGGATAGCCTTGCCGTAGCTGATGATTTCACGGCTGCCGGCGAGTGCCTGGATGCGCCGGCCGAATTCTTCGCCCAACAGCGGCGACGGCTCGACCAATTGCGCCAGGTCCTGGCTGAAGCGCCCGGCATACGGGTTGTCGATCACCGCGGCCACGGCATACTTGAACAACGGCTCGCCATCGGCCAGTTGACCGGTCTCGTTGGCCAGGGTTTCTTCAACGAAGCTGTACCATTTGCGGATGTGATAGCTGGCGAAATTTGCAGTTTTCATCAGGTAAACCTCGGTTCAAAGCGGGTCAAGGGGGTCAAGCGTGATGTTGCGACTCGGCGCGCCGGCGGCCTTGAAGCGGGCCTTGCCGCACGCATCGTCATGCTCGGTCTCGAGAAAGAATTCCATGCGATTGCAATCGGGGTCGTTGAAATACAGGCCGTTGCCGATTTCGTGATCGGTGATTTTCACCACCTCGACGCCCTTCTCCAGCAACATGCCGTAGAGCTGGCGCAAGGTAGTCATATCACCGTCGATTTCCAATCCGTAGTGCTGCAGGCCCAGGCCGCCCTGGTGGGCGCCGGGTTCTGCACGAATCAAGGCGATATCGTGGTGCTTGGTGCCAAACGCCATCATGACCCAGCTTTCGCCCCGGGCACTTTCGTGCATGCCCAGGATGTCGGCATACCAGCGCGCCGACACATCAGGATCACTCACAAACAGCGATATGTGGGTCCGAAGGATTTTGACTTTCATCACCGGTTACCTCAGTTCTTCTTGACGATGGATTGATGCCCGGCCTTGATCTGCGCCACGGCGGGCGTCCACAGCACATCGGCGATCTCACTGAATTCACGCCAGTGCTTCTGCCAGCCATCACCGCCGTTGTCGGACGTGAACAAGTGCCCGTACTTGGTGCCCGCCACGATCTGGCGCGGGTTGGCCGGGTTGAAGGCAAGCGCCCAGACGCAGGAGTTGGGCTGCTGTGGCAGGGGCAAGACGTTCCAGCTGAGCGCGGCATCGCGGGAAACGAGGATCTTGCTGGTGGTGCCTGGCGTACCGTCGGAAATGCTCAGGTACAGCTCGTTTTGCGTGCCCAGCGGCGCGTTCATGGCGCGCAGGTAGTACAAACCGAAGGCTTCGCGGCCGATGATACCGGTCCAGGTCAGGCCTTCATCCAGGCTGCGGTAGACCGCGTTCACGCACACCACCACGATGACTTTCTCGCCGTGATTGGGCAGGACCACGATGTTGTGGATGTCCGAGTTGTAGTCCCACAACAGGCGGTCATCGACACGGGTCCAGGTGTCACCGCCGTCACGGGAATGGAACAACCCGCCCTCCTCCAGGCCGAACCACAACTGGTTGCGGTCGCTGGGGTCATAGGCGAAGGCCAGCAGGCGTGGGCGACTGACGCCGTCGCAGAACTCGGGGATTTCCACCGGCGCGCGATCCCAGCTCAGGCCGCCGTCCAGGGTACGCCACAACACGGCGCGCGAAGGCGCGCCGGTGCCGACGAAAATCCGTTGCGCGTCCTGCGGGTCGACGGCGACTTTCCACACCGTCTGCCCGTTGAACGGCGAATCGACACGCTGCCAATGGCCACCGGTGTCGTGGCTGACACACAAGCCCACGTCGGTGCCGGCATAGATGCGCTCGGGCGTGTCGGGGTGCACGCTGAGGGAGCGGGTGATCGCATCGAACTCGAGGTCCTGCCCCAGGCCCAGGCGATGCCAGGTCTTGCCGTCGTCGGCGCTGCGGATCACCGCCTGCCCGACGGTGGCCACCAAAAGGGTTCCGTTACTCATCTGTGATCCTCCTCAGATATAGATGCCACGGGTCAAACCGCCGTCGATGCCGATGGACTCACCGGTCACCGCGCCGGCCTTCGGCGAGGCCAGGAAACCGATCAGCCAGCCCATTTCAATCGGTGCCAGGGTGCGGCGAATCGGCGTGGCGTCGATATAGGCTTGCTCGACCTGTTCGGCGGTCTTGCCTTGCTTGACCGCTTCGCGCTCGTACAACTCCTGGATATGCGGGGTATCGACGACGCCGGGGTGAATCAGGTTGACCGTGATGCCCAATGGGCCCAACTGGTCGGACAGGGTCTTGGTCATGTGCGCGATTGCCAGGTTGCGCATGCCCGAAAGCACTTTGCTGCTGCGCCCGGTAAGCCCGCCGATGTTGATGATGCGACCGAAGCCGGCGGCCTTCATGTGCGGCGTCACGGCCTTGGCACAACGGAAATAGCCGATCACCTTGGTGTTGAGGTCCGACAGCAGTTCATCGTCGCCGGCGTGTTCGATGTCATTACGCACCACGCCGGACGGGGCCGCGGCACCGTTGACGAGGATGTCGATACGGCCGAAATGCTTGTACGCAGCATCGACCATCTCCGACACGGCCTTCATGTCATTGGTGTCACAGAACAGCGGCAGCACTTCGTTGCCGGTCTGTGCCGTGATTTCTTCGGCAGCCAGCTGCAGGAACGCCATGCGGCGCGCGCAGATCACAACCTTGCAGCCTTCCTCGGACAGAAAACGCGCGACTTCCTTGCCGATGCCCATGCCGCCGCCGGTGACGATCGCCACGCGGCCTTTCAATTCCAGATCCATTGCCATTTCCTCTTGTGATTATTCAGTTCAGGCGAGATCGACAAACACGCTTTTGGTCTCGGTGTAGGCGTCGATCACGTTCTTGCCCATTTCCCGACCCCAGCCGGATTGTTTGTAGCCACCGAACGGTGAAGAGGGATCGACCACGTTCCAGCAGTTGATCCATACCGAGCCGGCCTTGAGCTGTGCAGCCACGCGGTGCGCCGAACGCAAGTCGCGGGTCCACAGGCCAGCGGCGAGGCCATACGGCGAATCGTTGGCGCGCAACACCAGTTCATCGATTTCGGTCCAGCTCATGACGGTCAGTACCGGGCCGAAGATTTCTTCGCGGGCCACACAGGCGCGCTCGGCACGGTCGAGGAAAACGCTCGGCGCAATAAAGTGACCACGTTCCAGGTGATCCGGACGACCGCCGCCGCAGATCAGTTCGGCGCCCTCCTCCTGGCCCCGCTGCAGGTAACCCTTGACGGTGTTCAACTGCCGCGCGGACACCAACGGCCCCATGCTGTTGGCCGGGTCCAGGCCATTGCCCAGGACATAGGCGGCGGCGTGGCGCTGCAGTTCTTCGAGCACCTGGTCGAGCACACTGGCGTGGACGTACAGGCGTGAGCCCGCCGTGCATACCTGGCCCTGGTTGTAGAAAATCCCATCGGCGGCCCCCTTGGCGGCGCGCGCAATGTCGGCGTCGGGCAGGATGATGTTCGGCGACTTGCCGCCCAGCTCCAGCGAGACCTTTTTCATGTTGACGGTGGCCGCCTGGGCGATCAGCCGCCCGACCTGGGTCGAGCCGGTAAAGGCGATCTTGTCTACGTCGGGGTGCTGTGCCAGCGGTGCACCAGTGTCGGCGCCAAGACCCGTGATCAGGTTGACGACGCCGGCGGGAAAGCCTGCCGCCTCGATCAGTTGCACCAGGCGGATCGCGATCAGCGGCGTCTGCTCGGCGGGCTTGAGCACCGCCACGCAACCGGTGGCCAACGCGGGGCCGAGCTTCCAAACGCACATGGTCAATGGGAAGTTCCACGGCACGATCAGCGCGCAGACCCCCACCGGTTCGCGCAACGTGTAGTTGAGCATCGGCGCGCCGCTGGCCGGTGATACGGGCAGCGTGCTGCCTTCGATCTTGGTGGGCCAGCCGGCAAAGTAGCGAATGATATTCGTCGCGCTGGCCGCTTCACCGCGCGCGTTGGCGATAGGTTTGCCGTTCTCCAGGGTGATCAGTTGCGCCAGTTCCTCACGGTGCTGGTCCAACAGATCGGCCAGGCGAAACAGCAACAGGCCGCGCTGCGCCGCTGACTGCAAGGCCCAGGTGCCGGTGAAGGCTGCGCGCGCGGCCGCAACGGCCGCATTCACATCACGCTCATCGCCTTGGGCGACTTCGGCCAGGGTCTGTTCAGTGGCCGGGTTTTCCACGGCAAAGCGGCGACCGCTGGCGGCGTCCTGCCACGTACCGCCGATGAACAGGCGACCGGGCTGCGCCAGGAACGCCTGGACGGCAGGTAATAATTCGGGCTGATACATAGTCGACTCCTTCACAGCGCCATTTCGATCAGGCAAGGACCACGGTCGGCCTTGGCATTGACCAGCGCCCGTTGCAGTTCGGCATTGGTCTGTACCGTGCAGGCCGGTACCCCGTAGCCTTTGGCCAGGGCCTTCCAGTCAATACGCGGGCTGTCGAGCACGGTCAGGCGCAGGGCTTGTGGGTCCATTTCGGTCATGCCGAAACGACGCAGCTCGTTCTGCAAAATCGCGTAGCGATGGTTGGCGGCAATCAGGATCACCACCGGCAACTGCTCGCGGGCGATGCTCCACAGGGTTTGAATGGTGTACTGGGCGCTGCCGTCCGATTGCAGGCAGAACACGCTATTGCCGCGTTCCGCCAAGGCGGCACCGAACCCCACCGGAATCCCCTGGCCAATCGCGCCACCGGTATTAGTCAATACCCGATGCCGCGCGGCGCGGGCGGAGGCGGTAAAAAAGGGATAGCCGCAGGTGCCGCCCTCAACCGAGACGATGCTGTCGTCGGGCAGTGACGCGGCCAGCACTTGGCCGATGGATTGTGGCGTCAGCTCGGCGTGGCCGGGTGGCAGTTCGATACCCTCCGGGGTCGGCACATAGGCCGGTGCATTCAGGGCATCGGCCAACGCCGTCAGCGCGGCGGAAACATCGTCACCGACTTCGGCCAGCGTCAGCAGACGTTCACGTTCGGCGAGGCGCGACGGGATGCCTTCGTAGCCAAAGTAGCTAATGGGCTCGGGCACGCCAGCACAAATGACCAGGTCGTACTGCTCAAGAATTTCAATCGCCACTTCCGGGAAATACGGCAGGCGATCCAGGTCCGGCAAGCCACCGCCACGGTAACTCAGGCGCGGAAAGGTCTCGGCAAACAGGCGCACGCCGGGCTGTTGCGCCAGGCGCCCCGCTGCTTCCAGTCCCGCGACTGATAAGCCCTCATCGCCGACGATGAACACCAGCCGCTTGCCGTCACGCAATGCCTGCGCCACGGTTTCGATCCGGTCACCGGCAAACCGGCGAACCGGTGCGCGCAACGGGGCGAATACACCGTTGTGCGTCACCGCGTGGGCTTGCAGGTCCATAGGCAGGATCAAACTGGCGATCTGGCCTTTGGCCTGCCATGCCGCATGCACGGCTTCCTGCAAGTCTTCACCGATACCCGCCGCCGTGCGCGAGGTACGCACCCAACCAGAAACGGTGCCGGCTAAGGCCTGGATGTCACTCGCCAAGGGCGGATCGTAGTTGACATGCCAGGAGGCGTGATCGCCGATGACGTTAACGATGGGTGTATTGGCCCGACGCGCGTTATGCAGGTTGGCGATGCCATTGGCAAAGCCCGGGCCCAGGTGCGTCAGGGTCATCGCCGGTTTGCCGGCGATGCGGCCATAGCCGTCCGCGGCGCCGGTACATACCCCTTCGAACAATGACAACACCGGCTTGAGGGCAGGTGCGCTGGCCATGGCCGCCACCAGCGGAATCTCGGTGGTGCCCGGGTTGGCAAAGCAGTACTCGATACCGCTTGCCGCTGCCGCATTCACTATCAGTTGCGCGCCATTCATTGTCAGCCCTCTCGCTTGAGCGTTTTCTTTGTTGAGATTTATCACACAATATAGAGTAACAAACAAGCATTTTATTAAGTTAATCTCTTTATTTGAGATTTAAGTGAATTTATAATCTGAAAAGCTTAGTCTGTCGACCTGCAGGGTCGGGCTTGCTCGAGAATGCGGTTTGTCAGTAACTTCCATCACTGGCCCACCGCTTTCACGCGCAAGACCGCTCCCACATTGGATCTGCGCTGTTTTCGCCTATAGTGCTTACCCGCATGCCATCCCTTCTCTAGGAACGAAATGAGCAGCCTGAGTAAATTGCTGAATGTCCTGGACCTGTTCGGTCCGGCGACGTTGAAGATCGACCCGGACACCATCGCCGAGCGCATGGGCCTGTCGCGCGCCACCGCGTATCGCTATGTCAAGGAATTGTGCGACGCCGGCCTGCTGACCCGCGTGGACGCCGGCCACTACGGCCTGGGGCCGCGCGTGATCGAGCTGGACTGGATGATGCGCCAGTACGACCCCATACTTCTGGCGGGGCGCGAGCTGATGCACGAGCTGTCGGCGCAGACCGGCCTGGCGGTGTTCGCCAGCGTCTTCTACGACGGACGCATCATCAACACCTACATTGCCGAACCCACCGACACGTATCACTTCTCCTTCGGGCGCGGGCATCCGCTGCCCTTTTTTCGCGGCGCGCAGTCCAAGGTATTGATCGCTTTCCAGAAAGGTCGACGCCTGCAGCGTCTGTTCGAAGAGCATATGGCCAGCGACCCGGAAAGCCCGTACGACTGGGCCAGCTTTGCCAAGGCCACAAAGAAGATTCGCAAGGATGGGTACTGCATGACCCATGATGAACTCAACCTCGGCCTGACCGGCATCGCCGCGCCCATCATCCAGCCGGATATCGACGAGGTGATCGGCAGCCTGTCCGCCGTCGGCAGCACCCAGAGCTTCAAGCTGCTGCGCCAGGAAACCGTGATTGAAATGGTCATGGACACCACCCGCCGGATTGCCGAGAACCTGCGCAATCCGCCGGGCGCCGCCGCATCCTGAGGTTCAGGCGCGGCGGCTGCGGTGGGCTAGAACGGCACGGCGATGGTCAACTGACTGTAAACGTTGGTGCCGTTGCCGGCGACCTGGTTGCCGCCCGTGGTGGCGTCCTGCTTGGGCTTGTAGAGGCCGATCAGCGGCGTGACGATCAGGTGCGGGTTGACGGCCCACTCGGCGTATACATCCAGCTCCCGAGCATTGAGGTTCAGCGCATTGCTTTTGCGTACGGTGTCGAAGTCGAAGTACAACGCACCCAGGGTCAGGTTTTCCAGAGGCGTGGCCTTGAGGGCCACGTGCTGGATGCTGGTGTTGCTATTGAACGGCCCGGCATAGTTGCCCGCGACTTCGCCCTGCAGCCAGGTGCCATAGCCAGTGCTCAAGCCGGTGAACAGCGAATCCCACTGCTGTGAGTAGCGGGTGTAGCGGTAGCTGACCTTTGGCGCCCAGGCGACATCGGCAAAGGTATAGCCGGCTTCGCCGTACCAGGCTTTTTCGGGGCCGGTGTCCTTGTCCTGCCAGGCATATTCGAACGCCAGGCTGACATTCGGCAGACCTGCGTCGCCTTCGCCGCGCACGCTGTAGACATTCATGCCCTTGCGCTGGCGCTGAAAATCACTGGCCCAGCGTTCGTTCACATCGATGCCGTGCACCCAGGTCAAGCCCAGTGTGCCCGGCTTGGTGGTGTAATCCAGGGTACCGGCGGCCACTTCGGTTTCAGCCTGGGCGCGGTTATCGGACTTGAGCCACAACAGGCTGCCGTGCAGACCATCCTTGCCGCCCAGCCGCAGGAACGCGGTTTGATCGAAGGCGTGCCGCGCGGCCAGGTAATACGCACCGCCACGGTTCATCGTGCCATTGGCCGGGCCCTTGCCCAGGTTCGGACCGTCGTCGTTGATCAGGAAGCCACTGCCGAGCTTGACCACCTGGCGACCGCCGGAAATGTCCACGCCATCCTTGCCCAGGGCCGGAAACAGGTCGCCGGAGCGCCAACCCAGGTTTGCATCTTCGATTTTGGTGGTGCGTTCGCTGCCCAGGGTATTGCCGGCCGGGTCGCCGTCACCCCAGGTCGCGGAACTGACGAGCGCGAAGGCGCCATAGGCGGTGCCATTGCCGGCCAGGGACTGGTCGCCGCTCAAACCATACTTGATGAAACCTTCGCGCCAGGTCGAACCGCCCGGCGTGCCGTCATAGTTCTTGCGGCTGTTGAACATGCCGAACACGGCGGTCATGTCGGCATTCAGATGCCGGCTCTCATCGCTGTACAACTCATAGGCCCGGGCCTGGCTGATGGCGCAAAGCGTCAACGTACAGGCCAACGTACCGCTGAGAAATGACGTGGAGGGATACCGCATGATCGAAGCTCCTTGGGTGCGCCTTTTGAGAGGCTGTCTTAGTTGTTGAGGCGTTATTCGGCTGCGCGCTTGTTGACGAACAGCAACTGCTGGCCGGTAAATTCCAGCAACCCTTCCAGGCCGAACTCGACGCCGAAGCCGGACATCTTGCTGCCGCCGAACGGCGTGTTCGGCTGAATGCGCGCGTGGCAGTTGACCCAGGCCACGCCACTCTCCAGACGGCTGGCCAATGCCTGCGCCTGCTCAACGTCCGGGCCCCAGACCGAACCGCCCAGGCCCATGTCGCCGGCATTGGCGCGGCGCAACACATCCTCGACATCCTGATAAGCGATCAGCGGCAATACCGGCCCGAACTGTTCCTCGTCGACCAGACGCTGGCCATCGGTCACATCCGCCACCAGTGTGGGCGGGTAGAAGAAACCAGGACGATTCAGGCGTGCGCCGCCACACAGCACCCGCGCACCGTGTGCCCGCGCATCGGCAATCAGGGCGTCCACCAGTTGCAGTTGATCAAGGTTCTGCACCGGGCCGAAGTTGACGCCGGGCTCCAGGCCATCACCGACCACCTGGCGCTCGGCAATCCGCGTCAGGGCCTCGGCAAACGCCTGGTACTGGGATTCGTGAATGTACAAGCGCTTGAGTGCGGCGCAGGTCTGGCCCATGTTGAGGAAGGCGGCCTGGAAGATCTCTTCGGCCACCTCCTCCACCGACGTACCCGGCAATACAATCGCCGCGTCGTTGCCGCCCAGTTCCAGGGTAAGGCGCTTGAGGTTGGTGGCGGCCCCGCGCATCACGCTTTGGCCGGTGGCGGTGGAGCCGGTGAACACAATCTTCTGGATCCCCGGGTGCGACGTGATCGCGCTGCCGAAACCCTGCTCGCCGGTCACGCAGTTGATCACACCGTGGGGCACATGACGCCCGATAATTTCGACCAGGCGCAACGTGCTAAGCGGCGTCAGGCTCGATGGCTTGCTGATCACGCAGTTACCCGCGCGCAGCGCCGGCATGATGTGCCACACGGCGATCATGAAAGGCCAGTTCCACGGCGTGATGGACGCCACCACACCCAAGGGCTTGCGGTGCAGTTCGATGCGCTGGGTCGGGGTTTCTTCCACCAGTTCCACGGCGATCTCCTGCCCGGCGGCGTAGCGGGTCCAGGCGGCGGCGCCCATGACTTCGGAAAACGCCAGCTCAAGCGGTTTTCCTTGTTCCTGCACGATCAGCCGGGCCAGTGCATCAGCGTCCTTTTCGATCGCATCGGCAATCGCATTGAGGTGCTCACAGCGCTGCCCATGGGTACTGTGGCGCCAGGTCTTGAAAGCGGCCTGAGCGGCGGCAACCGCCTCGTCCAACTGGGACAGCGAGCCGGCCGGGCATTGGGCGAATGCGGCGCCGGTGGCGGGATTGATCACGTCAAACTGGCCGTTTTCACCGGCAACCGAAACGCCGTTGATGAGCATCTTGTAATGGTGCATATGCAATTTCCTTTAACGCAGACGAGCCCTGCCGCACAACGGCAGCGAACAATTCACAGGAGAGAGGTTTCGAACCAGGCCTTAGAGCTTGTGACTGCCCAGGGCCAGGAACCGCTGCGGCGACACCTTGCGCAGGCGCGCGGCGAGATACAGGCCGCCCATCAGGGCTGCGGGAATCACCGCGCACAAGCTGTAGGACAAGAGCTGGCTGGCCCCCGTGAGCACATCGAAATGCGCCACCGCCAGTACCAGCACGCTCAGCAATGCCAGGCACGACAGCACCGGCAGAATGCGCCCGCGCAGCAGGCCGACCTTGAGTTCGGGGTGCCGATGGAAATACACGCAGATCGCGAACGAGGTCATCGCCATTAGCAGGATCACGCACAGGGTTGCCAGGTTGGAGAACCAGGCGAACAGCTGCAGGATCGGGTCGGCGTCCATCGCGGCGAAGATCAATACCACCACGGCCGCGATCAGGCTCTGCAAGGCAGACCCCATGTGCGGGCTCTGATGCACGCGGTGAGTGGTGCCCAGCACGCTGTGCAGCAGGCCGTCACGGCCGATGGCGTAGAAATAGCGCGCCGCGGCGTTATGGAACGCCAGCAGTCCGGCGTAGATGCTGACCATGAACAGCACGCGGATGACCTGGGTCAGCTGCGGGCCGACAAAGTGATCGGACATGCCGTAGATAAAGGTGGTGGGGTCTTGCAAGGCCAGCAGCATCGGCACGATTTTGTCCGCGCCCACGCCCACCACCATCGACCATACCGACAGCGCGTAGAACCCGCCGATCAGCAGCACCGAGCTGTAGGTGGCAATCGGGATGGTGCGCTGCGGGTCTTTCGCCTCTTCGCCGTAGATGGTCGTGGCCTCGAAGCCGATGAAGGCGGCAAAGCAGAACAGCAGGCCGATGGACGGAGTGCCGCTGAACACATGCTGGCTGGTGAACGAGTCGAGATTGACGCCGCTGTCGCCGCCGGTCTTCAGGATGGCGAAGTCGAGAATCAGGATCGCCAGGTATTCGGCGATCACCACCAACGACAGGACCCGCGCCGAGAGGTCGATCTTGCGATAGCCGAGAAACGCAATGCTGGCCATCGCCATCAGCGAATAGGCCCACCAGGGCAAGACCACGCCCGCCACGCTCTCCATGGTGCCGGCGACCACGCCACCGAACATGCCATACAAGGCGATCTGCAGGATGTTGTAGGCGAACATCGCCAGCACCGCCGCCGAACCGCCGGCCAGGCCACCCAGGCCCCGGGAGGTAAAGGCGTAGAAACCGCCGGCGTTGGTAACGTGACGCGACATGGTGGTGTAACCCACCGAGAACGCCATCAGCACCAGCAAGGCCAGGATCAGCAATGCCGGGGTGCCCGCGCCGTTGCCCAGCATGATGCCGATCGGGAAGCCGCCGGCGATCACACTGAGCGGACTCGCCGCGGAAATAACGAAGAAGATGATGAAGCCGACACCCAGGGCGCCACGCTTGAGCTCCGTGGAGCTGTTGACCGGGAGAGTTACGCTCATGTTCTTGACCTTATTGTATGAGGCAGTCGCTGTGGGGTAGCCCCGATCCAGGCGCTATCGGTGCCGGGTAGCGCTTTTATTGTTGAGGTTGGGCGCTGTATTCGATGCTATGCCCGCCCACGAACACCTCGCTATCCCAAATCGGTAACATCGCGGGCGGCGCCCCAAAACAGGTCAGGGCCCGATTCACTCCCCGCCGATTTGGGATAACGCTACGGGCCTGCAGTCGTGCAAGCTAGCATCACCCACCCTACGCCTGCCTGAGCCTGAAGTTGCCGGCGTCGGCCATTCAATTATCGAGTGCACCCTATGTCCGCCAAGCGCCGCTGGCTGATCCTCGGCATTATTTCCAGCGCATTGCTACTCATCGTCATTGACATGACCGTGTTGTACACCGCCTTACCCACCCTGACCCGCGAGCTTGGCGCGACAGCCTCGCAAAAGCTCTGGATCCTGAATATCTACGCGTTGATTGCCGCCGGCCTGTTGCTGGGCATGGGCACACTCGGGGATCGCCTGGGGCACAAGCGTCTGTTCCTCGGCGGGCTGGTTGTGTTCGGCCTGTTCTCGCTCATCGCGGCCTTCTCGCCCTCGGCCAATGTCTTGATCGGCGCCCGAGGTGGCCTGGCCGTCGGCGCGGCGATGATGATGCCCGCCACCCTGGCGCTGATCCGGCTGACGTTCAGCGACGCACGCGAACAGGCCATGGCCTTTGGTGTGTGGGCGTCGGTGGCCTCCGGCGGCGCGGCGCTCGGTCCGGTCGTGGGCGGCTTGCTGCTGGAGCATTTCTGGTGGGGCTCGGTGTTTCTGATAAACGTGCCGATTGTGCTGGCGGCGCTGCTGCTCGGAACGCTGTTGATCCACGACCATCCGGGCAATGCGCAGCGGCACTGGGACTGGCTGGGGTCGCTGCAGGTGATGATCGGTTTGATAAGCCTGGCCTATGCCGTCAAGGAACTCGGCAAGCGGTCGCCCTCCTTCGCGGCCATGCTGGTGGCGCTGCTGCTGGGTGCGTTGTTCCTGACGCTGTTCATTCGACGTCAGCGCCGGGTCGCACAGCCGATGCTGGAACTGTCACTGTTCGCCATGCCGCTGTTCAGGAATGCGGTGATTGCGGCCGTCGCTTCAGCCGTCGCGTTTATCGGCATGGAACTGGTGTTCAGCCAGCGTCTGCAATTGGTACTGGGGATGTCACCGTTGCAAGCGGCACTGTTTATCCTGCCGCTGCCCCTGGGTTCCTTCGTGGCCGGGCCACTGGCCGGCTACTACCTGTCGCGCCTGGGCAACCGGCGCATGCTGTTCTGGACCTTGCTGTTCTCGGCGGCCGCCATGCTGGCGTACCTGTTGCTGCACAACGCGGCGGTACCGCTGCAAATTGTCAGCCTCGCCCTGCTGGGCATGGCCATGGGCGCGGCGCTGACGGCGGCGTCCAGCACCATCATGCTCAGCGTGTCCACGGACAAGGCCGGCATGGCCGCGTCCATCGAGGAAGTCTCCTTCGAACTGGGCGGTGCCGCCGGCGTGACACTGGCAGGCAGCCTGTTGTCGGCGATATATGCCTGGTCCGCCAGTTTGAGCATGCCAGCCCGGTTGAGCCTCAATCCCCTGACGTTCGAGAGCCTGGACGACGCGCTGCTGGTGTCGGCAACGTTATCGAGCGATGACGCGGCGCTCCTGACAGGGCTGGCCCGTTCGGCGTTCGATACGGGCTTCGTGGCCGTACTCGCGGTACTGGCAGCCCTGCTGTTGATCGCGGCGCTGCGGGTCCGGCCCGGCCGGCAAGCAGCGGTCATGCCGCGAGCGTAGAAAAATGACCGAACCGGGCTCGTTAAAACCCCAAGGCCGGCCGATATATGACATACCCAATAAAAAGCCAGTGGCCCAGGCCAATGACTGGTCAACCGGCACGCTGTTCACTAGCGAGATACTCCGATGCTCGACACGCTCTCCATCCGCTTGAAAATCATCTTGCTGTCCGGCTTGTGCCTTCTGGGCGTGATCGGCCTGATCGTCAGCATGAACCTCTACCAGGGCAACCAGAACAGCCGGTTGATCGGTACGTCCAGCAGCAAGATGCTGACCGACAGCGGCGAGAACCTGCTGCTGGCCAAGGCCGCGGAACAGGCGGGCAATTTGCAGCGCGCCTTTGGCAACAACCTGTTGCTGATAACCGCCCTCTCCGACCAGACGATCCAATTACGGAACATGGCCGCCCAACGCGGCTTGCCGGCCGCGACGTTGCGCGAGGAAGTGAACCAGAGCCTGAAGACAACCTTCGAGCACAACCCGCAGATATTGGGGCTGTGGCTGGTTTTCGAACCGAACGCGCTGGAAGGCCAGGACAGCGAGTTCGTCAATGACGCGGCGCGCGCCTCCAATGAAAAGGGCCGCTTTTCCAGCGCCTGGAACCGCGGTGGCGGCGAATCGTTGAACATCCTTATTCCCGAAGCCGATTTGCACAAGACCGAGCTGAGCATCAGCGGCACCCCCTATAACAGTTGGTACACCTGTCCGCGAGACACAGGACGCACCTGCCTGTTGTCGCCTTACGCCGATACCCAGGCCGGGCAAGTGCAACTGATGACCACGCTGTCGACACCGCTGATTGCCGATGGCAAGGTCATCGGCACCCTCGGTGTGGACCTCGCACTCGGCGCCCTGCAAGCGGCGGCGAGCGATGCCCAGCGGACGCTGTTCAACGGCTCGGGCAGCATGCTGATTGTGTCCGACAGCGGCGTGCTCGCGGCCTACAGCAAGGACGCAGGCCAGGTCGCCAAACCGGTCAACGTCACGTTGGGCGAGCAAGGCAAGACGATACTCGCGGCTGTGGCGCAAAAAAAACCGGCGGTGCTGGCCGAGAATGACTTGATCCGTGCCGTCTACCCCGTCGCGCCCATCCCCGACGCGGCGGCGTGGGGCGTGGTCATCGATTTGCCCAAACAAGTCTTGCTGGCCGACTCGATCGCGCTTCAGGCCTTGCTTGACCAGACCCAAACCCGCGACACGCTGGAGTCGCTGCTGGTGGCCATCGGCGCCGGGTTGCTGGGCCTGCTGCTTATCTGGCTCACCGCCTCCGGCGTGACGCGCCCGATCAACAGTGTCGCGCAGATGCTCAAGGCAATTGCCAGCGGCGACGGCGACCTGACCCAACGCCTGCACTACAGCAAGAAAGATGAACTGGGCGAACTGGTGAACTGGTTCAACCGTTTCCTCGACAAACTGCAACCGACCATCGCGCAGATCAAGCAGAGCATCACCGATGCGCGCGGCACCGCCGACCAATCCTCGGAAATCTCGCGGCAGACCAGTGAAGGCATGCAGGTGCAATTTCGCGAGATCGACCAGTTGGCAACCGCGTCCAACGAAATGAGCGCCACCGCCCATGAAGTCGCCCACAGCGCCTCGAATGCGGCCCAGGCGGCACACGGTGCCGACCAGGCGTCGAGGGACGGCATCAGCCTTATCGAGCGCAGCACCCGCGACATCACCGCCCTGGCCAGCGAGGTCAGTAAGGCGGTGAATGAAGTCGAGGCCCTGGCGGTCAACAGCGAGCAGATCGGTTCGGTGCTGGAAGTGATCCGCAGCATTGCCGAGCAAACCAACCTGTTGGCACTCAACGCGGCGATTGAAGCGGCGCGCGCCGGGGAAAGCGGCCGGGGGTTTGCGGTGGTAGCCGATGAAGTGCGCAACCTGGCCAAGCGCACCCAGGATTCAGTGGAAGAAATCCGCCTGGTGATCGAGCGCATCCAGACCAGTACGCGCGGCGTGGTCGCCACCATGTATTCCAGCCAGACACTGGCCCAGGACAACGCCGGGCAGATCCACCAGGCCGTGCAGGCCCTGAGCAAAATCAGCGAGGCGGTCACGGTAATCAGCGACATGAACATGCAGATCGCCAGCGCGGCGGAAGAACAAAGCGCGGTGGCCGAAGAGGTCAACCGAAACGTCTCGACCATCCGCGGGGTGACCGAGGCCCTTACCGAGCAGGCCGCCGAGTCGGCGCAGATCAGCAGTCAGCTCAACGCACGGGCCAATCAACAGATGACACTGATGGACCAGTTCCACGTATAGCGCACGGCGCCAGGGTGGCGCGTGACGTCTGGGACGGCAACTCGGCGAACAGCGCATGGTACTCGGCCGCGAAATGGCTGAGGTGGTAAAACCCCCATTGGGCCGCTGCGTCGCCAATCGAGAGGCCCGCGGTCTGGGTGGACATCAAGCTGCGGCGCACGCCATTGAGCCGCACGCAACGCAGGTAGTTCAGGGGCGTGGTCTCGGCCACGGCGCGAAAACTGTTCTGCACGGTGCGCCGGCTCACCTGTAGGCGTTCGCACAGTTCGAACACACTGGGCACGTCGAACTGCCCGGCAGCCGCCATACGGTGGCATTTCTCGACGATAAAACTGCGTGTGGAACTGGGCGTGCGCTGCTGCTTGTCGCAGGCCGGGTCGGCCATCAGTTGCACCAGCTCATCGAGCATGGCCTGTTCCAGCGCCTGTTCATGTTGCCGCTCCTGCACGCTGTCGTGAGTCCCATCGGCCATGGCCTGGGCGAACAGCGCGAGCAAGCGCCGACGGGCCTCGGAGAAACGCTGGCTGGACACCCTGATAACCGGCTGGCGCAGCAACAGGCTGACGTCCTTCGCCGATGCCGTTTGCGCCAGTGCCTGCTCGAACAATTCTCGCTCGAAGGTAATCGACAGCAGCTGCATGCCCATCGGCATATGGAACATGAACTCCTCGCCGCCGTGCAGAAAGAACAGGCTGCTGTCGTCCACCTCACGCCCCTGCATGCGCATCGAACCCGGCACGTTGATCGGCACCGCGAAGCACATCTTGCCGCGCGGCGCGACGCCGTGTTGCACGACACGCTGGTTGATCTGTTCGAGGAAAACGTGGCAACCGCCCGTGGTCAGCTGCATCAGCGTACTCTCGGTCGAGCCGGCGGTTAACTGGTTGTAGTCCTGGTTCCACTGCTGCACGTTGGCGGCATGAACGTGCACGTCCTTAAAATGACCGGTGCTATTATTTCTCATAATGAGCGACACCTACTAATTATTTATTCTTTTAAGGCGTTTTTATTTCTTTATATTCTCACATAAAGCAATTTATGCAAATTCCAGCGCCATTTAAAGGGCACGCCGAATGACCTGCGCCAGCACGCCCATGTGCCGATTCGGGCTACCTGCCTGGCGCCCGCTACGGAGATGATCAACCCCACATAAAACACCCTTGCAGAGAATCCGTCATGAGTGAAGCCCAGCTTGCAGCCCTCCATTTTGCCGATGCACCGCGAATCACCTCCAGCGCGCTTCCCGGGCCCAAGACGTGCGAGGCCCTGGCACTGTCGGCGCGCACCGAGTCCATGGCACGCGGCGGCGGGCGCATGCCGATCGCCATGGACCGCGCCTTCGGCGCCACCTTCAAGGATCCCGACGGCAACACTTACATCGACCTGTCCGCCGGGGTCGGCGTGAGCAGCGTGGGCCGTTGCCACCCCAAAGTGGTGCAGGCCATTCGCGAACAGTCCGAAGTGCTGATGCATGCCCTGGAAATCAACAGCACCCGCCGCACCGAGCTGGCCGCCAAACTGTCCGAAATCGCCCCTGACGGCCTGCGTGGCGATTGCATTACCTTCTTCACGCAAAGCGGCAGCGACGCATTGGAAGCCGCCATCAAGTTCGCCAAGCGCATCACCGGGCGGCACCAGATCATCGCCTTCCATGGCGGCTACCACGGTGTCTGGAACGCCTCGGGCTCGCTGACAACCGGCACGGCCTACCGCAAGGGCTTTGGCGCACAGATGGGCGGCGTGATTCACGCGCCCTACCCTTACGCCTACCGCTTTCCCTTCGACACCACCCACAAAAGCGCCGAACAGATCGCCGGCGACTACATCGACTATCTGCTCAATACCCCGTACACCGCCGCCGATGACGTGGCGGCCGTGATCGTGGAACCGGTACAGGGCGAAGGCGGCTACGTGCCGCCCTCGCCGGAGTTCCTGCAACGGTTGCGCCAGGCCTGCGACCGCAGCGGCACCTTGCTGATTGTCGATGAAGTGCAATCCGGCGCGGGTCGCACCGGCAAGATGTGGGCGGTCGAACATTCCGGCGTGAAGCCCGACATGCTCACCTTCGGCAAAGGCATCGGCAGCGACCTGCCGATGGCCGGCCTGATTATGCGCTCGGACCTGGCGGCGAAGATTCCCGACGGCTCTATGCCCAATACCTTCGCCGCCAACTCGCTGTCCGCGGCCGTGGCGCTGACCAACATCAGCATCCTCCAGGACCCCGATCTCGACCTGCTCAACCGTGCCCACGCGCTGGGGCTGGAAGCCCAGGAACGTATCCGTGGCTTCAACAGCCCGCTCGTGGGGGAAGTGCGCGGGCGCGGCCTGATGATCGGTATCGAACTGGTCGAAGACTCCGTCAGCAAAGCGCCCCTGGCGGGCGAGAAGATCGGTCAGTTGATGGGCTACCTGCTCAACCATGGCGTCCTGATGATCCCCTGTGGCCGCTACAGCAACGTGATGCGCGTGATGCCTTCGCTGACCATTTCCCGCGAGCTGTTCTTCAAGGCCCTGGATATCTTCGGCGACGCCCTGGCGTCCCTCAAGGCCTGATCCTGCCCTCTTATGGAACACAAAAAATGACTGAGCACTTGAAGCATTTCATCGCTGGCTTGGCCGTCGACAGTTCCGACGGCCGTCGCCTCGACCTGATAAACCCGGTGACCGAACAGGTGTACGCCAGCTCCGCGCGCGGCACGGCCGAGGACGTGGACCGCGCCGTGGCAGCCGCGTACAGCCAGCTCGAGGGCGGCGCCTGGAGCCAGCTCGACGGCGCACAGCGTGGCCGGCTGCTGTCGAAGCTGGCCGACCTGGTAGAGCGCGACAGCGAATTACTCGCCGACCTGGACGCCAACGCCATCGGCCGCTCGCCCATCGAACCACGCCGGATGGACCTGCCCAACGCGATCGCCAATCTGCGCGCCGCGGCCGGCTGGGCCAACCAGCTTGAAGGCCGGACCATTCCCAGCGGCGGCTACTTCGGCACCCGGACCCTGTCGTACACGGTACGCGAGCCGGTGGGCGTGGTGGGTGCCATCGTGCCCTGGAATTCGCCGCTGATGATAACGGTGTGGAAGCTCGCCGCCTTGCTGGCGGCAGGCTGTACGGTGGTCATCAAGCCTTCGGAAGAAACCCCGCAATCGGCGCTGCACCTGGCGGCGCTGGCGCAGGAGGCGGGTTTCCCGGACGGCGTAATCAACGTGGTCACCGGCTACGGCAACGAAGTAGGCCGGGCCCTGTGCGAACACCCGCGCATCGCCAAGATCAGCTTCACCGGCAGCCCCGAGGCCGGACGCGAGATCCAGCGCACCGCCGGCGTGCTGTTCAAGCGCGTGGCCCTGGAGCTGGGTGGCAAGAGCCCGCAGATCGTGTTCGACGACGCGTCCTTCGACGACGCCTTGCGCGGCTGTGCACTCGGCCTGTTCGCCAACCAGGGCCAGGTCTGCGCCGCCGGTTCGCGCATTCTGGTGCAGCGCAGCATCGCCGAGCGTTTCGGTGCGGCGCTGGCCGAGGCTGCTCAGGCGGTGAACGTGGGCGACCCGCGCCAGCCCGGCGTCCAGATGGGCCCGGTGGCCAAGAAAGCCCAGTTCGAGCGCGTCAACCGCTACATCCAGCTCGGCATCGACGAGGGCGCCGTGCTACTCGCCGGCGGGGTATCGAGTCCTGAACGGGGCTGGTTTGTGCGGCCGACGATCTTCGCCCATGCGCGCAATGACATGGCGATTGCCCAGGACGAAATCTTCGGCCCCGTGGGCACGCTGATCGCCTTCGACAGCGAAGAGGAAGCGATCGCCCTGGCCAACGACTCCAGCTACGGCCTGGCGGCCACGGTATGGACGACCGACCTGTCGCGCGCGCACCGCGTCGCGGCGGCGGTGAAGGCCGGCGCCGTGGGCATCAACTGCTGGAGCCCGCTGGACGCCAACCTGCCCTGGGGCGGCCTCAAGACCAGCGGTATCGGCCGTGAAGGCGGGTTCAGCGGCGCGCTGGCCTACACCGAGGAAAAAGTGATTACCGTGCTGCTGCCTGCCTGAGCGTACTTTCCGCACTGACCGCGCCACCCTCGACAAGGGTGGCCCTTCAAACGTGCATAGAACCGTGGAGAGCCTTATATGACCCCATTAGATCAACCGACAATAGATCGGTACCCAACCGCCCTGCGCGTATTGCACTGGGTACGTGCCGTACTGGTCCTGGGCCTGCTCTGGGCAGGGTGGCAC
Source organism: Pseudomonas sp. OV546 (assembly GCF_900116845.1). Lineage (NCBI taxonomy): Bacteria > Pseudomonadati > Pseudomonadota > Gammaproteobacteria > Pseudomonadales > Pseudomonadaceae > Pseudomonas > Pseudomonas sp. OV546. The sequence continues at coordinate 478,647 of NZ_FPCE01000001.1, read as the reverse complement.
ATGACCGGCCTGAACGATGAAGTGCCGAGCAAATACGAGCTGTATTACCCCTGGCACAAATCCTTCGGGTTACTGACGTTTCTGCTGGTGCTGACCCAGATCACCCTGCGCTGGCGGGCACCGAGCATTCCGCAACCGCTGGAGACACTGGCACCGTACGAGCGGATCCTTTCCAGACTGACGCAACGTGCAATGTATGCGCTGGTAGTGATCGTGCCCTTGATGGGGTACTCCATGTCGAGCACCTACACGATGAGCGACGGCGTGTTCTTTTTCGGGGTTAATTTGCCGGAGCTGCTGCCCAAGAATGACGATTGGTTCGCCGTGTTCCAATGGCTGCACAAAGTCCTCGCCTACACCCTGCTGGCGCTGATCGTGCTGCATGTGGTGGGTGCGCTCAAGCACCGGTTTTTCGACAAGGACCCGCGCAAAGACGTGCTGCGTCGCATGCTATGAACCAGGAAGGCGTTGGCGCAGGATGCCAACGCCTCGTTAGATATCGCTTGAAACGGAGCCCACCAAGGGTCTGGTGCTTGCGAAAGCAGCTCTGGAACATGAATGAGCTTTAGCACAGCCGGCGTCGATCTGGTGCGTCAGCAGGCCTGCGTCCATGGCTCTGCGCACCACCACACGTACCATGTGATAGGCCTCGCGAAACGACAGATCCGCTTCCTGCACTATCAAGTGTGCCAGCTCGATGTTCGGCGCCGCGCTGCGCAACACCAGGTAGAGGAGTTTCAGGCAGCGCAGGCTTTCTTCCACCACCTACCAGAACCCACGGGCGCCCTCCCGGTCGCCGTCGCCGGTATGGGAGAAATTGCTTCCCTTGATGCTGATGCTCGCCCCCCATCAGCAGACCGACGATATGCCCGCTGCGCCCCTTGAGATACTCCAGCACCGTCGGATTTTTATTCTGGGGCATGATGCGATGTCGCGGCGACGCTGTCAGGAAAGTCGATTGGGCTAAAATCGTGGGTGCTCCAGACGAAATAATCTTGGGCCACGCGACCCCAGAATAAAGCGGCCAAGAACCGCTCAAAAAGAGTGGCTGTCTAAAAAGGGTGCCCTCGGGAACGAGGGCACCTCCACCAAGGAGCAAAAGTGGAAACTATTCCAGGCGCACGGATGAAACGCTCTGCCGGTTTCTAGTGCTGACTGCGTTATTTACGTCATGCTTTTCTTTGATCAAGCTAGATCTCGCAAGAAGTACAGAACGTTTGCCAGGCAAAACTCGGCGATCCGACGGTGAGCTATGGCGTGTGCAGGGATACAACTTTATCTAAACGGCGAGGAACAAAAACAGGTGACATCAGTCACCTGCCAGGTATCAAAATGTCGTAGCAAACACCAACTGGGTGTACACATTTGTATCGTTGTTACCCAACTGCGTCCCCCCCTTCTCTGCACTCTTGTCTGGCTGGTAGATGCCTAACAACGGCAAAACGGTCAGGTGCTGATTAACGCGCCATTCGGCATACAAGTCGATTTCATGACCATCGGTGTTACTCACGTTACGATCGATGGTGTCGTAATTAAAGTACATGGCTCCGAGGGTCAGGCTTTCCAAAGGATTGACCTTGAACGTAACATTCTGGATACGAGCGTTATTGTTGAAGGGGCCGGCATAGTTACTGGCCACTTCACCCTGGAACCATGTGCCGTAGCCACGACCCGTCCCATAAAACAAGGTGTCATAACCCTCTGAAAAGCGGCTGTAGCGATAGCTGGCGCTCGGCTTCCACGGAGCATCAGCAAAGGTCCACCCTGCTTCCAGATACCAAGCGTCCTCATTCGCCGCATTCGGTTTGTTTTGCCTGGCGTATTCACCCGACAAAAACAGGTTTTCCACGCCCGCATTACCCACTGCGCGCACGCTGTAGGTCTTCATGCCTTCACGCTCAAGCTGCAGGGGCGAAGCGTACTGTTCAGCGATTTTCGTGGTATTGATGTACGTCAGGCCAACCGTACCGGCTGCAGCCACGTGTTCCAGCGTACCGACGTACATCTCGGTATTGGCCTGAGAGGGGTTATCGGATTTAAGCCACATCAGATCGCCACGCCAGCCCTCTTTACCGCCAATGCGCAACACGGCTGTCTTATCGAACGCTTTGCGGGCAGCCACGTAGAAAGCACCTCCACGATTGTACTGTCCGTCGCCGAGGCCGCGACCTGCACTGAAGGCATCGCCCTGAATAAGGAAGCCGTCGCCCACTGCAATATTCTGTCGACCGAATGAAAAGTCGATGCCGTCTTTGCCAAGGACTTCAACTAGGTTGCCCGAGCGCCATCCCAAATAAGCATCTTCAATCTTGGTGGTGCGCTCAGATCCATCTGTGTAGCCAGCAGCGTCCCCGTCCCCCCAAGTGGCCGAACTGACCAGTGAGAAGGCACCATAGGCCGTCCCTGCGCCTCGCAATCCCTGATCGCCGCTCACGCCGTACTTGATGTAGCCCTCTCGCCATGAGGACGCCCCCTGTGTTAACCGGCCAGAGGCTGGATAACTTTCACGACTGTGGAAAACGCCAAAAACCGCATCCAGGTTAGCATTGAGATGGGTGTCATCTCGGGAAAAAAGCTCATAAGCGCCCGCGGGAGTTGTTGCATTGAACAGTGCAGCGAGGGTCCAAAAGTGAAGCAGGGAATATCGACGCATGGTTGCATTTCCATTTTTTTTATTGGGTTAAGCGATACATTAAATGGGCTATTCCTCACCTGCATTTAAATGCCGCCAGGATTCTGCAGTCGTTGGGGTAGTCAATGGGAGCTACCGATTAATAGTTACGTAGTTTAAGTTTTAAACATCTGTTGCGTTTTTTTAAATCTTCACCTCCTCGCGATAGCTTGCTTGAATACCTCTCTAGCAGGCCTAACATGAGCATTATTATCTTTACAACAATCGAGTCTGACGTGCTTTTTCTGTAGAGCCTGTGCCACGTATAAGAAGGGCTAAAGATTTAAGTATGCTGACCCAACAGAAAACACCCGCTTCTATAGAGACTGATATTTAAATCTATAACCGACACCCTCAGTAGACCCTGTTCAACCCCGACAAAGTGCCTTCCGATCAAAACGCTTGGCGAGTGTCAGAAGGCACCGCTCTTATAGCCGGCAGAAACAGTGCGGGCACTCCTCGTCTCCGGCACCCGAACTGTTAACTTAAAGTATATAACCTATCCCGGCGAGTGCGTCGTCAGCGTTGATCAAACGAATCAACTTACGCTGAATTTTGAAAGTGTCACTAACGCGCTCAAGCTCGTAGACGATGTCCGCGCTGTAATGTTTGAGCGAGTCCTTACGGAACTCGCGCACGTTTTGCGCGCAACGGACCGTCACTTTTTCATCGCTTTCGAACAGCACACGAAAACGTGACAGGGTGCGCACGGTACGCGGCTGCGGGCTGGTGGAAATCGAATCACCTCCGGTCAGACGCTGGATTCGTAACTGACGCATGTGATGATCGTCATAGGCGTAGTTGAGGGTGTTTTCGAAGTCTTCTTCCTTGGGATTGATCGGGATAATGTAAGTACCCTTTTCGTTCCACAGGCTCAACCAGGTGTCGAATTCGCCATGGTCGAGCATGTCGCCTTCAGCCCAGATAAAAGCGGTGACTTGGTTCAGTAATTGCAGGTTCATTTACTTAGTCTCTGCCGTCATCATCTTTTTCCACTGCTGGTAAGCAGCTCGCATGCCGGTCTCGGCGCTTACGTCGCTGACCAGCCCGTCTTCGGTCGGTATCTCACCCGGCAGGCCACGGTTCAACATGATCCACAGGTCTTCGCCAGCACTGGCGCCTTTCTGCACACGCTCCCAGGCTTCGGAATCGTCCGGAGTACCAAAGCCCATCGGACCCTGGAAGTGCTCATGCAAACGCAGGCGGTAGCGGTTGGCTATAGCAGGGCCGCCGTCCATGGTGATTACCGAGTGATGAATTTCTGTCTCTGTCACCGATATCGGTTGCAGCGCGCGGAAAAACGCCATGGAACAGGCAACGTTGGGGAACAGGTTAAGATTGAAACCCGAGCCACCGACAGCACGAACAATACGGCGCACTTGCTGCTCTTCGATACCGTCTTCGCGCAATTGCGCAGCAAGCTCCTCGAAGCGCTCCGGAATCGGTTTGTCGAGATCGGCTTCAAGATCCACCAGGTCGGGGATCATCACCATTACGCTGTGCCCGTTACCAAGGTCTTCGACGTAACCCGGCCCTTCAACGAAGTCGAACAGTTTGAGGGTTTGCTCATCAACCGATGCCAGGAACGACTTGTGCACCAGCGGGAAGTGGTAAGCGTCTGTGGTATTTTCCAACTGGATTTTCCAGTTGCCCGGAAAGCGGAAACGGTGCTCGCCTGGGACCTTGATCGGGTAACCGGCGCCCTGTTTCATGAACAGGTCGATCCATTTCTTGGCAGGCCCGAGGAAGTCGACCAGTGGTTCGATGTCATCCTTGAGAGTGGCAAACAGCATGCCCGCATATTCTTCAACACGCAGGCTGACCAGAGGCAGCTCGCCCTTATCCAGGCAATCACCGTAGCTTTCAGGGCTCGGCACACCACGCAGTGAACCATCCAGCGCGTAACTCCAGCCGTGATATGGGCAGACAAAGCTGTTGGTCTTGCCCTTCTTGTGTTCGCATACCGTAGCGCCGCGATGGCGGCAGCGGTTGAGGTGCACATGGACCTGTTTCTTGCGGTCGCGCACCACGATCACCGGCTGCTTACCGATGTAGGTGCTTTTGTAGCTGCCCGCCTCCGGGATCTCGCTGACGTGCGCGACCCAGACCCAAGTACTGTAGAAAATCTTTTCCAGTTCCATGTCAAACAGCTTGGCGTCGGTGTACAACGAGGTGTGCACGCGGTCGTGCTTGATCAAGCTTGCGGGTTCCATATCAAGCCCGACAACGTTAATTAAATCGCTCACAATTAGTTACCTTTCTATCGCAATGTCACGAGAGTTATTTTGAAATAACCTTAAGCCCGCACCCACAGCTCATCAACCGCCGACCGCGAGAGGTTTATTGTTTTAAAGACAACAAGCGTCAGCCCACCTGGATCAAGCTTAACGGTGGTGTAGGCATGGCCTATATCATTTGATTCCGGACGAGTCGGCTTTCCTGAAGCGTCCCTTGATTATCCCGTAGAGAAACAAGACAACTAGAAGTAATGGAGTGCCATTGACCCAGGCAGATTCACTGCCCGTCAGCATGCCGTAATTGTCGTAGATGAGATAAACGGCAGTACTAAGCCCAGCCAGTGCGATGAGTGGGCTGAGTAACGTTTTAAAATACCGTTTATCGTTGGCTTTTTTGAAGTGAACAACGACCCCCAATGTGACAAATGTCTGAAGCCCTATCAATCCAAGCGTCGACAATGCCACCGTTACGGGAAACAAAAATACAAAAGCGTCATAGCCCAGGGAGGAAGAGACGATAATGGTCAGTGCAACGAGCACGGTCACAAGCAGACTTGCATTGGCTGGAGATTTTTTCGTTTCATGAACATGTGAAAGAACATTCGGCAAGTGCCTGTCTTTGGCCAAAACTTGAACATACCGCGTCGCAGCATTATGCAGTGACAACAAACAGCAAAAGTTGCTGGTGCACAGCATGAGAGAAACAATTGTCGCCATCGTGCTACCCAAACGAGTCGTGAACAAATTAATGACCAACCCACCCTTCGCTATTGCTGCCTCGTCCTTGATGGAGTCAAACCCAACCTCACCGATGATCAGCCAGATAATGATCAAATAGGCGACGCCTACCAAAACGACCGCCAAACGAGTGGCATGCGGAATGGTTTTTGCTGGCTTCCTGGCTTCCATCGCATAAAGCGCGGCGGACTCAACACCGAGGAATGATGCCAGCGCCACCATGAGCCCAACCCCCAGCCCCGGCAGCATTATTGCGTCTACCGAGATGGCTTGAACCGGGAAGGCGTTAAGACCTTTATCCAAGAATATTGAAATACCCAGTAGAAAAAGCACAAAGAACTCTGCAAGCACCAAAGGCACGAGGATCTTTGCGGCAAAATCAATATTCGCCCGACCCAGGTAACAGATCGCCCCCACGTATAAGACGGTCCATGCTGCCCAGCCGATATCAATACCAAACCCTTGCATGGTCATATTCGTGTAATACCCGGACGCCACGGCAATCGCCGTGGTAATCGCCAGATAAGAGGCTAAGGCGACCCATGCCGCCCCCGTGCCTACGCCCCGTCCAAAGATCACCGTGAGGTACTTGTAAAATGCGCCGGCCCCCGGGATCGCCCGGATTAACTCGCCATACCCTATCGAGAAAAAAATCATCAGAATTCCTGCCAGCAGGAATGCTCCGGCAAGGCCAGCGCCATTACCGTGCTCAAAAGCAATGGGGGCTGCTGTAAGAACGGCCCCTAACGGTCCTGCGGCTGCAATCACCAATAACGCGATTTTATAAGCACTTAGATTACCTTCTAATTGCTGGCCGCCTGCAGGCACATCTGCAGATAGGGGCTCGGATAGCTCTGTCATCCCAATTCTCCACTCTAATTATTTTATGAATAACGGAAATAAATCGATGCAGCAGCGTCCTTGCGGACCAACGCGAGCGCTCCTCAAGCGCAAACGATACCTGCCCGCTGCCCCTGAAAACCGCAGCCTGGCCATTCTTTATATCGCCCTTCACTCGTTGCCGAGTTCATCAAACTCTTATCTTGCCAAAAGGCGTGTACTCAGAAACTCAAACCAATCACTTGTCTTCGATGACACGATTCATGACGCCTATTCAACGAGGCATCAATGTGCAGTGTATATTCCTGGCCTTGGCAAGCGGATTGAATCTGGTTCAAGCGTATCCTTCTAATTGTCGGCGCGACGTAGATTGCGCATCACACGTAGCCGGCTTCATAGGGGTATACGGCCTACCGGTATCCTTGCAGTACTTCGTCGCGAAAACGATGACACCGTAAGCGACATTCGTTGTACAGATTGCAACGCTGCAACCTTTTGAGTGACATCCCTGATCAGGTCCTTGGTCGCCCGAGAAGGAACTGAGTCACTTTTTGCTTGCACCGCCTGCTGATTGCACCGCCTGACCCGCGTGCTTGCTGCGCTCGATGACGAACGCTGATTTATTCAAAGGAACGCGCCAGCAATGGCACACAGACGTGCGTCGTCACCCTTTGCCCCGATGAGTTGCAGGCTGGTTTTAATGGAGGAACCCGGATAGGAAATTGGCACACTCAATGCCGGGTGCCCGCTCAAGTTGAACGGCCTGAGGAAGCGCGTCAGATCGATCACCGATTCACCCTTGCATACATCAACCAATAGCGGTGGCAGACGAGGCAAACTCGGAAGGACGAGTGTATCGAAGCGTTCCAGCAAATGGTCTACTTGTTCGCTGAATGCCATGCGCACCGCATGCGCAGCTTGTACGGCTACGGCATCAGTGTTGGCCGCACGCAGTAACCTCGCCTCAATATCGGCACCCAGTAAAGCCTGGCCGGTGTAATGACCATAGGCAGCCCACGTTTCAGCATTAATGACGGTCAATGCAGCTTCGAATGCCTGATCAAGAAGCGGCAGCGTGACGACTTCCCAGGCCCAGCCGCGACGATTCATCTCGTCCCGTATGGCTTGCTCAATCGCAGGATCGCAAGAGACATTGACTAAACCTACCCGGAATTTCCCGAGAGGCTTATGCGCCGAGAAAGTTGAGTCCATTGAAGTCATCGCAGCCACGAGCGTCTCGAGATCACGAGCCATGGGTCCTACAACATCAAGAGAACTGGAAGCCGGATACACACCGTGACGACTCAAACGACCGAACGATGGCTTGAGACCCAAGACCCCACAGCAGGCAGCCGGCATGCGCACAGAACCTCCTGTATCAGTACCCAATGCCACATCCACATTTCCCTGAGCAACGATGACCGCTGAGCCACTGGAAGAGCCACCAGGTATCCGATCCGGTGCCTGTGGATTAATTGGCGTTCCAGCCCACTCGTTGATACCGGTCACACCGAAAGCCAGCTCATGCAGCACAGTCTTGCCAATGATTTGCCAACCTTCGTCGAGAAGCGCCTTCACAACAGTTGCATGGTTTTGGGCTGGCGGGGCGTGTTCGAAAGCACGACTCCCACACCGTGTTGGCCAACCTGCCACATCCAAAGAATCCTTGATGGCGACCGTCCGACCTGGCCCCCCGATGCAACCTTCAATGACCAGCGGGATCACAGTGACGCCCCCTGGACATTCTCGAGACGAAAGGCATCAACGCGTTCAGTTGAAAAAGAGGAGATGCGCCAGGCGTCTGCCTCCCAGAGAAATTCCACGCTGAGGGCGGCGACAATTGATCCTGATTGGCCAGACTCGTAGCGACTGAGTTGCTGCATTACCCATCGGCCTTTGGCTTGAAAACCATCGACAGATATCTGCTCACCGGAAAGAAAGTGCATATTTGACAGAAAGTGCGGAGCCGGTGGCAGGTAACTCATGAGCATCTCCACTATCGCTTTGCGTCCGCGTACACGACCAAACTTAAGGGCATACCGAGATCCGACCCCCTGCCAAACTGCGTCCTGGCAGAACAATTGGCCCAGCTCGCTTTCACGTGTTTCAGGCCCGGGAACGTCGCACAAAAACATATACCGATTCAGTAAATGGCGAACCGCAGATTCGGCCTCAAGTACCCGAATACGCTCTTCCAGCAGGGAAATGTCAGAAATGGGGGAAATCATGAAAAGGCTCCTGTCGAATCTGCAAAAACAAGACAAGGAAATTACTGACATAGAAATCGGGCCACAATCACAGCAACCAGGGATCATGTTGCTTTTTAGGCAATGATGTTGATCGGAGCTTGACCGGAATAGCCGCTATACCCTGCTAGCGCAAGCGTTGTCATTACCACAACAAGTGTCGCCTCGAATGTCATCGAGTTCAAAAAAACGAACTGTAGGATAAGCGTGGTCTGTTACCTAGTTTAGCTTGAGCGCCAGAACTCATGCCGAATGCTCCAAGGCGGATTTGGAGCAGTTAAGCGCCGAAAAAAGCGCATAACCGTCATGGCTCACCCGATTATTCGAAGGCCCTGCGATTTGGACCGTTCGATTCAGAATGACAACGGCGTTGAAGGTTAGAGCCCAACCGGTCAGATCACGTCCCCGCTGAGAAAGGTTCGTATCAGCGGCAAGAGCAGTATTTCAAAATGAGCATCAACGACTATGCACAACTTACCAAATATTGATTTCATTTACCTCTCCGAACCGGACATGATTCAGGCGGGCGTCACCAATATGGCAGCCTGCGTTGACACGATGGAAGAAATGTTTTCCCTGATGTACCACGGCGACTACCGGATGGCAGGTCCCAATAACAATTCCCACGGATCTGTGGTGGTATTTCCCGAAGACTCACCTTTTCCGGACATGCCCAAACCCACCCCCGATCGACGCTTCATGGCGATGCCTGCGTACCTTGGCGGTCAATTTCGAACAGCCGGGATGAAATGGTACGGATCCAACATCGCGAATAGAGAGAAGGGCCTCCCCCGCTCCATCCTTCTGTTCGTACTCAACGATGCCGATACGGGCGCTCCTCTGGCAATCATGTCAGCGAATCTTCTTTCTGCTTATCGAACAGGCGCCGTGCCTGGCGTAGGCGCCCGCCATCTGGCCAAAAAGAATTCGAAGGTGGTTGGCATCCTGGGTCCAGGTGTGATGGCGAAGACCTCACTTTCGGCATTCGTTGCCGAATGTCCTGAGATTGACACAGTTAAAGTCAAGGGACGCGGCCAAAAAAATATCGATGCGTTTACATCGTGGGTTCGTGAGACTTTTCCGCAGATTGTCAACATTCATGTGGTTGACACCAACGAAGCTGTGGTACGCGACTGTGACATCGTCACATTCTGCAATTCCGGAGCAATTGGTGATGCCTCTGCCTACCCTGTGGTGAAGCGTGAATGGGTAAGCCCTGGTACGTTTCTGTCCATGCCCGCCTTGACGAGTATCGATGAAGGCATGCAGTCACCCGACATCCGCAAGGTTCTGGACAATCCTTCTCTCTACCAGGCATGGCATGAAGAAAATCCCAAGCCAGTGCACAACATCGTGCCAGTAGTGGGCATCCAATTCCTGGATCTGATAGACGAAGGAAAAATGTCACCTGACCAGCTCGAGGATCTGGGCAAGATTGTTGTCGGTGAAGCACCTGGACGCAAAAACGACGATGAAATCATCATCATGTCGGTCGGCGGTATGCCGGTAGAAGACGTTGCGTGGGGCACCGTGATTTATCGCAACGCCTGCGAAAAAGGCATAGGCGTCAAACTTAATCTCTGGGAAACCCCAACGCTAAGTTGATCCCGCACGGCCACCGCGCCTTCTGAGTTTTCATTGAATATCGGACACTCCACATGAAAGAAGTTATCGACGTTATTAAAGTTAAAACCGGATCCAAGTTTGAGGAGCTGGGTAGCTATTCGCGCCTCATCGCCGTCGGCGATCTGATTTTCGTATCCAATACCGCCGGCCGCAATCCCGCCACAAAGGAAATGCCCGAAGACCCGGCTGAGCAGACCCTTCAAGTCTTGGCCAATATAGAACATGCCCTTTCGGCCGTTGACGCTTCGCTTGGCGATATCGTTGCCGCGCGCGTGTTCATACCGTTTGCGAAGGACATAGATATCGTAATGGCTACATACGCAGAAAAAATGCGCGGTATTAATCCAACGCTGACGCTGACCAGCCCTCCTCTGGGATCTGAGATATACAAAGTTGAAATTGAAGTCACCGCCTATCGCGGGGTCTCAAAGGCCAATGTCAAAGAAATCACGATTACTCATAACAATACGTGACACTTAGCAGCCTCAGGGCGTAGCGATTCAGTGCACTTTCGATAACGTATACAGTATCAAGGACAAGAAACTTGGCCCCCTCTATCTCTCCCGTTCAGACCTCTGTCGTTCTTCCTGCCGCCACGACAGTGGTGGTGATCGGAGGGGGCATTATCGGACTCACTGCGGCATTGTCGCTGGCAGAACGTGGCATCCCCGTCACAGTACTTGAAAAGGGCCGAATTGCTGGCGAACAATCCTCCCGAAATCTGGGGTGGATCAGGAAAATGGGGCGGGCCAAACTGGACCTCCCTCTTTCAATCGCCGCAGAAAAACTATGGAGCACCATGGCACAACGGCTCAATGCCGATGTTGGCTACAGACAGACCGGTATTTTGTATACCGCCAGCTCAGCCGGGGAAATGGCTTCACATCAAGAATGGTTGAACTCAGTCGCTGATGCCTCGCTCGACTCACGCCTGGTCACGGCGAGAGAAATCGCTGATATTTCTCCAGGGTGCACCGTCGATTGGGCAGGCGGAATTTATACAGCCTCTGATGGCCGAGCAGAACCTACTCTTGCCAGCAGTGCCATCGCACGGGCGGCTATCGCTAAAGGCGTTATCATCGTGGAGAACTGCGCGGTGCGAACGCTATCCATGTCGGCAGGCAGAGTAAGCGGTGTTGTAACCGAGCGGGGGGAAGTGCGTTGCGATAACGTAATCCTTTCCGGCGGCATGTGGTCGAGACGCTTTCTGGCTACCTGCGGTGTTCCCCTCTTGACGTTACCGGTAGTCGCCTCAGTCCTTCGAACGGCTCCTCTGACGATAGAGGGAATGACTGAAGTCGCAGTAGGCACTCCAGATATCTCTTTTCGCAAACACCAGGACGGCGGATACATCATTACGAACCGGGGAGCTTTCATGGTGCCGATCGTACCTGACAGCTTGCTGATCGGGCATCACTACTTTTCCACACTGCGTTCTCAATGGAAAAACATGAATCTTTCCCTGGGACGAGAGTTCATGACAGAACTGGCCCTGTCGCGACGCAGTTCTGACCAAGGTACCTCTGCTTTCGAGCAGAGACGGACAATAGACCCAAACGTCAATCACGGACTGAATCGGGCTGCATTACGCAATCTCACTGAAGCTTGGCCCGCTTTTAAAAAAGCCACCATAGAACTCGAATGGGCTGGCATGATCGATGTAACGCCGGACGGCCTCCCAGTGATATCCCCCGTAGATAAAATTCCGGGTTTGACGCTTGCTTCCGGATTCTCAGGGCATGGTTTTGGCACCTCTCCAGCAGCCGGACAACTGGTCGCTGATCTCGTCACTGGCGACACCCCCATAGTTAATCCCGCACCGTATCACCTCAAGCGCCAGCACAGCTGATCAAGCCAGAAAATCAGGGGTACCTCAGCAATCAAGAGTCCTATAGAAAGCTAACTATGCAACCTAGAACCGCAAATTTCGGCGCAGACAGAAAAACCTTCTTAGATCAAAAAGCTATAAAAATATTGTAGGTCACTGACCAAAAAAACTAGCCCACAGTATTGCTTCCCGGCATTCACTAGCATAGATTCATCAACATAATAAAAAACTTGATGATGCGAACCGTGCGAGGCACCCATGATGAATTCCCAAACTGAGCTTCAAGATCAACGCTTCAAGTATCTGTATTTGAGCTCCAGACTGGGAACCATGCGCGCGGCGGCCGAAGAGCTGGAGCTCGCCGTCTCCTCCATCAGTCGCCAGATTGCGAAACTGGAGTCCGATCTAGGTATTCAGCTCATACAAGAAGGCACTCACAGGATCTGCCTGACCGCCGCAGGTCAGGCTGCAGTTGATTATTATGTTGAGCGTATGGGCCATCACAATCAACTTTTGAAAAAACTCGGCCAACTCAAAGAAGGATATTTAAATAGAACCAGCATTGCGGTGGGCGAAGGACTACTTAGTACTCAGGCCATAGGTGAGCTTTATCAATTTTTCAAAGCTAACCGACAATCGCACACTGAGCTGTTGATTGCGCCCTCTCACGAAGTTGAGCGAATGGTCGCTGAAGACGAAGCAGACATAGGATTGGTGTTTTCCCCTACCAAGACCACCAACATCAATAGGCTCCATTCTTTCGATCAACCCATGAGAGCTATTGTCCACCCCGACCATCCGCTGGCGGGCAGATCGATACTCAGTCTTCAAGACCTGGCTGACGAAGATATTGTTCTACCCCCGCCTGAGTACCGGATCAGAGGAATTATTGATCAGTTGCAAAGTGAAAGCAGCGCTCACTTCCAGCCTTACATTACTTCAAACTCACTGAAGATAATGTTGGACCTCACGCGCAATGGCATAGCCTCGACAATACTCAGTGACTTTCCCGTCATTGATGAGTTATGCAACGGCACATTAAAAGCTATTCCTATCGATTATCACGCATTGAATGTAACACAAGTACAAATTATTTCGCGCCAATCCAGGAAGCTGTCCCCTCTTTCGCGTGATTTGGTGCATTACTTGGCAATGGCGATAAACGCACAGATTCGGCGCATTCGTGACTGCACCAGCAGAAATCCCAATAAGATTTTCTTGGTTCGGAAAAATGCCATAGCTACGGCAGTTGACTAGCCTCTTTTTTCTGAGCGATATTTTCCATGATTCTCCATATGATGGATTTAGCGTCTTGAACTATTCGCTCATAATTCTGCGCATCCGGCCAATCCACCATGTAAAGCACCATAATGCCATCGATGTGTAACAGCACCTGGGTTGCGACCCGCTTGATGGTCTCACGCGATGCATCAGGGTAAACCCTGGTAAGAATTGTCGAAAATTTTCGCCTATTGACTCTGTACAGTTTACGCTGAAAAAGGCGCGCCTCTACATCCCGGAGTGCCATCCCCCAGAGCTCGACGAAGATAGCTGTAACATCCAGTCGCATGAGATCGCTAAACAAATAATCCAACACAGCACACATCTGTTGTTCGGGACTATTATAGGACTCCATCATGATGAGTTTATAATTTTTCAGATAGTCATTTACGGTATACCTGACCATCTCCAAAAATAGTTGATCTTTGGTCGGAAAAAAATATTGAAGATGACTCAGCGACATATCGACTTTTTTAGCCACGCTTCTCATACTGAATCCAGCATTTCCCGAGTCGAGAAATACCATCCTTGCCTCGACCAAAATAGCCGTACGTTTCTCTTCAGTCTTTTGATTGTTTTTAGCAACCCTCATTGAGAATTTCCTTTTTACCTAAAAATTTTGCAGAAATTATACAACACTCTTAATTCGCCTTAAAGACCATACTTGCTTGTATTCCATACAGGCCAGATATACCTGCCCGGTCAGATGAACTACTGTTTTACCCGATATCGTCATCGTCTCAGCTTAGTGCAGTCATGGTCCACGACCTAGGGCACGATCAGCAAAAACCAATCCGCCCTACACGCAAGTGAGACATTGGACGCACCACCTGGATGATTCGCCTTTGTTGCAGCAAGGGCAACAATAGGTACCTCTGCTGTCATTGTCCAACTCGTAACGGTGCGGGATATTAATTTCCTTTATATTCCGCTAGTACGATAGCGGCCCCTGAAACAATAACAATGGGCATTCGATCATGACATTGGCAAATAACTACGAACACCTCACCTCTGGGGCTAAATCCAGGATCGGCAAACGTACCCAAATCTTCATTAATGGTGAGTTCAGGGACCCGCATTCAGAAAAATACTTTTCTATCGCCGATCCTAGTAACGGTCTTGAATTAGGTCAAATCGCACAGGCAGACCAATTTGACGTCGACCTGGCAGTGGCCGCTGCACGCAAGGCATTTGAAGACAGCGCCTGGTCCAGAATGAGACCCTATCAACGTGAAGCTTTGATGCTGCGGCTCGCTGATTTGATTGCGGAAAATGCTCAGGAGCTTTCTGAACTCGAGACGCTCAGCAGTGGCCGCCTTATTCGAAACACTCGCGCATTCGATGCGGACCTGTCGGTTTATACGCTGCGTTATATGGCCGGGTGGTCCACCAAAATCTCTGGAAAAACCCTGGATCTGTCCGTTCCTTACCTGCCGGATCAAAAATTCTTTGGTTTCACAAAACGATCGCCACTGGGTGTCGTCGCAGCAATTACCCCGTGGAACGTTCCGCTTTGCCAAGCGGTCTGGAAATTGGCACCTGTTCTTGCAACAGGGTGCACTATTGTTCTCAAGCCCGCTGAGCAAACCCCGTTCACTACTTTGCGCCTGGCGGAGCTGTGTAATGAAGCTGGCATTCCACCTGGAGTTGTCAATGTCATTACCGGCCTAGGTCATGAAGTAGGTGCGGCGCTTGTTGAGCACCCTGGCGTGGACAAGATAAGTTTTACAGGCTCGACTGAGACAGGGAAACGAATCGCCGCAATAGCAGCGCCCCTGATGAAAAAATACACGCTTGAACTCGGCGGTAAGTCACCGGTCGTCATCGCCGAAGATGCCGATCTGAACATCGCTATTCCCGGCGCTGCCTGGGCTATTTTCGGCAATCATGGTCAAAACTGCTGCGCAGGTTCTCGGCTGTACGTCCACGAACGCCACTACGCCGAAGTCACTGCTGGAGTCGCTGAAATCGCACGGACCATCAAAATTGGCCCGGGTCTGGATTTAAGTTCGCAGATGGGTCCACTCGTTCATCACGCCCACCGCGACAAGGTGATGAGCATGATCCACCAGGGCCTTGAGTCCGGTGCAGAATTACTGTGTGGGGGCGAAACGATCAACAGCCCTGGCGCTTATATTCAGCCTACCATTTTGACCGACCTTACAAACAACAGCATCACATCCCAAAAGGAGATTTTTGGGCCGGTGCTAACAGCCTTTTCCTTCAAGGACGACCGTGAGGTTATCCAGCGCGCCAATGCGACCTCATTTGGTTTGGGGGCCAGTATCTGGACCAAAAACGTTGATCGGATCACGAGCTTCTTCGGCGGCGTGAAAGCAGGCACTATCTGGATCAATAACCACAATGTGCTGGATCTCAGTCTCCCCTTCGGCGGCATGAAGGATTCAGGCGCAGGTCATGAATTGGGTGAAGAAGGCTTACTCGCCCATACGTCACTCAAGGCCGGTGTTATGCGTGTTTTTGATCAGGCTGAATGAAGATTGGCGACCTTTTTTAAAACATCAATATGAATTGTCTTCCCGCGTGCGTACAGGTATTACCCGATGAATGAACTCCTAAACGTAGTCGTGCTTAAACGAGTGCTGCAAGGTGATGATGTGGTCGTCATCGAGCTGGCGCGGGCAGACCGCGGCAATTTACCGACCTTTGAGGCCGGTGCCCATATTGATGTGCACCTACCCTCAAATGTGATCCGCCAATATTCGTTGTGCGGCGATCCCGCTGACGCAGGCATTTATCGCCTTGGGGTATTGAGAGATCCTCAATCCAGGGGTGGGTCCATTGCAGTCCATCAGGAATTACTTGAAGGCGTAAAGGTAAACATAAGCCTGCCTCGTAACCATTTCCCGCTGGACTTGAATGCCGAACGTTCAATCCTGCTCGGAGGGGGTATTGGCATCACACCGATGCTGGCCATGGCCTATGCGCTTGAAGCCAGGGGCAAGGCGTTTGAAATGCATTATTGCGCACGCTCACGTAGCCGAAGTGCGTTTCTTGAAGAGTTGGAGCTCTCCGGATTTTCCCAAGCTGTCCAGCTGCACTTCGACGATGAACCTGAAAGCCAACTGGACCTCAAACGCGTATTAGGAGGCAGCCAGGACACGGCTCACATCTATACATGTGGACCGGGAGGTTTTATGAAGTGGGTTATCAATAATGCTCTCGAACTCGGCTACCCTGATGCACACATTCACCGCGAATACTTTCAGGCCGACATTGATACCAATGGGTCTGGTTTTGAGGTTGTGGCGGCGCGCAGCGGTAAAACCGTCAATGTCATGACCGGGCAGACCATTTATCAAGCACTGGCTGAAGTAGGTATTGATATCGAAATATCCTGCGAGCAGGGTGTTTGTGGCACATGCCTCTGTGATGTTTTAGAGGGTGAACCAGACCATCGCGATGTGTATCTCACTGCTGATGAAAAAGCGGCGAACGATACGATATTGGTATGCTGTTCACGATCAAAATCTCCACGATTGGTGCTGGACATATAACGTCAAAAGCGGTGCATCGCCGGCGTCATTTGCCTTGGCCGTCCTCAGCAATGTAATGACACACAGGCTATGGCGCAGGGATTGTCATGCGTTGCCGCTCAAGCAAACCCATTGAGCCCACCGGGATTTTTTCTTGCCGTATCGGCGGTTCAAATCCCCCTGTCTTACACATGACTACTGCTTTGCGCCGGTTAGTGTTGGCGCTAGCCATTCGGCAGTTTCAATCCAGCGCTGCCTGACAACGTGCAGCTGAGAATTTTATGCTTAAGAATAACCTTCAGGGTTTATGGAAATATCGAGTGCCGTTGTTGGGCATATTCAGTATCGCGACTGCTCTTGTGCTGGCTTTTGCCTGGGCAGGAGGATTCTTAGGCACCGGCGTTACCACAAAAGAGTTTCTGGGTGACTCCCTAGATAATTTTCCACCAGGCTATCGACGGGCCCACGGTAAGGGTATGTGTTTCAGTGGGACTTTTCATGCGAGCGGCGAGGCCGTCCCTCTGTCGACCTCACGTATTTTTCTACCGGCCAACATCCCCGCCGTCGGGCGTTTTTCAATCGGCACCGTAGACCCGCATGCGGCGGACAATTCGACGGCGACCGTCAGCATGGCACTCATGCTGGTAGGCGACGACAAGTCACAGTGGCGAATGAAGCTCAACAACGAACCCTACTTCGCGACTCGGGATGCCGAGGGTTTCCTGGCGCAGGTCGAGGCCTTTGAACCGGTGGCTGCCACTGGACAACCAGCCCCGGACAAGGTGGCCGCGTTTTTTCAAAAATATCCAGAGGCTCGCAAGTCTGTAGAGCGAGAAGCGAACGCGACTTGGCCGGCCAGTTTTGCAGGAACCGAATATAATTCCATCAACGCCTTCGTACTCATTGCAGCGGATGGAAAACGTCAACCTGTGCGCTGGTCCATGCGCCCTCATGCGGCGGTAGAGATGTTGAGCAAAGAGGCTCATGCGCAAGCCAGTCATGACTTCCTGTTTAATGAAATAACTCAGCGTGTGGGTGTAGCACCCTTGTACTGGGATCTGGTATTCCAACTGGCCGAGGCGGGAGATCCGGTGAACGACCCTTCTCAACCATGGCCGAGCAACCGCAAGGAGGTAATCGCTGGGACGTTAGAGGTCAACCAGGTGGTAGAGCAAACTCATGGGGCATGTCGTGACATTAACTTTGACCCGACGCTTGTACCTTCAGGAATAGCGCTTTCAGACGATCCGGTGCTTGCAGCCCGTGCGGGTATTTACTCCCAGTCCTATAACGCCCGATTACGAGAAATCGGTTTTGGTAAAGCCACTGACGCGGTTGGCAAAAAGGAAATCAAATAATGCATACCCAGCAGAAGCACACCGGTGTGCAAAGTTTCAACTTCGCGGCACGGCTTCTCCATTGGCTCATGGCTGTCCTTATCCTGGCTATGCTATTTATAGGTGTAGGCATGATGGCTTCTCTGAGCCTGCGTCCCTGGCTCATTGATCTTCATAGGCCTCTGGGAATCGCCATTCTTCTTTTGGCTATCCTGCGTCTAGGCAATCGGCTTTTAAGCACCACGCCGCCATTGCCTGCCAGCGTACCGTACTGGCAGGCAATGGCGGCGCATGTTTCGCATCTATTGCTCTACTTGCTGATGCTCTGCCTGCCACTGCTCGGTTGGGCGACGCTCTCTGCCGGAAATTGGCCTGTCACCATGTTCGCGGGCTGGAACCTTCCACCCATTGCTCCTGTCAGCTCCGCGCTTTACGCTTGGTTTCGGGCCGCACATGGGTTATTCGCCTGGGCTCTGTTTCTGCTTGTGTTAGGACATCTTTGCGCAGCGCTGATACATGCTTGGATATACCGCGACGGCGTCTTTTCCAGCATCACGCGTAAGGCTCGTGGTAAATAAATGACGCACATCAACATGGCCACGATCGATCTGAATCTTCTCAGGACTTTTGTGGCTATTTGGGAACACCGCAGCCTGACAATCGCGGCCGAACGCCTACACCTCAGCCAGCCCGCCGTCAGTCACGCACTGCGTCGACTACGCGATGTGTTTGACGATCCGCTGTTCGTACGAACAGCAACGTCGATGGAGCCGACTGACGCAGCTATTCGCCTGCACGGACCCATTGAACATGCGCTGATTATTATTCAAAGCGCATTAATGATGTTTTCGAACTTTGAACCGAAAACAGCGGATCGTACTTTTCGCATCTCCATGTCGGATATGTCGCAACTTTATGTGCTACCGACGGTGATGGAAGTGCTAGCGCGCGAGGCGCCGAAAGTACGCCTGGATGTGCGTCAAATGCCTATAGAGCAACTGGCTATGGCATTGCGCAAAGGTGATGTAGATATCGCGATAGGCTATCTGGTAGAACTTGGTGAAGAGTGCATCCACGAAAACTTGCTAGACGACGAATTCATTTGTCTGTTGCGCGACGGCCATCCTTTTCAGGAAGATGAATTGAGCGTTCAGGACATACTCGCCCTGCGCTATGTTGACGTTTCGAGCAATATTACCGGCCATGGCGTAACCGCCGATGCAGCATTCGGAAAGGCCGGCATTGCGCGCGAAATCGCTCTGAAAGTGCCTAACTTCACGATTGCCCCGAAAATCGTTGCCAACACTGATCTGGCATTGATTCTGCCGCGTGCCATTGCCATGCAGCTAAACCACGACCAGCGCTATCGGCTGCTGAGTCTGCCCATCGAATTGCCAGCCATCTCGGTGGGACTTTATTGCCATAGCCGTTTCCTATCGGATGCCGGGATAACCTGGCTGCGCGGGTTAATCATTAGTCTGTTTGCCTCCGGCAGCCATACTGGAGTTCATATCAAATGAGGCGTGCGAGCATTCTTTATAAACCCTGTAACCCACGAATGGGGAACTGCAATTATTCAGGATGCCGACGTCTGTACGTTGACGGCTGCAGCCCGCCCCAGACGGTGAAAGTTTCTCCCAAAGTAAATCAGACTCTCCCCCTCTTCACGGACCTGAATTTGGTTAATTTCGACAAATAATACCGAATGCGATCCGACTTCCTTGATATCTACTATGTTTCCTTCGAGGCTTGCTAGGGCGTCGTTCAACACCGGTAAGCCCGAGGAGCCTGTCCGCCAATCCTGGCCGGCAAAACGTTCAGCAGGCGGCAGGTCGGTCATGCCAGCAAACTGTCGCGCAACACCCTCCAGATCACCGGTCAGTATATTTACGCACAACGCCCTGTTGCCCAGCAACGCTTCATGAATTGAACTGTTACGGTTGATGCAAACCAATAATGTTGGGGGCGTATCAGTGACCGAACAGACCGCACTCGCAGTTAATCCGAAGCGACCATG
Source organism: Pseudomonas sp. OV546 (assembly GCF_900116845.1). Classification (NCBI taxonomy): domain Bacteria; kingdom Pseudomonadati; phylum Pseudomonadota; class Gammaproteobacteria; order Pseudomonadales; family Pseudomonadaceae; genus Pseudomonas; species Pseudomonas sp. OV546. Next base: position 458,329 of record NZ_FPCE01000001.1, on the reverse strand, counting down.
GGGGCCATCGGTAGTAATGATATTCACCGCCGCAGACAACAATGACAGCGCTTGCCGAAAATGTTGTTTTGATTGATCGCTAACCATAACCTTCACCTTTTAATTATTGACTTGGTGAATCCATGTTGAGAGGGATTGTTCATTCGGTCAAATTCGCTTTACTCATACGCACTATTGACAGCAGGAATAGCCATCGCCCTTAAACGCCCTCCCCTTTAGAGGCGCATGGCACGACAGTTAATTCCCACGGATTATTTAGCTTATTCATATTCCGAATTTGATTTTTTCTTATCATCCCACGCATTCTGAACGTGTATGCAATCACCCTAGCCAGAGAACAATAAACATGAACAGCAAAAACAATTTCGATGATCGTGACACACGTGAAGGCGCTCCAATCAGCATCAAGGCGATTTCCCTGGATGATGTGATTGCGGAGATTGCCGAGCGTCGCAGCGAGTTTAACCAACGCTCCCATGTCCCTTTAGACATGATTGAAAAAATGAAAGCAGTGGGTATCTTCCGCGCCAGTACTCCCAAATGTTTCGGTGGCGATGCGCTGCCTCCAGCCGAGTTCCTGCGCATCGTAGAGCGGGTTTCCGAAGCCGACGGTTCGGTCGGTTGGGTGACCGCGTTCGGCTCAGCCAACATCTACCTGGCGGCACTCCCCCCGGCAACCCAAGCATTGATTTATGCCAACGGGCCAGACCAGGTCTATGCTGGCGGCCTTTACCCTCTACAACCTGCCAAAGAGACTGAAAATGGCTGGGAAGTCAGCGGGCACTGGCGGTTTGCTAGTGGGTGCAAAGGTGCCAACTGGATTGGTGTAGGCATCGGTGGCACATCGGCCAACGGTGGAGGACCGACGGCAGGCAAACCGCTGACCGCTGTGTTCCCGGCAAGCGAAGTGCAGATCGTCGACAACTGGAATGTTGTCGGGATGCAAGGCACGGGGAGCCATGACCTCAAATTGCACCAAAAGAACGTCCAACGCGAGTGGACTTTCGTGCGGGGCAGTGCCTCCACAATTGACGAGCCCCTCTATCATTACCCGTCTGTTTCCTACCAGGCGCAAGTTCACGCCGCCGTTAACCTCGGGCTGGCACGCGCAGCACTGGACTTGGTGATCGCAATGTCGGGCAGCACCAAGACTGTCACCGGTGCCCCGCGTTTGGGTGATCGCGCTTATTACCGCAGCGAACTGGGTAAGGCAGAGGCGATGCTGCGAAGCGCCCAGGCGTTTTTCTACGAATCCGCCGAAGCTGTATGGGCCTCGCTCATCGCCGGTAATCCGGTGACCCTGCAGCAGACTAACTTATTACGTCTCAGCGCCACCCATGCCGCTCATACCGGAGCGGACGTAGTCATGAAGGCTTATCGACTGGCGGGGACTGCAGCCATCTTCAATGACAATCGTCTGCAATGGATCGTACGCGACTCCATGGTAGTGACACAGCATGCTTTCCTCGGCGAAGCGACTTACGACGGCGCTGGCGCGGTGTTCGCGGGCATCGAACCGACCATCCCCTATCCTTGAGCACCACTATGCACAGCAGCTTCTGTCACGCTGCTGCAGCCTCTAGAGCTGATTCTGTAAGAGAAATATGCAACCTTGTTAGCGAGTCTCTACCAACTGAACGAAAATCGCGTCCAGGCCGTCTGGGTTGAAGATTGTCGCAATCGGGCTGCATCGGGCCGACATCAGTCGATGTATGTAAGTTGGTGAGTGGGCAATATCAGTTTTAATATGCGGCACACAGCTGTTTTCGCTCAAGTGTGTCATCAAGCGACCGATAAAAACTTATGCGCTGGGCCATCCGCCGCTGCTTGCGGGGAGCACATTCCACGCTCTGGGAAAACCATGACAATAAGAACAATGAACATTGCTCCGCGCGCATTTCTGGGGTTCTCCCTGATAGGCGCGCTCATGCTGATTCTCGGCCTCTTCGCCCTGTCTCAGATGAGCAAGATCCGAGCAGCTGGCGACGACATCGCGATAAATGGCGTCCCTAGCTTTCAGACCCTGAATGCTCTAACGGTGACGGGCGTCCGCATGCGGGTTTTATCGCATCGGCTGTTAACTGATCGCGAACCAAATATTCAGAACAGGACCATCGAATTACTTGCGGAACAAAACCAACAACTTAACCAGTCGCAGGCAGCATACGCCAAACTGATTTCATCCCCTGTAGAGCAATCCGACTACAACGACTATATGCGGCTGATGGGTGAATATCGCAAGATTGAAACGCGCCTTGTTACCCTCAGTCGGGCTGGCGATCTGCAGGAGCTAACGCGCGTGCTGAACGCCGAGTCTGCGGCTAACGCTGAGCAGATAAACGTGGCGTTGGGTAAGCTTACTGACTTCAATAACGCCCAGCTGGCTATCATCAATCAATCCGCTGCTGACCAGTACAGCTCTGCGTTCAACTGGGTTGTCGGCCTCCTCATTATTGCCTCGCTGCTGACCATGCTGTTTGCCTGGCTGCTGACCAAGAGCATCACCCAACCTATAGCGTTGGCACTTGAAGCGGCTGAAACCATAGCCGAAGGTAATCTGACCCGACCGATAAAGGTTGATGGCACTGACGAAGCGGGCAGGTTGCTGCTCGCCATGCAAAAAATGCAGGAGAAACTGCGCGATACCTTGATGCGTATTTCCGGATCCGCAACACAACTGGCTTCCGCTGCCGAGGAGCTGAACGTAGTTACCGATGAAAGCGCCCGCGGCCTTGCGCAGCAGGACAACGAAATAGAACAAGCCGCGACTGCAGTCAACGAAATGACCAGCGCCGTCGAAGAAGTGGCGCGTAACGCAGTGAGCACTTCAGAGGCGTCAAAAAACGCGACGGCGTCAGCAGGCGATGGCCGGGATCTAGTTCACGAAACCGTCAACGCTATCGAACGCATGAGCGGGGATGTGCAAAGCACCGCCGATCTGATTGGTAATCTTGCGGAGGAGTCCCGCGACATCGGCAAGGTTCTGGACGTGATTCGTGGCTTGGCGGATCAGACCAACCTGCTGGCGCTGAACGCAGCTATCGAAGCGGCCCGGGCCGGTGAAGCCGGTCGCGGTTTTGCGGTTGTCGCCGATGAAGTACGCGCTTTGGCCCATCGCACCCAACAGTCCACAAGCGAAATTGAACGTATGGTTGGCAGCATTCAAGGCGGCACCCAAAAAGCGGTCAGTTCAATGCGTAACAGCACTGACCGTGCTGAATCTACCCTGAGCATCGCGAAAGGCGCAGGCTTGGCGCTGGAAACCATCAACACCGCAGTGATCGAGATCAACGAGCGTAACCTGGTCATCGCCGCCGCTGCGGAAGAACAGGCTGCAGTCGCCCGTGAAGTGGACCGCAACTTGGTCAACATCCGAGACCTGTCGACGCAATCTTCCAACGGCGCCGCCCAGACCAGCGCCGCCAGCGGCGAGTTGACCCGCCTGGCGGTTGACCTGAACAGCATGGTGTCGAGGTTTCGCTTGTAAGAGGTATCGGAGGCCATCTGTTGGAGCGAGGCTTGCCCGCGCGTACGATGAAGAGGTCTGCCTGATACACCAAGGCGCCTAGTTCGCAGGCAAGTCTGGCTCTCATAGAGTTCAATTTGAACCCTGATCCCGCCCACAAAGTTACGGCCATTGGCGCTAAGTGTCCCGTTGGCGTGTGGGCCAACCGTGGCGCTGGATAACGGCGCCAGGTGGTCCTCTGTGTTGCCTCAAAATTGCCCCGACTACAACGAGATGGCCACCCTCTCCGCCCCATCGCTGGTGCGGAAGGTGACGGCGTCTGTCGATACATCCAGCGCGCCAGGCTCGAACGCAGCGTGATCGATTTGGCCAACCCGTTGCTGCGCACTGAGTCGCTTACCTCGATCGCTTAAAAATGATGTTTCACAGATTCCGCTCATTTCAGCCGCTTCTTGAAAAAACACTTTGAACTGAAGCCTAAAACACTTTCGTGCGCATGCATTGCGCGGAGCGCTGGGAGGTGCTGCCTGGCCACTAAGAAAATAACCGCTTGACCTTGCCTCTCGGTTCTCGTTAACTTCACGCCACTTTCCTACCTTCCGGTAGGAAGTCAATCATGAGTTTGTTATGGAAAAGAGTCATTTCGGCAATCCTTCACTGAAGTTTGCCATTGCCTTGGGGGCCATCGCCGCACTGGGGCCCTCAGCCGTCGATATGTATTTGCCAAGCCTGCCCGAAATGGCGGTTGATTATTCGACCAGTGTTGCCAGCATTCAGCTGACGCTCACGGTCTTTTTATTGGCAATGGGGCTTGGACAATTGCTGTTCGGGCCGGTAGTCGACGCCTTGGGCCGTCGACGTCCACTGATAGCAGGCTTGTTGCTGTTCAGTTTGAGTGCGCTGGCTGCAGGAGCGGCACCAACCCTTGAGTGGCTACTCGTGGCACGATTTGCCCAAGGGATAGGCAGTGCTTTGACGTTGGTGGTCATCATGAGCATGGTGCGTGACGTCACTCAGGGCGTTCAGGCAGCAAAACTTTTTGGCCTGCTGCTGACCATTCAAGGTGTTGCTCCCATCATCGCCCCGGGGTTGGGTGGTTACATTGAGGCGCATTTCGGATGGCGGGCCGTCATGCTGGTACTGGCTGTTCTCGGTGCGCTGGTGGCGGTGAATTCGATGGCTGTTTTGCCTGAAACACTACCAATGCAAAAGCGCGAGCCATTGAATATGAGCCTTGCGATACGCACGTATGCGCGCCTCGCAAAAGACGGTCGTTTTCTAAGGCCAGCTTTAGCGCTGTCAGCCGTGTTCTTCTTTCTCTTTGCCTATGTGGGCGGCGCTACATTTGTTTATCAGAAGGAATACGGACTGCCTGCTGCCCAGTTCGGTACGCTGTTTGGCGCAACCGGCATCGCGATTCTCATAGGGGCCGTCGTGGCTACCAGACTGGTGGGCAAGTACGGTTTGGCCCGCATGGCAACGGCTGGAGCTTTTTGCATCTTTGCAGGTTCTGTCATGGCCTACGGCGCAGCAGTATCTGGTTCTAGTTTGTACTGGCTGGCTGCCGGTGTCGCGGTAGCACTGCTTGGATTGGGGATTGCAGAAACCTCACTGATGACGCTGGTGATGTCTTCGCAAACCACTGCCCTGGGTTCAACGGCTGCATTGCTCGGCGCGTTTCAGCTTGGCATCTCGGCCTTCGCCACACCGTTGACCGGTTGGGCGAGCAGCTATGGCGCCATTGCCTGGTGCGCATTCCTGATAGTCTGCGCCGTTATGGTGGGTGCGCTGACCTGGGTCAGTGTGCGCGAAGGCAGGGCCGAGCACATCACCGCGTTAAATCACTGAATTAAAAGGTCATCCCGATGAAAGTGCTGAGCCCTTCCGCAAGCAGAATCTGTGATATCGCTCTGGTGCATTTCGCTGAGCGGGGATACGACGCCTCGTCGCTCAATGAAATCGCTGTCGTGGCAGGTATGCGCAAGCCCTCGTTATACGCGCACTTCAAGAGCAAGGATGATCTGTTCAACGCCGTGCTGAATCTGGCGCTGGCGACGGAGAGGCACTATATCGAAGAGATGTTTGCAAGCGTCCCGGCGAATGATGACGAGCCCGGCAAGCTGTACACGGACAATCTTTCAAACCGCTACGAGTCTTCCGCTGCCCTGCGTTTCCTGCTGCGAACGGCATTCTTTCCGCCTTCGGAGTTAAAGGCATCGGTGACAAGTGGCTTTGAAGCCTATCTGGACCGTCTTCATGAACGCTTTGGCGCAAGCCTTGAGAACAGGTATCCAGCCCTGTCGGCGAACGAGATTTCAATGTTTCAGGATGCTTATATAGCGGTTGTCGACAGCCTTCATGTCGAGTTGATTTACTGTAGTGAAGGCACCTACTGTCGGCGTCTTACCGCTTTGTGGCGCATTCTTGGTGATTCGCTGTCTCTGGCTGTGGGGAAGGTGGCGCATGGATAAATCAACCATTCAAATTTTGCAAAAACATCTAAACGCTATCATCCGCCTTGCTCCCTTGCCCGCCTCCCGTGCTGCCTTTTTAATGAGAAACACACTCAGACAAGCATACTCTTTGCAGTACGGCCATCGCCTCTACGCATCAATGAAATAGCTCTGGCAAGATGGCGTATCAACGCGTGGCTCACTGGGGAAAGCTTGCGGGATGGGCGAACGATGATTCGCATTTCGGTACTGCTCATTGCCTCACATGCTAACGGGATCGCCTTGAACAACCCTGATGTCAGCTCGGAAACCAAGGGCAGTTCTGGCAGCACGGTACTGGCTATCCCTGCGCGGACCAGGTCCAGGATGACCTGTAGTGAGTTGGCGGTAACCACCGGCTCAATCGTAAACGGCTCATCCTTGCAAGCTTGAGTAACCAGCTCCCTAACGCGGTATTTGGGGCCAGGCAAAACCAACGGTGTATTGGCAAGATCTGTTAACGTCAGCACATGCTTTTTTGCCAACGGACTTTCCCTGGACACAATCGCACGGAGCGGCTGCTCGAACGCATACAAACTGCGGAGGGTGGCTGTGCTTGCTGGCGAAAAAGCAAGGCCAATGTGCGCTTCGTCATCTTGGATCATCCGCTGTACCTCAAAAGACGGCGCGATGATGATTTCGATATGAGCATCGGGGTATTGCTTGAAAAAGTTTTGCAGTTCCACGATTGCCTGGGAGCCCAGCAATCCTTCTCCGATGGCAATGATAGTCGTACCTAGAAAACGCCCTCGCAACTCGCTGAGCTGATCCAGCAACGCTTCATGCTGGCTAGCCCTGGCACGGTAATAATCAATCGCAACCTGCCCAGCCTCAGTCAGGCGAATCCGATGAGTGCCCTGCTCTACCAGATCAATGTCTAGTTCCGCCTCTAACTTGGCAATCTGTCGACTGATCGACGAGGGGGCAATACCTAGCTCGTCAGCCGCTGCACGCATCGATCCGAGTTGATGGCTGAAGAAGAGATATTTGAGTTGTTGGTCCTGGAAGTCCAGTAGGACATTGGATCTCATTACTGTCACCGCTCATCAGGCTACTTTCTGTCCGACTAAGACGCATTTTGAATCCCGGACACGTCTCATCGCTTAGGTGGTTCACGTTTCTCTGCGCCAACCCTCCTGACCATCGAGACGCAGCACGGCCGTTTTGTCGAAGTTCTTGCATGCTCCCAACCAAGTAGGTACTGCCACCCCGTTTATACTCGCTATCGGCCAAACCGTTATCGAAGTTCGTGCCGTCGCCGCAAATTAGAAAACCATCGCCGACCGTAACCCTCTGGCGGCCGAAGGACACGTCTGGGCCGTCTTTACCCAGTGCCTCGAACCATTCGCCAGAGCGCCAGCCAGGCCCTGATCACCACTGATTCCGTACTTGATATAACCTTCGCGCCTGGTAGACGAACCCTTAGACTTACTGCCGGAGTTCGAGTAGTTCTGCTGGCTGTTAAAGACACCGCACGTGGCTTCGAGGTTAGCGCTGAGGTGAGTATCTTCATCTGAGTAAAGTTCGTAGGCGCTGGTTTGTATGCTGCCAGCGATCAACGCTGCAAGAGTGGAAATACCGATGGCCAAGTTAATCGATTGAGCGTAGCGGGTAGGCGCTTACCAATGAACGCCTACCTTGCGCCCAGTTTTATTAGTCCATATCAGGCTCAAAAATACCCCGTTTCATATAAAATTTAACCCAGATAACGCTACAGATGGTGATGAACGAAAGCATGCCGCCAGTAATGGCATAAACAGAACTCGTCAACGCCGGCGAGGGGGAATTATTGATGGCCACATACAGTATGGCAACAATTGCAAAGATTTGCGGTAAAGGGAAGAACGGAGAGCGGTATGGACGTGGGTGATCCGGCATCCGCTTACGCAAGACAATCACATTCAGATGCGCAATCAAGTAGGCGATAAGGTAACTGGTGCTGGCCGCGATAACAAATAGGATGATCGAGTCAATATCAAGCGATAAGTAAGGAATAACTATCGAAATGCTCAGCACTACGGTGGCTACCCAAGGCACATTATAACGATTAACTTTTTTGAAAATGGGTAGCAACTGATTTTGTTCAGCCATCCCATGCATCATTCTTGGAACGGCTGCCAGTACAGTATTAACAGAACTGGAAGTCGCAGTAAGTGCAACAACGGCTGTAATCACCAAGCCGGTAGAGCTACCAAATACAGCCATGATAAAGTCAACATATGGCATTTTAGCACTAACCAAGGTTTCCGAGTCCATATAAAAGGTTATACCATAGCCAAACCCGACGAATAAGAAAAATATTACGAACAAGGAAAGATGCATGGAGCGAGGAACATTTTTATGTGGATCTTTTACCTCGCCTATCAGCGAGCAAATGTACTCTATGCCGACAAAACACCACATCGAGAGTGCAATGAATCCGATAAAACCGAAGTTAGTCACGCTAGCAAAACTCCAGTCAACCGGAGTACCCGCCAACTCTGGGTGTGGTTGTGCTGTTCCCGTGATAGCAACACATGACACCAGTGCAATTGCGCTCACCATGACTACAACAAGCAGGTTTTGTACTCGTGCAAATACGTCTGTCCCCATTAAATTAGTAATGGTAAGGCCGACCAGAATAAGTAGAGATATTGACTTAGTTGGCACGAAGCCAGGCAGCAGTTTTGACACAATAATATCAATCATAAACATCTCAACCGGCACCGCCAGCACGGATACAACAATGTAACCGGCAAAAACGGCAACAATAGCTGGGACATGACCTAGTGCTTTTTGGGTATAGGTAGCCAGTGTTCCTTTTTGAGGAAACATCAGAGAAAGCTCGGCAAAACTCATCGCATTACATTGTGAAATTGCCAACGCTGCCACCATGGCAGCCAGAAATGTCATGGCACCAAAACCAACGCCCTGTGCCGTCGATATCATTGCGCCTTGAGCAACAACCAAGCCGATACAAATTGACATCATCGTGAGTAATCCGAACTTTTTGGATAGTTGCGGATTCGCACCAGCAGCCGTGAGATTGGAACTGGATATCTTCGTAGATTCGCTCATGTGTAGTGTCCATTTATTATTTAAGGGCCAATACTCGATTACTTCAGAGGCGATCAAACCGGTATGGAGCTGGGTCAACGAGTGGGGTCATATGGGTTACGAGGTCTGCTGCCAGTTGCCCAGCAGCGGGGCCGGTACCAAAACCATGACCTGAGAAGCCAGTGGCAATCGTCAGCCCAGGAATGGACTTAATATGGTCAATGACAGGGTTTGAGTCTGGGGTTATATCAATCTGCCCCGCCCAAGCTTCGCAAATGCTTGCGTTTTCAAAAATCGGCCAGGCCTTGCGAAGGTTGCTCAAGGCTTCCTGGATAAGGCTTTCGTTGACAGACGGGTCGAGTGTTCGAACGCGCTCAAACGGTGAGGTTTGGTCTGCACGCCAGCGGCGCTTTAGGGCAAGGTCCTGGAGGAAAGGTTTGCCTAAAGAAACGCGTAAAAAGGAACCTTGCCCACGAAGCAGACTGAGGTACCGGTGGCCAATTAATAAGTGATCCAAGGTTAGATTAGCGTCCAAGGCCGCGCGCTGGGTGATGATGTAACCACCCTCTATGTGTTTTCGAAATGAAAAATCAGGGCCTCCAACGGCAATATCAGTGGGACCCTCCATTGGGGTAGTGCGAAGCACGGAGCATGTGAGAGGAAGAGTTGGGTAACTAACTCCAACATTACCTAGAAAACGGCGAGACCAGGCGCCACCGGCTAATAGCACCTGATCACAGCGAATCTCACCGTGCTCGGTAACGACACCGCTAACTTTCCCACCCGTCGTTGATAGTGTTCTAACGGCACAGTGCTGAATTAAGACTGCCCCTTTTTCGATGGCTGCCTGTGCAAGCGCAGAGGTGGCCAGATGGGGCTCTGCTTTGCCGTCTGAAGGTGTGTAGAGAGCACCCGCCCACTCACCTTTGCCTCTAGGTACACGCTCATTAATCTCGCGTGCGCTAAGCATTTGGGAGTCTAAGGATAAAGACTCCACCGACTTCAACCAGCGTTCATGTAACGCTAAGTGCTCTTGATTTGCTGCAAGAAACATAATACCGGATTGCTGATAACCCACTTCGCGGCCAATGCGCTCAGGCATACCTGCCCATAGGCGATCTGCCGCCAGAGCTAATGGCACATCAGCTGCGTGCCGATTAGTCTTGCGCACCCATCCAAGATTTCGCGAGGATTGCTCGCCTGCAATATGCCCTTTTTCCAGGAGGACAACTGGAATATTTCGCTCGGCTAAGGTCAATGCCGCTGTCACACCAATAATGCCACCTCCGATAATGACGACAGTGGTGGATTTTGGTAATTGATCAGTAGTCCTCACTGACTCGAGAGTTTTCGTCATGACAATTTCCTGAGGTGCCCGCGAGAGTATCTGAAATGCTCAACCGTCGTTACTCTAGTTCTACGTTAACTTTATTTAGATTTGACGCACCACGGTACGCTGTAACCTCCACCTCTACTTTGTATACGGTTGAGCCTAATGGTGGGCAAGTGATCGTCGTGGCCGGATTGATGCCTTTGAATTTCTGCGCGATGAATCCCATCACAGCATTTACATGCTCGGGTGATTGGACAAAGACACGAGACATCACGACGTCAGCCAGAAAAGAGCCCAGTGAAGCCAGGATCTTTTCAATAATCCGAAACACTTGCACAGCCTGCTCAACGGCATCCTCAGGAATTTCCTTAGTATCTGGATTACGCCCCGCAGTGAGAGATACATAAATCCAGTTATCTACCGCCACCGCTCGAGAGTAGCTGCCTAGCACTTCAAATTTTGAGCCGGCATTTACTTTTATAATATCTTTCATCATGAGAAACGCCTATGACATTAAATAATAAATTATATTTAACGAAGTACTGGCTCATCCCATAGATTAAGTTTTACCCCAATGCCTTTTTGAACTGCATTGCGGTAAATCACTGTCGCCCAAGCTACGTCCTCAACCGGCATACCGCCAACAGACAAAATGATGATTTCCTCATCGTTTTGGCGCGCGGGTGTTATGCCTGCACAGATGTCACCCAAGTCCTCCAGCGCATCGCGGGAAAGTTTTCCTTCCCCGACCAGATCCATAAATCGCATACCCACTAACGGGATCAGGTTATGGGCCGGCTTGGGTAGTTCTTCATACCACGCATCGTAAAGCCCCGTGTTATCAAGTACTTTGCGTACATCTGCTTGCTCCATGCCGTCGTCCAAACGGCAAAAGGCAGGCATCGCAAGGAAAGCACCCGGCTTAACCCACTCGCGCTTGACCAAGGGATACGTCGATGGATCGCCGACATCACCGGAGTTACAGTAAGTAATGATGTCAGCACCGCGGACTACGTCTTCAACTGTATCGACCACATTGACATTTCTGATTTGAGGAAATACTTCGTTAACCCACTTAACGAACCTATTTAAGTTGTTTTCTCCACGGCCTTTGATATTGATTGTGTCAATTTCTGGGCACGTCGACATAAATGCAGTGACCGATGTTTTGCCCATGACGCCCGGGCCTAACAAGCCAATAACTTTTGAATTTTTCCGCGCAAGGTGACGAGCACCTACGCCAGGAACCGCCCCAGTTCGATAAGCCGACAACAGATTGGCTGACATATAAGCCAGTGGCGCGCCGGTATCGACATCGTTTAAAATGAACGTCAAAATTGAACGTGGTAAACCTTTTTCGCGATTCGCAACGTTAGAGCCGTACCATTTCACACCACAGGCCTGGAAGTCCCCGCCAAGGTAGGCGGGCATAGCCATTAAGCGACGATCAGGTGTAGGCTTCGGCATGTTGGGAAAGGGAGAATCTGCGGGAAATGTAATTTGTGAGCCATGAGAGTCATTATTAGCACCTGCCATGCGATAATCACCTTGCTGAAGCAGAATAAACATTTGCTCCATGGTGTTCACGCACTCAGCCATGTCCATCACTCCGGCTTTGATCATGTCCTGCTCGGAGAGATAAATGAAATCGATCTTGGCATTATGTTTTGACATAGTTTTTATCCGCAATATTATTATGTTGTAATTGGCATTAATTGAAAATCTGTTCGGATTTTCTTCCAGGCTTACGTCTAAGGGATGTGGGTCACATCTCTCGCACTTTATCGACGTGTCATTCACCCACTCAAAGACGCAAATTCCATTTCCAGTTTCGTAGTGCACCTGGTCATGCCAAGCGAGTAGCTATTCATATAAGGCTGACAGCTGCCTTCGCACTAGGCGGCCATTTTGTCGCTCAAGGAAATCTAAATCTTCCCCATCACTACCCACCCCTTCAGGATCAAGAAAAATTCTTAAACGGACTTGCTTTGAATTTTCCGGCGCAGGGCGATGAAAAATGACCCTGGCGTATTTAACGTCTCAAACAATCCTAAAGTTATTATTTGCCGGGATATTGAATTTTTGCGACATCAAATCGGTCATGCCCAGGCTTCAGCCTGCGTAGGATTGCCTGCTTGATCATCCGATCCCCTTCGACCATCAGCCGGGAGTTGCGCCGCAATCGAGAGCCCGTGACGGCTACTCGGCCCGCGTGGCCCAACACACCGTCAGGAAGAACTGGATCCGATCGCACTGCAACTGACCAATGGGCCCACGTAAGCGCTTTGACTTCAGATGCCAAGCGAAGTTATGGGCAAGGTGATGCAGGACGCCATGGCGATGCGGTATGACGTTCAACCCTCAATTCAATAACCGTATTGCACTCAGCTCCCGCAACTGCCACGTATAAAGTCGATTCAAGAAATCAGTCGCGTTTCTTGCCTATAACATTACATTCAAGATAATCAAAAAAACCATGCACTGCACCTGCAACTTCTTTAAATTTTAATTCCATTAAAGGTATCCCGCCTCCCTTTATTTCTGCGCGGGACACGAAACAGGAATTACAATAAGCATCAACTACTACCTGAGCCCGAGAGTATGTTACAGGATCCTCTGTAGCTGCCAGAACCAACACCGGCGCCTTGACAAGGCCAACTCTATTTTCCATATCATATCTTGCAACTGCAAGATGCCCCTCTAAAGGAGTTACCCCAGGAGCAAGCGCATCTCGAATAAATCGATTTAACACATCAGTGTGCCCTGCTGGGTATAAATTCAAACGTTTTCGCCAAAGTTCCATGAGGTGTGAGCCATCCTCTCTCGTTTCAGCTACATCTACGTCCAGCGCCTCCATTGCTTCTCGAAACTCTGCATCAACAATATCACCAGCAGAAAGAACCACAGCGGTCACACGCTCTGGAGCGATAGCCGCCACCTCTGAAGCAACAAACATACCTGTGTGATGCCCAAGTATAGAAAACCTCTCTATATTTAACGCATTAACCAGTGCCAAAACACCTTTGGCATAGTGTTCAACCGTCTGTGGAGCAGCAAATTTTGCAGACTGCCCAAAACCGTACATATCCATAGCTATTGTACGCCAGCGAGTTGCCAACAGCGGTTGGACTTCAGCGAACTCATCCAGTGAGCGCGGTGTTTGATGCAATAAAATCATCACATCACCTGCACCCGACTCCGCGTAATGAAGTTGGCCCAGGTTCGTATCAATATAATTAAATACGCGCTGATCAGTGACGCCCTGAACAGAACAAGAACTTGAAATCGTCATATCGTTAACCGTTTTTATATTGAGACAACCATAAATCCGAGTCGGATTTCCCAAGAAAAGCTTCGTCAATTTCAAAATTTTCACGAACGTCTTCTGCATGTAGCGTAACAACTATGTTACGTCTGAAAACCAGCTGTAATGGATGCATTACTGAATAGCGCCAATGCCACTTACACGATATATATCTTGAACAAGGCGCACTGAACTGGTGCGTGAACACCCACAATGGATCCTCGACCCCAGTATGGCTTTGTTACAGAACACCCCACTTGTAGAGCCTTTGTTGGTGCTGCGATGTGCCACCATCTGCCAGATAACCTTACCGCCATCATTTTCTGGAAGCTTTTCCAAACCAGTAGGCCTGACGGCCGCCTCCGCCCTTTACGACAGTGCGGCTCGCATCAAGCCAATCAAGCCCTTCCAGGGAGGCACTTGATCGAGCCCGATCAAGAACAACTCGTTACGGATCTGTTTGCGCCTGCCGGAGTGCTCGGCATCAACGAAGGTAACCGGCCTCACAGGAAGGCTCCGCTTTCAGGATCTTGATTGCTTGCCAAGATCAGGAATTTTTAGAGCCCCCTTAGTGATCAAGCTTAGGCGCTGTAGCGATTTTTCGGCTGGAACAAACCTATAACTCTGATATTTTTAAGTATTGAATTTTCACGACATTTGCAAAATTTATTATCAACCAACATGGCACGATACCTGCTTGGACTCAGGTGATCATTTTAATAAGCAGGTGCAGGTTATGTCAGTATCTTCATTGGCTTGTCCCTATTTAAGCATGCACTCCCACCAACCATGGTTTGTGTTGCAAGCCGCTAAAGAATTTTCAGTTTCGATATCGGACAGCCCGTTAATTTCACACTTTTATAGTTTTGAAACAAAACTATCCTCGGCATTCATGCTGTCGGTTCCGGACGGCTGTATCGATATAATATTTGACTGTGATGACACCAATCCTTCTGTAAGCGTACATGGAACAATGCTGCAAGCCGGTTCTGTGGAATTTTGCAAGGGGCGCCGCTATGTTGGCGTGCGGTTTTCACCTGGCTTTGTTCCTGATTTTTTAAATCTTTCTGCGGAAGAGTTGATTGAAGGCTCTTTCGACCTTCTTGACGTTAGCGATAATGCCGAACGTGTCTTTGAGCAGGTAGTGCGTGAGAAAAGCTTTATAACGCAACTCACTTTTCTCAAGCAATTTTTCTTGACGAATACAGCTCCGCGAAAATCATTAAAGCTGACTCTTCCAGTCGTAAATATGATTTGCCAAGCCCAAGGGAATGTGTGTATTAAAAATCTGGAGTCGCTAACGGGCTATACCATTAGAACTTTACAGCGCTCATTTCACGATGATCTGGGAATGACACCAAAAATGTTCTGTCGCATCATTCGCTGCCAGTCCGCGATTTATAAAATTCATCATAATAATATTGGGTTTAGCGATTTAGCATTTGACTTGGGTTTTAGTGATCAACCTCATTTTTTAAGAGAATTCAAACGTTTGGTCAGCGTAACTCCGCTGGACTATAAAAACCGTATACTCAAGGAAAACTTTGTTAGCAGAATGCACTTCTATTAAAGCCATCTGCTTCGCGCAGTAGTTATTTCGCTCCGTTATGTATGCTGCGCTCCCGCTCTCTTTCCGGAGCCAGCCCCGCCATGATGCGACCCGACGCAAAAGTCGAAAAAATGTACCCCTACCCCAAACCGGTGGACTTTTGAAAATCCATCGACGGCCTCGCTGCGCGGGTCGAAATGTTCCGACCACTTGGGGACGCCGACTTTTTCAACAAAATCGGCCGATTGCTGCCCTTCGCGAAGGGCAGAGATCGGCCAAAGGCAGTCAGTCGGATGTTTCTACGAAGCTAGGCGCTATTGAGCCACGTAACACACAACACGCTAACGAGTGAGTAGAGAGGACCACCAACAGCGAGCGCACGCCGTTGCAGAAGTGCGACAGGGCTTATTTTTGCTGCACCACATTCCGGTCTAGGAAAAGGTGGATTTCGCCACTGATCTCGTTCAAGTGTGTTTCCAGTGCGAAGTGCCCGGTGTCGTAGAAATGTACCTCAGCTTTGGGAATATCACGCTTGAACGCGTTCGCTCCTGCTGGGAGAAAAAACGGATCGTTCTTTCCCCAGACGGCCAACATCGGCGGCTGATATTTGCGGAAATACGCCTGGAACTCGGGGTAGCGCTTCACGTTGGTGGCATAGTCTGCGAACAGGTCTAGCTGGATTTCATCGTTACCGGGCCGCGAAACGAACGCGTAATCCAAGGTGTATGTTTCAGGTGCGATACTGTCAGGGTCCGCTACGCCATGCGTGTATTGCCACTTGATTGATTCTGGTTTGAGCAGCTCGCGCAATGCGTTGCGGTTCTCGGCAGTGGGAGCGTTCCAGTAACGTTGAATCGGGTTCCAGCCCTCGCTGAGGCCTTCAACGTAAGCATTCCCGTTTTGGCTGATGATTGCGCTGATTCTATCGGGGTGTGCGACGGCCATCCGCCAGCCTACAGGCGCACCGTAGTCGAACACTTGAAGAGCGTAGCGATTCAGCGCAAGCGCTTCAGTAAATCCGTCCATGGTTTTGGCGATGTTGTCGAACGTGTATGAGTACTTCGCCCGATCAGGGCTGTCCGAGAATCCAAAACCTGGGAAGTCAGGGGCAATCACGTGGTAACGGTCCGCTAGCTTCGACATCAAGTCGCGATACATGAATGACGAGGTAGGGAATCCATGAAGCAACACGATGGTTGGCGCCGATGGGTCGCCCGCTTCCCGATAGAAGATGCGGACCCCTTTTACCTCTACAAAATGGTGTTGAACGTCGCTTGCCCTTTGGTGGCTAATGTCGGCTGCTTCCACTCCTGCGGTGGCGAGCGCTGCACTGAGGGCAGTGGCGGATAACAACGTTTTAATGCTCATGCAAACTCCTTGGACACTGAATGAAAAAGATAAGTGGTCTATCAGGCGGTGAGTTCATGGCTTGTCGAGCGTCAGGCGCACCCACTTGATAGGGCTATATTGCATGTTTCACTAACCCAACATAATCTGAGAATATTGGTAATCTCCCTACCAAATATTGGAATATCCCATGGACAGATTTGAGGCAATGAAGCTGCTCGTGGCTGCGATTGATGCTGGCAGCCTGACGGCAGCCGGACGGCTAGCCGATATCCCTCTTCCC
This sequence comes from Pseudomonas sp. OV546, assembly GCF_900116845.1. Lineage (NCBI taxonomy): Bacteria > Pseudomonadati > Pseudomonadota > Gammaproteobacteria > Pseudomonadales > Pseudomonadaceae > Pseudomonas > Pseudomonas sp. OV546. The sequence goes on along the minus strand of NZ_FPCE01000001.1, from coordinate 441,519 downwards.
ACCATCAGCAGGAAAATTTCTGACCTGGAGACGCTGATAGGTAGCCGTTTATTGATTCGGACCACGCGTAGGCTCTCGTTGACCGATGCAGGGGTGGCTTATGTGGCTGCTGCACGCCGAATATTGGAGCAGTTGGAGGTTGCCGAACGCGAAGCTGCCGGAGAATTCATTGCCCCCAAAGGCGAACTGGTCCTGACCGCGCCAATCATGTTCGGCCGGCTGCATGTGCTGCCGATCGTCAACGCGTTTTTAGGTGAGTTTTCCGAAATCAACATCCGGCTCTTGCTTTCTGATCGCAACGCTCACCTCGTTGACGACCACGTGGACATGGCAGTGCGTATTGGAACACTCGCTGATAGCGGCATGATCGCCACTCAGGTGGGGGCCATGAGAACTGTAATTTGCGCGAGTCCTAGGCTACTGCAAGCGTATGGAAGACCTGAATGTCCCGCAGATCTGCAGAACTTGCCAACCGTGCGACTTGACGCCCCTATGCCTTTTCAACACTCAAAACATGGCGTGGCAGAATCAACGAGGCGGATTACCCCGCGCTTATCGGTGACGACCGCTGACGCAGCAGCGCAGGCCGCCATTGATGGCGTTGGAGTCGTTCAGTTATTGCACTACCAAGTCGCGGAAGCGGTCAGCAAGGGACTGCTGGAGATTGTGCTGGATAAATATGAGCCTTTGTCGGCGCCTATCAACCTGATCCACATGTCACCTGGACACATGCCCCTGAAAATGAGGCTTTTTTTGGATTTTGCTGTTCCTCGGTTTCGTCAACGCCTGGATCAGTAAATTCAGCGATGGCGTGCGTCATCATTCAGATGGCATAAGACTTATATGGGGGATGTTGGCGCGAACACGCCGACGAAGTGGGCTAGAGGCCGAAAACCTCTAAGTTGGCAGCAATCGCGGGGATTCGTCATTTTTTCACGAGATAGTTAAGAACAAAATTAAGAGACTGGACCATCAACCACGATTACGATAACGACCAAAGCCGATTTGCCCCCAAGTTCCAGGAATTGTTCATGCCATTCATTGTTACCTGCGTTGTGTCCCTGTTTTTTTGGACTGTTGTTTCAGCAATCACAGGCGCTGCGGAGCCTTGGGACCTAGCCAGTTACTGGACCATCATCTATCCCGCCGCGCTAGTGTTGTCCGTGATCCTTGGAGCCGTTCTAAAAAGCTCACAGTGGTCCGCAGGCGGCATTGTAATGCTCTCTCAGATCCCCGTGGTTTTGGCGACTTCGGGTACATCCCCGTTGCTAGCTGTTGGTATCATCATTGCGGCCTTTCTCTCAATTCCGGCGATAGCGCTGTCATGGCTCGCCGGCAAATTGCGCTCAGGTAAGAAAGGACGATGGACATCTGCGAAGAAATGAAGGCACCGTTCCAGGAGCACCCGCGACGAATACTGAATACACAATACAGATTGAGCCAGATAAAAAACGGCGGCAAGCTGGACAGTACGACGTAACCACCAACTCGCTCAAATACGACTTTGAGGTCATAACGACTAATGAGACCGCACATGGCCGAGAACTGTTGAGCGGCACCACCATGCCGCCCCATAAATGGGGCTCCAGAATGGTGTACACCTTCGTCCGGTCGTCCGGTGAACCTGTGAGGTTGCGGTGCGCGATTGCACTGATCCTGGCGCCTTGGCGAAAGGCGTCTGGCAACGTCACCTTCTCGACCCCTGCCGTTCACGTTAAATAGAAAGCATCGCCCTTAAGTCATCAGTTTTGTTGAACTCGCTGCGCTACATCGCAAAGCCACCGGCGCAAAAGTTGGGCTGCTTCACCCAGCACCACATCTTTGGCCTGCACCAAATAATAGCCCTTGCCAGTCTTTAGTACAGATTCAAAGACAGGTACGAGAAAGCCTAGTTGTACGTCTTCTTCAACCAACCTACGGCTGGTAAGCACTAAACCTTGATCGCGCCGGGCCGCGTCGATTGCCAGCTCAGACTGGTCAAATTTGAGGCTGCTGGAGAAGCTATCGGGGGACATGCCAACCGATGATAACCATTGAGACCAGTTGGCATGAGACGTCATGCGCGACGGAGAGCGCTTTAAGTAATTGCTTTAGGGAAATAAGCTTAACAGCCTTCGGTAGGAAGCTACTCATTAGCCTGCATCAGTTCCAGAGTGATATGATCTGGCCCGGTCACATATACAACTAGAGTTCCCTTGCGTGGGCCTGCGGGAATCGCTTGAGGCTTGCCTCTTGCTTTCCAGCCTGCTTGCTCAATGCGTTCGAGTACGGCGTATATGTCTTGCACTCTCAATGCCAAATGCGCTGAACCAATCGCTGATGCCGTAGGTAGAGTGATACCGTGGCGGTCACCCTGCGAATATTCCAGCAACTCTACTCGGCTGCCATCCGGGCCTTTGACTATTGCCGTTCGCACGCTCGGATCGGCGGTGCCGGTTACTTGCAAAATGAATGATCCGCCCATTTCCGACTGACGCTCAAGAGTGAACCCAAGTCCAATTGTCCAGAAGCGAATGGCTTCTTCCAATGAACTGACTGCGAAGCCAATATGATCGACGGCATGCACCATGTGGTTAGAATTCATCAAATGCTCCTTTAAAGGTTCACGGGCCAAATAGGGAGGTGAGCTTGCGCATCCAGCTGTTACGGCCAAAACACAGAAAATAAATGTGTGAGAGGTACGCATAATCAGGCCAATCCAAGAGAAGCAACATTTGCGTTTTTTAGACATTGAGTATTCGTCTGACCGGTCTTATTCTCCATTAGGCATTCAGGATATGGCTACCTCGGATATGACATTGGATAACGTAAATCAGCCATGAATCGCGCGCTTATGCCACTGTTGGCGATAGAGCAACGCGACCGGGCGATCCGCGAAACGGCGCCCCACACTCATACGACAGGCCAACTAATCGCAAGCCTTGCCGGCCTGCTTTCCGTCAGCACTGACGGCGGCTCATGGGTAGTGCCAGCGACCCATGCCATTTGGATACCTCCCCGTGTCGCACACGCGATGATGTCACATGGCGCTTTTGCAGGAGCGATGGTCTATATCGCGGAGCGAGAGTGCGGGATCCTGCATCAAATGCCATGCACATTTAGGGTCAGCAGTTTGCTGCGCGAAGCGGTAAGCCGCGCTGCATCGTGGGGACAACCACCCCGCAACGAAATGGAGTCGCGGGTTGCAGCAGTCATCTTGGATGAAATTGCTACCTCACCCGCTGAACCCATCGGTCTGACGCACCCCAATGACCCGCGCTTGAGGCGTATCACCGATGCGATACTTGCTCAGCTTGATGACAATAGATCACTTGAGGATTGGGCTGCTTGGTCAGGTATGGCACCTAGAACACTTGCCCGGCGTCTGGTCGCTGAAACCGGTTTTAGTTTTTCTGAATGGCGACAACGTGCGCGCACGTTGCGCGCTATTCAACTATTGGTCGAGGGGATGTCAGTGACGACAACGGCGATTGAGCTTGGCTACGAAAATATTAGTGCTTTCATTGCCATGTTCCGTCGGATAATGGGTGTTACGCCAGGACAATATGTGCGTGCGCAGACACTGATTAGCAAAGAGGCAATTTCTAGATCAAGTTGATGGGTGTAAGAACCGCTGTACCATCCAACCCGATCCTGCACGCTACAGGCTAGACCTTCAACCATGTGCCGGAACAGATGAAGAAAGAAATGCCAGCCACTTCAGGAGTCGCCAGAGCATCAGTTTTCTTTTAACTGGTGGGGCACTCACGCTGCACTCAGCTAGCGCTTGTAACTTCAACCGTGCTAGTTGCTTATTCCCCCCAATACCACCACAAGCACTCTACGAGCTGTTCGTTAGTGCATTGGCTCAGGCATAACGTTAGTGTACGCGAAGTCCATGCTTCGCCTAATTGTGCGGCGCCAAGTGCTAAGGTGCTTTTGTAGAGAGCGCTGCGCGCACCACGCGATAGCCTTGCGTACCCCGCAATGATGTCTATTGGGAAAAGAGAACAGATTTATTTCTCTGTTCTAAACGTCCGCTTCTGGCCGATGTGGGACCTTCGTGAGAGGCAGCAGTCGATGCGTTCAATGTGAAGGACCTTGGAGCCATTTTTTGACGATAGCGTGATATGTGCCATCTTGCTTGATCCGATCCAATTCTGCCCTAAACCGTTCTACGGTTGCGTCTGGCGTAGCTGGACTGAAGGCCATGTACAGTCCTTCTTCACTTGATAGCTCGGGTAACGGCAGTGAACGCACCATCGTCATTTCAGGATCATCCCCATTCTTGCGCATAAGGTGAATGGCGTTGAGCTCATTGGAGATCCACAGCTCAACGTGATCGACCTTAAGCTTGCGGTAAGTGTTCTCGTACATGCTGCTAGACAGTAACTCTTTGCCCACCTGGAACCCGTGGGCCATCATGTACTGCTCACCAACGTCCTGTTTGACAGTCGCGATGTGATACTGACGTGCATCGTCGAGTGAATTCAGCCAAATAGGTCTTTCGGACAGACTGAACAGAAACCACCTCGTCGGTGCGATGGCTCCGACCCATTTGAAGAGATGTTCCCGCTCTTGGGTTCTTGCCATCGAATAGATCAGGACGTTGTCGGAATGTTGCGCTAAATCATAGGCGCGAGCCCAAGGCAGAATATCAATCTTGGAGTTGAGCCCGAGACCGGCCATAACTGCTTGCACGATTTCCGTACTCAGGCCTGTGACCACTCCGTTTTCTGCCATGTTGTATGGCGGCAATTCCTCAGTGACAACCCGAATCGGCGCTGTAGCCGGATCTGAGGCGACGGAGATGCCTGAGGCAGCGAGTAAGAGGAAAGCGCACAACTGCCTTAAAAGCGGGGAGAACATTTTGCACCTGTGTAAGCACCGAATCCTGTGGGTAAGTCGGACTTCATGAACCTTAGGTATTGTCTGTCTTATAGGCATTAAGACTCGTTCTCACCTTAGGAGTTCATCCACATGAAACCTGAGTGTTGGCTTGCACTTCCTTTGAAGGCTGTCGCTGTATGTACGCAAGGGGAGTAACAAAAACGTATATGCTTGTTTTCATGTGTGCTGCTACCCCATCGCGAGAGAGCGTTGTTACGAGCACCCCATCCCTTGTTGAAAATATCACAAGTCGCGCGGGTTGAGCACCTACGCGCAAGATTATGCACCGTTACTCGCGGGATGAGCTAGAGGAGTGAGCTAAGTAAGCACGCCAATAACCGCACTCACCAGCGCTGCCGCCATGTTGTCTTTGTTGACTATGGCGTCGGGATGGTCTCGCTGAATGATACTGATAGGCACGCTGGCTACAACTGCATCCTGTGGTTCCTGAACCAAGCACTTACCACCAGCTGCTGCCACTGTGTTGGTGTCCCTGGACGCCGCCGCAGTCTCCGCCTGAAAGAACAACGCAAATAACGCGTGGCCCAAATACCTCCGCCGCCGTAGTGGTCGCGGTAGGGACGGCAGTTACCTGCCGCCCCCCGCTCAGATCCGTACGTGCGGAACTACCGCATACGGCTCCTGCCTTGGGTACGTGACGCGAAGCGATCCTCAGGGTAAGGATGTGCACTCTTAGCGATCCCGCGCTCAACACTGGCCCAATGGGTCGGACAGACCGGTGTACAGCTTCAGGCACTGGTTGATGCTTTGCGAGAAGCGGTTCTAGCGCAACGAGTGCATCACACGGATAGAAAAAAGGAAGATGCCATGGACGCAGTAATCCGGCTTGCCAAACTTGCCGATATCGATGCGATTTTAAGATTCGAACCAGTGTTCGGGAAAATCACTTATTGAATCGCCCCTGATTTTCTAGACGCCTTTGACTGGCTTCTGGACTGCCCCCGGCATCGTAGACATCTCCAGCCTATGCTTTGAGCATAGGAGAAAGTTTATGAGCACCCAACGATTCACGCCGGAATTCAAGGCAGAAGCCGTGAGGCAAGTTATTGAACGCGGATACTCCGTTGCGGAAACAGCCGAGCGCCTCGGCGTTTCGACCCACAGCCTCTACAAATGGGTCAAAGCCGTGACGCCTGACAAAACCGAGAAACAGGCCAGCGAGTTGCTCGAAGCCAAAAGCGAGATTTTGCGGCTGCGAGCCCAAATGCGACGCTTGGAAGAAGAGCGCGACATATTAAAAAAAGCAGCGCGGTACTTCGCCAGGGAACCCGAGTGAAATACCGCTTTATGAACGAGCATCGGCATCAATACGCGGTCACTACGCTGTGCCGGGTTTTGCAAGTTGCTCGTGCCGGGTTCTATCAATGGCTACACAAGCCTGTTTCTGACCGCGAAAAAGAGAATGGTCGGCTGTTAGGGCTGATCCGCGACTCCTATGCGGCCAGTCGAGGTGTGTATGGCGCACGGCGGGTGTTTGCTGACTTGCGCGAGGCTGGAGAAAGTTGCGGCAAGCACCGTGTCGCGGCACTGATGCGCACCAATAAAATCAAGGCGCTCAGAGGATATAAAGCCCCGCGCGCAATCAAAGGCAGACCATCGATCATTGCCCCCAATCGACTTAACCGGGCCTTCACTGTCGATGCCCCTAATAAGGCTTGGGTGACCGATATCACTTACATCCGAACGTGGCAGGGATGGCTATATCTGGCTGTCGTACTGGATCTCTACGCTCGCAAGGTGGTCGGCTGGTCAATGAAGCCAACGCTAGGCAAGGAGCTGGCGCTGGACGCGCTGCTCATGGCGGTATGGCGCCGTAAACCCAAAACCAGAGTCATCGTGCATTCGGACCAGGGTAGCCAATATGGTAGCGATGACTGGAAACGTTTTTGTCTGGCCAACCACCTCGAGCCGAGTATGAGCCGCCGAGGAAACTGCTGGGACAATGCCGTGGCTGAGTCTTTTTTCAGTAGCCTGAAAAAAGAACGCATCCGCAAGAGGATCTACAAAACCCGGGACATGGCCCGTGCCGACGTATTCGATTACATTGAGGCGTTTTACAACCGAACGCGTCGTCACAGTCACCTGGGCGGCGTCAGTCCTGAGGCCTTTGAAAGTGCCTCACTTTGAGGCTGGAAAATGTCTACGGGAGCGGGGGTAGTCCACTCCTTTTGGCCGATTTCTGCCTGTCGCGACCGGCTGAAACCGACCCAAAGCTGACGGTGGCGACAGTCAGAGATCGGCCAAAAGCAGCTCCTCAATTCAGGGGGGTTTTCGTCCGAAAAAACACCATTCGGAAATGTCTGAAAGAGGACGCGCAGGCACCTACCTCAAGGACGATGCAGCCCTGTCGCATCCCGCCAGTACAAGGTTTTTTCGAACTGAAAGCTAATAAGAAAGAAAGCCGAACACGACTGAGATATGGACCGAGCGATTTTATCCAGATCTTCCATAGCCGACTCCCCCTCTGGTTCGGGCCCTTTAATTCTGATGGTGCAACGCACAGCGACAGGGAAGTCGATACCCATTGTATTCTCAGCATAAATCGTAGGGGCATCGAGTACGTCATTGGTACTCAATTTAAGTCCCGAGGTAAATTCAGCGTATAGCCCATTTCCTGCGACCTCTATTTCCCAAGCACCGGCATTCGCAACTGCCTTGCTCAGCGTCGAAATTGTGAGCGTACTATCAGCTTCCAAGCACAGATCAAGACTCATGAATCCTCCCTTTTCCTTGGCTGCACACTTGCACCAAAATTTTTGAGTGCGATCTTCGCGACAGTGTATTTGGCTAGGGGTTTGAACGACCTCCGCCGTTCACTATGGGGGGGAGTCGACCCAAAGCCGACATAACTCCGTGCATTATCGTTTTTCCACAACAACCACATAATCGGAGAAGTCGACATCACCCACCCCGTCGCTACATTCCAACGTCATCGTGCCATCGGTCCCGTGGACGTGAATTCCAGCATTGCCAACCCATGCATTCATGCCAAAAGCGCTCTTCCAGACGTTCCAGATTTTTAGAACGTTTCCACCTTTAGAAAACACTTCTATCTCCAAAGCATCGGGACTGATATCAGACCACAAAACTATTTCGGGACAGCCGTTGCCAGAGCCTTCGACGACGATTTGCCCGCCCATCATCTTTAATGCCAATCCTTGCACTCGACCGTTCGTAGCGCCCAATCGACGAACTGAAAAGACGGTTCTGGGCTCTGTGATCTTGATCTCCATGATCGCAACGATAGTTTTTCCATTGAAACTTATGGGCTTCCCTTTGGTGCGCATAAATGTAGAGGAGAGTGTTTCTTCCATTTTTTGATCCCCGGAATCTCTCAGGTGCCTTGCCTCAGTTTGGCCTAGCGAGGTTAGCATCCCTATACCTTAAGGGATTATGAATGGCTGCTTCTGGCCGAGGCTGTGGAAAAACGTTTTTGAGCGCGACAGGTACTCAAAACCGAACCGAAAATCGCGCTTCTACGCAAAATCCACATCTGCTGACGTACCGATAAATTTCAGATTTGACGTAGACGCGGACACTTAAATTTTGGTGAAGCGTTTTTACACACTCTGGGCCATTAGCCGCCATTTACTAAAAGCCGCTTTCGACTCAAAGCTGGCAATGGCGATACCCCAGACTGATTCCGGCCCGATACGATAGAAGCATTTACAACACTTGGTCGTGCCCAGCCCCATTGTTCGGGAACCTTCTGGCCACTTAATAAGAACTAATGCTGATCGTCTGGAGGGACGGTAACGGGATGAAGAAAAGAGTTCCAGGCCTTGTATGCTTCATGATGCTTTTTGACTTCCTCATCCCAATCAGGCCCTGAAACTCTCTTCGAGACCACCATCATCATCATTTTGGTATTGGCGGCATCAAGCTCAACTAGTAGCTCGTGGCATCTAAATCTAAAATCATCTATGTCTTCCATATACTCACCTTGCGACAGGTCTAGCCGGATATACCGGGTCATGCCCATTTTCGTAATGACAAGTCCCCAAAGACAAAGGTTCATTGAGCAGCCGAGTTTCTATTCGGCATGTTTTGAACAGACTGCATCGCACAGCAGCTCCAACAACTCATTCGCCAGGACCGCCGCTTCTTGTCGATAGTCGGCGTTCCAGCGGCACGACCAGTTATCAGGCTTTCCCTCATCCTCCCATTGCGCCAATGCAAGCCCGTTGAGTATTTCCAGCTCGAACCAAACACGCTGCCAAGCGACAGCGTCCTGGACTGACGCCGTGTCTTGCCATAGGAATTCTGTTTGCACGACAAATGCCGACCATGCAAACAGATCCTCTGAGGCTCGCTCACCGATCATTCGGAAGTATTTTGCGCTAGCCAATCAACGATTCCTTGTAGTCGTTTACCTGTTTAGTAAACGTCTATCCCCGGATAGAGATCCGCGGGTGGACGATAATTGGGGTTCTCAAAGCGGCTGTTCTCGTAATGGGTTTTGGCCGTCGGTCCATCGCCGTTATAGGTCACCTGCGGGTTTGGCGTGAGATGCCAACCGCTTCCTTCCTTGTCGCGCTCGATCAGTGATGCGTATAACCTACAGTTGCCTGATGAGCCGGATGTCAGCCTGAACTGGTAATAGCGTCCGGCTTGGGGCGTGAACTTAGTCGAGACATAGCAGGAACGAGTGCGTGTCCCCTCCCAGAATAGATCCACTTGCGTTTCGATACCGGGTCGGATCTGCGTTTCGTAATAGTCCCATGTAAGGTCTTGCCCTGCCTTTGGCATGCCCACGTCCTGTGTGTGGGTGAACGGCAGGGGGCCGGTGCGAACGGCGCCGCCCGAACGTTTGCCGTTTTCGTATTGGTAAATTTCGGCGTGCTGCGTGTAGTCGACGATACGTACCCAGGCAGGGTTGGGCTCGTTTTCGGGCGCGGTAAAGTAGTTGGTATGGGGCAAAAACTGGCAGCCTGCGAACAACGGCAATGCAAGCAGGCAGAGCAGAGGGCGTATCGACATGAAGCCTTTCCTTTTGCGGAGTCAGGGTTACAGACAGCAAAAGAGGAGGCGCATTGCGTAAAGGCTGAAAATTTTGTGGCTGAATCGTCGCGGCGATATCGGTTTCAACCGGTCGCGACAGGCAGAAATCGGCCAAAAGCGGACGCTTACGTAGGGGGCAATCAACCCAGACTCAACCATAGACACACTACCAACGACTTCGTAACATCCGTGCAGATCTTTTCGCTTTTTGTCCGCTGCCCGCGTCGCGTTTCTAACGCTGGACTCAACTGGCTCAAGGGGGCTACGCATGGACGTGGAATTTTATACGCCACATGTGTTGCCATACCTATAGTAATTTGGCAGTCCCCACTAGCTTTTCTGGAACTAACGAATTATGGGAAGAGACGTTACCCTGTACCCCAAGAAGGCATCTCGAAAAGAGCTTGGTGAATACCTAGAAAACCTTGGCTTTGTGAGGTGCGGCCACTTTTGGGATTGGCCCAAGGGAACACTGAATTATTCATGGTTCGATAGCCAAGATTTTAAGTCTATCGATGGTGTTTCGGCTGACATCTATCCTATATCAACAGAAGAGGAAAAAATCACTGAAAACGGCTGGGCATTACATGTGCGAAACCTATACAGTGCAAGCTGGCACGATGTCGCAATGCTAAACGAAGTTCTCAGAGGCGCGAGAAAAAGGTTTGGCGGAACAATAAAGGGCGACTACGGCACCAATAAATATGCGCCATTATGGGAGGATAAAAGCACTCCAATAAGCAGAGGAATATCCGGAATATATCAACATATCACCCAGCAAATATCATCAGTGAAATATGCGCTCCCTCCCCCATCGATAACCCCCCTCAAAAAAACCGGCAATAAAATTGACGAATTCAATGAGCTCGCAAACAGCATGGATCCTAGCCGGATAATTTATAACGGGTTAGTACCATTCGCAGTTGCAATGTTTGAATACTTCTTCTCGCAAGCATTTCAAATCTTAATTGCTTACGACAAACACGCCTTAGAAAAAAGAGAAACGCACAAGGCAAAAATTGATTTCACTACAGCACTAAACGTACATAGAAACAAACAAAGCATTGAAAGCATAATAGCGGAAAGCTACACATTTCAAAATCTTGAGCAGCTAAACAAAGCATACAAAGACTGGCTAAACATTGACGTAAGAAATATCTTATTCAAGAAGAAACGTATCGGACAATCAATAATATTTCTCGAGAATAGAATCTCAGAAATAATCCAGTATCGCCACGGCATTGTCCACCACTTTGCAATAGACAGGAGTCTAACCAAAGAGGCGTACACCCATATCCTTGATGCAATCTCATTAGCCATCGAAGAATTCATCTCTTACATGGAAAACAAGTACAATATAAAAATTGAGAAAACGTGACGCGATATATTAAATTGATCACTGGTCGTTTGTTAGCTTAATCGTTAGTGTCCGCTTTGGGTCGCCCTCTGCCTGTCACGACGGACGGGAGTCGGCCAAAAGTAGTCACTTTGTTTCTCATCGAAAGGATAGCAATTCAGACAGCGGCAGGGCTGAAAAAACTGTACGCTGTTAGTTCAGAGGATATTGCGAAATACTCATTCAAGGGTCGGTGGTGTGCGGTGTTATTTCCCGCTAAATTTTAGCTCTTAGACTCTAATTTGTATTGGGTATCGCAATATTTATTTCCTACGAAACTTTTTCTTGTAATGAATATAAACCGGCAGCATGACGTCATAAAGCTCATGAAGCCGTGTTTCTATTCCGTCCAGGTAACTGGTTAGTTCTTCCTGCTTAGAGCTAAGGTAGTTCTTGATCACCGCACGCAGCACATCTTCATTTACAACCCCCTTCCTACCTACTGTCTTAGCCAAGTGGTCTGCGCTGATGATTAAGGATAACTGATCGAACTGCTCCGCAGTGAAGCGATCATGGTGAATCACCCTATTTCTTATAGTTTTGAACTCGCTACACGCCTTACTAAATGCCTTGAGAGGTTTATCCAAACCATATCGTACAACATTTTCGTTCGTGACAATCAGCGGATGATGGATGTACTGATTGTCAATCCCCAGATCTAGAATATTATTGGTGAGAATTAGCGCCCGATCATATATTGATTGAACTCTAATGATGCCATTCTCTACCATCATCTCTATTAAAGCGCTTCTAGACCGATCTTCCGTAGAAATAGAGTCAAGGTACTTGGTATTCAATAGCTCCAGCGACAACCGAGCTTTGTCCATTGAGCCGCTTAATTGGCTTAGAGCTTTTCCGCAACGGACGATGTAAAACTCGAGATCATTGGCAGTATGAACCTCTACACCATTACCTTTTGCTTCTGCTTTAAAAACTGGACTTTCCTCGTCGAGAAGAATTTCCTTTTCGATTGGATGCATCTTTGACTCCTTGATGAATAACGCGCCGGGGGTGACAGCTACAATTTTTCCTATTTTTCAGCGCAAACTGGCTACGCACTAACGGCATCATTGAGCATTTGCACCAAAGCCTCTTTTGCTGCGTCTCGCTGCTCCCTAAAATGCTTACGATACGCGTCAGGCCTCGAACCTTTTTTAGCGTCAGTAGGCCAATTTTCGGTTTGAAGCGCATACACCGCCTCTCGGTAAGCATTCAGGTGTCTTAATTCACTGATCGACAGAGTAATGGTCAGAGGGGCGTTCAGAAGTGGTGGAGCGACTTGGTTGTTTAATTCTTTGCTCATGACTAGGTCCTTCATTCCTTTGATTGACGGTGGTTTAGGCGCTGCATCTACCAGCACAGCTCGCGCAACTTATCGTTTAATTGTCGCTTGCAGTAGATCGAGCTCGATTCTTTGAGAGCTGCGGCGGGGCCCTCTGAAAAGGGTAACAGCAAGCCGTCGTGGAGTTATAGAAATATTGGTTCAGAAATGCAGTCGTCATCTTCCAGAATTCACTACCATGTCGACAACAACCCGAAACTGAACGGCCGCTTCTGACCGTCTATAATTGTCTGCTTTTGGCTGATAGAAGCCCCCCATGACAGGTCGCTAGGCCTCGCTTGATAGCCAATTCGATAAAAGGTGCGGGGAGGGATAAAGCGATATCACCTTGAGAGATCAAGCACGTGGACATCAATTAGGCCGTGAAGCTCTGGGGGCATGGTTGTCGATATTGCGCTGCAAAGCTCCTCGGGAGTCGTATACCCATGGTTAGTTTTACCGGCTACTTTGACGTCTGCCCCGAACCATAAAACCAGGTAAATACCTTGCGAGGCCGCATCCGGGTGGACAGCGTACAGATCGTTCAACTGGTTAGCCGCGGCGGTGAAGAGCTTCGGGTGCCACTGCCCTTTAACTTCGCAGACGAGGAGATGGCTGCGGCCGTCAATAATTTTGGTTGCGGTAAAGTCGCATCGATTTGAGCCAGCCATATGATGCTCGATGACTACCGACGTATTGAGTGCCGTCATGCGCAGCTGGAGCCTTTCTACTATCCTATTACGCGCAGTGTTTTCATCTACGCGCTTGCCCTGCGGCCAGAACATCTCTAACGGATCGGTTTCTGCACCCTTGAGCCACCGCTGTGCTAATTCCAACTCCTCAACAAGCAAGGCTCTCATATCCTCGACGGACGCAATGCCGCCTTCATCTATGAGCGCAAATATTTCAGAGGGCGTCGCTAATCTAAAATCACGCACCCCCTTTTTACGGATGGCAGCCATTTTCATACTGCGCAGATCATTGTAGAAATCAGAAAATCTGGAATCTGAAAGCATTCTATTGATGACGGGAATGCTCCTGATAGGGTCATCCTGCTCAATTCGCCAAATCGCATCTCTGATGAAGCGGTACGCCGTTTCTTCTTTTGGCGAGTCTGAACCCCAAGACCTAGGCAGAGGGACTTTCGGCCAAACCAATACGTAGGTCTCGACAATCAGAAATATTTTATTTGCATTGAGTGTTGGCCAGCCTGTTGCTTCGCCGTGGTTGAACCGGCCAGCGCGCTGTTCCACAAAAAATATGCTATCAGCTTCGGACAAGGCATCACTCCACATATCGAATGCATCGGTATCGGAAAAGAAAAAATGTCGCAACGCCCAGAATTTTCTGCGCGCTTTTGTAACATCGTCCTCTGCTTTACCTGCCGTCCAGAGCAGTTCCTGACAACGCTTTTCGATCAGTGTGACCAAATACGAGCGGCTGCAGACCTTCGCGCAGAGATCAAAAAGTCTGCCAATCGTTTCCAGCGGTGCGCTGTTGTGCTGTTCGAGCCATTCGGCGCCCAATTTAGATTGTAAAAACTGAAAGGCAACTTTATGTTCAAGAAACCATAAATTATTGTGCTCCCCTTGAGGATTTGAGAGGGTGGGCTCAATAAACTCGCGTGCGAACACTTCGATATCTGTTTCGGATTGAAAAATCCGAGCATCAACTTCCGCCTCCAGCAACTCGATTTCACCGTTTCTGTAGCACCTCGCACCTCCGAGATCGGTTTTCACGGCACGCAAGATTTTTTCGTCTATGTCCGCGAGTGACCCGTTCATACGGAAATGAATCAAACAACCGGCGTGTAAAACACCCACTATATGTTGTCCATGTCCCCTTGCGAGTTCTCCAAGCGTTGGAGTATGTGTCGAGCGCGAGACAATGCAGTTGGCGAGAGCTTTTTCTGCTGTGTTGATGTCGTCAACAATCCTCGGCAGATCCTCGGGGAAATAGAGATAGTTTTGTGCGAAATGCTGATTCCACCACCAATCGACGCCTTGCTCAATTCGACTTCGATTGGCTTGGAGGTGGGCTAGGTTAGAATCCCGGACCAATTGGTCTCGAAGCTTGAATCGTTTATTGCGTCGCAAAAATTGGAGAGGGTGTTGGGAACTGCGCCAATGACGATCGAGCCGAATCCATTGCGCCATAAACTCTGGCTTACCACGAGCCTGGGCGCGCATCTTAAAGCGCAGAGTGTCCTGTTTTTTTTCTTTTGAGTGCCGGTTGTGGGGGGGCACGAATGCTTCCCAAAGCTTTAAGTTATTGGTATTGAAGCCATAATCAACGATGGCGTCGACATCCTGATGTTTGAACCGTAGTCCCTCATGAGGGGAGCCCCAGCGTAGATGGCAAATCATTTCCCAAATCTGGCTAGGTTGCGTCGTATTTTCAAACGCCAGAATGTGTATTGATTGCCGCAACTCATCGTTTTCTTGTAAAAATGCGACTGCACGGCTCTCCTTAGAGGACGCCTCGCGTTCAAATTTGAGGTTTTTTGACCAGCCCCAGATGTGCTTAGGATTGTGCTCTTCCTCGCCAAGCTCGAAATATTGATCAAGCAAGCGAGCGACAATTTTGCTAATGCTTGTGCGGCAATGGCAATCAAACTCGCTCGCCGCGTTGCAGGTGCAGGTCAAGCCGGCGGTCAGATGGTCCAGAAGCCAGACAGTGTGGTCATAGCTGAGGGAGTTAACTAACTGTGTAATGAAGTAACGAACATCGGTGCTTCGTTGCGGCCCGGAATCAAATATAGCATCACCTAACAACGCAAACTGACGGAGAAGCCGGAGAATTAGGTTCTTTTCTATGGGGCGCAATGAGGGGGTGCTGACAAAGCTCGCCGCAATCATCAATGCATCAGGGCTACCCTCGTCGAGTAGCTGCTCGAAATCATTTATTGAGCGATAGCCTGGCACTTTCGATAGGCATCGATGGGCGAGCAGTCGGCTGGTAAATTCGTTGGCTGAATTGAGCATGAATACTCGAAGGTCGACGGTCAGCGGTTCGACCGCTTCAGCGTTGTGTAACAGTTCGAGTATGAGCTGGGGGAGGTGCGAATCATCGCTACGGCCGCGCAGAATAATTTTGATGTCGTCGACTACATCGTCAGTAAAAAAACCGACGAGATTGAATTGGCGCCACGCATCCGAACGCCGAAAATAGGGGTCTGACTCAGACAATTTACGCAGGCTGCGCAGTAACAGTTGCTTTGATTTTGCCGTGAGCTGTGCTGGATCACCGTTGGCCAACACTGCATAGGGATCAATTTCTATGATTGTTTCTTGTAATGCTTGATTACCCAGAGCAGCAAGCCAACCAAGCAAGCCGCGAAGTTCGTCCCGGACGACCGAATTTGGCGCAATTAATGCCAGACACCGGCGTAGAGACAATCGATCGGTAGGATCGCTGATACGTTGCGCGATGTATTGAGCGGCGCAATATTCGGCTACTATCCGGTGCGCAGGCTCGTGAAAATCAGCATTTACTGTCGAGGTGAACACTCGGCTATTAAGGGCACTGAGAGCATGGGTGCTCTCTTTGATGACGCTGCAAACGTAGGGATAGCCACGCTCATCCAGTTGCTCGACAGTTGAAACACCGGTCGAGCCTGATAACAATAGTTTTGCGAACATTTCCGATGCTGCTGAAACGACCTGCGAGATCGGTGGTCTCCTCGTTTGACTGCCCCCTTTGCCATCATCACTGGCAAGCCGGTCGATTGCGTCTTTGAAAATCTGATGCTTTGAATGGAAAAACCTACCGCCTTGTATATAGCCTTCGACGAACAATTTGAAAAACATCGGGTTGCCGAGGATCGGCAATAGCCCGAATCTCGTTGCTTCACTCAGGAATGCTTCGAATTTTTCCTCGGGAAAAAGGCTCTCGAATAACTCCCTTTGTTCACTCTCATCGAATGGGCTCAGACGCACGACGTTAGGTTTGATGCCAAAGCAGTCTTCTATGAAGCGATTTCGTTCATTGCCCCACTCAGATGACCGACTAGCAAACACGACAGTCGACGCTTGCGACTCGAATGTCTTGACGATGGTTTGTTCGACTGCAGACGGGTCTTGTCTCGCGACCTCATCCAGCGCGTCTATCACGATCACCGCAGACGTCGGGACGGTTGTGCTGTAACGAAAGATGCTAGCCCGCTGGCTTCTGACGCCTAATCTTCGTGCAAAACTGTTAAGAAGCTCCGTTTTGCCTGCACCAGGCTCTGCCAGTACGACGATGATCCCCCCTTCAGATAAGCAATCGGATTCTGAAATGGGGTCTTCTCCGACGAAAAGTCTCCGTTCAATGTAGTAGTTTTCCATGCTGCTAATTCCCGGAGTGATCGCTTTCATGTTGGTGAAATTCTATTCGTATACGTTCCATAAGCCTATCCATGCTTTGCCAGACTCTAGGTGCAGGAGTTGCTAGGGAGAGAGAGTCGACCCTATGCACATGCGTGCTTTCCGGCAGGAGGGAAAATGGAATTGATGTAGCAGAAGCTCACAGATGTTGCAGATCAAAGGTATGCTTACGGGCGCATAGCTGTAGGTAATGGGCTGAGGAAAAAGCGGCAGCAGTAGACTGAAGGTTACGAAGTCGTTACCAAGGTGTATCTCGCCTCTGCTGGTGTAAGCGTCATTGCCCGCGAGAGACCGCTTTTGGCCGATTGCTGCCCGTTGCGAAGGGCGGCAATCGGCCAACAGCAGTCGTTCACGGGAGGCGGCTCTCGACCCACAGCAGTAATCTCGCATTGATTTAAAGCAATGCCTCCTGCCCATCCTAAAATCGTGATGGCAGTTCATTTCCGGCCTGGGCATCCGAAAAGACCTCATCTGGATCTGCCTGACACCAATATCTGAAAAGTAGGCGAGGCTCGATATTTCCGAAATATTGATCCACGATGCTCTCGGGGCGCACGACCAATTTAGGTTCTGGCCATTGCTGGGCTAAAACACCTAATGGTTTGCCAGATGAATAAACAACCCAAGTGGCCTTGCCTCCACTGATACGAGGTAGGTAGTCCATATCTTGTATCACTTCGATCAAGGTGCGCAGTGTTGCTGATTGATCGAATGTGATCGATATTGCATGACTTTCCAGATCATCTCCCGCATGAACGCTATCTCGATCAACGGCAACTACCAACATGACTGCTCCTTTTAGTGGTGTGCTTTCACCAGATCGATCAGCGTATAGACATCAGCGGCTAACTGTCGAGTGCGCTTCTAGCCGAAACCTGCCGTACCAGGCTACCGCTTTCGGCAAGAAGTGGCCATTCTCCTCAAAATCGGCGGCATCTCGATCTACGCTAAACAAGGCAATAATACCGTCGTACTTATTAAGCCGCGATCGGCAACAATTCATTTTTTTGCGCCAGCGATCTTGATAAACGCTCTAGCCATCGATGCTCTTCAGTGCCTGAACTAACTAAAAATCATGCTTCTCATCAAATAGTTTGCTCATAAAGCTTTCAGGGTTAGCAAAGTAACTTTTCATAATTAGGTAGTTTTCAGTTTCTGAATATTCCTTCTCTACCAATCCACTATTGGTAAACTCCCAAATTCTGGCGCCCGGGTAAGCAATTAAAATTGGTGAGTGAGTTGCAATTATGAACTGCGAATTTTGTTTTGCGAGTTCCGCTATACGTACCAGCAGAGATAATTGGCGTTGGGGAGATAGCGCAGATTCAGGCTCGTCTAGTAAATACAATCCGTTTCCTCCGAATCGATGTAAAATCAGATCCATAAAAGCCTCCCCATGAGACCTCGTATGAAGATCGTTTCCACCGTATGAGTCCTTAATAGCTGGCCCGCCAGGTCCGCAATCCAACTTATTCATCTCTGTAATTACATTATAAAAACTTTCTGCGCGATAAAAATAGCCATCTCGAGGTCGCTTTGCTGTGCGTGACAAGCGCAATGCCTTGGACAGTAGGGATTTTTCATCGCTGGAAGAAAACTTGAAATTCTTACTGCCTCCCTCATGATTAAAGCCACATGAAACTGCAATAGCCTCTAAGAGGGTTGACTTACCGCCACCGTTTTCTCCAACGAAAAAATTTATCACGGGATGAAGCTCGATTTTGCTAATTGATTGAATTGAAGGCAAATAGAAGGGGAAATTATTCTCTTCTCTATAGTTCTCTAAGATTTCAATTCTCTTAATGTAAGGCATTAACTTCCTGGCTTTATTTATCTTATTTAATGGTTATATTTATATGTGTGATACTTAGGGTAATTATAAATAGTCTTTCTGTAGTTTGGCTCTTTTTTATAAGCACTAGATATGTCCGACATAAAAATAAACCATTCTTGGCTCGCGCCGCAGTTGCGGCGCTGTTTCGGCCAAACTTCTAATTTGCAATTTATCGTCTATTGACGGCGTTTGCTCAACGGTCTCCGTATATTTTATTCAATTTCAGATTATGGTTCTTATTGCAGAGTTCGGCTTTAGCGATCCAATCATTGATGCTCCAGTTTTACGCTGCGTTCGGGGAAATTATCGAGTCAGGTGGGCACCAATGCGTTCGGCTAGCATGATAGTAGTAAGATTTGTCGCCACCGATGGGATATCCGGGATGATAGAGGCATCCACAACACGCAGTGCCGCGATACCTCGCACCGCGCCCCAATTGTTGACTACGGCGGCCTTGTCACCGTCCGCGCCCATCGGCACGCTCGACGTGGGGTGCTGATAGCCGGCGACATTGTTTACGATGTTTTGTCGCAAAGCCTTGCCTTCAAGTACGCTGCTACCCGGTGTCATTTCATGGTCAACCAAGTCAGCAAACGGTGCACTGCGGCCAATCTTGCGAGACAGTTCTACAGCTTCGACCATGCGATCCAAGTCATTTTCCTGTTCAAAAAAGTTGTACCGAATGTTCGGCGCAACTCGGGGGTCACGGCTGGTCAAGCGTACGCTACCGTTGGATTTAGGTAATGTGACGGCGCATGCCAGCACTATCGCACCGCCGGTAGGGCTTGCCTTTGGGTCGATCAGGTGTGTACCGGAGATATGTAAGTCCAGATCGTCCGGTGCGGCGTGTTGCGAACGAGTCCAGGCGATGGCGCCGCCGGCTGGGGTCATAGCAATTGCGGAGGTCTTCAGCGCGTAGACGTTGAAGAAAAACGGATGTTCTTGCAACCGTTCACCTACCGGTAGATCAGCGACGGTGGCGATTCCCATCTCGCGAAGATGGCCTTGTGGGCCGATACCGGAACGTAGCAGGATAGCGGGGCTGCCTATGGCACCGGCCGACAAGATTACTTCGCCGGCTGGAACTATCTCGCCGTCTACTAGCAATACACCTATGGCGCGTTCTCGTTCTATCAGGACGCGGTCGGCTTCAGCGTGGCCGCGGATAGTGAGGTTGGCGCGAGCCCGCACGTCTGCACTCAGGTAAGCCATGCCGGTATTGATTCGGGTGCCGTTGATGACATTCAACGGGTAGGGACCTACGCCGTGCTGGCGCGCGCCGTTGAAGTCATCCACGAGCGGCAGTCCAACTGACTCGGCAGCCGCCACGAAAGCACGCATTGAGATAGTATTCTGCGCAGCAGTGCGCTGACGCACTGGAAATGGGCCGGTACGGCCATGCCATGCATCTTCGCCAGTTGGCGTGTTTTCCATCGCTCGGTAGGCGGACAGCACTTCCGGCCAAGCCCAACCTTCGATTCCGCGTCCGGCCCAGCGCGCAAAGTCGGCAGGACGCGCACGCATCGCCACAGCAGCATTGACCGCGGAGCTACCACCGATCACTCGGCCGCGTGGGATGGCTATGTCGTGACCTATCCGAGCTGAGTCGTCACTATGGTAATGCCAGTCGTATTCGGGAGAGGCGGCAACTAGGTCGGCGTTCGTCAGCACTGCTGGATACCGGTCGGGCGCAAAGTCGGGACCTGCGTCGAGCAGCAGCACACTGCGCAGCGGGTCGGCACTGAGACGTGCTGCAAGGACGGCACCGGCAGATCCACCACCGACGATCACCACGTCAAACTGCTTGCCAGTCCGAGGGGTCTCTTTAGTTTTACTGGAGCTGCGCGTTGCACTAGAGGCAAACGTAGCAGCGCCTGCCGTCATTGCAACCAGCACTGCCTGTGCTCCCAAAGCTATCGCGCCGCGTCGTGTGATTGTCAAAGTCATAGATTCCAGATCAGGTATCGTTAGTGCCGTCGAGGATGAGAGGCAAGAAACCATGGTAGGAACGCGTACCTGACCCAGCAAGACGGGGTTTCTGGAATCTGTGTCCGGTGGAATGGACGTCGAGAACTCCCCCTATCTTCGGCGCCTACCCGCTCGGTAGTGCCGCCGTAGTTGCTGTATTCGGTAAAAAAATGTGCTGTATTCACGGAGAAGCCGCTGCAACGATTTGCCCAGCGTATTAAGGATGGCTTTACAGCTAGAGGATCTTGGGAAACTCCGAAGCCAAGTGATCCAAGAAAACACGTACTGACGGCAGTAATCCTTTGCGGGAAGGTACCAGTGCAGTGATCCTGGCATCGCCAGCTATCCATTCGGGCAGAACTCGATGAAGCTCACCACGCGCAACGGCCGCCCGCGCGATGTAACTCGGCAGGGCCACAATCCCAAGCCCGCTGATAGCTGCATGTTGCAGGCTGAGCATGTCCTCGCTTTGCAGCCGCGGCATGATGGGCACAGCAATTTCTTCGATCGATAAAGTGACATGGCGCAACCGCCAGTTCATGGGGGCATTAGCTCGCGCAAAGAAAATCGAGGCGTGGCTGCTTAGCTCCGCTGGCGTGGCCGGTGCGCCATGTTCGGCCAGATAGCTTGATCCGGCGAACAGAAACCAGGGAGCGACCCCGAGCATGCGCTGGACAAGATCGGAGTCCGGCAATGGAGCCTCATGCGCCCGGATGGCGACGTCGTAATTTTCGCCAACAATATCGATGGTTCGATCGGCTGCATGAGCGACCATATTGATCTTGGGATAGACACGAAGGAAGTCAGCGATCATGCCCGCCATGGCGAAATTCATGGTCGCGACTCCAGCGGTACACCGGATGGTCCCGACGGGCTCCAACAACCGCTGACGCACTGACATTTCTGCCATCTCCGCTTCTCGCAGCGCTGCCAGTGCGTGCTGGTAAAACTCTTCTCCTGCCTCGGTCATACCGAAGCGACGCGACGTTCGGCTGAGCAAACGCACACCTAATTCGCCCTCCAATTGTTGCATGCGGTGGCTAAGCGTTGACTTGGGCATACCGGTACTTGCAACTGCGGCAGTAAACCCACCGCGATCGACCACATTGACAAAAATAAACAGATCGTTCAGGTCCAGCCGATTCACGTATGGCCCAATCATAGGAAGGCAATTTTTAATCTTGAAGAGTTCCAAGGGTACCGTCTAGAACTATGTGGTTATTCGGCAATGTTTCGCTGGGAAGGAGCGTCCAATGAGCGGGAAGTTGAATCTGGCCAAACCGGCTTGTTGGGGGGAGGCCCAATACCTAACATCCGGTGAATAGCCAAACCCCGGAGCAGAGAATGAAATCAATAAATGGCAAAGTCGTCCTCGTTACTGGTGCCTCATCGGGATTGGGGCGCGAGTTAGTGCATCAACTGCTGGAAAAAGGTGCGCTAGTCGCAGCCACCTTTCGCAAGCAAGAAGAAGTGGATTTCTATAACGGTAAACATGCTGCGCAGGGCATGGGCGTTTTGGTAGACGTGACAGACGATGTGGCGGTCAAAACGGGTGTGGCCCAGGTGCTGGATCACTTTGGACGTATCGACATTGTCGCCAACTGTGCGGGTGCTGGCACAGTGGGTGCAGTTGAAGAAATGACGGATCGAGAAGCGCGGCGTGTATTCGATCTGAATTTCTTTGGCGGCCTGAACATCATTCGCGCTGTAACCCCTGCGATGCGCAAGCAGCGCAGCGGGCACATCATTCAATTCTCCGCAATCGGTGGCTTCATTGGCTACCCGGGCATGGGCGTGTACTCGGCCGCTAAGGGCGCTACTGACATCCTGGGGGAAGCACTGGCAGGTGAACTTGCACCCTTTAACATCGCCACGACTGTGTTGACCATCGGTGTATTCGAGACCCAATTTGCGGGTCGCTCACTGGCTTACGTCGAGCAAAAAATCGATGACTATGAAGGCACACCCGTCGGTAAGTTCCGTGTAGCTATAGGTGGTCTGCAAGGTAAGCAGCCGAATGTTCCAGGAAAAGGGGCTTTGGCGATTATCAACCTGATGGAGGCGGATCATCCACCCGTACACGCGGCCTTGGGTGCCGATGCGATGGGCGGAATGCGTGCAAAAATGGCCAAAGTCGAGCAGGAACTTGTCCAGTGGCAGGGCAACGCAACCTCTACAGAACGCAGCATCAACGGAATCTGATCATGCGAATGACCAACAAAGTTGTACTGATTACCGGCGCATCGCGCGGGCTCGGATTATCCCTGGCACGTCGTTTTGCCAGAGAGGGGGCTTCCGTTGCGTTGACGTACAACACTGACGCTGCCGCAGCCGACCGAAATGTCGAGGCTCTCGTTGCTGAGGGCGCTCAAGCAATGGCCATCGGGGGAGACATCAGCGACCCGGACGCTGTCAAAGCCATATTCGCAGCAGTGCTGGCTCGATTTGGGCGCATCGATATTGTCGTGGCCAATGCCGGGCGGGAGCTTATCGACACACCGATCACGGAAATCGATAACGCGATGTTCGAGGCTGTCACCAAAACCAATGTGTTTGGCACCTTCTATACGCTTCGCGAAAGTGCGCGCCATGTTACCGATGGTGGACGCATCATCGTGATTTCGTCCACTACGACGATCGTACCGAACGCAGGCTTCACCGCGTATGCCGGAAGCAAAGCCGCCGGCCGGCTTTACGTTGAATGTCTCGCGCAGGAAATGGGCAAGCGTAACGTCACGGTGAACGGTGTGGTACCGGGGCCGCTACGTGACGCCGGTGTCATCGCAAACCTTCAGGAAAATGACTATCAGGCATTGGCACAGTTGTCGCCATTTGCGCGCTTGGGCTCTGTCGCCGATGTCGAAGGCGCCGTGCTTTTCCTGGCAAGTGACGATGCAGCTTGGATTTCCGGTCATCACCTGGTTGTCAACGGCGCCGCCAAAGTATAGGGCAGACCCACATGACCAGGCGGTGGGGCAGTCCTCATCGTTCGGCCACCGTTCGACGTCCGTTTTTTTGTTCTTTTCAAATTGATTACCCCCTTTAAAGCCACTTAAATCAAGGTCCCATCATGTCGCCTAAAAAGATTGCCGTCATTGTCGGCAGCCTGCGCAAAGAGTCGTTGAACCGCCTATTTGCTCAAGAAGTAATCGCGCTTGCGCCACCGAGCCTTTTATTAGAAATAGTCGAGATCAATGAACTGAATCTGTTTAACCAAGACTTGGAAGAAAACGGTAAGAGTGCCCCTGAAGCCTGGACTCGTTTTCGCCAAAATATGGCGTCGAAAGATGGAGTACTGTTTTTCACTCCCGAATACAACAGGTCAGTTCCTGGTGTATTGAAGAACGCCATTGATATTGGTTCTCGCCCTTACGGCGAGTCTGTGTGGGCAGGCAAACCCGCAGCTATCGTAAGCGTATCGCCCGGTGCCAGCGGCGGCTTCGGTGCTAACCATCATTTACGTCAGTCTATGGTATTTCTGGACATGCCACTTTTGCAGCAGCCGGAAGCGTATATCGGTGGGGCGACAAGGCTACTGGGGCCAGGCGGAAATTTGAATGACGACGGAACTACTCAGTTCTTGAAAAAATTCATTGACGCCTTTGCTGCATGGGTCGAAATCAATACCGCCAAGTCAACGGGTTTAATCTAGGGTGCTAGAAACTCTCTGCTTTGGCTGATCTAAGGCGTTGTATGAGTCGTCTCAGGTTTCACGTACGGCCTTAGTGTCCGCTAATGGCCGATTTCTGCCTTTCGTCACCGCTAACTATGGGTTGTTTGTTACAAGTCAGAATGGCTTTAATTGCAAAACCCCGACCGGGTGCAGAGTTTTTTGGGCAGTTGAGGGTTTCAAAACGTAACCTCAGCGCGGTCGAGCAGTGTTTTTCGACGCCAGCGTTCAAACCATAGATAAACCACCGGCGTAGTGTACAGCGTCAGAATCTGTGACACCGCCAGGCCACCGGCAATTGCGATGCCCAATGGCTGGCGCAACTCGGAGCCGGCACCGTGCCCGAACGCCAGCGGCAAGGCACCCAGCAAGGCAGACAGTGAGGTCATCAGAATCGGCCGCAAGCGCAACAGGTAACCTTCGCGCACCGCATCTCGGGGCGACAGGCCCTGCTGCTGGGCCTGCAACGTGAAGTCGACGATCATGATCGCGTTCTTTTTGACGATACCAATCAGCAAAATCATGCCGATCATCCCCAGCACCGATAGATCCTGACCACAGAGCATCAATACCAGCAGTGCCCCGAAACCAGCTGACGGCAAGGTAGATATGATGGTTAACGGGTGAATAGCATTCTCGTACAGCACACCCAATACGATGTAAACCGTGAGGATCGCCTCGACAATCAGCCAGGGTTGTGACTTTAATGAATCCTGGAAGGCCTGAGCGGCGCCCTGGAAACTACCCAGCACGGTATCGGGCATTGCGACGGCCAGGGACGCCTGATTGATCGCCGTGACCGCTTCACTCAGGGCATGGCCGGGCGCGAGGTCGAACGACAGGGTAATGGCCGGGAACACGCCCTGATGGTTGATGATGATCGGCACTTATTCGGTCTTGACGCTGGCCAGCAGGCTCAGTGGCACCATGGCGCCGGAACTTGCGCGGACAAACAAATGTTCAAGAGTGGCGGCGGATGTTTACCAGCTCGGGTCGAGTTCAAGGAACACGTGGTTCTGATCAAGCTGGGTAAAAATTATCGCAATCTGTCGCTGACCGAAGGCGTCGTAAAGCACGTCGTCGATGGCCTGCACCTTTACGCCCAGCCGTGGGACGGTGGATTACCAGGGTCGATTGGGCGATGGCCTGTTGCTGCTTCGTAAGCGTCCGCCAAACACACCTTGCGCAATTGGCCGGGCGCCCATCTAACCGTCTCGATACCTTTATTCTCGCTTTACTTCAGTTGCTTCTCAAAACGAATGTCACCTTCCGGTAGGTTCTTCACGGGCTGCCAGCCAAGGCTTCTATAGAATCCGCTCGCACGGCTTGCTTCAGCGGTTTCTAACCATATCTTCTGATGGCGTTGAAATAGAAAAGACTCTGCTTTGTGCATCAGATTGCGCCCCAACCCGTACCCTTCGAATTCCGGCAAGACGAAGACCGCGAATACGCAACCATCTTCAATATCGACCATCGAAAAACCGACTGGAACGCCACTGACCTCCGCGACCCAAGCGCACGGATTCTCTGAAATTGCCTGACTTATAGCTTCAGGCGTTATGCCTATCTCCGTTAACTGATCTTGAGATAAGTGATTTTCCCGAACACTGGTTCGAATCTTAAAAATCGCATCGATATCGGCAAGTTTGGCAAGCCGGATTACTGCGTCCATGGCATCTTCCTTTTTTCCATCCGTGTGATGAAAGCATCCTTACATATCTGGGCTATCAAGGGTGGCTCCAATCGTGTGGCAACAACTCCCCAATCTCACTTGCCCGCTGTGTCGGCAGTTTCCGAACGACCACGGACCTGCCACATTCGGGTTGCTCATCCAGTATCCGGAGGCGCACTGAATACCAGCCACTGCCACCCAGATCCATGTCATAAATCGCCACTCGCGATCGCTCGCACACCCAGTGCAAATGGGGGCAAAAATGGGGGCATGATTCTATTTTTTCTGGCTGTAAATACCGCTTTAGAGCCTAGTAAAAATGTTTTTTGGCTATCCTGGGAGTCTTTAGGCCTCGTCGGGCTGGCTGTTCATCTGATCATTTTTGCCCCTCCACAAACCATGGAGCTCCATTCACTTCCAGTGGATTGCTACATTGGGGGCACATCTGAGGGCATGCTTTGGTGTTCGATACCGTTGGCAATGGGTATGCCGAGCGTTCGTTGTCGGTGCTCAAGCCGAACGGCATCGTAGTGACGTCAATGGGCCTCAGTCATGCTCACATGCCCGCGTTGGCGGCTGCTTCCGGATTGCGCTTTTCTAGCGTTGCGGTAGAGCCAGATGGAGCGGGTCTGCAACAGTTGGCGGCGTGGGTGGGGTCCGGCCAATTGACGCCACACGTTAGCCACGAATTGCCACTTAGCGAAGGCGCACAGGCGCATGCGCTGGTGGAGCAAGGAAGCACATCGGGCAAGGTCGTGCTGAGGGTCACACCATGAGCGCGCCATCCAACCCGTCGCTAACTCCCCCCGTGGTTAAACCAGTTAGCGACCGACGCGACCATGATTTCGTCAGTACTCGAACGTACGGTCGTAGGGAGGGATGCGATCATCAAAGTCATACAGGCCGCTGGCGCGCTGTATGAGACTCACTCGGTTACCTTCAGTGCCAGCTTCGGGAATCGGGAACTGTTCGAATATGAGGCGCAGGCGTTCGGCAACGTCGCCGTGCACGGTGTGGTGACACTGACACGAGGCTTGGAAGGAGAAATCGTCGCCGTTGGCGTTCACCACGGTCCGTTGAGCGCGGTAAACAAACTTTCTTCAGCTTTTAAAGAGCGTTTGGGCACAGAACTGGGCGCTGAATATTTCCCGTACTGAGCATCGGTTGTTTTGGCTGTAGCGCCTTTTCCACTTCAAAAAGCAACCGGCGACTTTGGTTGCGTGAGGCACTGGACCGAAAAGTCGGCCTATCGAGAGGCGATGAGCCTTAGGCAACAACTGCGTGCGAGGGCTTCTGAAGCTTGTGTCATTTGAGATCCCGTAATCACTGCGAATTCCATAAGTGAAGCTCAAGTTCGGCGAGAAAGTCAGAGTAGCTGCAAAAAAAAACTCACTTAATCTGAAAGATTAGCCGTAACTGATTGATATGCCGTCGGGCAAAATCTCATAATGAGTGATTACCCACGCCCTGCACACGGTCTGTTGTCTGTTCCCCCATGCGTAAACTTCTAGCTTTTACCGTCACCATGGCCCTGGTCGCCGCCGTCGCCGCGTATCTGGTCTGGACCCAGGAGCGCCCCGTGGCGCATTACCTGTCGGACCTGCGTATCACCCTCGCCGTCAACGAAGGCCTGCCCGCCGACCGGGGCAACTTGCTGGGCATCCAGCCGGAGCTGTTTCCCGCCGACTACCAGAGCCTGGAACGCCTGCACCTGAAGCTCGCGGCCTACCTGCAAAAAGCCCGCGATCAGGGGCTGATCAACGACAAGACCATCGTGGTGCTGCCTGAACATATCGGCACCTGGCTGATGCTCACCGGCGAAAAGAACGAGGTGTACCAGGCGCTCCACGTGAAGGATGCGATGAATTGGCTGTCGGTCAGCAACCCGCTGCTGTTCGCGCGCGCCTGGATCAGCGCGACGGGCGACAACCGCACAGACGACGCCTACCTGCGCATGAAAGCCTCCGGCATGGCACGGGACTATCAGTTGGTGTTCGGCGGCCTGGCCAAGGAATTCGGCGTCACGCTGGTGGCCGGTTCCATCACCCTGCCCAACCCGAGTGTCAGCCAGGGGCAGCTGCAGGTCGGCCATGGCGCGCTGTACAACGCCAGCCTGGTCTTCAACGCAGACGGCTTGCCGGTGGGCCAGCCGCAGCGCCAGCTCTACCCGATCTACGATGAACGCGGCTTTATCGAGCCCGGTGACGAAAACATCGTCAGCGTGGTCGACACCCCGGCCGGGCGCCTGGGGGTGCTGGTGGGCAGCGACAGTTGGTACCCGGACAACTACCGCAAACTCAACGAACAAGGCGCGCAGCTGATCGCGGTGCCGGCCTTTGTGCTCGGCCGCGATACCTGGGACCGCCCTTGGCGCGGCTTCAAAAGCGTGTCCACCCCGACCGAAATCAGCCTCAAGCCCGAAGAACTCAGTGAGGGCCAAGCCTGGCACCGCCTTACGCTGATCAGCCAACAACCGGTCAGCCAGGCCAGCGCCGGCATGAGCGTGTTCCTGCGCGGGCAGTTCTGGGACTTGGGCACCGCCGGGCACAGCTTTCTCAGCAGCAATGGACAGGTCAGCGCCGATGGCGAAGCCCGTGGCGCGCGCCTGTTGAATATCTGGTTGTGAAACCGGTACGGCTGGGGGATCTGTCGGTGGGCTTCGTGCACACCTTGGCCGATGCCATCCACAGCCATGGCCTGGACCCGCAGCCGCTGTTGCTGCAATACGGACTCGACCCGGCGCGCCTCGCCGAGGCCGGTGCCCGCTTGTCGATCCCGCGCTACATGCGCCTGGGCCATGCGGCCATTCAACTCACTGGCGACCCAGGCCTGGGCCTGCGCATGGGTCAGCTCAGCCGCTTGAGCCAGGCCGGGCTGGCGGGCGTCACCGCCGCCCAGGCGCCCAACGTGCGCGAGGCGGCGCGTGCGCTGACGCGCTTCGAAGCACTGTACGGCTCCAATTATCGTGGGCAGTCGAGCTTTGTCGAAGATGCCGAAGGCGCCTGGCTGCGCTTCTATTCCATCAGCCCCTACAACGCCTACAACCGCTTTGTAGTGGACTCGATCATCGCCGGCTGGCTGCATCAATTGTCCAGCCTGGCCCAGCAACCGGTGCAGGCGCAGCGCATCGATATCGAGTTCGAAGCGCCGGAGTACAGCGAACACTACAACGCGCTTGGCGACGTTCACTTCGGTGCCGACGCCAATCAACTGCGCCTCAACCAGCACACCCTGGCGCTGCGCAATCCGCAACACTGCCCGAGCACCTGGCAATTGCTGTTACAGCTGTGTGAAAGGGAATTGGAACAGTTGACCCGCACCCGCAGCCTGCGCGAGCGCATTACCCGGTTGCTCGGGCCGATGCTCAATGGCGGCCGGGAACCCGACCTGGAAGAAGTGGCGGCACGCCTGAAGCTGCCGACCTGGACGTTGCGCCGCAAACTGGCCGAAGAAGGCACTCAGTTCCGCGCGATTCTCAACGATACCCGCCGCGACCTAGCCATGACCTACATTCGCGATACGGAACTGGCGTTCGGCGAGATCGCCTACTTGCTCGGTTTTGCCTCGGCCCAGGCGTTTCAACGAGCCTTCAGGCGGTGGAACAACCAGACCCCAGGGGAATTTCGCCGCAGTCAGCGGCATTCCGCCTGAAGCCGGTCTTACAGCTCTGTCGCATCGTCTGCGGGTTCCAGCGGGTCCAACTCAATCGCGCGGTACTCGAGCAGTTCTTCCTGGTAATCGTCCATGGTGGACTCCTTGTTGAATTAAAAGCGGCTGCTGATTAATGACCTGCACAGCCAGCCTAAAGTGCCGTCATGACGAAAAAATGTCTGCACCATGACGTTCCTGCACTCAAGGATTAAACGTAGCAGCGTTACAGGGATTTAGCACCTGGGCTTTGAAGAACTATTGCAATCATTGCAATTGCAACCACATGCGAATTTCCATTAGGGTAATGGCATTCGTCGCCAGGTGACCCTCTCCATGACCGCCGCTACCGTAAACGCCGCGCAGCTCTGTATCGACGCCTTGAGCACTGCTGCCGCCGCCAGCCGTTCACCGCTGTACACCGTGACACGCATGGCCGACACCCTCGAATTCAGCCGACACGCCTGGGTGATCCGCGGCCAGTCACGCTCACGCCGCGCGGGTCACTGGCCCGGCTGGTTCGCCCGTAATACGGCGGAAAAACCTTTGTTGTACCTGCACAGTGCGCAATCCTCCGCACAGCTGAGCGCGCTGTCGGACGTCACCCAACAGCGCGGCATCCTGTGCAACGACATTGAAAACCAGCCCTCCCGTTGGCCCAAAGGTGCGCAGCCGTCCTTGCCGTTGTGGCTGGCCACTCATCCGCGCTGCACACCGTATGACCCGGCCTCGGGGGACGAAGCCCAAGCGATTGTGCTGGCGGCGCTGCGTACGCTGTATGTCGACGGCAAGCCTGGTTTTTACTACCTGGCCCTGCATGATCATGACAATACAGCGGCCCTGAATGAGCAGGACCGTGAAGCTGCGCTCAAGGGTATGTACCCGCTCCAGCAGGACACGCCAGGGGATGTGCGACTGCTCGGCGCAGGCCGCGCGCTGGAAGAGGTCGTGCAGGCCAAGCGCTTGTTGGAACAGGACTGGAATATCACCGCGCAACTCTGGAGTTGCCCCAGCTACACACGGCTGGCCCGCGAGGCAGCGACCGCTGAACGCTGGAATCGCCTGCATCCCGAGGCGCCCAGGCGCAGTTGCCATTTGCGTGATTGCCTGGCGGGGAATGCAGCGCCGGTGATTGCGGTGACCGGCTATCCGCAGGCGATTGTCGATCAGTTGGCGGGGCACGTGCAGGCGCGGTTCGTGGCATTGGGGGCGGGCTCGGTGCAGACGGCGGCGCCGAGTCGGTATTGGATTGTGGTGTCGGCGCTCAGGGCGTTGGCGGATGAGGGGCGGATTGATGCCCTGCTAGTGGAAAAAGGCATCAAGCGGTACGTCCTGAAATGAACTGGAATGCGATCAAAAAATGTGGGAGCGGGTTTGTTGTGGTGAGTGGGGCTTGTCCCCCGACGGGTTCACCGACGATCCCAGGGGCTGCTTCGCAGCCCAGCGCAGGGCAAGCCTGCTCACCACAGCAAGCCTGCTCACCACAGCAAGCCTGCTCACCACAGCAAGCCTGCCCACCACAGCAAGCCTGCTCACCACAACAGGCCTGCTCACCACAACAAGCCCGCGCCCCATTTGAACTCCATGTTTCTCAGACTTTGCGGCGGCTGCGGGTCTGCACGCCTGCGTCCATCGCCAGCCCCGCCGTGCGTTCCAGCGCATCCGCAAACCCCTGGCGCTGCTCCGGCTCGAGCTGAGACAGAAACAACTCATCCACCGTGCTTTCGTAGATCTTCCACATCTTTTTACGCAGCACCCGGCCGGCATCGGTGATCGAGGCAAACGCCGCGCGGCCATCGCCGTCGGAGCGGGAACGCACCACCAGGCCGTCCTTTTCCAGACGGTCGACCAAGCGCGTGAGGTTGTAGCGCTCGATGGCCAGCACATCGGCCAATTCGTGCATGCGGCGGGTGCCGTCGGGGCCGCTTTCCAGGCCCCACAACGCGTCGTACCAGGCATACGGCGGCAGGTCCGCCGCTGCCAGGCGCCGCTCGATTTCACGGATCACCGTCCTGTGAGCCCTGACAAAACGGAACCATACATCCGGCTCTTTCGACGACATGCAACACCATCCGGGGAATTTCAAGAAGGTTGCAATAGTAGCTCATCCCGCGCTAGATTCGATCATGTAGTTGCAATTGCAATTACTTTGTCGGCACTCCCACAAGGAGCCCGCCACTTGAAATCTGCCTACCCTGGAGCCTCACATGACCCCGAACAACGCAGTCAGACGCGACGACGATCCGCAGGAAACCCGCGAGTGGCTGGAGTCCATCGAATCGGTGCTGTCCACCGAAGGTCGCCCGCGCGCGCATTACCTGATCGATCAGTTGCTGGATTTCGACGTGGCGCGGCATGGCGACTTCTACGGGCGGGTGACCACGCCCTACGTCAATACAATCCCGGTGGACCGTCAGTTGCCCTACCCCGGCAACCTGGCCATCGAACGCCGTACCAATGCGTTTATCCGCTGGAATGCCATGGCGATGGTATTGCGTGCAGGCAAACATTCAGGTGTCGGTGGGCATATTGCGACCTATGCGTCAGCCGCGGTGTTGTACGACGTAGGCTTCGACCACTTCTTCCGTGGCCGTACCGACAGCTTTGACGGAGACCTGGTCTACATCCAGGGCCACTCCTCTCCCGGCATCTATGGTCGCGCCTACCTCGAGGGCCGCATCAGCGAAGCGCAGCTCGACAACTTCCGCCGCGAGGCCGGTGGCGACGGTATCTCGTCCTACCCGCACCCACGACTGATGCCGGACTTCTGGCAATTTCCCACGGTGTCCATGGGCCTTGGCCCGATCACCGCCGCCTACCAGGCGCGCTTTATGCGTTACCTGGAACTGCGCGGCCTCAAGCAACACCTGGGCCGCAAGGTCTGGGCATTTCTCGGTGATGGCGAAATGGACCAGCCGGAATCCCTGGCGTCCATCTCCCTGGCCGGGCGCGAGAAACTCGACAACCTGATCTTCGTGGTCAACTGCAACCTGCAGCGCCTGGACGGCCCGGTGCGCGGCAATGCCAAGGTGATCCAGGAGTTCGAAAGCCTGTACCGCGCCGCCGGCTGGAACGTGATCAAAGTGATCTGGGGCGGTGGCTGGGACGCGCTGCTGGAGAAAGACCAAAGCGGGCTGCTGCGCCAACGCATGATGGAATGCGTGGACGGCGACTATCAGAATTACAAATCACAGAACGGCGCTTACGTGCGCGAACATTTCTTCGGCAAATACCCAGAATTGCTGGCGCTGGTTGCGGACATGTCCGACGACGACATCTGGAAACTCTCACGGGGCGGGCATGACCCGGACAAGGTCTACAACGCCTACGCCGCTGCCGTGCGTCACAGTGGACAGCCTACGGTGATCCTGGCGAAAACCGTCAAGGGCTTTGGGATGGGTGAGGCCGGCGAAGGCCAGAACATCAACCATCAATTGAAGAAAATGGGCGCTGATGCGGTAAGGGCTTTCCGCGATCGCTTTGGCCTGGAAGTCGCTGACGAGCAGCTCGCCGACATTCCCTACCTCAAGCCCGCAGCCGACAGCGAAGAAGCCCGCTACTTCGCCGCACGCCGCCAGGCCCTGGGCGGCTACGTACCGGCGCGCCACAGTGCGGTCGAGCCCCTGCAGGTTCCCGAACTGTCCGCCTTCGCCACCCAACTCAAGGACACCGGCGAGCGCGCGATCTCCACCACCATGGCGTTTGTGCGCATCCTCGGCACCCTGCTCAAGGACCCGCACCTGGGCAAACTGATCGTACCGATTGTGCCGGATGAGTCGCGCACCTTCGGTATGGAGAGCCTGTTCCGACAGATCGGCATCCACTCCGCCGTAGGCCAGCTCTACACCCCACAGGACGCAGGGCAATTGAGCTACTACAAGGAAAGCAAGGACGGACAGATCATGCAGGAAGGCCTGAATGAATCCGGCGCCATTTCCTCGTGGATTGCGGCGAGTACGTCCTACAGCAATCACGGCCTGATGACGGTGCCGTTCTATATCTTCTATTCGATGTTCGGCTTCCAGCGGGTCGGCGACCTCGCCTGGGCGGCCGGTGACGCGCGGGCGCGCGGCTTCCTGCTGGGGGCCACGGCCGGGCGCACCACGCTGATGGGTGAAGGCTTGCAGCATGACGATGGGCACAGCCATATCCTGTCGTCGGTGATTCCGTGCTGCGTGTCTTACGACCCGACGTTTGCCTACGAGCTGGCGGTCATTATTCGCGAAGGTATGCGGCGGATGTATGTGCAGCAGGAGGACATTTATTACTACATCACCCTGCTCAACGAAAACTACCCGCACCCGGCAATGCCCGAAGGTGTGGAAGACGGCATTCTCAAGGGCATGTACCGGCTCAAGGCCAGCCAACAGGCCCAGGTGCAACTGATGGGCAGTGGCTCAATCCTGCGCGAAGTGATCGCGGCGGCGGAGCTGCTGGAGAAGGACTTCGGCGTGCAAAGCGCCGTGTGGAGCACCACCAGCCTCACCGAATTGCGCCGTGACGGGCATGAGGTGGAACGCTGGAACCTGCTGCACCCGCAGAGCGAGCCACGGGTGAGCTACGTGGAGCAATGCCTGGCCGGGCAAACGGGGCCGGTGGTGGTGGCGACGGACTACATGAAACTCTTCGCCGATCAGATTCGCCCCTTTGTCCCCAACCGGCGCTTTGTGGCGCTGGGCACGGACGGCTTCGGGCAATCGGATACCCGTGAAAGCTTGCGGGCGTTTTTCGAAGTGGACCGGCATTTCATCGCGCTGGCGGCCTTGAAGGCACTCGCGGATGACGGCGTGATCGGCCGTGAAAAAGTCAGTGAGGCCATCAGCCGCTACGGGATCAACGTCGACAAGGCGAACCCCGTAGCGGTCTGAGTTACTGCGCAGGCGTCGGCAGGGGCGGGATCGCTTCTGTCGGCGCTGGCAGGTCCGGGTTGGTGGCTGCGGGTGCGGGCTCTGCTTGCGGTGCAATCGGCGCGGCCTCGGCAGGCGGCGTGACGGGTTGCGAAACGGCAGGCTCTTCCTTCGCCTCCTTCGCCTCCTTCGCCGGCTCGACCTTCTCGGCAGCCGGTGCCACTTTAGGTTCCGGCACCCCCAGTTCAGCTTTCGGCTGCTCGGGAATATGCGCAGCCTTCTTCACTTCCTGAGGCAGGAACACATCCACCAGCGCAAAGTAGCGCTCGTAGAATTTCGGCGCCGAGACGGTTTCGCTTGCCACCTTCACCATCGAATCATCGGTGGAGCCGATCGGCATCGACACCGACCCCAGCACACCCACCCCCACACTCGCGGAGTTGTTGACCTTCTTCAGCGCGTAGCGATCCTGCAAGGCATTGGCGAACATCGTCGAATGGTTGGTGCCTTTGCCATCATCGGCACACACCACGTTGAAGCTGATTTGCAGATGGGTCTCGCCCGTCTGCTGAAAGCTCTTGTTACCCACGACTACTTTCGCATCGTTACTGGTGATGATGTAGCCCTGGCTCAGCAGGGCACGCCGCGCGGCCTCGCACGCCGCGACATCACTGACCGGGTAATCCCGCGAAAACGTGCCGGAGTCGTCGAAACTCTCATGTTCATAGATAGCGGTCTTGGGTGACGAGCAGCCCGCGGCGCCCGCCAACACCAGCGCCACCCCAAGGCTACGCAAGTAAAATGATGTCGACATTGAAAATCCCGAGGAAAACAGTCAGGGCGGTATTGTGCAACAGAACGAGGCCTTGGCGCGCGCATTCCTGTCGGTAAAACGTCACAGCCTCACACGACGCCGCTCGTAGGAAAAAGCCCAGCGCACATATGATCGATAAACACCCGCACTTTGGCCGTGGCATGGCGACTTGATGGCCATAACATCCAGAAACTGCCACGGTGCTCGATACAGTCGTCCAGCACCCTTTGCAGGCGCCCCTCACGCACCGCGTGGTTGACCATATAATCCGGCAGGCAAGCGATTCCCAATCCTTCGAGCACCACATGGTTGAGGGACTCGATGGTCGTGCTGACCAGTGGGGTGCGCAAAGTGGGCTCCGACGCACCGGGAGCCAGGTGCAAAGGCCAAGGCTCCAGTTTGCCCGTGGCGCAGAATTTGTGGCGAAGGCAGGCATGTTCGCTCAACTGCTGCGGGTGCTGCGGGGTGCCATGCTCACGGAAATAGCCCGGGGTGCCCACCAACACCAGCTGATAGTGCCCCAGGTGACGGGCCATCAAGCGTGAATCTTCCGGCTTGCCCGTACGAATCACCGCGTCAAAACCTTCTTCGATCACGTCCACCATACGGTCGGAGAAATCCACATCCAGCTCGATCTCCGGGTAGGCGCGCATAAAGTCACTGAGCACCGGCATCAGCAAACCGCGCACTTGCGGCACGCTGATGCGTAACTTGCCACGGGGTGTGGCGCAGGCCTCCGTCAGTTCCCGTTCGGCAGCCTCGACCTCAGCCAGGATACGCCGCGAACGCTCGAGGAACAGCGCGCCTTCGCTGGTCAAGGTGATGCTACGGGTACTGCGGTGAAACAGCCGAACCCCCAGGCGCTGTTCCATCCGCGCGATGCTTTTGCCGATGGCCGAAGACGACACGCCGAGCAGACGGCCGGCGGTGGTGAAACTGCGCGTCTCTGCCACCTGCACGAATACCGAAAGGCTGCCCAGACTGTCCATGATGTGCCCTTTGAGATTGCGGACACCGAAGTCCGATAAGTTCGGAACCTTAGCCTGTTTTTCCGCCGACCACAGCCCCCTACTCTTCCTGCTTGACCTTTTGCATGGACAGAACACGATGACCTCCCTCACCGATTCCCCAGTCACAACCCGGCCTGAAACACTTCCGATGGCTGGCTTGCTGGCCTTGGCCAGCGCCGGCTTTATCACCATTCTCACTGAAGCCATGCCCGCCGGGCTGCTGCCGCAGATGGGCGAAGGCCTGGGCGTGTCGCCCGCGCTGGTCGGCCAATTGGTCACGCTGTATGCACTTGGATCGCTCCTCGCCACCATCCCGCTGACGCTGTTGACCCGAGGCTGGCGGCGCCGCCCCTTGTTGCTGGTGGCCATTGGCGGCTTTGCGCTGGTCAACAGCGTGACCGCACTGTCCAGCCACTACGGGCTGACCCTGGTTGCGCGCTTCTTTGCCGGCGTATTCGCCGGGCTACTTTGGGCGCTGCTGGCGGGTTATGCCAGCCGGATGGTTGCGCCACACCTGCAAGGCCGGGCAATCGCGGTAGCCATGCTGGGTGCACCGCTGGCGCTGTCATTGGGTGTGCCCGCCGGCACCTTTCTGGGTGCCGCGGTTGGATGGCGCCTGAGTTTTGCGATCATGACCGGGCTGACGCTGGTGCTACTGATCTGGGCGCGCTGGCAACTTCCGGATTTTGCCGGCGAACGCGCCGAAAAACGCTTGGGGCTGCATCAAGTGCTGACATTGCCAGGCATTCGTCCGGTGCTGTGGGTGACCTTCACCTACGTGCTGGCCCACAACATTCTCTATACCTATATCGCCCCGCTGCTGGTACCGGCTGGAATTGTCACCGATATCGATCGGGTGCTGCTGGTGTTCGGCCTCGCTGCATTGCTGAGCATCTGGCTGGCCGGCGTGTTGATTGATCGGTGGTTGCGCGCACTGCTGCTGATCAGTTGCGCCCTATTTGGCCTGATCGCCTTAGCGCTGGCGTTTTGGATCGACCTGCCAGCCGTCATCTACGTCACCGTGGCACTCTGGGGTTTGGCCTTCGGCGGGCTGCCCGCGCTGCTGCAAACGGCACTGGCCAAGTCGGCGGGCGAGTCAGCAGATGCCGCGCAATCGATGCTGGTGACCGTATGGAACCTGGGCATAGCGGGCGGTGGTTTGGCGGGCGGCGCGTTACTACAAGGCTGGGGCGTCGGCGCATTTCCATGGGTGGTTGTGCTGCTGATGCTTTTGGCAATAACCGGCGCGCTACAGGCTGCGCCCCAACAACTGGCCCGGCCATCCCTCCAGGTCGAACGTTGAAATGCGCTCATAGCCACAGGACTCATAAAACCGCACCAGGTCGCCGGTCCCACCGCCATAGCAGTCCACCCGCAAACGCCTTACTCCCGCAGCATGGGCACGGTCGTCGGCGAAAGCCATAAGGCGCCGCCCGATACCCCGTACACGCTGATCCCGCGAGGCGATCAGCAGCCGCACATACACCTCCGGCGCTGTCGCCGCGGGCACATAAGCCATGGGCTCGCCCAACACGAGTGCCGCCAGGATCTGGCCGCCGCGCGCCTCAACCACCCACGCACCCGGCATCGCGCAGGCATCGGTGACTTGCGCAACCCGTCGCGGCGAAGCCGACCAAGGCTCAGTCCCCCATTGACCGTGATTGCCCATGGACACGAACCAGGCAATCACTTCGTCGAACACCTGCAAAACCGCCGGGGCATCCGCCACACTGGCGCGGCGGATCATCACCCCCTCACTTCCTTGATCGAACATGCTGCAAACTCCCTGGTCCGCACAGTGAAGGCCCAGTCTAGCGCACATAAAAAACCCCCGGACTTTTCAGGCCGAGGGCTTTTTATTCAAACCGACATCAGTACTTCTTGATGTCAGCCTTGGTCTCCAACTGCTTGCGGTAAGCCGCGAAGTCTTGCTGACCGACACGGGAAGCGAGGAAGCGGCGGTATTGCGCCTTTTCTTCGTCCGTCGGGGCAGCGGCTTCGTTGACGCCATTCAAGCGCACGATCACCAGGCTACCGTCAGCCAGGGTCACCGTGGTAAACGTCGGCTTATCCTTGGCCGCAGGCTTAGGCATGCGGAACAGGGCTTGCAGCACGGCCGGGTCAATGGTTTCCTGGCTACGGGTAGCCGCTTCAGTGACCTTCCATGCCTGGCCGTCGACCGGCTGGTTCAGCGGGGTCTTGCCATCACGCAGGCTGGCGATCAACTCATCAGCGTGGGTCTTGGCAGCCGCGCTGGCGCGCTCTTTGGCCATCTGGGTGCGAATCGCCGCTGCAACACTTTCGAGCGGCAGTTGCGCAGGCTTCAGGTGCTCTTTGGCACGCAGCACGATGATGGTTTCCGGGTCCAGTTCGATGGCAGTGCTGTTGGCACCCTCATCCAACACTTCCGGGCTGAACGCGGCGGTGACCACGGCACGGTTGGCCGCAACACCTTCACCACCTTCACGGCCAAATGGCGCAGAGGTGTGGACGGTCAGCTTCAGGTCGGACGCCGGTTGGGCCAGGTCGGAGGCTTCGAATGCCGCATCTTCCAATTGCTTGGTCGCTTCGACAAAACGCTGCTCGACTTGCTGGGTCTTGAGCTCTTTGGTCAGCTTGTCTTTCAGGCTGGCAAACGTCGGCACTTGCGGTGCTTCAACGCCCAACAGCTTGATCAGGTGCCAACCGAAGGTGCTGCGCACCGGCGCCGAGACCTGGTCCTTGTTCAACGCGTACAAGGCCGTTTCGAAGTCCGGGTCGTAGACGCCAGGGCCGGCAAAGCCCAGGTCGCCGCCATTGCTGGCCGAACCTGGATCCTGGGAGAACTCCTTGGCCAGGGCTTCGAACTTCTCACCCTTGGCCAGGCGTGCCTGGATTTCCTCGATCTTGGCCTTGGCTTGCGCGTCGGTGACCTTGTCGTTGACTTCAATCAGGATGTGCGCGGCACGACGCTGTTCAGCGAGGTTCGCGGTTTCTTTCTGATAGGCAGCCTGCAACTCATCGTCCTTCACGGCAACCTGGTCGAAGAAGGATGACTTCTTCAGTTCCAGATAGTCGATGACCACTTGATCAGGGGTCATGAACTCTTTGGCGTGCTGGTCGTAGTAAGCCTTGACCTCGTCATCGGTGAGTTTCACCGCCGCTGGGTTGGCCTTGATGTTGACGGTGGCGAAGTCGCGGGTCTGTTTTTCCAGACGGGCGAATGCCAGCACTTCGGAATCGGTGACGAAACCGCTGCCGGCGATACCTGCACGCACCTGGCCGATCAGCATTTCCTGGGTCAGCATCTGACGGAATTGCAGACGGCTGTAGCCCAGCTGACGGATCACCTGGTCAAAGCGTTCAGCGTTGAACTTG
Source organism: Pseudomonas sp. OV546 (assembly GCF_900116845.1). NCBI lineage: Bacteria > Pseudomonadati > Pseudomonadota > Gammaproteobacteria > Pseudomonadales > Pseudomonadaceae > Pseudomonas > Pseudomonas sp. OV546. The sequence continues at coordinate 401,724 of NZ_FPCE01000001.1, read as the reverse complement.
CCGTCCACCTGGAATTCCGGCGTCTGCAGGATCACTTGGTCCAAGGCAGCTTCAGAGAAGCCAAACTTGGAATCGGCGGCGCCTTGCAGCAACAGCTTGCGATCGATCAGGCTTTTGAGGGCCGCTTCGCGCAGCAGTTTTTCGTCCAGCAGAGAAGCATCGAAATCCTTGCCCAGCTGTTGCATCAGCTGGCGACGTTGCATGTCGACGGCCTGGCTCAGTTCGGTCTGGGTGATTTCTTCACCGTTGACCTTGGCCACGTCCTGCTTACTATTACCCGAAGCCTGGAAAATGGCCTCGATACCGGTGAACGCCATCAATGCGACGATGATCCCGATGATGGTCTTGGCAATCCAGCCTTGTGAATTGTCCCTGATATTTTGCAGCATGCGTCCCCCAGAAACGGTTGAACTTCAAAAATAGGCAACCGTGGAGCGTGGGTAGAGTCCGGATAGAAGAAAGGCGCATCCGAGGATGCGCCTTCTCGTAACTGGCGGAGCGGACGGGGGTTTGAACCCACACCCCCGGCGTGGCGACCCGATGGATACGTGGGTCAGCTGCCGCTCCGCTGCCAGGTCGAACCTGCGTTCGACCCGGGTAGGTAAAGGCTTGATCGAAACTTAGTTGACGGCTTCTTTCAGGGCTTTACCGGCTTTGAAACCTGGTTTTTTGGCAGCAGCGATTTGCAGTGCTTTGCCAGTCTGTGGGTTACGGCCAGTGCGAGCTGGGCGGTCAGTCACAGAGAAAGTACCGAAGCCTACCAGTACCACGGAGTCGCCGGCCTTCAGAGCGCCAGTGACGGATTCGATTACTGCATCCAGCGCACGGCCAGCAGCAGCTTTCGGGATATCAGCGGATGCAGCGATAGCATCAATCAGTTCCGACTTGTTCACTCTAAGTCCCCTTATATATCTATTGAGTATGATTCTAAGTTTTTTTGGTAAAAGCAAAAACCAGTGCTGAATGGCCTACAGACACTTAAGAGCCGCTTTATAACAAGGGCTCTAAAAAGCTGTCAAGGAAGCCCCCAGGCTCCAGCACATTAATGCGTGCTAATTCGTTCCTTGGAATCAGACTCGCGTTTTTCGTCCTTCGCGACTATCTCCGGAGCCACATCCGGCAAGGGCTCCGGCGCGTATTGCAGCGCAATTTGCAGGACCTCGTCAATCCATTTAACCGGTTTAATCTGAAGATCCTGCTTGATATTGTCAGGAATCTCCTTCAAGTCGCGAACATTCTCTTCAGGAATGATCACGGTCTTGATACCGCCCCGGTGTGCCGCAAGCAATTTCTCTTTCAGGCCACCGATGGCCAATACCTGGCCACGCAGGGTGATTTCCCCGGTCATTGCGACATCGGCTCGCACCGGAATGCCGGTCAATGCCGACACCAGCGCCGTGCACATGCCTACGCCGGCGCTAGGGCCGTCTTTAGGCGTCGCCCCTTCCGGCATATGGATGTGGGTGTCGTGCTTCTCGTGGAAGTCCAGGGGGATCCCCAGGCTCCTGGCGCGGCTGCGCACCACGGTCTGCGCGGCGGTGATGGATTCGACCATCACGTCACCCAGGGAACCGGTCTTGATCAGTTGGCCTTTACCCGGGATCACCGCGGCTTCGATGGTCAGCAATTCGCCGCCCACTTGGGTCCACGCCAGGCCCGTCACCTGCCCTACCTGATCCTGTTGCTCGGCCAGGCCATAGCGGAATTTACGCACGCCCAGGAAGTGTTCCAGGGAGTCGGCCGTGACCTTCACTGAGAAGCGTTTTTCCAGCGCATGTTCCTTGACCGCCTTGCGGCAGATCTTCGCGATCTGGCGCTCCAGGCCCCGTACACCGGCCTCGCGGGTGTAATAACGCACGATATCGCGGATCGCCTCGACCTCGAATTCGATCTCGCCCTTCTTCAGGCCATTGGCCGAAATCTGCTTGGGCGCGAGGTATTTGACCGCGATGTTGATCTTCTCGTCTTCGGTGTAGCCCGGCAGACGAATCACCTCCATCCGGTCCAGCAATGCCGGCGGAATGTTCATGGAGTTGGAGGTGCACAGGAACATCACGTCGGACAGGTCGTAGTCGACTTCCAGGTAATGGTCGTTGAAATTGTGGTTCTGCTCAGGGTCGAGCACTTCGAGCAACGCCGAGGCCGGATCGCCACGCATGTCGCTGCCCATTTTGTCGATTTCATCGAGCAGGAACAGCGGGTTGCGCACACCCACCTTCGTCATCTTTTGAATCAATCTTCCTGGCATCGAACCGATGTACGTCCGGCGATGACCACGAATTTCCGCTTCATCGCGTACACCACCGAGGGCCATGCGCACGAATTTACGGTTGGTGGCATTGGCAATCGACTCGGCCAGCGAGGTTTTACCCACACCAGGCGGACCCACCAGGCACAACACCGGACCGCGAATCTTTTTCACGCGCTTTTGCACGGCGAGGTATTCGAGGATGCGTTCTTTGACTTCTTCAAGGCCATAGTGGTCGGCATCGAGAATGTCTTCAGCGCGGGCCAGGTCGAGGCGCACCTTGGTCTGGGCCTTCCACGGCACCTGCACCAGCCAGTCGATGTAGGAGCGCACCACGGTGGCTTCGGCCGACATCGGCGACATTTGCTTGAGCTTGTTCAGCTCGGCGTTGGCCTTGGTCAGGGCGTCTTTCGGCAGGCCGGCGGCATCGATACGCTTTTTCAGCTCTTCGATTTCGTTGTGGCCTTCCTCGCTGTCGCCGAGTTCCTTCTGAATGGCCTTCATCTGCTCATTCAGGTAGTACTCGCGCTGGCTGCGCTCCATTTGTTTCTTCACACGACCACGGATGCGTTTCTCAACCTGCAACAGGTCGATTTCGGCATCCAGCAGTGCCAGCACATGCTCAACACGGGCCGGCAGGTCGATGATTTCGAGGATGTCTTGCTTCTGCTCGATTTTCAGCGCCATGTGCGCGGCCATGGTGTCGACCAGGCGGCTTGGCTCATCGATGCTGTTAAGGGACGACAGGACTTCAGCCGGTACTTTCTTGCCCAACTGCACATACTGCTCGAATTGCGAGAGCAGGCTGCGTACAAAAACTTCAGACTCGCGCTCCGGGGCCTCGACTTCGTCGATCAGCGCTACTTCGGCGCGCAGGTGACCATCCACCTCCATGAAGCGCTCGACCGCACCGCGCTGCTCGCCTTCCACCAACACCTTGACGGTGCCATCCGGCAGTTTGAGCAATTGCAGAACAGTGGCAATGGTGCCAACGCGATACAGGGCCTCTTCGCCCGGATCATCATCAGCAGGATTTCTTTGGGCCAACAGCAGGATCTGCTTGTCGCCCGTCATCGCTGCCTCAAGGGCTTCGATAGACTTCTCGCGCCCCACGAACAGCGGGATAACCATGTGCGGATAGACGACGACATCACGCAACGGCAGGAGAGGCAATTCGATGGTTGTCTTCATGATTTCGCCTCTATGACAGTTGAAAAGTAAGCTTGAAACCAAGATGGGGGCTGCATGCAAAAAAAACAAGCTTATTGCCAGCAGTTAAACGCAGTAAACGCTCTGGCGTAAAAACCTCGTAAAAACAAAGGGGCCCCTGGAGGCCCCTTGTTTATACCGACACTGCGAAACGCTTACGCGTCTGGCGCAGCCTTGGCAGTCGGCTCACTGTTTTCGTAGATATACAGTGGCTTGGACTTACCTTCTATAACGCTTTCGTCGATCACCACTTTACTCACCTCGGACTGCGAGGGGATTTCGTACATGGTGTCGAGCAGTACGCCTTCAAGAATCGAACGCAGACCACGTGCACCGGTCTTGCGCTCCAGTGCCCGCTTGGCCACCGATTTGAGCGCGTCGGTACGGAACTCGAGGTCTACACCTTCCATCTCGAACAACTTGGCGTATTGCTTGGTCAGGGCGTTTTTCGGTTCGGTGAGGATCTGAATCAGAGCAGCCTCATCCAATTCGTCCAACGTGGCCAGGACCGGCAGACGGCCAACGAATTCCGGGATCAGACCGAACTTGACCAGATCGTCAGGCTCGACTTCACGCAGGGACTCGCCCACCTTCTTGCCTTCTTCCTTGCTGCGCACTTCCGCACTGAAACCAATGCCACCACGGGTGGAGCGTTGCTGGATAACTTTTTCCAGACCGGAGAACGCACCGCCACAGATGAACAGGATGTTGCGCGTATCAACCTGAAGGAATTCCTGCTGCGGGTGCTTGCGGCCGCCTTGTGGCGGTACGGAAGCAACCGTGCCTTCGATCAGTTTCAACAGGGCTTGCTGCACGCCTTCACCGGAAACGTCCCGGGTGATCGACGGGTTGTCCGACTTGCGCGAAATCTTGTCGATTTCGTCGATGTAGACAATACCCATCTGGGCTTTCTCTACGTCGTAGTCGCACTTCTGCAGCAGCTTCTGAATGATGTTCTCGACGTCCTCACCCACGTAGCCAGCCTCGGTGAGGGTGGTGGCGTCGGCGATAGTGAACGGAACGTTCAAGAGACGAGCGAGGGTTTCTGCAAGCAAGGTTTTACCCGAGCCTGTAGGACCGATCAGCAAGATGTTGCTCTTGCCGAGTTCAACTTCGTCGCCTTTCTTGTCACGCTGGTTCAAGCGCTTGTAGTGGTTGTACACCGCTACGGCCAAAACCTTCTTTGCACGCTCTTGACCAATCACGTATTGATCAAGGATGCCGCTGATTTCTTTAGGCGAAGGCAATTTATGCGCGCTGCTTTCGGCCTGGGCTTCCTGCACCTCCTCACGGATGATGTCATTGCACAGGTCGACGCACTCGTCGCAGATAAAGACCGAGGGGCCGGCAATCAATTTGCGTACTTCATGCTGGCTTTTGCCACAGAAGGAGCAATAGAGCAGCTTGCCGTTGTCCTCGCCGTTGCGGGTGTCAGTCATTCGTTCGATCCAAATCCGATAGGCTTGCAACACAAGATGAAGGCTTATGCGGGCTTTTTCAAGCCCGCCAGTGGTCGGACATGCCGACCAGCCCTATTTTGAGCGGCTTATATTAAGCGGGGCGCTTGTCGATCACTGCGTCGATCAGCCCGTAATCACGCGCTGCCTCGGCACTCATGAAGTTGTCGCGGTTGGTGTCGCGCTCGATTTCTTCCAGGGTGTGCCCGCTGTGCTTGGCCATCAGCGTGTTGAGACGCTCACGGATAAACAGGATTTCCTTGGCGTGGATTTCGATGTCCGACGCCTGGCCCTGGAAACCGCCCAATGGCTGGTGAATCATCACGCGCGAGTTAGGCAGGCAGAAACGCTTGCCTTCAGCACCTGCGGTCAACAGGAATGCGCCCATGCTGCAGGCCTGACCGATACAGGTGGTCGATACATTCGGCTTGATGAACTGCATGGTGTCGTAGATCGACATGCCAGCTGTCACCGAACCGCCTGGGGAGTTGATGTAGAGATGGATGTCCTTGTCCGGGTTTTCCGCTTCAAGGAACAGCAGCTGCGCACAGATCAGGTTGGCCATGTAGTCCTCTACCGGGCCCACCAGAAAGATCACTCGCTCCTTGAGCAGGCGCGAGTAGATGTCGTAGGCGCGTTCGCCACGAGCGGACTGCTCGACAACCATCGGGACCAGGCCGCCAGCGGCCTGGATATCAGAGTTCTGCTGAATATAGGAATTACGGAACATGCTCTGCAGTTACTCCCAAATAGTCATGTCTTGAAAACGCATAAGCCAGCGCGAGGCTGGCTTATGGTTGAATTTCCAACGAGTTGGACAATCAGTCGGCTTGTGCTGCTTCCGCCGGTTTGACTGCTTCTTCGTAAGAGACCGCTTTATCGGTCACCTTAGCCTTCTGCAGAACAGTATCCACAACTTGTTCTTCCAGCACAACCGAACGCACTTCGTTCAGCTGCTGATCGTTCTTGTAGTACCAAGCCACGACCTGCTCAGGTTCCTGGTAGGCCGAAGCCATTTCCTGGATCATTTCGCGAACGCGGTCTTCGTCAGGCTTGAGGTCGAACTGCTTGACCACTTCAGCCACGATCAGGCCCAGCACAACGCGGCGCTTGGCTTGCTCTTCGAACAGCTCGGCCGGCAGTTGGTCAGGCTTGATGTTGCCACCAAACTGCTGAACAGCTTGTACGCGCAGGCGATCCACTTCGTTGGACAGCAGGGCCTTAGGCACTTCGATCGGGTTGGCGGCCAGCAGACCGTCCATGACCTGGTTCTTGACCTTGGACTTGATGGCCTGACGCAGCTCGCGCTCCATGTTCTTGCGAACTTCGGTGCGGAAGCCTTCGATACCGGTTTCCTTGATACCGAATTGAGCGAAGAACTCTTCGTTCAGCTCTGGCAGCTTAGGCTCGGAAACACTGTTGACGGTCACGGTGAACTCGGCGGCTTTGCCAGCCAGGTCCAGGTTCTGGTAGTCAGCAGGGAATTCCAGGTTCAGTACGCGCTCTTCGCCGGCTTTGGCGCCAACCAGGCCGTCTTCGAAACCAGGGATCATGCGGTTGGAACCCAGCACCAGCTGAGTGCCCTTGGCGGAGCCGCCGGCGAACGCTTCGCCGTCAACCTTGCCAACGAAATCGATGTTCAGCTGGTCTTCGTTCTGGGCAGCACGTTCGGCCACTTCGAAACGAGTGTTCTGCTTGCGCAGGATTTCCAGCATGTTGTCCAGGTCCGAATCAGCCACTTCGGCGCTCAGGCGCTCGATGGCGATACCGTCGAAACCGGCCACTTCAAATTCAGGGAACACTTCGAATACGGCAACGTATTCCAGGTCCTTGCCCGCTTCCAGGGACTTAGGCTCGATCGACGGCGAACCCGCCGGATTCAGCTTTTGCTCAACGACCGCTTCGTAGAAGGAAGCCTGGATCACGTCACCGACAGCTTCCTGGCGCGCATCGGCACCAAAACGGCGCTTAATTTCGCTCATTGGCACTTTGCCTGGACGGAAACCAGCGATCTTGGCCTTTTGGGCAGTCTGCTGCAGACGCTTGTTGACCGCAGTCTCGATACGCTCAGCCGGCACGGTGATGCTCAGGCGACGCTCGAGAGCAGTAGTATTTTCAACAGAAACTTGCATGGATATTCCTCGTTGCACAGACGTTAGCCGGCCATTTCCGACCCCAATCAAGGGCATGCATTCTAGTGGGTCAAACTCAAGAAGTCACCCTACTGGAAATACGCCCGAAAACAGCCGGCAATTTATCGGTACGAAGGCACTGATGCACCTCGCCCCGGTGACAAATACAGCCCATCACGCCAGGGCTCTGCGCCGCCCCTTCTATATATAGAAGAAGTCGTCATCCATCACCCCGACGGCCAACCCACACACAGGGCTGGCAGGCAGTGCGGCATCATCGAGATACATAAATACGACGAAACGCCCTGCCATTGCGACCCAGTACCTGCAGCCGCGGAATATTCGAACCGCTAAAACCAAAAAAGGCGCCAGACTGTTAAATCTGGCGCCTTTCGAATATGGGGTGGACGAAGGGGATCGAACCCTCGACAACGGGAGTCACAATCCCGTGCTCTACCAACTGAGCTACGCCCACCATATTGCGTTAACAAAGAAACCAAACTACTTCTTTGTCGAGCTTTACCCTGTCTTTCAACGGGGCCAAGCTTTAATTGGTGCGGATGAAGAGACTCGAACTCTTACGCCTCGCGGCGCTGGAACCTAAATCCAGTGTGTCTACCAATTCCACCACATCCGCGCTTGAAGCTCTTAAAGCAAAGGCGCCAGACGATTAATCTGGCGCCTTTTCAAAATATGGGGTGGACGAAGGGGATCGAACCCTCGACAACGGGAGTCACAATCCCGTGCTCTACCAACTGAGCTACGCCCACCATCTAACGCTACTTGTGCCAAAGCTGCCTAATGGCGCACCCGGCAGGACTCGAACCTGCGACCATCCGCTTAGAAGGCGGATGCTCTATCCAGCTGAGCTACGGGCGCCTTATTAATCTGTACTCTTGGAGGATTACAAACTAAGTGCTTCCAGCCTTGCAGAACAATCATCTATTCCGCCCGACCTTCTTAACCAGTGCTAGGCTGTGCCCGACAAGTGCGACGAATAGTATAGATGCCCCCGAAACCCGTCAAATCTTTTTTGAAAAAAACTGATTTTATTTAAGGAGTTAGGGCAATTTGCAGACCAAGCGCCTTTGCCCTCACGTCCTGGCATGCGAGAATGCGCGCACTTTTCTTCCCCCTCTCGATGGTTAATCACGCGTAATGACTGCACAACTTATCGACGGCAAATCAATCGCCGCCAGCCTGCGCCAGCAGATCGCCAAACGCGTCACCGAGCGTAGCCAGCAAGGCCTGCGCACGCCCGGCCTCGCGGTGATCCTGGTCGGCAGCGATCCTGCCTCTCAGGTTTATGTCTCGCACAAGCGTAAAGACTGTGAAGAGGTCGGCTTTATTTCCAAGGCCTACGACTTGCCTTCCGAGACCACCCAGCAGGCCCTTACGGACCTGATCGATGGCCTCAACGAAGACCCGAAGATGGACGGCATCCTGCTCCAGCTGCCGCTGCCCGAACATCTGGACGCCTCCAAATTGCTGGAGCGCATTCGCCCGGACAAAGATGTCGACGGTTTCCACCCTTATAATGTCGGCCGCCTGGCCCAGCGTATCCCGCTGCTGCGCCCGTGCACCCCGAAAGGCATCATGACCCTGCTGGAAAGCACCGGCGTCGACCTGTACGGACTCGACGCCGTGGTTGTCGGCGCGTCCAACATCGTGGGTCGCCCGATGGCCATGGAGTTGCTGCTGGCCGGCTGCACCGTGACCGTCACCCACCGCTTCACCAAGGACCTCGCCGGCCACGTCGGCCGCGCCGACCTGGTGGTAGTCGCCGCCGGCAAGCCGGGGCTGGTCAAGGGTGAGTGGATCAAGGAAGGCGCCATCGTCATCGACGTGGGCATCAACCGCCAGGAAGACGGCAAGCTGGTCGGCGACGTGGTGTACGAGACCGCCCTGCCCCGTGCCGGCTGGATTACCCCAGTACCCGGCGGTGTCGGCCCGATGACCCGTGCCTGCCTGCTGGAAAACACCCTGTACGCCGCAGAAACCCTGCACGATTAATAACCAGGCGTACTGAAAAAGCCCTGCCTTATCGCAGGGCTTTTTATTGCCCGTGATAAACCCTGTTTTTTCTTAGTTTTTAAGTACTTTCGTCTGGTTTTAGAAGAACATTCGACAGTCTCTCGTCCATACTCCTAAAATGTAACGGCATTTATCAAAAAACCGTTCCTGAACGGTATTTCCTTACTTTTTAGCGAGTTCATCCGCGTGAAAATTCGTCTCTCTATCATCAGCCTGTTTTTCGCTTTCACAGGCAACTTCACGCACGCCGCCGAAACCACCCAGGCGCCGCGTGACACCTCCAAACTGCAAATTGCGTCCGGCAGCGCCATGCTGGTCGACCTGCAGACCAACAAGGTGATCTATTCCAGCAACCCTGACGTGGTGGTGCCCATCGCCTCGGTAAGCAAATTGATGACCGGCCTGATCGTGCTGGAAGCCAAGCAGAACATGGACGAGTACATCGACATCAACATCACCGACACGCCAGAGATGAAAGGCGTGTTCTCCCGCGTGAAGATCGGCAGCCAGATGCCCCGCAAGGAAATGCTGCTGATCGCCCTGATGTCTTCGGAAAACCGCGCCGCGGCGAGCCTGGCCCACCACTATCCGGGCGGTTACGCCGCGTTCATCGCCGCGATGAACGCCAAGGCCAAGGCCTTGGGCATGACCAGCACGCACTATGTCGAACCCACCGGTTTGTCCATCCACAACGTCTCCACCGCCCGCGACCTGAGCAAACTGCTGGCCGCCGCGCGACACTATCCGTTGCTCAGCCAACTGAGCACCACCAAGGAAAAGACCGTGTCGTTCCGCAAGCCCAACTACACCTTGGGCTTCTCCAACACCGACCACCTGATCAACCGCGCCAACTGGGATATCAAGCTGACCAAGACCGGCTTCACCAACCAGGCCGGTCATTGCCTGGTGCTGGTGACGAGCATGGGCAACCGCCCGGTGTCGCTGGTAATCCTGGATGCCTTTGGCAAATTCACCCACTTTGCCGATGCCAGCCGTATTCGTAATTGGGTAGAGACCGGCAAGAGCGGCTCGGTGCCGGATGTGGCGTTGCGCTACAAGGCCGACAAGAACCTGAAGAACCGTCCGAACGCGGCAGAAGTGCGTCGCTAAGCAACAACGCCAGATCCAATGTGCAATACCCGTGTGGGAGAGGGCTTGCCCCCTCCCACATTTTTTATCGGTGTTCCGCCAGCACTTTAAGCGCCTGCGCCGCCGCCCGCTCCTGCCCGGCCTGGGCCGTGGCGTTGGCCGCATCCCGCCAGCGCTGGGCGTCCACATTTGCCGGCAATTGGCTCGGCCGCTGGGTGAGGATTGCCCAACTCCCGGCGCTTTTCCACTTCGACTCAAAGTCGCTGAAGCTCATCAACAGCCGCCGGTCCATGCCCGAACGCAGCAACACCGTGCTTTTCTGTTGATTGAACCCCACCACAACCACGTAGTGCGCGTCGGACCACAGCCCGCCGCCGATCCGCGCCATCACCGGATACCCCGCCGCCACTTGCGCCAGCACCGCCGTCAGCTTGGCATCCAGCGGGTACACCATCAGCCCGTACTCGCGCGCCAACACCTGCATGTTGCGCTCAAGGTCCGCTTCGCCGCCCGGTAGATGCAGTGGCTTATCCAGCAACCCCGGTGTCATGACAATGCCTTGTTGCGACAGCATGCTGGCTAACGCCGTAGGACCGCTCTGATAAGCCTCGCTGCGAAACGTCGGCACGCCATTGAGTTCGACACGCTCCGGCAGACCCGCCAGTTTCGACGGGGTTGCGGAACAGGCCACAAGCCCCAGGGCGCAGGCCAATAGAAAGGATGTTTTAAGGTTCGACCGTAACCGCAATTTTCTACTCTCTTGATCAACTGCCGGTGAGGGCCCTGATCATAGGACGCCCGGCCACGCGGGTATAGCCCGCAGGCTTAGTAAAGGAAGCGGATAGAGCAAACACGTTGGACGGACACGACCATTGGTCAATAGCAGGCAACCGCCGGGTAGCTAGACTGTCCATTGAGAAGACTGTGTGTGCCCCGTACGGGGCGAGAGGAGGCCCGAATGAGCCTTGCAACGACGATTTTCCTGTTGATCTGCGGTTGGCTGTCGGTAGCCGCCGCCATGTTGTGGGGGGTGTTGCGCATCACCCGCCGGCACCATCACCCCCACGTAAAACCCGCTGCGCCCGCCAAGCCTCATAAGGCGGCGGTGCACCACGCCTAGCCAGGCATGCAATTGAAGTCCTGAGTCGCTGCGACCTCCTTGCCGTGACCATCCATCAAGGCTGCGCGCACGGTGGTACCCAGGCTGGACTCCACCAGGGTGTAATGCTCACCCGCCTTGAAATGCTTGTATTCGACACGTCCCTGGCAGTCCTGCTGGTTGTCGTCACCCGCCTCCTCCTCGAACAGCGTCACATCCAGGCGATGGTCCCCCGGCGAGACCTCAAAAAAGCGGCCGTCATCCACACGCTTGCCGTCCACGCGTTCAGCCATCAGGTCGTTCGGCGCTTCTTCCCTCAAGCCGATCCAGGCTTCACTCGGGTCGGCTTTGGGCATTGGCCCGGCGCACGCCGACAACAACAGCGCAGCACCGAGGGCGGGAATCAATAACAGTGGTTTGAGTGACATGGCAGGGCTCCAAAGCAGGACAATGTGTCCGATGGGTTACAAGCTTGGGCGGCTGACCTGTCTAGAACAAATGAATGCCTATGAAACGATTTTCAGCCCTTACCTAAATGTTCCTTCACCTGGCTGAAAGGTGCGTGTTAGGTGGGTCGCGTGAGACTGCCGGGGTTTGCAATCCTGCTCCTCCGGAGGTTCACGCATGCTCGGGCTGGTAAAGACCGCACTGCAAAAGCCGTACACGTTTATCGTGTTGGCCATATTCATCTGCATCATCGGGCCGATGGCGGCCCTGCGTACGCCCACTGACGTTTTCCCCGATATCGGCATCCCCGTGGTCGCCGTGGTCTGGCAGTACAACGGCCTGTCGCCGGACGCCATGGCTGGTCGTGTGATCTACACCTACGAACGCTCCCTGAGCACCACCGTCAACGACATCGAACACATCGAATCGCAATCGCTGCCCGGCATGGGCATCGTCAAGATCTTCTTCCAGCCCGGCGTGGATATCCGCACCGCCAACGCCCAAGTGACGGCGGTGTCACAAACCGTGCTCAAGCAGATGCCGCCGGGTATCACACCGCCGCTGATCCTCAACTACAGCGCCTCCACGGTGCCGATCCTGCAGATGGCGTTCTCCAGCCCCAGCCTGTCGGAAGCCAGGATCCGCGACCTGGTGCAGAACAACATCCGCCTGCCCTTGAGCGCCCTGCCCGGCCTGGCCATGCCCACGCCCATGGGCGGCAAGCAACGCCAGATCACCCTCGACCTTGACCCACAGGCACTCGCCGCCAAAGGCCTGTCGGCCCAGGACGTGGGCAACGCCCTGGCGCTGCAGAACCAGATCATCCCGGTGGGCACCGCCAAGCTCGGCCCCAACGAATACACGATCCTGCTGAATAACAGCCCCAAAGCCATCGATGAACTCAACGACCTGCCGATCAAGACCGTCGACGGCGCGCTGATCACCATCGGCCAGGTCGCCCACGTGCGTGACGGCTCGCCGCCGCAGACCAACATCGTGCGCGTCGACGGCCACCGTGCGGTGCTGATGCCGGCGCTTAAAAACGGCAGCATCTCGACCCTGTCGATCATCGACGGCATCCGCCAGATGCTGCCGCGCATCAACGAAACCCTGCCACCGTCACTGAAGACTTCATTACTGGGCGACGCCTCGGTGTTCGTCAAACAATCGGTCGGCAGCGTGGCCCAGGAAGGCATCATCGCCGCACTGCTGACGAGTGCGATGATCCTGCTGTTCCTCGGCAGCTGGCGCTCCACGATCATTATTGCCGCCTCGATTCCGCTGGCCGTGCTATCGGCCATCGCACTGCTGGCGGTCAGCGGGCAAACCCTCAACGTGATGACCCTCGGCGGGCTGGCGTTGGCGGTGGGGATCCTGGTGGACGACGCCACGGTGACCATCGAAAACATCAACTGGCACCTGGAACAAGGCAAGCCGGTGAAGACGGCAATCCTCGACGGTGCCGCGCAAATTGTCGGCCCGGCGTTCGTCTCGCTGCTGTGCATCTGCATCGTGTTCGTGCCGATGTTTTTGCTGCAAGGCATCGCCGGTTACCTGTTCCGGCCGATGGCGCTGGCGGTGATCTTTGCCATGGCCAGTTCGTTCATCCTCTCGCGTACGTTGGTGCCGACCCTGGCAATGTTCCTGCTCAAGCCGCACACGCCGGAGCCAGGTGCGGGGCATCACCCGGAAGACGAATTCATCAACCACCACGAGGGCGAGCAGCACACCCAGCAGCGCAATGCCGTGCTGCAATCGGTGCTGAATTTCCAGCAGGGTTTCGAGCGCCACTTCTCGAACATCCGCGACACCTATCACGGCCTGCTGACCTTGGCCCTGGGCAATCGCAAGCGCTTTATCGTCGGTTTCCTGGCCTGCGTGCTGGCGTCATTCCTGCTCCTTCCGAGCCTGGGCCAGGACTTCTTCCCGGCCACCGACGCAGGTGCCCTGGCATTACATGTGCGCCTGCCGCTGGGCACGCGCATAGAAGAAAGCGCCGCCGCCTTCGACCGCATTGAAGCGCGGATCCGCGAAATCATCCCTGCCGAAGAGCTGGACACCATCGTCGATAACATCGGCATCCCGCTCAGCGGCATCGACATGGCCTACAGCAGCAGCGGCACCATCGGCCCGCAGGATGGCGACATCCAAGTCAGCCTGAAAAAGGACCACGCACCGACCGCCGACTACGTGAAAAAACTGCGTGAAGCGCTGCCGCACAGTTTCCCTGGCAGCCACTTCGCCTTCCTGCCGGCGGACATCAGCAGCCAGATCCTCAACTTCGGTGCCCCGGCCCCGCTGGACGTGAAAATCTCCGGGCGCAGCGATGAAGAAAACCGCGCCTACGCCGTGGAGCTTGAGCGCCGGTTGCAGCACGTACCGGGCATCGCCGACCTGCGCATCCAGCAGTCCACCGGCTATCCGTCGCTGCAGGTGAACGTCGACCGTATGCGCGCCAATGGCCTGGGCATCACCGAGCGTGACGTGACCAACAGCATGGTCGCCTCGCTCGCCGGCAGCTCCCAGGTGGCGCCGACCTTCTGGCTCAACCCGGCCAACGGCGTGTCCTATTCCATCGTCGCCGCCACCCCGCAATACCGCCTCGACAGCCTGCCCTCTCTGGAGGCCTTGCCGGTGACCGGCGCCGACGGCCAGTCGCAGATCCTCGGCGGCGTGGCGACCATCTCCCGCGTGCAAAGCCCGGCGGTGGTGACCCACTACAACATCGAACCGACCCTGGACCTGTACGCCAACGTGCAAGGCCGCGACCTCGGCGGCGTGGCCCGTGATGTGCAAAGAGTGCTGGATGACACCGCCGCCCTGCGGCCCAAAGGTGCGGTAATCAGCCTGCATGGGCAGATCGACGCACTGCATGAAGCCTTCAGCGGCTTGAGCCTTGGCCTGCTCGGCGCCGTGGTGCTGATCTACCTGCTGATCGTGGTCAATTTCCAGTCGTGGTCCGACCCGTTTGTGATCATTACGGCCTTGCCGGCGGCGCTCGCCGGGATTGTGTGGATGCTGTTCCTCAGCGGCACCTCATTGTCGGTACCGGCACTCACCGGCGCCATCTTGTGCATGGGCGTCGCCACGGCCAACTCGATCCTGGTGGTGAGCTTCTGCCGTGAGCGCCTGGCCGAACATGGCGACGCGTTGAAAGCCGCCATGGAGGCCGGTTACACACGCTTCCGTCCGGTGTGCATGACCGCCCTGGCGATGATCATCGGCATGCTGCCGCTGGCGATTTCCGAGGAGCAGAACGCACCGCTCGGGCGCGCCGTCATCGGCGGCTTGATCTTCGCCACCCTCGCCACTTTGTTGTTTGTTCCCGTGGTCTTCAGCCTGGTCCACGGTCGTCAGCCTACTCGCGCAGTTGCAGGAGAAACCCCACATGTCGTCTGATCACAAACCCTCGCGCAAGCGTCTGATGCTCATGGGTGTCGGCGGCCTGACCCTGGCCGCCCTGTTGGTCGCCAACGGCCTGCATGCCCGCACGCTGCACGAACAATCGGTCACGGCCTGGACTGAAACCGCCGCCATCCCGCAGGTGATGGTGTTCCAGCCCAAGCAGAACGTCGCCGGCGATACCCTGCGCCTGCCTGCGCACCTTGAAGCCTGGAGCAAGGCACCGATTCATGCCCGGGTCAGTGGCTATTTGAAGGACTGGAAAGTGGATATCGGCAGTCAGGTCAAGGCCGGGCAGATCCTTGCCGAAATCGACAGCCCCGACCTCGACCAACAGTTGGCGCAGACCCATGCGCGCTTGATCCAGGAGCAGGCGAATGCACGCCTGGCCGCCACCACGGCGACCCGCTGGCAAAACCTGCTGGCCAGTCATTCGGTGTCGCGCCAGGAAGCCGATGAAAAAACCTCCAACGCGGCGGCAGCCAAAGCCAATGCTGAAGCCGCCGCTGCCGACTATGCGCGCTTGTCGGCCCTGGAAAGCTACAAGACCCTCCGTGCGCCCTTCGCCGGCACCATCACCGCGCGCAACACCGATATCGGCCAGTTGATCAAGGCCGATACCGACAGCGACCCGGAACTGTTCAACATCGCCGACACGCATCAATTGCGCCTGTATGTGCCGGTGCCGCAGAACTACGCGGCCGTCATCCACCCAGGGCTTGAAGCCGAACTCACCGTGCCCGAGCATCCCGGCGAGCATTTCAAGGCGCGCCTGATCGGCGACTCCACCGCCATCGATCGCCGCTCCGGCACGTTGCTCGCGCAGTTCGTCGCCGACAACCCCAATGGCGAGTTGCTGCCTGGCGATTACGCCGAAGCCACCTTGCCGATTCCAGCCGACACCCATGGCGTGAGCATCCCGGCCAGCGCGTTGATCTTCCGTGCCCAAGGCACCCAAGTGGCGGTGCTGGATGCGCAGAATCATGTGCACCTGCAAGACATCCACATCGGCCTCGACCTGGGCGAACGCCTGGTCATCGACCAAGGTTTGAAACCCGCCGACCGTATCGTCGACAACCCGCCCGATGCCCTGCGCGAAGGCGACCCGGTGCAGTTGGCCGATGCCTCCGGAGGTGCGCATGCGCCCAAGGCTTAAACCTCTGGCAGCATTGATGCTGCTGGTGTTGCAGGGCTGCTCGATGGCGCCCGCCTACAAGGTGCCGTCGCTTGACCTGCCCGCGCATTACCGCGAACAGACCAGCGACGGCCCTTGGCACAGCGCGCAACCGTCCGACCAAATGGCCCCCGAATGGTGGACGCTCTACCACGACGCGCGCCTGAATGACCTGCAACAGCAACTGCTCAAGGCCAACCCGGACCTGGCGGCGGCGCTGGCGCACTTCGATGCGTCCCAGGCGTATGCCAGCCAACTGCATGCCGGGCTGTTCCCGCAGATCACCGCCAGCGCGCAGCCGTTGCGCCAACGGCAATCGGATTCAAGGCCACTGCGGGGAACCACACAGCCGTCGGTGTACAACAGCAATACGGCAGGCTTCTCGCTGGGTTACGACCTGGACCTGTGGGGCAAAATCCGCAACCAGGTCGCGGCCGGCGATGCCCAGGCGCAAGCCTCGGGTGACGATTTGGCGGTGGCGCGCCTGAGCTTGCAGCATCAGTTGGCAACCTTGTATGTGCAGCTCAATGGGCTGGACGCGCAGGCGCGGATTCTCGACCGCTCGCTGGATGATTTCAGCCAGGCACTGCAACTGACCCGCAGTCGGTATGAGGGCCAGATTGCTTCGGAGTTGGACCTGACCCGTGCGCAAAACCAGCTCGCCGAGGCCAAGGCGCAACGGGATGAAGTGCGCGGGCAACGCAACCTGACCGAGCATGCGATAGGCGAGTTGGTGGGTGTGGCGGCCAGTGACTTCACCCTGCCGCCGAGCCAGCAACTGATCGCGCTGCCGGGCATTCCCTCACAATTGCCGAGCCACCTGCTGCAACGCCGCCCCGACATCGCGGCGGCCGAGCGCCGGGTGTTCGCCGCCAACGCCAATATCGGCGTGGCCAAGGCGGCGTGGTACCCGGATTTCAGCCTGACCGGGCTGATTGGCGGGCAAACCCAGGGCGTTGGCAACTTGCTGTCCGCCGGTAATCGCTACTGGGCGTTGGGGCCGCTGGTGAACCTGCCGATCTTCGATGGCGGGCGCTTGAGCGCCAATGAACGCCAGGCCAAGGCCGAGTTTGAAGAAGCCTCGGCGCACTACCGCAGCCAGGTACTGAAGGCTGTGCGCGAGGTGGAAGACAACCTGGCGCAACTGCGGGATTTGCAGCTGGAGGCGCAGGATGAGCAAGCGGCGGCGGATGCGGCGCAGCACACCCAATCGCTGGCGATGAACAGCTACCAGGCCGGGGCCGTGAGTTACCTGGACGTGGTGACGGCGCAGACGGCGGCGTTGCAGGCGCAGAGGACGTTGCAGGCGGTGCAGACACGGCAGTTGCAGGCGAGCGTGGGGTTGGTGACTGCGCTGGGCGGTGGGTGGCAACCTGGCGCCTGACACGGCGGGTCAGTCACATCACTATCAACTGAACGGCTGCCATCGGGGGCAAGCCCCCTCCCACACGTGTCCGGTGCCGGACACATAATGTGTGAACACCGCAGAGCCAAGGTGGGAGGGGGCTTGCTCCCGATGGCGCTCTTCCAGACACATCCTGCCAAAAGTCCGCCCCTCACCCTGCGGCCCTCCAATCTAGCCTCTCTAGACGCATCTTGAGAGGGCCAGGGAATGGCAGAGTTACCCGCGTCACACCGCCTGCGCATCGGACGCTTCAGCGAACCCGACCGCATCTACCTCATCACCACCAACACTCACGAACGCATTCCCATTTTCAGCAACTTCCACTTGGGTCGGCTGCTGGTCTGGCAATTTCGGCTGGCACAACACCAAGGGCTCGCGAACTCAATTGCGTGGGTGATCATGCCGGACCATTTCCATTGGATTATTGAGCTGAAAAAAGGCTCTCTTGCAGATCTGATGCGACAGGTAAAATCCAAGAGCACGCGGTCCGTTAATGGCGTGAGTGGTCGCAAGGGAAGACTCTGGCAGGAAAGCTTTCATGACCGCGCACTGCGCAAGGAGGATGATCTAGTGAAGGTGGCGAGGTATGTAGTGGCCAATCCATTGAGAGCAGGTCTGGTGAAAAAGATCGGCGACTACCCATTGTGGGATGCCATCTGGATCTAACATCACACACTGTTCAAATGTGGGAGGGGGCTTGCCCCCGATAACAGGGTGACTGACCCACCGCTATCGGGGGCAAGCCCCCTCCCACATTTTTTTCTACCGTATTTCAGGCGGCTAACTTGCCGCTGGCGATTGCGGCGGAAGCTGCCACCATTGCGCGTAATAGAACCGCACACCCAGCAGCCAGATCATCCGGTGCGGCATTCTCGATTTCGTTATGGCTGATGCCGCCTTCACATGGCACAAAGATCATCCCCGCCGGGCCCAGCTCTGCGACGAAGATCGCGTCGTGCCCTGCCCCGCTGACGATGTCCATGTTCGACAGGCCCAGGCCGTTCGCCGCATCGCGCACGGCGTCGACGCAGCCTTTGTCGAAATACAGCGGTGGGAAATCCGCCGTGGGCTCCATCTCAAAACTCAAGCCATGCTTGGCACAGGTTTCATCGATCACCTTGCGCACCTGGGCAATCATCGAGTCCAGCCGCGCCGGCTCAAGGTGACGGAAATCCAGGGTCATGCGCACTTCGCCAGGGATCACGTTGCGCGAGCCGGGATAGGCCTGCAGGCAACCCACCGTCCCACACGCATGGGGTTGATGACCCAGCGCTGCGGCATTCACCGCCGCCACCACTGCCGCCGCGCCGACCAGGGCGTCCTTGCGCAAATGCATCGGCGTCGGCCCCGCATGCGCTTCGACGCCGCGCAGTTTCAGGTCAAACCACTTCTGCCCCAGTGCGCCGAGCACCACGCCGATGGTTTTCTGCTCGTCCTCAAGAATGGGTCCCTGTTCGATATGCGCCTCGAAATACGCCCCCACTTTATGACCGCTGACGGGACGTGTGCCCGCATAACCAATCGCATTCAGTGCATCGCCGACGCTGACGCCGTCTACATCGACCTTGGCCAGGGTATCGGCCAGGGTGAATTTCTCGGCGAACACGCCGGAGCCCATCATGCACGGGGGGAAACGCGAGCCTTCCTCGTTGGTCCACACCACCACTTCCAGCGGCGCCTCGGTTTCGATCTTGAGGTCGTTGAGGGTACGCAGCACTTCCACGCCCGCCAGCACACCGAAGCAACCGTCGAACTTGCCACCGGTGGGCTGGGTGTCGATATGGCTGCCGGTCATCACCGGTGGCAGGTCAGGATTGCGGCCGGGGCGGCGCGCGAAGATGTTGCCGATACCGTCGATGGTGACGGTGCAACCGGCGTCCTCGCACCACTGCACAAACAGGTCGCGGGCCTTGCGGTCGAGGTCGGTGAGGGCCAGGCGGCACACGCCGCCCTTGGGGGTGGCGCCGAGCTTGGCCAGGTCCATGAGCGACTGCCACAAGCGGTCGCGGTTGATGTGCTGATGGGTCGATTGCAGAACGTCGAGGGCAGCGTTCATGGGGATCTCCTCAGGCTGGTTTTTTATAAGTGGAACAGGTGGAACCCCCTCCCACATTTGGATTGCATTCCACTTCCGTTACAGCGGTGACTTAGCAGTGACCGGGCTGATACCACGCTTGGCATTCAAGCCGTAATACAGCAAGCCGCCCAGCGCCGAACCGGTGAACCAGCCGTAGCTGTAGAACCAGCTGAACGCATCGCTGCCCAACGACAGCAAGGTCAGCACCACCGGCACGCCAAACGCGATAAAGCCACTCCAGTTCCACGCCGGGTACACGTCATCGCGGTACAGCCCGGCCAGGTCCAGTTGTTGTTTGCGGGTGATGAAGTAGTCCACCACCATGATCCCGGCAATCGGCCCCAACAGGCTTGAATAGCCGAGCAACCAGTTGGAATACACGGTTTCCAGGCTCACATCGGAAACGATCAGGCCAAGCTTTTTCAGCAGTTCATGGCCCATCAACGCCAACCCCACCAACCCGGTCAGGATCACGGCGGTGGTGCGGTTGATCAGCTTGGGCGCGATGTTCTGGAAGTCGTTGGTCGGCGACACGATGTTCGCCGCCGTGTTGGTGGACAGGGTAGCGACGATGATCAACGCCATCGCCACCGCCACCCACACCGGGCTCTGGATATGCCCGATCAGGGTGACGGGATCGGACACGCTGACGCCCACCAATTTCACCGAGGCGGCGGTCATGATCACGCCGAGGGCGGCGAACAGGAACATGGTCAGCGGCAGGCCGAAAATCTGCCCGAGAATCTGGTCCTTCTGGCTTTTTGCGTAGCGGCTGAAGTCGGGAATATTCAGCGACAAGGTGGCCCAGAAACCCACCATCGCGGTGAGGCCGGCCATGAAGTAACCGGTGAGGCTCGCGCCCTCGGGACGCTTGGGCGGGATCGCCATCAATTCGCTGATCGACACGTTAGGCATTGCCCACACCAACAGGCCAATCCCCACCGCCACCAGCAACGGCGCCGACAACGTTTCAAGGCGCTTGATCGATTCGGCGCCGCGCAGCACCACCCACAAATTCAGGCACCAGAAAATCATGAAGCCAATCACTTCACCCGTACCGCCGAGGGACTTCCAGCCGTCGAAAATCGAGCCCAGGAACAGGTGAATCGCCAGCCCGCCAAACATCGTCTGGATACCAAACCACCCGCACGCCACCAGCGCCCGGATCAGGCACGGCACGTTGGAACCGAGGATGCCGAACGATGAGCGCAACAACACCGGGAACGGTATGCCGTACTTGGTGCCGGGGAAGGCGTTGAGGGTCAGCGGGATCAGCACCACGATGTTGGCCAGCAAAATCGCCATCAGCGCCTCGCCCACCGACAAGCCGAAATACGCGGTGAGCACCCCGCCCAAGGTATACGTGGGCACGCAGATCGACATGCCGACCCACAGCGCGGTGATGTGCCACTTGTTCCAAGTGCGTTCATGCACCTTGGTCGGTGCCATGTCGTGGTTGTAGCGCGGGCTGTCGAGGACGTCGGGGCCGGCGTCGAGTTCGTACAGGCCGTTGCGTTCAATGACTTGCGATCTGTTCTGTTGCATGGCCGCTCCACGGTTTTTTCGAATTATTGTTGCTCATCCAACGCGCTGCGCCGGATGGCCGGAGTACCTCATAAACAACATGACATCACGGACCCGGCCAGCCGCCACTGCACTCAATAACCGTGCCGACTACGGCCCTCGAACCCGTACCGCTTATATAACTGGCTGATGTTAATCAGCTTTCCGATTGAGCCCGCGGTACTTGCCACGTTACTCAGGCTAAATAATGCGTAAGTTGCCCGAACCCTCCGGACTCAATCTGGTGCAACACAATTATTTTTATTAACTGTCTTCGTCAAGAGGCATCTCTCAAGCGTCTGATTTGCAATAAGAAATGTTGCTCAATTTGCGAACCTGTCAAGTGCGTCAAAATGGTGAGCGGCCGCCACATTTTGGTGATTTATAAATTTTTAACTTATAAATCAATAAATTAAACACGCTATAAGCTTATAAAAAATCTTCTTGCTCAATCGAAAAACTCGGGCTAGTTTCTATTCCTGTCACCGATGACAGGAATTAACCGACCATCGGTAAGCAGCATTACAACACTTAGAACTGGCACAAGCCGGTCAATCCTGTGAGGAACTCGACATGTCGCTGTTGATCCGTGGCGCCACCGTTATTACCCATGATGAAAGTTACCGCGCCGATGTGTTATGCGCAGGCGGTCTAATTCGCGCCATTGGCACGAACCTGAACGTTCCCGCCGGCACTGAGATACTCGATGGCAGCGGTCAATATTTGATGCCCGGCGGCATCGACCCCCACACCCACATGCAACTGCCCTTCATGGGCACCGTGGCCAGTGAAGACTTTTTCAGTGGCACGGCAGCAGGCCTGGCGGGGGGCACTACGTCGATCATCGACTTTGTGATCCCCAACCCGCAGCAATCCTTGATGGACGCGTTTCACCAGTGGCGCGGCTGGGCGGAAAAATCCGCGTCCGACTATGGCTTCCATGTGGCGATTACCTGGTGGAGCGAGCAGGTGCGCGAGGAAATGGCCGAGCTGGTCAGCCACCATGGCATCAACAGCTTCAAGCATTTCATGGCCTACAAAAACGCGATCATGGCGGCGGACGACACCCTGGTCGCCAGCTTCGAGCGTTGCCTGGAATTGGGCGCGATGCCCACCGTGCATGCCGAGAACGGCGAGCTGGTGTACCACCTGCAACGCAAGCTGATGGCCCAGGGCATCACCGGGCCGGAAGCACACCCGCTGTCGCGCCCATCCCAGGTTGAAGGTGAAGCGGCCAGCCGCGCGATCCGCATCGCCGAGACTATCGGCACGCCGCTGTACCTGGTGCACGTGTCGACCAAAGAAGCGCTGGATGAGATCACCTATGCGCGCAGCAAGGGCCAACCGGTGTATGGCGAAGTCCTCGCTGGCCACCTGCTGCTGGACGACAGCGTCTACCAACACCCCGACTGGCAAACCGCCGCCGGCTACGTGATGAGCCCGCCGTTCCGCCCGCGCGGGCATCAGGAGGCGCTGTGGCATGGCCTGCAATCCGGCAACCTGCACACCACCGCCACCGACCATTGCTGCTTCTGCGCCGAGCAAAAAGCCGCCGGCCGAGACGACTTCAGCAAGATCCCCAACGGCACCGCCGGCATCGAAGACCGCATGGCGCTGCTGTGGGACGAAGGCGTCAACACCGGGCGCCTGTCGATGCAGGAGTTCGTCGCGCTGACCTCCACCAACACCGCGAAGATCTTCAACCTCTACCCGCGCAAAGGCGCGATCCGCGTGGGTGCGGATGCCGACCTGGTGTTGTGGGACCCCGAGGGTACACGGACCATTTCCGCCAAGACCCATCACCAGCAGGTCGACTTCAATATCTTCGAAGGCAAGACCGTGCGCGGTGTGCCGAGCCACACCATCAGCCAGGGCAAGCTGGTCTGGGCCGATGGCGACCTGAGGGCCGAGCGCGGTGCGGGGCGGTATGTGGAGCGGCCGGCGTACCCGGCGGTGTTTGAGCAGTTGAGCAAGCGGGCGGCGCATTCCAAGCCAGTGGCTGTGAACCGCTGAGACCGCTATCGGGAGCAAGCCCCCTCCCACCCAATGTGGGAGGGGGCTTGCTCCCGATGAGGCCAGTACAGGCAACACAAAAACCACTGCCCATCAGAGGCAGCACCTCAATAACCGTGAGGCCACCACCGTGATCCAGACCCTGACCCACCTCCCCCATCCCGTTGAGGATGGAGCCACCCTCGCCAGCCATTTCACCGACCTGGCACCGCCCCTCAACGCACGCCAGGCACAATTGGAAGCCTCGCGCTGCCTGTATTGCTACGACGCGCCGTGCGTGAACGCGTGCCCCAGCGAGATCGACATCCCCTCGTTCATCCGCAACATCCACACCGACAACGTACAAGGTGCCGCGCAGAAAATCCTCTCGGCCAACATACTCGGCGGCAGCTGCGCGCGGGTGTGCCCCACCGAGATCCTGTGCCAGCAGGCCTGCGTGCGCAATAACGCCGAAGAATGCGCCCCGGTGCTGATCGGCCTGCTGCAACGCTATGCCATCGACAACGCGCACTTCAGCGAACACCCCTTCCAGCGCGCCGCCCCCACCGGCAAGCGCATCGCCGTGGTCGGCGCCGGGCCTGCCGGTTTGGCCTGCGCCCATCGCGCCGCCCTGCACGGCCATGACGTGGTGATCTTCGAAGCCCGTGAGAAAGCCGGTGGCCTGAATGAATACGGAATCGCCAAGTACAAACTGGTGGACGACTTCGCCCAGAAAGAGCTGGATTTCCTCCTGCAGATCGGCGGCATCGAGATCCGCCACGGCCAGCGCCTGGGGGACACTCTCACCCTCAGCGAACTGCATCAGCAATTCGATTCGGTATTCCTGGGGCTCGGCCTGGCCGCGAGCAAACAGCTGGGCCTGCACCACGAGGACGCCCCCGGCCTGCTCGCCGCCACCGACTACATCCACGAACTGCGCCAGGCCGATGACCTCACACAACTGCCCCTGGCCGACCGCTGCATCGTGCTCGGTGCCGGCAACACCGCTATCGACATGGCTGTGCAAATGGCCCGCCTCGGCGCCCGCGACGTCAACCTCGTCTACCGTCGAGGCCTGGCCGACATGGGCGCGACCCACCATGAACAGGACATCGCCAAGGCCAACCAAGTGCGCCTGCTGACGTGGGCCCAACCCGAAGAAGTGCTGCTGGACGACCAGGGCCATGTGCGCGGCATGCGTTTCGCCCACACGCGCCTGGACAACGGCCGCCTGCAACCCACCGGCGAAACCTTCGAACTGGCTGCCGATGCGATCTTCAAGGCCATCGGCCAGGGTTTTGACAGCGAGGCACTGCACGATCCGCTGGCACAACAGCTGCACCGCGTGGGCGAGCGCATCTTCGTCGACGAGCAGCTGCGCACCAGTATTCCCGGGGTTTATGCCGGTGGCGACTGCGTCAGCCTTGGCCAGGACCTCACCGTACAGGCCGTGCAACATGGCAAGCTGGCCGCCGAAGCCATGCACGCCCAACTCATGCTGAATGTGGAGGCTGCATAATGGCCGATCTTTCGATTGTATTCGCGGGTATCAAGGCCCCCAACCCGTTCTGGCTGGCCTCCGCACCGCCCACCGACAAAGCCTACAATGTGGTTCGCGCGTTTGAAGCAGGCTGGGGCGGCGTGGTGTGGAAAACCCTGGGTGAAGACCCGGCGGCGGTCAACGTGTCATCCCGTTACTCGGCGCACTATGGCGCCAACCGCGAAGTGCTGGGCATCAACAATATCGAGTTGATCACCGACCGCTCGCTGGAGATCAACCTGCAGGAAATCACCCAGGTCAAAAAGGACTGGCCGGATCGAGCGCTGATCGTGTCGCTGATGGTGCCGTGCGTTGAAGAGTCCTGGAAAAACATCCTGCCGCGGGTGGAAGCCACCGGTTGCGACGGTATCGAACTGAACTTCGGTTGCCCCCACGGCATGCCCGAACGTGGCATGGGCGCGGCGGTGGGCCAGGTGCCGGAGTATGTGGAACAGGTGACGCGCTGGTGCAAGACGTATTGCTCGCTGCCGGTGATCGTCAAACTCACGCCGAACATCACCGACATCCGCGTCGCGGCGCGGGCGGCGTATCGCGGGGGGGCCGACGCGGTGTCGCTGATCAACACCATCAACTCCATCACCAGCGTGGACCTGGAACGCATGGTCGCCCTGCCGATGGTCGGCACTCAGAGCACCCACGGCGGCTACTGCGGTTCAGCGGTGAAGCCGATTGCGCTGAACATGGTCGCCGAAATCGCCCGTGACCCGCAAACACAAGGCCTGCCGATCTGCGGCATCGGCGGTATCGGCAACTGGCGCGACGCGGCTGAATTCGTCGCCCTGGGCTGCGGCGCGGTGCAGGTGTGCACGGCGGCGATGCTGCATGGGTTTCGGATCGTGGACGAGATGAAGGACGGGCTGTCGCGGTGGATGGACAGTCAGGGTTACACCAGCCTGCAGGAATTTTCCGGTCGTGCGGTGGGCAATACGACGGATTGGAAGTACCTGGATATCAACTATCAGGTGATTGCGAAGATCGATCAGGAAGCCTGCATTGGTTGTGGGCGCTGCCATATCGCCTGCGAGGATACGTCGCACCAGGCGATCGCAAGCTTGAAGCAGGCGGATGGCACGCATCAATACGAAGTGATTGATGATGAGTGTGTGGGCTGCAACCTGTGCCAGATCACCTGTCCGGTGGCGGACTGTATCGAGATGGTGCCCATCGACACGGGCAAGCCGTTCTTGAATTGGACGCAGGATCCGAGAAATCCTTACCGGGAGGCTGTGTAGGCCTTTAGACCGCCATCGGGGGCAAGCCCCCTCCCACATTCGACCGCATTCTTTCAGGTGAAATGCAGTCAGGTGTGGGAGGGGGCTTGCCCCCGATGAGGCCCTCAGCCCCAACAAAGATCAAGGCTCCAACCCAATCCCGCGCAAAATCACACCCGTCACCGTCTGTATTGCCCTCTCGAACTGCATGTCCGACAACGGCTGGTGATCATTCAGGATCTTCACCTGATGATCAAAGTCGGCGTAGTGCTGCGTCGAGGCCCAGATCATGTACAGCAGGCTCGACGGTTCCACCGGGAGGATGCGTTTGTCTTCCACCCACTGGCGAATTTTCGCTTCCTTCATCTTGGCCCAGTCGTACAGGCTTTCATCCAGCGCCTCGCCGAGCGTCGGCGCGCCATGGATGATTTCGTTGGCCCAGACTTTCGAGCCATAGGGCCGCGTACGCGAGCGCTGCATTTTGGCGCGGATATAACTGCTGAGCACCACCCGTGGGTCATCGAAGGTTTCGAAGCTCAGGGCGTCCTGTTTCCACACTTCCAGCAGGTCGAACAGCACGGCGCTGTACAGCTCGCTCTTGGTGGTGAAGTAGTAATGCAGGTTGGAGCGCGGCAGTTGCACTTCTTGCGCGATATCGGCCATGGCGGTGCTGCCATAGCCCTTTTCGGCGAAGATTTTCTCCGCCGCCAAAAGGATTTTCTCGACGTTGACCCGACGAATTCCGATCTTGTGATTGCCCATAAGGGCTCCCTGACGACGACATGCCCCAAAGACTACCATCCGCTCTAGATCGGGGCGACAAGCGAAGTCGAAACTTCGTACACTCCCGGCTCCTATCCATTGATTGGTATTGCCCAATGTTGATCAAGAAAGCCCTGACTGCCGTCGCCCTGCTCGCCTCCCTGCTGGGCGCCTCGGCCGCATTTGCCCATGCCCACTTGAAAAGCGCTACCCCTGCTGCCGACAGCACCGTCGCCGCCCCTGCCGACCTGCGCCTGACCTTCAGCGAGGGCGTCGAAGCCACGTTCACCAAGGTGTCCCTGAGCAAGGACGGTACCGAAGTCGCCATCAAGGGCCTGGAAACCCCGGACGCCGACAAGAAAACCCTGGTGGTCACGCCGGCCGCCCCTTTTGCCGCCGGGAACTACAAAGTGGTGTGGAACGCGGTGTCGGTCGACACCCATAAGAGCAACGGCGAATACAGCTTCAAGGTCGGCCAATAACCCATGGCGACGCTGCTGGTGCTGTGCCGTTTCCTGCATTTCATCGTCGTGTTGCTGATGTTCGGGGCCTGCGTATTCAGGCCCTGGCTGCTGGGCGCTGAACCGCAGCCGGCGCTGGACCGGCAGTTGCTGCGCATCACGCGCGCCTTGGCCTGGCTCGGGCTGATCTCTGGCGTGGCGTGGTTGATACTGATCACCGCCAGCATGGCCGGCAGTTGGGACGCGGCGCTGCAACCGGCCACCGTGCAATTGGTGTTGGGCAAGACGTTTTTTGGCCAGGTCTGGGCCTGGCATCTGTTGCTCAACCTGTTGCTGGTGATGGTGCTGATCAGGCCCAGGGCGGCGCTGCGCCTGCCCTTGATCGCGCTGCTGCTGGCAACCCTCGCTCCCGTCGGCCATGGCGCGATGCTCGATGGCCTGAGCGGGCAATTACTGATCCTCAACCAGGTGGTGCATTTGGTCTGCGTCGGCGCCTGGCTTGGCGGGTTGTTGGTGCTGGTGCTGATCCTCCGGCAGCCGCAACGCTTCGCGCTGGAACCGATCCTGCGGCGCTTCAGCGGTGTGGGTTATGGGCTGGTGACGGGCTTGCTGATGACCGGGCTGATCAATGTGCGCGTGCTCACCGGGCAGCTGTGGCCCACACCGCTGTTCGATGGGTTTGCGTTGATCTTGCTGATCAAGGTGATGTTGGTGCTGGGCATGCTGGCGCTGGCGTTGCTGAATCGTTTGCGCCTGGAGCGTTGTGACGAGCGACTGGGCAGTTTGAAGTCCAGCGTGATGCTGGAATGGTTACTAGGTGTTTCAGCGGTGGCGGCCGTTTCCCTGCTGGGTACGTTGCCGCCCATGGTTCTGGCCGGCTGATTCCCCCCGACCACATTGACCCAGCCCACTTTTGGCCAACGTCGAGCCAGTCATCCTATAACTTCCAGTTGACAAGCCCTGAAAAGCCCGCAAATATCCCGCTCGATGTTGTACGACGACGTATAACAAATAATAAAAACAACAAACGAAAGGGAGCTCCACCGTGAGTCAATTCGCCCGCAATTCGTCCTCGTGTATCGGCCTCATCGCGCTCGGCAGCCTGGCGTTCACCCTCCCCCCCAGCGTCCACGCCGAAGGTTTTATCGACGACGCCAAGGCCACGCTCAACCTGCGCAACGCCTACTTCAACCGCAACTTCACCAACCCGACCAACCCCCAGGGCAAGGCCGAAGAGTGGACGCAGAGCTTCATTCTCGATGCGAAGTCCGGCTTCACCCAGGGCACCGTGGGTTTCGGGATTGATGTGCTGGGCCTGTATTCGCAAAAGCTGGATGGCGGCAAAGGCACTGGCGGTACGCAACTGCTGCCGATCCACGACGACGGCCGCCCTGCCGATAACTTCGGGCGCCTGGGCGTGGCGCTGAAGACAAAACTGTCGAAGACCGAATTGAAGGTCGGCGAATGGATGCCGGTACTACCGATCCTGCGCTCCGACGATGGCCGCTCACTGCCCCAGACCTTTCGTGGCGGCCAGGTCACCTCCAACGAGATCGCCGGCCTGACGCTCTATGGCGGCCAGTTTCGCGGCAACAGCCCGCGCAACGACGCGAGCATGGAAGACATGTTCATGAACGGCAGGGCCGCGTTTACCTCCGACCGCTTCAACTTCGGCGGCGGCGAATACACCTTCAACGACAAGCGCACACAGGTCGGCCTGTGGTACGCCGAATTGACCGATATCTACCAGCAGCAATACTTCAACCTCACCCACAGCCAGCCGGTGGGCGACTGGACCCTGGGCGCCAATCTCGGCTTCTTCAACGGCAAGGAAGACGGCAG
The DNA here is from genome assembly GCF_900116845.1 of Pseudomonas sp. OV546. NCBI lineage: Bacteria > Pseudomonadati > Pseudomonadota > Gammaproteobacteria > Pseudomonadales > Pseudomonadaceae > Pseudomonas > Pseudomonas sp. OV546. The sequence continues at coordinate 372,559 of NZ_FPCE01000001.1, read as the reverse complement.
CGCCCTGGCCGGCGACCTCGATAACAAGACCGCCTTCGCCCTACTTTCGGCCAAATACAACGGTCACACCTTCTACGTGGGCTTGCAGAAACTCACCGGCGACAGCGCCTGGATGCGCATCAATGGCACCAGCGGCGGCACCCTGGCCAACGACAGCTACAACGCCAGCTACGACAACGCCCAGGAAAAATCCTGGCAGTTGCGTCACGACTTCAACTTCGTGGTGCTCGGCGTGCCGGGGCTGACCCTGATGAACCGCTATATCAGCGGCAGCAATGTGCACACCGGCGCGATCACCGATGGCAAGGAATGGGGCCGTGAGTCGGAACTGGCCTACACGGTGCAGAGCGGTGCGCTGAAGAACCTCAACGTGAAGTGGCGCAACTCGACCATGCGTCGGGATTTCAGCAACAACGAGTTTGATGAGAACCGGATCTTTATCAGCTATCCGATCTCGTTGCTCTAGCCCCTGGAATACTTGTAGTGAGCGGGCTTGCCCCGCGCTGGGCTGCGAAGCAGCCCCAATAGGTCTATGCGTTTTATCAGGTCGTTCTCGGCGTCTGGTTTTAGGGCTGCTTCGCAGCCCAGCGCGGGGCAAGCCCGCTCACTACAGGAAGAACGTTGACAACCTGGGGGATCACTCACAATACTTCGACATAGTCATACGACAACCTACAACAAAAATTTGGAATCCCCATGACCACGACCACCCCTGCTCCCTTCAACCGCCTACTGCTCACCGGCGCCGCCGGCGGCCTGGGTAAAGTCCTGCGTGAACGCCTGCGTCCTTACGCCCACGTGCTGCGCCTGTCCGACATCGCCAACATGGCTCCGGCTGCGGACGCGTCCGAAGAAGTGCACACCTGCGACCTCGCCGACAAACACGCCGTGCACCAGTTGGTGGAAGGTGTCGATGCGATCCTGCACTTTGGCGGCGTTTCGGTTGAGCGTTCGTTCGAAGAAGTCCTCGGCGCCAATATCAGCGGCATTTTCCATATCTACGAGGCCGCCCGCCGCCACGGTGTGAAGCGCGTGATTTTCGCCAGCTCCAACCATGTCATCGGCTTCTATAAACAAGGCGAGAAAATCGACGCCCACTCCCCTCGCCGGCCGGACAGCTACTACGGCCTGTCCAAGTCCTACGGCGAAGACATGGCGAGCTTCTACTTCGACCGCTATGGCATCGAGACCGTCAGTATCCGCATCGGCTCATCGTTCCCGGAACCGCAGAACCGTCGGATGATGCACACCTGGCTGAGCTTCGACGACCTCACTCAACTGCTCGAGCGCGCGCTGTACACACCGAACGTCGGCCACACCGTGGTCTACGGCATGTCGGATAACCTCGACACCTGGTGGGACAACCGCTACGCCGCACACCTGGGCTATGCCCCCAAAGACAGCTCCGAAGTCTTCCGCGCACAGGTCGAAACCCAGCCACCGGTCGCCGCCGACGACCCGGCCAAGGTTTATCAGGGCGGTGCGTTCTGCGCCGCTGGGCCGTTCGGTGACTGAGCGCACAACAACCCAAGGGAATGAGTTGCCATGAACGCTGAATTGATTGTCGACGCCCGCAATGCCGTGGGCGAATGCCCGGTGTGGGTGCCGGAGGAAAACGCCCTGTACTGGGTGGATATTCCCAACGGTGGCCTGCAACGCTGGAGCGCCGACACCGGCCACGTTGCCGCCTGGACTGCCCCGCAGATGCTCGCCTGTATCGCCCGCACCGACGCGGGCAACTGGGTCGCGGGGATGGAAACCGGCTTCTTCCAACTCACACCGCACAACGACGGCAGCCTCGACACCACGTCTCTGGCGAGCGTCAAACACCCACGCCCGGACATGCGCCTCAACGACGGCCGCTGTGATCGCCAAGGCCGTTTCTGGGCCGGTAGCATGGTGCTGAACATGGGCGCGAACGCAGCCGAAGGCATCCTCTATCGCTATGCATCGGGTTCATTGCCCCATGCCCAGTTGAACGGTTTCATCACCCTCAACGGCCTGGCCTTCAGCCCCGATGGCCGCACGATGTACGCCTCGGATTCACACCCGCTGGTGCAACAGATCTGGGCCTTCGATTACGACATCGACACCGGCACGCCGTCCAATCGCCGCGTGTTCGTGGACATGCACAAGCACCTCGGCCGCCCCGACGGCGCCGCCGTGGATGCCGATGGCTGCTACTGGATCTGCGCCAACGACGCCGGGCTCATCCACCGCTTCACCCCCGAGGGGCGTCTCGACCGTTCCCTCACCGTACCGGTGAAAAAACCCACCATGTGCGCCTTTGGCGGCAGTCGCCTGGACACCCTGTACGTCACCTCGATCCGTGACGACCAGAGTGAGCAGTCGCTGGCCGGCGGCGTATTCGCCCTCAATCCTGGCATCACCGGTTTACCCGAGCCCACGTTCACCCTCTAGCTGCATCGCTGTGCCTTGAATACAACAATAACAAGACTGGAGACGTACCCCATGGACTTCAAACGCACCTTGCTCGCCGCTGCATGCTTCGCCCTGAGCAGCGCCGCCCACGCGCTGGAAATCAAATTCGCCGACATCCACCCCGCTGGCTACCCCACCGTCGTGGCCGAAGAAAACATGGGCAAGGCCCTGACCAAGGAAAGCAACGGCGAACTGACCTTCAAATACTTCCCTGGCGGTGTGCTGGGCTCCGAGAAAGAAGTGGTCGAGCAGGCCCAGGTCGGCGCCGTGCAGATGACCCGCGTCAGCCTCGGTATCGTCGGCCCGGTGGTCCCGGATGTGAACGTCTTCAACTTGCCGTTCGTGTTCCGTGACCAGGCCCATATGCGCAAGGTCATCGACGGCGAGATCGGCGACGAGATCCTCGCCAAGATCACCGACTCCGAGTTCGGCCTGGTCGCCCTGGCGTGGATGGACGGCGGTACGCGCAACCTCTACACCAAGAAGCCGGTGCGCAAGATCGAAGACCTGAAGGGCATGAAGATCCGCGTGCAAGGCAACCCGCTGTTCATCGACGCCTTTAATGCCATGGGCGCCAACGGCATCGCCATGGACACCGGCGAGATCTTCAGCGCCCTGCAGACCGGCGTGATCGACGGTGCGGAAAACAACCCGCCGACCCTGCTGGAACACAACCACTTCCAGAATGCCAAGTACTACACCCTCACCGAGCACTTGATCCTGCCGGAACCCATCGTGATGTCGAAAATCACTTGGAACAAACTCACCCCCGCGCAACAGGGCATGGTGAAAAAAGCCGCCAAGGCCGCCCAGGCTGACGAGCGCGTGCTGTGGGACGCCAAGTCCGCCAGCAGTGAGGAAAAACTCAAAAAGGCCGGTGTCGAGTTCATCACCGTCGACAAAAAACCCTTCTATGACGCCACCGCAGCGGTACGTGATAAGTACGGCGCACCCTACGCCGACATCATCGAGCGTATCAACGCCGTTCAGTAACGTCCCTTCCTCTTAGCAAGGCCCGGCGCGGCCCATGCGGACGCGCCCGGTTACGGTGAACGCCATGAAGAATTTACTGCTGCGCATCAACGACCGCATCTACATGACCTGCATCTGGGTCGCCGGCCTCTCGGTACTCGGGGTCGCACTGATCATCCCCTGGGGCATCTTCGCCCGCTATATCCTCGGCACCGGCTCGAGTTGGCCGGAACCTACCGCCATCCTGCTGATGCTGGTGTTCACCTTTGTCGGCGCGGCCGCCAGTTACCGCGCGGGGGCCCACATGTCGGTGGCGGTAGTGACCGACCGCCTCGCACCGCGCCAACGCCAAGTGGTCGGCGTCGTCTCACAACTGTTGATGGCCATCATCTGCCTGTTCATGACCGTCTGGGGCACCAAGCTGTGCCTGTCCACCTGGAACCAGTTCATGAGCGCCATCCCCACCCTGCGCGTGGGCATCACCTATATGCCGATTCCCATTGGCGGCCTGCTGACGCTGATCTTTGTCGTGGAAAAACTCCTGCTCGGTGACCAGAGCAATCGTCGGGTCGTACGTTTCGATCTGGTTGAAGAAAGCGAAGGGGCCGCCTGATATGGACGCATTGATTCTGTTGGGCAGTTTTATCGCCTTGATCCTGATCGGCATGCCCGTGGCGTATGCCCTCGGGCTGTCGGCGCTGATCGGCGCGTGGTGGATCGACATTCCGTTCCAGGCCCTGATGATTCAGGTGGCCGGCGGGGTGAACAAGTTTTCGCTGATGGCGATTCCGTTCTTTGTGCTGGCCGGGGCGATCATGGCCGAAGGCGGCATGTCGCGGCGGCTGGTGGCGTTTGCCGGGGTGCTGGTGGGCTTTGTGCGGGGCGGCCTGTCCTTGGTGAATATCATGGCCTCGACGTTTTTTGGCGCGATTTCCGGTTCGTCGGTGGCGGACACCGCCTCGGTCGGTTCGGTGCTGATTCCGGAAATGGAACGCCGCGGGTATCCCCGTGAGTTCGCCACGGCCGTGACCGTCAGCGGTTCGGTGCAGGCGCTGCTGACCCCGCCCAGCCATAACTCGGTGCTTTACTCCCTCGCGGCGGGCGGTACGGTGTCGATCGCGTCGCTGTTCATGGCCGGCGTGGTACCGGGCCTGCTGATGAGCGCCTGCCTGATGGTGCTGTGCCTGATCTTCGCGAAAAAGCGCAATTACCCAAAGGGCGACGTCATCCCCTTGAAGCAAGCGCTGAAGATCGCCGCCGACGCACTCTGGGGCCTGATGGCCATGGTGATCATCCTCGGCGGCATCCTCTCGGGCATCTTCACCGCCACCGAGTCCGCCGCGATTGCCGTGCTCTGGGCGTTTTTCGTGACCATGTTCATCTACCGTGACTATAAGTGGCGCGAGCTGCCCAAGCTGATGCACCGCACGGTGCGCACCATTTCCATCGTGATGATCCTGATCGCCTTTGCCGCCAGCTTCGGCTACATCATGACCCTGATGCAGATCCCGGCGAAGATCACCACGATGTTCCTGACCCTGTCGGACAACCGCTACGTGATCCTGATGTGCATCAACGTCATGTTGTTGTTGCTCGGCACGGTGATGGACATGGCGCCATTGATCTTGATCCTCACGCCGATCCTGCTGCCGGTGGTGCTCGGCCTCGGCGTCGACCCGGTGCACTTCGGCATGATCATGCTGGTCAACCTCGGCATTGGCTTGATTACGCCGCCGGTGGGTGCCGTGTTGTTCGTGGGGGCGGCAGTGGGCAAGGTCAGTATCGAGAAAACCGTGAAGGCGCTGCTGCCGTTCTATGGGGTGCTGTTCCTGATCCTGATGGCCGTGACCTACATTCCGGCGCTGTCGCTGTGGCTGCCCAGCGTGGTGTTGTGATGATGATTGAACTTGAAGACAACCTGACCCACCTCACGTTGAATCCGGCCGTGGGCGGCAGCCTCGTCAATTGGACGGTGCGCGCCACCGGGCAGCCGTTGCTGCGCCATAACGATGAGCAGGCGATCCTCACCGGTTTGCCGGGCAAGTTGGGGTGCTATCCGTTGGTGCCTTGGTCCAACCGCATTGCCCACGGCGGTTTCGATAACCCCGAGGGTTGGCTGGCACTCGCGCCCAACAGCCTGACCGACCCGCTGCCGATTCACGGTTCGGCCTGGCAACAAGCGTGGCAGGTGGTCAGCCAGTCGGCGGATGAAGCCGTGCTGGAAGTGCGATGTGACACGCCGTTTGCCTATCGCGCCGAGCAGCGTATTCGCTTGAGCGATGGGGCCTTGCGTATCGAACTGCGGGTGACTCATCTGGCCGAAACAGCCGCCTGGCATGGCGTGGGCTTGCACCCGTACTTTCCGCGTCGGCCGGGTACCCGGTTGCGGGCCAAGGCCGCACAGGTGTGGATGAGTGATGTGTCCAAGCTGCCGACGGGGTTGGCGCCGGTGCCGGGCGAGTGGGATTTCCAAGGATTGAAAAGCCTGCCCGAAGGCCTGGTGGACAATGGGTTTTGCCAGTGGGATGGGCAGTGCCGGATCGAGCAACCGGAGCTGGGTTATGCGCTGGAATGCCAGGCGAGCGGCGCGGATTACTTCTTGCTGTATTGCCCGCCGGGGTTGGGGTTCTTTTGCATCGAGCCGGTGAGCCATCCGGTGAATGCCCATCATCTGCCGGGGCGGCCCGGTTTGAAACTGCTGGAACAGGGCCAGTCAACCCACCTCACCTTCAACCTGAAATACATTCAAAATGTGGGAGGGGGCTTGCCCCCGATGGCGGTGAATCAGTAATACATTGGGTGGCTGAGACACCGCTATCGGGGGCAAGCCCCCTCCCACAGTTTTGATTTGTGTTGTGTCAGTGATGTCAGGGTGGGCTGTTTTTCAGGCGGCCAGCGGTGTCGATGCTGACGACGACCGACAACCCCGGCCGCAACCGCTCGCTCTCGGCCTGGTCGGGATCCACCGCAATCCTCACCGGCACCCGCTGGGCGATCTTCACGAAGTTGCCGGTGGCGTTGTCTGCCTGCAACAGGCTGAACTCCGAGCCGGTGGCTGGGGAAATATGCTGCACCGTGCCGTGGAATTTACGGTGGTTCAGGGCGTCGACCGTGAAGGTCACCGGCTGGCCGACCTGCACATTGTCCATCTGGGTCTCTTTCATATTGGCGATCACCCACAGCTGCTTGGGCACCAGCGCCATCAACTGCGCGCCGGAGTTGACGTAGGCCCCAAGGCGCACGCCAATCTGCCCCAACTGACCGTCACGCGGTGCGATGATGCGGGTGTTGGACAGGTCTATACGCGCCAGCTCCACCGCCGCCTCGGCACTCGCCACGGCCGCTTCCAGGGAACCGCGGTTGACGATCACCGTCTGCAGGTCCTGACGCGCGATTTCCAGGCTGGCCTGGGCCTGGGCCACCGCCGCGACGGTCTGCGCGTTGGCGGCACGGGTCACGTCCAGCTCGCGCTTGGACACCGAACCGTCACTGATCAACGCTTCATTGCGGCGCAAGTCGGCCGTGCTTTTGCGCGCCTGCGCCTGGCTGTCCACCAAGGCCGCCTGGCGTAACTGGATGGTGGCTTCGGCGCTGTTGCGCTGCTGCACCACATTCGCCAACGACGCCTTCTGCACCGCCAGTTGCGCCAGCGCCTGGTCGAGGCGCTGCTTGTAGATACGATCATCCAGGCGCACCAGCAGATCGCCTGCCTTCACGTACTGGAAATCCTGCACCGGCACGTCGAACACATAGCCGCTGAGCTGCGGACCGATAATCGTGACTTGCCCACGCACCAGCGCGTTTTCGGTGGTTTCCACCGCGCTGCTGAACGGCGGCAATTGCCAGGCATACAGCACAATCAACACACCAACGATGGCAATCGCGGCAAAGCCCAGGGACGAGACGATGCGCACCCGCAAGGAGCGCGGCTCGGTCACCGTGGCCCCGGGAGGCGTGCTGCCTTCCGGCGTGGAAGCGATGGCGTTGGTGGTCGTGGTGGTGGAAGTCGGTTCGGTCATGAAGAAGCGCCGCTGGGTTGAACGGAAGGGGCTGCTGCCTGGGTGGTGCTCATCAGCCACAGACTGCGGATAAAGATCCAGATCATGGTCAGTATTGCGATGATCGCGATCAGCATGAAGACATCGTTGTAGGCCATCACGTTCGCTTCACGGGTCGCCGCCGTGGCCAGGCTGCGAATGCCCATCAAGTTGCGCAGCTCGGGGTCGGCGACAATGCCGCCGTAGGCCGAGCCGCCGCTCTGCACCCGCGCGGCTACACGCGGGTCGAGCAGGGTCAGGTGTTCGACGATCATGCTCGAGTGATATTTCTCGCGCACGATCTGGAACGTCCCCAACAACGCCGCGCCGATCAGGCCGCCGAGGTTCTGGCAAATGCCGAACATCACCGAAAAACTCACCAGGTTGCGCGGGTTGGCCAGCACGTTCTTGGTGCCCAGCACCATGGTCGGCCCCAGGAAGAACGTCCCGCCGAAGCCTAGCAGGAACTGGCTGATATACAGGTTCTGCGGCCGGGTCAGGTTGCTGGAAAAGCTGTCCATCACCGACCCCGTGGCCATCAGCGCCAGGGAAATCACCAGCGGCATCAGCAAATGCGCCGGGTTGATGGTCAGGGCGCTGACCGCCAGCCCCGCAATCGCCCCGGCGAGCATCACCACATAGAGCGTGTGCATCTGCTGGTAGCTCATGTTCAACATCTGCATGAACCCCACGGCACCGGTGGACTGCTCGGACAGCACCATGCGAATCAGGATCACCGCCAGTGCCAGGCGAATCATCACGCCGCTGCCCAGCCAGCGGGTCATGAGCATCGGGTTGGCGCGGTTATGCTCGATGGCCAGGCCAGCCATGATCAGCACCAGGGAGCAGGCCGAGGCCACGCCGATCCACGGAGCCTCCAGCCACCAATCGATGCGGCCCAGGGACAGCACGGCGCAGAGCAACGCGACACCGGTAGCCAGGATGGCGAAGGTCAGGAAGTCGAGTTTTTCAAAGGTCTTGAAGCGGTCACCGGGCGGTAACTTGAGCAGGAATACACAGCCCAGGCAGATCAGCGCCATGCCCAGTTCGAACAGGTACAGCCCGCGCCATTCGGCGATTTGCAGCAAATCTTCGGAGAACAACCGCGCCAGCGGCAAGGCCAACTGCGCCGTGCCCAACCCCAGCACCAGCGACTTCAAGCGCCACTTGGCCGGGAAGGCCTGGATCATGTAGTACAAGCCCAATGAACTCAGCGCCGCCCCCACCATGCCGTGGGCCGCCCGCACCGCAATGGCGGAGTTGAGGTCGTTGACGAACAAGTGGCCGAAGGTCACCAGCGCATACAGCACCAGGAACACTTCGGTGAATGCGCGCAGGCCGAACTGCTGGCGAAACTTCACCAGCAGCAGGTTCATGCACACGTTGGTCATCACATAGGCGGCGGGGAGCCAGGCCATTTCAGCGGTGGTCGCGCCCAGTGCACCTTGCAGGTATTGCAGGTTGGCGATCACCAGCGCGTTACCCAGCCCGCCGGTAATTGCCACCAGCACCCCCACCATCGCGAACAACCAACGCTTATAGGTGGGGTGCAACGGCGTCGACGGCGAACCGGGCAGGCTGGGCCGCTCGTGGGGCTCCCAGGTGTGGGGGGTGTATGTGTTCATTCGATGACCCAGATGACCCGACGCAGGATGTCGGTAAAACCATTACTCAGGGAGTAGTAAACCTGAGGGGAGTTCATCTTGTCATTTCGAAGGAACAATGGGTCATCGAAGTGAGCACGGTAAAACCGGTGGGAGCGGGCTTGCTCGCGACACACCGCCATCGGGGGCAAGCCCTAATGCCAGTCAGTTAAGAAGCAGCAAGAGCGAAAAGTAACCCGTGGCGAGGGAGCTTGCTCCCGCTGGACTGCGCAGCAGTCCCAGCCTTTTGAAACAAAGAGCTGGGGCCGCTTCGCGACCCAGCGGGAGCAAGCTCCCTCGCCACAGGTACGGTGCTCATTTTTAACTGACTGGCATTAGGGCAAGCCTCCTCCCACATGGAATCTGCAGTGTATTGGAGACAACCTTCACACTGTCAGACCCAGCCGAGCCAGCTCCAGTAAGTGGCGGCAAACACCAGCATCAGCGCATAGCCGATTAGCGTCACCAGAACCCCCACCTTGGCAAATTGCCGCGCCGTAAACGTCCCCGTTCCCAGGCACACCATATTCTGCGGCGCATTGATCGGCAGAATAAACCCATAACTCATCACAAACCCCAGCAGCATCGTCATCCCCAACCGACTGAACTCCCCCGGCAACGTCTGCAACACCGCAATCAGGATCGGCAGCAACGCCGAGGTCAACGCCGTGGCACTGGCAAACCCCAAATGAATCACGATCAAAAACGCCCCAAGAATCGCAAACACCCCCAGCGGCCCAACCTGATCCAACCCCGTGTGAGCCACCACGGCAGCCCCCAACCACTGCCCCGCCTGGGTGGTAAGCAGCGCCGTCCCGAGGCTGATGCCCACCCCAAACACAATCACCGTGCCCCAAGGAATCCGCGACTGCACATCCTTCCACGTCATCACGCCGATGCCTGGCAGCAACAGAAACACCAACCCCGCGTACGTGGTCGAGGTGGTGTCAAAACTGTGCAAACGCCCTTCCGTGGCCCAAGCCAGCAGCAACAACACCGACACCGTCAACAGGCGCTTCTGCGGCCCCGTCATCGGCCCGATGTCCACCAGCGATTGCGCCACCGCCTCTTTACCGCCCGGGATGCTGTCGGTCTCCGGCGGCAACAATTTGAGCACCAGGAACAGCAACACCGCCGACATGATCAACGCCCACGGTGCCCCCGCAATCAGCCAGTCGATCCACGACACGCGCTGGCCGAGCATCTTGTCCATGAAGCCGACGGTCAGCAGGTTCTGCGCGGCGGCGGTCTGGATGCCGACGTTCCAGATGCTGGTGCCCTGGGCCACCACGATCATGATGCCGGCCGCGATGTTCGAGCGTCTGTCCACGCCAAACGCGGCGATCACGCCCATCATGATCGGCACCACGCAGGCACTGCGCGCCGTGGCGCTGGGCACAACGAGGCTGAGCAGAATGGTCACCGCAACCGCTCCGAGCAGGATGCGCCGGGTACTCGTGCCGATCCGGCTCAGCGTCACCAGGGCAATGCGCCGGTCCAGACCGGTATGCGTCATCGCGGCGGCGATGAACAACGCGCCCGCCACCAGCGCCAATGCCGGGTTGGAAAAACCGGTAAGCGCCATGCTGATGGCCGGGCTGGTGCCGATCAGATGGATAGGGTCTTGCACCGACGGCGCCGTGCCGAGCAGAAAAGCCATCAGCGAGGTGATCATGATCGCACTGGCTTCATAGGACACCGCCTCGGTGATCCACACCACCACGGCAAACGCGAGGATCGCCAGCATGCGGTGCCCAGCCACCGGCAGGTCGGCGGGCAGGGGCAACAGCAGCACCCCGGCCATCACCAGCACGGCGACTACCAGGCCCAGGGGAAACTTGAATGATGCGGCGGTTGTGGCGGGGGCGTTCATGGCGGGCTCCATCAGCCTTCAAATCAGGCCGCAAGCATGCCCTGGATTGCCACAGGCTGCGTTGACAGGTATCAACGCCTCAAGCCAAAAGCGGGCTCAATACGGCCCGCCACTCGCCGGGCTTGACGGTTTGTTCAACAACGGTGCTGGGCACTGGGTGGAGGACACGAGAGGATGAGCCGATCAGATGGCCGCTTTAACCACCATGCCAATAGCAACCAGTACACACAAACTGGCAAAACCCACCTGCAAGATACGCGCGGGAATCACCGAGCACAGGCGTCGGCCGGCCAGCATGCCGACGATGCTTGCGCCGATAAATACCCAGCCTATCGGTTCAATGCGGACACCGGCATGGAACGCACCGGCCACACCGATCAGCGAGAGCAGGCTGATCACCATCAAGGAGGTGGCGACGATGCCGCGCATCTGCACATCGGTGAGCTGCTTGAACGCCGGCACGATCAGGAACCCGCCGCCGACGCCCAGCAGGCCGGACACCGCTCCCGTCACCGCACCGAGGGCGGCCAGGGTTGCGCTGCACTTGGCGGTCCAGGCGAAGCGCCCGGTTTGCTGGTCGAGCATGCAGTTTTTCTGGGCCCAGGAGGCGGTGCCATGGTCACTCGGCCCGGCCTCGCGTTTTTCGCGCTGCAACATGCGCCAGGCCACCAGCACCATCAACGCGCTGAACAGGCCCATCAGCACGGGCTCCGGCAACTGGTGGGCAAAGAACACGCCCACTGGCGAAAACAACGCGCCAAGCAACGCGATCAGCAACGCAGCACGGTAGCGCACCAGGCCATGGCGCAAACCGTCAATCGCCCCCACCGCTGCCGCCGCGCCCACGGCGAGCAGCGACACCGGCGCCGCCTGGGTCATGCTCAACCCCAGGCCCAGCACCAGCGCCGGCACCCCGAGGATGCCGCCGCCCGCGCCGGTCAGGCCCATGACCAGGCCCATCAATAATCCCAACACACTGGCCAGCAGCATTCAGTCCACCTTGCTCAGGCGGGTCAGCCATTCGCGGCCCTTGAGCATGCCGTTCCAGTAGAACCACGGCAGCAAGGTGGCCTTGAGGAACCACATTGAGCGGCGCGCCTGGGTCGGGTCCAGGGGAAAGGTCGGCAGCAATTTGCCGCCATAGCCGAACTCGGCCAGCACCACCTTGCCCTTCTCCACCGTCAGCGGGCAGGAACCGTAGCCGTCGTACTTGAGCGGCAGCGGCGCCTGTTTGCGCAGGGCCAGCAGGTTTTCGGCGACCACCACGATTTGCTTGCGCGCCGCGGCGGCGGTCTTGGCATTGGTGGTGCCGCACACGTCGCCCAGGCCGAAGATGTGCGGGTAACGCAGGTGTTGCAGGCTGTGGGGGTTTACTTCGCACCAGCCGGCGGCGTCAGCCAACGGGCTCTGGCGGATGAACGCCGGGGAGACTTGGGGTGGGACCACGTGAAGCATATCGAAGGATTTCTCTTCAACCGTCGCATTGCCTGCGGCGTCCTTCACTTCGAACCAGGCCTTGCGTGCGGGGCCATCAACCTTCACCAGGTTGGAATTGAACGCCAGGCGGGCAGCGTATTTTTCGATGTACTTCATCAGCGGCGGCACAAACGTCGCCACGCCGAACAGCGCGGCGCCGGCCAGATTGAATTCGACGTCGATGTTTTTCAGAGCGCCCTGCTTGAGCCAGTGGTCGCAGGACAGGTACAGGGCTTTTTGCGGCGCCCCCGCGCATTTGATCGGCATGGCCGGCTGGGTAAAGATCGCCTTGCCGCCCTTGAGTTGCTGCACCAACTGCCACGTATAGGCCGCGTGCTGGTAACTATAGTTGGAGGTGACGCCATGCTGGCCAAGGGTGTCTTGCAGCCCTTCGATCTTCTCCCAGGCCAGGCGCAGGCCAGGGCACACGATGAGGTTGTTCCAGGTGACGCGTTGGCCGCTGTCGAGGACCAGCGTCTGTTCGTCCGGCAACAGTTCGGTGACGGCGGCCTGTACCCAGGTGACACCATTGGGCAGTACGTCGGCCAACGGGCGGCGGGTCTTTTCCAGGTCGTAGGCGCCGCCGCCCACCAGGGTCCAGGCGGGCTGGTAGCAGTGGTGGTCGCTCGGCTCGATCAGGGTGATATTCAGGTGGGGGTCGCGCTTGAGCAGGCTGGCCAGCAGGCCGATCCCCGCCGAGCCGCCGCCGATGACTACGATATCGCCACTGATGGTAGGGCCCCAGTGTTGTTCGGTCATGGTCTATCGCCTTTTTAATTCGATGCACACAAGGAGCGTTGCCGTATGGCGTCACGTCCCGTTACAGGTCGATCCTTTGCCTCGGACCGTTTTTTTCCCTTAAGCTCGCAAGCCTATGTGGAAAACATCTCGAATGTAAGCCGCAATCCACTACAAGGACCGCCGCCATGCCCGCGTTGATACAAGCCTTTCTGGACGAGGCGTCGTCGACCTACACCTACGTCCTACACGAGGCAGATGATGGCCCCTGTGCCATCGTCGACTCGGTGCTCAACTACGACCCGGCCTCCGGGCGCACCGACACCCGCCAGGCCGACAAGGTGATCGCCTACGTGCGCGAACATCGCCTGCAGGTGCAATGGTTGCTCGAAACCCACGCCCATGCCGACCACCTCTCCGCCGCGCCTTACCTGCGCCGGACGCTGGGCGGCAAGATCGCGATTGGCCAGTCCATCAGCAAAGTGCAGGACGTGTTCAAGAACCTGTTCAACCTGGAGCCGGAATTTCGCGTGGACGGCTCGCAGTTCGATCACTTGTTTGCGCCGGATGAGGTGTTTCATATCGGCTCTATCAAGGCCCAGGCCCTGCATGTGCCCGGGCATACCCCGGCGGACATGGCCTACCTGATCGACGATCGGCTGATCCTGGTGGGCGATACGCTGTTCATGCCCGACGTCGGCACGGCGCGCTGCGACTTCCCTGGCGGTGATGCGCGGCAGTTGTACGCATCGATGCGCAAGCTGCTGGCGTTTCCTTTGGACACCGAGCTGTACGTGTGCCATGACTACCCGCCCGAAGGCCGTGAAGCGAAGTGCCTGACCACGGTGGCCGAGCAGCGCGCGGGGAATATCCATGTGCATGACGGAGTGGATGAAGCGGCGTTTGTCGCGATGCGCACCCAGCGTGATGCCGGGCTGGGGATGCCGACGCTGTTGCTGCCGGCGATCCAGGTGAATGTGCGGGCGGGGAATATGCCGCCTGCAGAGAAAAATGGGGTGACTTACCTGAAGATCCCCTTGAACCAACTGTGAAAGCGGGCAGGCGCGGCCTACGTGCCGCGCCATGTTGCGCGGGTTGCGCGGGTTGCGCGGGTTGCGCAGGTTTTATCAGGCGACGGAGAACTTCGACACGATCTGCTTGAGGTCCACCGCCAGCCTTGACAGCTCTTGACTGGCAATCGAAGTCTGGCCGGCCGCCGAAGAACTCTGGATGGACAGGTCACGGATACTGATCAGGTTCTGGTCCACGGAGCGGGCTACATGGGCCTGCTCCTCGGACGCTGTCGCAATCAACAGGTTGCGTTCATTGATATCCGTGATGGCTTCGGTGATCTGTGTAATGGCCAGGCCCGCTTCATGGGCGATCTTCAAGGAATCCACCGCCTCGTTACGGTTAAGCGCCATGGAGGACACCGCTTCGCTGGAGCAGCTCTGGATTTTGGCAATCATCTGCTCGATTTCCTGCGTCGATGTCTGCGTTCTATGCGCCAGTGCCCTCACTTCGTCGGCCACCACCGCAAACCCCCTGCCCTGTTCTCCTGCCCTGGCCGCCTCAATGGCGGCGTTCAACGCCAGCAAGTTGGTTTGCTCGGCAATCGAGCGGATCACTTCAACCACCCGTGCAATATCCTGAGCCTGCTTGGCCAGGCCTTCAACTTCCACGCCGGTCTGTTGCACCGTGGCGCTGAGTTTCTCGATTGAGGCGATGGTTTGCGTCACACGCTCCTGACCCATTTTGGCCGAGCGCTGGGAATCTTGCGTCGATTGGGACGCCGACACCGCATTGCGGGCGACCTCCTCCACTGCCGCCGTCATCTCGTTTACGGCCGTGGCGGCCTGGTCCGTCTCCAGGCTTTGGCGCTCGATCCCCGCACTGGATTCGCGGGTAATGGCACTCATCTCCTCTGCCGCCGACGCCAACTGCCCGGACGCTTCCGAGATGTGCTGCAGGGTACTTTTCAGATTCATTTGCATGGACGCGGTAGACCGTTGCAACGCCGTCAGCTCGTCATTGCCATTGATCGCAATGGCTACACGTAAATCACCGTCGGCAATTTTTCCGGTCGACACCAGCAATTCACGTACCGGAGCAATGATGCTGCGGGTAAACAAGCGTGCGACCACGACGGTGATCAGCAAGGAGCCGACCATCAGTATCCAGGTAAACAAGCGTGCTGTTTCATACTCGCCGGAGGCAACTTGTACCGCCGCCTTGGAGCCCTTCTCATTCAACGCGATCAGCTCACGGATGGCACGCTGCACATCCAAGGCGATAGGTCCGTTGACATCCCGCAAGTAGGTCGACATCTGTTCAACGGACAGGCTGGAGGCCTGCGCGAGAAACTCATCCATCTTCTGGCTGTAGTTCTTGATGCTGGCTAATGCCCCGTTGTAGGTGGATTGCTCCTCGGGACTCGACACAAACGGCACATAACGCTCGGCAATGTCGAGCACTTCCGTGCGCGTCGCCTTGAGTTTTTCAAGAGAAGCCGGATCCTGGCGGGTGGTTTCCATGGCATAACGACGCAGGTCAAGACGAAGTTTATAAAATGCAGAATCTATCTCACCGGCCAAACGGATACTGGGGAGCCAATTGTTTTCGATTTCAACCGTCGACGAATAAACTTTATCGACTTTTATCAGCGTCATGGCTCCTTGTACTAACAGCAGGAGGCACACCACACCAAAACAAAGTGTGGTACGAAAGTTTAACTTCAAGGCTCTCATGGACATCGCGGCTCACCCCTTTCCTGGACCGCGAACTTCACGGCCTGATGGGGATTAATGTGTTAAAACACATGTGAAAAATACGTGACTGATTACGCATTTTTTTATTAGCCGCAAAAATAAAATACGATGAAGTTAGTTACCCAACTAACGATCAAAGTACCCAATGTAATAGCGCGCCGTTATCAAACCATCAGTCCGTCCCTTGGCAGTGGCAGTGCGGTTTTGTAACGCACTTGCTTGAGCGCAAAGCTTGAGCGGATGTTGGCCACGCCCGGCACCTTGGTCAGAAAATCCATCATGAAGCGCTCAAGCGACTGGATCGTCGGTACCAGCACCCGGATCAGATAGTCCGGGTCGCCAGCCATCAGGTAGCACTCCATGACCTCGGGCCGGTCGGAAATCGCGCCTTCGAACTGCTGCAACGCCAACTCATTCTGTTTTTCCAGGCTCACGTGGATGAACACATTGACGTGCAGCCCCAGTAGATCGGCGTCCAGCAACGTGACCTGCTCGCGAATCAGGCCCAATTCCTCCATTGCCTTCACCCGGTTGAAACACGGCGTGGGCGACAGGTTGACCGAGCGGGCCAGGTCGGCGTTGGTGATGCGGGCGTTCTCCTGCAGGGCGTTGAGAATGCCGATATCGGTACGGTCCAGTTTGCGCATGAGACAAAATCACCTGTTTATTATGTTTATGCAGTTTTTTTATCCGCAAATGATCGTGAGCGCAATGAAACACAGATAAATATTCTTCTACGCCCCGCCTATGATTGTTGTAGGACAAGATTTCTCCTATCCGGAGACTGACTGTCAGCTAGCGCGCCCACTACAAGAAATTCACAAGATCGAGCGTAGAAGCCATGAATCAGCCGTACGAACCGCTGCGCCTGCACGTCCCTGAACCCTCGGGACGCCCAGGCTGCAAGACCGACTTCACCTACCTGCGCCTGACCGACGCCGGCCTGGTGCGCAAACCCGCCATCGACGTAGAACCCGCCGACACCGCCGACCTCGCCAAAGGCCTGATCCGCGTGCTCGACGACCAGGGCCAGGCCCTCGGCCCCTGGGCTGAGGGTGTTCCCGTCGAGATCCTGCGCAAAGGCATGCGCGCGATGCTCAAGACGCGGATTTTCGATAACCGCATGGTCGTCGCCCAGCGTCAGAAGAAAATGTCGTTCTACATGCAAAGCCTTGGCGAAGAAGCCATCGGCAGCGCCCAGGCCCTGGCCTTGAACATCGACGACATGTGCTTCCCCACCTACCGCCAGCAAAGCATCCTGATGGCTCGCGACGTGCCCTTGGTGGACCTGATCTGCCAGTTGCTGTCCAACGAGCGTGATCCGCTCAAGGGCCGCCAGTTGCCGATCATGTATTCGGTGAAAGACGCTGGCTTCTTTACGATCTCCGGCAACCTCGCCACCCAATTCGTACAAGGCGTGGGCTGGGGCATGGCCTCGGCGATCAAGGGCGATACCAAGATCGCCTCCGCCTGGATCGGCGACGGCGCCACCGCCGAATCCGACTTCCACACGGCCCTCACCTTTGCCCACGTGTACCGCGCGCCGGTGATCCTCAACGTGGTCAACAACCAGTGGGCCATCTCCACCTTCCAAGCCATCGCCGGCGGCGAAGCCACCACCTTTGCCGGACGCGGCGTAGGTTGTGGTATCGCCTCCCTGCGCGTGGACGGCAACGACTTCATCGCGGTATACGCCGCTTCCGCCTGGGCTGCCGAACGTGCGCGCCGCAACCTCGGACCCACGCTGATCGAATGGGTCACCTACCGTGCCGGCCCGCACTCCACCTCGGATGATCCATCCAAATACCGCCCCGCCGATGACTGGAGCCACTTCCCCCTCGGCGACCCGATTGCCCGCCTCAAGCAGCACCTGATCAAGATTGGCCAGTGGTCCGAAGAGGAACACGCGGCGGTCAGTGCCGAACTAGAAGCCGAAGTGATTGCGGCGCAAAAACAAGCCGAACAGTACGGCACCCTTGCCGGCGGCCAGATTCCAAGCGCCGCGACCATGTTCGAAGACGTCTACAAAGAGATGCCGGAGCACTTGAAGCGCCAGCGTCAAGCGTTGGGGATCTGACATGAACGATCACAACAACAGCATTGAAGTGGAAACCGCCATGACCACCACCACCATGACCATGATCCAGGCCCTGCGCTCGGCCATGGATGTGATGCTCGAACGTGACGATAACGTGGTGGTATTCGGCCAGGACGTCGGCTATTTCGGCGGCGTGTTCCGTTGCACCGAAGGCCTGCAGACCAAGTACGGCAGCTCGCGAGTGTTTGACGCGCCGATCTCCGAAAGCGGCATTATCGGCGTGGCCGTGGGCATGGGCGCCTACGGCCTGCGCCCGGTCGCCGAAATCCAGTTCGCCGACTACGTCTACCCTGCCACCGACCAGATCATCTCCGAAGCGGCACGCCTGCGTTATCGCTCGGCCGGCCAGTTCACCGCGCCGCTGACCATGCGCATGCCTTGCGGCGGCGGCATCTACGGCGGCCAGACCCACAGCCAGAGTATCGAAGCGGTGTTCACCCAGGTGTGCGGCCTGCGCACGGTGATGCCGTCCAACCCCTATGACGCCAAGGGCCTGTTGATCGCCTCCATCGAAAACGATGACCCGGTGATCTTCCTTGAGCCCAAACGCCTGTACAACGGTCCGTTCGATGGCCATCACGACCGGCCCGTCACCCCATGGTCGAAGCACCCGCAAGCCCAAGTGCCGGACGGTTACTACACCGTGCCGCTGGACGTGGCCGCCATCGTGCGTCCGGGCTCGGCCGTGACCGTGCTGACCTACGGCACCACGGTGTATGTGTCGCAAGTCGCCGCCGAAGAAACCGGCATCGACGCCGAAGTCATCGACCTGCGCAGCCTGTGGCCGCTGGACTTGGAAACCATCGTCAACTCCGTCAAGAAGACCGGCCGCTGCGTGGTGGTGCACGAAGCCACTCGCACCTGCGGCTTTGGCGCCGAGCTGGTCGCACTGGTGCAGGAGCATTGCTTCCACCACCTGGAAGCGCCGATCGAACGCGTCACCGGTTGGGACACCCCCTACCCGCACGCGCAGGAGTGGGCGTATTTCCCAGGCCCGTCCCGAGTGGGCGCGGCGTTGAAACGGGTCATGGAGGTCTGAATGGGCACGCACGTTATCAAGATGCCGGACATTGGCGAAGGCATCGCGGAAGTTGAACTGTCGGTGTGGCATGTGAAGGTCGGCGACATGGTGGTCGAAGACCAGGTGCTGGCGGATGTGATGACCGACAAGGCGATGGTGGACATTCCCTCGCCGGTGCATGGCAAGGTGATTTCCCTCGGCGGCGAGCCGGGTGAAGTCATGGCCGTGGGCAGTATTCTGATCAGCATTGAAGTGGAGGGTGCGGGCAACGCCAAGGACGCGCCGGTCGTGAAGGAGGCGCCGAAGGCCGCCCCGGTGGTGCAAGCCAAGCCTGCACCGGTGGTGGTTGAAAGCCAACCCGCTCCGGTTGTCGCAGCCCAGGCCCCGGTGGCCCGTACCGCCGACGAACGCCCATTGGCCTCCCCTGCCGTGCGCAAACATGCGCTGGATGCGGGGATTCAACTGCGCCTGGTCCAGGGCTCAGGCCCGGCGGGCCGGATTCTGCACGAAGATCTGGACGCTTACTTGCAGCAGCGTCCGACGCAAACCCAAACCGCAGCCAACCCCTACGCCGAACGCAACGACGAAGAACAGATCCCGGTGATCGGCATGCGCCGCAAGATCGCCCAGCGCATGCAGGACGCCACCCGGCGGGCCGCGCATTTCAGCTACGTGGAAGAAATCGACGTCACCGCTCTCGACGAACTGCGCGTGCACCTCAATGAGAAGCACGGCGCCACGCGTGGCAAGCTGACCCTGCTGCCGTTCATCGTGCGAGCCATGGTCGTGGCGCTGCGGGACTTTCCACAGATCAATGCGCGTTACGACGACGAAGCCCAGGTCATCACCCGCCTTGGCGCGGTTCACGTAGGTGTCGCCACGCAAAGCGACGTGGGCCTGATGGTACCGGTGGTGCGTCACGCCGAGGCCCGCAGCCTGTGGGGCAATGCCGAGGAAATCGCACGTTTGGCCACTGCTGCACGCAATGGCAAGGCCAGCCGTGACGAGCTGTCCGGTTCGACCATCACCCTGACCAGCCTCGGCGCCTTGGGCGGCATCGTCAGCACGCCGGTGCTCAACCTGCCGGAAGTGGCCATCGTCGGCGTCAACCGCATCGTCGAGCGGCCGATGGTGATCAAGGGCCAGATCGTGGTGCGCAAGATGATGAACCTCTCCAGTTCCTTCGATCACCGCGTGGTCGATGGCATGGATGCAGCGCAATTCATCCAGGCCATTCGCGGCCTGCTCGAACAACCCGCCAGCCTGTTCCTGGAGTAAGGCATGACGCAGACATTGAATACCACGCTGCTGATTATCGGCGGCGGCCCTGGCGGTTATGTGGCGGCGATCCGTGCCGGCCAACTGGGCATCCCGACCCTCCTGGTGGAAGGCCAGGCGCTGGGCGGCACCTGCCTGAATATCGGCTGCATCCCGTCCAAGGCGTTGATCCATGTGGCCGAGCAATTCCAGCAAACAGTCCAGCACAGCCAGGGTTCACACCTGGGCATCGAAGTGGATGTGCCGACCCTGGACATCCGCAAGAGCGTGGAATGGAAAGACGGCATCGTTGACCGCCTGACCACCGGCGTCGCCGCGCTGCTGAAGAAGCACAAGGTGCAAGTGATCCACGGCTGGGCCAAGGTGGTGGACGGCAAGACCGTCGACGTCGACGACCAGCGCATCCAGTGCGAACACCTGTTGCTGGCCACCGGTTCGAAAAGCGTCAACCTGCCGATGCTGCCGATTGGCGGGCCGATCATCTCGTCCACCGAGGCGCTGGCGCCAACGCGGGTGCCCAAGCGCCTGATCGTGGTGGGTGGCGGCTATATCGGCCTGGAACTGGGGATTGCCTACCGTAAGCTTGGCGCCGAGGTCAGCGTGGTCGAGGCGCAGGATCGCATCCTGCCGGCCTACGACGCCGAATTGACCCAACCGGTGAACGAGTCCCTCAAGCACTTGGGGGTGAAGCTGTTCCTCAATCACAGCGTCAGCGGTTTTGCCGACAACCAGTTGCAGGTACGTGACCCGAAGGGTGACACCCTCTCGCTGGAAACCGACCAGGTGCTGGTCGCCGTGGGTCGCACCCCCAATACCCAGGGCTGGAACCTTGAGGCGCTGAACCTGGAGATGAACGGCGCGGCGGTCAAAATCGACAGCCGCTGCCAGACCAGCATGCGCAACGTGTGGGCCATCGGCGACCTGAGCGGCGAGCCGATGCTGGCCCATCGGGCCATGGCCCAAGGTGAAATGGTTGCCGAACTGATCAGCGGTAAATCCCGCGAATTCAACCCGGCAGCGATCCCGGCCGTGTGCTTTACCGACCCGGAACTGGTGGTGGTCGGCAAGACACCCGATGAAGCCAAGGCCGCCGGCCTGGACTGCATCGTGTCGAGTTTCCCGTTTGCCGCCAACGGCCGCGCAATGACCCTGGAGTCGAAAACCGGCTTCGTACGGGTGGTGGCACGCCGCGACAATCATCTGATCGTCGGCTGGCAAGCAGTTGGCGCCGGCGTCTCGGAGCTGTCCACCGCCTTCGGCCTGAGCCTGGAAATGGGCGCGCGCCTGGAAGACGTGGCCGGCACCATTCATGCCCATCCGACCCTCGGCGAGGCGGTGCAGGAGGCTGCGCTGCGGGCGCTGGGCCACGCGCTGCACCTGTAAAACCGCAGGGAGGCCATCGGGGGCAAGCCCCCTCCTACAGGGGCATGCATGCCAAATGGGGGTGGGGGCTTGCCCCCCGATAGCGGTGGATCGGTCAATACAGAGGCTGAAGGCGTCCACCCTGTGGCTCCCACACAAGCCAAGAATGCAGTATTGTTGCGCCCATTCAGAAAAAAAACCGACTTGACCAAAGATAGAGGGTGTCATGGGTAACGAAAGCATCAATTGGGACAAGCTGGGTTTTGACTACATCAAGACCGACAAGCGGTTTCTCCAGGTCTGGAAAAACGGCGAATGGCAAGCCGGCACCCTGACCGACGACAACGTGCTGCACATCAGCGAGGGCTCCACCGCCCTGCACTATGGCCAGCAATGCTTTGAAGGCCTCAAGGCCTACCGCTGCAAGGACGGCTCGATCAACCTGTTCCGCCCGGACCAGAACGCCGCCCGCATGCAGCGCAGCTGCGCGCGCCTGCTGATGCCGCATGTGTCGACCGAAGACTTCATCGACGCCTGCAAACAAGTGGTCAAGGCCAACGAGCGCTTCATCCCGCCGTATGGCAGTGGCGGCGCGCTGTACCTGCGCCCGTTCGTGATCGGCACCGGTGACAACATCGGTGTGCGTACCGCGCCGGAGTTCATCTTCTCGGTGTTCGCCATCCCGGTTGGCGCCTACTTCAAAGGCGGCCTGGTACCACACAACTTCCAGATCTCCACCTTCGACCGCGCCGCACCCCAGGGCACCGGTGCCGCCAAGGTCGGTGGCAACTACGCCGCCAGCCTGATGCCGGGCGCCGAAGCGAAGAAATCCGGTTTCGCCGATGCGATCTACCTGGACCCGATGACTCACTCGAA
The DNA here is from genome assembly GCF_900116845.1 of Pseudomonas sp. OV546. Taxonomy (NCBI): domain Bacteria; kingdom Pseudomonadati; phylum Pseudomonadota; class Gammaproteobacteria; order Pseudomonadales; family Pseudomonadaceae; genus Pseudomonas; species Pseudomonas sp. OV546. Next base: position 349,975 of record NZ_FPCE01000001.1, on the reverse strand, counting down.
AATCGAAGAAGTCGGCTCGGCCAACTTCTTCGGGATCACCCACGACAATAAGTTCATCACACCGAAGTCGCCTTCGGTGCTGCCAGGCATCACCCGCCTGTCGCTGATCGAACTGGCCAAGACCCGCCTGGGCCTGGAAGTGGTCGAGGGCGAAGTGTTCATCGACAAACTGGACCAATTCAAGGAAGCCGGTGCCTGCGGTACCGCTGCAGTGATCTCGCCGATCGGCGGTATCCAGTACAACGGCAAGCTGCACGTGTTCCACAGCGAGACCGAAGTCGGCCCGATCACCCAGAAGCTCTACAAAGAGCTGACCGGCGTGCAGACCGGCGACGTTGAAGCGCCAGCGGGCTGGATCGTCAAGGTCTAAGCCACACCAAGCTACGCCCCAACCCCATGTGGGAGCTGGCTTGCCAGCTCCCACATTTGAGCTCAGGTGTTCTCAGGATCGAGTCGGAATATTCCCAACAATCTTCTTCCCCATACTGATCCTCGGCTCCACCCCATACCCCAACGCCTCGTAAAACCCCGCCACCGCCTCATTGCCACTGGTGATCTGCAGGTTGATCTTCATGCAGCCCAGCGCCGTCAATGCCTGTTCCGCATGCCGTACCAGTGACGAACCCAGGCCATGACGCCGATAGTCAGCGTGCACCGCCACCGAATACAGCCAGCCACGATGGCCGTCGTAGCCCGCCAGAATCGTCCCGATCACAGTTTTTTTGTCGGTCGCCACGAAAAACAACCCATCGTTGACGGCCAGCTTTTTATCAATCGCCAGGGTCGGCAGGTTATGGGCGGTTTCATAGCCAAAAGCCTCCTGCCATAGCGCAACCACTTGCGCACGATGCTGACGGTCGCGATAGGGCCCGATGGGATGCCTGGACAGCAGCGCCTTTTCCATCACCAACGTACGCTCGTTGCCGTGGTAGACGTCGCGCGCAGTATGGAACCCCAACTTGGCATAGAACGGTTCGGCGGTCAGCGAAGACGGCACGCTCAGTACCGTGACCCCGGCCTCGCGGGCGCGTAACTCGATTTCAATCATCAACAGCCGCCCAATGCCCTGCCCTTGCAGCACCGGATTGACGAACACCGAGCGCACCACACTGCCGTCGAGTGCGGCGGTGGCCACGATCACCCGATCCTGAATCGCCACCAGCACCACGCGGCGCTCAAGCAATGCCAGTACCGCATCCGGCGTGAAGTTACTGGCGACCCGGGCAATCACATCCGCCGGATAATCCCGCGCATTACTGCTGTGCAATGCCGCCAGAATCACTTGGCTGATCCCCTCGGCATCGGCGGGCTGGGCAATACGAACAACGGTAGACATGGCTCCTCCTGGCTGACCGCGCTATCAGAGTCGCCACTGTAGCAATGTGGGAAGGAGCACGCTCCCTCCCTTATTTGATCGCCTCTCAGGCTCGACAGCCGATTCGGCTGCCCGACCCCACTTTTCAGCTTTACCGGCTGAGCCACCCGCCAGTTTCAGCCGAGATCCTTGCGCAACAACCGCCACAATAACCGCACTGGCCCACTCCATGACGGCGCTCTGTGCGCAGCAGAAACCGCTGGCCGCCTTCCAATAACAAGGAGCATTTCCATGACCCGCTATATCGACGTCAATGACCTCAGCTATCTGGTCGCGCAAAAAGGCCTGCAAACCTGCCTGACCGAAATGGCCGAATACATTCGCGCCGACTACCTGCGCTGGCAGGATTTCGAGAAATGCGCACGCCTGGCCAACCACTCCCCGGATGGCGTGATCGAGCTGATGCCGGTGTCCGACGCGTCGCTGTATGCCTTCAAGTACGTCAACGGTCACCCGAAAAACACCCTGGCCGGCATGCTCACCGTGATGGCCTTTGGCGCGCTGGGCGATGTCGACACAGGCAAGCCGGTGCTGCTGGCGGAAATGACCCTGACCACCGCCATTCGTACAGCCGCCACCTCAGCCCTGGTCGCCCGCTACCTGGCGCGCGAGAACAGCCGCAGCATGGCGTTGATCGGTAATGGCTCGCAGAGTGAATTCCAAGCCCTGGCCTTCCACGCCATGCTCGGCATCACGGAAATCCGTCTGTTCGACATCGATGCCAAAGCCACCGCCAAACTGGCCGACAACATGAAGGCTTTTCCGGCAATCAAGGTGATCCTGGCCGGTAGCGTCGCCGAAGCGGTCAAAGGCGCGGATATCGTCACCACCGTCACGGCCGACAAGGCCTACGCCACCATCCTCACAGACGAAATGATCGAACCCGGCATGCACCTCAACGCGGTGGGCGGCGATTGTCCAGGTAAAACCGAGCTGGACCGACGCATCGTCGAGCGCGCCCGCGTGATCGTCGAGTACGCGCCACAAAGCCGCATCGAAGGTGAAATCCAGCAGATGCCGCACGACTCACCGGTGACTGAACTGTGGCAAGTGATCAACGGCCAGCAGCCCGGCCGTGAGAACGCGCACCAGATCACCCTGTTCGACTCCGTGGGCTTTGCCATCGAAGACTACTCGGCGCTGCGTTACGTACTGGATGTGGCCAAGGCACTGGACGTGGGCAGCGAACTTGAGCTGGTGCCGGACCTCGCCGACCCGAAAGACTTGTTTGCCCGACTCGCCCAGCAGCCTCGCGTGCAGCAGCAAAAGCGCGCCTGAGGTGTACAGGCACGTCCCCGAGCGCATACAGACGTTGACGGAGGAAGGCCGTACCATGTGAAGGGTCAGGCAAACACGCAAGGTTTGCCGCCATTTATTCCAACCGTTTGAAGTGAACCCCATGGATACCAAGGCCTCCGGACCCCATTCCGCCCCCGTACTGGACCGCATTGATGAAGCCATCATCGAAGTGCTGCGCCACCAGGGCCGTATCACGTACGAAAAGCTTTCGTCGCTGGTGCACCTCACCCCCAGGCCCTGCCTGGAGCGGGTGCGCAAGTTGGAGCGACGCGGGGTGATCCGTGGCTATGGGGCGATCATCGATGTGCAGATGGTCTCGCCAGGGCTGTCGCTGCTGGTGTTGGTGGCCTTGTCCAACCAGAGCGGGCGCTCGGCGCAAAAGGCCTTCGAAGCCTGCGTGAAGGCCTGCCCTCAGGTATTCGAATGCCAACTGATCAGCGGGCCGTTTGACTACAGCCTGCGCATGCGTTGCCGGGACATGGAGCACTACCGGGTGCTGACGGAGACTTGGTTGAACAATGATGAGTTACACATTGATAAGCTGGTGGCGCATCCGGAGTTGGCGGTGGTCAAGAACACCGCCAACGAGCTGGCCTGAACCTATCGCTCCAAAACGATGCAGATCTAATGTGGGAGCGGGCAAGCCCCCTCCCACACCAGCCCCTCCTGCATTTTCAACCTTGCCCGATTAAGATTTTCTTGCCGGGCCTGGCCCCGATTAGCCTGGCCTGCCCATCCTTCTGCTTCCCCGTCCGCGCTTCACTGATCAACCCCGGTATCAACTTGCCCTCCGGCAGATTCTTCCAGAACCGGCTCGGCAAATGCCCTTCCATGACCTTGGGGTTCAACCGCGCCGGGTTGAAGATATGGCTGTAGTAGGTCAGCCACATCGCACTGTGGGGATCCTCGACATTCTGCGCCAGCTGCCGCCAGGCTTCGGGGCACTCACGTTGATGGATCAACTGTTCGCCATCGTAGTAAACCCCATCCAACGGCGTGGCGATCATCCAGCGATGACGCCCCATGCGCCCGATAAAGTGCTGGCTGGCTGATTTCAGGATGTCATGGGCCGGCTCATGCCAGGCCACGTACTCGGGCAATTCCGGCCCAGCCCCGGCCGGCAACGCGATAAACCGCACAAATGCATGCAGGTGGTGCGCCTCGCGACTGACCTGCTTGATCCGCCGCTGCAACTCGCTGCCCAGCTTGTCCCCGGCCAGCATTGCGGTGCGGTCGCCGTGGCTGACTCGCCACAACACTTCATACAACAAGCTCCAGCGCTGGTCGCCGTGGTAACAAGCGGCCGACTCCAGCAGCTGCAGCAGGGCCTTGGGCACCCGCGTCTGGAAAGGCCCCGGTGCCTCCGGAATCGACTGGTCAGTGGCAAACAGGTCCGCCACCTCCGCCTCCCCCCAGCTCACCTGGCTGGGGTCGACCTGATGGCTGAGCAACCAGCGCGCCTGTTCGCGCCAGGTGCTGAACAGGTTGTCGCATTCCAGGCTGATCATCCCCACAGCCCCATTTGCTGCGGTTGCGGGCGGTCGCGCAATTGCTCGCGCAGCAACACGCTGGTGCTGTCGGCCTGTTGCGGGTGGTAGTCACTGGTGATGAAAAACGGCTTGGCTTTCGCCAGCACGCAGCGCATGCGCGCCAGGTCTTCGAAGCGGATCTTGCGTTCACGACGCAGGTCCACCAGGCGCTGGGTGGTACGCAAGCCAATGCCCGGAATGCGTGCAATCAAGGTCGGTTCGGCGCGGTTCAGGTCCAGGGGGAACACGTCGCGGTTATCCAGGGCCCAGGCCAGCTTGGGGTCGATGTCCAGGGCCAGGTGGCCAGGGCCTTCGAACAATTCGTTCGCACTGAAACCGTAGCTGCGCAGCAGGAAGTCAGCCTGGTACAAACGGTGTTCACGCATCAGCGGCGGCGCGGCCAGGGGCACGCTTTTCGGGCTGTTGGGGATGGGACTGAAGGCCGAGTAATACACACGGCGCAATTTGAAGTTGCCGTACAACGCCTCGGCCCCGTGAAGAATGGTGCTGTCGTCGGTGTCGTCGGCACCCACGATCATCTGCGTGCTCTGCCCGGCCGGGGCGAAGCGCGGGGCGCGCGGTTCGTTGAGCACGGTCTGCTCGCCGGTGTAGATGGTCTGCATGGCCTGCTTGATCGAAACGATCTGTTTTTCCGGCGCCAGGGTGTGCAGGCTGGCCTCGGTGGGCAGTTCGATGTTCACGCTCAACCGATCGGCATACCGCCCCGCTTCGGCGATGAGCGCCGGATCTGCATCGGGAATGGTCTTGAGGTGGATATAGCCGCGAAAATCGTGTTCTTCGCGCAGCAGTTTGGCCACGCGCACCAATTGCTCCATGGTGTAGTCGGACGAACGGATGATGCCGGAGCTGAGAAACAGCCCGCTGACGCAATTGCGCCGGTAGAAATCCAGGGTCAGGGTGACCACCTCCTCGGGGCTGAAACGCGCGCGGGGCACGTCGCTGGAGCGGCGGTTGACGCAGTACTGGCAGTCATAGAGACAGAAATTGGTGAGCAGCACCTTGAGCAACGACACACAACGCCCGTCGGGGGTGTAGCTGTGACAGATGCCCATGCCATCGGTGGAACCCAGCCCCGCCTTGCCCTCGGAGCTGCGCTTGGGCGCGCCACTGCTGGCGCAGGACGCGTCGTACTTGGCGGCGTCGGCGAGGATGCTGAGTTTTTCGATCAACTGCATGGAGGGCTACCGATACTGGTTTTTTGTACAGTACCAGTAGCTCAACCATCACGCCAGTGCCGTCTGTAGGACCGTGTGTTTGTGGCGAGGGAGCTTGCTCCCGCTGGGCTGCGGAGCGGCCCCAAAAAAGCCGGCTCCAGCTGCGCTGTCGAGCGGGAGCAAGCTCCCTCGCCACAACGATCAGCTGGCGGTAGCGAGTAGCAAGTCCTGCACCGACCGCCCCTTGCCGCGCCCACGGTCCAGCGCGTACAACGACGCCGCAATCTCATCCGCCCGAATCGGCAGCACCGACAGCAAGGTGTCGCTCAACCCATGGCTGGCCTGGCTGAAACCCTGGATGTAGATGCCGGCGTTGCAACGCTCGTCGGTCACGATGCGGTAGTCGCGCGCCACGTCAAAGTCGCCCAGGTAGCCTTCCAGCGGCGCCAACAAGGCGCGGTGTGTCTGGCGCTCGTAGCCGGTGGCCAGGATCACCGCGTCGTAATGGTTGACGCTGGTTTCCCCGTTGGCGTTGTTGCGCAGCACCAGTTCAATGCCCAGCGGGCCTGGCGTGGCCTTCTCGACCACGGTCATGGTGCGGAACGCCTGGCGGGCGATGCCGGAGACTTTCTGGCGGTAGAAGATGCCGTAGATGCGCTCGATCAGGTCCAGGTCGACCACCGAATAGTTGGTGTTCTGGTACTCGGCCACCAGGCGTTCACGTTCGGCGCCCTCCTGCTGGAACACCAAGTCGGTAAAGGCCGGCGAAAACACTTCATTGACGAACGGGCTGTCATCGGCGGGCTTGAGTGCCGAGCCGCGCAGGATCATGTCGACCTGCACCGACGGGAAGCTGTCGTTCAGGTCGATAAAGGCTTCGGCCGCACTCTGGCCGCCGCCGATAATGGCGATGCGCATGGCCTTGCCCTCGACACACGGCTGCGAGGCCATGCGCTCCAGGTACTGGGAGTGGTGGAACACCCGGCTGTCACCCTTGAGCGCCTTGAACGCTTCGGGAATCCGCGGCGTGCCGCCGGCGCTGACCACCACCGAACGGGTGGTGCGAACATGCTGCTCGCCGAGGGCATCGCGGGAGATCACGCGCAGGGCTTCGACCTGCTGCTGATGCAGGATCGGCTCGATGGCCAGCACTTCCTCGCCATAGCGCGCCTGGGCCTGGAACTGCCCGGCGACCCAGCGCAGGTAGTCGTTGTACTCCATGCGGCAGGGGTAAAAGGTGCCGAGGTTGATAAAGTCCACCAAGCGGTCGTGGGCTTTCAGGTAATTAACGAAGGAATACGGGCTGGTGGGGTTGCGCAGGGTTACCAGGTCCTTGAGGAACGAAATCTGCAATTCGCTCTGGGTCACCAGGGTATTGCCGTGCCAGCGGTAGTCGGCCTGTTTGTCGAGAAACAGCACGTCCAGTTTGCCCTGGGCCTTTTCGCGCTCCTGCAGGGCGATGGCCAGCGCCAGGTTCGAAGGGCCGAATCCGATACCGATCAGGTCGTGAACCGCGGGCGAAGCAATTGCCTGTGTCATTCCAGTGTCCTCTGGATAAGCCCCTTGGCGGTGGGGCGGGAATACCTTCAAGACCTGCACAACAGGTCATGTGTTGATAGGAAACGAGGACAATGAAATAAAATTTAACTGATCATTGATCAGTGGGCTTCCCACTCGCGCATCCGCACCCGGCAATGCTTCATGGCATTGACGATGTGTTTTTCCACCAGCGCGCGGGAAATGCACAGACGTTCGGCAATTTGCACATGGGTCAAACCCTCGAGTTTGCGCAGCAGGAAGCTGTCGCGACAGGCAGGGGGCAGCTCGGCCAGGGCGCGCTCGAGCAGTTCCAGGCGCTGGCTGTGGTCATGGGTGGTGTGAGGTGAACAGGCGGCGAAACGCTCTTCGCTGTCCAGCACATCCAAGGGCTCAACCTGGCGCAAGGCGTTGCGCCGGTGGCCATCGATCACCAGATTGAGCGCGGTGCGGTACAAAAAGGCGCGGGGTTGTTCGATCGGCGTGTCGCTTGAACGTTCCAGCACCCGGACATAAGCGTCATGCACCACATCCTCGGCCACCTGACGGTTGCCCAGCTTGGCGTTGAGGAAACACACCAGCTCGCGATAGTAGTTTTCCAACATGACTCCCGACCGCCGGGTGGCGGCATTAGGTCCCTGAGTACAAAAAAAGACGGCGTTTACGTAATGGCAGTTTGGATGTGTGCAATTTATAGTAATTCTCATCTACTTTTAAAGCAGACTTGCATCAACGGAGGTTTTTTTTCTTCGAGGGCTGATGTAACTGCTTGTGTAACCGCCTAAATCCCCGCGCCTTTCTCTCGTTTACTTGTCAGCTCCCCGCAACTGCGGTCCGAACTTTCCTGGCTGGAAACCCAAGCATGAAACGCCCTCGACCTGCCCGACGCGCCTTGCTCGCTATCGCGTGCCTGATCCCCATCATCGCCGTCGCGGCCTGGCAGGTGCTGCCGCCCGGGCGTGACGCCCTCACCACCGTCGCCGTCACCCGCGGCAATATCGAAAACAGCGTGACCGCCCTGGGCACCCTGCAACCCCGCCGCTACGTGGACGTGGGCGCCCAGGCATCGGGGCAGATCCGCAAGATCCACGTCGAGGCCGGCGACCACGTCCAGGAAGGCCAATTGCTGGTGGAGATCGACCCGTCCACGCAAAAAGCCAAGCTCGACGCCAGCCGCTACGCCATCGAAAACCTCAAGGCCCAGCTGCAGGAACAAAAGGCCCAGCATGAACTGGCACGCCAGAAGTACCAGCGCCAGCAACGCCTGGCTGCCGGCAACGCCACCCGTGAAGAAGATGTGCAAACCGCCAAGGCTGAATTGAGCACCACCCAGGCCCGAGTCGACATGTTCCAGGCGCAGATCCTGCAAGCCCAGGCCAGCCTGCGCAGCGATGAGGCCGAGTTGGGCTACACGCGCATCTACGCGCCGATGACCGGCACGGTGGTGGCGGTGGACGCGCGGGTCGGCCAGACCCTCAACGCCCAGCAGCAGACGCCGCTGATCCTGCGCATCGCCAAATTGTCGCCGATGACCGTGTGGGCGGAAGTCTCGGAAGCCGATATCGGCCACGTCAAACCTGGCATGACCGCGTATTTCACCACCCTCAGCGGCGGCAACCGGCGCTGGAGCAGCACGGTGCGGCAAATCCTGCCGATCCCGCCCAAGCCATTGAATGAAACCCAGGGCAGCGGCAGCCCCAACAGCTCGAGTAAAAGCGGCAGCGGCCGCGTGGTGCTGTACACCGTGCTGCTGGACGTGGACAACAGCGACAACGCGTTGATGGCCGAAATGACCACCCAGGTGTTTTTCGTCGCCGGCCAAGTCAAGGATGCCCTCACCGCACCGGTCGCCGCACTGCAAGGCACGTCCAGTGCCGACAGGCAGATCGCCCGGGTCGTGACCGGCAACGGTCGTATCGAGGAGCGCCACGTGCGGCTGGGCATCAGCGACCGCCTGCGCGTACAGGTGCTCGACGGCCTGAACGAAGGCGACCGCCTGCTGATCGGTCCGGCCGACGGCAATGGGGGTTGAGGTGACCACGCCCCTGATCGAACTCAAGAACATCCGCAAATCCTACGGCGGCGGCGACAGCCCGCAGGTCGACGTGTTGCGCGGCATCGACCTGTCGATCCATGCCGGGGAATTCGTCGCCATCGTCGGCGCCTCCGGCTCCGGCAAGTCCACGTTGATGAATATCCTCGGCTGCCTCGACCGTCCCAGCGTCGGCGACTACCTGTTCGCCGGCGAGAACGTCGCGCACCTGGACAGCGACGAACTCGCCTGGCTGCGCCGCGAAGCCTTTGGTTTTGTGTTCCAGGGCTACCACTTGATTCCCTCGGGTTCAGCCCAGGAAAACGTCGAGATGCCAGCGATCTACGCCGGTATCAGCGCCGCCGAGCGCCATGCCCGCGCCAGCGCCCTGCTCACCCGCCTGGGCCTGGCCGAGCGCACCGGCAACCGCCCGCACCAGCTCTCCGGGGGCCAGCAACAACGGGTGTCCATCGCCCGTGCGTTGATGAACGGCGGGCACATCATCCTCGCCGACGAACCTACCGGCGCCCTCGACAGCCACAGCGGCGCCGAGGTCATGACCCTGCTCGACGAATTGGCCAGCCAGGGCCACGTGGTGATCCTGATCACCCATGACCGCGAAGTCGCGGCGCGGGCCAACCGCATCATCGAGATTCGCGATGGTTTGATCATCAGTGACTCGGCCCAGGACAGCGACGCAGCCCCAGGCGCCTCAAGGGGCGCCCTGCAAGCCGTGGACCTGCGCCAACGCCTGGCCGACGGTGCCGAGCACAATGGCGCGTGGAAAGCCGAACTGGTGGACGCGGTACAGGCCGCCTGGCGGGTGATGTGGATCAACCGTTTCCGCACCGCACTGACCCTGCTGGGCATCATCATCGGCGTGGCGTCGGTGGTGGTGATGCTGGCAGTAGGTGAAGGCAGCAAGCGCCAGGTCATGGCGCAGATGGGCGCGTTCGGCTCCAACATTATCTACCTCAGCGGGTCGTCGCCTAACCCGCGTACGCCGCTGGGGATCGTGACCCTCAACGATGTCCACGCACTGGCGGCCTTGCCTCAGGTGCAACGCATCATGCCGGTCAACGGCAGCGAAGCCGGGGTGCGTTTCGGCAACGTCGACTACATGGCCTATGTGGGCGGCAACGACACCAACTTCCCGGCGATTTTCAATTGGCCGGTGGTCGAGGGCAATTACTTCACGGCCGCCGACGAGCGTGCCGCTGCCACCGTGGCGGTGATCGGTCATCGCGTGCGTGAAAAGCTGTTCAAGGGCGAGGTCGACCCCATCGGCCAGTACATCCTGATTGAGAACGTGCCGTTCCAGGTCATCGGCGTGCTCGCGGAAAAAGGCGCAAGCTCCGGTAACAAGGACAGTGACGACCGTATCGCCATCCCTTACACCGCCGCCAGTGTGCGCCTGTTCGGCAGCTACAACCCCGAGTACGTGGTGATCGCCGCGGCCGATGCGCGCAAGGTGCGCGAGGCCGAGTTGGCGATCGATCAGTTGATGCAAACGCTGCACAACGGCAAGCGCGATTACGAGCTGACCAACAACGCCGCCATGATCCAGGCCGAGGCGCGCACGCAGAACACCTTGTCGCTGATGCTCGGTTCGATTGCCGCGATTTCCCTACTGGTGGGCGGCATTGGCGTGATGAATATCATGCTGATGACCGTGCGCGAGCGGACCCGCGAAATTGGCATCCGCATGGCCACCGGCGCACGCCAGCGCGACATCCTGCGCCAATTTCTCACCGAAGCGGTGATGCTCTCGGTGGTCGGCGGCCTGTGCGGCATTGCCCTGGCGCTGCTGGTGGGTGGCGTGCTGGTGCTGGCCAAGGTGGCGGTGCAGTTTTCCCTGGTGGCCGTAATGGGCGCATTTGGTTGCGCGCTGGTCACCGGTGTCGTATTCGGCTTCATGCCGGCCCGTAAAGCTGCCCGGCTCGATCCGGTTAAGGCGTTGACCAGTGAATAAACGATCCCTGTGCATGCCCGGCCTGTGCGTGTTACTCAGCGCCTGCGCCGGCCACCCTCCCGCCCTCGACAGCGGCATCGCTGCGCCCGCCAGCTGGCAATATGCCGAGCGTGACGCGGCGCAGGCCACCAACCAGCACTGGTGGACACAGTTCGGCAGTGCGCAGTTGAACCGTCTGGTCGAGCAAGCCCGCCGTGACAGTTTTGACGTGGCCGCCGCCACGGCCCGCGTGCGCCAGGCCCAGGCCAGTGCAGTGATCGCCGGGGCACCGTTGTTGCCGGAGGTGAAGTTCAACCTCGCCACCAGCCATCAGAAATTGCTGCGTGGCCAGGGCGGGCCGGACCTGGACGTGTCACAAAGCGATGACGCCGTCGACAACTTCGGCGCCAACCTCACGGCCAGTTACGAAGTGGACTTCTGGGGTGGCCGCGCCGCCGCCCGTGACAGCGCCCTGCACAGCCTGCGCGCCAGCGAGTTTGACCAGGCTACCGTGGAACTGACCCTGCTCAGCAGCGTGGCCGACCGCTACGCCCAGACCCTCGCCGCCCACCAGCGCGAGCAAATCGCCGCGCTTAACCTGGCCAACGCCCGCAACGTGCTCGACCTGGTGCAGACCCGCTACGATGCCGGCTCCGCCACCGCCCTCGAACTGGCCCAGCAAAAAAGCCTGGTGGCCAGCCAGCAACGCCAGTTGCCGCTGATCCAGCAACTGGCCGAAGAATCCCGCATCACCCTGGCCGCCCTGCTCGGCCAGCCGGTGCAGGCCCTGAATCTGCGGGCCGAGCCCTTCCAGGCGCTGACCTGGCCAACCATCGGTGCCGGCATGCCCAGCCAATTGCTCAGCCGCCGGCCCGATATCGCCAAGGCCGAGGCGCAATTGGCCGCGGCGCAAGCCGACGTCACCGTGGCCCGCGCCGCCATGCTGCCCGCCGTCACCCTCGGCGCAACCCTGGGCTCAGATGCCTACAAGGCCATGGATATCCTGCGCAGCCCCTACTACACACTGACCGCCGGCCTGGTCGGCCCGATCTTCAACAACGGCCGTTTAAGCGCTGAACGCGACAAGGCCCGCGCCCGCCAGGATGAACTGCTGCACACCTATCGCGGCGCGATCATCAACGGCTTTGCCGACGTGGAAAAAGCCCTCAGCAGCATCACCCGCCTCGACCAGCAGCGCCAATGGCAAAGTGAAGAACTGCAACAGGCGCAGAGCGCGTTCCAGATCGCTGAAAGCCGCTACCAGGCAGGCGCCGAGGATTTGCTCACGGTCCTGGAAACCCAGCGCACCCTGTACGCGGCCCAGGACCAGAACGTGCAACTGCGGCTGGCGCGCCTGCAGGCCAGCATCGCGCTATACAAAGCACTGGGCGGCGGCTGGCATACGGAGATCCGATAAACAAAACTCCGAATTCGTACACATTCCGTCTTTTCACCCTACATTCCTCGACCCAAGGTCCTTGGTAAAAAAGCCGTTATCACACGGTTGCCCGGGATCTCTCGATGACTGCTGCAAAACACCTGACGTGCGCCTGCCTGTGGCTGATAGCGGGCCTGGCCCACGCTCAACCGCTGATCCCTCCCACCGCCATCGACTGGCTGCTGGACTGCCCGCTCCCCACCGTTGAACGCCTGGACCCCGAGGTGATGCAACGCACCCAATGCGGCATCGTGACCGTACCGCGCAACCACGCGTCCCCCCGGCAAGGCAACCTGCGCCTTTACCTCACCCGCGTCGGCGCACGCGATCCGCTGAACCGTGAAGGCGTGCTGTTTGCGCTGTCCGGCGATACGCCCCGCAGCAATCAGGGCGGCACCTTCGTCATTCACCTCACCAGTCTCTGGGGGACCTACGCCAACCCGGCCTATCGCACGCTGATCAACCGTTACGACGTCATCGAACTCAGCCCCCGCGACCTCAGCAATGAAAACGGCGTCGAACAGGCCGCTCAAGACCTGGAGTACGTGCGCACCCAACTCGGCGATGCCCAACTGCTCTACCTGGGCAACGCCGATGCAGCCCGCCTGGGCAACCGTTACGCGGCGCTGTTCCCCGAGCGGGTGGCGCGCATGGTGCTGGTCAATGCGCAACAGGCCGAGACGGCCGCGCCCCAGGTCGAACAACTGCGCCTTAAAGACCCCGCCAAGCAGGACGCCAGCGGGTGTATCAACCGCTGGGTCGGTGACTTCCTGGTCTACGGCAAGCAACCACCGCAGTCCACTCGCTGCCTGGATTCCGTCAACGCGCAGTAGCGAGCCGTTTGCGACCTGTTGCCCTCGAAAACGACACCCGGCGTTGACGCTGCGCCTCGATCGTTATTAAGTGCTATTTATCCGCATTAATACGATAAATCGAACCCATGCTTAGCCGCCCGCTACGACGCAAACGCCAGAAGCTGTCCGACGTGATTGTCGAGTCGGTCAAGCGCTCCATCGTCACCGACGCCTTGAAGCCCGGCGACCGCTTGCCCACCGAACGCGAGCTGATGGAAAGCTTCCAATGCTCCAAGGGCTCGGCCCGCGAAGCGCTCAAGGCGCTGGAAGTAGAAGGCCTGGTGAGCACGCGCACGGGCCCCAGCGGCGGTGCCTACCTGAACCAGGCCGGCACCGAGCCGGCCAGCCGCGCCTTGCGCAACTACCTGCACTTCCAGCATCTGGACGGCGAGCAGGTGTACCAACTGCGCAAAGTCATCGAAGTGGAACTGGCGGTGTCGGTGCTCGGGCGCCTCAGCGAAGACGACTACCAGGCCCTGCAAGACAACGTGGATTTTTGCAGCGCGCCGGAAGACAGCGAAGCCGGCCAACGCGAACAACGCCTGGCGGAACTGGAGTTTCATAACCTGCTGGCCAAGGCCTGCCCCAACCCGCTGCTGAGTTTCATGGCGCAGTTCCTCAACGACCTGTTGCGCGACCTGGTGGTGCTGAAAAAAGCATACAAGCCCAAGCGCAAGCAGTTCGATGCCGCCAACCTGGACTATCACAAGCAGTTGCTGATCGCCTTTCGGGCCGGGGATGAAAGCGCCGTGCGCAGCCTGATGCACGAACACATGTGCGATGCCGAGCACCACATGACCGCGCTGGAAGGTGAAGTCAGCCCGCATTTTCTATTGGAGTTCGATCACCGCCCCTGAAGACGCCCCAAACCTGGAGGTGGAAACCCAATCAATGTGGGAGCTGGCTTGCCTGCGATGCAGGCACCTCGGTATTCCAGTTACACCGAGTCGATGCCATCGCAGGCAAGCCAGCTCCCACAGTTGACCGGGTTCCAACCCTCAGACCGTTTCACCCAATTCAATAACAGGCCTGCCCACAGGCCCTTGCTCCATCGTATCGCCATTGCCACTCCTGCCAATAACTAAACCAGGGAGTCACCCCCATGCAGCGTCGTACGTTGTTGAAAGCCAGCCTCACCGCAGCCGCCGCCCTCAGCCTACCGCTGAGCATACGGTCGGCATTCGCCGCCGAGCCCTTTACCTTTTACGGCCTCAAGTCCATGTCCGGCGCCTTTGCCAGCTATGGCAAGTTTGCCGACATGGGTTCGCGCCTGGCGGTGGAGCAACACCCCGAACTGCTCGGCCGCCCGCTGAACTACAAGGTCATCGACACCGAAGGCAACGCCGGCAAGGCCGTGCGCAAGGTGCAGGAGGCTATCCAGCAGGACGGCGCGCGGTTCTTCCAGGGCTGCACCTTGTCTTCGTCAGCATTGGCGGTGGCCAAGGAAGTGGACAAGGTCGGTGGCGTGTTCATGACCCCGGTGGGCGCCGATGAAGTCACCGGCAAGGACTGCAACCCCGCGACCTTCCGCTGGTCGGTGCCCACCTACGGCGCGATACGCGAAACCCTGGTGCCGCTGATCAAGTTGCTGCCGGACGCCAAGCGCTGGTACACCATCACCCCGCAATACGTGTTCGGCGAAGCGCTGTTGGAAGGTGCGAAAACCGTGCTCAAGGAAAACGGCCTGGAACACATCGGCAACAGCTACCACTCGTTGCAGGAACAGGAATTCTCCGGCTACCTGACCAACGCCATCGCCGCCAAGCCCGACGTGCTGGTGCTGCTCAACTTCGGCAGCCAGTCGTCCAACACCCTGCGCCAGGCGGTCAACTTCGGCATCAAGGAGCGCATGAAGGTGCTGCTGGTGTGGTCCGCCGGCCTCGACCAGTTCCAGGAACTGGGCAGCGACATTCTCGCGGGCGTGTACCTCGGCGCGCAGTACTGGCACCAGGTCGACACCCCGCTCAACCGTGAGCTGGTCAAGCTCACCCAGGCCAAATACGGCATCAACCCGACCTACCCGCTGGCCGCCGATTACATCAGCACCAAGGTCATGCTCGACACCATCATTGCCACCGGCAGCTTCGACGGGCCGACCGTGGCCAAGGCCATGCAGGGTCTGAGTTTCGAAGGTCCCACCGGCAAGGAATCGATCCGCGCCGGCGACCACCAGGTGATCAAGGATTACTACCTGCTGATCGGCAAAGCCAGCAGCGAGATGGCCGACAAGGATGACCTGGCCAAGGTGCTCAGCGCCGGCCAGTCGTTCCCGCCAGTGGAAGCCACGGGCTGCACACTCGGCTGATCCCCTGAAATAGGTAGCGCAGGGCCGCGCGAGCGGCGTCCTGCAGAGGGTTCCTGCATGCTTAATCTTTACCTGTTCCAGATACTCAACGGCCTTGGGCTGGGGATGATCTACTTTCTGATCGCGGTCGGGCTGACGATCATTTTCGGCCTGCTCAACTTCGTCAACTTCGCCCACGGCGCGTTCTTTTTGCTCGGCGCCTACATCTGCTACACCGCCGTGAGCCTCACCGGCAACTTCTGGCTGGCGCTGCTGATTGCGCCGCTGGTGGTGGCTGCGTTGGCCTGGGTCATCGAGCGATTATTGATCCAGCGGATCTATCACTTACCGCACATGTTCCAGATCCTGGTGACCCTCGGCATCGCGCTGATCATCCAGGAAGCCAGCGTGATGATCTGGGGCCCGGTGGGCAAAAGCGTCGCCGTGCCGGAACTGCTGCGCGGCGTGCTGGTGGTGGGTGACTTCGTCTACCCCTACTACCGCCTGTTCCTGATTGTGTTTTCCGGGTTGGTTGGCCTGGGCCTGTGGTTGCTGCTGGAACGCACGCGCTTTGGCGCCCTGGTGCGGGCCGGCAGTGAAAGCACCGAGACCGTGTCCCTGCTGGGCACCAATATTTTCCGTCTGTTCTCCATGACCTTCGCCCTCGGCGTGGCCCTGGCCGGCGTCGCGGGCGTGCTGTTTGCACCGTTGCGCGGCGCCCAGCCGTTTGTCGGCCCGGAGATTCTCGGCGTGGCCTTCGTGGTGGTGGTAATCGGCGGCATGGGCTCGTTCAGCGGTGCGCTGGTCGGCGGTTTGCTGGTGGGCGTGGTGCAAAGCCTGATGACCACACTCTGGCCCCAGGGGGCGAGCCTGATGATCTACGGCGCCATGGCCGTGGTGATTCTGGTACGTCCTTACGGCCTGTTTGGGAGAGCCTGACATGAGCGAGAAAAATCCCCTGCCGTTTGCCAAGACGCAATCGCGCGCGATGTTGCTGTGGGTGCTGGCGGTGCTGATCGGCCTGCCGTTGATACTGCCCTCGGCGACCCTGGCCACCGAGATCCTGATCTTTGCCATGGCGGCCCTGGCCTGCAACCTGTTGCTAGGCTACACCGGGCTG
Organism: Pseudomonas sp. OV546; assembly: GCF_900116845.1. Lineage (NCBI taxonomy): Bacteria > Pseudomonadati > Pseudomonadota > Gammaproteobacteria > Pseudomonadales > Pseudomonadaceae > Pseudomonas > Pseudomonas sp. OV546. The sequence continues at coordinate 333,382 of NZ_FPCE01000001.1, read as the reverse complement.
CTGTCGTTCGGCCAAGGCATCTTCTTCGGGGCCGGCGCTTACTGCGCGGCGTTGCTGATGATCCACCTGCAACTGGGCCTGTTCACCGCGTTGCTCGGCGCCGCCATCGCGGGTGGTTTCCTGGCCTTGCTGGTCGGCGCCCTGGCGATCCGCCGCACCGGCATCTACTTCGTGATGTTGACCCTGGCGTTCAGCCAGATGGCTTACTTCGTCGCCTACACCCTCAGCGACTGGACCGGCGGCGACAACGGCCTGCTCAGCGTGCCGCGCCCGGAGATTCGCCTGGGTGACACGGTGCTGCTGTCCCTGGCCGACGCCCGCGTCTTCTACGGTTTTGTCGCGGTGTTGTTCCTGCTGATTTTCATCGGCGCCCGCCGGGTCATCGCCTCGCCGTTCGGCAGTACCTTGATGGCGATCCGCGAAAACGAAACCCGCGCTTCGGCCATCGGCTACGACACACGCCACTTCAAGATCCTGGTGTTTGTATTGTCCGGCGCCGTCACCGGCATCGCTGGGGCGTTGTACGCGATGCTGCTGCACTTTGTGCCGCTGTCGAATATCGACCTGGCGATGTCCGAGAACATCCTGATCATGACCATCGTCGGCGGCACCGGCTCGTTGTTCGGTTCGCTGCTGGGCGCCGGTTCCATCGTGTTGCTCGGCGACTTCCTCTCCGACCTGTGGCCACGCTGGCTGATGCTGCTGGGAGTGATCCTGATCCTGGTGGTGATCTTCATGCGCGGTGGTTTGTGGGGCGGCCTGGCATCGCTGTTCGAAAAGGTGCGCGGCAGCCGCAAACCCGCCGTCGTCGCCAAGGAGGAAGGGCTATGAGCATCCTGCTGGAAACCAAAGACCTGGAACTGGCCTATGGCGCGTTCCACGCGGTGAATGGCGTGAACCTCAAGGTTGAGGCCGGTACCATCCACACCATCATCGGCCCCAACGGCGCCGGCAAGACCAGCCTGTTCCACTGCCTCACCGGCGAGCGCCAGGCCACCGCCGGGGCGATTCATTTCGACGGCAAGAACCTGATGCGCAAGCCGGCCCACGGCCGTGTCGGCCTGGGCATGGCGCGCTCGTTCCAACTCACCAGCCTGTTCCAGAACCTCAGCGTGCGCGAGAACCTGCGCCTCGCCGCCCAAGGCCGTGACGGTGCCCGCGCACTGAATTTCTGGCGCCGCGTGGACAGCAAGCGCGAACACCTGGAGATGGCCGACCAAGTGCTGGAGCGCCTGCAACTCAGCGCCCGCGCCGACACCCTGGCCGGCGAGTTGTCCCACGGCCAGCAACGGGTGCTGGAGGTCGGCATGTCGATCTGCTCCAAACCGAAACTGTTGATGCTCGACGAGCCCACCTCGGGCATGGGCATCGACGACATCCCGATCATGACCCAGCTGATCAGCGACCTCGGCCGCGACCACACGGTGCTGCTGATCGAACACAACATGAGCATTGTCATGTCCATCAGCCAACGCATCACGGTGATGAGCCACGGGCAGATCCTGGTGGAAGGCACGCCGGAATTCGTGCGCGCCGATGAACGTGTGCGCACTGCATACCTTGGGGAGGCTGCCTGATGCTGATCGTCGAGAATATCCATTCCTACTACGACAAGAGCCACGTGCTGGAAGGCGTGTCGCTGACCGTCAACCCCGGCGAACTGGTCACGCTGCTCGGCCGTAATGGCGCCGGCAAGACCACCACCCTGCGCAGCATCCTCGGCATCATCTGCCCGCGCCAGGGCCAGATCCACTTCAACGGCCAGGCGCTGGTGGGCCAGAAGATCTTCGAAATCGCCCGCCAGGGCCTGGCATTGGTGCCGGAGAATCGCGGCATTTTCCGCCTGCTCACCGTCGAGGAAAACCTGCGCATCGCCGCGCGCAAAACCAGCCGCTGGCAGCTTGAAGACGTCTACACGATGTTCCCGCGCCTCAAGGAGCGGCGCAAAAACGCCGGCCACGCGCTGTCCGGCGGCGAGCAACAGATGCTCGCCATCGCCCGCGCCCTGCTCAACGACCCCAAGCTGCTGATCCTCGATGAGCCCACTGAGGGCTTGGCCCCGGTGATCGTCGACGAACTGGTGAAGATCCTGCGCAAGGTCAAGGACGACGGCCTGCCCGTGCTGCTGGTGGAACAGAACCTGATGGTCTGCGACAAGCTCGCCGACCGCCACTACGTGCTTGAACAAGGCCGCGTGGTGTACGAAGGCAGCGCCGAAGCTTTCCGCGCCGACCCGACCATCAAAAACCGCTATCTGGCCCTGAGTGCCTGACCGGAGATTGCAGATGAATAGTTTCGCGCAACCGCTCAAGAGCAACGCCCCGCTGATCAACCGCGACCGCTTGTGGCAATCGCTGATGGACCTGGCCCGACTCGGCGCCACCGCCAAGGGCGGCGTGTGTCGCCTGGCGCTGACCGACCTCGACCGCCAGGCCCGCGACCTGTTTGTGCAATGGTGCGAGGCCGCCGGCTGCAGCGTCAGTGTCGACGCCATCGGCAATATCTTTGCGCGCCGTGCCGGGCGCAACCCCGCCCTGCCCCCGGTGATGACCGGCAGCCATATCGACACCCAGCCCACCGGCGGTAAGTTCGACGGTTGCTACGGAGTGATGGCCGGTCTGGAAGTGATCCGCACCCTGAATGACCTGAACATCGAGACCGAAGCGCCGATTGAAGTGGTGGTGTGGACCAACGAAGAGGGCTCGCGTTTTCCGCCCTGCATGATGGGCTCCGGGGTGTTTGCCGGTAAGTTCGACTTGCAGGACACCCTCGACAAAGTCGATGACCAGGGCCTGTCGGTGGGCGCCGAACTGCAACGCATCGGGTATGCCGGCTCCCGCGCAGTCCTCGGCCACCCGGTGGGTGCGTATTTCGAAGCGCATATCGAACAGGGTCCCGTTCTGGAAGACCAGGCCACGACGATTGGCGTGGTGATGGGTTGCCTGGGCCAGAAGTGGTTCGACCTGACCTTCACCGGCGTCGAAGCCCACGCCGGCCCGACGCCGATGCACCTGCGCAAGGACGCCTTGGTCGGCGCCGCCGAGGTGGTCAGCGCGGTCAACCGCATCGCCCATCAACAACAACCCCACGCGTGTGGCACGGTCGGTTGCCTGAGCCTGCACCCCGGCTCACGCAATGTGATTCCCGGTCAGGTGCACATGACCCTCGACCTGCGTCACCTGCATGCGGACACGCTGCAAGCCATGGTCGATGAAGTGCGCGGCGTGATCGAAGCCACTGCCACCCGGCACGGGTTGGCGTTTGAATTGACCCCCACCGCCGACTTCCCACCCCTGGACTTCGCCCCGGCCTGCGTCAACGCCGTGCGTGAAGGCGCCGAGGCCTTGGGGTTGAGCCATATGGACATTGTCAGCGGTGCCGGGCACGACGCGATTTTCGTCGCCGAACTGGGCCCGGCCGGGATGATCTTCGTGCCGTGCGAAGGCGGCATCAGCCATAACGAAATCGAAAACGCCGCGCCGGACGACCTGGCGGCGGGCTGCGCGGTATTGCTGCGGGCCATGGTCAATGCCGCCCAGGGGGAAATCGCATGAGCGAGATCGGGCAACTGACGGCAGTGCAACTGCTGCAGCATTTTCGCAACAAGACCTTGTCGCCGGTGGACGTCACCGAAGACGCCTTGCTGCGTATCGAACGCTATAACCCGGTGGTGAACGCCTACTGCCACGTGGACCCGGAAGGCGCGCTGAAGGCCGCGCGCGCCTCGGAGCAACGCTGGCTCAACGGCCAACCCTGCGGCGCGCTGGACGGTGTGCCGGCGTCGATCAAAGACCTGACGCTGACCGTCGGCATGCCCACCCGCAAGGGCTCGCGCACCACATCCGCCGAGGGCCCATGGGACATCGACGCGCCCTTCACCGCCTTTATGCGCAAGGCCGGCGCGGTGCTGCTGGGCAAGACCACCACACCGGAATTCGGCTGGAAAGGCGTTACCGACAACCCGCTGTACGGCATCACCCGCAACCCCTGGGACACACGCACCACGGCGGGCGGATCCTCCGGCGGCGCAGGGGCAGCGGCCGCCTTGAACCTCGGCGTGTTGCACCAGGGCAGCGATGCGGGCGGTTCGATCCGGATTCCCTGTGCGTTTACCGGCACCTTCGGGATCAAGCCGACCTTCGGTTATGTGCCGCAATGGCCGGCCAGCGCCATGACCCTCCTCTCGCACCTGGGGCCGATGACCCGCACGGTGGAAGACAGCGTGTTGATGCTGCAAACCATCGCCCAGCCGGACACGCGGGATGGCTTGATCGGTGCGCCACGGACCACACCGTGGTTGTCGGGCGCAGCGGATTTGAAAGGGTTGCGCGTGGCCTACAGTCCCAACTTCGGTTACGTGGATGTCGACCCGCAGGTGGCCAAGGTGGTCGCTCAAGCGGTTCGAGGCCTGGAGCAGCTGGGCGCGCATGTCGAGCAAATCGACCCGGGCTTCAGCGACCCCCTGGAGGTGTTCAGCACCTTATGGGCAGCCGGCGCGGCCCGCCTGACCGGGCCCATGAGCGAAGCGCAAAAACAACTGCTGGACCCTGGCCTGCTGCGCATCGCCCAACGCGGCGAGCGGCTGAGCCTGAATGACTTCAACTCAGCCCTCGAAGCCCGCGCCGCACTGGTGGCACGCATGGCCGCGTTCCATGAGCACTACGATGTACTGGTGTCACCGATGATGCCGATCACTGCGTTTGAGGCCGGGCATGACGTGCCACCGGGTTCCGGCTTGCAGGAATGGACACAGTGGACGCCGTTCACCTACCCCTTCAACCTGACCCAACAGCCCGCGGCCTCGGTGCCGTGTGGATTGGCGGCGAATGGCTTGCCGGTGGGCCTGCATGTAGTGGGCGCGCGATTTGCCGATGAACAGGTGCTGAGGGTGTGCCAGGTGTATGCAAAGGCATTCCCCACCGAGCACTTGCAAGCCCCAATCACCAGAACACGGTAGAACCCAATGTGGGAGGGGGCTTGCTCCCAATAGCAGTGTGTCAGTTAATACATCTGTAACTGACCCACCGCCATCGGGAGCAAGCCCCCTCCCACATTTGGACCGCGATCGACAGACGCAACTCCGGTCGGCTTTAAGGCCGCCGCGTTTGCCTTTGCTCTACACCACTCAAGCCGGCTGTCAGGCCGCTGTGCTCTGGCTTTTGATCTTGATCTTAGGCGCCCCGTCAAACACGCTGGCCGAACGCAGGCTTGAATCCGTGGGTAACCCGGCAGGACGCCGGGTTTGCCGTCCTGGGCCAAGGATGGCCCATGACGGCGGCCCACGGATTCAAGCCGGAGTGAGGGCACACCGAGCCTAGGCGAGGTGCCGAGTGTTGGGGCAAGAGCCTTTTGGTTACTTTGGGGCTCTTTTCCAAAGTGACCCGCCGTAAGGGCGGAACCCATACCAGCCGTTACCCAAATAACGGATATGTACCCAGTCTGATCCAACATCCTGGTCGTCTGCCAGGCCGCCAACGGGAGCAAGCTCCCTCGCCACAGGTCCAGCGCCATACCCGGAATTGTGTAGATACCAAGGCCCCGATGGCGCTGAATCAGTCACCTGATGAATCGACTGACACACCGCCATCGGGGGCAAGCCCCCTCCCACAGTTTGATCTTCATATATCAGGCAGATATCAGCCTGCTTTTGATCTGCTTTTGCCCTGCTTTTGATCTGGCTTTTGATCTTGATCTTAGGCGCCCCATCAAACACGCTGGCCGAACGCAGGCTTGAATCCGTGGGTAACCCGGCAGGACGCCGGGTTAGCCGTCCTGGGCCAAGGATGGCCCATGACGGCGGCCCACGGATTCAAGCCGGAGTGAGGGCACACCGAGCCTAGGCGAGGTGCCGAGTGTTGGGGCAAGAGCGCTTTGGTTACTTTCGCGCTTTTCGAAAGTGACCCGCCGTAAGGGCGGAACCCATACCAGCCGTTACCCAAATAACGGATATGTACCCAGTCTGATCCAACATCCAGGCCAGCTGTCAGGCCGCCAACGGGAGCAAGCTCCCTCCCACAGTTTCAACCGCATTCCATTACACTGTCCCCCCATTCATCCCCGGGGGCTTCATGGACATCGAACTGGCACGCACCTTCCTCGAAATCTCCCGCTGCGGCAGCCTGGCCGCCGCAGCCGAGAAACTGCACGTTACCCAGACCGCCATCACCGCGCGGGTGAAAAACCTGGAAAGCCAGCTCGGCAGCACGCTGTTCATCCGCAACCGCGCCGGCGCACGCCTGACCGCCGACGGCGAAGCCTTCGTGGTATACGCCAACCAATTGCTGCAAACCTGGGAAGCTGCGCGCCGCGACCTGCCGCTGCCGGATGGCTATCGCAATGTGCTGCACATCGGCGGTGAGGTCAGCCTGTGCAACCCATTGATGCTCGGCTGGGCCCAGGCCCTGCGCCAGCACATCCCCGGCCACGCCCTGCGCACCGAAATCCGCGAAGGCGAATACCTGCTGCGCCAACTGGAACTCGGCGTACTCGACGCCGCGCTGGTGTTCCAGCCGCAATACTGGCCGGGCTTGCAGGTGGAGCAAGTGCTGGAAGAAAAACTGATCCTGGTGCAACTGGTGAGCAACCCGGCCCCCTACGTGTATATCGACTGGGGCCCAGGCTTTCGCCAGCAGCATGACGCCGCCCTGCCCGACAAGGCGCGTGCCGCGCTGAGTTTTAACCTCGGCCCGCTGGCGTTGCAGTACATCCTCGAAAACGGCGGCGCCGGGTATTTCCGCACGCGCGTGGTGCAAAGCTACCTGGACAGCGGCGTGATGCAACGTGTGCCCAAGGCGCCGGAGTTCAGCTTCCCCACGTTCCTGGTGTATTCACGGGCGCGGGATTCGGCGGTGTTGCAACAGGCACTGGGGTTGCTGCGCGAAGTGGTCAAGGCTGAAAGTGACTGGTCGCAGCGCTGGGACCCGCTGATTTGAATCACCCTACGCCTGCGCGCATGCTAGCCTGCGGGTGTTTCCTTTCGCAGCCTTACCGATGAACAAGAAAAAGTCCGTCACCATCAGCGACATCGCCAAACAAGTCGGCATGACCACCATCACGGTGTCCCGCGCGCTGAGCAAACCCGACCTGGTCAAGCCGGCCACCCTGGCTCGCATCCTCGAAGTGGCGCGGGAGCTGGACTACGTGCCCAACGCCTTCGCCCGTGGCCTCAAGCGCAGTGAAAGCCTGATCATCGGCGTGATCACCGCCTCGGTGGACAACCCGTTCTACAGCGAAATGATCAAGGCGATTTCCCGCGAGGCCAAACAGCACGGCTACACCATCATGCTGGTGGACACCGATGAGCTCGAAGAGCTGGAAAGCAAAGCCGTGGATACGCTGCTGGGCTACCGCGTGGCCGGGATCATCCTGTCGCCGGTCTCGGATGAGCCGAGCTACCAGCCCGACTACCTCGAGCGCCTGGGCAACGGCAAGACGCCGGTGGTGCTGCTCGACCGCACGATCCATGACAGCCCGTTCAGCCGCGTGGTGCTCGACAACTACCACAGCGGCATCCAGGCCGCGCATTATCTGTTGCGCCAGACGCCCGACCTCAAGCGTCTGCTGGTGCTGACCGGCCCCGAGCATTCACGCATCACCGTTGAGCGCCTCAAGGGCCTGCGCGAAGTGCTGGCCGAACACCCGCAGGTGCACGTCGAAGTCCAGGCCGGCGACTACACGCTGATGCCCTCCTACCTGCACACCCTCGACTACCTGGCCGAACACTCGGCGCCGGACGCGATCATGGGCTTCAACCAGTTGATCACCCTCGGCGCCCTGCGCGCGCTGCGCATGCACAACATTCCCCACGACAGCCTGACCATCTGCGGCATCGACCGCCTGCCCTTCGCCGATATCTTCGGCGTGCCCATCGCGTGTGTTGCCCACGATGCGTCCCTGGCCGGCAGCAGCGCGGTCCGCCTGCTGCTCGACCGCCTGGAGGACCCGTACAAACCTCGGGACAAGGTGGTGATCGCCGGCCAGCTGGAAAACGGCTAGCGGCTGGTGTAGCCGCCGTCGATGGGCAGGCTGACGCCGCTGATCATGCTTGCGGCGCTGCTCAGCAGGAACAGCACCGGCAAGGCCACTTCTACGGTTTCAGCAAAACGCCCAAGGGGAATGGCCGCCAGCGCCGGGTCGCGCTTGGACGGGTCGGACCACGCCATGGCCGCCATCGGCGTGAGCGTGACGGTGGGGTTGACGCTATTAACGCGAATGCCGAAGCGGCCCCACTCGGCACATTGCACGCGGGTGATCGCATCCAGCGCCGCCTTGGAAGCGCAGTAGCCGAGGTGATCGTCCAGGGCTACCAGTGAGGCCTGGCTGGAGACATTGACGATGCTGCCAGCAATGCTCGCCTCGATCATTTTCGCCGCCACACGGCTGCCGACCTGGGCGGCGGCGCGGGCGTTGACCTGCATCACCTGGTCGAAGGCCTCGGCGCTGATCGCGGCGGCGGGCTCCAGGCGCGAGATACCGGCGCAGTTGACCAGGCCGTGCAGCGGCGGAAGGGCTTGCAGGGCTTTGTCGAGGGCGGTGCTGTCGGCGATATCCAGGCACAAGGCGTGGCAGCCGAGTTGAGCCAGGGCCTGCGCGTCGCGACCGAGGGCGAAGACTTCAGCGCCGCTGGCGATCAGTTGCAGGGTGATTTCCCGGCCGATGCCGCTGCTGGCGCCGGTGACGAGGATGCGGTGGTGGGTGAAGTTGAAGGCTGCGTTCATGAATAGAGATCTCAAAAACAATGAAGATCCAATGTGGGAGCTGGCTTGCCTGCGATGGCGGTGGTTCAGCCAGTACATTTGCGACTGATACACCGTTATCGCAGGCAAGCCAGCTCCCACATTTGGACTGTGTTGGATCAGTGGGTTTGTAGGCTGTGCATGATCGGTTTCAAAGCGGGGTACAGTTTCAAATACTCGGCAAACGCCCGCTCATACGCCTCGACATTTTCCGCATTTGGCTCAGCCCGCAACGCCAGCTGCACCCACCCCTTGTCCATCTCGTCATCACTCACCAACCCCACCGTATGCGCCGCCAGCAACGCCGCGCCCAATGCCGCTTCCACCTCTTGCACGATGGTGTAGACCGGGTAGCGCGTAACGTCCGCGATGATCTGCATCCACAGGTCCGAATGGCTCGCCCCGCCCACCACAATCAAGTGTGAATCCAGCGAATGCGCGCCGCGCGTGCCCGCTTCGATGTTGTGACGCAGGGCGAAACTCACCCCCTCCAGCACCGCGCGGTACAGGTGAATGCGGCTGTGGTAGAGGTTCAAGCCGACAAAGCTGCCACTGGCACGGTCATCCCACACCGGGCTGCGTTCGCCCATCAGGTACGGCTGGAACAACAGGCCTTCGCTGCCCGCCGGGATGTTCATCGCACGCTGTTCCAGCAGCACCAGGCTGTCCTGGCCGGTGGCCTTGGCTTGCTGTTCCTCGGCCTGGCAGAACTGCTCGCGAAACCAGCTCACCGACGCACCCGCCGTGATCGCACCGCCGAAGATGTACAGGTCGCGGTGGCCGTTGTAGACGTGGGGCATGCTCACCAACCCATGGTGCGCGTCCACCTGCTGGTTCAGGTAACCCCAGCACATGCTGGTGCCGATCATCGCCACATGGTTGCCCGGTTGCGTAACGCCTGCGGCCAACGTGGCCATGGCCGCGTCGACACCCCCGGCCAGGATCGGCGTGCCGGTCTGCAGGCCCAGGCGCGCCGCCCACTCCTCCAGCAGGCCGCCCACCACCTCACCGGAATACACCAGGCGCTCCGGCATCATCGCTTGCGGTATACCCAGCGCGTCGAGCATCTCGCCCGACCAGCCGCGCGCCGCCACGTCATACACCCCGCCGATATTGCCGGCGCTGCTATGGTCCACCGCCAGCTCACCGGTGAGGCACGCGTTGATATAGCTGTTAGGCGGCAGCAGATAACGGGTCTTGGCCCACACTTGCGGCTGGTGCTGCTTGAGCCAGAGCATCTTGGTGAAGCCGTAGTAGCTGTCCACCGAGTTACCGGTCACCGCGAACAGCCGCTCCAGGTCCACGTGCTCACGCACCCAGGCGACCTGCTCACCGGCGCGGCGGTCCATCCAGATCAGGCACGGGTGCAGCGGTGTGAGCGCTGCATCCACCGCAATCCCCGAGCCGCCGTACAGGCTGCTGATGCACAGGGCTTTCACGTGTTCCTTGGCCACGCCGGCCTTGGCCATGCACTGCGCCACGCACGTCTCGACCGCATCGAGCCAGACCTGCGGCCATTGTTCGGCCCAGCGCACTTTTGGGGTATCCACGCGATACCCCTGGCTGTGCTGCGCGATAATCGTACCTTGAGCATCCACCAGCAGCGCCTTGGTGCTCTGGGTCCCTATGTCGACACCCATCACGTAGTTCATCTTCAGACCACCGGCTTCAGCAGCACCTTGATTGACTGGGTCGAGTTGGCCAGCTCAAACGCTTCGGCGTAGTCATCCAGCGGGAAATCGTGGGTGACGATGCCCTTGGAGGTGACCAGGCCGCGTTCGAACAGGTCGATGGCGATCGGGTAGCAATACGGGCCGAGGTGAGCGCCGCGCACGTCCAACTCCTTGCGGTCGCCGATGATCGACCAGTCGACGCTGGTCTCGGCACCGAACACGCTGAACTCGACAAAACGCCCGAGCTTGCGGATCAGGTCCAGGCCTTGGGTCACGCCGGCCGGTACGCCGGTGGTTTCGATGTAGACGTCGCAGCCATAGTTATCGGTGAGGCTGTTGATGATCTCGCGGGCGTTGTCGCGTGACGGGTTGATCACCACGTCGGCGCCGAAGTGCTTCGCCAGTTCCAGGCGCTCGTCGACCATGTCGATCACCACCAGTTTCTTCGGGGTCTTCAACGCGGCGACCTGGACCATGCACAGGCCGAGGGTCCCGGCACCGGCAATCACCACCACGTCGTCGAGCTGGACATCGCCACGGTTGACGGTGTGGATCGAACACGCCATCGGCTCCACCAGCGCCGAGTCTTCCAGCGACACCGACTCGGGAATCTTGTGCACGATGGCGGTCTTGGGGATGCGCATGTACTGGGCCATGCCACCTTCGGCCACTTCACGCTGGAAGCCGAAAATGTTGTGCACCTCGCACATCCAGTATTTGCCGGATTTGCAGAAGCGGCACTTGCCGCAGGGCACGATCTGCTCGGCGATCACCTTGTCGCCCACCGCGACTTCAAAGTGCTCTTCGGCGCCCTCGCCCGCTTCCACCACATAGCCGAAAAACTCATGCCCCGGCACCACCGGTGCCTTGACCCACGGGTTGTCGCCGCCCCAGAACATCGCCGCGCCGGAGTGGCACTTGCAGTCACTGGCGCAGATGCCGCAGGCGGCAATGCGGATCACCAGCTCATTGGCGCGCGCCTGGGGTTTGCCGATGCGTTCCAGGCGGTAGTCTTTAGGGCCGTGGCAGACGACGGCTTGCATTTCGGTGTGCTTGTCCATGGTGTTCGGTCCTGTCTTGAGTTTATTTATGGCGCTGACGGCTGATGAAAATCGCCAGCAAAATGATCCCGCCCTTGATCACGCTCTGGACGTAGGGCGAAACGCCGAGCATGTTCAGTCCGTTGTTCAATACGCCGAGCAGCATGGCGCCGAGCAAGGTGCCGACGATCACGCCGCGCCCGCCGGCAATCGACGCGCCGCCGAGTACCACGGCGGCAATCGCATCCAGCTCGAACGACACGCCGGCATTCGGCTGGCCGCTCATCAGGCGTGAGGTCAATACCAGCCCGGCAATCGCCGCCGTCAGGCCACTGATGCCGTACACCAGCAGCTTGAAGCGCGCGGCGCGCACGCCGGACAAGCGCACCGCTTCTTCATTGCCGCCGATGGCGTAGATGTAGCGGCCGATGCGCGTGTGTTGCAGCAGCACATAGGCGGCCAGGTAGGTGAGCAGCATGATCAGGATCGGCACCTGGATGCCGAACAGGCTTTCGCGGCCGAAAAACGCAAACCAGTCCGGTAACCCGGAAATCGGGTAGCCGTCGGTGTACATCAGGCCCAGGCCACGGGCGATGCCCATGGTCGCCAGGGTGACGATGATCGGCGGCATGTGCAGGTAAGCGACGAAGAGGCCATTGCCGATGCCGAAGGCCACGCCGATCAGCATCCCGGCGCCAATCGCCAGGCCGGGCGGCAGGCCCGCGACCATCAAGCCGGCCGTGAGCGTGCCGGACAACGCCATCACCGGCCCCACCGACAAGTCGATGCCGCCCGTGAGGATCACGCAGGTCATGCCCACCGCGATAATCGCGTTGATCGACACTTGGCGGGCGATGTTCGACAGGTTGCTGGCGGTGAGGAAGGTGTCGCTGGCGAGGATCATCACCACGGTGACCACCACCAACCCGACAAAGGGGTAAAACGCCGGCGAGCGCACCAACCGCGCCAGGTTGAGGCGCAGCCGGCTGCTGTCGACGGTATTAATGGACGTATTCACTTGAGCCCCCTGTTGCATGGCGCATGACCTCTTGAGGATTGACGGCGGACGCTTCCAGCAGCTTGACGATGGCGCCCTTGTGGAACACGGCGACCCGGTCGCACATGCCGATGACTTCGGGCAGTTCGGAGGAAATCATGATGATTGCGTAGCCCTGTTCGGTGAGGCTGCGCATCAGCGCGTAGATCTGCGCCTTGGCGCCCACGTCGATGCCACGGGTGGGTTCGTCGAACACCAGCACGTCGCAGTGGTGGTTGATCCAGCGGGCGATCACGACCTTTTGCTGGTTGCCGCCGCTGAGGTTGAACACCCGGCTTTCGCTGCTCGGGGCTTTGATCGACAGTTGCTTCATCAGGCTTTCGACGCTGGCGCATTCACGACTTTTGTCGATCAGGCCCGAGGCGTTCTGGTACTTGGGCAGGTTATTCAGGGAGATGTTTTCTCGAATGCTGAAGTCGGTGATCAGCCCTTCGCTCTTGCGGCTTTCCGGCAGTAGGCCGATGCCGTGGGCCAGCGCCTGGGCCGGGTCGTCGAGGGTGATTTTTTCACCGCGCAACCACACGTCTTTGCTCACCGACGGCAGCGCGCCCATCATGCCCAACGCCAGTTCGGTGCGACCGGACCCGACCAAGCCGGCAAAGCCGAGGATCTCGCCCTTGTACAGCTGGAAGCTGTTGTGGGGGCCGTTGCGCACCAATTGAATGTCCTTGACCTCCAACAACAGCGGGCCGCGTGCGCTGCTCGGCTTGGGCGGGAAACTGCATTCCAGGCGGCGCCCGACCATCATCTCGACCAGCCGGTCGATGTCGCTGTCAGCCACATCGGTGACGCCCACATTGCCGCCGTCGCGCAACACGCTGATGCGGTCGCACACCTGGAAAATCTCCTCCAGGTGATGAGAGATAAAAATCACCGCCACGCCCTGGCGCTTGAGTTCGCGCATGATCTCGAACAGCAGCTCGGCCTCGCTGGGCGTGAGGGTGGCGGTGGGTTCATCCAGCACCAGCAGACGCGCATCCAGGGCCAGGGCCTTGGCGATTTCGACGAACTGCTGCTCGGCCACGCTCAGGTGCTTGACCGCGCATTGCAGGTCGAGGGTCACGCCCAGGCGCTTGAACAACGCCTCGCTGGCCTCGACCATATCGCGCTTGCGCAGCAGGCCGAAGCGGTTGCTCAGCTCGTGGCCGAGGAAGATGTTTTCCACCGCCGTGAGGTAGGGAATCAGGCTGAACTCCTGGAACACGATGCCGATACCGGCAGCAATCGCATCACGGTAGGTCGCGAAATGCTGCGCCTGGCCATCGATCAGGATCTGGCCTTCGTCTTGATGCTCGACGCCGCCGAGGATCTTCATCAGCGTCGATTTGCCCGCGCCATTCTCCCCGAGCAAGGCATGGATCTCGCCGCGCTCGACCTGCAGGTTGATGGACTTGAGCGCCTGTACGCCCGGGTAACGCTTACAGATGTTTTCCAGCTTCAGAAGACTGCTCATACCGCCGACCTCGTATTCAGAAGGAGACCTCAAGCCCCACGGGTTAAGTGGGGCCTGGGTGATTTACCAGCTGAAATCCTTGGCCTTGGCCTGGTCGATCAGGGTGATGTCCACCGGGATCGTGGCGGGCACTTGCGAGCCCCACTTCTTGGCCAGGGCGATACCCAGCGCAAGGCGGATCTGGTCACGTGGGTATTGGGCCGAGGTGGCGATGAATTTGCTGCCGGGCTTCTGGATCGCCTTGATCGCTTCCGGCGCGCCATCGACGCTGACCAGCTTCACGTCCAGGCCGCTGGCTTCGATGGCCGAGAGCGCACCGAGCGAGCCGTTGTCATTCACGCTGAAAATGCCCTTGAGGGTGGGCTGGGCCTGCAACATGTTCTCGGTGACGGTCAGCGCCTGGTCACGTTCCTGCTTGCCATTCTGGATGCTGACAATCTTGATGTCCGGGTGCTTCGCCACGGCCTCTTTGCAGCCGCGTACGCGTTCCAGGATCGGCACCACGGCAATGCCGTCGAGGATGGCGATATTGCCTTTGTCGCCGATGTGCTTGGCCAGGTACTCGCAGGCCTGGAAACCGGCGTCGAAGTTCTTCGAGCCGACGAAGGAATCCAGCGGACCGTCCGCCTGGGCGTCCACCGCGACGACCACGACACCGGCGGCGTGGGCGGATTTGACCGCCGATTGCACGCCCACCGAGTCGGTGGGGTTGATCAGCAGGATATCGATGCCTTTTTGCAGCATGTCTTCGACGTCACTGACCTGCTTGGACACGTCGTGACGGGCGTCGGTGATGATCAATTTCGCGCCGATGGTCGCCCCGGCTTCTTCCAGGGCGTTTTTCATGGTGACGAAATAAGGGTTGTTGATTTCCTGGAAGGACGCGCCGATGCGGATGGGTTTTGCAGCGTCGGCAAAAACAGGGGCAGCGGTACCGAGGGTGATGCTTACAGCCAATAAACACAGGGTTTTCGGGAGCATTTTCATGGCGTGGTTCTCTGTTTTGTTTTTATTTTTAGAGCAAATGTTATCGTTAACATTTTGCGAGAAGCTAGCAAGGAAATTCGGCAGGCGCAAGGGGCCGCTGGTCGACTGCCGTCGAAATGTGGGAGGGCGCTTGCTGTGGCGAGGGCGCTTGCTCCCGTTCGACAGCGCAGCTGGAGTCGGCTTTTTGGCGGCGCTCCGCACCCCAGCGGGAGCAAGCGCCCTCGCCACAGCACGCCCACATTGGCGCGTTAAAACTCGCACATTCCCCACCACCAACTAAGCTCAGCCTCCAACAAAAAAATCCGAGCTGCCCGCCATGTCCCACCCCACCGAGACCTTTCGCGCCCGCTACCGCGCCAGCGTCGCGCCACACTACAACCCCTGGCTTCACGCCAGTTTTGTGTTCGGCTACGGCATCGTCTGCATCACCCTGGCCTGGTCATCGACGCATCAAATCACCGCACTGCAATGGCTGAGCGTGCCCGCGACCCTGGTGTTCTTCAACCTCTGCATCTACCTGGTCCACCGCCACCTCGGCCACCATAAACATGGGTTGGCCCGGCTGTTTTATGCGCGCCACACCGGCGACCATCACAGCTTCTTCACCCCCGGCCATATGACCTACGACAGCCCTCGGGATTGGCGGGTGATCCTGTTTCCAGCCTGGCTGATCGTGCTGCACAGCCTGGCTATCACCCTGCCCGCCTGGTGGTTGCTCAAGCAATGGAGCCCCAACGTCGCCGGGCTGTTCGCCGGGTGCATGATCCTCGGGTATTTGCTTTACGAAGTGTTTCACGCCTGCGAGCACCTGCCTGTCGGCCACCCGGTGGCGCGCCTGCCGTGGCTGCGCCAGATGCACCGCTTGCACGCCCTGCATCACCGTCGTGAGCTGATGCAGGGGCGTAACTTCAATATCGTCCTCCCCCTGATGGATTACCTGTTCGGCACCCTGCACTGGGAGCCGAGCGCCCACGACAAGCAGGAACCGTCATGAGTACCCGTGCAAAAAAACTGCGTCATTGGCTGTTTGTGTTGTTTCTGGTGGTGATCGCCTTTTTGCTGCTGATGCCGACCAAAGTACAACCGGTGAATTGGGTACCGCCAAAAGCGCCGTCGATGAAAGACGGCCCTTACGCCGAAAACCAGCGCCTCAAGGGCGTGCAGAAAATCGGCGCCCAAGACATCGCCGGGCCAGAGGCCTTGCTGTTGGACGCCCAGGGCTATCTGATCAGCGGCTTGCATGATGGTCGCATCATCCGCACCTCGCCCGACAGCCGTAGCCTGGAAGTGCTGGCCAACACCGGCGGACGCCCCCTGGGCATGGCGCCGCACCCGGACGGGCGCTTGATCATTGCCGATGGGATCAAGGGCCTGCTCGCACTGGCTACGAATCGCCAACTGACCACCCTGAGCACCGGCGCCCATGACCTCCCCTTGGGGTTCGCCAATGACGTCACCGTGGACGCCAGCGGGCGTTACGCCTACTTCAGCGATGCATCGAGCCGCTGGGGTTATGGGCAAGACGGTGAAGCGGTGATCGAGCATGGTGGTGATGGCCGACTGCTGCGCTATGACTTCAGCAACGGCACCACCGAGGTACTGCTGGACCAGCTGCAATTCGCCAACGGCGTAGCCCTGGGCCCCGATGAAAACTACGTGCTGGTGAATGAAACCGGCGCCTATCGCATCAGCCGTTACTGGCTCAAAGGTGAGCGCGCGGGCACTCATGACTTGTTCATCGACAACCTGCCCGGCCTGCCGGACAACCTCAGCTTCAACGGCCAGGACCGCTTCTGGGTGGCGCTTTACTCACCGCGCAATCCACTGCTGGACAGCTTTGCCGGCTACCCGCTGCTGCGCAAGGTGATGGTGCGCGCGCTGATGGTGGTGCCCAAGCCGATCGAGCGCAAAGCCTTCGTGCTGGGGCTGGATACCGAGGGCAAGGTCATCGCCAATTTGCAGGACGGCAGCGCGGGGAATTACTCGCCCATCACCACGGCCCGGGAGTATGGCAACTGGTTGTACCTGGGTTCGTTGAAAAGCACGAGCATGGCGCGCGTGCCGTTGGCGCTGGCGTTGGCGCCCTGACGCAAAAAGGGCACACAGGCGCTCGGCCTGTATGCCCTCATTGCTTGCGGCTACACGCGTTTAGCTCTTGGTGCTGCTGAGCAGGGTTTGGTTGCACAGGTGACCAAAGCTGACGAACTCGGTGTTTTCACCGCCGACGCCAATGCCTGGATACTCCAGCACCTCCATGCGCCACACGCCGTAGTTGAAGTCGGTACGCCAGGTGTTGTTGTAGCCCTGGGAGTAATCGACAAAGGTGGTCTGGAAGTCACCGAAGCACGTGCCCACGTTGATCGTGCCACCGGCTTGGCCGGAGCTGTCGGTCGCCGCCGAATACGCCTTGTAGACGATATTGCCGGTGTCCGGGTTGATGTGCTGGTCGAGATAAACAATCGGGTGCAGCCCCACCAGTGGCGCGCCGGTGCTGTCGGACAGGTTCATTTTCCAGGTCAGGTTTCGATAAGCCTGGGTGGTCATGTAGCCGTAGCCCACATCAGACGCGGAATACGGGATGCGCAACACGTTGGCCTCGCCTTTCATATCCGGGTTGTCGACACGTGGGTTGGAACCAAAGGACAGGGTGTATTTGCCCGTCGCGCTCCACGGCTCGTTCGGGTGCTGGTTCGGGCGCACCCGCACCTTGACCACACCGCCCACACCCGGACTCGGGATCGACGTCGAGACGATATTGGCACCTACGGTGACCCACTGGCTGCCATCGAAGCGCTCAAGGATCCATTTGCCACGGGTGCTGCCGCTGGCGGCATCGGCCGACAGGGCAATGCCCACGCTCTGGCCACGCACGGCGGTGAAGTCGAAGTAATCGACATCATCGAGGCTGTCGGCGTTGCCGCTGATGTAGTTCAGGGTGTCCGGCAGTTGGAAGGCCGTGTCCGGCGTGTCATTCGGTTCGAAGGCATCGATATTGGCATTGACCGCCACACCGAACTGGAAGCTCGAACCCGAGACCGCCGCATTGGCTTCCATGAACCAGTAGTAGTCACCCGCCGGCAATACGCCGCTGAGGCTTTCGTCACCGGTACCGGGGTTATTGGAAGTGCCCAGCGGGATCGGATTGCCTTGGCCATCGTCCTGGAACAGGGTCAAGGACATGTCGGTACCGGCCGTCTGACCGACCAGCAGCGCATTGATACGGGCCGTCTGCGGCAGGTTGAAGTGGTAGCACAGCAGGTCACCGGTTTGCACACCATTGACCGTGTACAACTCATTCACGTCCAGCGTGGTTTCACAGCCTTGGACCAGCGCCGCTTGCACGGCGGTGGCTGGCTGAGCGCCGGCTTTCTTGACTTGGGTTACCGGGGCAGGTGCGCTGTGGTCTTCCACTACCGAGTCGGCCTTGGCCTTCGCGGCGAACACTGGCTTTTTCAGTTGGGCGCCTGCGTTCAGTTGCTTTTTCAGCGCCGCCGACGCCTTGGTGGCCGGGACTTTGCCAGCGGCTTTCAGGCTTTGCTTGATGTCAGGTTTAACGGCTTGCGCAGCCAGGTGAGGGTATTGCTCGGCCAGGGCAAAGGCCGAAACGAAGCAGGAGGCCGCCATGGCCGCGCCCAGCATAAAGGCTTTTTTCGATTTCATTTTTTATCCATCCATAGTTAAAAAGTGAAGCTCAGGTGACATCCGGTCACCTGGGATGGAATCTAGCCAATCACTGTATGCATGTCCAGTATTTTTACAGGAAATTTTCCGAACTAATACCCGGTCATCTCGAGGTACCCCACTCCCCCCTCAAACCGCACCGGCCCTTCCCAGTACGGAATACTCAGGTTCATCCAGGCGTTCGGGTTGACCGCCTGGGGGGTGATGTCCAGCTGTTTGCCGGGAATTTTCAGCGACCAGCGTGTAGGCATCTTGCGCCCGTCAATGGTGGTGGTTTCCAGGGGTGTCAGCTGGATATCCGCGTTGTGCAACGTTTGTGTCTGGCCCTCGCGATCAATCGAGGTGCCGGTCAGGTAAGACGCGCCGTCCGTTTGCCGCACTCGGAACAGCATCAACTGCTCGCCACGGTCCAAGTGCAGGGAGAACCAGTCCCAACCGGTCTGGCTGGCGCTCAGGGGTTGGCTGCTCCACTCGCGGTCGAGCCAGGCCGGGCCGGTGACTTGATACACCTTGCCGTCAATGCTGACGCTGCCGCTGGCGTTGAAAAAGGGCTGGCTGTAGTAATAGGACGCCTGGCCCTGGTCGGATTTGCGGCTGTAGCCGTTGTCGCCCTGCAGCACCACTGGGCGGCTGGACGTCAGGTGCAAGTCGTAGGCGAACTGCGCGCCGCTGGCCTTGAGTTGCATGTCCGCCAAGGGGCTGGTGGCACCGGCGCGGGTGGCGAAATTCCAGTCGTCGATCCAGGCGTTGAACGGCACCGCCTCGGCCCCGGCCTGGCCGACGCCGCCACGCGCGTAACGTTCGGCGGCGTAGTGGTGGGTGGCGGAGGTGACGGCCGCATGGCCAAGCCAAAGGGTCGAGTCGTGCCAACCTGCTTGCGGCGGCCCCGCCTTGAGGGCGTTGCGGAACAGCGTCCATTGCACGCCGAATACATTGCCCTGCGCGTCCTTGAGGTTGGCGGTGACGTACCACCACTCGATACGAAAACCCTCATGGGGGCCATGATCCTCAGGGAAACTGAACACCTTGCCAGGCAGCACTTGGGCAAAGTCGGCCGCGTCACTGCCCAGACCGGCGAAGCTCTCCTGCGGCGCGGGGACTTTGTCGCAAGCGGCCAGTAACAAGCACACGCACAGCAGCAGGCCGTTAATCTTCATGGGCAAACGTCCTCAACAAGTCCGCAGGACGGCTGCGATACAACTGCCACAGGGGCCAAGCCGAAGCCAGCAAGGTCGCCAGCATCGCCAACCCGAGCAATTGCGCGAGCTGCCACGGAAACACCTGCAACGGCAGGCGCCAACCAAACGCCTGCACATTGATCACCGCATCCAGGCACCAGGCCAGCAGCAGCCCAAGCGGCAACGCCAGCACCAGTGTAAGCACCGCCAGCAGCCAGGTCTGGCCCAGGTTAAGCAGCATCAATTGCCGACGCGTGACGCCCAGTGCCCACAGCGGCGCCAGTTGCCCAAGGCGGCTCTGGCTTTGGGTCAACAGGCTGATAAACAGCGCGACACCGGCCACGCCCAGCGTCAGGCTATTCAGCGCGGCCGTGGCGGCAAAGGTGCGTTCGAACACCTGGCTCGACCAGCCTTTGAGTTGTTGTTGATCGACGATACGGCTGTCTTCCAGGGCAAAGGCGCGTTGCACCTCGCGCACCAACGGCGCCACATCCGCCGGCGCTACCCGCAGGTTGAAACGGGCCGGTGACAGCGTCGGCCAGTGGGCCAGCAGGTGCTGGGCATTGACCAGCACATGGCCCTTGGGGTTGCCGTAGTCGGCGTAGATCCCGACCACTGTCGGCGCCCACTCACCGTGTGGCGTGGGAATGCTCACGCTATCGCCCAGCCTCACGTCGAGCCGGCGCGCCAGTTGCTCGCTGAGCATCAGGGTGTCGCCTTGTTGCAACTGGTCCCACGGCTCGCTCGCTGCGTCCAGCAGCGGCCAGTGCTGACGATAGGTAGGGTCGTCGATCACGCCAAACAGGTCCGCCGGCCAGCCCTGCAATTGCACGGCGACCTGCCAGGTGGGCAGCACGGTTTGCACCAACGGTTGCCGGGCCAGCCAAGTGCTGAGTTGCTGCGCCTGGGCCGGGTTTTGCGGGTTTAGGTACAGCTCGGCCGTGAGGCGTTGTTCCAGCCAGTTATTGAAGGTGTGCCGAAAGCCGGAGGTCATGGAGCCCGCGCCGATATTTGCGGCCAAGGCCAATAGCAGCGCCATCAGCGCCAGGCTCAAGGCCGGCAATTGCTGGCGGCAGTCCGCGAGAAACCATTGGCCGAGCACCGAACGGCTGCGCCCCAGCACGGCCTTGAGCAGGCCATTGAGCACCACGGGTAAACCGAGGGCGGCACCGAGCAACAGCGCGGCCATCAGCACAAAACCGGCGGCCAGGCTGTTGCCCAACCACAGCGCCAGCACCGCAACCAGCAACGCGGCACCGGCCACCCAACCTTGACGGCGCAACCAGCGCCCATGAGCCTCATGCCAGGCCTGGGCATTGGCCAGCGCCAGCAGTGGCAGGCGCGCCGCCCGCCAGAGGCTGCCGGCACCGGCGAGCAAGGCACCGAGCAAGCTCAAGCCCAGTCCCGCCACCCACCACCACGGGCTCAGGCTCAACTGCCCCGGCACCTCGGCGCCATACAACCCGCGCAGGCTGGCGGCCACATCCGGCAGCAACAGGCTGGCCAACAGGTAACCGCTGGCGACACCGAGCACGCCCCCCAACAACGAGAGCACGCCCAGTTCCACACTCAGGCTGACAATCAACATCCGCACGCTGACCCCGCAGGCCCGCAACGTACGCAGCAACCCGCGCCGTTGCTCCAGGGCCAGGCCGATGGCCGCGTGCACGATAAACAGCCCCACCACAAAGGACAGAAAGCCCAGCGCGTCGAGGTTCAGGTGAAAGCTCTCGGTGAGGCGCGCGAGGTTATTGTCCTCGCCCTGCTTAAGCTGCAACCCGGCGGGCGGCGTCGGATGGCCGGCGGCGAACGTTTTGTCCACCAGCAGGCGCGACAGGCGCTCGGGCATCTCCAGCACGGCTTGGGCAAACCCGATATCGGTGAGCAACAGGCCGGGCGCCATATCCGCCTGGGCTTGCAGCGGCGGCAAGGTGTGCCCATTCAGCGTGGTCGGCCGCTGCCCTGCGTGCAGCCCCAAGGCCTGCAAGGTCTGCGGCGCGATCCAGGTGCGCCCCGGCGGCGAAAAGAACGCCAGCATCTGCGCCTGGCTCAAGCGCTGCCCTGCCACCGCGCCACTGCCGGGCAACGACACCGGGTCGATGCCCATCAATTGCAAGCGTACTGCCTCATGCCCCTGGAGCTGCACCCGCCCCTGCACCACCGGCGATACCGGCCAGCCAGCGCGGCGCAATTGGGCAAACACGGCTTGGGGGAAACTCGAGTCGTCCGGCGCATTGAGACTGGCCTGGGGTTCACCGCCGATCAACTGGCTGGCGCGGGCGTAGCTGTCGCGCGCCTGGCCGTTGAGGGCCTGCACGCCAATCAGCAGCGCCGTGGCCAGCCACAGGCCGGTGAGCACGCTGAAAAATTGCACGGGATGCCGTCGCCAGTGGCTGAGCAGCGCGCGTAATGTCCAGTAAAACACCGCCATCTCAAGCGGCGCCTGCAGGGACGACACGCCCACGCTGCAGCACCACCTGCCGGTCCAGCCGTGCGGCGATGCGCGGGCTGTGAGTGACCATCAACAGGCTGGTAGGGCTGTCGCGCAGCAGGTCCAGCAGCAGTTGCAAGACTTCGTCACTGGTGGCTTCGTCAAGGTTGCCGGTGGGTTCGTCGGCCAACAACAGGCCCGGTTTTGAGGCTAATGCGCGCCCGACCGCGACCCGCTGCTGCTGGCCCCCGGAGAGTTGTTCCGGGTAACGCTTGAGCAGATCGCCCAGGCCCAGGCGTTCAACCAATTGCGCTTGCCACTGCGGGTCAAACCGCCCCGCCAACCGCGCCTGGAACGCCAGGTTGTCCTCGACCCGCAAACTGCCGATCAGGTTGAACTGCTGGAACACCAGGCCGATTTCGGTGCGCCGCCAGTGGGCCAATTGCGCTTCGCTGAGCTGGTCGAGGCGTTGCTCGCCCACTTGGATGCTACCGCCGTCCAGCCGGTCGAGCCCGGCCACCAGGTGCAACAGGGTGCTCTTGCCGCTGCCCGACTCGCCCATCAACGCCAGGCTGCTGCGCTCGGCCAAGTGCAGGTCCACACCGGCCAACACCGCCAGCGGCCCTTGCGGAGTGACATAGCTTTTAAACACGGCGTGCACCTGCAACATGACAACTCTCGTTTGATGGGTGGCCATCGAGAATAACGGCTGCCGCCCAAGGCCATGCAAATTTTTCACATGGATTTCACCGACTGCCCACCCATGGCTGTTTAGATTACCGGCCATCGGTCATTCGTCGGCAACTTGTTAGTTGCCCTGCCTGACAACTTTTAACCGCAACATGTTCAGCGAAAAGACAGCCACCCTGTGACAGCCTCCTGCGTCACTGAGGCATTCGCCCACACGTTGCGCCTAACTAATTACAACGCTGCCAACAGTGCCCATGGTGAATGAAGTGGTTGACCTTACCCTGACCAAACCACGCTCGCGGCGAGCCTTTTTCAAGCGCTTGCAACCGCTGTGGCTGGGGCTTTTCGTGGTCGGCCTGCTGCTCGCCGGCAGCCTGTTCTGGCACGCCTCGCCACGCGACCTGGGCGTCGGCAACCGCCTGTTGAACTCCCATGTGCTGCCCCTTTGGCGTGATGGCGACCTGATCGTGCTGGTGCGTCACGAAGAACGCTGCGACCGCTCCACCAACCCCTGCCTGGGGCCTGTCGAAGGCCTGACGATCAGTGGCAGCCAGCACGCGGAAAACCTGGGAAAAGCCTTTAAAACGTTGGGCATGGAAGGCAGTGACGTGCTTGCCAGCCCGACCATCCGAACCGCGCAGACCTTGCGCTTCATGTTCGGCAAAAACGAGTTGACCTCCGGCCAGCAAGCCGTCTGCGGCGCGGCCATGGGCGAAGAACTGCTCAGCCACAAAACCCCGGGACGCAACCTGGTCTTCGTCACCCACAGCGGCTGCATTGCCGACTTCGAAAGCACGCTGGGTTTCCCCCACGCCACATTCCCCCAGTACGGCAGCGCCCTGTTCGTGCAGGTATTGCCCAACGGCAAGTTCAAGGCATTGGGTATCGTCAATAACCCGGATTGGCCCGCCGCGCTGAAACAACTTTAATAACTCCCCCCTCCTGCCTGTTCAGCAAAAAGACAGCCCGGTTCTGGCATGTTTAGTTGCGCCTTTTAATTAAGGACCTCATGAATATTTTGTGTAATTCAGTGAACGTCGTGACTGTCTCCGCTACTTCATTACTTCAAACATCCATCACTAAACGTCAGGGAGCGACGTTTTCATGACCCGATTAAAACCGCTGCCGATATTGTTGCTGGCCTTTGTCGCGTTTTACCTATTGCCGCTGGGCCTGCACGGTTTGTGGATCCCCGACGAGACCCGCTACGCCCAGATCAGCCAGGAAATGCTCCTGAGCGGCAATTGGGTCACGCCACATTTCATGGGTATCCGCTACTTCGAAAAGCCCGCCGGCGGCTACTGGTTGATCGCCCTCGGCCAGGCCGTGTTTGGCCAGAACCTGTTCGGTGTGCGCATCGCCTCGGCCTTGACCACCGGCTTAAGCGTGCTGCTGGCCTACCTGATCGCCCGTCGCCTGTGGAATGACCCACGCAAAAGCTTCGCCTGCGCCCTGCTCTACCTGAGCTTCGGCCTGGTGGCCGGGCAAGCGGGTTATTCCAACCTCGATCCGCAATTCACCCTGTGGGTCAACCTGAGCCTGGTGGCCCTGTGGTTTGCCCTCGACAGCACCACACTGCGGCGCCGTCTAGGGGCGTGGGCCGTGGTGGGCCTGGCCTGCGCCCTGGGTTTCCTGACCAAAGGCTTCCTGGCCTGGGTGCTGCCGGTGCTGATTGCCGTGCCCTACATGCTCTGGCAACGGCG
This sequence comes from Pseudomonas sp. OV546, assembly GCF_900116845.1. Taxonomy (NCBI): domain Bacteria; kingdom Pseudomonadati; phylum Pseudomonadota; class Gammaproteobacteria; order Pseudomonadales; family Pseudomonadaceae; genus Pseudomonas; species Pseudomonas sp. OV546. The sequence goes on along the minus strand of NZ_FPCE01000001.1, from coordinate 308,754 downwards.
CCTGGGAGAATTGCTGCGCTACGGCCCGCTGGCAATCGCAGTCGCCGCCGTGGTCTGCCTGCCGTGGGCGCTGGCGATCCATCATCAGGAACCTGACTTCTGGCGCTTCTTTTTTTGGAATGAACACATTCGCCGCTTCAGCGCCGACAACGCGCAACACGTGCGGCCGTGGTGGTTCTTCCTACCGATCATCGCGGTGTCTTGCCTGCCCTGGGCCGGGCTATTGCCCGCCACCCTGCGCGCCACCTGGCAGCACAAACGCCAGCCGGCAATCACCTTCCTGGCCCTGTGGCTGCTGCTGCCGCTGGTTTTTTTCAGCCTGAGCAACGGCAAGCTGCCGACCTACATCATGCCGTGCCTGCTGCCCCTGGCGTTGTTGATGGGGCATACCCTGGTCGACCTGATCAGCACCGGCCGTGCCCGCACCCTCTGCCTCAACGGCCTGCTCAACTTCGTGATCGGCATGGTCGCCATGGTCGGCCTGATCTACCTGCAGATCGCCCGGCCGCTGTACAGCAACAGCCACGCCGAAATGTTCAGCCTGTCGCTGGCCTTTATCGTGCTGTTGGCATGGATCCTCACTAACCTGCTGCAAGCGTTCCGCCCGTTGACGCTATGGGCCACGCCGACGCTGGGCATCGGCCTGCTGGTGATCCTGTTGCCGGCGAGCATGCCGGCGTGGATCGCCGACAACGAAATGCCCGACCAGTTTGTGCTCGAGCACCTGGAAGAGTTGCAACAAACCCAGGCACTGCTGAGCAACGAACTGGAGAGTGCCAGCGCCCTGGCCTGGCGCCTGCAACGCCCGGCTGTGGCGCTGTATGACACCGAGGGCGAGTTGCGCTACGGCTTGCAGTACGCGGGTTCGGTGCAGCGCAAAGTCGCACTGGAACAGGTGCAGACGTGGCTCAAGGACGCGCGCCAACGCGGCTCGGTGGGCGTGCTGATGCGGGTCAGAAGCACCAGCGAGATGCGTGAGGCGGGGCAACTGCCGCCGGGGGGCAAACGCTACTACAAGGGCGCCCTCGAACTGATCATCTACCCGAAATCGCCCTGATGGCGGCCTTCTGGAAAACCGAACGCGGCGCCCTGGTGGTATTGCTGGGTGTCACGGCCGTGCTGCTGCTCGCCGGCCTCGGCGCACGCGACCTGTGGGGCCCCGAAACCCGCTGGGCCAACATTGCCTTGCAGATGCTGCAAAGCGGCGACTACTTCGACCCGTATCTCAAAGGCGTGCCCTATTACGACAAGCCCCTGCCTTCCTACTGGCTGATCACCGCGACCGCCCACGCGATGGGCGGCCTCGGCCCGTGGTCGTTACGTTTGCCGTCCGTGATCGGCGCCTGGCTGAGCGTGTGGCTGATCTACCTGATCGGCGAACAACTGTTGCGCAAGGGCACCGGGCTGATTGCCGGCTGGATGCTCGCCACCACCTTCTACTTTCTGTTCTGGGCGCGCGTCGCCACGGCGGACGTGCTCACGGTATGCGGCGTACTGGCGGCCGTGTGGTGGTATTGGCGCGGGCCGCAGGACACACGGCTTGGGCGCTACACCGTGTTCTTTCTGTTGTTGGCCGTGACCTCCCTGTTCAAGGGCTTGATCGGCTTTGTGCTGCCCGGCCTGGTACTGCTGCCGCACCTGCTCAGTGAGCATCGCTACAAACGCCATCTCAACCTGCGCCTGCCACTCGCCCTGCTGATGGCGGGCGCGGTGTATGCCGTGCCGTTCATGCTGTCCCATGTCTACGGCGCACCCAGCTACGGCGAAAGTGGCTTGGCGCTGGTGTTCCGCGAAAACGTGGTGCGCTTTTTCGACCCGTTCGACCACATGGGCCCGATCCACACGTACCTGATCTACCTGCCCGCCTACACCCTGCCATGGGTGCCGTGCTGGCTGCTTGGCCTGTGGCTGGCGTTGCGGCATTGGCGCCAGACCCCGCCCAACGTACGTTGGCTGGTGTGGGGCCTGGGGTTGCTGTTCGTGTTCTTCACCGCCAGTGGCAGCCGACGCAGTTACTACGTGCTGCCGTTGGTGCCGTTCGCGCAGTTGCTGGGGGCCTGGTGGGTGAGTGAACGGCTGGCGAAAAACCCGGCGAGTTGGCCGCGCTGGCAGAAAGGTTTCGCAAGCGCCGCCGTGCTGATGCTACTGGTGCTCGGGGTGCTGTATCCCTGGACCAACGGCAATGGCGGCGTGACGCGTTTCGCCGAGGACGTGGAAACCCAGGCGACCCAAACAGCACCGTGGAACCAATGGCAGATGGTGCTGGTGGAAGTCGACAACAAACTCCCTCTGTACCTGCAAAACCACGGCAAACCCTTCTACTACGTAGCCGAAACCCAGGACTTCCCGCGCCAGGGCGACAGCGCCGCGTTCATGGCCTGGCTGGCCAACACCAGCGGCCAGGATTTCGACCCGCAACACACGATTATCGTTGCGCAATTCTCCAAGGACGACCCAACGCCACTGGCCTACCTGGGTGCGGATCATCACGTGATTACCACCCAGCCGGACAACGGCGAGCGGTGGTTTGCGAAGCGCGAGGGAGGCAGCGTGGCGTTTATCCCATCGCCGCGCTGATCAGGTCTTGCGAGCCTTGCCGGGGTCCACGGTGCCGATAGGCCCCAGGCTACCCCCCAACCCGGCCACGTGCTCCTGTACCGCCCGCCCCTCCGCCCGGTTGCGGATAAACCCGGCGCGGGTAAACCGCTCCAGAAACGGCACCGGCAAGGCCTTGTCAGGGGGCACCGCAGGATGCCCGGCCACTTCCCCGAACAGGGTGTACGCCGCGCTCGGCAAGTGCCGGGTATTGAGATCGCCGGTCAGGCGTCCGGCTTGCAACACGAGCGCGCGGTTGGTGACGCGTTGCAGATCGGACAAGCGCTGGGAGATGTAGAGGATGGCCACACCGCGTGCGCGCTGGCTGTCGATCAGGCCGAGCAGGCGTTCGGCGTCGGTTTCCGACAAGGCCGCCGTCGGTTCGTCGAGGATCAGCAGTTTGGGTTGCTGGGCAAAGGCACGCGCCAGTACGAGCAGTTGACGGTCCGCCTGGCCGAGGCGTTCGACCGGGTGTTGCAGCGGCAGGTCCAGGCCCAGCCCGGCGGCGATGGCTTCGGCACGTTGCAGGAGGCTTTTGCGGTTGAGCAGAAAATCCGCGTCGGGCTGCCCCAGCTCATCGAGCAACAGGTTCTCGGCCACGCTCAGGCCGGGGGCGATGGCATCGTCGGGCCGTTGATGCACGGCGACGATGCCGAGCCGGCGTGCCGACAACGGCGAGGTAAAGCGTTGGCGCTGGCCCTCGACCCACAGTTCGCCGCTATCCGGCGCCAGGCTGCCGCTGAGGACCTTGACCAAGGTCGATTTGCCCGCTCCCGTGGCACCGAGCAAGGCCACACCCTCACCCGGGTAAATATCCAGGGTGACTTGATCCAGCGCCTGCTGGGCACCATACGTCTTGCACAGGCCAACCAGACGGATCAAAGGCTCGGGGGCAACGGGGTTGCTCATGGCTAATCTCTAAGGCGCAACGATGACTCATTACAACGCCAGACAGCGCTGATTTATTCCGAACAACAATGAGTTAGGTCCCGAATTAAAGGCATTACCTCATGAACAATCCAATAGCTGAATCGCATAGCCGAAAACATTCGAGTTATAAGGCCTTTGCCCGCAGTGTGTTGAATGCTTTCAGCCAGCGCCTTCAGGGCCCGCCCGCCACTTCAGATCCTGCGACGGCGATTGAGTTGAGGAATGGCGGTTTGCGGGATGTCCACACGCTTTACCTGCGTCAAGGTACACGCCGCCAGTTGCGCCAACGTCGGCTGGCTGAACACGCTCCGCGCATCCACCTCCAACCCGGCCTTGCGCATTCGCGCCACCAGGTTCACCGCCAGCAACGAATGCCCGCCCAGTTCAAAGAAATGGTCATGCCGCCCTACCCGCTCCAACTTCAAGACCTCCGCCCAGATCCCGGCCATCACGGTTTCCACTTCCCCGATCGGTGCGGCATACGCTCGGCTCACCACCGCCTCCAACCCCGGCGCCGGCAATGCCTTGCGGTCGAGTTTGCCCGCAGGGTTGAGGGGCATTTCATCAAGCCGCACAAACGCCGCCGGCACCATGTACTCCGGCAATTGCTCCAGCACATGAGCGCGCAACGCTTCCAGGCTCGGCGCGTCGGCACGCACAGTGAAATACGCCACCAGCCGCTCTTCCCGAATCAACACCGCCACTTCGCGCAACGCCGGATGCGCCAACAGCCGTGACTCGATTTCCCCCAGTTCCAGGCGTACACCGCGCAGTTTGACCTGGAAGTCATTGCGCCCGAGAAACTCAAGATTGCCATCCGGCAGGTAACGCACCAGGTCGCCGGTGCGGTACAGCCGATCCCCTTGCACAAACGGGCTGTCGATAAAGCGCTCGGCGGTCATCTGCTCAAGCCCCAGATAACCACGGGCCACGCCGACGCCACCGATATGCAGCTGCCCGCTGACGCCCATCGGCACCGGCGAATCCTGCGCGTCGAGCACATACAGGCGGGTATTGTTGATCGCCCGGCCGATCGGCAATTGCAGCGCGGGCACCGGTGCGCCCGGTTCCAGCGTCCAGGCGCTGCTGTCGACCGTGGCCTCGGTGGGGCCGTAGACGTTATGCAGGCGCACCTTGGGCAGTCGCGCCTGCACGCCACGGGCCAGGGCTTCGGTGAGCTCGCCGCCGCCACACAATACGTCGGTGAGGCTGGTGCACAGGGCCGATTCTTCCAGTTCAAGGAACTGCTGCAACATCGCCGGCACGAACTTGATCACCGTGATCTGCTGCTCACGAATCACCTGCGCCAGGTAGGCAGGCTCGCGATGCCCATCGGGGCGTGCCAGTACCAGGCGCATGCCATTGGCGAGCGGCCAGAACAGCTCCCACACCGAACCGTCGAAGCTGAACGGCGCCCGTTGCAACAGCGCACCGCCTTCAGCGTTGGGGCACAGTTGAGAGCCCCAGTGCAGCAGGTTGCCGAGGCCGCGATGCTCGATCATCACGCCTTTGGGCGTGCCGGTGGAGCCCGAGGTGTACATGACGTAGGCCAGGTTGGCGACGCTCAAACCCGGCACCAGCGGGTTGCCGATGGGCGCCTGGCGCCAGGCACAGTGGTCGAAGTCGATCACCGGGATCGACACCTCGCCCGGCAAATCGCGCGTCGCGGCGTGTACCAGCAGCGCCACCGGTTGGCTGTCGTGAAGCATGTAGACCAGACGCTCACGCGGGTAGCCGGGGTCCAGCGGCACATAGGCGCCGCCCGCCTTGAGGATGGCCAGCAGGCCCACCACTAGGTCCAGTCCGCGCTCGACGCACAGCGCCACGCGAGAGTCCGGTTGAACGCCACGTTCGCGCAAGTGGAAGGCCAGCTGGTTGGCGCGTTCGTTGAGTTCGCGGTAGGTCAGTTGCAACGCGCCGGCCTGCACCGCCACGGCGTGGGGGATCTGCCGCGCATGGGCTTCGAACAGCGCCTGCACGGTGAGGGTGTCGGGGTAGTCGGTGGCCGTCGTGTTGAAGTCCACCAGCAGGGTTTTCAGCTCACTGGCGGGCAGCACCTGCACCTCGCGCAATGGCCTTTGCGGCGTCTGCTCCAACGCGTCCACCAAGTTGACCAGTACGGTTTCGAGGTAATCCAAAAGGCGCCCGGCGCCCACGGTGCGCGGGGCCTTGGCCTTGATTCGGAAGCCGCTGGCGGTATCGTCCACGGTCAGCATCAGCGGGTAGCTGAGGACGTCTTCGCTGCTGAGCAAGGCGATGCCCGGCACCAGGGTCAGGTCGCGCTCGGCGTCGGTGTGCCGGTAATTGAGCAGGCTGTTGAACAACGGCGACGCGCTGCTGCAGCGTTGGGCCAGTGCAAGGGAGGCTTGTTCATGGGCGAGCAAGGCGCTGAGCTGGGTGTGGGTGTCCGTGAGGGCATCGGCCACCGTCCGCCCGGCCAGGCGCACCCGCAGCGGCAAGGTGTTGATGAACATGCCCAAGGCGCGGTCGGCGCCCTCACCGGCCTGCAAACGGCCGAGCAGCACGGTGCCGAACACCCCATCATCGCGGCCCGCGACACGGCTGAGCACCTGGGCCCAAGCCAGATGGAACAGGCTGGCGGCGCTCACGCCCAGCCCACGCGCCTGTGCCCGCACGCGCTGATGCAGACGCTCGCCCAGTGCGCGTTCGGCTTCGTCGGTTTGCGCCCGATCCGCCTGGCGCGCCTGTAGACCGAACGCCAGGGTCGGCTCGTCCACATCCCCCAACTGCTCACGGAAAAACGCTTCATGCCCTGCCTGTCGCGCCGGTGAACGGGCTTGCACCACCACATTGCGATACGGCACCGACGCCGGCAGTTGCGCCTGTTGACCGAGCAAGTGGGCGCGGATTTCCTGCATCAGCAGCGTGGTCGAGGTGGCGTCGTTGACCAAGTGATGGAAGCGCAGCCGCGCGACCCAGCGTTGCTGCTGCGGCTCTTCGGCATAGTCCAGGGCCATCAGCGGCGCCTGGCGCAAATCCAGCGGCTCATGCCCCTCGCGCAGCGGTTCGACGCGCAACTGCGCCTGGCGCCAGACCACCTGCATCGGTTGCTCCAGGGCTTCCCACGCCAGGCTGGTGCGCAGGATGTCGTGGCGGTTGATCACCTGTTGCAAGGCCTGGGCAAACGCGTCCAATTGCTCGCGTCGCGCAAAGCTGAACAGCGCCTGCTGCTGGTAGGGGTCGTGCTCATCGGTGAGGTGGTGGTACAGCAACCCTTCCTGCAACGGCGCCAGCGGATAGACCGCCTGCACATTGGCCGCGCCACCGGGGATGCCGGCGACGATCAGCGCCAGGCTGGCCTGATCCGGTTCGGCCAGGTCCGCCTCATCCACCTCGCTGTATTCACTGGCCGCCGCCAATGCCGCCAGGGTCGGCTGGCCGAACAACACCTGCACATCGGCGCGCAGCCCGACCTGGCGCATGCGTTGCACCAATTGCACCGCCAGTAAGGAATGCCCGCCGAGTTCGAAAAAGTGGTCGTGGCGGCCCACCTGATGCACGTGTAACAGCTCGGCCCACAGCTGCGCCAAGACGCTTTCCACGCCCGCGTGCGGGGCTTCATACCGGCGTGTGACGAAGGCGTCCTGGCTGGGTGCCGGCAACGCCTTACGGTCGAGTTTGCCGTTGGCGGTCAGGGGCAACGCGTCCATTGGCTGGTAGGCGGCCGGTAGCATGTAGTCGGGCAGCGACGCTTGCAGGTGGCTGCGTAAGGCCTCGATCGGCACGGCTTCACGCGGCACGAACCAGGCCAGCAATTGCCCCTCGCGCGACTGCACCACGGCCGCTTGGATATGCGGGTGGGCGGCCAGCGCGGATTCGATTTCGCCCAGCTCGACGCGCACGCCACGAATTTTCACCTGGTCGTCATTGCGCCCCAGGTATTCCAGGTTGCCGTCCGGCAGCCAGCGCGCCAGGTCACCGGTGCGGTACATCCGGCCCTGGGTGAAAGGGTCATCCAGAAAGCGTTCGGCGCTGAGATCGGGGCGGTTCAGGTAGCCGCGCGCCACCCCTTTGCCCCCCACGTACAACTCCCCTGCTACGCCGATGGGCACCGGGCGTTGCTGTTCGTCGAGCACGTACGCGGTGGCATTCGCGATCGGCGCGCCGATATGCAGCGGCTTGCCCACGTCCATGCGGCCGGAGGTGGCGACCACCGTGGCTTCGGTGGGGCCGTAGTTGTTGATCACGGCAAAGGACTGCGCCTGGGGGAAAGCGCGCAGACGGTCGCCACCGATCAGCAGGGTGCGCAGCGTTGGGTGTTGCAGGCCCTGGCTGAAGGCGTATTCGGCCACAGGCGTCGGCAGGAAGCACACGTCCAGCGGCTGCGCGCGCCACCAGCTGAGCAGCGCGTCGATGTCTTCGGCGCCGTCATGGGCGGGCGGCAGGTGCAGCGTGGCGCCCACACACAGTGCCGGCCAGACTTCCCAGGCCATCGCATCAAAACCAAACCCGGCGACACTGGCGGTGTGGCTGCCGGCGCGCAGGTCAAAGGCCCGGCAATGCCAGTCCACCAGGTTCGAGACAGTGTGGTGTTCGACCATCACGCCCTTGGGCAAGCCGGTGGAGCCTGAGGTGTAGATCACGTAGGCAAGGTGGGAGGGGCTGACCGCTACGCGGGGGTTGGTGCCCAAGTGAAAGGTCGGGCGGTCCAGTTGGAGCACAGGCACATCCAGCGCAGGCAGACGGTGCAGCAGGTCATGCTGGGTCAGTACCACCACCGGATCGCTGTCTTGCAGCAAGTAGTTCAGGCGTTCGGCCGGATGGGCCGGGTCGACCGGCACGTAGCAGGCGCCGGACTTGAGAATCGCCAGCAACCCCACCAGCGTGTCCAGCCCGCGCCGTGCCAGGATCACCACGCGGTCGTCCGGCTGTACGCCACGCTCCAGCAGTTGATGAGCCAGGGCGTTGGCCTGCTGGTTGAGTTGGGCGTAGCTCAGCTGCCGGCCTTGGTAAACCGCCGCCACCGCGTCCGGTGTGCGCGCGGCCTGGCCTTCGATGCGCGCGTGCAGGGTCTGCGGCTGCGTACCGGGCTGGGCGGTGGCGTTCCACTGGTGCAACCGGGCCTGTTCGGCGGGCGTCACCACCGAGAAATCACTGAGCTTCAACGCAGGGTCTTCCAGCCCTTGCTCCAGCAGCCAGGTAAAGCGTTGCGCCAGGGCGAGCACTTCGTCGTGCTCGAAGTACGCCTCGTTGTACACACAATGCAGGCACGCGGTGTCCTGGTAGCGGTTGCTGCGCAAGTGGATCGCCAGCGGCAGCGGCTCATGGTGGTTGGAGACTTTGACCGCACGCGCCGCGGTGGCGCCGTAGCGCAGCTCATGGTCGTCTTGCTCGAAAGACACCGACAGGTCGAACAACTGGCCGCGATCGCTGCGGCGCACGCCCAACTCACGGTTCATCTCACTCAGGGGAAAACGCTGGTGGCGGAAATCCTGCTTGAGCTGGTCGCGCACGCCACGCACCACGGCACTGAACGGCAACTGCTCATCGAACTGCAACCGTACTGCGCTGACCTGGGTGAACAGCCCGACGGTCGAACGGAACTGCGCATTGGAACGGTTGAGAATCGGCAGGCCCACCACCCACTCCTGGCGCTGGGCGGTGCGCGTGAAATACACATACATCGCCGCCAGCAGCACATGAAATGCCGACGCCTGGTAACGGTTGGCCACCTGCTCCATGCGGTTGAGCAGGGCCGCCGGAAACGCTTGCACCAGGGTGTTGCTGGACGTCTTGGCGGCGTGCCGCGGGGTCAGCAGCGGTTCCGGCAGCACCGGGTACTTGGCCAGCCAATAGGCGCGGTCGCGGGCATAGCGGGCCGAGGCACGGTAGCGCTCGTCCGCGTCGATAAAGTCGATATAGGACGGCGCCAGCGGCTCCGGCTGTTGGCCTTGCGCCAGGGCGGTGTACAGCCGCGCGAGGGATTGCAGCATTTGGCCGAAGCCCCAGCCGTCGAGAATCAGATGGTGGGCCTGGGTGCCGAGGCGGTAGTGATCGGCATCCAGCTTGACCAGCAAGAAGCGGAACAGTGGCGCGCCCTGCAGCGCGTACGGCAAGGCCATTTGCGCCTGCATCAGGGCGTGGCAGGCGGCGTGCGGGTCGGAGGCTGCACTCACGTCATGCCGCGTCAGGTCCACGGCCACCGTGGCGGCGAAGGTCTGCCGAGGCAGGCCGTTGGCGTCGCTGTGCAATTGCGTGCGCAACGCATCGTGCTTGGCCACCAGCAGCTCGATGGCACGCTGCATCAGGTTCGGATCGACGGCGCCGGCAAAGTCCACATAACCGCCGATGTTGTACAGCGGTGAGTCACCTGCACGCAGTTGGTCGAGCCAGATGTCCTGTTGGGCGGCGGTAAGGGGGAAGCTGGCCGGCAGGCGGGAGGAATGCTTCATAAGATCCTTCTCATGGGGGTCAGGCACTGGCCGCGCAGGGAGGCCCATTACGACGAATGGGCCGGATTGGAGCATGGGGCCCCGGGGCTGTCTGTCACCCTAAACCCGGACACCCAAACGCACGGAACGGGCTTGGCTGAGGGTTCATTGCTGAAACGATTAAAGAGATGTAGGAGATTGGCTATATCTGGCCGATGCCAGGTCGGGGGGAGGTTTTTTAAAAATAATTATTTTCCATATTTATCAAGCAGTTAAATAACTCTAAAGACATCTACTGATTTTTCGTGGCCGGAATCATCGCTCAGAAACGTCGAATTAATGACGTTGTTTTTATGGCACGTTGTGTCCCTCGTTTCCGCTACATACGTAGGACGAATCCCCTGGCTAAATACAATTTCGAATACCGACTCTGGTGGGTGAGCAACGGATCGCCCCCGCAGAGGCTCAGAGAATCTGTTGACGGTTTTCGACATCAAGGATGAGATGGCTATGAGTTTGATCAGCACTACCGCCAACACGCAAAGCCCGAATTTTTATGCAGAAATGGGCGAACTGATTGCCAACAGCGGTCACCCGGACTTCGCCGCGCACATGCTGCACCTGGTGGACAAATGGGTACCGATCCACCTGGTGGATCTCAGCGAATGGACCCTCGACGAGCTGCGCGACCGCGTGCTCGATATCAAGCTGCTGGGCAGCGCCGGCCAGAAGCAGGACCTGCCACCGCCCCTGGCCCTGAACTCCATGGACGATCACCCGCTGCTGCGGGAAATGCTCGGCATGCACGACCCGCTGCTGATCCAACTGAAGGCCAAGGCCAAGAGTGCATACCCTCGCGGCACCTCGCACCAGTGCAACCTGGTGTCGCGCCAGGGCAACCGGCGCTGTGTGATTTCGTTCTACCGGCCGCCAAACCACCGCGGGTTTTCCCTGCCCGAGCTGTCGTTTCTCAAATGCCTGTCGGACACCCTGCTGCCGCTGATGGAGTGCCACGCCCAAAGCCTGCGCCAGGCACCGCACCCCGAGACCGAAGCGGCCCATACCCTGCTGGAGCAATCCCAATTGCAGCGTGAGTTCTACAAGCGCCTGTCCCTGGGCGACATCACCCTGTCGGCACGCGAGCAAGAGGTGTGCCTCGGCCTGCTGACCGGCGGTACCGTGCCGCAGATGGCGGAAAAACTCAGTGTGAAGAACAGCTCCATCGAAACCTACCTCAAGCGCGCCGCCGCCAAGCTGGGCGTGAGTGGCCGGCATGGCCTGGCCAAATGGATGGTGGGGGCCTGATGCGCACATTGAGTACTTTGGCGATGGCATCGATGCTCAGCGGTTGCTCGCTGATCCCGGACTACCAGCGACCGCAAGCGCCGGTGCCTGTGCAGTATCCGCAGCAGGGTGTGTATGCACAGGCGCAGGCCGGCAGCGCTGACTGGCAACAGCTGTTCCACGACCCGGCGCTGCAGCAGCTGATTCGCGATGCCTTGGTCAACAACCGCGACCTGCGGGTGGCGGCGCTGAACGTCGAGGCGTTCCAGGCGCAGTACCGTATCCAGCGTGCGGATCTTTTCCCCGCCGTGTCCGCCACCGGGGCCGGCCAGCGTCGGCGTTTGCCCGGCGATGTGAATGGCACGGGCAAGCCGGCCATCACCTCCAGCTACTCCGCGACCCTGGGTATCAGTGCCTACGAACTGGATTTTTTTGGCCGCGTGCGCAGCCTCAGCGAACAGGCCATGCTCACCTACCTGGGCACCGAGGAGGCCCGACGCAGCGCGCAACTGAGCCTGGTGGCGAACGTCGCGAATGCCTACCTGACCTGGCGAGCCGACCAGGAATTGCTGGCCCTCGCCCAGCAAACCCTGGTGGCCAACGACCATAGCCTGCGCCTCACCAGCCGCAGTAAAACCGCGGGCAAAGCCTCGGCTCTGGACGTGGTCCAAGCCCGTACCAGCGTCGAAAGCACCCGCGCCAGCGTGGCCCGCTACGAGCGCCAAGTGGCCCAGGACCTCAACAACCTGGCCCTGCTGGTGGGCGGCCCGGTGGACGAACAACTGCCCGCGCGCCCACTCGCGGCTGACTGGGTGGCGCGCGTACCGGCGGGCCTGCCCTCCGACCTGCTGCAACGCCGCCCGGATATCCTCCAGGCCGAATACCAACTGCGCGCCGCCAACGCCAATATCGGCGCCGCACGCGCGGCGTTTTTCCCTTCGGTGAGCCTCACCGCGAATGCCGGCAGCGCCAGCACCGAACTGTCGGGACTGTTCAAGGGAGGCTCGGGCAGCTGGACGTTCCAACCGCAGATCAACCTGCCGATCTTCAACGCCGGCAGCCTGCGCGCAAGCCTCGACTATGCCAAGTTGCAAAAAGACATCAGCGTGGCGCAATACGAAAAATCCATCCAGACCGCTTTCCAGGAAGTCGCCGACGGCCTGGCGGCGCGGCAGACCTTTATCGACCAGTTGGACGCGCAGCGGGATTTCGTCGCGGCCAACCAGCAGTATTACAACCTGGCCGAACACCGCTACCGCAGCGGCGTCGACAGCAACCTCACCTTCCTGGATGCGCAACGTGCGTTGTTCAGCTCGCAGCAGGCATTGATCGTGGACCGCCTGGCCCAGTTGGTGGCGGAGGTGAATTTGTATACGGCGCTGGGGGGCGCGTGGGGGGATGGCATGCCTGCGCCCATGGCGAGCGCGCGGGGTGATGAAGCCGCCCCAATCGGACCACTGCGGCGTATCAGGTGAATGTACAGGGGGGGGTTTGGGGCTGCTGCGCAGCCCAGCGCGGGGCAAGCCCGCTCACTACAAGATAGGCCATCATTTGTGACAGGGAGGTGGTGATGCGCCAGATATCAGTGACTGCTTTCACATTTACCGCCTCCTACGGTCCGAGCCAGGCTACCACTGCCCCATCGCCAGACTGAACGGCGAAAACTCCGCGAACTGCCACCGCAACGCCAGCGCCGCCGGGCGCCGCACCACGTGTTCCACGCTCACCGTCCACAAGCGCTGGGCGCCGGCGAACAGGGCCACTTGCGGGCCGTCCAGGATCAACGCGGTGCGCCCGGCCACGTGCAGCACGTCCCCCGATTCAAAATCGATGAACAGCAACCCCGCCACCGGGTTCACCTGCAGGTTGCCCAGGGTGTTGAAGAACAGGTTGCCGGCGAAGTCGGGAATGGTCAGCAGGTTGCCTTCAACCCGCACAAAACCCGTGTTGCCACCCCGATGAGAAACGTCCACCGAGCGTTGGCCGTCGACCTCGACGTAGCTGGCGACGAAGAAGGTGTCGGCGTTGCGGATTGTCGTTTGAGCGGCGTCGTCCAGGCTGTCGGAACGCTCGACGAGCGTGCCGGGTTTGCGGGCGACGGCGTCGACGGGCCGCAGCTGGATGTACTTGGGGCAGTTGCCGAAGCTCTGCACCACATCAATCGAAAAGCCCTCGTGATCGAGCGCGCCGATCCGTCCGTTCATACGGTTGCGGCGGCGAGTGTTGAGGTCGATGCCCAGCAGGCCGACGGATGCGCCGTCTCGCAGTGCGCTGCGGGCTGGGTCACCGGCCGACGGCAGACTGTCGATCTGCAAGGTCTGTGGGTCCGGCGAGTGGGCAAAGCCTGGGGCGCCTTCAATCATGGTCGCCCAGGGAATGCCGCGTTCATCCACCACGCCCAACATCAGGTACGGCAACAAGGGGTAAAAATCCCGATGCTGCCCAGGCAGGTGATCGCGAATCACTTTGGGCCCGACCACGGCCATGCGGTCGGCCACGCCAACAGTCTCTTGCAGGTGACGCTCACCGGCATGCCAGGGCGTTTGTTCGATCGGGTTCATGGCGAGTACCTCATGTGGGATAGACCGATGTTGCGCCCTGCCAGCCGTGGCGGCAGTTCGTAGCCTAGCAAAACACGACGTAACTGCCAGATACGCTAGCTTCCTGTGGCGAGCGAGCTTGCTCGCGCTGGGCGGCGAAGCGGCCCCCAAACCCGCCAACGCGAATTGTCTGAAAAAACGCGGAGACCTGATTGGGGCTGCTACGCAGCCCAGCGGGAGCAAGCTCCCTCGCCACAACAAGCGCCCTGACCGCACAATGGCCACCCTGGGGGAGCTGTGGTGCGCTTCAGCGCTCCTCAAGCCTGTCCCGCAAGAATCGATGGCTGCTGGAAAACAGTCGCCGGTAGGTGAGCAACACCGCACCCACCGTGCCCAGCGCCGATGAGGCGGCGATCAGAAACATGATCACGATCTGATACCGCACCGCATCCACCGGGCTCTCCCCGGCCAGCACTTGCCCGGTCATCATGCCCGGCAGGCTGACGATGCCCACCACGGTCATCTGGTTCAGCGTCGGAATCATCCCCGCGCGCACCGCCTGGCGGATGGCTTCCTGCGCCGCTTCCCAACGTGAGCCGCCGAGGGCCAGGATCATCTCGATGGTGTTGCGCCCCGAGGTCAGCTCCTGGGTCATGCGTTCGATGCCCAGGGAGACGCCGGTCAGCGTGTTGCCAAGGATCATGCCGAGGATAGGGATCGCGTATTGCGGCTCGTACCACGGGTGGATACGGATCACCGCAAACAACCCCACAGCGGTGACCAGCCACGAACTGCCCCATACCGACAGCACGCTGTCGGCGCGCTGCCCCCGGTAAGTGCGCCGCCCACGGCCTGCAGCCGAGAGGCCGGCGATCAGGGTCATCGCACACATCAACGGCAGCACCACGTACCAGTAGGCGAACTCGAACACCCAGCCCAGTAGATAACCGATGGCCAACAGTTGCACCACGGTGCGCACCGCCGCCCACAGCAACTGGCGGCCCAGACCCAGGCGTAGCAGCAGCGAGAGTGCGCCGTTGATGAGGATCAGCGACGCGGCGATGCCCATGTCCAGCGCGGTAAGGTTCTGATAATTCATGTCTGGGTCGCTCCGCTCAATACACCCGCATCCATTTGCCAGTGGATGTCGCTCATGCGCCGGGCCTGGTCCAGGTCGTGGGAGACCCAGATACAGGCACGGGATCGATCAGCGGCAAACCAGGCATCGATCAGCGCTTCCACCTCACGGGATGAGGTGGGGTCGAGGGCGGCGGTGGGCTCGTCCAGCAACAGCACTTCGGGGTTGAGTTGCAGGGTGCGGATCAACGACACCACCTGGGACTCGCCGCCCGACAGGTCGGCGGCGCGCTTGGCCAAAAAATCCGGCGCCTTGCCGGCATGCCCGAGCAGCGTGGTGACGGCCGCCAGATCGAAGCGGCGCGTGCGCAAGGTCTTAAGGCTGAAGGGAAAGCACAGGTTGTCTTGCACCGAGCCCTCGAGCAGCGCCGGGCGTTGGGACAGGTAGCTGATATGGCTGCGGTAGTGGGGAATCTGCGCGTTGCCGATCGGCTGGTTGTTCCACAGGATCTGCCCGGACGTGGGCGCATCCAACAGCGCCAGCGCGCGCAGGAACACACTTTTGCCGGAGCCGGACGCACCCGTGATCGACACGCGGTCGCCGGCGTGCAGGGTGAAATCGGTGGGCTGGAGCAAAGGCACCTGGCGGCGCTCGTCCAGGCGCGTGAGGGCGCGGGTTTCGATCAGTGCGCTCATGGACGCGGGTTCCTGTTAAATCCTGTTGGGCGTAATGGTGAGGCAGGCGCACGAAGTTTTCATGAAAAAATTCAAACTATCGCACCCCACGTCGTTCACACCTTCACGTGCAACGTTAAGTAGGAGGCGACATGCAATACCGACAACTGGGCCATTCCGGCCTGCTGGTGTCCGAAATCATCCTGGGCACCGTGCCTTTTGGCGGTCGCGCCGAATTTGAGCAGTGCGGCGCGGTGGACGTGCCCCAGGCCAAGCGCATGTTCGATATCGCGTTCGACGCGGGTGTGAACATGGTCGACACCGCCGACCTCTACTCCCACGGCCTGGCCGAAGAAGTGGTCGGCAACGCCTTGGGCGCCAAGCGTAACGATATCCTGCTGGCCACCAAGGGCCGCAGCCCCGTGGACAACAACCCGAACAATTCCGGCTCATCGCGCTACCACCTGATTCGCGCCTGCGAAGCCAGTTTGAAACGCCTGGGCACCGACCATATCGATCTCTACCAACTGCACAATTGGGACGGCATGACGCCCATCGAGGAAACCCTCGAAGCGCTGCGGCTGCTGGTGGGCTCGGGCAAGATCCGCTACTTCGGCACCAGTAATTTCACCGCCTGGCAAATGATGAAAACCCTGGGTAAGGCTGAGCTGCACGGCATGCTCAAACCCATCACCCAGCAGATCTATTACACCCCGGAATCCCGCGAGGCCGAATACGAATTACTGCCCCTGGCACTGGACCAATCAGTGGGCACGCTGGTGTGGGGACCGATGGGCGAAGGGCTGCTGACCGGCTCCACTCGACGCGGGCACCCCGCGCCGGCCAACACCCGCCAGGGCAGCGGCTGGCCGGAACCCTACGTGCATGACCAGGAGCGCGCGCTGGACATCATCGAAACCCTCGCCGCCGTCGGTGATGAGCATGGCGTCTCGGTCGCGCGCACGTGCCTGGCGTGGCTCAAGGACCGGCCGGGGATCACCTCGCTGATCGTCGGCGCCCGCACCGAAGCGCACTTGCACGATAACCTCGCCGCGACTGAACTGAAGCTGACCGAGGAACAGTCTTCGCGTATCGAAGCCGTGACGCGGCGCCAGCCGTTGTACCCGTACTGGCATCGCTTTACCGCCGGGATTGATCGTTTTGATCCCGCGGAACAGCCGTTTTTGGCCGAGCACCAGAAGACCCTGGATGCGCGCAAGGACAAATAAGCCCTGAACACCGCCACTCAACCTGCGGGAGGGGGCTTGCTCCCTCCCCCATTGGGTCCGAGTACAGCCACAACAAAGGAGCCTGCCCTTGATCGCCCAAATCATGATCGCCGCTCTCGGCGTCGTCGCCATCTGGTTCAGCCAGAGCAAACGCCTGAAGGTGCGCCGCTACGCCTGCCTGTTCGGCATGGCCGGCCAGCCGTTCTGGTTCTGGTCGTCGATCAATGCCGAGCAATGGGGCATCGTGTTGCTGAGCTGCTTCTACACCGTGGCGTGGGCCAAGGGCATCAAGACCCATTGGATTGATCGCCAGCCGGACGCGCAGCTATGAAGTGGGCACAGGGCGTGGGCAATGGTCAGCTGGGGTATGACACGTATCAGCAAACGCCAGACTGAACCAACAGCGTGCAGGCAAACGCCCGCACGCTCACCCCGCTTACGGTAACGGTTCGAACTTCAACGCACTCAAGCTCTGCACCTTGTCCTCGCGCACCATCTTGTACTCGGTGTTCGGGCCGATCCAGCGGTCCCAGATCGCGTCAATCTCCCCGGCCTTCTCCATCGCCATCAACGACTCATTCACTTTGGCCAGAAACGCCGGTTCGTCGCGACGCATGCCCGCACCAATCGGTTCCAGGGCCATCGGCTCTTTGGCCAACGCCAGTTCAACGCCGCCGGCCTTGGCCTGGTTGACCAGTTTGAGGGCGGTCATGGTGTTGGTGACCAGGCCCACTACTTTGTTCTGTTGCAGGGCCATGTAGGCCGAGCCGGTGTCCTGGAAGGTCACCGGGGTAGCGCCGGCGAGGCGGATCGATTGCTCGGACGTCGAGCCCTTGGTGGAGCTGATGCGCTTGTCCTTGAAGAAGCTTTTCGGCTGGTCGGCATTCGCCGCGCGCACCACCAGGGTTTCCTTGGCGATGTAGTACGGGTCGCTGAACTGGATTTGCTCGGCACGGGTCTTGGTGTACGCCAGGTTGGCGAAGATCACATCGACGCGGCCCATTTTCACTTCGGGAATGCGCGCTTCAACCGACAGCGGCTTGAGTTCCAGGGCCACGCCCATGGTCTTGGCCAGGGCCTTGCACAGGTCGACGTCCATGCCCACCAGCTCGCGGGTCTTTGGGTCTGGCGCGGAGAATGGCGGCACGTCGGCGTACACTCCGCAGCTCAGGGATTGCTTGGCCATGATGTCGCTCAATTGGTCGGCCTGCGCGATGGCAACCGCCAGTGGACCCAACGCCAGCGCAGTAAACAGATGCTTCATACCCATGGGAAATCTCCAGTAAGTTGGACCAGCAAAAATGGCAGGGGGAGCAAAGCCGCCGCAGCTCAATGGGCCCGCAGGTCGGCGATAAAACGTTGCGCTCGCGGGTGCGAAGGCTGGGCGAAGAAGGCCTCGGGGCTGCTCTTTTCCAGAATCTGCCCCGCGTCCATGAACCAGATGGTGTCAGCCACTTCGCGAGCAAAGTTCATCTCGTGGGTCACGCACATCATGGTCATGCCGTCCTTGGCCAGGCCCTTCATCACGTTCAGCACTTCACCGACCATTTCCGGGTCGAGGGCACTGGTGGGCTCGTCGAACAGCATCACCGGCGGCTCCATCGCCAATGCCCGGGCAATCGCCACGCGTTGTTGTTGGCCGCCGGACAACTGCGCCGGGTAGGCACCGGCCTTGTGGGCCAGGCCCACGCGGTCGAGCAGTTCCATGGCCTTCTGCTTGGCCGCCGCGCCCTTGAGGTTGCGCAGCTTGTTCGGTGCCAGGGTGATGTTTTCCAGCACGGACAGGTGCGGGAACAGGTTGAAGCTCTGGAACACAAACCCTACGCGGCTGCGCAGCCGGTTGACCTGGGCGTCGGTGCCGTGCACGTCCTGGCCATCGAACAGGATCTGGCCGGCCTGGATGTCTTCCAGGCGGTTGACCGTGCGGATCAAGGTCGACTTGCCTGAGCCCGAGGGGCCGCACAGCACCACCACCTCGCCGGGTTGCACCTCGGCGGTGATGTCGGTGAGCGCCTGGTACTCGCCATACCATTTATTGATTTTCGAAAACATGATCATTGGATGCATGAGCGCAGCCCTCTTCAATTATCGGTGGCCGGCAACGGATCGCCCGGCACGGTTTGCCCGCCGTCGCCCAGGCGCTTGCGCGCAATGCGCTGCTCCACCCAACCGGCCAGGCGGGTCAGGCCGAAACACAGCAGGTAGTAGATGATCGCCAGGATGAAAAACACCTGGAACGGCTTGGTCAGCAGCTGGTTGTTGACCTGGTTGGCGGCAAAGGTCACTTCCTGCACGTTGATCACGTAGCCCAGGGAGGTTTCCTTGATGATCGAGATGAACTGGCTGATCAGGCTCGGCAGCGCGTTGTACAACGCCTGGGGCAGGATCACCCACACGGTGGTACGCACGTAGCCCAGGCCCAGGGCGCGGGACGCTTCGTATTGCCCGGCCGGCAATGCCTGGATGCCGCCGCGAATGATTTCGCACAGGTAGGCGCTCTGGTAGATCACCAGGGTGCAAAGCATGGTCATGAAGCCGGTGATGTTATGGCCGATCAGCAACGGCACCAGGAAGTAAGTCCAGAAGATCACCATCAGCAACGGAATACCGCGCAGCACGTAGACCCACACCGTGGCAAGCAGGTACAGGCCCTTCCACGGCGATACCCGCGCCAAGGCCAGGAGCAGCCCGAACGGGAACGCCAGCAGCAACGCCAACGCCGCCAGGATCAGGGTACTCGCCAGCCCCCCCAGCGGGCCGTGGGGGTATTGGCCGATAAGGAACAGCGTCCAGTTCCGTTGCACGATCGAAAACATATCGAACATCGTCGTCTACCTCGCCAGGGCTTTGCTGAAGTGCCGGGCGAGCAATGCCCCGGCGCCCATCAGCAGCAGTGAAAACACCAGGTAGAACACCGTGGCGACCAGGTACGACTCGAAGGTGCGGAACGTGTAGTTCTCCACTTCGCGGCTGGCGTAGGTCAGTTCCACGACCCCGATGGCCATCGCCAGGCTGGTGTTCTTGAACAGCAGCACCGTGTGGTTGATCAGCGAAGGCAGGCAGTTGCGCACACCTTGCGGCAGAATCACGTAGCGCATCGAACGTACGTAACCCAGGCCCAGGGCCCTGGACGCTTCGGTCTGCCCGGCGGGAATGGCGCGCAGGCCACTGCGGATGTCTTCACAGAAATACGCGGCCTGGCACAGGCCCAGGGCGATCACCGAGAACAGGTATTCGGTGTTGTGGTTGGCAAGCCACAGTTGCGCGGATTCGCTGAGCAGCGTCGGCACGCCGAAGTACCACAGCATCAGTTGCACCAGAGTCGGCACATTACGGTGGTATGACACGTACCCCGCCACCAGGCGGTCGGCCAGCTTATTGCCGGTCAGGCGTACCGTGACCAGTGTCAACGCCAGCACCATTGCCAGCAGCCAGGCGAACAACGCCAGCTGCAAGGTCATTTCGATGCCCTTGACGATCAGCTCGGCATATTCGCCTTGCAGAATCGCGGCCAAATCGAAGTCTTGCTTCATGGTCAATCCCTATCGGCATTGGGCTAGGGCAGGAATCAAATCACCCGGCATGGCCGTGGCGGGGGTGCAGCGATGACGGATCGGTCCGTTCTTTTGAAAGTAGCGGGTGTTCAGCCCTGATAGTCCTGGGGCCGTGCGGTGGAGAGCCCGCCCGGCACTTGCAGGGTCGGGGTGATTTCCATATGTCCGATGTTCACTGCAATCGGCGCAGCAATCGCAAAGGCGATCGCGTTGGCGATGTCTTGCGCCTGGGGCAATTCAAAGCCCTCGACAAAGCGTTTGTAGGTCTCTTCGGAGTCGCCGTGCACATGCGCAAAGATGTCGGTAGCGACCCGGCCCGGGCAGATCTCGGTGACGCGCACGCGCTTGCCGAACGCGTCGATACGCAATTGGCGCGAGAGCATGCTCACCGCTGCCTTGGTCGCGTGATACGTCGAGTTGCCGCCAAAGTTGTAGGCCGCCGCAATCGAACTGATGTTGATGATGTGCCCGCAATCGCGCTCGACCATCCCCGGCAATGCCAGGCGTGCCAGGTGCAGCACGGCGCGCAGGTTGACGTCGATCAGCAGGTCGATGCCCGCGGCGTCGGCCTTGAGCAAGGAGCCAGGTTTGTCGACACCAGCGTTGTTCACCAGGATGTCGAAGCGGTGTTCGGCGAACAGCGTGGTCAGCCCGGCGAGGTCGGTCACGTCGATGGCGTGGGCGATGCAGCCGGTCCTGGCCGCCAGTTCCTGCAACTTGTCGGCGCTGCGAGCCAGGGCATGCACCTGCACGCCTTCCTGGCATAGGCGCTCGACAACGGCAGCGCCGATACCTGAGGAAGCCCCGGTGACCAGCGCGGTTTGGTAGTCGGAAAATGGCATGGGGGTGGTCCTTGTGCGACGGGTTATGGTTCGACTCTATCCAGCGTTCGGACGCTGGACCAAGACGCAATGGTTGTGTGGCAATAAGGCCTGCTTATGACGCCGCCAACAGCTGGGAAATCGGTGTAATGCACCCGCCCATGCGCTCGATTTCCTCGCGCAGGGTGCGTGCCAGTTCGACCGCGCCGGGGGTGTCGCCGTGCAGCAGGATTGAATGGGCCGGCACCCGCAGCACCTTGCCGCTGAGGGCTGTCACCGTGCCCTCCTCCAGCAACTGGCGCACCCGACGCAGCACGGCCGTCGGTTCCTTGATCACTGAGCCCTCGACCTTGCGCGGCACCAGCAGGCAGTCATCGTCATAGGCGCGGTCGGCGAGAAAGGTGGTCGCGACGCGCAGACCGCACTTCTCGGCCGCGCCCTCGATGGCTCGGCTGCTGGAAGAGCTGATGATCAGCGTCGGGTCAAAGGCCGCCACCGCCCGCACCAGCGGCTCGGCCAGCGCGGCATCGGCCGCGACCATATTGCCCAGGGCACCGTGGAAGCTCATGTGGGTCATGCGATGGCCGTTCACTGCGGCCATCCCGGCGAGCGCGCCGAGCTGGTAGATCACGTACGTGGCAAGCTCCTTGACCTCGATGTTCATCTGCCGACGGCCAAAGCCCATCAAGTCCGGGAAGCCCACGTGGGCGCCCAGGTCGATGCCACCGGCTTTGGCCAGGTGCACCGTGTTGTGCATGATCAGCGGGTCGCCGGCGTGGAAACCGCAGGCGACGTTGGCCGATGAAATCAGGCGCATCAATGCGTCGTCCTCGCCCATGCGCCACGGGCCGAAGCCCTCGCCCAGGTCGGCGTTCAAATCGATCTTCATACTGGGTTCTCCATACCGAGGAACGCTTCGCCATAACCGACGTGGGTGCCGCAGGGCACACGTACATCGACCACGCGTGCGGCCTGGGGGCTGCGCAATGGCAACAGCAACTCCCCGACTTGCAGCAGTGCGACCAACTGGCCGGCGCTGAGCTGATCGCCCACCGCGACGAACGGCTCGCTGAGTTCGGGATGGGTCAGCAGCAAGCGGCCCAGGCCCGTGGTGCGCAGCATGTTGTCCTCAACCGCGACGGCCGCAGGCGCAGCCACAGTGACGGCCGGGATACCGCGCTTGAGCGTCAAGTGCACACCGGGGCGGCTCATCTCGACGCCGGCCAAGTGGTGTTCCTTGAGCCACAGCGCCAGTTGGCGAATGTCCGAAAGGGTCATGCGTTTACTCCTTCACGGTGCAGAGCCACCAGGCGGCTGACTTCGCGCAGGTAACGGCGGTTGGTGTCCAGGGCTTCGACGGCTTCCAGATAGCTGCACTCGATAAAGCGCACCTTGCTGCCAATGGGCGCCTGGCCCAGGCGCCACAGGTCGGCCTCGATCACACTGCCGAACTTGGGGTAGCCGCCACTCGGCTGGGCATCGCGCATCTGGATAATCGGTTGGCCACCGTGGGGCACCTGGATCACGCCCGGCACGATGCCATGGGAGCGAATTTCCATCGGGGCGACAGGCAGCAGCGGCTCGCCTTCCAGCCGATAGCCGTAGCGATTGCTCTGGGTCGTGACCTTCCACTCACCTGCCCAGAACGCGGCGCGAGACGCAGGCTGAAAACGCTCGTACTCGGCAGCAGGCAACACGCGCATCGCGGGCACCCCATCGACCTGCAGCGGCAAGGCCAGGCTCGGTGCCAACACGCCAAAATCCAGCGCCAACGGGCTGATCCCTGGGCGCATCGCTCCCAGCCGATCACCTTGTTGCAGCGCACGGCCGTCCAGGCCGCCAAACTCACCGCGCAACTGGGTACTGCGTGAACCGAGCACGGCCGGCACATCCACACCGCCTGCCAGGCATAAGTAAGCGCGGCTGCCGGAGGTGGGGTAGCCCAGGCTCAGCACCTGGCCTTCGCGGCCTTGGTACACCCAGTTCGGTGGCAGCGGCTGGCCGTCCAACGTGGTGTCGCAAGCGGCGCCGGTCACGGCGAACGCGCAGTCCTGCAGCAGGCGTACTTCAAACGGAAACAGTGGTATTTCAATCGCGGCAGCGTCTTCGGGGTTGCCCAGCAACAGGTTGCCCAAGGCCAGGGCCAAGTGGTCCATGGCGCCCGACGTGCCCACGCCGTAACCCAGGCTGCCGAAGCGGCCGAAGTCCTGCACGGTGGCCAGGGCGGTGGCCGATAGAATCTCGATCATCGAATGATCCTCTCGATGCGCAAGCGCAGGAAATCCCCCGGCCGCAAGATGGCCGGCGGGGTTTGGGCCGGGTCGAAAAACGCCATCTCGGTGCGGCCGATGGTGTTCCAGCCGCTGGGGCCGGCCGAGGCGGACACCCCGGTCTGCACACCCC
The DNA here is from genome assembly GCF_900116845.1 of Pseudomonas sp. OV546. Lineage (NCBI taxonomy): Bacteria > Pseudomonadati > Pseudomonadota > Gammaproteobacteria > Pseudomonadales > Pseudomonadaceae > Pseudomonas > Pseudomonas sp. OV546. The sequence continues at coordinate 285,254 of NZ_FPCE01000001.1, read as the reverse complement.
CGATGGACACCGAGCCTGCGCCGATATTCAGCACCGGCACCTGCCGCCGTGGCGTGGCCAGGCGTGGGTCCATGCCGCCGAGGTAGCAGTAACCGGGGTGGCTGCCCAGGGCATACACCGGGTACAGCGGTTCACAATGCAGGTTGGCGATGGTCTCGATATCCAGCCCGGTGTGGGCAATCACGTCCGCCATGTGCGGGCCGAACTCGCCGCCATACACCACCGGCAACTCGACGATGCGCCCTTCCAGGGGCAATGGCTGGCTCTGTTCCCAGGCCTCCAGCAGGCGTTGGTACAACCCGTTGAGTTCACGCGGCGGCGTGAGGAAGGTGAGCATCAAGTTGTTCATGCCGGGCACGGCTTCGTGGATCTCGGGCCATCCGCCGGCTTGCAGGGCCAGGCGCCAGATACGCTGCTGCGGCGCCAAGTCGAGTTCGCCCGGGGCCTCGAAAAGCAACGCGCTGGAGCCCAGCAGGCTGATGACAGGGGCAGTGCTCATGTGGAACTCCTTTGCTGCAACCAGCGCTCCAAGTGATGAATGTCGACGCCGCCAGCGCAGAACGCCGGGTCGTCGAGAATGTCGCGGTGCAGCGCGATGTTGGTGCTGATGCCCTCCACGCGCATCTCGCTCAGGGCCAGGCGCATGCGCGCCATGGCTTCTTCACGCGTGGCGCCATGGGTGATGACCTTGGCCACCATCGAGTCGTAATACGGCGGCACGCGATAGCCGGTGGTGACATGTGAGTCGACCCGCACGCCAAAGCCGCCGGGCACTTCCCAGCGCTGGATCAGGCCAGGCGTGGGCATAAAGGTGATCGGGTCTTCGGCGTTGATGCGGCACTCCAGGGAGTGGCCGTTCAGTTGTACGTCTTCCTGGCGCACGCTCAACACTTCTCCGCGCGCCATGCGCAGTTGCTGTTGCACGATATCGATGCCGGTGGTCATCTCGGTGACCGGGTGCTCCACCTGCAGGCGCGTATTCATTTCGATAAAAAAGAACTCGCCGTCCTCGTACAGAAACTCGAAGGTGCCTACGCCTCGATAGCCGATCCGGCGGCAAGCCTCGGCGCAGCGTTCGCCAACCTTGGCGATCAACGCCGGATCAATGCCCGGTGCCGGCGCTTCTTCCAACACCTTCTGGTGGCGACGTTGCAGCGAACAGTCGCGGCAACCCAGCCAGATCGCGTGGCCATGGGCATCACACAGCACCTGGATTTCCACGTGCCGGGGGTGGCCGAGGAATTTCTCGATATAGAGTTCAGGGTTGCCGAAGGCCAGTCGCGCTTCTTCACGGGTGAGGCCGATGGCGGCCAGCAAGTCGGCCTCGGCCTGCACCACGCGCATGCCGCGACCACCGCCACCGCCGGCCGCCTTGACGATCACCGGGTAGCCGATTTCAGCGGCAATCGCGAGGATGCTGGCGTCGTCGGTCGGCATTGTCGAGTCCGGCCCCGGCACGCAGGGCACACCGGCTTCGCGCATCGCCCGTTTGGCCGCCACCTTGTCACCCATGGTGCGAATGCACGCGGCGCTCGGGCCGATAAAGGTCAGGCCCGCCGCTTCGATACGCTCGGCAAACCCGGCGTTTTCCGACAGGAACCCATAACCGGGGTGGATGGCCTGGGCGCCGCTGACCTTGGCGGCAAACAGCAACGCCGTCTGGTTCAGGTAGCTCAGGCCGGGCGCGGCTGGGCCGATGCACAGCGATTGATCGGCGTTTTGCACATACTGCGCCTGGCGGTCCGCTTCGGAGTGCACCGCCACGGTCTTGATGCCCAGGCCATGACAGGCACGCTGAATGCGCAGGGCGATTTCGCCACGGTTGGCGATCAGCACTTTGTCGAACATTGAATTCACCTGAATTACGAATACGCGAGAGGGTCAACCCAGGCGGAACAAGGCCTGGCCGGCTTCGACTTCAACCCCGCCCTGGGCCAGGATCTCGAGGACTTTGCCGGCAGCCTTGGCCTTGACCGGATGGAACATCTTCATTGCCTCAATCACCGCCACGGTCTGGCCGGCTTCGATGACTTGCCCTAGCGCTACAAACGGCGCTTCACCGACGGCCGGCGTCAGGTGCAGCACGCCGTAGAGGCTGGCCTTGATGTCCACGGCCGCCGTTGGCTGTGTCGGTGTCGCTGCCGGCGCTGCAACCGCCGTCGGCACGACGCTGACGGCCACCTCACCGGGCTGTTTGAACAGCCGCAACGTGCTGTCGCCTTCGGTGAGGCTCAGTTCCAGCAAATCGGACTCGGCCAGCAATTCCATCAACCCCTTGATACGTGCTGAATCCATGTATGGCCCCTGCCTGTCGAGCGTGTCTTGAGTGGATGGGCCCAATCTACCGAGCCCCTCGAAAAGCGGCCAAGACGCTTTGGCTTTGGGGTGATAAGCCGACCTTATGACCCTTCAAATCAGACTGCCACGCATCTGCGCCACCAGTTCCAGCAAGATCGCCTTGACCGCCTGGGCCGGCACCGACAACGGCAAATGCCCCGACAGGCACAGCGCCAGCGGCGCCTCCACCTGGGGCTCGACGATGCGGCACATATGCACCGACGTCGCGGCCACCATCACCCGCGCCGACGACTCCGGCAGGATGGTCGAACCGAAATGATCGGCCACGGCGGCGGTGAGGGTGGTAGACGACTCGATCTCGGCCACCACCCGCGCACTGAGGCCGATACGCAGAAAGGCTTCATCCACCAGCCGGCGCATGACGTTGTAGGGACGCGGCAGCAGCATGTCCATGTCCGCCAGTTCGGCCAGCGGGATGTCTTCACGGGTAGCAATGGCCGGGTCGGCACTCACCAGGTACAGCGGCTCGCGCAACAGCGAGACAAAACTCAAGCCATGCACCTCGCGACCACCGTAGAGCACCGCCATGTCCATGCGGCCGTTCATGATCAGCTCACTCAAGGTGGTGCCGAAGTTCTCATTGAGATACAGCAGGATGCCGGGATGCCGCTCGCGCACCGTGCGCAGCAACGGCAACGACAGCGCCGAAGCGGCAGTTCCCGGCGCAAGCCCCACCGACACCTGCCCGGACAACGCCTGGCCGGTGGCGTTGATATCGCTCTGCGCCTGTTCGCACTGGCGCAGAATGATCTGCGCATGGCCATAGAGCACCTTGCCCGCCTCCGTCGGCGTGACGCCACGCTTGGTGCGAATCAACAACTGTTGCTGCAACTCCGCTTCCAGCGTCGCCAACTGCTGACTCAACGCCGGTTGCGCCACGTGCAGCACATCGGCAGCCTGGGTCATGCTGCCGATGTCGACCAGTTTCACGAAATACTTCAATCGACGCAGGTTCAAAATGGCGATGCCCTTGTGCTGGAGGTGGACGTTTTTTGCTTGTTTCTGCTCTGCTTTTGCTCTGCTTTTGATCTTGATCTCAAGCGCCCCGTCAACCACGCTGGCCGAACGCAGGCTTGAATCCGTGGGTAACCCGGCAGGACGCCGGGTTAGCCGTCCTGGGCCACGGATGGCCCATGACGGCGGCCCACGGATTCAAGCCGGAGTGAGGGCATGCCGAGCCTAGGCGAGGCACCGAGTGGTGGGGCGAAGCGTTTTTGGTTACTTTTGGCGCTCTTCCAAAAGTGACCCGCTGTAAGAGCGGAACCCTAAGCCGCCGTTACCGCAGCAACGGATATGCACACCGCCCGACCGCCCCACAGCCCCGCCTTCGCAGACAAGCCAGCTCACACAGAGACCTGCGATGTTTTGCAAAACCCAGGCCACTCCCCACAACCAGCCATAAGCCTTCGCTATGACTCCCCCAAAATCCCCCTCCCAGGCACCCACGCGGCGCACCCAGGGCTGGACGCACCCATTCAGTGCGCGCCCAGCCATAAGCACTTCCTATCAAACCAGAACAAACTCATCTTATGACCCGCTCCCCCACCCCTCGTACTGTGGCCCCTGTCAACGCCATCAACGAGGAACGCCCGTGACTGCCTCCCGCATCGCCGCCCGTGTGCAACGCATCAAACCATCGCCCAGCAGCGCCGCGTCCGACCGCGCCAACGAGCTGCGACGCCAAGGCCAGTCCATCATCAACCTGGTGGTAGGCGAACCGGACTTCGATACGCCCCCCCACATTCGCCAGGCCGCCAGCGCCGCCATCGAGCGCGGTGAAACCCGCTACACCCAGAACGCCGGCACCCCGGAACTGCGCCAGGCCATCGTCGACAAGCTGGCCCGCGAAAACGCCCTGACCTACACCCCCCAGCAAATACTGGTGACCAGCGGCGCCAAGAGCGCGATCTTCAATGCCTTCGCCGCCACCCTCGGCACGGGCGATGAGGTGTTGATCCCAGCACCGTACTGGGTGTCGTACCCGGACATGGTGCTGGCATGCGAAGGCGAGCCCGTCACCCTCGCCTGCCCCGAACACAACGGTTTCAAACTGACCCCGGAACAACTGCGCGGCGCCATCACCCCCCGCACCCGCTGGCTGCTGCTCAATTCGCCGAGCAACCCCACCGGCGCCAGCTACAGCCGCAGCGAATTGCGTGCCCTGGCCGATGTGCTGCTGGACTGTCCCCATGTGTTGCTGATGACCGATGACATCTACGAGCACATCCGTTTCGACGGCCTGGACAACCCGCACATCCTGGCCATCGAACCGGCCTTGAGCGAACGCAGCCTGGTGGTCAACGGTGTGTCCAAGACCTACGCCATGACCGGCTGGCGCATCGGTTACGCCGCTGGCCCCGCCGACCTGATCGGCGCCATGGCCACCCTGCAATCGCAGTCCACCAGCAATGCCTGCTCAATCAGCCAGGCGGCGGCGGTGGAAGCGCTCAACGGTGACCAGTCCTTCGTCAAGCAAAGCGTGCAGGTCTACCAGCAACGCCGCGACCGCTGCCTGGAGTTGCTCAATGCGATTCCCGGCCTGAGCTGCCGCAAGCCGGATGGCGCGTTCTACCTGTATGTGAACTGCGGTGGCCTGCTGGGTAAAACCACGCCCGAGGGCAAGGTCCTGGACAGCGATGGCGAGGTGGTGATGTACCTGCTGGAAAGCCAGGGCGTGGCGGTGGTGGCGGGCACGGCGTATGGGCTGGCGCCGTTTTTCCGCATGTCGATCGCGACTGCGATCACCACCCTCGACCAGGGCTGCGCGCGTATTGCTGCCGCCGTCGCCGCGTTGCGCTGAGGAGCGACGATGACCGTGGCAGCCCACCCTCCCCTGAGTTTCCAGCAAGCCTTGCTGGCCATGCTCGGCATCTCCCTGGTGCTGATGCTTTCGGCACTGGACCAGACCGTGATCGGCAATGCCTTGCCGAGCATCGTCGCCGAGCTTGATGGTTTTGAACTCTATGCGTGGGTGGCCACCGGTTATCTGTTGGCGTCCATCGTCACTATCCCGATTTTTGGTCGGTTGGGTGATTACTACGGGCGCAAGCCGTTCGTGCTCGCCGCCACGCTGATTTTCACCCTGGCGTCCCTGGCCTGCGCCGTGGCCAACGACATGCTGGTGTTGGTGATTGGCCGCGCCCTGCAAGGGGTAGGCGGCGGCATGCTGATCGGCACCGCGTTCGCCTGTATCCCCGAATTGTTTCCCGATACCCGCCAACGTCTGCGCTGGCAGATGCTGCTGAGTGCGCTGTTCAGCGTGGTCAATGCCATCGGTCCGGGCCTGGGTGGTTACCTGACCGGAGCCTTCGGCTGGCGTTCAGTGTTTTACCTCAACCTGCCGCTGGGCTGCCTGGCGCTGCTGATCGCCTGGCGCTTTCTGCCCTGGTACCGCCCGCAACAGCGCAGCGGTATTCGCCTGGACTGGCCCGGCGCGCTGTTGATCGCCCTGGCCCTGGGCAGCCTGCAATTGTTTGTGGAATGGCTGGGGCATTCGAGCCTGGCGCTGAGCACCGCGTTGGGCCTGGGCTGCATCGCCGCGATCATCGCGTTGTGGCACTGGGAACGGCGCTGCCCCCATGCCCTGTTGCCTGCGGCACTGTTCAGCGTGCCGAGCCTGCGTGTGCTGTTCATCCTGTCGGTGGCCGCCGGTGCAATCATGTTTTCGCTGTTGTTCTACTTGCCGCTGTTGCTGCAAGGCGCCTATGGCTACTCGCCCCAGGACGCCGGCCTGTTGATCACACCGTTGGCGTTGAGCATCACCCTGGGGGCCATCGTCAACAGCCGGATCGTCACCCGCTTGCGCAACCCCAACCGCTTGCCGCTGGCGGGGTTTGTCGCGCTGTTGCTGGCGTGCCTGGGGCTGGCAGTGGTCGGGCGCGGGGCCTCGTTCAACCTGTTGCTCGGCTTGATCCTGCTGGCCGGCGTGGGGCTGGGCTTTATCCTGCTCAACCTCACGGTATTCACCCAGACGTTGGCCGAACGGCAGTTCCTGGGGATTGCCACCGCACTCACCCAGTCCCTGCGGTTGGTCGGCGGGCTGCTGGGCACGGCGGGCATGGGGGTGCTGGTCAACCTGCTGTACAGCGCCAACGTGCAGCGCGTGTTTCTCGCGGCGGACCACGCCGAGGGGATTGCCTTGTATGCCGACCCGCAAGCGCTGTTGCACTCATCCCTTGACGCCTCGCCCTGGCTGAACCTGGCCCGCGATGCGCTGGCCCAGTCGGTGGGCGTCGGCCTGTTGCTGTGCGCCGGGATCGGCGTACTCGCCCTGTTCATCCTGTACCGCTTGCCGCCGGTGCGACTGCATGTCGGGCCCGCCACCGTTGCTCCTGAAAAACCTGCTCCTGAAAACAAATAGAAAATTTCACTGCCGCTTTTGACTGCCCTCAAAAAAACCAAACACTTATGGGGATGACACCGATGGAGCTTTTCAATCGCGCACCTAAAGTAATCGCCGGCCTTTGCGGTCTGATGATCGCTCAGCAGGGCTACGCCGCCGGCCTGGTGGAAGACAGCAAACTCAACGTGCTGGCCCGCAACTTCTTCAGTAACGCCGATAACCGCAGCGGCGCGGCCGACCCCAACTACACCCAGGAATGGGGCCAGGGCTTTATCGCCAACTTCGAGTCGGGCTACACCCAGGGCACGGTGGGCTTCGGCGTCGACGCCATCGGCATGTTCGGTGTGCGCCTGGACTCCGGCAAGGGTCGCCACTACAACCCACAAAGCACCGCGTTTAACGGCAACGTATTCCCCACCGACAGCGATGGCCGCGCAGTGGACGAGTTCGGCAGCCTGGGCCTGACCGCCAAGGCGCGTTTTGCCAAGACCGAGCTCAAATACGGCACCCTGGTGCCGATGCTGCCGGTGGTGATGTCCACCGACCGCATGCTGCAACAGACTTTCAATGGCGGGCAGGTGCAGTCCAAGGACCTGGACCACTTCACCTTCACCCTCGGCCAACTGGAACACGTGAAGGGCCGTGGTTCGAGCGACCAGATGGGCATGTCGATCCCCGGCGCCAACAACGCGCGCACCGGTGAGTTCGTCAACAAGTTCTACTACGGCGGCGTCGACTACAAACCCACCAAAGACCTGACCTTGCAGTACTACTACGGCAACCTGCAGGACTTCTACAAACAGAACTTCCTGGGCCTCAAGTACGACTGGCAGATCGGCCCGGGCACCCTGCGCACTGACCTGCGCCACTTCGACAACCGCTCCGATGGCGCCAACGGCAACGACCCGGCGTTCTACACCTTCGGCTACTACGGCGACGGCGTGACCAAAGGCAAGGTCGACAGCCGCCTGAGCAGTGCCCAGTTCACTTACCTGGTCAACGGCCACACGATTGCCGCCGGCCTGCAACAAGTCAGCGGCGACAGCGATGCGGTGTGGTTGAACCAGGGTGATGGCTCCACTGCGTATTTCATGACCGAATCGATGATCGGCAAATTCCAGCGCGCCGGGGAAACCACCTGGCAGGTGCGTTACGGCTATGACTTCGCCACGGTCGGCGTACCGGGCCTGAGCTTTATGGGCATGTACGAAAGCGGCTCGAACATCCGTACCCCCACCGGTGATAAAAGCGAGTGGGAACGCAACCTGACGGTGAGCTACGTGATCCAGCAAGGGCCGCTGAAGAACCTGAGCATCGCCTTGCGCCATGCCTCATTGCGCACCGAAGTGACGACTCAGCGTGACAGCGATGAGCACCGGGTAATCGTCAGCTATCCGTTGAGTATTTTGTAAGGCGAAGCAAGGTGGTGTGCTTACGCAGAGCACATCACTCGCCTCCCATGCAGGTCGAATGTGGGCGCAGGCTGGAAACATCTCACAGCGTGGTGAATCAACGCCGGATTAGGCTAAGGTGCCGCTCATGCGTCCTTCCCTACGAGACCTCACCATGCGTAACCTGCTCTTCGCCAGCCTGTGCCTGCTGGCGGGCTGTCAACACACCCCGCCGGCCAACGACCAACTCGACGCCGTGCTCTGGACCCAGACCTCCATCGAGCACGAGCTGATATACCGCCAACTGTTCGCCAACGCGACCCGCCAACTGGACGTGGCCCTGGCCGATCCCACCTGGGACGCCCTGCCCTTTCCCCCGCGCAACCTGAACGGGCTACCGCCGGCGCTGGTGGTGGATATCGACGAAACCCTGCTGGACAACGTACCGCTCAACGCCCGCGACGTGGTCAATAACCAAGTGTATTCCTATGACCGCTGGAACACCTGGGTCGATCAGGCCAAGGCCCAGGCGCTTCCCGGTTCCGTGGCGTTCCTGCAAGCGGCGCAGCAAAAAGGCATCAAGGTTTACTACCTGACCAATCGTGAACACAGCCAGGTCGCGGCCACCGTGAAAAACCTGCGGCTGCGCGGTTTCCCGATTGAGAGCAATGAACAAATACTCGCCGCCAGCACACCCACCGGCCACTGTGAAAGCGCCGGCTACGGCAAGAACTGCCGCCGCCAGTGGGTCGCCACCCATGCCCGTGTGTTGTTGATGGCCGGCGATTCCCTCGGCGACTTCGTACAGGCCGAGCACAACAGCCTCGCGGCGCAACGCAAGGCCGTCGAGCCCTACGTGAACTGGTTGGGGCAACGCTGGTTCCTGCTGCCCAACCCGACCTATGGCAACTGGTACAGCGCGCCCTATGGGGATGATGAGAAGTTGCCGTTCGAGCAAAAGCGCCAACTCAAGCAGCGCGCACTGGACCTGCAGTAAATCGCAAAACATATAACTGAAAGCGCACTCGTCAGCACTTTAAATCATTAAACAGAAAGCATTTATCGCGTTTAAATATAAAAAACTCGCTTGGATGCTTTTTATGAACTTACGCACTGCTGCCGCCTTCAGCCTCACTTTCCTTCTGGCCAGCCCGGCCGTGTTCGCCGGGCAAACCCTGGACCGCATCACCCAATCCAAGCAGTTGGTCGGTGTGCTGATGGAGAACTACCCGCCTTTCTCTTTCCTCAACGAGCAAAACCAGCTGGATGGTTTTGACGTGGACGTGACCAAGGCCGTGGCCGACAGACTCGGCGTGAAATTGAAACTGGAAACCCCGTCCTGGGAAGTCATCGCCGCCGGGCGCTGGAATGGCCGCTATGACGTGTGCATCTGCTCCATGACCCCCAGCGCCGCCCGTGGCCAAGTCTTCAACTTCCCGTTCGAGTACTACGCCTCGCCCGCCGTGGTGGTGGTGAATGCCGACGACAACGCGATAACATCGGCGGCCGACCTCAGCGGTAAAAAAGTCGGCGTGGTCAGCGCCTCCACCTACGAAGCCTACCTGGCCAAGGACTTGGTGATCGAAGGCGCGAGCAAGCCCATCGACTACCCGTTCAAGGCCGTACAGGCCGTGCCCTATGACAACGAAACCATCGCCTTCCAGGACCTCGCCCTGGGCACCGGCAAGCGCCTGGATGCGATGGTCACCAACCTGGTCACCGCCAAGGAACGCATCGACCACGACCCACGCTTCAAGATCACCGGCGATGCGCTGTACGCCGAGCCCAACGTGGTGGCCACCGAAAAAGGCGACCCGGCATGGGACGCCAAGCTGGCCCAAGTCCTGGCCGAGCTTAAAAGCGACGGCACGCTGGCGAAGATCTCGCAGAAATGGATCGGCTCAGACATCACCCAATGAGTGTTTTCCCAACCCCACCCGCCGTGGTGAAGCCGCCGCCGGTGAAACGCACGCTGTTGTCGTTCCGAGTACGCCTGTGGCTGACCTGGGGCGTGATGCTGTGCCTGTTCGCCGGGATGTTCCTGAGCTTCGACCTGAAGTTCGCCATCGTCGCCGACAAATGGCAGAACCTGGTGGGGCTGCACCTGTCGCCCCAGGGGTTTCTGCAAGGCGCGGCGCTGACGCTGTTTTTATGCTTCTGCTCGATCTGGCTGTCGCTGGCGCTGGGCTTCGCCACCGCCCTGGCGCGGTTGTCGAACAGCGCGGTGGCGTTCGGCATCGCCAGCTTCTACGCCTCGTTCTTTCGCGGCACGCCGCTGCTGATCCAGATCCTACTGATCTACCTCGGCCTGCCCCAGTTGGGGGTGGTACCAGGCGCGATCAGCGCCGGGATCATCGCGCTGTCGTTGAACTACGGGGCGTACCTGAGCGAGATCTTTCGCGCCGGCATCCTCGGCGTGTCCCAAGGCCAACGTAACGCCGCTTCCGCACTGGGCATGGGCCGGGCGGTGACGTTCTGGCAGATCGTACTGCCCCAGGCCATGCGCACCATTATTCCGCCGACCACCAGCCAGTTCATCTCGATGCTCAAGGACTCCTCGCTGGTCTCGGTGATGGGCGTGTGGGAGGTGATGTTCCTGGCGCAATCCTATGGCCGCTCGTCGTACCGCTACATCGAAATGCTCACCACCGCCGCCGTGATTTACTGGCTGCTGTCCATCGGCCTGGAACTGATCCAGGCCCGGCTGGAGCGGCACTACGGCAAGGCCTATCTCCACGGGCGATAGTCAGTCGCCCCATCTTTTTTATTGGCAGGAAGCACCATGTCCGATCCTACCCCGCTGTTATTCGGCCTCTACGAACAAGCCAGTGTCGGCTGCGGCGGCGCGCCCAGCCTGTGGACCCACCCGGCCGATGAAAGGCTGGGCATCAACACCCTCAAGTACTGGTCGAACCTGGCCCGCACGGCGGATGAAGCCCACCTGGACCTGATGTTTTTCGGCGATGTGCTGGGCTTTTACGATGTGTTCGGGGGCAACGAGGCTGCGGCCTTGAAATGGGCGGTGGAGGCCCCCGCCAATGACCCGCTGACGATCATTCCAGCCTTGGTGGCCCTCACCGAAAAACTCGCCTTCGGCGTCACCGTCACCACCACCTACGAGCACCCGTTTACCCATGCCCGACGTTTCAGCACCCTGGATCACCTGTCGGACGGGCGCATCGGCTGGAACATCGTCACCTCCTACCTCTCCAGCGCCGCGCGTAACTTCGGCCTGGAACAGATGATCAAGCACGACGACCGCTACGAACGCGCCGAGGAGTTTCTCGACGTGGTCTACAAACTGTGGGAAGGCAGCTGGGCCGATGACGCAGTGCTCGCCGACAAGCTGGCGCACACCTATGCCGACGGTTCACGGGTACGGCCGATCCAGCATGCCGGGGAACATTACCGGGTGGCCGGCCCGCACCTCACCTCGCCGTCGCCGCAGCGTACGCCTTTGCTGATCCAGGCGGGCTGGTCGGCGCGGGGTCGGCAGTTCGCGGCCAAGCATGCGGAGTTGGTGTTTATCGCCAAGTCCAACCCACTGGAAATTCGCCAGGGCCTGGAAGACATCTGGCGCCAGGCCGAAGCCCGTGGCCGCCAGGCCGCCGATGTGAAATCACTCACCGTGCTGCGCATCGTCACCGCACCCACCGCCATCGAAGCGCAGAAAAAATACGACAGCCTGCAAAGCAACTATCACCTGCAAGCACAACTGGTGAGCTACGCCGGCGACACCGGCATCGACATCAGCCGCTACGCCGACAACGAAGCACTGTCGACCCACACCGAGGGCATGACCTCCTACGTGATGAAACCCGATGGCAGCGGCAAGCCCCTGACCGCCGGCGAAGTACGCCAGCGCTTTGCCAACGTCACCCGAGGCAGCGACCTGATCCTGGTCGGCACCCCGGAACACATCGCGGACAAGATCGAAGAACACGCGCGCATTTCCGGCACCAGCGGCTACATGCTCAACCCACTGATCAGCCCCGGCTCCCTGAATGACTTTGTCGAACTGATCATCCCCGCCCTGCAAAAGCGCGGCCTGTACCGCACCACCGCGCAAAGCGGCACACTGCGCTCGCGCCTGAGCGCCGACGGCAGCGATCGCCTGCCAAGCTCAGCTCATGGCGCCTCGTTCAGGTTTGCCTAGCGTTTGCTTTGCTTTTGATCTTGATCTCAAGCGCCCCATCAAACACGCAGGCCAAACGCAGGCTTCCACATTTGAATGGGGTTTACACACGATCAAGCAAGGTCACCTGATCGGCAGGCAACCTCAATGCCGCAGCAACTTGCGCAACGGCACACCATCCTTGAGCACCGGCGACTTGATCACGATGTAACTGAAATACTTGGAAATCCCAATATTCTTATCCAACAGACTTTCAACCACCTCTTGATAGTGCTGAATGCTGCGGGTCATAAAACGTACCAGGTAATCGTAGCCACCGCTGATCAGGTGGCACTCCAACACTTCATCCACCAAACGGATATTGGATTCAAACTTGGCGAAATCTTCGCGCTTGTGGTCGCTGAGGGTAATCTCGGTAAATACCGTGACCGAATCGGTGATCTTGGCGAGGTTCAAATGCGCCTTGTAGCTGGAAATATACCCGGCCGACTCCAACCGCTTGACCCGTTGCAGGCACGGGCTGGCAGACAGGCCCACGGCGTCGGCGAGGCTGACATTGGTCATCCGGCCGTCCTTCTGCAATTCAACCAGAATGCTGATGTCGATCCGGTCCAGCTTTACGAGCCCTTCCATTGCGTACCTCTTGACTGCCATTTTTAAGACAATCTTCTAGCAAAATCAGCGCCGTAAAGACAGCTGATGCTGCGCCACCAGATCCGCCATGCTGTTGATGCAGTAGTCCGCCGCACAGGGCGAAGGCTGCCGCGCCCGGTGGCGGCCGATCAAACAGCGGTCCAGCGCCGCGTGTGCAGCGACCGACGGTCGCGTGACATGCAGCACCGGTTGCAGCTGCGCGCCTTGATCCGTGAGCCATTGCGGGTCTTCGGCCAGGGAAATGAAATCTTCCGGTGCAATCCCCAATCGCTCGCACAACCCCCCACGATCCTCGGCGTCGCGGTCGCCGCGCACCAGCAGGCGATAAAACTTGCGCAGGTACAGCATCGCCCCCGGCGCATCCTCGAACAACGACCAATTGCCCGCCGAACGGGCGAAGCTCATGCCCTCCTCCCAACTGGCGTGCAGACCCCAGGCTTCCGCCAGTTGGCGATGGGCGAAACACAACACACCACTGAAGCCTAGCTCAGCGAAGCGCGGGTAGAGTTTGGCCACCACCGCATTGAACTCGGCCAGCACCTGCTCCCTGGACGGCTGCCCGCCACGGCTGTCGAGCAACGGCTGCAGCGCCGCCCACACCCCGGAATCGCGATCCACCAGCACTTCATCGCAATCGATCAGCAACGCTCGATAATCTGTCAGCCCCATGGTGGGTCAAGCCTCCTTTGATGCGTTTCGCCCCGAGCGGGCACAGCCTCAGTTCAAGACCCGTGCCAACGCGGCGTCGAGAATCTGCAGCGCTTCGTCAACCTGGGCCTCGGTGGTCACCAGCGGTGCGAGGAAGCGCAGCACGTTGCGGTGCACGCCGCACTTGATGACCAGCAAACCACCGGCACGGGCCTCATCGATGACCCGTTGATTGAGGTCGGCATCCGGGGTACGCGCCGCGTCATCCTTGATCAACTCGATGGCCAGCATAAAGCCGGTGCCGCGCACGTCGCCGATGTTCGGGTAGCGCGCCTGCAAGCCGAGCAAGCCGTGGCGCAGGCGCTCGCCCAGCACTTGGCTGCGGGCCAACAAGTGTTCGTCTTCGAATGCCGTGATCACCGCCAATGCTGCCGCGCAGGCCAGCGCGTTGCCGCCGTAAGTGCCACCCAGCCCGCCGGGCAGGGGTGCGTCCATGATCTGCGCCTTGCCGACCACACCGGACAACGGCAGGCCACCGGCCAGGCTCTTGGCCACGGTGACCAAATCGGGCTGGATGCCGGCGTGCTGGAAACCGAACCAGGTGCCGGTGCGACCGAAGCCGGTCTGGATCTCGTCAAGAATCAGCACGATGCCGTGCTTGTCTGCCAAGGCACGCAGCGCCTGCAGGAACGCCGGCGGCGCGGTCAGGAAACCACCGTCGCCCTGCACCGGCTCGATGATGATTGCCGCCACACGTTCCGGCGCCACCTGGGTTGCCAGCAACTCATCAAGGGCCTTGAGCGCGACCTCGCTGGTCACCCCGCGATACGCGTTCGGATAGGGGGTATGGAACACTTCCGGCGCAAACGGCCCGAAGTTCTGTTTGTAGGGTTGGCTCATGCCGGTGAGCGTGGTGCCGAGCAACGTGCGGCCGTGGAAGCCACCACGAAAAGCAATCACCGCCGAACGATTGGTGTGGGCGCGGGCGATCTTCACCGCATTTTCCACCGCCTCGGCGCCGGAGGTGAAGAACGCCGCTTTATAGGCCTCCTGACCGCCGATCATTTCGCACAGGCGCTGGGCCAGGTCGAGATAAGGCTGGTACGCCACCACCTGGAAGCAGGCGTGGGACACCTTCTGCAATTGGGCCTGCACGGCGGCGACCACCTTGGGGTGGTTGTGACCAATGTTGAGCACGCCGATACCGCCGACAAAATCCAGGTAACGCTTGCCATCCACGTCCCACAACTCGGCGCCCTGGGCGCGGTCGATCACCAGCGGGTGCGCGGTAACCAGCCCACGGGGCACGAACTGCTCGCGCTGACGGAGCAAATGAGGGGTTTCGTCGACTTTGCTATTCATGGCATTTCCCATCGTGAGTCCGGCAACCTGGAGGTGGTTGCGATGCTGTCCAGATTACGGTGTGCCCACAACGAACTCAGCCGAACTTGGCCCGTGAGAAATTCGGATCGACTGTTTTGGCCCTGCCTTTCAACAGATCCTGCGCCAGGCTTTGGGCGATGATAATCGCTACCTTCATCCAGCAGGAAACACCCATGGCCTTGCTCTACAAAGCTGACCCGGTGCGCGGCCGACACTGGCAGGCACTCTTCGCCGAACACGCACCGGACATCGAATGGCGCGCCTGGCCGGACATTGGCAACCCCGAAGACGTCGAGTACCTCGCCGCCTGGCAGGCGCCGGAAGATCTGGCGCACGTGCTGCCCAACCTGAAAGTGTTGTTCGCGTTGTCGGCCGGGGTCGATCAGCTCGACCTTTCCCGTTTGCCACCGGAACTGCCCGTAGTGCGCCTGCTGGACCCTGGCATCACCCGTGGCATGTGCGAATACGCCAGTTGGGCGGTGCTCAGCCTGCACCGGGACATGTTGCGCTACCGCCAGCAGCAGGTTGCACGGTGCTGGCAGGCGCATCTGTTACAGCCGGCTGCGCATCGACGCGTGGGGGTGATGGGGTTGGGTGCCCAGGCTCAGCAGATTTTGGCGACGTTGGCGCCGTTGGGGTTTGCGTTGTCGGGCTGGGCGCGCAGTGCACACCGGGTGCCGGGGGTGGCGTGTTATGCGGGGGAAGCGCAACTGCCGGCGTTTCTCAGCCAGTGCGATATTGTGCTGTGTGTGCTGCCGTTGACGGAACAGACCCAAGGGATTCTGGATCGGCGGCTGTTTGCGCAACTGCCTCGGGGAGCGGCGCTGATCAATATGGGGCGCGGGGGGCATTTGGTGGAAGAGGATTTGTTGGAGGCGCTGGGGAGTGGTCAGTTGAGTGGCGCGGTGTTGGATGTGCTGCGGGAGGAGCCGGCGGCGGCGGATCATCCGTTTTGGGGGCATCCGCAGGTGTTGTTGACGCCGCATATTGCGGCGATGACGCAGCCGGAGAGTGCGTTTGGGGTGTTGCTGGAGAATATTCGGCGGTTTGAGCGGGGGGAAGAGATGGTGGGTGAGGTGGATCGGGGGCGGGGGTATTGATTGGGGGGTGTCCGTTGTTTGGGTACATATCCGTGTTGAGTACATATCCGTTATTTGGGTCGCGGCTGGTATGGGTTCCGCTCTTACAGCGGGTCACTTTTGGAAAAGAGCCCCAAAAGTAACCAAAAGGGCTCTTGCCCCAACACTAGGCACCTCGCTTAGGCTCGGTGTGCCCGTAATCCGACAGGTATTTGGGGGGCCGCCGCCACGCGCCATCCATGGCGCGGGGCGGCTAAACCGGCATCCCTGCCGGTTTACCCCCCAAATCCCTGTCGAATTCCGGCCAGCGTGTTTAACGGGGCGCCTAAGATCAAGATCAAAAGCCAGATCAAAAGCAGGGCAAAAGCAGGCTGATATCTACCTGATGTATGCAGTTCAAACTGTGGGAGGGGGCTTGCCCCCGATGGCAGTGTGACAGCCACAGATGCATCAACTGACACACCGCCATCGGGGGCAAGCCCCCTCCCACATTTTTAACCCAGTAACGCACCCCCAACCCCGGTCGGCTCTAAGGCCGCCGCGCTTTTGCCTTTGATCTTGATCTTAGGCGCCCCGTCAAACACGCTGGCCGAACGCAGGCTTGAATCCGTGGGTAACCCGGCAGGACGCCGGGTTAGCCGCCCCGCGCCATGGATGGCGCGTGGCGGCGGCCCACGGATTCAAGCCGGAGTGAGGGCACACCGAGCCTAGGCGAGGTGCCGAGTGTTGGGGCGAAGGCCTTTTGCTTACTTTTGGGCCTTTCCAAAAGTGAGCCGCTGTAAGAGCGGAACCATAAGCCGCCGTTACCTAAATAACGGATATGTACTCAACTCAAATCAACTCAAACCAACAGCCCCCCCACAACCGCATCCCCCACCTCCTGAGTCGACCTCGTCCCCCCCAAATCCGGCGTAACCACCCCCTGCGCAATCACCCCCTCGATAGCCCGCAAAATCCCATCATGCGCCGCCCGATACCGCCCATCCCCATTCCCCAAAAAGTCCAACATCAACGCCCCCGACCAAATCATCGCAATCGGGTTCGCAATATTCTGCCCATAAATATCCGGCGCCGACCCATGCACCGGCTCAAACAACGACGGAAACCGCCGCTCGGGATCCAGGTTCGCCGACGGCGCAATCCCAATGGTCCCCGCACACGCCGGCCCCAGGTCGGACAAAATGTCGCCAAACAAATTCGACGCCACCACCACGTCAAACCGGTCCGGCTGCAGCACAAACCGCGCGCACAGGATGTCGATGTGCTGCTTGTCCCACGCCACCTCCGGATAATTCGCCGCCATCAGCGCAGTACGCTCGTCCCAGTAAGGCATGCTGATGGAGATCCCGTTCGACTTGGTCGCCGCCGTCAGTTTTTTACGCGGGCGGGTCTGCGCCAGGTCAAAGGCGAACTTAAGGATGCGGTCAACCCCACGCCGGGTGAACACCGACTCCTGCAGCACAAACTCATGCGCGGTGCCTTCGAACATCTTGCCGCCTACCGACGAGTACTCACCCTCGGTATTCTCGCGGATCACCACAAAGTCGATGTCCCCCGGCTCGCGCCCGGCCAGCGGGCACGGTACGCCGGGGAACAAGCGCACCGGGCGGATGTTCACGTACTGGTCGAAGTCGCGGCGGAACTTGAGCAGCGAGCCCCACAGGGAAATATGGTCCGGGACTTTGTCTGGCCAGCCCACCGCGCCAAAGTAAATCGCGTCGAAGCCCTTGAGCTGTTCGAACCAGTCTTCGGGCATCATCTGCCCGTGTTCCAGGTAATAATCACAGTGGGCCCAGTCGAGCACTTCGATGCTCAGGTTCAGGTCCCAGATGTTGGCCGCCTGTTCCAGTACCCGTAGCCCTTCGGGCAATACTTCCTTGCCAATGCCATCGCCGGCAATCGCGGCGATTCTGAATGCCTTGCTCATCGATTCCGCCTCGCTCATTGTCAGTTCAAGCCGCCGATATGGAAGGCTTTGACTTCAAGGTACTCGTCCAGGCCGTACTTGCTGCCCTCGCGGCCCAGCCCGGATTGTTTGATGCCGCCAAACGGCGCGACTTCCATGGAGATAATCCCGGTGTTGAGCCCGACCATGCCGAATTCCAGCGCTTCGCCGAAGCGCCACGAGCGCTGCAGGTCCTGGGTGAAATAGTAGGCGCCCAGGCCGTACGGCGTGGCATTCGCCAGGGCGAGCGCCTCGGTCTCGTCGGTAAAGCGCATCAGCGGCGCCACCGGGCCGAAGGTTTCTTCATTGGCGAGCAACATCCCGGCGTGGGTGTCGCCGAGCACCGTGGGTTGCACGAACTGGCTGTCGCCACTTGGGATCGCGCCGCACAGCAGCTGGGCGCCTTGGCTCAGGGCGTCGTCGATATGCCGCGCGACTTTGTTCACCGCCGCCGGGTTGATCAGCGGGCCGATGGTCACGCCGTCTTCCAGGCCGTTGCCGACCTTGAGCTTGCCCACCTCTTCCACCAGGCGCGCGGCAAAACGTGCGTAGATGCCGTCTTGCACCAGAATGCGGTTGGCGCACACGCAGGTTTGCCCGGCGTTGCGAAATTTACTCAGCATCACCCCAGCGATTGCCTGCTCAAGGTCGGCGTCGTCGAACACGATAAACGGCGCGTTGCCGCCCAATTCAAGGCTCAGGCGCTTGATGTGTTCGGCACTCTGGCGCATCAGCAGGCGGCCGACGGCGGTCGAGCCGGTGAAGGAAATCTTGCGCACCGCCGGGTTGCCCGTCAGCTCTTCGCCGATGCCCGCAGGCAAGCCGGTGATGACATTGAACACGCCCGCAGGAATGCCGACGCGCTCGGCCAGCACCGCCAGGGCCAGCGCTGACAGCGGCGTCAGGTCCGACGGTTTGACGATGATCGGACACCCGGCGGCCAGCGCCGGCGCGCATTTGCGCGTGATCATCGCATTGGGGAAATTCCACGGGGTGATGGCGGCGCACACGCCCACGGGTTGCTTGAGGGTCAGCAGGCGCCTGTCGCCACTGGGGGCCGGCATGGTTTCACCGTAGATCCGCCGCGCTTCCTCGGCGAACCATTTGACGAAACCGGCGCCGTAGCGCACTTCGCCACGGGCTTCGTTCAGCGGCTTGCCCTGCTCGCAGGTCATGATCAGCGCCAGGTCGTCGAGGTTGTCGATCATCGCCTGGTACCAGCGCTCCAGCAGCGCCGCGCGTTCAGCCGCCGGGCGGGCGCGCCAGGCGGGCCAGGCACGCTCGGCGGCTTCGATGGCGCGGCGGGTGTCCACCGCGTCCATGGCCGGGACCTGGGCCAGCACGTGGCCGGTGGCAGGGTCGCGGATGTCCAGGGTGGCCGCGCTGTCGGCAGCAATCCATTGGCCATCTACGTAGGCGAGTTCAGCCAGCAGGCT
Source organism: Pseudomonas sp. OV546 (assembly GCF_900116845.1). Classification (NCBI taxonomy): domain Bacteria; kingdom Pseudomonadati; phylum Pseudomonadota; class Gammaproteobacteria; order Pseudomonadales; family Pseudomonadaceae; genus Pseudomonas; species Pseudomonas sp. OV546. The sequence continues at coordinate 265,883 of NZ_FPCE01000001.1, read as the reverse complement.
GGGGTCTTGCAAGCGATTCTTGAGCATGGTCGAGTCCTGATCCGAGACACGCTCCAGTCTAGGGAGGTGCCACGGACGAGGATGCCGAAAGCGCGGTTAAAGCAGCGTGCCGTGCTGTAATTGGGCGCAGGACGGCAGGCTCTGCTAGGCCTTCAATGAGCCGAGCAAACCTTGCAAAAAGCGCTCGCCCGCGTCCATCTGGCTGATCTCGATAAACTCGTCGGGTTTATGCGCCTGCTCGATGGAACCCGGCCCGCACACCACCACCGGCACGTCCAGGCGCTGCTTGAACAGGCCACCTTCGGTGCCGAACGACACCTTGGCGGTGCCGGTACCCGGCGCGGCGAATTGCTTGAGAAAGCGCACCGCTTCGACACTGGGGTGGGTGTCGAGGCCGGGGTAGACGTTGATGGTTTCGATCTCGATGGCCGCCGCGCTGGACAGCTTCTGCGCCTCGCGCACGATCACCTCGGCACGCTCGCGCATCTGCTCCAGGAACTGATCCAGATCGTCCGCCGGCAGGTTGCGCACTTCGAAATCCAGGCTGCACAGGTTAGGCACGATGTTCAGCGCCTTGCCGCCGACAATCTGCCCGACATGCACGGTGCTGTAGGGCACGTCGTAGTCGGAGTCCTGGGCGCCACGCGTCTGCAATTGCTGCTGGCTCTCACGCAGGGCGGCGATAAAGTCGCAGGCCACATGGATCGCGTTGACCGAACGCGGCGCCAACGACGAATGCGCTTCCTGGCCACGGCAGTAGGTGCGGTAAGACCCCTTGCCCTTGTGGCCGAGTACGAACTGCATGTTGGTCGGCTCGCCGATCACGCACAAAAACGGGCGCACCGGCGCCAGGTGCAAAACATCGAGCAGGCGCCGTACGCCGACGCAACCGATCTCCTCGTCATGGGACAGGGCCAATTGCAGCGGGCGGTTCAAGGTGTGGTCGGCGGCATCGAGCAGGGCGTCGATGGCCAGGGCGATGAAGCCCTTCATGTCGCAGCTGCCACGCCCGTAGATGCGCCCGTCCTGCACAGTGGCGGCGAAGGCGGGAAAGGTCCACGCCTGCCCCGCCGCCGGCACCACGTCGGTGTGCCCGGACAGCAACACGCCGGGCTGTTGCTTGGGCCCGGTGCTGGCGAACAGGTTGGCCTTCTTGCCGCTCTGGTCCTTGACGATCAAGGATTCGATGCCCTTGGTCAGCAACAGGTCGCGCACGTAGTCGATCAGGGCCAGGTTCGATTCCGACGACACCGTGTCGAAGGCCATCAGCTGTTTGAGAATCTCAAGAACACGCGGTTTCATCAGGCCTGGCTCCGTTGCTCGGCAGGTGGGGCGAACCGGGTTATGGAGAACGGCTCGATCGGGGTACTGGTGCTGCCGGTGGCGAGCAGCTCGGCCATCACATCGCCGACGCCCGGGCCGAGCTGGAAGCCGTGGCCGCAGAAGCCGAAGGCATAGAACAAGCCGCCGACGGTGCCGCTGGGGCCCATCACCGGCAGCGAATCCGGCAGGTAGCCTTCGATGCCGCTCCACACACGGATGATGTTCAGGTTGCCGACGCCCGGCAGCAGTCGACGCATCTGGCTGACCTGGTTGAGGATGCTGCGCGGCTCCACGTAGGCGCGGCGGTTGAGCATGTCCGGCTTGCTGCGGTAACCGCCACCGATGACGATATTGCCCCGCGGAATCTGGCGGAAGTAGATCACTTCCTCGGGGATTTTGGTGTACACGCCGATCACCGTCGGCAGCGCGTAGGGCACCGGCTCAGTCACTGCCATCTGCGGGCCGTGGGTGTCGAGCGGCACCGGCTCGCCGAACTGCGCCGAAAGCTTCTGGCCCCAGGCGCCGGCGGTGATCAACAGTTGTGCGGCCTGGAACTGGCGACCGTCGGTGCTGGTGACGTGGAAGTCGGCACCGACCTTCTGCACCTCGGCGACTTCGGTGCGTTCTTCGATTTGCGCCCCCAGGCGCCGTGCGGCGCGGGCAAACGCCGGCGCGGCCAGACGCGGGTTGGCGTGGCCATCGTGGGGCGCATAGGAACCGCCCTTGACGTCCGGGCCGAGGAAGCCGAAGCGCTGATGCAGTTCGGCGCCGCGATAAATCTTCAGGTCCAGTTGCTCCGCTTCCGGCGCGGCCGCATAGGCCTCCAGCTCGGCGATTTCATCTTCGCGGTAACACACGCGCATATGCCCACTGGGGATGAACTCGAGGTCATCATCGATCAGTTCCGGCAGGCGCTTCCACAGCGCCCAGGAGCGGTTGGCCAAGGCCAACTGGCCGAGGAAGCGCCCCTGCCGACGCACATTGCCGAAGTTCACCCCGCTGGCGTACTGGCCGATCTGGTCGCGCTCGAGCAGGATCACCGACTGGCCGCGACGGCGCAGAAAAAACGCCGCCGCCGAGCCCATCACACCACCGCCAACAATCACCACATCGGCTTTTTGCACCTTCATGACGACACCTCCTCGGTGATCAGCATCGGCAAGGGTTTGACCGGTGCCTGACCGCGCTGGCGACCGACTTCCTGCACCGGTACCCCGGCCTCGGCGGCAATCACTTCGGCCCCGGCCTGTGAACAATAACGCCCCTGGCAACGGCCCATACCCACGCGGCTGAATGCCTTGGCACGATTGACTTCACAGGCGCCCTTCTCGTTCACGGTGCGCCGCAGTTCGCCGGCGCTGATCATCTCGCAGCGGCACACGATGGCGCTGTCGGGCAACGCCTTGGCCTGCGCGCTGGGCCAGGGAAACGCCTGGGCCAGGCCGAGGCGAAACTGATCCATCACGGCCAGGGCTTGCTTTTGTTCGTCACGCAGCCCGCTGTCGACCGGTTGCTGCAGATCGTCCAGCAGCGCCAGCGCCACCAGGCGCCCGGCATGCTCGGCGGCATCCGCACCGCGAATTTTCGCGCCGTCACCCGCCGCATACACCCCCTTCACCGAGGTGCGCCCGACCTCGTCCGTGGCCAGCCACCATTGGCTGGAGGCCTGGTCAAAGGCCATGGCACAGCCGGCCAGGTCGCCCAATTGCGTCTCCGGGCGCAGGTGATACCCCAGCGCAACGGCATCGGCCTGCACCGTGACGGTCTGCCCGTTACCCGCGATGAAGCGCACGCCCCCCACGCCATTGGCGGCATCACCCATGACTTGCAGCGGCTTGATCCCCAGGTGCACCGCCACCTTGGCGCGGTACAGCTGCGCCAGCAGCTTGACCCCGGTAAACAGGACGGCCGGCCGCGCCAGCAATTTCGGCAAGGCCTTGAGACGCAGGCTCAGGGGTGAGGTGTCGAGCACCGCCGCCACCTCAGCGCCGGCTTTGACGTATTGGCTGGCCACCAGGTACAGCAACGGCCCGCTGCCCATGAACACCACGCGATGACCGATGGACACGGCCTGGTTTTTCAAGGCGATCTGCGCCCCGCCCAGGCTGTAAGTGCCCGCCAGTTGCCAGCCCTCGATGGGCATCAAGCGGTCGGTGGCGCCGGTGCACAGGATCAGCGCGTCGTAATCCACGGTGCAGTGACGGCCTTGGCTCACGCAGCACAATTGCCCGGCCGTGAGGTTCCACACCAAGGTGTCGGGCCGGTAGTCGATGGCGTCGCGCAGGCGGTCGAAACTCTGGTGCAGGGCCTGGGCCTTGGCGGCTTCGCTGCCGTACAGCGTGGTGTAGTCGCGGGTAAAACCGTCTGGCTGACGGCGGTAGATCTGCCCGCCGTCGCGACGGTTTTCATCGATCAGGATCGGCTTGATTCCGGCCGCCACCAGGGTTTCGGCGCAGCGCACGCCGGCAGGTCCGGCGCCCACAATAACTACCCGTGCAGTGGCCATGTCGCCTCCGGTTGTGTGGTAACGATGTCCAGCCCATCACGGACTTCATTGGAGCAGGCGCGCAGGCGCTCGCCGCTGCGGGTCCATACCCAGCAGTCCTGGCACGCACCCATCAGGCAGAAACCGGCGCGGCGCCCGCTATCGAATTCCGATTGGCGCAACGCGTTGCCCTGGGTCAGCAGCGCGACCATCAGGGTATCGCCCTGCAGGGCCTGGATGGGTGCGCCATCCACCGTCAGGCTGACCGTCGGCCGGCCCTGTTCGGCCAGCCTCACAAAACGCCCTTTCATGCATAGGCTCCCAAAGTGAGGGTAGTGACGCCCTGCTGGGTATTCAGCAACTGGGCGCTGTCGTGGTGGCAGAGGACTTCACTGCCGTTGTCCAGGGTGCGACGCTTCGGTGCGGTGCGATTGCACAGGCCATCGACGCGCACCGGGCAGCGATTGAGAAAGGTGCACAGTTCCGGCACGTTGGCCCGCTCGCCTATCGCCGGCAGCGTTTCGCACCTTGTGCCGCAGGTTTCCAACCAACCCTGGCGCAACTCGGGCACCGAGTGGATCAGCAGGTCGGTGTAGGGGTGGAACGGCGGTTCGGCAAACGACTGGCGGCTGCCGGCCTGCACTTTGTGGCCGCTGTACATCACCACAATGTCATCGCACAGCGCCCGCACGGTGGAGATGTCATGGCTGATAAACAGATAGGACACGCCCAGTTGCTGGCGCAGGTCGCGCAGCAGTTCGAGGATTGCCGCGCCGACCACGGTGTCGAGGGCCGAGGTCACTTCATCGCACAGGATCAAGTCGGGCTTGGCCGCCAGCGCCCGTGCCAGGTTGACCCGCTGCTTTTGCCCGCCGGACAGTTCATTCGGGCGGCGTTCGGCCATGTCGCGCGGCAGGCGTACCAGGTCCAGCAACTCATCGATGCGCGCCTTCAACGCGGCGCCCTTGAGGCCAAAATACATCTTCAGCGGGCGACTGAGGATGGTCGCCACGCTGTGCATGGGGTTGAGGGCGGTGTCAGCGTTCTGGAACACCATCTGGATCCGGCGAAATTGTTCCGGGGTGCGCTCCGACAGGCTGCCACCCAGGGCCTGGCCGTCGAACGTGAGACCGCCAAGGGCCGGGGTCAACAGCCCGGCCACCACGCGCGCCAGGGTCGACTTGCCGGAGCCCGACTCGCCGATCACCCCGATGGCCTGGCCACGGCGCACCGTGAGGTCGATGTCTTCCAGCACCCGGATCGACGGCATGCCGTGCATGTTTTTGTTGCCGTAACCGGCGGTGAGGCCGGTGATGGTCAGCAGCGGCACCTCTTCGGCAATCCCGCAGGGCGGGCGAATGGTGGTGTCCGGCCGTGCGGCCGCCAGCAGGCTGCGGGTGTATTCGTGGGCCGGAGCCTTGAGCAGCGGTGCCGTGGCACTGTGCTCGAGAACCTGCCCGCCATTGAGCACCACAATCTGGTCGGCCATTTGCGCGACCACCGCCAGGTCATGGGAGACGTACACGGCCGTGGCGCCGCGCTCGCGTACCACACGCTTGAAGGCGCGCAGCACGTCGATCTGGGTGGTCACGTCCAACGCCGTGGTCGGCTCGTCGAGCACCACCAGCAGCGGGTCGCTGATCAGCGCCATCGCCGCCATCACCCGTTGCAGTTGCCCACCGGACACCTGGTGCGGGTAACGTCGAGCGATGCGTTCCGGGTCCGGCAGGGCCAGGTCGCGGAACAGCCCGATAGCCTTGGCATGCAATTCGTCGCGGGTGCCCAGACCATGGATCAGGGCCCCCTCCACCACCTGGTCGATCAGTCGTTTGGCCGGGTTGAACGCCGCAGCCGCGCTTTGCGCGATATAAGACACGCGGTTGCCACGCAGGCCTTGCAGGTGTTTTTCGCTCAAGGCGAGCATGTCGTGCTCACCCACCTGCACCACACCGCCGGACAACCGACAGCCACGTCGTGCGTACCCCAGTAATGCCAGGGCGATGGTGGTCTTGCCCGAGCCGGACTCACCGATCAGCGCCAGCACTTCACCTTTTTCCAGGGAAAAGCTCACGCCTTTGACGATTTCTACCTCGCCGTGCTCGCCACAGGCGACCACGCGCAGGTCTTCGACGCGAATCAATTCGGTCATTTCAATGGCCTCCCGTGCGTCGACTACGTCGGGACGACATATAGTCGATCAGCAGATTCACACCGATGGTCAGCGTGCCGATGGCCAGCGCCGGAATGATGATAGCCAGCGCGCCCTGGTTGAGGCCGCCGATGTTTTCCCGCACCAGCGAACCGAGGTCGGCGTCCGGCGGTTGCACGCCAAGGCCGAGAAAACTCATGCCGCTGAGCAACAAGACGATGTAGCCGAAACGCAGGCCCAGGTCGGTCAATACCGGGTTGAGCATGTTCGGCAGGATCTCCATGCACGCCACGTACAACCGGCGTTCGCCACGGGTACGCGCGACCTGCACGTATTCCAGGGCCTCGATGTTGACCGCCATGCTGCGGGCAACGCGGAACGAGCCAGGGATGTAGCTGATCACGGCGGTGCAGATCAGCAGGGTCACCGATGAACCAAAGGCCGAGACCATGATCAGCGCGAGCATTTTGCTCGGGATCGAAATGAACGCGTCCATGATGCGGCTGATGATTTCGTCCAGCCATTTGGGCGAGACCACCGACAGCAGCGCACACCCGGTGCCGAAGAAGCTGGCCAGCAACGCCGCTACCAGCGCCAGGCCGACGGTGAACCGCGCACCGACCAGCACGCGGCTGAGCATGTCACGGCCCAAATAATCGGTGCCGAACGGGTGCGCAAGGCTGAAGCCTTCGAAGATGTTGTCGGACACCACTTCACCCACCGGGTGGGGGGCCAGCCAGGGGCCGAGCAGCGCCACCAGCAGCCAGGCGACGCAGACCGCGCCCCCCAACAGCCCCAGCCAGGACGGGCCGCTGGACACCTTGGCCAGGGCCAGGGCGGAAGACACAGGCTTGGACTTCGCAATGAGGTTGTTCATTGGTTTCTCAGCCTCGGGTTGGAGAGGATCGCGCACAGGTCGGCGAGCAGCACCAGGCCCAGGTAAGCCGCGCAGAACAACATGGTGCACGCCTGCACCAAGGCCATGTCACGGTTGGTCACGGCATCGACCATCAAGCTGGCGATGCCGGGGTAGTTGAAGATGGTTTCGACGATCACCACCCCGCCCAGCAGGTACGACAGGCTCAGGGCGATGGCGTTGGCGATCGGCCCGATTGCATTGGGCAAGGCGTGGCGCAGCACAATGCGGATCGGGCTCACGCCTTTGAGGCGGGCCATTTCCACATAGGGGCTGTCGAGTTGGTCGATCACCGCCGCGCGGGTCATGCGCGCCATTTGCGCGACGATCACGCAGCACAGCGTCATCACCGGCAAGGCGTAGGTGCGCATGAATTGCAGCGGTGAGGTGATGTCACTGGCGTACGACAGCGCCGATAGCCAACCGAGGTTGACCGCGAAAATCAGCACGGCCAGGGTCGCCACCAGAAACTCCGGCACGGCGACCATCGCCAAGGTGACAAAGCTCAGGCAACTGTCGATACGCCCGCCCCGGCCCATCGCCGAGCCGATACCGAGTACCAGCGCCACCGGCACCGAGACCAGCGCCGTAGCGCCCGCCAGCATCAGGGTGTTGGGCACCCGGCCGGCCATCAGTTCACCCACCGGCATGGCGTTGGAGACCGACACGCCCATGTCGCCGGTGAGCAGGCTCATCAACCAGTGCAGGTAACGCAGCACACCGGGTTGGTCCAACCCCAGTTTCAGGCGCAGTGCCGCCACCTGTTCAGGGGTCGCGAACTGGCCGAGGGATTGTTGCGCCGCATCCCCCGGCAGCACGGCCGTGATCGCGAACACGACCATGGACACGATCAACAAGGTCACGACACCGGCGCCGAGACGCCGGCCGATCAACCACAGTGTATTGCTATTCATCGCACTGCCCTCCTCACGCGTCCAACCACACCTGCTCGGCGAACATGTAGCCCATGAAACCGCCCAGCGGGTTACTGCCATAGCCCTTGATGCGCTGGTCTACACCGTCGATGTTGCTGATGAACACCGGCACGCCGATCCCGCAATGGTCGTGGACCAGGGTCTGCATGTCGCCATACATCTTGGCGCGCTTGGCGTCGTCGGTTTCGCCACGGGCCAGCATCAGCAGTTGGTCAAACTGGTCGTTCTGCCAGCCAGACTCGTTCCAGGGCGCCTTGGACTGGAAGAACTGCGAGAACATCACGTCGGCATTCGGCCGTGGGTTGATGTTGCCGAAGCTCAACGGGTGCTTCATCCAGTGGTTGGACCAGTAGCCGTCGCTGGGCAGGCGGTTCACGTCGAGCTTGAGCCCGGCCTGTTTCGCCGATTGCTGCAGCAGCACGGCGATGTCCACCGAACCGGTGGCGGCCGGCGAGGCCATGACGGGCATGGTGATGCTTTCCATGCCGGCCTTCTTCAGCAGGAACTTGGCTTTTTCCGGGTCGTAGACCGTCTGCGGCAAGTCGGTGTTGAAGTAGCGCGAACCCGGTGCAATCGGGTGATCGTTACCGACCACGGCAAAGCCACGGAACACCGCGGACTTGACCTGCTCACGGTCCAGCAACAGTTTCATCGCCTGGGTGAACTCAGGGCTTTTGCCGGGCAGTTGGTCCTGACGGATGATCAAGTCAGTGTAGTTGCCCGACGGTGCATCCACGACCCGGTGTTTGGCGCTGGCGGCGATGCGCGTAGTGGAGCGTGGGTTGACCTCGTTGATCATGTGCACGTCGCCCGACAGCAGCGCGTTGACTCGCGAGGGCTCGTCGGCGATGGCGATGAATTCGATTTCGTCGAGGTACGGCAGGCCCGGTTTCCAGTAATTCTTGTTGCGCACCGCAATCGAACGCACGCCTGGCTTGAACTCGCCCACGGTGAACGGTCCGGTGCCGATGCCTTTACCGAAATCGGTGGTGCCTTCGGGCACGATCAGCAGGTGCGACACCGCCAGGATCGACGGCAGCTCGGCGTTGGGCGCGCTGAGGCGAATCTGTACTTCGTTCGGACCGCTGGCCTTGATCTCGGCGAACTGCTCCATCAGCGGCATGACTTTGGAGCCGGTGAGCGGGTCTTTGTGGCGGTTCAGCGAGAACACCACGTCGGCGGCGGTCAGGGCCTTGCCGTTGTGAAAGGTCACGTCTTTGCGCAGGGTGATGGTCCAGACGGTGGCGTCGGTATTGTCGATGCGCTCGGCCAGCTCCAGTTGCGGCACCAGGTGCTTATCGAAGCGGGTCAGGCCGTTGTAGAACATGTAGTGGCGGGCGTAGTCGGTGGACAGCGCGCCCTTGGCCGGGTCGAGTGTGTCGGCGGTGGAGCTGGACATGCCCGCCACGCGGATCTTTCCGCCTGGCTTGCCTTTGCCCTCGGCGGCCGCTTCATCGGCAAACAGCTTGCCGGCGGCGCCAAACAGGCTGCCCGCCCCGGCCGCTGCCACACCGGCCACACCGAGCATTTGCAGGGCGTTGCGGCGCGACATGCCACGGTTGAGGCTTTCGAACACCCGCAGGCTGTCATGGCCGGAGATGAGCTCGGGTGTATTTTTGTTGTCAGTCATATCAAGGCTACCTGTCGATAATCGGAAGAATCGAGTGCTCACGGATGTCCGGAGCGTCCTGGAAACACAAACGACGGTGACGCAACAACGGCAACTCAGTGCAAATAATCCTGGAACCGGTAATACGCCCCCACGAACGGCAGGAACCAGGGTTTGCCGAAATGCCCGGGGATCGCCGGCCATTCCAGTTCGCGCCAAGGGTTGGCCGCCGCATTGCCCGCCATGACCTCAGCCATCACCTGGCCCATGTGCACCGACATCTGCACACCATGGCCGCTGTAGCCCATGGAGTGGAACACGCCGCCGTGCTGGCCGGCGCGTGGCAGGCGGTCGGACGTCATGTCCACCAGGCCGCCCCAGCAGTAGTCGATCTTCACGTGCGCCAACTGCGGGAACATGTTCAGCATCGCCGCCTGCAGCACCTTGCCGCTCTTGGCGTCGGAGACGCTGTCGGACATGGCAAACCGGGCACGCCCGCCAAACAGCAGGCGGTTGTCCGGGGTCAGGCGAAAGTAGTTGCCGATCATGCGGCTGGTCACATAAGCCCGGTGCCGGGGCAGCAACTGGTCGATCAGCGCTTGGGGCAAGACTTCGGTGGCGATGACGAAACTGCCCACCGGCACAATCCGGCGGCGGTACCAGCCCAGGTCGCCATGCTGGCAAGCGCCGGTCGCCAGCAGGACTTGCCCGGCGTGCAGTGAGCCCTTGACGGTGTTGACCTGATAGCCACCGGCCTGGGCCTTCCAGTCCTTGACGGCGGTGTGCTCGTAAATCATCGCGCCACGCCGCGCCGCCGCTTCGGCCAAACCGACCCCAAAGCGGCCGACGTGCATCTGCACGCCGTTGCGTTGCAGCAAGCCGCCATGGAACTGCGCCGAGTTGACTTCCGCATGGGTCTGTTCGGCGCTGAGCAGCTCGACATCGGCATCCACCTCCTGGCGAATCAGCTCGCAGGTGCGGGCCAGGCCTTCGTAATGCATCGGCTTGGCCGCCAGCTTGAGCTTGCCGTTGCGCACCAAGTCACAGGCAATCCCTTCCTGCTCGACCAGCGAAACCACGCTCTGCACCGCGCTTTCATAGGCTTGGTAATAGGCACGCGCCTTGGCGGCACCGAGGCTGGCGTGCAGCCCGGCATAGTCCTGGGCCACCCCGGTGTTGCACTGCCCACCGTTACGCCCCGAGGCTTCACCGATCACACGGCCGGCGTCGAGCACCACCACACTCGCGCCTTTACGCGCCAACGCCCGCGCCGCCGCCAGGCCGGTGAACCCACCGCCGACCACAGCCACATCGACCTGCTTGGGCAAGCCGCCCAGCTGGGCACCGATAAAAGCCGGTGCGGTGTCGAGCCAATAGGATTCACTGCCCATGTCTTACCCTCAAGGTGCGCGTTTACAGGCCGACCAACGCCGGCAACCCACCGATATCGGTGATCTGCTGGTAACCGTAGAAGGCATTGGCCGGGACTTCATGGCCACGGGCAACGAATGCCTTGTGCTTGATCTTCATGTCATGGGCCGACATCAGGTCATAACGGAAGCTGGACGACACATGCAAGATGTCTTCCGGGCCGCAGCCGAGGTTGTCGAGCATGAACTCAAAGGCCGCCAGGCGAGGCTTGTAGGCCTGGGCCTGTTCGGCGGTGAACACCTTATGGAACGGCGCGCCGAGCTTGTCGACGTTGGACATGATCTGACTGTCCATGGCATTGGAGAAGATCACCAGGGGAATCTTGTCGGCAATCTTCGACAGACCGGCCGGCACGTCCGCATGAGGGCCCCAGGTCGGTACGGCGTCGTAATACAGCTGGCCTTCTTCGCGATAATCGATACCCCAGCGCTTGCAGGTACGGGCCAGGGCGGTTTTGAGGATTTCGTCATACGGACGCCAGTCACCCATCACCTGGTCGAGGCGATAGGCTGAGAAGTCCTTGACGAACTGGTCCATCTGCTCGGGCTTGATGCGATCGGCGAACAGCTCGCGGGTCATGGTGCCCATATGGAAGTTGGTCAGCGTACCGTAGCAGTCGAACGTAATGAATTTGGGACGAAGAAAGCTCATTGAGTGCGGTCCTGAAGTCAGTTGAGTGTGGCAAGCGTTCGCTGCCCTGGCGGCGCGTCGGCCTCGTTGCAGCACAGGTTCATTACACCACTGTGAAATCAGCATATGCCGTCTAAAAAGACCTGTGCTCAATACAAACCACCGTTTTGGTGGCTGGGCTCAGCAGACTTTGCGGTGCGCGCCAGGCTTGGGCAGGGCCTTTGTTTGTGCGCTTTTAGGGGGCTTTTGGGGGGACTTTGTGGGGTGAGGGCTTAAGGACGGGGGGTTGGGGCGGCAGAAAGTGTGGCCGGGGGGGATTGGGTGTATATCCGTTATTTAGGTTAGGGCCACCTAGGGTTCCGCTCTTACAGCGGCTCACTTTTGGAAAGGCCCAAAAGTAAGCAAAAGGCCTTCGCCCCAACACTCGGCACCTCGCCTAGGCTCGGTGTGCCCTCACTCCGGCTTGAATCCGTGGGCCGCCGCCACGCGCCATCCATGGCGCGGGGCGGCTAACCCGGCGTCCTGCCGGGTTACCCACGGATTCAAGCCTGCGTTCGGCCAGCGTGTTTGACGGGGCGCCTGAGATCAAGATCAAAAGCAAGAGCACGGCGGCCTAGTAGCCGACCTGAGTGGTTGGATCAAAAGCAGGTACGTGTAAGAGCTGGCTTGCTCTCGATGGCGGTGTGTCAGCTGATGCAGTTGTGGCTGTCACCCTGCAATCGGGGGCAAGCCCCCTCCCACATTTATACCGCGATCGACAGACGCAACTCCGGTCGGCTTTAAGGCCGCCGCGTTTGCCTTTGCTCCACACCACTCAAGCCGGCTGTCAGGCCGCTGTGCTTTTGCTTTTGATCTTGATCTTAGGCGCCCCGTTAAACACGCTGGCCGGAATTCGACAGGGATTTGGGGGGTAAACCGGCAGGGATGCCGGTTTAGCCGCCCCGCGCCATGGATGGCGCGTGGCGGCGGCCCCCCAAATCCCTGGCGAATTACGGGCACACCGAGCCTAAGCGAGGTGCCGAGTGTTGGGGCAAGAGCCCTTTTGGTTACTTTTGGGGCTCTTTTCCAAAAGTGACCCGCTGTAAGAGCGGAACCCTAGGTGGCCCTAACCTAAATAACGGATCTGCACTCACACCCCTCCTAGCATTTACTACCGCCGCCCCACAAAAATTAAGTAGTACCTGTGGCCCCAGAACCCACAGCCCAAGGAATCTACCGAATATCCCCACCCCCCTTGCCAGCCCCCAACCCAGGTGGGATACAAGCACCCTGACGCCGCAAAAAACCACGTTCTATGGAGGCATGCCATGTCCGCCCTGCCACACCCCGCTTATACCTACCGCCCTATGACCACAGACGACCTCCCGGCCGCCCACGCCCTGTCGGTACAACTCAAATGGCCCCACCGCCTGGAAGACTGGGCCACGTTGCACCGGGTCAGCGACGGCTTCGTGGTGACGGACGGCGAGCGGCTGATCGGCAGCGCCTTCACCTGCCCCCAAGGCGATTACGCCACCATCGGCCTGGTGATCGTCAGCGATAACTACCAAGGCCAGGGCATCGGCCGACGCCTGATGGAAAAAGCCCTCGCCGCCTGCGGCTCACGCACCCCGGTCCTCAACGCGACCCTCGCCGGTGCGCCGTTGTACGCCAGCCAGGGCTTTGTCGAATTCGGACGGGTGCAGCAGCATCAGGGCCAGGTGCAGGTGCCTGCCCTGCCGCCGCTGGCCAACGGCGAAACCTGCCGCGCCCTGCACACCGATGATCACACCGCCCTGCTGACACTCGCCAAAGCCGCCAGCGGCCTCGACCGCCGCGACGTATTACGCGACCTGCAGGTGGAGCACGCCGTGGGCATCGAGCGCGATGGGCAGCTACGCGGCTTCGCCCTGCTGCGACCGTTTGGGCGTGGGCGGTGCATCGGCCCGGTGGTGGCCGAGCACATCGAGCAGGCCAAGCACCTGATCGCCACATTGCTGGCCCAGGTGCCGGACGCCTTTGTGCGCATCGACATCCCCGTCGCCTGCGGCCTCAGTGACTGGCTCGAACAGGCGGGCCTGAAGAACGTCGACACCGTCGCGCAGATGGCCCGAGGCACGCCGCCCCAGGCCAGCCAAGGCCTACACCCCTTTGCCCTGATCACCCAGGCGATCGGCTGACTTTTCCTCCCGGAGCACTCCCCATGTCATCTCCCCGTATCCTGCTGTTGGCGCGTGCCGACGGCAGCCGCGTTGCCACGTCCTTCAACACGGGCGCCTTGAGCGCGTTGGACCCATTCGGCGACACCCGTCAACTCGCCTGGCGAGGCGACGATGGTGTGTCCGCAGGCCTTGTAGGGTTCAGCGGTGACACCGTGATCGAAGACTTCCCCCACAGTGAAACACTGGTGGTGCACGCAGGCCATGTGGTGCTCAGCAGTGCCGAGCAAACGCTGGAACTGGGCATCGGCGCCAGCGCCGTGATCGGTCGTGGCACACGCCTCACCGTGCAGGCGAGCGCAGGCAGCCAGTGGGCGTTCTGCGCCTACGATCAGGCCGACGCACCCGCCCGCCCCGGCCTGACCCTGCTCGACCCGCACACCCTGCTTAACCCCTCGGCCGCGCCGGAAGCGCAGATCCTGATCGGTCCCACGCCGCAGTGCCGTGCGTTCAACCTGTTCGACGATGCGGTCACCGAGCTGCGTATCGGCATCTGGGACTCCACGCCCTACGCCCGCCACGGTCGCCCGCACAAACTGCATGAGTTGATGCACCTGCTCGAAGGCCGCGTCACCCTGCAGGATGACAGCGGTGCCGAGGTGACGGTCAACACCGGTGACAGCGTGTTTGTGGCCAAAGGCGCGCCGTGTGCCTGGAACAGCACAGTGTATGTGCGCAAGGTCTACGCGGTGAAATAAATCAGGCTTTCAGCGCCTCTTCCAGGAACGCCACCAAGGCTTGGACGCGCGGGCTGCGCAGTTTACGTGACGGCACCAGCAGGACGATCGGTGCGCTGTCAAAGCTCCAGTCCGCCAACACGCGTACCAGGCTGCCGCTGGCGATGGCGTCACTCACATCCCACTGCGAACGCAGCACCAACCCCAAGCCTTGCTCGGCCCAGCGCCGGGCAACGCTGCCGTCGTTACTCAGCAACGCAGGCTCCACGCGCAACGTCTTGCGGCCCTGCCCCTTGCGCAGGTGCCACAGCGTCACATCCTCATCGTTTTCTCGAATGCAGATGCAGCGATGCTCGGCGAGTTGATCCGGGGAGGACGGCACGCCGTGCGCTTGCAGGTAGGCCGGGCTCGCGCATAACCAGCGCTCGTTCGGCGTGAGTTGCCGACCGGTCCACAGGCTGTCGTTGAGATGGCCGATGTGGATCACCGCATCGCTGTCATGCCGGTCCGGCCAAGGTGTCTCGCGCAGATCCAGGTGCAGGCAAAGCTGCGGATGCACTCTGGCAAACCGTGCCAACAGCGGCGCGATGCGCTGGCGGCCATAGCCAAACGGCGCGGCCAGCCTCAGTGTGCCCACCAGTGTTTCGTCCTTTTGCCTGAATGACTCCGGCAGCGCTTCCAACTGCTCCAGCAGCAGCGCACTTTCGCGGGAAAAACGTTCGCCGTCGGCGGTCAAGCTGAGGCGCCGCGCATCGCGGTTGGCCAAGGTCAGCCCCAGCAGCGTCTCCAACTTACGCAGGCGCATGGACAGCGCCGGCGGCGACACATTCAGGACTCTGGCGGCAGCACTCAGCGACTCGCAGCGTGCAAGTGTGGCGGCCAGGCGCAGGTCTTCGATGGAGATCATTCAATTTTACTTAATGATTGATTAGCTTTGATTGAACCACACCTTAAGGATGCCTGAGTAGAGTGCAACCTGAACCCAGCCATTCGAGCCCTGCCATGCCCACGCCGATTGCCGCCCTCGACACCCCCGCCGCACTGATCGATATCCCGCGGATGCAGCACAATATCCAGCGGATGCAGCAACGGATGAATACCCTCGGCGTGCGTTTACGCCCGCATATCAAGACCAGTAAATGCCTGCCGGTGATCCAGGCGCAGCTCGCTGCGGGCGCCAGCGGTGTCACGGTGTCGACCCTCAAGGAGGCGCAGCATTGCTTCAGCCAAGGAATCCTCGATGTGTTTTATGCCGTGGCCGTCGCGCCGGGCAAACTGCCCCAAGCCCTGGCCCTGCGGCGCCAAGGCTGCAACCTGAGCCTGCTCACCGACAGCGTCGCCGGTGCCCAAGCCCTCGTCGCGTTTGCACAGCAACACGACGAGCGCCTCGACGTATGGATTGAAATCGACTGCGATGGCCACCGCTCCGGCCTGGCCGCTGAAGACGAGGCCCTGCTGGACGTGGCGCGAATCCTCAGCGACGGCGGCATGCACCTGCGTGGCGTGATGACCCACGCCGGCTCCAGTTACGAACTCGACACGCCTGAAGCCCTGCAAGTGCTGGCCGAACAGGAGCGTGCGCTGTGCGTGCGCGCCGCGCAACGAATCCGCGCGACCGGGCTGGCATGCCCCGACGTCAGCATCGGTTCCACCCCCACGGCCCTGTCGGCGCTGGACCTGGACGGCGTCACCGAAGTGCGCGCCGGGGTCTATGTGTTCTTCGACCTGGTCATGCACAACATCGGCGTGTGCCAGCCGGACGAGCTGGCGCTGAGCGTGCTGACCAGCGTGATCGGCCATCAACCGGAGAAAGGCTGGGTCATCACCGACGCCGGCTGGATGGCGATGAGCCGAGACCGTGGTACCCAGCGTCAGCGTCAGGACTTTGGTTATGGCCAAGTGTGCAGCGAAGCCGGCGTCTGGCTCGAAGGCGCGCGCGTCACCGGCGCCAACCAGGAACACGGCATCATTACCCTGCACACCGTCGACGGTGATGACATTACCGAACGCTTCCCCATCGGCAGTCGGCTGCGCATCCTGCCTAACCATGCCTGTGCCACCGGCGCGCAGTTCCCGGACTATCACGCCCTGGACGCCGACGGTGGCGTGCACACCTGGAGCCGCCTCCATGGCTGGTAATCAAGCAGGATCTAAAAGCGATGTGCTGATCATCGGCGGCGGCATCATGGGGGCGTCGTCCGCGTTTTTCCTGCGGCGGCGCGGTTGTTCGGTCACGCTGCTGGAACGTGACCAGATCGGCCAGTACGCCAGCGGCGTCAACTTCGGCAACGTGCGCCGCCAGGGACGCTACCTGGGGCAGCTGGAGCTGGCGAATCGTTCGTGGGCGCTGTGGAAACGCCTGCCGGAACTGATCGACGACGACCTTGAATTCATCCCCAGCGGGCATATGCGTGTGTGTTACCGCGAAGATGAAATTGCCGAACTGGAGGCCTACGCCGCCGCGCCGGAAGCGGCGCAGCTGGACCTGCAAATCTATCGCGGCGCCGAGTTGCACAAACGCTTCGGCTTTCTGGGACCGGACGTAAAAGGTGGCTCCTACGCGCCTCATGACGGTCACGCCAACCCGCGCCTGGCAGCCCCGGCGTTTGCACGCGCGGCACGACGCCTCGGTGCGCGCATCGAGGAAAGAACCGAAGTCGCCGACGTGGAAAAGGTCAACGGCCTGTTCCACGTCACCACCACCGATGGGCAATTGTTCGTTGCCGAGCAACTGTTGATTACCGCCGGTGCCTGGGCGGCGCGGTTGTCCGAGCGTTTCGGTGAACCGGTACCGCTGGAGCCCAACGGCCCGCAGATGTCGGTCACCGAACCGGTGCCCTATGCCTTGCCGACCGTGATCGGCGTGTTTACCAAAATCAAGGAAGAGGTGATCTACTTCCGGCAGATCCCACGCGGCAACATCATCATCGGCGGCGGCAATCGCTGTACCCCGGACATGATCAATCGACGCGCCTATTTCAAGCCCGAGAGCCTGCTCAACCAGATGCGCCAGATGCGCCGACTGCTGCCCGGCGCCGAAAAGCTGAACATCATCCGCGTGTGGAGTGGCATCGAAAGCTACACCCCGGACTCCCTGCCGGTGATGGGCCCAAGTGGCGCCGTGGACGGGCTGTTTTATGCCTTTGGTTTCTGCGGCCACGGCTTCCAGCTCGGCCCTGGCGTGGGGGACGTAATGGCCGAACTGATCAGCACCGGCAGCACCAGCACCCTGATCAGCCCCTTTGATATCCGGCGGTTTACCCAGCCTTCGACGGTGCCCGCGAGCGCGCCCACCACAGGAAAACTGATATGAGCCACGCCTATGTTTATCGCTCGGCCACCGCCGCCGACATACCCGCCGCCCATGCGCTGTCCGTACACCTGAAGTGGCCTCACCGCGAGGAAGATTGGGCCATGGTGCAGCGCACCTCCGAAGGCTTCGTCGCCGAGCATGACGGCCATCTGGTGGGCGTGGCATTCGCCTGTCACCAGGGCGCTTATTCCTCCATCGGCCTGGTGATCGTCAACGATGCGCACCAAGGCAACGGCATCGGACGCCGGCTGATGCAGCTGTGCCTGGAAGCTGCGGCGCCGCGCACGCCGATCCTCAACGCCACCGAATCCGGCGCACCGCTTTACGCAAGCATGGGCTTCGTCGATTTCGCGCGTATCCAGCAACATCAAGGCGTGCCGCAGACCCCAGCGCCACAGCCCTTGGTCGAGCACACGCAATGCCGCGCGCTGAGCCTGGCCGATTACCCGCAGGTGATTGAACTCGCCAATGCAGGCAGTGGCCTGGACCGCACCGGGGTGCTCAATGATTTGCTGCCCACGGCCGAGCACGTGGCCGGCCTCGAGGCGCAAGGGCAACTGCAGGGTTGCGCCCTGCTGCGTCGATTTGGTCGCGGGCATATCATCGGCCCGGTGGTCGCGCAGAACCCGGACCAGGCCCGACAGTTGATCACCCACCTGCTGCGGCTGATTCCCGGAGCCTTCGTGCGCTTCGACATTCTGGCCGATTGCGGCTTGGCCGGCTGGCTGGAAAGCCTGGGGCTGCCATGCGTGGACAGGGCGCCACGCATGGTGCTGGGCGTGCCCCCGCAATCGCGCGACGGCGTCCAGCAATTTGCCCTGGTAACGCAAGCAATCGGCTAGCAAGACAACCTGCGGCAGAGGATTTGTAGTGAGCGGGCTTGTCGGGTCGCCGCATCGCCCGCGCTGGGCTGCGCTGGGCTGCGAAGCGGCCCTGAAACCATGCGCCCCCGTTTTATCTGGAGAAATTCATTAGCCCATATTGGGGCCGCTTCGCACCCCAGCGCGGGGCAAGCCCGCTCACTACAAAGAATCTAGTGGGCTGCGGGGGATGTTGGATTCAGCAGATTATCCCTTGCAGGCTTGAATAACGGCATCTTTGGGTGGGGCCGTTTTGCTAGTTTATCGGGAAGACAGGGCCGTGCTGTTCGCAGCGCCATTACCGCTCCAGGGAGCTCGTTGGATGACCACACACTCTTCGCATAGCAACAGCATCGATCCGCACACATCCCAGCGGTTTTACATCGATGGCCAGTGGGTTTCGCCCGTCATCCCGGCCAGTTTACCGGTGGTCAATCCGGCCGATGAGACGGTAGTCGCCCAGGTGGCACGTGGCTCGGCCGCGGATGTGGACCGCGCCGTCGCAGCAGCACGCGCGGCGTTTGCGGGTTGGTCTGCGACCCCGGCCGCCGTGCGCGCGCAGGTGATTGGGAACATCCACGCGCTCATCCTTGAGCGCAAAGAGCAGTTGGCCCAGGCGCTGTCCCTGGAAATGGGCGCGGCGATCAGTTTCGCCCGGGCGATGCAGGTGCCGTTGGCGGCTGAACACGTTCGGGTCGCACGTGACCTGCTGTCCAGCTATCCATTCCAGACCGTGGAAGGCGGCACCGCGATCGAGCGCGAAGCCATCGGCGTCTGCGGCCTGATCACACCGTGGAACTGGCCGCTGTACCAGATCACCGCAAAAGTCGCCCCGGCCATCGCCGCCGGCTGCACCGTGGTGTTGAAACCCAGCGAACTGTCGCCGCTGAGCGCCCTGTTGTTTGCCCAACTGGTGCACGACGCGGGCCTGCCGCCTGGGGTCTTCAACCTGGTCAACGGCAGCGGTGCCGAGGTCGGTGCAGCCATGGCGGCGCACTCCGATATCGACATGATTTCAATCACCGGCTCCAACCGCGCCGGCGCGCTGGTTGCACAAGCGGCGGCGCCGACGGTGAAACGCGTGACCCAGGAGCTGGGCGGCAAGTCGCCGAATATCCTGTTGCCCGATGCGGATTTCGCCAAGGCCGTGCCGTTGGGCGTGATGTCGGCGTTTCGCAATGTCGGGCAATCCTGCAGCGCACCGACCCGGATGATTGTGCCGAAACACCGCTTGGCCGAAGTCGAGGCGCTGGCGGCGGCCACCGTGGAGGCAATCGTCGTGGGCGACCCGCAGTCGGAAGACACGGTGCTGGGTCCGATTGCCAACGAGGCCCAGTTCAATCGCGTCCAAACCATGATCGCCGCCGGCCTCGACGAGGGGGCAAAACTGGTGTGCGGTGGGCCTGGGCGGGTGGCGGGTTTTGATAAGGGCTTCTATACCCGGCCGACGGTGTTCTCTGAGGTGCAGAGTGGGATGCGCATTGCCCAGGAGGAAATATTTGGGCCGGTGTTGTGCATTATTGCGTATGACTCGGTGGATGAGGCGGTAGCGATTGCCAATGACACGGTGTATGGGTTGGGTGCTCACGTTCAGGGGCAGGACTTGGAGCTTGCGCGGGCCGTGGCTTCGCGTATACGGGCAGGACAGGTGCACTTGAACCATCCGGCTTGGAACCCGATGGCGCCGTTTGGGGGTTACAAGCGTTCGGGGAATGGGCGGGAGTATGGGGTACAGGGGTTTGAGGAGTATTTGGAGACTAAGGCGATTATTGGGTTTGGTGAGTGAGTTCTGAGGGGCTACATGATTTCTTGTGGGGCCCTCGTGACGGGTATCAACTGCTGCTATGTGATTTACAGGATGTTGGATCTGATTGAGTACATATCCATTGTTTAGGTAACGGCGGCTATGGGCTCCGCCCTTACGGCGGGTCACTTTTGGAAAACGCCAAAAGTAACCAAACGCACGCCCCACCACTCGGTGCCTATGGCCTTCCAAGGTATTACGCCTTGATGTTTTGCCGGATGTTCCAGCCGAATTTCACCGGCCCGCCGTCTTTGGCGCCATCGGCTTTCTGCGGCTGGTAGCTGATGTCGACGCTGGCGAAATTCAAGGCGATACGGTCGTAGAGCAGGTCATCTTTACTGTCGGCACCGGTGCCGTAGGACAGCACCATGACTTCCTTCAAGGTGATCACCAGGTACTCCACCGGGCTGGTACCTCCCGCTTTGCGCACCACCAGTCTTGCTTCTGGGTAATGCTTGCCGCTCGCGCAGGCCATCATCAGGTTGGGGCTGGATTTATCCAGCGGTTTGGTCAGGTTCAGGTTGGCAAAATCGGCCTTGCCTGCCCCGCCGCCCGTACCGGAGTGCATCGATCCCGTCTGCGACAGCCCCCAGGCCCACTCGGTGATATCGATCTCGTCACGGTGGGCCTGGTCCCGTGATTCACCCTTGATATCGCCCAGTTTCAAAAACATATCGACTGCCATGTTGGCTCCCTGTCCTGTGCTGCGCCGTGAGTGACGCGGGGCGCACTGTTCCTGAATCGGGGTGGTACTCACAAGGTGGTCAAGCAAGATCGGGAAGGGCCCGTCTCGAAAAGGCGAAACGTCTGACATTAATTTGCTTCGCTGCGTCTTTAACCTCTCAACTCCGCGAATACCCAGGAGTTAAGGAATGAAGGCCTCGCTGCTTAAAGATGGATTCCCCTCGGCTCACCGCACCACACGCCAACGCATTGAAGGCAGCATTGACCTGCGTCGATTGTTTTCCGTGATTGACAGCGACCCGGCGCTGATTGGCGCGGGGGTGGTGTATATCGATGAGGTGTTCAATGTGGTGGTGCTGCGTGAGTTCCAGGCGATCTGCAGCGTACAGCCGATCAAGGTCGTGCTGCGTGAAGCGCCACGGCACGTGGGGCCGGTGGAGTTCAAGCGGATGCTGGAGCATGAGCCTCGGGAGTCGAGGTTAGTGGCGGAGGCGATGAATACGGCGGTGACGTGTGCGGGGGCGCTGCTGAGTTGGCTAGTGGTTACAAGTGGGGTTGTGCTGATGCCGTTTACGGCAGGTACGAGTGCGTTGATTTCGTTCATTGGTAAGGCCGCAGCGGTGGCGGGTTCCGTACAGTGTATGGCTGGCGTTATCCGAACCGGCTCAGAAGCGGTGTTCCCGCAGGTCAATGACTATTTAGATAGTGAATCCTGGTATCAGGACGCGACGGCAGTGTTGGACGGCATTTCTTTACTGGGCGTTGCCACTTCTATGTTGGTCACAGTGAAAGCAGTCAGTACAACCACACGAGTAACCGGAAAACCCCTTCGTTTAGTGCTCAAGGGCCTGACGCGGCAAGAGAGGGCAAAACTGAATGACGAGATGCTTAGAATCCGAGACCCGAGGTTGACGTCCAAACTGCTCAAGTTGGAGAAAGCTATGGGTAGAGCCCCCAAGCGTATCAGCGCTACGAATATGCAGCGTGCGACGGCTACCCACATAATCGACGTATTGGCTGCATCGTTGAGCGTCACCAGCAGTGCAACTAACGGAAACACCAGGACGATTGCGATAGGCATCTACGAGGAGGTCAGCCAGTGAGTGGGCAGGAGGAGATAAAAAACCAATACTACTCAACTGTGTTTATTGAAGATCCCTGGAAGCTTCTAAAGCGGTACATGCCTGTAATCGGGGCAGACATGCTTATCGCATGTACCTCACTAGGATTGACGGCAACGCTGACAATGCTCACTTATCTCTCAACATACCCCGTAGGTTTTGCTGCCAAAACCGCTCTTTTCGGCGCCGCAGGACTTGGCGCAGTGTTTGCCCTTGCCAAATACGAAGTGTTGTACGGCCGCACCTACTGGGTCTGGCTGAACGTCGCGATATACCTGATCTGCCTGCTGATAGCGCTTCCCACAATCGCCTACCGCCCCGACCTGTATCTCTACTCGATGGCCATCCTCGGCCCATTGATCGGGTTGTTGATCCTCAACTGCAACCGCTGCCGCGAACTTCGGCAAAAATCAGTCGAAATCCGCCACAAGCGCCAAGCCATCATCGCGACCCTGAAAAAACAAGGTCGCTGGAAGTGGTGGTGACCCGTTACGCCGCTGCCGCCCGCGCCGCCGTATGCCGATTCACCGGCACCGGCAACCCCAAATGCCCGCGCAGCGTGCTGTGGCTGTACTCACTGCGAAACAACCCTCGCGCCCGCAACAGCGGCAACACTTGATCAGTAAACCGCGCGAAGTCCTCCGGCGCGCCCACGTGGATGTTGAACCCGTCCACCGCGCCCTCGACAAACCAGCGCTCAATCTCGTCCGCCACGGTCTTGGGCGAGCCGACGAAGCTGGAAAACGGTTTGGCAAAACGCAAGGCCGCCTGACGTAAGGTGAGCCCTTGGTCACGGGCAACCTGCTTGATGTTTTCGGCATGCCCGCGATAACCGTTGCTGCCCAGGTCGCCCAGGTCCGGGAACGGTTCGTCCAGAGGGTATTGGCTGAAGTCGTGGTAGTTGAACGGCCGCCCCAATTGCACCAGCGCCTTGTT
This sequence comes from Pseudomonas sp. OV546, assembly GCF_900116845.1. Taxonomy (NCBI): domain Bacteria; kingdom Pseudomonadati; phylum Pseudomonadota; class Gammaproteobacteria; order Pseudomonadales; family Pseudomonadaceae; genus Pseudomonas; species Pseudomonas sp. OV546. Next base: position 242,812 of record NZ_FPCE01000001.1, on the reverse strand, counting down.
CAGGTCCAGCTCGCCATTACGCTCGCGGTCGATGGCCTGGGCTTGCTCATCGGTGTCGGCAATGATCGGCGAAATGCCGGGCAGGATGGTCACATGATCGGGGTTGCGCCCGGCGGCGGCGGTGCGTTTTTTGATGTCGCTGTAATAAGCCTGGGCGTCTTCGAAATTGCCCACACCGGCAAAAATCCCCTCGGCATAGTTGGCGGCCAGGCCACGCCCGGATTCGGAAATCCCCGCCTGGAAAATCACCGGTTGGCCCTGGGCCGAACGCGCGATGTTCAGCGGCCCGGTGACGGAGAAAAACTCACCGTGGTGATCGAGGCGATGCTGGCGTTGCGGGTCGAGGAACACCTTGTTTTGCTTGTCACGCACAAAGGCATCGTCTTCGTAGGAGTTCCACAGCCCCTGCACCACCTCCAGGTGTTCGGCCGCCCGGCGATAGCGTTCGGTGTGGTCGATATGCTGCTCACGGCCGAAGTTGCCGGCCGCGCCTTCCAGGCCGGTGGTGACCACGTTCCAACCTGCGCGGCCACCGCTGATATGGTCCAGGGACGCGAACTGCCGCGCCACGTTGAAAGGTTCGGTATAGGACGTGGTGAGGGTCGCCACCAGGCCGATGTTCGACGTGGCGCCGGCGATGGCCGAGAGCAGCGTCAACGGTTCCAGGCGGTTGAGAAAGTGCGGCGCGGAGTCCGGTGTGATGTAGGGGCTGTCGACGATGAACACCAGGTCGAACTTGGCCGCTTCCGCCTGTTGTGCCTGGGCGCGGTACCAGTCGATATCCACACTGGCATCGCCTGGGATTTGCGGGTGCAGCCATTCGTTTTGTGCGGTGCCGACGCCGGTGAGAATGGCGCCGAATTTGAGTTGGCGAGGCAAGGTGGGCATCAAGGTATTCCTCCGTGGATGGCAGCGGTGCTGGCCTGTGGAGGATGACCTTAATGCCCGGGGGCGGGGCTTGTGAAAGGCTTTATAGATCTATGCTAATTATTAAAAATATTGATCTAAAAAAACCCATACCTGCATAACTCGCATAACAATCACTGGCACGGCTTAGCGCCGGGCGCTGACCGCTGAACCGTCGTTGGACACAATCACTTCCACCCGGCGATTCAATTGGCGCGACTGCGCACTCACATTATCGGCGACCGGAAACTGCTTGCCGTAACCCATCACCGCCATGCGCTGAGGCCCCACGCCGAGCTGTTGCAGGCCACGGGCAACCGCTTGCGCACGTCGCTCGGACAAGCTCTGGTTGAAAGCATCGCCACCGGTGCTGTCGGTGAAGCCCTCTACACGTACCTGACGCTCCGGGTTCTGCAACAGGAAGGTTGCCAGCCCCTGGAAGTCGCGTTGGCTGCCCGGTTTCAGCTCGGCCCTGCCGGTGTCGAACAGCACGTCGCCAAAGGTGACGACCTGGCCGCGCTCGGTCGGCCGGGCTTTCATCGCCTGTAATGCCTTGAGCTGCGCGGTGCGCACGTCGAGCTGTACCTGGGTGCGGTCCACCGCAATGTTATCGAGCTGGGCGTCGGTTTTGCGACTGACGATGGTCTGCTCGGCCAGGGCGATTTTCTGCGTCGCCAAGTACGCGAGCTGGTCGATCTGTGGGTCGGTACGGTTGTGCAGGGAGAGTTGGTTGGCACGGTCCACAGCATTGGACGCAATGCGCGTTTCAACCGCCGCCAGGGTGTTGGACTCAGGCTTTTGCTGCAGGCTGGAGAATTGACTGCGCGCTTGCAGGAGTTGCGGGTTTTCCGGCGGGGTGGCGCAGCCGGCCAACGCCAGGCCCAGGGCCGAAAGAACAGGAATGACTAAAGTGGCACGCATGGAAGGATCCTCAGTGGGTAGTCGCGGGGGCGTTGAGCATTTCCTGCTTGAGCACCTGGATGCCCTCTCGCGCCTGCATCAAGACCTGTTGTTTACGCACGGCATTGGCCTTGGCTTCGGCCAGGCTGGCATCGGCTTCGATCTGCTCGGCCAAGGCGTCGACCTGGAGATAATTTTTCTCACCGATGGCTTGCTCCATGCGCGCCAGCTTGTCCTGGGCCGTTTTCATTTCCAGCGGTGCGAATTGGGTGGCCTGCGCCGACACGGCGCGCCCAACCGAATCACGGGCCATGGAGATTTTTGTCGCCGGCAGCGGCGTCGCGGCACAACCTGCCAATGCACCTGTGACGATCACAACCAAGGCCGAGCGGCACAGGCGTTTGCTCACGTTGGTCATTTTCATGTGTTGACTCCTAAGCATTTACTGATGGCTACGGGACGGGTAGAAACAGCCCTCGCCGTCTCGCTTGCGTTCAAGCGATCGCGCCACATCCTAGGAGGAAAAAGACGAGTATAAAGAATGAAAAATCCCACCATCATGTAGGAGTTTTCTCGAAAAAAATGCATAACCTTAGGCAACGCACAGGGAGAGCGGGCGCCCTTGCGCGCAAGGATGTCCCGCAGGAGAATGGCGGCTTTACCATCAGCCAGATAGTAATTTACTCAGCAAAATCAAACGGTTGAGATGAAACAAAGCCGTTATGACAAGGACGTATAACAATGAAAATATCAGTCATCGCGACACTGGGCATTTTATCGCTGACTCAAACATCACTCTGCTTCGCGGATAACGTCAACGGGAAAACGCTCTACTCACAGCGCTGCGCGCTATGCCACGGCGCCGATATCAAAGGAACGGGGCCCCTGGCCAACAAAAGCACCCCGCCTACACCCGACCTGACAACGGCTACGTTCAAACAACGCCTGCATGATTACCCAGGCGTCATTGTGTCTTCGGTAATACTGCGCCCCAATGGAGACTTGATTCCAAGAACGTTGCGAGAGAATGGTGTAAAGCTGGCACCGCACGCGTGGAGCGTTAACGACTTTCGCGATTTACATCAGTACATGAGCAGTGTGATTGCAAAAAGTCGGTGATGTTGAGCTGAGCGGTCGACTGAGGCCGTCAACCGCTCGCCTGCACCTCCCCCATGCGCATCACACTGTTCTGGCAGCGATCGCCTCCACTTCAACCAACGCACCGGGCAATGGCAATGCCACCACTTGCAACGCTGTGCGCGCCGGTTTATTCGGCTGCGCAGGCGTGCCAAAGAACTGGGTGTAGCCCGCCTGCAAGCCGGCGAAATCCAGCTTGCCACCCGTCTCTTCGGCGCCCACCAGGAACACCCGCAACTGCACGATATCGCCCAGGTCCAGGTCTTGCTGGCGCAGGATCGTGCGCAGCTTGTTGAAGACCGAGACCGTCTGCACTTCGGTATTGCCATAGGCCGCCGGCGTGCCTGCCGGGGCGGTCGCGTCGTGCACGTCAGGCAAGGTGCCGCTGACAAAGATCAGGCTGGCTGAAGCCGGTACAGTGACGGTCTGCGAGATCGGGAAATCGCCGACACGGGTGCGTTGGATGCTGTCGCTCATGATGAAGCTCCTTACGAGGCGGCAAGTGCCGCAAGGTGTGTTTGTTGGGTGACCCGTTCGGCCAGTTGCCCGACCACATGGCGCGCCGAGTTGGCCGCCGATTCCTGCCAGATACCGACGCCGCTTTGCACCAGGCCGTCGCCGGCGAAATACACCCGGCCATGCCCGGCTTCGAGCAAGGCGCTGGCGTCGGCCGGGAAGTGTTCACGTTGCAGCCACGGGCCTTCGCTGTAGGGAATCTGTTCCCAGGACACCGCCAGCGGGTGGCGCAGGTGTTTTGAATAGCCCGGATGCAACAGTTCCACGGCCTCCTTGGAGGTGGCGTACTGCTTGTCGAACGGCTGCGCGCCAAACACGTCGGCGCCCTCCCCGGTCACGTAGCCCGCCACCAGCAAGCCTTCGCGGGTGTTGAGGTCGTTGCTCGGGTACCACAGCAGGCGTGCCGGGTGTTCGATCCACGACAGGCCACCGTAGGTGCGGTAGTCGGTTTCCCAGAAGCGCGGCGACTGCCAAGCGACTTTGGTCGCCTGGTCGCTGCGGGTGCTGAGCAAGGCGGCCTTGATCGGGTCGCTGAAATCGGTGTCGAGCTTGGCCAGCAGCGGTAGTGGCAACGTCGAGATCAGGTAATCGGCGCGGACCACCTGTTCGCGACCGCTGAGCGTGTCGTGGTAAGTCACCGCCACGCCGTCTTCCAACTGGCGGATCCGCCGCACCTGGGCGCCCAGTTGCACGTGGCCCCTGACGCGCTGGTAGAAGGCATCGGTGATGCGGTCCATGCCCCCCACCGGTTGGAACATGGTGGCGGAGAACTCCGGGAATTCGGTGTGCAGCAGCGCGCCCCACAGTTCCGGGTGCAGCAATTGGTCGAGCGTCAACGGACCGCGGCTGGCGGGTAAGGCACCGGGATGCGCAGGCGATTCCAGGTGCCCCGAACGAAGCGTGCCCTCGAACGCCAGCGCGTGTGACAGGTCGCCATACACCTGCAAAAACGCCAACAATCGCGTGCGTTCTTCAGCGCTCAACAGATCGTCGAGGGCATCGCGCTGCACGGCTTTGGCCAGCAAGCCAGACACATGCCCCCGCGCATCGTTGATCGCCTGGCCGACGGTGAATGCCGGCTTTTGCACATCCGGCCGCACCTGGGCGCCATGGCTGCTGTTGACCAGCACTTCCAGCGGCACACCCAACTCACTGCAATAGTCGAGGATCGTACGGTGTTGGCTGGGAATCCGTGCAGGCCCGGCATTGAAGTAATGCCCGGGGTCGAATGCGGCGGTTTGCGTGCGGCCGTCCTTGTAGTCCACGCGGTCGCCGTTGCGGATCGTCCAGGTACGGCCGCCCACCCGCTCACGGGCCTCCAGCACGTGCACGTCGAACCCGGCGCGGGTCAGTTCCAGCGCCGTCACCAGCCCCGCGATTCCGGCCCCCAGTACCAGCACGCGAGTGCCCTGCCCCAGGCCGCTCTTGAGTTTCAGCGGTTGCGGGCGACGGTGTGACGACGGCCCCAGGCCCAATGCCGCCAGCGCATCCTTGGCGGCCTGCTCGCCGCCCACCGCAGCGATGCTCGACAGCGCTTCACGTCGTGTCAGTCCCATGTCGATGTCTCCTTAATCCGGCAGCCCCGGTGGGTTGATCAGCGATTTGTCGACACGCTCTACGTCGAGGCCCCAGCGTTGCAGCACCTGTTCGTATTGGCCGCCGGCAATCGCGCCTTCCAGGGCGGTGTGGATCGGCTTGACCAGGCCGTTGTCCTTGCGCGTGGTGACGGCGATGTCCGCCTGCAACGGCCAGCCGCCGTTGACGGTGCCGACACGCTTGATGCCGCCGGTGATCGCCGCGGAATAGGCGTACACCGAATTGGGACCGAACAGGGCATCGCTGCGACCGGACTGCACCGCCAATTGCGCGGCGGCCTGGTCGTCGAAATACTGCAGCAGCGCCGGTTTGAGGCCGGCCTTTTCATTCGCCTCGTTCCACGCCAGCAGGACTTTTTCCTGGTTGGTGCCGGACCCCACGATAATCTTCAGACCGGCGATGTCCGCCGCTTCCTTGATCTCGCTGATCTTGCTGGTGCTCTTCACATAAAACCCGAGCACATCCTGGCGGTAGGTGGCGAAGTCAAACCGCTTCTTACGCGCCTCGGTCACGGTGACGTTGCTGATCACCGCGTCGTACTTGCCCGAACTGACGCCCAGGGGCCAGTCCTCCCAGCTGGTCTGCACCACGTTGAGTTGCAGGCCGAGGCTGTCGGCGACCAGCTGCGCGGTGTCGGCCTCGCTGCCGATGGTGGTCTTGTCGTCGCTGGCCAGCAGCGCCAGCGGTGGCCCCGCCACGCCGGACACGGCCACGGTGAACTTGCCCGGCTGGGCGAACTTGAAGCCTGGCGGGATCTGCGCGATGGCCGCCTCGTTACGCGGCACATGGATGCGCGGGCGGTCGGGGCTGAGGTCGACCTGTTGCACGGCGAGCGCGGCTTGCGCGGTGCCGACGGCGATCGCCAACAGCGCGATACGAGCAGTAGAGGTAAACATGGGCAGTCACTCCGTTAACTAAAGCACCTTGCCGAGAAAGGCCACGGTGCGGGGATGTCGGGGTTGGCGGAAAATCTGTTCAGGCGGGCCTTCTTCGATCAACTGGCCGTCGCAGAGGAACACCACGTGGTCGGCCACTTCGCGGGCAAAGCCGATCTCGTGGGTGACAATCACCAGGGTCACACCCAGTTGGGTCAGGCCCTTGATCACGTCGAGGACTTCGCCCACCAATTCGGGGTCGAGGGCCGAGGTGGGCTCGTCGAACAGCAGCACTTTCGGGTCCAGCGCCAGGGCGCGGGCAATCGCAACGCGCTGTTGCTGGCCGCCGGAGAGCTGGCGCGGGTAGGCATCGACCTTGTCCGCCAGGCCGACCTTGGCCAGCAGTTCTTGCGCCTTGGCCTGGGCGTCGGCCTTGCTCCAGCGCTTGTGGGCCAGCGGTGCTTCGGCGACGTTTTCCCAGGCGGTGAGGTGCGGGAACAGGTTGAAGTTCTGGAACACGAAACCCACGTCGATGCGGCGCTTGAGGATTTCGCGCTCCTTGAGCTCGTACAGCAGGTCGCCCTTGCGGCGGTAGCCGACGTATTCACCGTCGATGGTGATATGCCCGCTGTCGATCTTCTCCAGGTGGTTGATGGTGCGCAGCAAGGTGGACTTGCCCGAGCCGGACGGCCCGAGGATCACCGTGACCTTGCCTGGATCGATGGTCAGGTCGATGTCCTTGAGCACCTGCTGGTTGCCAAAGCGCTTGCCCACGCCCTGGATCTGAATGCGCCCGGCGCGTGCCTCACCCATGGGTTTTCTCCTTCAACCAACCGCGTAGGCGTTGCAGCGGCGTGGGCGGCAGCACCCGTGCGGTGCCACGCGCAAAATGGCGCTCGACGTAGTACTGCGCGCTGGTGAGCACGGTGGTGATGATCAGGTACCAGACGGTGGCGACGATCAGCAGCGGGATCACCGCCTGGGTGCGGTTGTAGATGACCTGCACGGTGTAGAACAGCTCAGGCAGCGCCAGCACGTAGACGATGGACGTGCCCTTGACCAGGCCGATGATTTCGTTGAACCCCGACGGCAGGATCGAACGCAGCGCCTGGGGCAGGATGATCCGGAAGATGCGTCTCGAGGCCGGCAACCCCAGGGCCGCCGCCGCTTCATGCTGGCCGGCATCGACACCGATCAGGCCGCCACGAATGATCTCCGCCGCGTACGCCGCCTGCATCAGGCTCAAGCCCAACACCGCCACGGTGAATTGGCTGAGCACATCCACCGTCGACCACTCGGCGAACACCACGCCGGTGAACGGCACGCCGAGCACGATGTGGTCGTACAGGTAGGCGAAGTTGTAGAGGATGATCAACACCAGCAGCGCCGGCATCGAGCGGAAGAACCAGATATAGCCCCAGGCCAACGCCGCCAGCAGCGGCGAGCCCGACAGCCGTGCCAATGCCAGCGCGGTGCCGAGGATGATGCTGAACACAGTGCTCAGCAGGGTCAGCAACAGCGTCTGCCCCAAGCCGCGAAGCACCGACGGCGAGAAGAACCACTGGCCGAACACACCCCACTCCCAGCGCGGGTTGGTGGCCAGGGAATGCACGATGGCGAGCAGCACCAGCGCGGCGAAGATCGACCCGGCCCAGCGCCAGGGATGCCGCGCGGGCACCACTTGCAGGGCCTTGATCGGCGTGGAGACACGGGCCTGGCGCACCGGGCTGGGTGAGTCAATCAGGTCATAGGATTTGGCGACGATGGGCATGGTGTATTCCTCGGCCTTAGAAGGCATAGGTCAAGCGGGTGTAGTAGTACCCACCGGTAAAACCGTAGGGCGAATAGGTGCCGTAGCTGCTGACCATGGTGCTGCTGGGCACGCCTTGTTTCTTGGGGTAGATGTCGAACAGGTTCTTGGCGCCGATGGCCACGTTGAGGTCTTTGGTGAGGTTGTAGCCAAGGTCGAGGTCGGTGATCCATTTGGCGCTGTAGACCCGGTCGAGGTCGCGATTGGCCGATGCATTCACTTCCTTGTAGGACCCGTAGCGGGTCAGGGCCAGGTTGAGGTTGAAGCGGTCGATGCTCCAGTCGCCGCCCAGGATCAGCTTGGTATTGGGCTGCACACCGGTGATCAGGTTGCGCGCCTCGCGGTTCATCAACTCATAGGAGGTGCCAAGGATGTTGGTCGACTCCTTGTAGTTGAGGATTTTGGTCTGGTTCCAATTGAACGCCGCCGTCCACTTCAGCGAGCCGTACTGACCGAGGTCCTGACTGTAGTTGCTGACCAGGTCCAGGCCTTTGGTGCGAGTGTCGGCGCCATTGATGAAGTACTGGCCGCCCGAGGTGGAGTTGATGCCGTTGTTCTGCAGCACCTGGGTGATCTCGGGACCGAGCAAGGTTCCGGTGAGGGTGATGCGATCGCGCAGGTTGATCACGTAGGCATCGGCGGTGAAACTCAGGCGGTCGGTAGGCGTGAGGGTGAAACCGAGGCTGAAGTTGGTCGAGCGCTCGGGCTTGAGGTCCTCCGCCCCCAAAGCCCTGGCCGCCGCCGAGCCCACCGGCAGTACGCCGTAGTTGATCGACTGGTACACACCGTCGACCACGCCATAGGTGGTGGAGCGCGCACTGAACAGGCTGTTGGCCAGGGACGGTGCACGGAAGCCGTTGCTGACGGTGGCGCGCACGGCAAATTCGGGGGTGAAGTCGTAGCGGGTGGTCAGCTTGCCGCTCCGGGTGGCGCCGACGCCTTGGTTGTAGTGCTCGTAGCGGAACGCGGTGCCGACGTACCAATCCGGCACCGGGTTGAAGCCCACGTCGACGTAACCGGCGAGGCTGTTGCGCGAGGCACTGCTTTCTTCATCCGGCGAAATGCCGTTGGTGACCTGCGCCCCGGACGACGCGCAATTGCCCGGTGCCACGCAGTAGCCGCCGTTGGCGTAGGACTCGTAGTCACCGGCCTGCACCTCATAGGTGTCGCGCCGATGCTCGAAGCCGTAACTCAGGTCCAGCGGCTTTTGCAGACCGATGTCGAAGCCGCGCTTGAAGTCGAGGTTGGTGGTCAGCTCGGTGGAAATCCACGTGCCGGAGGTGAAGTGATTCGGCGTGGCCTCGCCCAGCGACGGGTTCTGGTTGTGGGTGGTGCCCTGCTCCGCCTCGTTGCGCCCGTAGGTGGTGGACAGGTCCCAGTCCCACTCGCCAACGGTGCCTTTGCCACCGAAGGCAGCCTGGAAATCGTCTTCGTCGATAAACCAGGTAGGCGTATAGCCCGACGGGTAGCCGTTGGGCCCGGTGGTGATGGTGTTGGTGATGGTCGGCAGGCGGAAGTTCTGGCCTTGCTCGGCTTTGCGTCGCGAATAGGTGGTGAAGGAATACAGGCTGAGGCTGTCGTCGATCGGCAGCTCCGCGTTGTAGCCCAGGGTCAGCAGGTTGGTCTTGGGCGTGCCATAGCCGCCGTAGGTGGACTTGCCCGCCAGGCCGTAGGCTTGCTCATAGGTGTAGCCGTTGGCGCTGGCCTTGTTGTCATCATTCTGGCTGCGGGCGTCCAGGGCCAGCTGCACGATGCCGCCGTTGCCGATTTCGAAGCCCTTGTTGAGGCTTTGTTGCACGGTCTGTTTCTTGCCGTCATAGCCCAGGCCGGCGTTGGTCACCGAGGTGCCGCTGGTGTCGGCCTTGAGGATGACGTTGATCACCCCGGCGATGGCATCGGAGCCATATTGGGCGGCGGCGCCGTCGCGCAGGACTTCGACATGATCGATGGCGCTGATGGGAATCAGGTCCAGGTCGGCCGGGGCCGCGCCGGTGTTGATACCGTTAATGTTCAAGGTAGCGGCGGTGTGACGGCGCTTGCCGTTGACCAGCACCAGCACCTCGGCGGCGCTCAGGCCACGCAGGTTCGGCGCGCGGGCGATGCCGCTGGCGTCCCAACCGGTTTTTTCCGGCAGGGTCAGCGACGGGATCACCGCGCTCAACGCTTCCATCAGGCCGGGCTTGCCGGTGCTTTGCAGTTGCTTGGCGCTGACCACATCGATCGGCACCGGGCTGCTGGTGACGGTACGTTGTTCGGCGCCCCGGTTACCGGTGACCACCACGGTGGACAGGGTGCTGTCGTCCTGGGCCTGGGCGGTGTTGGCCAGGAAGGCCAGTGCCAGTACGGCGGTCGGTTGTAAGACTTGCTTCATAGCCACTCCAGACAGTCCAAATCGCGAAGTCGGGCAGGCACGCGGGCGGGCGCGGTGCTCGATTTTTTCAGGGGTGTTGCGGCGATTGAGGACTAGGTGTGCGGCGAGTGTGGGGATTGAGTTGGCAACATACGTTGAGCTCCCTTCCAACGATTCTGCCGTGGGCTTGTCACCCGGTTATGGCGCGCAGAATCTTGATTACGCTGGGTACCATCCGAGGTCAGGGGTAGGCTGTTGCGATCAAACATAACGGAATGGGTTTTGAAAATATAATGCTATTTGGGTATAAGCTAATATTCTCTACTTTCATTATTTATGAATGCTTTTATTCATATAAATAATGTTTTTTTGAGATTTTCGTTGGGTAGACGGGGTACATATCCGTTGTTTGGGTAACGGCTGAAATGGGTTCCGCCCTTACGGCGGGTCACTTTTGAAAAGAGCCGGAATGCCGGCCCAGCCAAAAGTAACCAAAAGGCTCTTGCCCCAACACTCGGCGCCTCGCCTAGGCTCGGCATGCCCTCACTCCGGCTTGAATCCGTGGGCCGCCGCCACGCGCCATCCATGGCGCGGGGCGGCTAACCCGGCGTCCTGCCGGGTTACCCACGGATTCAAGCCTGCGTTCGGCCAGCGTGTTTGACGGGGCGCCTAAGATCAAAATCAAAAGCAGATCAAAAGCAGGCTGATATCTGCCTGATGTATGGAGATCAAACTGTGGGAGGGGGCTTGCTCCCGATAGCGGTGGGGCAGCCACAGATGCATCAACTGACACACCGCTATCGAGAGCAAGCCCCCTCCCACATTTGGACCGCGATCGACAGACGCAACTCCGGTCGGCTTTAAGGCCGCCGCGTTTGCCTTTGCTCCACACCACTCAGGTCGGCTACCAGGCCGCCGTGCTCTTGCTTTTGATCTTGATCTGGGGCGCCCCGTCAAACACGCTGGCCGGAATTCGACAGGGATTTGGGGGGTAAACCGGCAGGGATGCCGGTTTAGCCGCCCCGCGCCATGGATGGCGCGTGGCGGCGGCCCCCCAAATACCTGGCGGATTACGGGCACACCGAGCGTGAGCGAGGTGCCGAGTGTTGGGGCGAAGCGTTTTTGGTTACTTTTGGCGCTCTTCCAAAAGTGACCCGCTGTAAGAGCGGAACCCATAGCCGCCGTTACCCAAATAACGGATATGCACACAACCTCTCACCCCCCCGGCTTCAACAACTGCATCTGCTGCCGATAATCATCCGTCACCTGCCGCGCCTGGCTGCTGCTGGTAATCACCCTAGGCGTAATCAACACAATCAACTCCGTCCGATCCTTGGACTTACTGGTATTCCCAAACAACCACCGCAACCCCGGGATCCTCCCAAGGTAAGGCACCGCACTGACACTCTCGGCGTTGTCCTGCTTGATCAACCCCCCCAGCAGCACCGTCTGCCCGCTTTGCACCGCCACTTGGGTCGACACCGAACGCGTGGAGATGCGCGGGTTATTCTGCGTGTCATTACTCGAAGACGCCTGGTCCTGCGCGTCACTGACCTGCTGCTGAATATCCATGTACACCAGGCCACCCGGATTGATCCGCGGCACCACATCGAGGATCACCCCAGTCTGCACATACTCGACGCTGCTCAAGGTGGTGTCGGAGGTGCCGGTATTCACCGTGGTCTGGCTGATGGGAATGTTGTCCCCCACCTGAATCTGCGCCGGCTGGTTGTTCATCACCACCAGCGACGGCGCCGACAGTACTTGGGTGCGGCCATTGGTTTCGAGGGCGTGCAAGGCCACTTGCAGGTTGGAACTGACGAACGAATAGAACAACGAATCCGCCGCCCCCAGACCTGCCCCGCCACCGCCCAACGCGCCTTGGCTGCCGGCGGTGTTGCCCACGGTGGTGCTGGTGGAATTGCCGGCCAGGCGACCCAGGTACCACTGCACCCCAAGGTCCAGTTCGCCGGTGAGTTTGACCTCGAGGATGCGCGTCTCGATCTGCACTTGCAGCGGCGGGTTGTCGAGGCGTTTGATCGCCGATTCGATCTCTTTCCACTGCACCGGACGGGTGCGTACCAGCAGTTGGTTACTGCTTTTCTGCGCGGTGATACGCGTGCCGGCGTCGAGGCTTTTGGTTGGGGCGTCTTCGGTGGCGCCCTGTTCGGCGTCGTCCTGCTCGGCGTCGGGCGCTTGCTCCTCATCCTCAGCGGCAGGCTGGTTGTTGTTGAGGATGTTACTCAGGCCACCCGGCGTGCTGCCGGAGGTGCTGTTGGTGCCGGGCGAAGACAAGGTCGCAGTGCGCAGGCCGGGGGCGACTTTGGCCGGGGTGTCGTCCTTGATTGCGCCCGTGCCGTAGATCTGCCGCAGGTACTTGGCCAGGTCGGTGGCTTTCATGTTGCGCACGTCGTAGACGTACATCTGCGGCTCGTTGCCGCCGCCTTCGTCGATGGTGTGGATCCAGTCACCGACTTCGCTGAGGTACTGCGGCTGCGACGAGATCGCCACCACCGAGTTGGTCCGCTCGATCGGCAAAAAACGCACCATGCCCGCCAGCGGCATGCCGCTGTCGGGGCCGAACATTTTTTGCAGCTCGGGCATCAGCTCGGCCACCGAGGCGCGTTGCAGGCCGAACACACCCACCGACATGCCTTTGAGCCAGTCCACATCGAAGGTGTCGATGGTGTCCTGGTAGTTGGCCAGTTCCTCGGGGGTGCCGGCCAGGCTCAGCACATTACGCGCCGGGTCCACCAGCAGGAAGGCGTTTTCGCGGGCGAACGGCTTGAGCAGCTTCTGCATCTCGGTGGCCGAGATATAGCGCAGCGGAAACAGGCGCGCCGACAAACCACTGGAGGGCTGCGACACACGCATCTCCGGCACCAGCTTGCCCGCCACCGCCTGGTTGGCCGGCAGGATGACATAACGGTTGCCCTGCTTGATCATCGCGTTGTCGGTCCACGACAACAGGGTCTCCAGAATCGACAGGGCCTGCTGCTTGTTCACCGGTTTGGAGGTGGAAAAGCTCACGTTGCCCTTCACGCCCTGGGCGATGCTGTAGTTCTCGTGAAGCAGGTCGCCCATCACGCTGTTGATCACCGCTTCGATCGGCTGGTCGGCGAAGTTGAACACGATGTCGCCAGCGCCCTCCTCCTTCCCCGCCGGCGCCGCGGATGGCGCACGCACGAACTGTTGGTTGCCGCGAATCAATTGGCGTTGCGGCGGCGTCTTGGCCTGGGGTTGGCCGCTGTCGACCGGCGCCTGTTCGCTGGCCGGGTCCACGGGCGGACGTTGCGAACCGGTGCCCTGCATCGCCTCATGCAACAGGGCCTCGTCCGGGTCGAGATGCTCAGGGAATGTCCCGCAGCCACCGAGGGAAACGGCGGTAGCGAGGCACAACACGATGGTGCGCAAGGCGCCAGGGAATGTATCGATCAAGGGGTGGACTCGTGAGGAAGGGTAATCGGGGGTGTGGTGGACGGCGGCGGCAAACGCAAGGCGCGCAGGCTCAGGGTTTGTGTGCGGCCGTCCAGCGCAAAGCGGGCATCGCGGGGTGTGAGGTGTTCCAGGCGCCAGCCGTTGGGCAGGGTCTGGCCCTGGCGGACTTTGAGCGGCGGGCCGTCGGCGCGTTTGAGCAGGGCCACGCGCAGGTCGCCATCCAGCACGATGCCGGTCAGCGTCAGGCTCGACAGGCTGGAAACTGCCGCCTGGCCCACCGCGCGGTCGGGGCTGCGGTCGGGACTGAACAGCGGCGCTTGCCAGGTGCCGGCCAGGCTTTCCAGGGTCGCGTTCGGCGCCACCAGTGCCTTGGCGGCCGCAGTGGCGCGCGCATCGGGTTCGGGCGCCGGCAGCCATTGCGGCGCATCGCCGATGCTGCTGAGGATGCCGACCATCAGCAGGCCCAACAGCCCGGCCACACTGAGCAACAGCCATTCCAGGGGACGCAATGCATTGATCATCGCTGCACCTGCCGGGCCGTGGCCGGTTGCAGGTAGCCGCGCACCAACAGGTGCACCACCAGTTGCCCGGCACCACCGCTGGCCGGTGCGTTCGGCGGGCGGCGGATGCTCATCTCATCGACAAACAGAAACGGCCGCTGGTACTCCAGTTCATGCAGGATCGCGGTCAGGGGTTCGATGGCGCAATTGAGGGTCAGGCTGACTTTGACTTGGCGATAGGGCTCGGCATCGTCCTGCTCCGGGGTGATGGGCATGCGCTGCGTCAGACTGCAACCGCCGCCCAGGCTGGCGCGGCTGTTGATCAGGTCGGCGATGCGTTGCATCAGGTCGGCTGCCACGGCGCTGGGGTCATCGCCGGGCAATAAGCTGGTGCTGCTGGCCGGGTCCTGGCGCGCCTGCTCCAGCTGTTGGCGCAGGCTATCGCCTTGGCGCAACAGGCCGGCGTAGCGTTGCTGCTGTTCACGTAACTGTTCGGCCTGCTCGCCCATGCTGCGCAAGGGGCCGGCGAACCAGCTGTCGATCAACAGCCAGTAACCGGCGCCAAGCACCAGGGCCAGGACGATCAACGCCGCACCACGGCGTTCACGGGGTGTCAGTGGTCGGCGCATCGGCGGCCTCCTGGTGCAGGTGGGCGCGCAAGGAAAACTGATCCTTGCCGGTTTGCGCATCGGGTTGGATCACCCCTTCGAACTGGGCATTTTCCAGGCTGTGGCAGCCCTTGATCCGAGTGATCAGCGCGCTGGCCTTGGCGCTTTGCCCGGAGAAGGACACGTCGGCGCCGTCGTTGACTTCCAATTGGTCGAGCCAGGTGTCGGACGGCAGGCAGGCGGTCAGCTCGTTGAGCAGCGCCGCCAACGGCGGTTGCGCGGCCTTGCGGCGGATCAGGTACTGGGCGGCGCCCCGGGTATTGAGCAATTGCTGGCGCAGGGCCTGGACCTCGGCGACCTGGGCTTTCTGTTCGCGCACGCTCTGCTGCATGGCATCGAGCACGCGCTGACGGTCATTGAGCCACAGCAGCATCGCGGCAATCAGCAAGGCGCCGCACAGCCATGGCAAGCTGCGTTGCAGGCCCTTGCCCTGGGGGCGCTGGCGGGGGCGCAACGGTGCCGGCAGCAAGTCGATGCCCATTGGCGCGCCCGTCGCATCCGCCACATCCACGGCATGGGGCTGCAAGCCGAGGGCGGCGCAGTCATTGAGGATCTGGTCGAGGCGCTCACGCAGGATCGCCACCAGCGTGACGTGCAAGTGCGTCGGCGTACGGCGTTCCTGACGCGCGACAAAGTACAGTTGGGCAGCGTCGAACGGCGTGAAGCGGTCCAGTTCATAGCCGACGACCGTCGACAGGTTACGCGCCGCGGCCGGGGGCAATTGCAGGGTTTGCACCAGCACCGTTTCAGGCGGTAGCACCAGCACGTGGCGCGCTTCGCCGGGGTGCTGTTCGACCGGCACGGTCAGCGGCCAGGCATAGACATGCTCGGGGATATCGGCGAACGACAGCCAGGCCGGCAGGCAGCCGCGCAACTCCTTGAGCCACAGGCGCCAGCCCAGTTGCAGCAGGCTGCCGCGCCAGCGTTGCATGACGGGCTCCAGGTACTTATTCATTCTTGCCAACGTAGGACTCGATAAGGTTGTGCGCTGCCTTGCGCGGGGCTCAATAACACGGTGGCTTGCACCTGGGCGTGGTAACCGCCGGGACGTTGCGCGCGGCTGCTGACCACCAGCACTTCGCCAGCATCGGCCCCCACCGCGCTCTGGTGCGGCAGGTTCAGCGCGCGGCGCATCAACGCACTGGCGAAGGCCGGATCGGGTCGGTCCAGGCCGCTCCACAGGCTGATCTCGGGCACCAATTCGCTGTACAGCGCCTGGGTCATGCCCGGCAGTTGACGCACTTCTTCCACTACTCGAAACGGCGCCAGGCCCTGGTTACGGCGCACTTCCAGGGCTTTGGCGAGCTGGTTGGCCTGGCTTTGAGTCGCACCGCAGGCCAAGGCCAGGCGGGCGAAATCGCCGACCTCGGCGCTGTTCAAATACAACTTGCCGCGCTCGCTGCGCAGGCTGACGTGCAGTTGCGTGTCATCAAATACCCGCGAAATCTCACGCCCGTCGGCTATCCATTGCTTGTGCTGCAAGGGGTCGAGCAGACCTTGCATCGCGAGCGCCACGCCCGCCTCGGCAGCCAGCACCGCCTGGGTGTGCTGGCGGTGCCAGGCGGCCTGGCGCGTTTCCAGTTGCACCCAACCGGCCAGACCGCCCAGCAACAGGCTGAGCAAAGCCAGCACCCACAGCACCAGCAACAGGGCAACGCCACGTTGATGCTTGATCATTCGGGCGCCCCGCCCGACAAGTTCAGGCGCAGGGCAACCACCTGGGTCACCCAGGGCACCGGCCCATTCACTCGCGCGTCGATCCGCACCGCGTAAGGCAGGCGCTTGGTCCACGGCCATTCGCTGATCCAGCCGGTGGGTTGGCCTTTGGGCGACAGGCCGCGATAGCTGAATTGCACATCCTCAACGTCTTTCAACAACACCTGCGGCTCACTGCGCGACGCCGGCACGCTCACTTGCGCCTGGGACTCAAACCGTGCGAACGCGACTTGCAGTTCGCGCTGCGATTCCGGCCCCACCAACTGCAGCGTGAAGCGCTGAATCCCGCCACCGAGCACGCCGGGCAAGGTCGCGACAAACTGCATGCGCTGCGGGCTGCCGGCGAAAAAGCCGTCGACCTGGCTGTCGTCCTCGGTCACATCCAGCGGCAGTGCCTCGCTGATGGCGGTGCGCAAAAACTGCTGCGCGGCGCGCATTTCATCCAGGCTGACCGTATAGCGCTGGGCCTTGAGCACCGCCCGATTGGCCCCCAGCAACGCGCCACCGACCAGGGTCAGCAGCACGCCGAGCAGGCTCAGCACGATCATCACCTCGAGCAAGGTAAAGCCCTGCTGATGCCGCTTCACAATCCGGCCCCGGCAGCGCGCAGTTTCAACGTGCTGAAGTGCGCCTGGCGCGGGCCTTCGCTGACGCTGAGATCAAGGCGAAACAGCTGCGGCTGACCGATACGGGTGGGCTGCTGGGCGATGCGCAGCTGCCAGTCGATGCCGTCCAGTTCGCCCTGGCGCACGCCGTTGGCCAAGGGCCCCGCGCCTTCCTGGTCCATCACGCTGACGGCGGCATGGGTGAGCCGGTCGCTATGGGCAACTTGCAACAACGAGCGCGCGCTCTGGCCGAACGCGACCAGCAACACGCTGCTGCAGATCGCCATAAGCACCAGCGCCGCAAGCATTTCCAGCAGGGTGAAACCGCCTTGATGCTTCATGGCAGCGCCTTGGACTGCACACTGCCGGTGAGCCAGCCGATGTCGATGCGCCAACGCCGGCTGCCATTCGCCAGCAGCAGGTTGCCACCGGTGGAGCTGCCATCGGCGTAGAACGCCACCGCCGAGCCGGCCTGTTCTGCGGTGTGCAGGGTCACGTGCAGGTCGGCCGGCCAGTGTTTCAACGGGCGGCCCGGAGCCTGGAAGCTTTGCTGACGCAAGTCGAACACGGTGCTTTGGGCGGTGCCGCTGACAATCGCCCGCGCCCGCGTGCTGCGCAGCGCCTCGACTATCTGCCCGACAGCCTGGCGCTCTTTTGCGGCACGCAGGCCTTGTTGCAGGCCAAACCCCACCAACCCGGCCGCGATGCTGATCAAGACGATCACCACCAGCATTTCCAGCAGGGTAAAGCCGCGTTGGAGGTTGGGCATGGTCGCGGGTTATTCCCAGTTGCCCAGGTCGGCGCTGTAGCCTTCGCCGCCGGGTTGGCCGTCCTGACCGTAGAAGATCAGGTCGAACGCACCGTGCTCACCGGGGAAGCGGTAGCCGAAGGCATGGCCGAACGGGTCCTTGAGGTCTGAGGGCTTGGCGTACGGCCCGGCCCAGCCGGCGCTGTTGCCGGGCTTTTCGACCAGTTGCTGCAGGGTCTTGGGCGGCGAGCCGACGTCCAGGCCATAGCTTTCGATCTTCATGCTCAGGCTCGCCAGTTGCGCTTTGCCCGCACCGTACTTGCCCTTGTCCACATTGCCGCCGACCTGGCGTACCACGATGGTCGCGACGATGCCCAGCAGCACGATCACGGCGAGCATTTCCAGCAGGGTAAAACCGCCCTGGCGGCGGGCAGGCTTGAATCGGGTAGGACGCATCAGCTTGTTTCCTTAAGGGTTCATATATTGCTGGTCAGGCTCATCAGCGGCAGCATGATCGCCAGCATGATCACCGCCACCAGCACCGCCATGACCACGGTCAGGGACGGCACCAGCGCGGCGAGCAGGCGGTCGATGCCGCGTTTGGCCTCGACGTCGAACACGTCGGCGACCTTGAGCAGCATGCTGTCGAGTTCGCCGGCCTGTTCGCCGACTTCAATCATTTGCAACGCCAGGTCCGGCAGCAAGGGTTCGCTGCCGAAGGCGCTGGCCAACGTGCCGCCGCCTTTGACGGATTCGGCGGCCTGGGCGACTTGCGCCTGCAGCGCGCGGTTGGTGCACACCTGCCGGGCGATCACCAGCGCTTGCAGCAGCGCCACACCGTTGCTGAGCAAGGTGCCAAGGGTGCGCGCCAGGCGTGCGGCTTCGACCCGCTGCAGCAGCGGCCCAAGAATGCGGATGCCCAATACGCGGCGGTCATAGCGCTCACGGCGCTGGGGATCACGCAGGCGTGCAACCAGGGTCCATGCGCCGACAATCAACCCGGCCAACACCGCCAGGCCGTAGGCACCGAGGAATTGGCCGAGGCCCAGAATCACTTCGGTGATCAGCGGAATTGGCACGCCCAGATCCTTGAAGATCGGCACGAACTGCGGCACCACGTAGGCCAGCAACAGCGCGAGCGAACCGAGCACGCCCACCACCAGGAACGTGGGGTAGATCAGCGCGTTGATCACTTCGCCCCGGAGCAACTGGCTGCGCTCCAGGTAATCGCTGAGCTGGCGCAGCGTGTCTTCCAGGGCACCGCCCGCCTCGCCGGCGCGGACCATGCTCAAGTACAGCGGGGAGAACTGGTCGCCCTCCTCCTCCAGCGCCTTGGATAACGGCTGGCCGGCCTTGACCTGTTCGCGGATGCGCTCGATCAACGCGCGGGTCTGCGGCTGGCCGGGCTGCTTGAGCAGGATGCCCAGGGAGCGTTCCAGCGGTTGGCCGGCGCCCAATAGCGTGGCCAGTTGCTGGGTGAAACTGACCAGCGCCGCGCCGTTCAGTTGGCCACGGCCGAAGGCCTTGCGCAGCCCCTGGGCGCCCGCCACCTCGATCTGCAACAGCAGCAAACCGCGTTTGTGCAGCGCGGCGACGGCAGCGTCCTGGTCCTTGGCTTCCAGGGTGCCGTTTTGCGCTTGGCCCTGGCTGTCGAGGGCGCGGTATTTGAACAGGCTCACGCGCCCTCTCCACGGGTGACGCGCAGCACTTCTTCAAGGGAGGTAACACCCGCCACGGCTTGGCGCAGGCCCTCTTCATGCAAGGTGCGCAGGCCACCTCGGCGGGCGGCCTGTTCGAGGGTGGCGGCGTCGGCCTGGCGCATCAGCAGGCTGCGCAGTTCGTCGTTCATCACCAGCAGTTCGGTGATCGCGCTGCGGCCGTGGTAGCCACCGCCCGGCGCATCGGCGCGCGGGCGATAAAGCAGGATCGGGCGCTGCTCGGTAAACCGATCCAGGCCATGTTCGGCGATCAACTCGGCGGGGGCTTCGAAGGCTTCGCGGGTGGCCGGGTCGAGGCGCCGCACCAGGCGTTGGGCGAGGATGCCATTGACGGTCGAGGCGATCAGGTAGCTTTCCACGCCCATGTCCAGCAGACGGGTGATACTCGCCGCCGCGCTGTTGGTGTGCAGGGTCGAGAGCACCAGGTGGCCGGTGAGGGAAGACTGGATGGCGATACGGCAGGTTTCCAGGTCGCGGATTTCACCGATCATGATCACGTCCGGGTCCTGGCGCACGATGGAGCGCAGCGCGCCGGCAAAGTCCAGGCCGATGGCCGGCTTGACCTGGATCTGGTTGATGCCTTCGAGCTGGTATTCCACCGGGTCTTCGACGGTGATGATCTTGCGCTCAGCGGTGTTGAGCCGCGACAGCGCCGTGTAGAGCGTGGTGGTCTTGCCCGAGCCGGTGGGCCCGGTGACGAGCAGGATGCCGTGGGGCCGTTCAAGCACTTCCAGGAAAGTTTCCAGGCGCTGGCCGTCGAACCCCAGGCTCTGGAAATCGAACTGCACGGTCTGGCGGTCGAGCAAACGCATGACCACTGACTCGCCAAAACTGGTGGGTACCGTGGACACCCTCAAGTCGAGTTCCTTGCCCTGGATGCGCAGCATGATGCGCCCGTCCTGGGGCAGGCGCCGCTCGGCAATGTCCAGGCGCGCCATGATCTTCACCCGCGAAATCACCGCCGCCGACGAACTGGACGGCGGCGCTTCGGCCTCGTGCAGCACGCCGTCGATGCGGTAGCGCACCTTGAGCTGGTTTTCGAACGGTTCGATATGAATGTCCGAGGCGCGGTGTTCCACCGCACGCTGCAGGATCAGGTTGACCAGGCGAATCACTGGCGCTTCGGAGGCCATGTCCTTGAGGTGTTCGATGTCTTCCAGCGCACCGCCCTGCTCATCGAGGTTTTCGATCAGCGTGCCCATGGCCGAACGGCCCTGGCCGTAGTAGCGCTCGATCAGGGTTTCGACTTCATTGCGCGGGCCCACGGCCAGCCACACCGGCACGCCGCAGGCATAGGCCAGGGCCTGGAACGGGTACACCAGCGATGGGTTGGCGGCCAGCACGCGCAGGCCGCCCTGGCTCCAGCCCACGGGCACCACTTGGTAGTGACGCATGAAGCGCTCGGTCAGTGAGGGCAAGGGGTCCAGCAAGGGTGGCGCGGCATCGGCCAGCAGCAGCGGCGCGCCGAGCAGGTCGGCCCAGGCGCGGGCCAGTTCCACTTCGGAGACAAGTCCCAGGCGAGTCAGCAGGCCGAGCAATTCGGGGTCATCCGACTCTTGGGACAGGCGTCGGGCGCGCTCCAGGTCAACGGTTTTCAAGCCAGCGTGCTGCATCAGCCACGCGCAGACCTGTTCGGTGTGCGGGATGTGCAATTGGCAGGCATCGAGGGGCGTTGAGGCGCTGGGCATGGGTAACTATCTGAGGGGCGATGTTCTAAAGGGCTATGGGAAACCCTTGTGGGAGGGGGCTTGCTCCCGATAGCGGTGGACCAGCTGCCGCATGCACCGGCTGATACACCGCTATCGGGGGCAAGCCCCCTCCCACAGGGGACCGCGTTTCCCCGCTAGTTCGAGGTCTTCGGCGCGGCCTGGCTGCTGTTCAGCGGCCGCCCGCCTTTGGTGGTTTCGGTCTTCTGCTTCTTGGCAGCCTTGGCATCGTGGCTCTGGGTCAGCACGGTGGAATCAGCGGCGCCTGACTTGGCATCCGCGTCGGTGGCATCAGCCGCCATCGCCGCGCCACTTAGCGCAACGCCCAGTACAACACCAGCACCCAAAAGGGAAATCTTCATCAACTTTCTCCAGATCAAAAACAGCAGATAGCCCAAGTGGCGCCTTGAACTCAATCAAGACCCTACACCAAAGCGTTGTGTATGACAGCTTGTGTAAACATGGCACTTTAGAACTACCGAGCAATGCCACTAGTTCGCCATGCACGATGATTTTTCTTAAACCAATCGACTGGTAGGTTTAGCCTTAGTTCCTGAACGTAAGAAATTATTTCTTATTTCACGCAAAAATTAGCTTTCGTTTGACTTATAACCGCAAGAATTGCCTTAATTATGCCGTTTTCGCGGTTCAAAATGCCATCTCGTGATATCGCTTAGACACTACTTACAATAACAACTCATATAATTATTACACTTATAAAACTGCGAATTTCGCCAAATAGTTGCAATTAGCCATCGGTTAAAAATTGCGCTCACGGGCAACTATTGCCCAGAAAAAAGTGACGAGCGTGCATTGCAACACGCACTTCTCGGCGCGCCATGTTTACTGAACAGTTGTCGGAGAGACCCATGAATAAACGCAAAATGATCGGTGCGCAGTCGGCATTCGCCCTGCTGGCACTGGCCGTGTCCCAGGTGCACGCGGCCACGAGCCCGGCCCTGGATGAAGGCCGGGTAAGCCGTGCAGAAAAGGCCGCGGATAAGACCCTGGCGAAGATGACCATGGAAGAAAAACTCGCCTACATCGGCGGCACCGGTGGCTGGGACGTCAAGCCACTGACTCAGTACGGCATCCCGCAGATTCACGGCGCCGATGGCGGCGTGGGCGTGCGTTACACCAGCGAGGGCAACGCGCAGGGCGTGGTGTACCCGTCCGGGCCGAACCTGGCCGCCAGCTGGAACCCGCGCCGCGCCATCGACCTCGGCCGTGCCCTGGGCTATGACACCGCCAGCGGTGGTTATCAGTTCGTCACCGGGCCAGGCGTGAACCTGTACCGCATGCCGTACAGCGGCCGTGCGTTCGAGTATTTGTCCGGCGAAGACCCGTTCCTCGGCGCCAGCCTCGGGCCGGCGGTGATCAACGGCATTCAATCGCGCGGTGTGTGGGCCAACGCCAAGCATTTCGCCGCCAACGACCAGGAAAGCAACCGCTTCCACCTCGATGAAATCATCAGCGAACGCGTCCTGCGCGAGATGACCCTGCCGCCGTTCGAGTCCGCGTCGAAGAACAGCAAAGTCGCGATGATGATGTGCGCGTTCCAGAAGGTGAACGGCGAGTTCGCCTGCCAGAACAAACACCTGATGCGCGACATCCTCAAGACCGAATGGGGCTACCCAGGCTTCGTGCAGAGCGACTACAACGCGGTGGTCAACGGGTTGCCGGCGGCGCAGGCCGGTACCGACCTGGACATGATGGGCTACCAGATGAACAGCACCATCCTCAAGCCTTACCTGGACAGCGGCGAGCTGAGCAGCGCGACCATCGATGACAAGGTGCGGCGCATCCTCAAGCAGATCTATCTGTACAAATTCGACAGCAAGGCGCCGTTGACCAGCCACAACATGAACAGCGCCACCAGCAACCGTGTGGCCCTGAACGCCGCCCGTGAAGGCATCGTGCTGCTGAAGAACCAGAACAGCCTGCTGCCGCTGGACGCGAAGAAGGTCAAGCGCATCGCCGTGGTCGGCACCCTGGCCAAGTACGCGCCGCCTACCGGTTTCGGTAGCGCCAACGTGATGGCCGCCAACTACATCAGTGAGCTGAGCGGTCTGCAGCAACTGGCGCCGGGCGCCAAGGTCGAGTTTATCGACGGGCTGTCCCTGGACCCGGCCACTTCGACCTGGACCCATGCCGACAGCAATGGCAACAGCGCCAAAGGCTTGAAGACCGAGTTCTTCAGCAACACCAACTGGTCCGGTGACCCGGCGGCCAGCCGTACCGACACACATGTCGACCTCGACTGGTCCACCGATACCCTGCCGGTGAACGGCGATACCGCCGCCACCTCGATCCGCTACAGCGGCCAGATCACCCCGACCGTCAGCGGCGAGCAGGTGTTCAAGATCCGCGCCGACGGCGCCGTGCGCCTCTACGTCAACGGTAAGAAAGTCCTCGACAACGGCGACGGCAAACCGCTGCCGAACAACAGCATTCCGCCGACCATCCCGGTGTTTGCCAAGGTCAACCTGGAAGCCGGCAAACCCGTCGATATCAAGCTGGAATACTCGCGTCGTAACGGCTACCTCTCGACCATGGGCGGCCTGGTCGGCGTGCAGATGAGCTGGGCTTCGCTGGTGGCACCGCAAGACCTGGCGCAGTACGACGCGGTCCTGGTGGCAGCCGGTAACAGCAATGAATACGAAGGCGAAGGCTTCGACCACAGCTTCGACCTGCCGGAATACCAGAACCTGCTGATCCAGAGCATCGCCAAGGTCAACCCGAACACCGTGGTCACGCTGCACGGCGGTACCGG
This sequence comes from Pseudomonas sp. OV546, assembly GCF_900116845.1. Classification (NCBI taxonomy): domain Bacteria; kingdom Pseudomonadati; phylum Pseudomonadota; class Gammaproteobacteria; order Pseudomonadales; family Pseudomonadaceae; genus Pseudomonas; species Pseudomonas sp. OV546. The sequence continues at coordinate 218,850 of NZ_FPCE01000001.1, read as the reverse complement.
GCTGAAGATGAGCGACTGGATCGACCAGGTACCGGCCGCGCTGCATGCGTTCTACCCTGGGCAAAACGGCGGCCAGGCCCTGGCGGAGATCCTGCTGGGCAAGGTCAACCCGTCGGCCAAGCTGCCGATCAGTATCGAACGCAACATCGAAGACAACCCGATCTACGCGACCTTCCCGAAATTCGACAACCAGGAAACCCTGGCCGAGATGAGCTACAAGGACGACCTGTTCCTGGGCTATCGCGGCTACGAGAAGAAAGGCATCAAGCCGCTCTATCCGTTCGGTTATGGCTTGTCGTACACCACCTTCGGCTACAGCAACATCAGCGTGACCCCTGGGGTGGCGGTGGCGGGTGCGCCGATCAAGGTGTCGTTCGACCTGTCCAACACCGGCAAGGTCGCGGGCGCCGAAGTGGCCGAGTTGTACGTGGGCCAGAACAACCCGAAAGTCGAGCGCGCCATCAAGGAGCTCAAGGGCTACAAGAAGGTGTTCCTGAAGCCGGGCGAAAGCAAGCGCGTGACCATCGAACTCAACGATCGCTCGCTGGCCTACTACGACGTGGCGAGCAAGCAGTGGGTGGTGGATGCGGACAGCTTCAATCTGTCGGTGGGCGCGTCGTCCCAGGATATTCGCCTGAACGCCAAGCTGGTCAACCCGTTCCGCCAGGAACTGTCGACCACCACCAGCAACCCGCTGCCGCGCTCGGCGCTCAACTCGACGCTGCGTGAATCGACGGTGAAGACTGGCGGCGTGCTGCATCAAAATGAAGGGGATAGCGGCACCAGCGACGGTGATGGCTATGACATGAGCGATGACAGCAGCCAGGGCAGTGCTGCCGGCAACTGATCCCGACTCAGTCTAGTGCGGGAGGGGCGGTGCGACGATTCGGCTGGCTCCCTCCCACATTTTGGGCCGCGTTATTTTTGGACTCTGATGGCCGTTTCGACCCGTGCGATGTAGCTGTCGAACCGCGCCACCAGGTCCACTTGCGCGGGAAAGCGCAACCACTGGATCTGCAGGCCATCCATCATGGCCAGGATTTCTTCCACCAGCCCGGCGATGTCCACATCGCTGCGCACCTCCCCCGCCGCCACCAGGTCGGCAAACTGCCCCTGCAAGCGCCGCTGGATGCCCGCGTAACGTTCCTGGAACCACGCCCAGGCCGGCTGGGTGTCGAGCAGACTTTCGGCATTCAAGATGGTAAACGCCCGCACCACCCCAGGCGCGGTCGCGTTCGAACGGTTGATCGCACGCAGGCTGCCAAGCAACCCGGTCAGGGTTTTTTCAGCGCGCACTTCATCGGCAATCCGCTGATTGACCTCGTCGCGGCGTTGCAGCACGCCCATCAGTAATGAAATTTTGCTGGGGAAGTGGTGCAGCACACCGGCAACGGAAATACCGACGATGGCCGCCACTTTTGCCACCGAGGCGCCGCTGTAGCCCTCCAGGGAAAACACCTGCAAGGCTGCGTCCAGCAGCTCTTCACGGCGCTTTTCACCTTTTGGGGCGCGACGGGTCTTGGGGACGGGTTCGGTCATAGGAACATCCTTGTGGGCAGGCTTTCACCGTATCCAAATTGCCCCCGAGCCGCAAATAAAGCTCAGGCGCTTTCCCGTTCGATCAAGCGGCACTCCAGCAAGTTCAAGCGCTGTACCTCATCATTCACCGCCAGCACGCCCAGGCTTTCCAGCACCCGCGTCGCGGCCAGCACACCCATCTCCAGCGCAGGCGGCTTGATGGTGCTGAGGCTCGGCAGCAGCATTTCGGCAAACGGATAATCACCAAACCCGAGCACGGCGCAGTCCTGCGGGATCTTCAACCCGGCGCGCTGGCCGGCCAGCAAACCACCGGCGGCCAGGTTGTCATTGGCGAAGAAGATCGCATCGGGCGGGGTGGCGTGGCTCATCAGGGTTTCCATCGCTTGCTTGCCTGCTTCGAACGGGGCGCGGTCGGCGTCCGGGGCGAAGACCCAGGGTTGTACACCCAGTTCGGTCAGGGTCGCGGCGAAGCCGTCACGCCGCTCCAGTGCACTGAAGTCGCCCGCCGCGCTGTTCTGCACGAAGGCAATGCGTCGGTAGCCCTTGCCGTGCAGGTAGTGCGCGGCACTGACACCGACGTCGTAGTGGGAAAAACCGATCTGCAGCGGTGCGCGTTCGGGCACGTAGTCCCAGGTTTCGACCACCGGGATATCCACGTCCGCGATCATCTTTTCAGTGCCTGCGCTGTGGAAGCGGCTGGTCAGCACCAGCGCTGCCGGCGACCAGCCGAGGAACGCGCGCACCGCGCTTTCTTCCTGTTCGGCGCTGAAGTAACTGGACGCCAGCAGCAATTGATAGCCATGGCGACTGAGGGTGTCGCTGAACCCCTGGATAGTATTGGCAAAGATCGGCCCCGAGATGTTCGGGATCACCATCGCCACGATCCGCCCGCGCGCCGAGGCCAAGCCGCCGGCCACCAGGTTGGGCACATACCCCAGCTCGGCGACCACCTGGGCAATGCGCTCGCGACGCTCGGACGAGACGTGCTCCGGCTGGTTGAAATAGCGCGACACGGTGATCGCCGACACCCCGGCCTGGCGGGCCACGGTGTTCAAGGTGACGCGCCCGGCGCCACGGCGCTTGCGCGGTTTATCTTCGCTCACGGGACAATCCTGCTAACAACCAAAAAGAATATAAGAATAATTTTTAAGTCTTTGACGCTCTAAACCCGAGCTACCAATAATGCCGATGTTAGCGCTAACAAAGCGCGCTGTCTGCTACTCGCTCAAGCGAATGCCCACGACAGTTTTCACATGCGCTGACGGTCGCAAGAACCGCAGCGGACCCGGGCATTCTTTTCGAGCAAACACAGCATGCACAACGTCACAAAACACACTCATTTGTTACTGCTCGCGGGTTTGACCGCCCTCCCCGTGCCCGGCGCCTTTGCCGCTGACGAGCAGGAACCCACGCTCAAATCGGTAACCGTCACCGCCACCCGCCGCGAAGAATCCCTGCAGAAAGTCCCGGTAGCGGTGTCCGTGCTCGACGGCGAACAACTGGAGCGGGACAACCGCAACGGCGTGGCGAGCATCGCCCAGCAGGTGCCGTCGCTGAACTTCCGCACCGGCGCGTCGAACAAGGACACCTCGCTCTTCGTGCGCGGCGTGGGCACCATTTCCACTTCCCCCGGCGTCGAGCCGACGGTGGCCACGGTGATCGACGGCGTGGTCTACGCCCGCCCCGGCCAGGCCACCCTCGACCTGCTGGACCTGGAGCGCATCGAAGTGCTGCGCGGCCCGCAAGGCACGTTGTTCGGCAAGAACGCCTCGGCCGGTGTGCTGAATATCACCAGCAAGGCGCCCACCGCCGAGACCCACGGCTATATCGATCAGTCGTACTACAGCGGCAATGAAAGCCGCACCCGCTTCGGCATCGGCGGCAGCCTGGTACCTGACGTGCTCAAGGGCTCGATCAGTACGTTGTTTGGCAGCTACGACGGCAACGTGGACAATCCGCACAACGGCCAGGAGGTCAACGGCTACAACCACAAAGGCATTCGCGGCAAGCTGGAGTTCACCCCCAACGATGACATGAAGCTGACCCTGATCGCCGACTACATGCAGTCCCACGACGACGCGCCGAATGGCGTGGTCAGCAAGTCCCTGAGCCCGGCGTTCAGCAATGCCCTGAGCCCGGTGCGAGCGTCCAGCGACAACCGCGACATCAACACCGATACCCGCAGCCATGTGGAAGACAGCAACAAGGGTGTATCCGCCCAGCTGGACTGGAACCTCGGCGACTACACCCTGACCTCGATCACCGCCTGGCGCGGCTGGGACAACACCCAATACCAGGACGGCGACCGCCTCGGTACCGTGAGCGCTGCCTTCCCTGGCACCGCCGACAAGGGCGAACTGGACTTCAACCAGTACTCCCAGGAACTGCGCCTGGCCTCGCCCAAGGGCGAATTCCTGGAGTACGTCGGCGGCCTGTTCTACATGCACGGCAAGGACGAAGAAACCTACCAGCGCACACTGACCACCACGACACGCACCGACCGTGGCATCGCCGACTACAGCACCACCAACGACAGCTACGCGGTCTTCGGCGAAACCACACTGAACTTCACCTCGCGTTTTCGGGGTATCGCCGGCCTGCGTTACACCCACGATGACCTGAAATACGCTCACCGCCGCGCCTCCACCTCGGCCACGACGGTCAGCGGGATTCAACCGGCCACCTCCAGTTCCGGCTCGGTGGACGAAGACGGCTGGTCCGGCCGCCTCGGCGTGCAGTACGACCTGACTGACAGCGTCACCAGCTACCTCACCTACTCGCGCGGCTACAAAGGCCCGGCCTACAACGTGTTCTTCAACATGCAGCCGCGTGACACCGACGCGCTCAAGCCGGAGACCTCCAATACCTGGGAAGCCGGGATCAAGGCCACCGCCTGGAACAACCGCCTGACCACCAACCTGGCGGTGTTCCACAGCGACTACGACAACTACCAGGCCAACTTCTTCGACACCGTCGCCGGCCAAGTGGTGACCCGCTTGATCAACGCCGGCAGCGTCAGCACCGAAGGCGTCGAGCTGGATTACGCCTTGCAGGCCACCCAGCAACTCAAGCTCTCCGGCGCCCTGGCCTACACCCGTGCGCGCATCGACGAATTCGCCTGCCCCGCGGGTGCCGCCGCAACCTGCAACGTGAATGGCAAGCCGCTGCCCTTCAGCCCGGACTGGAAAAGCTACGTGCGCGCCGACTACACGATCCCGCTGGATAACGGCCTGGACATCGAACTGGGCACCGACTACAGCTGGCAGAGTGAAGTGCAGTACGACATCAGCCAGAATGTCGACACCCAACAAGGTGCCTATGGCATCTGGAACGCCAGCGTGGCCCTGGCCGACTACAGCAGGGGCTGGCGCGTCGCATTCCTGGCCAAGAACCTCGCGGACAAGTCCTACTCGCCGCTGCTGGCCAGCGGCGGCAATTATATCTACCGCGCCGTACCCCGTGACGATGAGCGTTACTTCGGCGTGCAACTGCGCAAGGATTTCTAAGCATGAGCCGTCAACTGAAACTCGGCGCCTTTCTCATGGCCACCGGGCACCACGTCGCCGCCTGGCGCCACCCGGACGTGCCGGCAGATGCCGGGCTGGATTTCGCCCAGTACAAACACCTGGCACGCGTGGCCGAAGCAGCGAAGTTCGATGCGCTGTTCGTGGCCGACAGCATTGCCGCGCCTACGGGTGAGGTCGCCAGCCAGATGGCGCGCTCGGACCATTTCGAACCGCTGACCTTACTGTCGGCGCTCAGCGCAGTGACCGATCACATCGGCCTGATTGCCACGGCGACCACCACCTACAACGAGCCTTACCATGTCGCACGCAAGTTCGCCTCGCTGGATCACCTGTCCGGCGGGCGCGCGGGCTGGAACCTGGTGACCTCGGATGCCGCCGCCGAAACACAGAATTTCGGCCGCGATGAACACCTCGGCCACGCCGAGCGCTACAGCCGCGCGCGGGAATTTCATCAGGTGGTGACGGGGTTGTGGGACAGCTGGGAAGACGACGCCTTCACGCGGGACAAGGCCAGCGGCACCTACTACGACCCGGCGAAGCTGCACGTGCTGGATCACGTCGGCGAACACTTCCGCGTCAAAGGCCCGCTGAACGTGGCACGCTCGCCCCAGGGCCAGCCGGTGATCGTGCAGGCGGGTTCGTCGGAAACCGGCCGTGAACTGGCGGCGCAAACCGCCGAGGTGGTGTTTACCGCGCAGACGTCGTTGGCGAGTGCCCAGGCGTTTTATGCCGATCTCAAGGCGCGTCTGAGCCGGTATGGGCGCGAACCGGATTCGCTGAAAATCATGCCGGGGGTGTTTGTGGTGGTCGGTCAGACCGAGGCTGAAGCCCAGGCGAAATTCGAGGCGTTCCAGGCGTTGGTTGAGCCGGAAGTCGGCGTGGCTTTGCTGGGGCGCATGCTGGGTAATTTTGACTTGTCGGGCTACCCGCTGGACGGTCCCTTGCCCGCGTTACCGCTGACCGACAGCGGGCAACGCAGCCGCCAGCAACTGCTGAGTGATTTGGCCAACCGTGAGCAACTGACGCTCGCACAATTGGGTCGGCGGATTGCCGGTGGGCGCGGGCATTACAGCCTGATCGGCACGCCCGCACAGATTGCGGATGCGCTGCAAAACTGGTTCGAAAATGGCGCGGCCGATGGTTTCAATATCCTGGTGCCGCACCTGCCGGGCGGGCTGGAAGATGTCGCCCAGTGGGTGGTGCCCGAGCTGCAACGGCGCGGCCTGTTCCGGACTGAATACACCGGTTCCACCTTGCGTGAAAACCTCGGTTTGGCGCGCCCCGAAAACCGCTTTAAAAAGGACGACGCATGAAGATTCCGGCCCTGTTACTGGCCCTGCTGGCCGTCACTCAAACGGCCTTGGCGGCCGACCCCGCCGCACTGCGCATCGGCTACCAGAAAGGCTCTATCGCCCTGGTGCTCGCCAAGGAACATGGCCTGCTGGAAAAGCGCTTCCCGCAGACGCAAGTGAAGTGGATCGAATTCCCCGCCGGCCCACAGATGCTCGAAGCGCTGAATGTGGGTGCGCTGGATGTCGGCGCCACCGGCGACATCCCTCCCCTGTTCGCCCAGGCTGCCGGGGCCGACCTGGTCTACATCGGCGCCGAACCGCCCAAGCCCAGCGCCGAAACCATCCTGGTGCGTAACGACAGCCCGCTGCATTCGGTGGCGGACCTCAAGGGCAAGAAAGTCGCCTTCCAGAAAGGCTCCAGTTCCCACAACCTGATCCTGCGCGCCCTGAACAAAGCCGGCCTGAGCTACACGGACATCCAGCCGGTGTACCTGCCGCCGGCCGATGCGCGTGCGGCGTTCGAACAAGGCAGCGTGGATGCCTGGGCCATCTGGGAACCCTATTCGTCCCTGGCCCTGAGCCAGAGCCCCAGCCAGGTGCTGGCCAATGGTGAAGGCCTCGGTTTATCCGGGCCGGTGTATACCGCGCGGCGTGAATATGCGAAGGCCAACGGTGCGTTCATCCACGACCTTCTCGGAGCACTCACCGCCGCCGAAGCGCTCACGCGCAGCCAGCGTGAAGACAGCTTGAAAGTCCTGACCGACTTCATGGGCCTGCCCGCCGCCGTGGTTGCGCGCTATATGGACAACCGCCCGCCTTCGCCGATTTTGCCGATTGACGACAAGATCATCCAGGCGCAGCAGGCGACGGCGGACCTGTTCTACCAGAACCGGTTGTTACCCAAGGCCATTGATGTGAAGAAAGCCGCTGCTCAGTAGGCGCCGACTTGCCGGCGATGGCGGGGATCAACCAGTCCCCTAACCACGATGCGAAGCGAGCCGTTCTTGATCTTGATCTCGCTTTTGATCTTAAGCGCCCCGTCAAACACGCTGGCCGGAATTCGACAGGGATTTGGGGGGTAAACCGGCAGGGATGCCGGTTTAGCCGCCCCGCGCCATGGATGGCGCGTGGCGGCGGCCCCCCAAATACCTGGCGGATTACGGGCACACCGAGCCTGGGCGAGGTGCCGAGTGTTGGGGCGAAGGCCTTTTGGTTACTTTTGGGCCTTTCCAAAAGTGACCCGCCGTAAGGGCGGAACCCATAGTGGCTGTGACCTAAATAACGGATATGTACCCGGTCAGACCCAACATCCAGCTCGGCTGTCAGGCCGCCTTCGCGGGCAAGCCCCCTCCCACACTTTTTGATCGCGTCAGGCGTGATGGCGGGTGCTTTTCTCAACCACGCACATCGGCGTGCCGGACACCGGCTCATTGATGATCTGCACCTGCACCTCAAACACCCGCCGCATCAATTCGGCGCTGATCACCTCCCCCGGCGCACCGTCAGCCACCAGCTTGCCGCCGTGCATCACCGCCAGGTGGTCGGCATAACGGCACGCCTGGTTGATGTCGTGCAGCACAGTGATCACGGTCTTGCCCTCAGCCGCCAGTTCGCCCATCAGGTCGAGCAGTTCGACCTGGTGGCTGATGTCGAGGTAAGTGGTGGGTTCATCGAGCAACACCACCGGCGCGTTCTGCGCCAGCACCATCGCCAGCCAGGCACGTTGGCGCTGGCCGCCGGACAAATCTGCCAGGGCACGGTCGGCCAGGGTGTCCAGTTCCAGGCGTTGCATGGCCTGGGTGACATGGGATTGGTCGTTGCCGCTCAGGCGCCCCCACAATGAGTTGTGCGGGCTGCGACCATACGCGACCAGTTGGCGCACGCTGACACCTTCCGGCACCGGCAATACCTGAGGCAAAAACGCGATCTGCCGCGCCAATTGGCGGGCGGACAGGCCGGCGTAGGCCTGGCCATCCAGGGTCAATTCGCCCTGGGTCGGCGTGAGGATGCGCGCGAACGCCTTGAGCAAGGTGGATTTGCCGCAGCCATTGGGGCCGATCAATGCAGTGACCTTTCCGGCGGGCGGCGCGAAGGACAACCCCTGCACGATGCGCGTGGCACCGTAGCCGATATCAAGCTGTTGCGCGTGGAGAATACTCATGTCATCAGCCCTTGAACCGTGCCAGCAACCAAAGAAAATACGGCGCGCCAATCACCGCCGTGAGCACCCCGGCGGGGATTTCGCTGGGCGCGATCAACGTACGCCCCAGGGTGTCGGCCAGCACCAGCAGCAGCGCACCGATCAGCATCGCCGCCGGCAGCAGGTACTGGTGATGCCCGCCTACCAGGCGCCGCGCCATGTGCGGTGCGACCAGGCCGATAAAGCCAATCGGCCCGATCACGCCCACGCCCAGGCTGGTCAGCAGCACCGCGCAGGCCATCGCCAGCCAGCGTGTGCGGCTCAGTGCGGTGCCGAGGCTGTGGGCGGCTTCATCGCCCAGCGCAATCAGGTTCAGCGGCTTGGCCAGGCACAGGCCCACAGGGATCAACACCAGGAACGGCAGCACCAGCGCCACGTGGTGCCAATTGCGGCTCCACAGGCTACCGGTCAACGCGAGCAAAGCGGTGTTGATATCCAGCGGGTGGGACAGGATCAGAAACTCGGTGACGCTGGACAACGTCACCGCAATCGCCACCCCGGACAGCGCAAAACGCACGCCGGAAAAACTCACCCCGGTGTTGTACAGCGCCAGCAGCAACGCGCCACCGGCACCGCCCAGGCAGGCCACCAGCGGCAGCCAGGCAATCGGCAAATGCGGCCAACTGATGATCGCCACGGTCAGCGCCAAACCGGCGCCCTGGGTCACACCGAGGATTTCCGGCGAGGCCAGCGGGTTGCGGATCACGCCCTGCACAATTGCCCCGGCCAGACCGAAGGCCGCACCGGCGAGGATCGCGATCAGGCTGCGCGGCAGGCGGTGGTTCCACACTTCGAAGTCGAGCGCGTCGTGGGCCAGCAGGCGCTCCACCACGGTGCCCGGCGCGAGCCACTGGGTGCCGGCGCTGAGGCTGACCAACGTCGCCAGCAGCAATAGGCCGAGCAGCAGCCAGAGGCGCGAACGTGGGCGGATCATAGGGCGCGCCTGGCAAGAAAGAGGAAGAACGGTGCGCCGATCAGCGCGGTGACCACACCGGCCGGGGTCTCCACCGGAAACGCCACGGCGCGGCTGAGCAGGTCGGCCCCCAGCACAATCACAGCGCCTAATGCCGCGCTCAGCGGGATCAGCCAGCGGTAGTCATTGCCGAGGAACTGGCGAAGGATATTCGGTGCGATCAGCCCGACAAAGCCGATCGGCCCTACCGCGCAGACGCTCGCGCCCACCAGCAGCAAACTGGCGACAAACACCTGCAGGCGCAGGCTGGCGATGCCCACGCCCAGCGAGCGTGCGGCGTCTTCGCCGAGGTTGATCAGGTTCAAGCGCGGCGCACACCAGAGGGCCCACACGCCGCCGATCAAGGTGCACGGCCAGAGCAATTGCACTTGCGCGGCGCCGACATTCGCCAGGGAACCGGCCAGCCAGTTGAGCACGCTTTGCGCCTGGGCTTCGACCAGGATCACCGTAAGCCGGGTCAAGGCCGCGCACAGCGCCGCCACGGCTACGCCGGCCAATACCAAACGCCCCTGGGCGGTGGTCGGCGACCAGGCGCCACCCAGGCTGAACACCGTGACCCAGGCCAGCGCGCCGCCCAGGCAAGTCATCAACAACGCACCGCCGGCGAAGGGCAGCGCGACCAACCCGGTGGAAAACAACGCCAACCCCAACGCCGCCCCCGCCGTCACGCCAAACAGGGACGGCGAAGCCAGGCGGTTGCGCGTAATGCCTTGCATCAACGCGCCGGCCAAGCCCAGGCAGGCACCGACCAACGCCGCGCACACCGCACGAGGCACGCGCAATTGGGCGACGATGTAGGCCATATTGCCGCCCACGCTGCCTTGATGGACCAGGCCATTCCACGCATCCGTCGCCGTCAGCGTGAACGGCGACCAGCTGTACAGCGAAAACCAGAACAAACCGGCGCCCAACAGCAGGATGCCCACGGCGGCGAAACTGCGTTGCACGGTTATTGGCTCAATACGGCTTTGCCGCCTTTAAGGATCGCCAACGTGTCTTCGGCGATCTGCTCCGACGCCAGTACGCCACGGTTGCGCGCCCAGCTGTCGCCATCCACTTCGGCGACATGCTGGTTACGCACGGCGCCGAGCACTTGCCACAGCGGCTGCTTGCTCCAGCTGTCAACGATGCTCGGGCGACGGTAATGGCCGACCAGCAACCAGCCCGGGTCGAGGGCAAGCAGTTGCTCCAGGCTGACGAACTCGGTGGGCGCGGCGTTGGCACGCACCGACGGGACTTTCAGGCCAATGGCTTGCAGCACGCTGCCGGCGTAGGAGTCCGGGCCGTGTACGGAGAAGCTGTCTTCCCGCGCCACACCGAACAGCACGCTGGCGCCGGCGGGGATCTGTTGGGCGATGTTTTTCAGGTTTTCACGGTTTTGCGCGATGCGCGCGGTCATCTGCGGGCTTTTGCCCAGGGCCTTGCCGATCAGCTCGGCGGACTTGAGGCTGCCTTCATAATCCTCGCCACGCGACGGCAGCAACAGGGTCGGTGCAATGCTCGACAGGTCGTTGTACAGCGCCTGATGGCGGTTGAGGTCGGCGACGATCAGGTCCGGCTTGAGACGCGCGATTTCCTCGATGCTCGGCTGCGAGCGCAGGCCCACGGACGTCCACTGGCCGATGGCCTGGCGCACACGGGGCAACACACGGTTGGCGTCGCCATCGTCGGCGGCGCCGACGGGGGTCACGTCAACCGCGGCGAGGCTGTCGAGAAACGAGAACTCCAACACCACCACGCGCTTGGGTGCGTCCGGCAGATGCACGGCGTGCTGGCCGTCGTTGAGGTCGATGGGGGCGGCGCTCAGCAGGCTTGAAGAGAACGCCAGGACGCAGGCGGCAAGGGTGGGGATGGAGCGCAGCAATCGCATGACAAGAACCTCGGCGTTAAAACACCCCGGCTAGACAGGCTGGGGAAAACGGCGGGTACTATTCCATATCAGCGCGGCGTGATCAAAAAACATTCTCATTTATACCCGCTCTACCCTGTGGACGCGGGGTTGTTGGGGTGAGTGGCCTGCGTGGTGAGCAGGCTTGTTGGAGTGACTGGCCTGCATGGTGAACGGGCTTGTTGTGGTGAGCGGGCTTGCCCCGCGCTGGGTGGCGAAGCCGCCCCAAAACCTGGCGCCGCGTTCTACCTGACACGAAGTGGTGTTCTTGTTGGGGCTGCTGCGCAGCCCAGCGCGGGGCAAGCCCGCTCACCACAACAGCTTGCTCCCCCCCAACAAGCTTGCTCACCCCAGCAAGCCTGCTCACCACAACAAGCTTGCTCCACCTCAACAAGCTTGCTCCACCTCAACAAGCTTGCTCACCTCAACAAGCCCGCTCACCACAACAAGCCTGCTCACCCCAGCAACCACCTTGACCACAGAAGCCAGTCCGCGCAGCAAGCCTCATGCTAGAAGTCGACGGTGGCCGAGAGCAGGTAGGTACGCGGCGTCGACAAGGTCAACCCCGGCTCGCTGTCATCCGAGGCGCCGGCCGAACTCCAGTAGCGTTTATCGGCGACGTTCTCCACGTTCGCCCGCAGGGTGATGTGTTTGTCGTCCACCTTGAACGCATAGCGCGCGCCTACGTCGATACGGTTCCAGGCGTCGATTTCCTTGTCGTTGGACTGATCCAGGTACTGCGAGCTGGAGTAGAGGCCACGGCTGGTCAGGGTCAGCCCTTCCAAGGTCGGTACGTCCCACTCGGCGCCCAGGTTGACGTTGTACTTGGGCGTCGCCGGTGCACGGTTGCCGTCATAGGTACCGTTGGTGGTTTTCTGCAGTTCGCTGTCGATGTACATCACGCCGCCGAGCAGGCGCACGCCCTTGAGCGGTTCGCCGAACACACTCAGCTCCGCCCCGGTGTTCTGGCGCTTGCCGTTGGGGCCGAACAGGTTCGTGGTGCTATTGGTTTCATAGGCAGGCTGCTTGATACGGAACACCGCAGCGGTGACGGCGAAGGCACCGGCGTCGTATTTGGCACCCACTTCCACCTGGCGGCTGATAAATGGCGGGAAGATTTCATCGTCATTATTCGACGTCGACGGCGCGACCTTGCCCTGGCTCAGGCCTTCCATGTAGTTGGCATACAACGACAGCTTGTCGGTGGCCTTGAACAGCAAGCCGCCGGACGGCGAAACTTTCTCTTCATCGTAGCCGGTGAGGCCTTTGACCCCATTGTTCCAGTCATCCACCTTGACTCGCTGCCAGCGCGCGCCGAGGGTCAGCAACAGGCGGTCGTCGAAGAAGCCCAGGGTGTCGGACAGTGCTACGCCGCTGAATTTGTTTTCGGTGTAGACCTTCGCATCCTGGCGCGTTGCCGTGGAGGGCGTCAGCGTTTGCACCGGGTTATAGAGATTGCTGCGCCCGTTCGCATAGCGAGCGCCGCCGTTTTCAAAGTCCATATAGAAGTAGCTGGCGGCCAGGTTGACCTCATGGCTCACCGACCCGGTCTGGAACCAGTTGCGCACGCCGGCGGTGTAGGTGCGCACGTTTTCATCGCGGGTGAAATCCCGTGGCGACACCACGAAATCACCGGCCGCGTTGGTCACCGACACCGCATGGCGCAGGAAGTCGTGGTTACTTTTGCGCGCGCCCACACCGCCGTAGAGCATCACGTTATCGCTGAGGTCGTACTCAGCGTTGACGGTGCCGAAGGTGTCGTTGGTGCTGGCCTTGCTCCAGGACTGCGCATAGTTGCGGCGCACATCGTTGGCACTGGGGACCGGCGCGGCGGCCGCGACCTGCACACGCTCCTGCGGGGCATCGGTGTCACGCTCGGTGTGGCCGATATCGGTGGAAAGGCGCAGGCGCTCGCCACGAAAATCCAGGCCCAGTACGGCCATTTCACGGTCGACGCTCTGGTGGTCCCATTCGGTGTCGCCGGACTGTTTAACGCCGTTGAAGCGGATGCCGAACTTGTTGTCTTCGCCAAAGCGCCGCCCTATATCCACCGCACCGCCCGCCTGGCTATCAGAGGCCCAGTTGCCGGTAAACGAGTTGATGTCTTTGTCGGTGGCGCGCTTGGGCACCACGTTGATCCCGCCGCCCACGCTGCCGCGCGGCGAGATGCCATTGATCAGTTGGGTGGGGCCTTTGAAGATGTCGACACGGTCGGCCATTTCCATATCGATGGTGTAGGTCGGCAACACGCCATAGAGCCCGTTGTAAGCCACATCACTGTTGAACAGGCTGAAGCCGCGAATGGTGAACTGCTCATAGCGCCCGCCCGCCGGGTTGGTGGCGCGTACCGACGGGTCGCTGGCGATCAGGTCGCCAAGGGTGCGCGCTTGCTGGTTCTTCACCGCGTCCTGGGTGTAGGTGGTCATGCTGAACGGGGTTTCCATGAAATCCCGCGTGCCCAGCAGGCCCTGCGAGCCACGCCGCGCCACTTGGCCACCGGCGTAGGTGTCGCCGTCGTACAGGCCGGTGGTGCCGAGAATCGAGGTCGGCGCCAGTTCCAGGCTGCTGCCATCCGGTGCCGGTACCAGCATGTAGGCCTGCTCACCCATGGGTTGCAGTTGCAGCCCTGAGCCTTGCAGCAAGCGGGCAAAGCCCTCCTCCACGCCGAACTCGCCGGACAAACCGCTGCTGCTGCGACCGCTGACCAGGGCCGGGTCCACCGACAGGTTAACCCCCGACAACCCGGCAAAACGCGTCAGTGCCGCACTCAGGCTACCGGCCGGCACTTGGTAGCTGCGGCGGCTGGCGGTGTCTTCGGCATAGCTGACGGCGGCGAATAACGGGCTGGCACTGAGGCTCAGCATCAGGCTCAGTTTCAGCAACGGGCGCAAGCGCAAGGGTCGGACTGCGGGCATTGGAGGAAGCTCTCGATAATGTTCACTTACCTGGAATGACAGGCGAAGTGAAAAAAAGGGACAGCTGCCGCCAAACTTTTTCAAAAAAACTTCAACTGATCGGTACTTCCAATCCCACCTTGACCCGATCCAACGCCACCAGCGTCTTGAACCACTTCACGTTGGGGTTCTCGGCAAACAAACGCGCGGCGAGTGCCTGGTACTCCTGCATGCTGGCGACATTGAGCACCAGCACGAAATCCACCTCGCCGGTGACGTAGTAGCACTGCTGCACCTGGGGCACGGAGAAACTGGCTTTGGTTGCCGTCAGCGCGTCGATGCTGGTGCGCTCGACGGAGACCTCGGCCAGGATGGTGATCGGTTTGCCGACCTTGACCGGATCGACCACCGCCACGTTCGCGCTGATCACTCCGCCCTCCTCCATGCGCTTGATACGGCGTTGCACGGCGGCGGTGGAGAGGTTGACCTTCTCGGCCAGGGCGCGCAGGGGCAAGCCATTGTCACGTTGCACAAGCGCCAGGATCGACCAGTCGAAACCGTCCAGGTCCAGCAGGGAAGCAGCAGGTTTGGCCATCGGGGGCGCGCGCTCGTCAGGGTGAGAAATTTTATCGAAAACAGCCTCGAATCAGAGACCAATGACGACCGGGACCTCAATACTATCGCAACTCCTCTGGCATGCAGAAAGGGAGTGTCTCATGGCGTTGTTGATCCACCTGTCACCGGTGTTGCTGGTGATGTCGATGCTGATGGTGTTGCGTCGCCCACCGGTTCAGGCAGCGATTGCCGGTGCCGCACTGGTGGCGGTGTTATGGCTGTTCGAGGGGTTGCTGCCGAGTGCCGCGATGGCGGCCTTCAAGGACACGGCGGTGTTGTTCGCCAGCACCGCGTTGGTGATTGTGCCGGGGCTGGCGTTCGTGATTCTGATCGAGCGCATGGGGGTCAACCAGGCGCTGAGCGAATGGGTACAGGCATTGGGCTTGAAGCGCGCCGAGTTGGTGGTGTTCATCGTGCTGGGGCTGGCGCCGTTACTGGAGGCAATGACTGGATTCGGCGTTTCATTGATCGCCACGGTGCCGTTGTTGCTGAGTCTGTTCGAACGCCGCATCGCGCTGCGCGTGGCGTTGACCGGCATGGCGATCATGCCGTGGGGCACCCTGGGCCTGGCGACGGTGATCGGCGCGTCACTGGCACATGTGGATGCAGCCGCGCTGGCGTCGACCTCAGCGCTGACAAGTGCGCCGGTCTTCATCGTGCTGGCGGCCCTGGCGTCGTACTGTTGTGGGGTGGGTATCAGCCGCGCCTTGGTGGGATTGGGCCTGCTGTTTCTGGGTGTGCTCTACGCGTCGAGCCGTTGGCTGGGCCCGGAAGTGGCCGGCGTGAGCGCGGGATTGAGCGTGGCCGCTACGACCTTGCTGCTGGCGTTGCATCGACGCCAGGGCGCGACGGCGCTGGCCTGGCCGCGAAAAGCCTGGCCCTACCTGGCGCTGATCATTTGCATCGTGCTGCTCAAGGGCCTCAATGCCCTCACCCACCTGGAAGACGCCTGGGTGGTGCGCGGCCAGCACGTCGCCTGGAAACCGCTGGCGTCTCCCGGCATTGCTTTGTTGCTCGTGCTGGTGTGGGTGCACAGGCGGGGCGGCGGGGCCTTGCTCGGCACGCTCGGCGCACGTGCACGGCGGCCATTGCTGACGATTTTATTCTTCCTGGCCATGTCGCAGATGATGGTCAAGGCCGGCTTTCTCGACGGCCTTGTCCAGGTGCTGATTGGGCTGCCGGATAGCGCCGCAGCGCCGTTGGTGGCGTTACTCGGCGGGTTGTCGGGCTACATGACCGGCTCCAACGTCGGCGGCAACGCGATCTTCATGCCGGCCGTGGCGCTACTGCCCGAGTCGTCACGCGGGCTGTTGGCGGCCGTGCAAAACAGCGCGGCCGGGCATGCCGCGCTGGGTTCGCTGTCGATCGTGATGCTGGTGCTCGGGCTGGCCAAGACCAGCGCCGAGGAAGAAGGCCAGTTGGTGCGCTTCGGCTTCGCCCTGGCCTGCGTGAACACCGCGCTGGTAGCGCTGGCGGGCTGGGTGTTGCTTAGCGTGTACTGACGCGCCTTACCATGCCGCAATATGCGAATCCGCCCTTGGCTCGGTGCCGCCGCACAGCACCCCGCTGACCGGGTCGCGCAGGATGATCTGCCCGCGCCCGTAGTCGGTGAGGTCGCTGGCGATCTGCACCTGGTGCCCGCGCCGCACCAGGGCATTGGCCAGGTCGCGGGAGGCGCCCTGTTCGATGCCGACCTTCATGTCGCCCAGCCACTGCCAGCGCGGCGCGTCCAGGGCCGCTTGCGGGTTGAGGCCGAAGTCCACCAGGTTCATCACCATCTGCACATGGCCCTGGGGCTGCATATAGCCGCCCATTACGCCGAACGGGCCGAGGGCCTGGCCGTCCTGGGTGAGGAAGCCGGGGATGATGGTGTGGAAGGTTTTCTTGCCCGGCGCCAAGCAGTTGGCGTGGGTCGGGTCGAGGCTGAATTCCTGCCCACGGTTCTGCAGTGCGATGCCACTGTCGGGCAGCACCACGCCGGAGCCGAAACCGTGGTAGTTGCTCTGGATGAACGAGACCATATTGCCTTCGGCGTCGGCGGTGGCCAGGTACACCGTGCCGCTGGCGTGAGGGTCGCCGGGCTTGGGTGGCAGGGCCTGTTCGCCGATGTGCGCACGGCGACGGGTGCTGTAGTCATCGCTGAGCAAATCGGCGACGGCCACGCGCATGTGCAACGGGTCGGTGATGTAGTGCAGGCCGTCGCTGTAGGCGAGCTTCATCGCCTCCAACTGGCGATGCCAGGTTTGCTGGCTGTCGCGGTGATCGAAGCTGAAGCCTTCGAGGATTTTCAGCGCCATCAGCGCCACCAGGCCCTGGCCGCTGGGCGGGATTTCCCAGACGTCCACACCTCGGTAGTTGATGTGGATCGGCTCGACCCATTGGGCGCGGTAATCCCTGAGGTCGCTGGCGCGCAGGTAGCCGCCGCTCGCCTTGGAATGGGCGTCGAGGCGCTCGGCCAGCGCGCCGCGATACAGGCTTTCGCAGCGGGTGGCGGCGAGTTCTTCCAGGGTGCGGGCCTGGGCCGGGTTGCGGAAAATCTCCCCGGCCCGTGGCGCGCGACCATCAATCAAGAAGGTGTCGAACCAGGCCTCCAGCACCGCGTCACGATGCGGGCTGAATTCGTTCAAGGAGATCTGCCATTGATGGGCAACCACCGGCGACAACGGGAAACCGTCGCGAGCCAGGCTGATGGCCGGTTGCAGCAACTCGGCAAACGGCAACTTACCGAAGCGTTGCGACAGCTCGGCCCAGGCCGAGGGGCAGCCGGGCACGGTGACGGGGGTCCAGCCGTACAGCGGCATCTGGTCATGCCCGGCGGCCTTGACCGCGTCGATACTCAAGGCCGTCGGCGCATGGCCGTTGCCGTTCAAACCGTGCAACCGGCCCTTGCACCAGACCAGCGCAAACGCGTCGCCGCCGAGGCCGCAGCCGGTAGGCTCCACCACCGTCAGCGCAGCCGCCGTGGCAATGGCGGCGTCGATGGCGTTGCCGCCCTTTTGCATGATTTCGATCCCGGCCTGGGCGGCCAGGGGTTGGGACGCGGCAACCATGCCGCGCCGGGCAAACACACTTTGGCGTTGCGAGGGATAGGGGTACTCGTGAGCGGAGAATTTCAACATGGCAAAGGCTCTTCAACACAAGGGTTTATTAGCGGGCTCATAACACGCGGCTGAGAAACGCCCGGGTACGGGGGTGGCTGGGGTGGCTGAAGATCTGTTCCGGCGGCCCTTGCTCGATCAGTTCGCCCTGATCGAGCACCACCACACGGTCAGCGACTTCGCGGGCGAAACCCATTTCGTGGGTGACCACCACCATCGTCATACCCTCCTCGGCCAGTTCCTTCATCACTTGCAGGACCTCGCCAACGGTTTCCGGGTCGAGGGCGCTGGTGGGTTCGTCGAACAACATGGCTTGGGGCTTCATCGCCAGGGCGCGGGCAATCGCCACCCGTTGCTGCTGGCCGCCGGAGAGCATCGAGGGGTAATGACTGGCCTTGTCCGCCAGGCCGACCCGCGCCAACAGTCCACGGGCTTGCTCCAACGCTTCGGCACGGGGGGTGCCGAGCACCTGGATTGGCGCTTCGATGATGTTTTCCAACGCGGTCATGTGCGGGAACAGGTTGAAACGCTGGAACACCATGCCGATGTCGCGACGCTGGCGGGCGATGTTGCGCTCCGAATCGCGCACCAGGCTGCCGTCGCTGCGCTCGCGATAGCCCATGGCACGGCCGTTGACGCGGATGCGCCCGCCCTGGATGTCTTCGAGCAGGTTGATGCAGCGGATAAAGGTGGTCTTGCCCGAGCCCGAGGCGCCGATCAGCACCACCACTTCACCGCGCCGTACTTGCAGGGAGATGCCCTTGAGGATCTGCAGCGTGCCGAACGACTTGTGGATATCCAGCGCCTCTATGATCAGTTCTTCACTTTGGTGCGCCATGGTTAACGTCCCCTCAGCAGTTTCAGGGTGCTGCGCCCGAACATGCGGCTGGCTGCCGGTGGTGGCGCAGAAGGCCGGTCAGACTGGCTGAACCGCGTTTCGAGCCAACGTTGGAAAAAGCCCCACAAGGTGGTCAGCGTCAGGAAGTAGAGGGCAACCACCAGGTACAACTCGAACACACGGAAGGTCGCCGAGGTGATCATCTGGGTACTGAGCAGCAACTCCTGCACCCCGATCACGCTGACCAGGGTGGTGTTCTTGAGCATCACATTGAACTCGTTGCCCAGCGGCGGCACGATCACCCGGAACGCCTGGGGCAGCACGATGCGCCGCATCAGCTTGGCGAACCCCATGCCCAGGGAACGGCCGGCTTCGTACTGGCCCTTGTCCACCGCGCCGATGCCGGCCCGGATGATCTCGGCCATGTAGGCACCTTCATTCAGGCCCAATGCGATAATCGCCGCCTGGATATTGCCGGGGACGATCAGGCCGAACAGTTCGATGTCCTCGAAGCGGAAAATCCCGCCGGCCGCCAGCGCGGTGTACAGGAACACGATCTGCACCAGCAACGGTGTGCCGCGCATCAGCCATACATAAAAACGCACCGGCAGGTGCAGCAGCGGGTTCTTCGACAGGCGCAACAGCGCCGCCGCCAGGCCCAGCGCACAGCCGAGCAGCATCGCCAGCACGCTGATCAGGCACGTCAGCCACAGCCCGGTGAGGTAGACCCCACTGGGCTGCAACAGGTATTGCCAGAACACATCCCAATTGAAATTCATCGTTGTAGAACCTCAGTCGAGTGTGTCGCTGCTGACATGCCATTTGTTGAGCAATTGCACATAGCTGCCGTCGCTGCGCATGTCGCTGATGATCTGCTGCACGGCGGCGGTCAGTTGTGGATCATCCTTGCGTATGCCCAGGCCGGTGAGGATGCGACTGAACGCGGGCACGCCTTCCTGGAACAGGTCCGGGGCCATGGCGGCATAGTAACCGGCGGTTTCCACGGTGGTGCCGTAGGCGTCGACCTGACTGATGCGCAGGGCCTGGAAGGCGTCGGTGTCGGTGTTGTACACCACCAGTTTCATCGGCGGCTTGCCGGCCTTAGCCAGGCTGTCGTTCTGGGTGTCCAGCAAGGTCTTGATGGTGGAGCCGTTGAGTACCGCGACCTTGTGCCCGGACAGGTCGTCCAATGCCTTGATGCCCTTGGGATTGCCCTTGGGCACCACCACCGACTGGCTGGAATACATGTAGTTGACGATGTCGATCACCTGGCGCCGCTCGGGCTTGTCGAACAGCTGGTCGACGATCATGTCGCACTGCTGGGCGAGCAACGCCGGCACCAGGCCGGAGAACGGAATCACCCGCCACTGCACCTGTTTGTCGCCCAGGCGCTTGGCGATCTCCAGACCCAGGTCGACGGTGAGTCCCCGCGGTTTCTGCGCTTCATCGAAGGACACCAGGGGCGGTGAATCCATCCCCGAGCAGTAGGTGAGTTTGTCGACACTCTTCAGGCGCTCCGGTACCTGGGGCGCAGCGAAGGCCCATTGGCTACAGAGGCCGAGGGAGACAGCCACCAGCAAGGCGCGGCGTTTATGCATGACCAGACACTCCAGTTCGTTGAATAACGGGGGCAGGAATCAACGTCAAAACACGACAGCTTTCTTATTGTTCGTTTTGCAGGAATTGGATCAGCGCCGGCACCGTACCCTCGATGTGTTCGCGCACCACGGCTTCGGCGCGCGCGGCATCACCGGCACGAATCGCGTCGAGGATCACCGCGTGCTCCTCGCGGGCACTGAGGGGTTTTTCGCCGTGTTGCAGCCACAGGCGCATGGGGGCTTCGACCAGCGAGTACAGCGCGCAAATCTGCTTCATCAGGCGCGGGCGGCCGCTGAGGCTGCACAGGTATTCGTGGAAGGCGCGGTGGCGGCTGACCCACGCGGCGCCTTCATCGCGGTAGTCGTCCATCGCGTCGAGCATGCGCTCGAGGGCCGCCAGTTGGCGCTCGCCGATACGCCCCACCGCAACGCGCACCGCCAAGCCCTCAAGGGCGCTGCGCATCTCGAACACCTCGTGCAGCTCGTCAATATCCAGCCCGCTGACAATGGCGCCACGGTTGGGCCGCAGGGTCACCAGGCCTTGGGCATCCAGGCGGCGGAAGGCTTCGCGCACCGGCATGCGGCTCATGCCGATCTCACCGGCGATGTCTTCAGCGATCAGCCGATCACCCTTGCGGTAGCGGCCGCTACAAATGGCATCCAGCAGGAAGTTGTAGGCCTCCTCCTCCGCCGTGAGGGGCTGACGTTCAACATAAGCGGGGGCAAATTGCATCGACGGCACCTTTTGAATTTTTGTATCCAATTATCCATGAATACAAAAAAGCAGAATACGTGCCACATTACGCAAAGATCGGCCAAGTGATTGATTTAGATGGAACAGCGCGGAAGTGACTACAGCGGGCTCGCAATGACGCCGTAGGCGTGTGCTACCAAACAGCTCAGAAACTGCCCCGTGGGTGGGCGCACGTAACAGGTGGCGGGCCACGCCGGGGCACCTATCGAAACACCGCCCTTGGCCCGTAGATCCGGAGTCAAGGCAAACCAGCCATTTTCAACCCGGTTCGGCCGAGTAGATGACGGTTTGCGCACTGCTTTCAGCGACGGGCGGGCGTGTGAAGTAGGTGTCACCTTCGTCGGTGAGGATCTCGTAGTCGACTTTGCGGGTGTTGCTTGCGTGCTTGATGATTTTCAGCACGCGTTGGAATTTCACGCTCTGCGTGCCGTTCTGGTTGGGCCCGGTCAGCACGCTGACGCTTTGGAACCAGCCGCTGTGCTGCTTGTTGCCCAGCAGCGCACAGGTCATGGCCTCGAACCGCTCAAGCCGCGTAAACCCCCACAGCGTCTGCTCCTCGACCGCCGCGCCAGGGGTGGCGGCACCGGTAAACACGAAGAGATTGATCGCCGGGTTGTCTTCGCAAAAGAAATCATACGGGACCAGGCCGTCGACCATCTTCCTGCCGGGCACAAAGCCCTTTTTATGCACCTGAAACATTGCCACCTCCGCTCGATCACTGGCGAGCAGTCTAATGAGGGGCGACGTACAGGGCGGTCAAGCCAATGTAATGTCGTGTAAAGATCGCGCGCTGTGGAGGTTGATCTCCACGATCAGCCCGCCCCCTGACTCATTGCGCGCCTCGATATGGCCGCCATGCATCTGCACCGCCCTCGCGGCAATGGCCAGGCCCAGGCCAAAGCCGACAGTGGCATCGCCCACACCGCGTTCGAACGGCTGGAAGATCGTGCGCAGTCGTCCGGGCGCCACCCCTGGCCCATGGTCGCTGATGCGCACGCTCAAGCGATTAGCTTCGCGATTGACCTGCGCCGACACCTGCACGGTCGTTCCCGGACGGGTATAGCGTACGGCGTTGCGAATCACGTTTTCAAAACAGCGGTACAGCAACTCGCCGCTGACACAGGCGATAAACGGCGGGCAAGCCTGCAAGTGAACGCGACAGTCCTTGATACCCGCTTCGAATTGCGCATCGTCGACAATCATCGTCAGCAATTCAACGATATCCACGGGTTCGCGCTCGATGCTTTCAGGGCGGCCCTGCAGGCGGGCCAGGGTCAGCAACGCCTCGATCAGCGTGTCCATGCGTTCGGACTCGCGCTCGATGCGCTCGAGCATTTCCAGGCGTGCGGCGTCCTGGCGCAACAGGCCGATGGCCGCTTGCATGCGCGTCAACGGTGAGCGCAGTTCATGGGAGATGTCGTGCAGCAGATGGTGCTGGGCTTGCACCAACACCTTCAACTGGTTGGCCATGCGGTCGCAGTCTTCGGCCAGGTCGACGATTTCATCGCGGCGCTTGCCCATGGAGGGCTTGACCCGGGTTTCGAAGCGCCCCTGGGCCACATCGCTCATCGCCCGGCGCAGGTGCGCCAACGGCCAGGCCAGGTAGTACGCCATGTACCCGCTGAACAGCGCACTCATCAACGTGCCGATGATCAGCGGGACCTGTTGCCAGGGCCTGCCGCCGTCATCACCGGGGGCGTGGCTGGAGCGCAGTGAAAGCGCCAGGCCTTCCTTGCTGGTCACCGCGCGTTCAAAGGCCGGCGCCGCAACCGCAGACCCCGCCAGTAACTGGCCGGTGCGGTCATAGATGCCGATGACCTCGTCTGGCGGACGCTCCCATACCGCCAGGAACTGGCCAGCGGCGTCGACACCAAATTGCTCCAGCAGCTTTTGCTCACTCGCGAGGATGGCGCCCACATGTGGGTCTCCCGGGCGGAAGCGGCTCAGTTCCAGCACACCGACCCCCACCAGGAACGTCAAGGTGGTTGCCAGCCAGAACGCCAGGAACAGTTTCCAGAACAGCAGGCTGGGCTTGGTCATTCGGCAATCAACAGGTAGCCGAGGCCACGCACGCTCTGGATCCAGGCCTTGGCGTCCGGGCGCGGCCCCAGCTTTTGCCGGATGCTGCTGATATGCACGTCGATACGCCGGTCATAGCGGGTCAGCGGGCAACCCAGGGCATTGAGCGACAGATCCTTTTTGCTCACCACTTGGCCGGCGCTGCGGGCCAGTTCTTCGAGCAGGCTGAACTCGGTGCTGGTCACGCCCAGTTCCGCACCGTTCCACAAGGCCTGGCGCTTGCCGGGCCATAACACCAGCGAGCCGGTCTTGATCACCTCGGTGGTTGGCTGGCCCACCGCCTGCACCCTGCGCATGATGGCTCGCAGGCGCGCCACCAACTCGCCTGGGGAGCTGGGTTTGGGCACGTAGTCATCAGCACCGAGTTCCAGGCCGGTGATGCGGTCGATGTTGTCGCCACGGGCGGTGAGCAACACCACCGGGACTTGGCTGACGGCACGGATACGCCGCAGTACCTCGATGCCCGAACGCTGGGGCAGCATCACATCCAGCACCACGATGCTGTAGCGACCCGACAGCGCCTCAGCCTCACCCGCCTCGCCCGTATGCACGGCCGTGGCCGCGAACCCTTCGCACTCCAGGTACTGGCGCAGCATTTCAGTCAATTCCTGGTCGTCGTCGACTAACAGTACGGAGATCATGACGGGCTCGTCCGAGGGGTGGGCGCGCATTATCAGCCTTGCAGCCGGGATTCGGGCCAACCTTTACCTAACTTGACATTCAGTTAACCGCACCAAACGCCGTGCACTCTTATGCTGGCTCTTCACCGGTCGGCGAGTGAACCAAGCGCGCCGGCGCTGCTTGTCGATGTGTTCTGGAAAAGATCTTGATGAATTTTTCGCGCCTGCTCTGCTCGGTTGCGCTGCTGCTCAATGCCTCACTGGCACTCGCCCAAGGCTTCAAAATCTCGGATATTCGAATCAATGGCCTGCAACGGGTCTCGGCAGGCAGCGTGTTCGGTGCATTGCCGCTGAACGTCGGCGACGAAGCCGATGACCGGCGCCTGGTGGATTCCACCCGGGCGTTGTTCAAGACCGGTTACTTCCAGGACATCCAGTTGAGCCGCGAAGGCGACGTGCTGATTATCAATGTAGTCGAGCGCCCTTCGGTTGCCAGTATCGAGTTCGAGGGCAACAAGGCGATCGCCACCGATGACCTGATGAAAGGCATGAAGCAATCAGGCCTGGCCGAAGGCGAGATATTCCAGCGCGCCACCCTGGAGGGCGTACGCAATGAACTGCAGCGCCAGTACGTGGCCCAGGGTCGCTATTCGGCATCGGTCGACACCGAGGTCGTGCCCCAACCGCGCAACCGCGTGGGCCTGAAGATCAAGATCGACGAAGGCGAAGTGGCATCGATCCAGCACATCAATGTGGTCGGCAATACGGTATTCGCCGACGACGCCTTGCTCGACTCATTCACGCTCAAGACCAGCAACTGGCTGTCCTTTTTCCGGAACGACGATAAATACGCGCGGGAGAAACTCTCCGGCGACCTTGAACGCCTGCGCTCCTTTTACCTGGACCGCGGCTACATCAACATGGATATCACCTCGACGCAGGTCTCCATGACCCCGGACAAAAAGCACGTGTACATCACCGTGAATATCCAGGAAGGCCAGAAATACACGGTGCGCGACGTCAAGTTGAGTGGCGAGCTGAAAGTCCCGCAGGACCAAGTCCAGGCGTTGCTACTGGTGCAAAAGGGCCAAGTGTTTTCGCGCAAATTGATGACCACCACTTCGGACCTGATCACCCGCCGCCTGGGCAACGACGGTTACACGTTCGCCAACGTCAACGGCACGCCGCAGGTGCATGAAGCGGACCACACGGTCGACATCACCTTCAGCGTCGAGCCTGGCAAGCGGGCTTACGTCAACCGCATCAACTTCCGGGGCAATACCAAGACCGACGATCAGGTGCTGCGTCGCGAAATGCGCCAGATGGAGGGCGGCTGGGCCTCGACCTACCTGATCGACCAGTCCAAGGTGCGCCTGGAGCGCCTGGGGTACTTCAAGGAAGTGAACGTCGAGACGCCAGCAGTGACCGGGCTGGATGACCAGCTGGATGTGAATTACGCCGTAGAAGAACAAGCGTCCGGCTCGATCACGGCCAGCGTCGGCTTCGCCCAGAGTTCGGGGCTGATCCTCGGCGGGTCGATTACCCAGAACAACTTCCTCGGCACAGGCAACTCCGCCAGCCTGGGGCTGACCCGGTCGTCCTACCAGAGCAAGTACAACATCGGTTTCACCGATCCCTACTTCACTCGTGATGGCGTGAGCCTGGGTTACAACGCGTTCTACAACAAGACCGACTACAACAAATACTACGATGACGGCGTGTCCTATTACGCCATCAACAGTTATGGCCTGGGGGTCAGCCTCGGCTACCCGATCAATGAGACGTCGCGCCTGAGTGTCGGCCTGACCGCCCAACACGACAGTATCGAACCGGGCACCTACAGCGCCGACGAGATCTACGACTTCATCGAGCGCGAAGGCAAACAGTTCACCAACTTCAAAGCCAACCTGGGCTGGTCGGAATCGACCTTGAACAAAGGCGTGCTGGCAACGCGTGGGCACTCGCAAAACCTCAACCTGACGGTGACGGTGCCCGGCAGCGACCTGAGTTTCTACAAGCTCGACTACACGGGACAAACCTTCCTGCCGGTCAGCAACAACACCACTCTGCGCTTGCATACCAAGCTCGGTTACGGCAACGGCTACGGTTCCACCGACGGCTTACCCTTCTATGAAAGCTATACGGCCGGTGGCGAAGGCACGGTGCGCGGTTTTGAAAGCGGCACGCTCGGCCCACGCAGCACCCCGGCGACCGGGACTTATGCCAGCGCCGGCCAGGCCTACTATTCGGACCGGGATACGGAGGCGCTGGGCGGCAATATCCTGATTACCGGCGGCGCGGAGTACTTGTTCCCAGTGCCGTTCATCAAGGACAACAAATCCGTGCGCACTTCGCTGTTCTGGGATGTGGGCTCGGTGTATTCGGACAAGTGCTACCTGAGCACTACCCAAGGCTGCGGCGGTGTGGACCTGAGCCAGATGGCCAGTTCGGTGGGGGTGGGAGTGACCTGGTACAGCCCGCTGGGGCCATTGAGCGTCAACCTGGCTTATCCGATTCGCACACCTGAGAATGCCGACAAGCAGGTCTTCCAGTTTTCCATGGGGCAGACGTTTTAACAGGGTCTGATCGATTTTTTTCACAGTGAGTGGCGACGCACAGTAGGTGTGTGTGCCGCGTCATCTACTGGGACGTTGAACAGACCACGTTCACGGCATCGCGCCTCTCAACCCGTTGAGAGGGCAAATCAACCGGCGTGACATGACGCTCTCAGTCAACTCTGACCGCTGTGTACAAGTAACAGCAACGCTCGGGAATTAAAGTTGAAGTGCCAGGGGAAGCAACCCCAGCTCACAACTCCAATAATAGAGCGACGTCAATGAGACTGACACCATCCTTGCCAGCGTGCCTGGCCCTCAGTTGCGTATCACTTGCCGCCTTTGCTGCCGAGGGCCCTCCACCGCCCTCCGTCAGCCAACCCAGCAGCATCAACCTGGGCGGCACCAGCTTCTACGACGGGTTCGCCGGCCCACCGGGGCTGACGCATCAGACCTATTTGAAGTTCAGTACGTCCAGCAGCATTCGTGACAATGGCGGCAAGGACAACGGCAACTTCGATAACCCGAAGATCAATGTCATTACCCTGATCAACCAGTTCAGCTATTACTCACCGGACACCATCGGCGGCGGCGCGCACCTGGGCTGGAGCCTGTTGGTACCGGTGGTTTCCCTGGACGGCGACTTCGGCGACAACGGCGTCAAACTCAAGGACAACGGGGTCGGCCTGGGTGACGTCACTGTCGGCCCGCAGATCCAGTTCGATCCGCTCGTCAACGCCGAAGGCCGACCGGTGTTCGTGCAACGCGTGGCCTTCGATACGATCCTGCCCACAGGCAAGTACGACAAACACAAGGACTTGAACCCCGGCTCCCATTACTTTTCCTTCAACCCCTACTGGGCCGCGACCTTGATGCCGGCACCACGCTGGGAAGTGAGCTGGCGCCTGAATTACCTGTACAACTTCAAGAACGACGATCCCGCGAGCAGCTCGGCACAGTTCTTTGAAGGGCGCCCCGTGCGCGACACCCAATCAGGGCAGTCGGCCTGGGCCAACTTTACCGCCTCCTACGAGGTGTACCCGAAGGTCTCGGTCGGGATCAACGGGTATTACTTCCGGCAGATTTCCGATGACCAGGTCAACGGCGACCGCCTGAGCAACTCTCGCGAGAAAGTCCTTGGCATTGGCCCCGGCCTGTTCTGGAAGATCACTGAGGACAAGGCGTTCTGGCTCAATACCTATAAAGAAACCGGGGTAGAGAACCGCAGCAAGACCGATTACGCCGTGCAAGTTCGCTACGTCCATAAGTTCTGACTGAGGTGATGTGTGATGAATGCGCTCGACTCCATCGACAGCAAGCAATCACTGGGCGCTATTTGCCTGATGATGGTCATTTCCCTGGGAACGCTGCAGATCCAGCCGATTCTGGGCGGCGCGCTGATTGATCAACTGGGGGTGCCGCTCAATGCCATCGGCGTGATCTTCGCCGCCGAACTGATCGCAATGGCCATCGCCTGCGGCGTATGTGCCCTGCTCATGGCCCGTGTCGACCGCCGCCGCTTTGCACGGGTAGCCTTGTTGATACTGGCCGTCGGCAACCTGGCCAGCACCCAGCTTCACAGCCAGACGTGGCTGGTGATCTTGCGGATCATCTGCGGCGCCAGCGGTGGCGCGGTCATGGCGGTGGTGTATGCGACCGCGGCACTGCGCCGGTCCAAAGATGCAACGTTTGCAGTGATCAATATCGGCAACTTGTTATGGGGCATGCTGCTGGTCACCTCAATGCCTCTGCTGCTGCAGGTATTTGGCGTGCGCGGTGCCTTTGGCCTGCTGGCCATCACCAGCCTGCTTGCCGCATTGGGTTGCGGGAGAATCCCCCGGTACTACCCGGACGCCCAACGCATCGCCCATGGCGCCGCCCGACCGTTCGGGCTGACCTCGCTGCTGCTGATCGCGCTGTTTGCGCTGCTGTTCTTCGGGCATTCCGCCCTGTGGGTGTACCAGGAACGAATCGGTAAAAGCCTGGGCCTGGAACCTCAACAGATCGGGGCTATCCTCGGTGGCAGCATCTTGGCGGGCGCCCTGGGTGCGGGCCTCTCCGGTCTGATCGGACGGCGGCTTGGCCTACTGTTCCCGCAACTGTTGAGCTTCGGTGCTGCATTAGTGGCGACCCTGATCATGGTGTACGGCGACAGTACCGTTGCATTTGCCACCACGGCGTGCCTGATCCATATGGTGTGGTTCTTCAGCTTGCCGTACCTGCTTTCCATGGCCGCCGAACTGGATCCCTCCGGTCGCCTGGCAGGCCTGGGCAACGCCGCGATATTCATCGGGCAAGGGCTTGGCCCCTTTGGCGCCGCGCTGGTCGTCGGCGAGGGGCATTTCCGGGCGGTCGGCTGGCTGGCCGCCTGCGCTTATGGGCTGGCCTTGATTATCTCGTGCCTGGTGGTGGCCCGCTTCCGTCGCGGCGTCAAGCCTCGCGGGCAGGCCCTGTCAGCCCAATCCGCCTGAACGACGTCAAACCAACCGATCAATGAGATAACCCGATGAATACGCCATTCCCCCACACCCCGGAGTTTACCGGGGCGCTGTATGCCCCCAGTCGCGTTGAGGGCGACGTGTATGACCTTGAGATCGAAGGCACCCTTCCCGAGGCGATCCGGGGTGCCTTTTACCAGGTGTCACCCGACCCGCAGTACCCGCCCATGCTCGGCAGCGATATTTTCTTCAATGGCGATGCCTTGGTCAGCGGCTTTTATTTTGCCGACGGCAAGGTTTCGCTGCGCCGCCGCTATGTGCTGACCGATCGCCTGGTCGCCCAGCGTCGCGAAGGGCGTTCGCTCAATGGTGTGTACCGCAATGTCTACACCAACGACCCGCTGGCGGCCAAAAACAACACCACCGCCAACACGTCTGTGATCCCGCACAACAACGTCCTGCTGGCCCTCAAGGAGGACGCCATGCCCTGGGCGCTGGACCCGCTGACCTTGGAGACCCTCGGCGAGTGGAATTTCGACGGGCAGATCGACGCCGCGACGTTCACTGCCCACCCCAAGCTCGACCCCGTCACGGGAAACCTGCTGGCCTTCAGTTACGAAGCCAAAGGCGACGGCACACCCGACATGGCCTATTTCGAGATATCGCCGGAGGGGAAGCTGCTGCATGAAATCTGGTTCCAGGCGCCCTACGCCGCGATGGTCCACGACTTCGCGGTCACGGAAAGGTATGTGGTGTTCCCACTGATCCCGTTGACGGTGGACGTCGAGCGCATGAAAAAAGGCGGCCAGCATTTTCAGTGGCAGCCCGAATTGCCCCAGCTATTTGCCGTGGTGCCCCGTGACGGCCATGCGCGCGACGTACGTTGGTTCAAAGGGCCCAAGGACGGCTTCCAGGGCCATACCCTGAATGCGTTCGACGAAGACGGCAAAATCTATGTGGACATGCCGGTCACCGGCGGCAACATCTTCTACTTCTTCCCCCAGGCGGACGGTTTCGTACCGCCGCCAGAGACCCTGGCCGCCAGCCTGATGCGCTGGATATTCGACCTGAACAGTGCGCAGGATGAACTGCAACCCCAGGCGCTGACGGACTATCCCTGCGAGTTTCCACGCTGCGATGATCGCTACATCGGTCGCAAGTATGAACATGGGTTCCTCCTCGCCTTCGATCCAGAACGCCCGTACAACCCGTCGAACGGGCCGATGCCGTTCCAGTTTTTCAACCTGCTGGTTCACCTCAACCTCACGACCGGTGTCACCGATGCCTGGTTTCCCGGCGACAGTGGCTGTTTCCAGGAACCCATTTTCATTCCGCGCTCAGCGCACGCCGCAGAAGGCGATGGCTATGTGGTCTGCCTGCTCAACCTGATTGCCGAAGGCCGCAACGAACTGGTGGTGCTGGACGCCACCGACATGGCCGCCGGCCCTCTCGCACGCATCAAAATCCCGTTCCGCATGCGCATGTCCCTGCACGGCTGCTGGGCACCGCGCTAAATCGCGCCAGCCCACCGCTCCTCCAAGCGACACGCCCGTGGCCATCCACTTGCTGGAAGGGCGCGGGCTGCCCGGTTGCCGGGCTGAATCCGATGATCGAACAGAAAATTAGCATTTATTTCATATTGCAGGATTTATGCATAAATCCCACTTTACAGGATAAATGTGCAGGACTAGATTGACCCCATTGCCGCCATCTCCCGCTTCCTTTTCGAGAGGACATTTCATGAAACTTGCAAGCTTCAGTGTTCACGGTCGCACGACCTACGGTGTGGTCGACGGTGATCAACTGATTGACCTGGAATCGGTCAAACCCACCTTTGGCCCCGACCTCAAGCATGCCATCGCCGCCAATCGCCTGGTGGAACTGACCCCCGCCGTGCTCGCGCCACTACCCCGAGTGCCAGTGGCCGACGTCACCTTCCTGCCGGTGATCGCCAATCCCGGCAAAGTGCTGTGCATCGGCATCAACTACGCCACCCACGTGCGTGAGACCGGGCGTGACATGCCGACCTATCCGATGATTTTCACGCGCTTCGCCGACAGCCAGGTCGCGCACCTGCAGCCGATTATCCGTCCGAAGGTGTCGCACAAACTGGATTTCGAAGGCGAGCTCGCAGTGGTCATCGGCAAAACCGCAAGGCACGTCAACGCAGCAGACGCGCTGGACTACGTGGCCGGTTATGCCTGCTACAACGATGGCAGCGTGCGCGACTGGCAGAAGCACACCCTTCAGTTTGTGCCTGGCAAGAATTTCCCTCACACCGGCGGATTCGGCCCCTGGCTGGTGACCCGCGATGAAATCAGCGACCCGCAAAACCTGGAACTGACCACGCGCCTGAACGGCGAAGTGATGCAACACACCCGCACCAGCGACATGATTTTCGACGTGCGCCAGTTGATCGAGTACTGCTCCACGTTTACCGAACTGGCACCCGGCGACGTGATTGTCAGCGGCACCACCGGTGGCGTCGGGGCCTTCCGCGAACCGCCGGTTTGGATGAAGCCCGGCGACACCGTCGAAGTCGAGATTTCCGGCATCGGCCTCCTGCGCAACAGCATCGCCGACGAGCAGTGAGTCATGAATCTACTGTCTGAATCAGAACGCCCGTCGGACCTGGATGCCGATAGCAAAGGCTCCAGCCTGGAACGCATGCTGCGGGTGCTGGATCTGTTCACCGAGGCCAGCCCGATCTGGGCGGTGGACGAAATGGGCGCCGCGCTGGGTTACACCCGCTCGACCATCTACCGCTACGTACGCGAACTGGCCGAGGCGAGCCTGTTGTTTCAGGTCGAAGCCGGACGCTATGCACTGGGCGCACGGATCATCACCTGGGACCGCCAGCTGCGCCTGAGCGACCCTCTGGTGCGCGCGGCACAGTCGCTGGAACAGGCTCTGCCACGCTGGAGCGAGCAACAGGTATGGCTGATCTGCCGGCTGTTCAAGGACCAGGTGGTGTGTATCCACCAGCATGGCGAGTTGTTCAGTGAGGTCAGCTACTCCCGGGGTTCGCCCAGGCCGTTATTCCTCGGCGCGACATCGAAAGCGATCCTCGCCAACATGACCTCGCGCCAGCACCGCCAGCTGTTCCTGGAAAACCCGGATGAAGTGCGCGCCAGCCACTTGGGCCAGACCTGGGAACAGTTCCGTCGCGCGCTGCAGCAACTGCGTCGCCAGGGCTATGTCGCCAGTGCGGCGGAAATCGATCCCGGCGTCTACGGCCTGGCGGCACCGATTTTCGACAGCGACGGCAAGGTGCTGGGCAGCATCAGTTGCGTACGCCCGATCGAGGAGCGCGACAACGCCCAGGAAGCGCAACAAGGGGAACAGATGCTGGCCCTCGCGCAGACACTCTCGCAACGCATGGCGGCCCTGACTCACCGCCCCGCGCAGCCGGACTGAAACCTTTGGAAGGGAATAACAATGACAACCCTCAACAGCTTCAGCACTCAAGTCCTGATCATCGGCGCCGGCCCCACCGGACTGACCTTGGCCAACCTGCTTGGCCAGGCCCAGGTGGATACCCTGATCATCGACCGCAAAGCCGGCACCGTGACCGAGCCCCGCGCGGTCTCCATCGACGATGAATCCCTGCGCACCATGCAGGCGATCGGGCTGGACGACGCCGTGCTACGGGATGTGGTGCCCGGCTACGGCGTGCATTACTTCACCCGCGCGGGCGGGCGTTGCTTTGGCAAGGTCGAGCCCACCGGCAAGGTGTATGGGTTTCCCAAACGCAATGCCTTTCGCCAGCCGCTGTTCGAACACACGCTGAAGACCGGTCTTGAGCGCTTTGCGAGCGTGACTGCACGCTTCAATCATGAGCTGCTGGAGTTCACTCAAGACGCGCACGGCGTGCGTGCCTTGATCAAGGACGCCGATGGCCAACTGCTCGACGTCAAGGCCAACTACCTGGTCGCCTGCGACGGCGGCCGCAGCCCGGTGCGCAAGCTACTGGGGATCGAGATGGTCGGGTCGAGCTTCTCCTCGCGCTGGCTGGTGGTCGATACCGACCAGGACGACGACCCGTTCTGGCAGACCCGCGTGTACTGCGATGCCCGGCGCCCGGTGGTGGAAGTGCCCGGCCCGCACCGTACGCGGCGTTTCGAATTCATGCTCCGGCCGGACGAAACCGAGGAGCAAGTGCTCAGCCCGCAAAGCCTGCACACGCTGCTGCGTCCGTTCAAGGGCGATGCCCCGGTGTCGATCGTGCGCAAGACGGTCTACACCTTTCACGCCCGAGTGGCCGAGCGCTGGCAGGTGGGCCGCGTATTGCTCGCCGGCGATGCCGCGCACCTGACCCCGCCCTACGCTGGGCAAGGGATGAACAGTGGCGTTCGCGATGCACACAATCTGGGCTGGAAGTTGATCGGTGTACTCAACGGCAAATTGGCCGCGACCGCCTTGCAGTCCTACGAAAGCGAGCGGCGCGGGCATGCCTGGGCCTTGATCAAGTTGGCGCTGAACCTGGGCGTGGTCATGGCGCCGGCTACCGTGCTGCGTGCTCGCCTGATCAGTGCGGCATTCGCGTTGGTCGGCCTGGTGCCGTCGCTGCGCGACTATTTCCTACAGATGCGCTTCAAGCCAAAACCACGCTTTACCCAAGGCCTGGTGCTGCCCGAAGGCAAGGCCGGAAAGCTGGCCTGTGGGCAAATGTTTCCTCAGCCGCTGCTGACCGATGCCCAAGGCCACGTCCAGTTGCTGGACGCGAGCATCGGTGCCGGCTTTGCCCTGATTCAATATGGCGACCCTGCTCGCCAACACCTTGACGAACTGCGCCACGGTCTTTGGGATCACCTGGAGGCCAAGCGCATCCTGATCCTGCCTGCGCACTTCCAGGCCCTGCCATCGCTGCCTGGCTGCACCGTACTTCAAGACCATGAGGATGCGCTCAAGGAGCTGCTCGGCGACAGCCACACGTTTGTGCTGCTGCGCCCCGATCGCTATGTCGCCGCCCTCTTCGACCGGACCACCCAGGACCAGGCTGCCGCCGCCTTGCAGGCGCTGTTCGGCATCCCCCCGACAAGCGCCTGCGCGGATCAGCCGGCCATGGCCCCCGTCTACCCCTGAACCTTCAGCCCCAGAGGTGTTTATGCAAACCTTGCAGACTTCTACCCCCGCACGCCTGTGCTACTTACACCTGGCGAGCAAAGCGCCCCACCAGCAAGTTGACTTCTATCGGCGCCTGCTGGACATGGAGGGCCTGGCGCAGGCAGACGGCAGCTGGCTGCTCCAAGGGCCGCAACGGGCCATGCTGATCTCGCCAGCCGATCACAGCGGCCTGCTCGCGGCTGCCTACGACCTGGGCAGCCAAGCGCGCTTGAGCGAACTGCGCACGCACCTGGTGGGCAAGGGTTGTAGCCTCGAAGCGCTCGACTCGCCGCTGCTGGAAACCGGCGCCTTTCAAATCCGTGACCCCCAGGGCCGGCAGACCGTGTTTGGCGTGTCTCGTGGCGCCGTCACCACCGACCGCAAGGGCATGCCGGGTCGCCTGCAGCATGTGGTGTTCCAGACCACGGAGCTGGAAGCGATGATCGACTTCTACGTCAACACGGTGGGGTTCACGGTCTCGGACAATGTCGTCGATGAGCAGAGCGGCCAGCTCACGACCTGCTTCCTGCGTTCAGACGACGAGCACCACTCGCTGGCGTTTTTCCGCGGTTCGAAAAACGAATGGGATCATCACTGTTACGAAACCAACGAGTGGAATGACATTCGTGACTGGGGCGACCGCTTCGCCAAGGAGCGGATTACGTTGTTCTTTGGCCCGGGTCGCCACGGTCCGGGCAATAACCTGTTCTTCATGGTGGTCGATGCCGATCGCAATCGCCTGGAGTTCTCGGCGGAGCTGGAAATCACCGAAGCCAGCCGCGCGCCAGGCGTCTGGCCCCAAGAGGAATACACCCTCAACTCCTGGGGACGCGCCTGGATCCGCAGCTGAAAAGACACATTCCAAAGGGTCTGCCCTCATCTACCCTCAATCAACGCGGCTACCTGCCCAAGGTAAAACAATGACAATTCCAACCTTCGCGACCTACGCCATCAGCGGCGACCAATATATCAATGGCACCTGGCGCACAGGTCGTTCGACACGACGCCTCGATGACCGTAACCCGTTCAACGGCGAACGCTTGCTGGAGATGCCCCTGGCCTCGGTGGCCGACCTGGAGGACGCGTACCAGGCTGCCCAGCGCGCACAGATCGACTGGGCAGCACTGCACCCGACACAGCGCGGTGCGCAGCTGGAAAAACTCGCCCAGGTCATCCAGGACCGCAGCGAAGAAATCATTGATTGGCTGATCCGTGAGTCCGGCAGTACCCGTATCAAGGCGGGGATGGAATGGCAGTTCACCCTCAACCTGGTTCGCGAGTGCGCAACGCTGCCAATGCAGGTTGAGGGGCGGATCCTGAGCAGCTACAAGCCTGGCGAACAGAGCTTCGTGTTTCG
Source organism: Pseudomonas sp. OV546 (assembly GCF_900116845.1). Lineage (NCBI taxonomy): Bacteria > Pseudomonadati > Pseudomonadota > Gammaproteobacteria > Pseudomonadales > Pseudomonadaceae > Pseudomonas > Pseudomonas sp. OV546. Next base: position 183,479 of record NZ_FPCE01000001.1, on the reverse strand, counting down.
CGAGCCGCTGGGAGTGGTCGGTGTCATCAGCCCCTGGAACTTCCCGCTGTACCTGAGCATGCGCTCGGTGGTACCGGCCCTGGCGCTGGGCAATACCGTGGTGCTCAAGCCCGCCAGTGACACGGCGGTCACCGGCGGCCTGCTGATTGCCCATTTGTTCGAAGAAGCCGGGTTCCCCGCAGGTTCACTGAATGTGGTGGTCGGCGCGGGCTCGGAGATTGGCGATGCATTCGTCGAACACCCGATACCCAGCCTGATCTCCTTCACCGGCTCCACCGACGTGGGCCGCAACGTCGGACGCATCGCCACCGGTGGCAAGCACATCAAGCGCGTGGCGCTGGAACTGGGCGGCAACGCACCGCTGGTGGTCTTGGACGATGCGGACATCGAGATCGCGGCACATGCCGCCGTGGTCGGGCGATTCCTGCATCAGGGTCAGATATGCATGAGCGTCAACCGCGTCATTGTCGATCGTTCTCTGTATGCCGACTTCGCCGCGCTGGTGGTCGAGCGCGTGCGCAACCTCAAGACCGGTGACCCGGCCAAGGCCGATACGGTGATCGGGCCGGTGGTCAACCAGAGCCAGCTCGATGGCCTGCTGGGGAAGATCGACGCTGCCGAGCGTGCCGGCCTCAAGCAACTGTGCGGCGGCCAGGCGCAGGGGCTGGTGCTGCCCGCCCATGTCTTCGGCGATGTGGGTCCCGACCAGGCATTGGCCCGCGATGAAACCTTCGGCCCGTTATTGCCATTGATGATTGCACACAATCAGGCCCACGCCCTGGAATTGGCCAACGCAAGCGAATACGGTCTATCCAGTGCCGTGTTCACCCGGGACATGGCACGCGGCCTCGGTTTTGCGCGTGGCATCGTGGCGGGCATGACCCATATCAACGACATCACCGTCGATGACCAACCCAATGCACCGTTCGGTGGCGAGAAGAACTCTGGCCTCGGGCGGTTTAACGGTCACTATGCCCTGGATGAATTTACCCGGGCACATTGGGTCACCTGGCAAGCCGGGAGCCATCGCTACCCGTTCTGATCGCATGTCAGAATTGGGCAAGGCGCCCTCCTTGCCCCTTCAGCCATAACAAAAAGACAGAAGGCGAAACCTATGAATAACCTAGCCTGTGTGTCCACCGAACAGGTCGTTCGCTCTGACCGGCTGATGAAGTGGAAAGAGTTCATGAGCGACCACCTGGGCCGCACGCCGGAGTATATAAAGCGCCTGGAAGCCACTCACATCGACCCGTTGCACAACGGTAACTTCCAGGGGCGGCTGGAATACGGCGACCTGGGCCAACTGCGTTTCTGCCGCATGACCGCCAGTGCCCATCGCTATTCACGCCACTTGAGCAAAGCGCTCGATGTCGTCGACACGCCGCGCATGTTGATCCTGCAAGTCGCCGGTGTCAGTCACTTCGAGCAAGGCCAGCAAAGCAGTACCGTCGCACCGGACGACATGCTCCTGGTCGATTGTGGCAAGCCCTTCAGCGTCACCAGTACCCAGGGTTGCGAACACTTTATCCTGCTGTTCCAGGGCGCCGCCGGGCAACTGACGCAGACCGGCGACATGCATTTGAGTGGCCGCAACGGGCTGGGGCGCATGCTGATGCACCTGATCAGCGATGCTTACCATCAATACCCCTTGCTCAACAGCCAGTCGGCCGGGCTAATCGGCGACAGCATCGCCGGGTTGCTGAACAATGCCTTGAAGAACAAGCAGGATGAAAAGCAACTGGACCACGACTTCCGTTTCTTCAAACAGAATCGCCTCAAGGCCTATATCGAGCGCCACCTGGCCGACCGCGACCTCAGCATCGAGCGCATCGCCAATGCCGAACAGTGCTCGGTGCGCAGCTTGCACCGGGCCTTTCAGGATGAATTGGGCTGCAGCGTCAGCGAGTATATCTGGCAGCGTCGGTTGTCCCGTTGCGCCGAGGACCTGCGTAACCGCGAACAAGCGCATCGCTCACTCACCGAGATTGCCTATGCCTGGGGCTATGGCAGCAGTTCACATTTCAGCCGGCACTTCAAATCGACATTCGGTATGTCACCACGACTGTTCCGGGAAACGGCCAGCGACAACCGCGCCCAATCGTCAGCTTTTTGAGCGCGAAGCCCCTCAATTGCGGCGCAAAGGGATCATCGCCCAGGCCATCGTCAATGCGGTCGTCCAGGCGATAAAGGCCCTGCCGAGAGCCAAGTAGGCAGCGCCCGGACCGGGCCCGGCAAACGGGCCGCCGCCCTGATTCAAGGTCCTCAGATACTCAGGAGCTCGGCCACTGGAAAACGATGGGTGGTCTTCATTTCTCGCAGTGACAGGTTCGAGCGGATACTCAATACGCCCGGGAGCTTTCTCAGCACCTTTTCAACGAATCTGCTGTAGCTGTCCAAATCGCTTGCGACGACTTGAAGTAAAAAATCCGCCTCGCCGGTTGTATTGTGACAACTGAGCACCTGCGGCGCCGACGCTATGATTTTCTCAAACTTTTCCGTGGCTTCTTCACTGTGATCACTGCAGGAGATCTGCACGAAAGCCATCACCCCCAGGCCCAGTTTCCTGCGATTCAGGATGGCTTGATACCCCTCGATCACGCCGCACTCCTCCAGGCGTTTCTGTTTACGCCAACACGATGCTTCGCTGAGGGAAAGTTGCTCCGCCAACTTGACATTCGAGAGTCGCCCATCTCGCTGCAGTCGCTCCGAGATTGCAATATCCACCTTATCCAGACGCTCATGCATGGTTGATCCTTTCAATTATGTGCCGGCTCACGAAGATTAATTTCATTCAGCGCCCACTATCAACTGCAATCTGAAAAGCAATTTCAAGGCATTCGCACATAATGGATCAGCACTGATTCGAGCCGCCCGGCACTGGAAACCCATCGAATACAGCGTCGTGTCTATCCCAAGCAGAGGTGACTTTCATGAAAGCAGTTATCTATGAAGCCTTTTCCCAACCGCCGCGCCTGATGAACGTCGAAGACCCGACGCCGGAGCGTCACGGTGTGGTCGTACAGGTGCGGGGCACGGGCGTCTGCCGCAGCGACTGGCACGGTTGGAAGGGGCATGATCCGGACATCCAACTGCCGCATGTTCCCGGGCATGAGCTTGCCGGCATCGTGACGGAGGTTGGCAGGGACATCACCCGGTGGAAGGTCGGCGACCGTGTAACGGTGCCCTTTGTCGGCGGATGTGGCGCGTGTCCCGAGTGCAACAGCGGTAACCAGCAAGTCTGCACTACGCAGTTTCAACCGGGCTTCACTCATTGGGGGTCGTTTGCGGAGTACGTCGGTATACACCAGGCCGACTTGAACCTCGTCGCGCTTCCGGAGAGCATGGACTTCGCTACCGCTGCGAGCCTGGGCTGCCGCTTCGCGACTTCATTTCGCGCCGTCGTTGACCAAGGCAATGTCAGCGCCGGACAGTGGGTGGCGGTGCATGGCTGCGGAGGCGTGGGCCTGTCCGCCGTGATGATCGCCCAGGCCCTCGGCGCAAATGTCATCGCCATCGATATTTCGCCGGAAAAACTCGAACTGGCACGCGCGCTCGGCGCCGTTGCAACCGTGAACGCACACAGCGTTGCGGACGTCACCGAAGCCGTGCTGGACATCACCCAGGGGGGCGCCCACGTATCGCTGGATGCATTGGGCCATCCCACCACGTGCTTCAACTCCATCAACAACCTGCGCCGTCGAGGCAAGCACGTCCAGGTGGGCCTGATGCTCGCCGACCACGCCACGCCGGCGATCCCCATGAGCAAGGTCATCGCGCACGAGCTTGAGATCTATGGCAGCCATGGCATGCAAGCACATCGTTATGACGCCATGATCCAGATGATCACCTCCGGAAAACTGGCGCCGGAAAAACTCGTGGGTAAAACCATCAGCCTGGAGCAGTCCATCGACGCGTTGATGAACATGGATCGCTTCGAGACCGCCGGCGTAACCGTCGTGACCGAGTTCTAGCTCATGCAGGAGGCAACCGCACAACCGGCAGGGTTGGAGTGGGCGCATCGACCAGGCCAGGCGGTTCCTCACGGTGCGGATCAGCCGTTGGCGGAGAAGCAACGTGCTCGGCAAAAACCGGCTGGCCGGGTAACCCTATCACTTGCGGTGACAGTGAATATTTCATCGCCTAATCTTTAAAGATGTTGGCTGGCGTGCCGATAATCGAAAAAGCGTACCAAGTGGCTGCAGGTTGTTTTTGGCGATGAGTAAGGAACACGAAATGATGTCCTTTCGTATGAGCGCCCTCAAAGCATCCGACGTATCCCTTTGTGTTCTCGTGTGCCTGGCTGGGGTGGCCATCACGACCTTGGTACTGATACTTTTCGTCGGGTCGGAGCAGCGCACCGTCAGCGTTGCGTTCCAACTAGAGGTTGACGAGCGATTCAGTCGCCTGCAGCGACGCTTTACTTTCCAAGACTTGAAATTGGACACCGTCAGGCGTTTCTTCATCAACGCCGACGATGTCACGGAAAAGGAGTTCATGGGGTTTGTCACGCCTCTCGTCGAAGAGGGTGAAACGTACGGCTGGGTACCGAGGATTCTCGAGCAGGATCTACAAACGTTTCGCGAAAAAGCGCTACTCAATGGTACGGGTGACTTTTCGTATCATGAGATTGATCCCACGACCCAGACCGAAGCCCCCCTCACCAGCCGTCCGGAGCACATGATCTTGCTCTACTTGTGCAAGCGCAATGACGTGAAGATAACACCGGGCATGGATGTGCTCGCCAGCCCGGATCGCGAGGCCTTGTTGAGAAAGGCACGAGAAACACACCGGCTGGTCGTGTCGGCGCCGTTGAAAATGACCAGTGGCCATACCGGGTTTTTCTTTGTCGCGCCTGTTTTCAAGGAGTCCTCGGCGGCCTCACTGAACGATGATGGTTTGCAGGGGTTCATCGTCTCGACGATACGCTTGGCGTCCTTGATGGAACATGGCATTCCGTTACCCAGTCTGCAACGACTGAACGTGACCCTGTCATTGATCGACACGCCGCATCCGAACGACATCTTTTATCAGAGCTTATCGCCGGCCGCCCCTTCGGCGCTTTACGCTCAACGCGTGTTGAAAGTAGCCGACCAGCACTACTCGATGCAGTTTCGGCCAAGCTCGATATTTTTGAGCTCTAACAGTCACGCAGCGCTTGTCAGTCTGATCGTCGCGTTTGGAGCAGGATTGACGCTGCTGATGACGCTCATGGTGTACATGCTGATCACACAGCGTGCGCGCGCGCTCTCTCTGGTTGATGAGCGCACGCAAGACTTGCGCTTGTTGAACATTACCGACCACCTGACGGACGTGTATAACCGCCGGCACTTCGAAGCGTTGATGGAACGCCTGCTCGTTGAGGCTGACGCGCAACACAGCCCCTTATCGCTGATCATGTTCGACGTCGATCACTTCAAACGCATCAACGACCTCAAGGGGCATCAGTGCGGTGATAGCGTACTGAAGTCATTGTGTGTGCGACTACGTTCGGCAATACGCAAAACCGATCTTCTGTGCAGAACGGGTGGGGAGGAGTTTGCATTGATCTGCCCTGGAAGCGACCTGAACGATACGACGTTGTTGGCGGAAAAGCTTCGAGCCCTCGTCAGCGCCCTCCCCTTTGAGGAGGCCGGTCAAGTAACGTGTAGCTTCGGCGTCGCGACGTGGATTCGATCGGAATCATTTGACGCTTTCGTTCGGCGTGCGGACAGTGCCATGTACAGTGCTAAATCAAGTGGTCGTGATCAAGTCCAGCTCGCCGATATATAACCTACCGAACGCAGGGGCGCCGCCCATCCGCGCCGAGGCGTTGATGGGCGGCTGTGGCGAGCAGATCTCATGCCTGAACATGCTGCCGTCACGCGCCGGTCAAAAGTCATCCTTTGCGGTTGCGCCGTTGATCTTGAACGCTCGGCTTTGCAGATAGGCACTTCGAATAAACGTGTATTTATCGCCGGTCATGAGTTTCTCGGCTGTCAGGTATTGAGCCCGTCCGTCGATCACGCCCAGGCCGTACAAGCTATTACGCGTAGGCACGTCGCCGATGTAGCGAACCGGATTGGCGTAGGCGTCGGGAAGGATGGCTGGCGCATCGCGCAGTGTGCTTGGTCCCAGGAGCGGCAGCACCAGGTAAGGCCCGCTGTTGACTCCCCAGTAACCGAGGGTTTGACCGAAATCTTCGTCACTGCGCTGCAGCCCCATGGGGGTCGCGACGTCGATCAACCCCACCAAGCCAATCGTGCTGTTGAGCAAAAAGCGGCTTGTGTCGACGCCAGCACTGTGGAACTTCGCCTGGAGGACATCGTTAGCCAGGTTTTTGACCTCCCCCAGGTTGTTGAACACATTATGAATGCTGTCCTGGACAACACCGGGCGTGATGAATTGATAGCCCTGGGCGAGGGGTTTGAGTGCATAGGTATCCAGTGCGTCATTGAATGCGAAGATCGGCCGGTTGATACCTTCCCATGGGTCCGCGTCGGAATTCGCAAGGCACAGCGGTGACATAATGATGAAACAGGCGCAGCCCAGCACCTGCACGCAACCGCTTAAAGTGAAACGAAAAGCACACATGTTGATTCCCCGTTGAATGAACTAGCCGATTTGATCCGCGCAAGCCGTTCCATCGCTGCGGTGATGTGTGCGTGTGCCAGCGCCGTTAATTCCAACCGCCCCCCAGCACTTTGTATAACATGATGCGGTTACTCTGCTCGGTCAGGCGCAGAGTGATCAGGTCCTGTTGTGCGCTGTAGAGCGAGCGTTGCGCATCCAGGGCTTCGAGGTAGCTTTGCGAGCCGCTCCGATACAAAGCATCCGAGAGTTCGAAGCTTTTACGGCTGGCGTCGGTCAGCGCCTGTTGCGCGGCGATTCGGCGATCCAGGGTGCTGCGCACCGCCAGCGCGTCGGCCACTTCGCGGAATGCGGTCTGCAGGGTTTGCTGATAGGTCTGCACCTGAATCTCACGTTCGACTTTGGCCGAATCCAGGGTTGCGCGGTTACTGCCCCCGTCAAAAATCGGCACGCTGATGCTCGGGGCGAAGGTCCAGGCGCCGCTGCCGGACTTGAACAGGCCGGCCAATGCCGAGCTGGACGAGCCGGCGTTGGCGGTCAGGGTGATGCTCGGGTAAAACGCCGCACGGGCCGCGCCAATATCGATGTTGGCGGACTTGAGCGTATGCTCGGCCGAGAGCACGTCCGGGCGTTGTTGCAACAGGCTGGAGGGCAGCCCTGCCGGAATGTCCACCAGCACTGCCGACGACTCCAGGCGCGTACCCGGCAAGAGGGCCTCGGGCAGATCACTGCCCACCAGCAGGCGCAAGGCATTACGGTCCTGCAGGATCTGGCTCTCATAGGACGCTGTATCGCCCCGTGCCGATTCGACGGTGGTCTGGGCTTGCGCCACCGACAACGCGGAGGAGCCGCCCAAGGTGTAGCTGCGCTGGGTCAGGTCGTAGGTGGCCAACTGGCTGGTCAGGGTTTCCTGGGCCAGCAGCAGCCGTTCGTTGTCGGCGGCCAAGGTCAGCCAGGCGGTGGCAACTTCCGCCACCAGACTGATTTGCGTGCTGCGCCGGGTTTCCGTCAATGCCAGGTAGTCTTCCAGCGCCTCATCGCGGAGGTTGCGAACCCGGCCGAACACGTCCAGTTCATAGCTGCTCAGCCCCAACTGAGCGCTGTAATCGTGCGTGGTGACCGCCGTGCCGGTGTTGGACAACGACCCCGGCGTACGGCTATGGGTGCCGCTGACGCTCGCGTCGACAGTGGGAAACAGGTCGGCGCGCTTGATGCGGTACTGCGCCTGGGCCTTTTCCACATTCAGGCTGGCCAGGCGCAGGTCGCGGTTATTGGCCAGCGCCAAGGCCTGCAACTGCGCCAGGCGGCGGTCGGTAAAAAATTGCTGCCAATGGATATCAGCCCCCACTTGCCCTTTGGGCAGTTGGGCCGCCGGCAACCATTGCTCGGAGACGGGGGCCTCAGGGCGCTCATACTGCGGCGCCAGGTTGACGCAGCCAGCCAAGGCCATGGCAGCCAGCAGAGGCCAGTGTGACTTGATCATGCATCACCTGTCGGAGCAGATTGATTAGCGCTGCGCACGCGGCCGAAACGGCGGCGGACCAGCACGAAAAACAACGGTACAAAGAAGATCCCCAGCACCGTGGCGCTGAACATGCCGCCCAGTACCCCCGTACCAATGGCCTGGCGCCCGGCTGAGCCTGCACCGGTGCTCAAGGCCAGCGGCAATACGCCGAACATGAAGGCCAGGGAGGTCATCAGGATCGGCCGCAGGCGTTGGCGCACCGCGATCAGCGTCGCGTCGACCACGCTGTTGCCCTGCTCTTGCAAGTGCTTGGCAAACTCAACGATCAGGATCGCGTTTTTCGCGGCCAGGCCCACGGTGGTCAACAGCCCGACCTGGAAATACACATCGTTGCTCAGCCCGGCGACACGGGTCGCCAACACCGCACCGATGACCCCCAGGGGCACGACCAGGATCACCGAAAACGGCACCGACCAACTCTCGTAGAGCGCGGCCAGGCACAGGAATACAAACAACACGGAAATACCATAGAGCAGCGGCGCCTGGGACCCGGACAATCGCAGCTGATAGGACTGCCCGGTCCACTCGTAGCCGATACCCTGGGGCAATTGCCGGACGATGGCCTCCACTGCGTCCATCGCATCGCCGGAGCTGACCCCTGGCGCCGGATCGCCAACGATTTCCAGGGAGGCGTTACCGTTGTAGCGTTCCAGCAGCGGCGAGCCGTAACCCCAGGTGCTGTTGGCAAAGGACGAGAACGGCACCATTTCATTGTTACTGTTGCGCACAAACCAATGATCAAGATCCGCAGCCTGCATGCGCGAGGATGCCTGGCCCTGTACGTAGACCTTTTTCACCCGGCCCTGGTTGAGAAAGTCGTTTACATAAGTGCCGCCTAACGCCGTCGCCAAGGTGGTGTTGATATCGCTGGTACTCAGGCTCAGGGCCCCGGCCTTGCGGTCGTCAATGCTGACCTTGAGCTGCGGTGCATCGTCCAGGCCGTTGCTGCGCACGCCCAGCAAGCGAGGATCTTTCCTGGCCAGCTCAAGGAACTGTTCGCGGGCGGCCACTAACGCATCATGGCCCAGGCCACCGAGGTCCTTGAGTTGCAGGTCGAAGCCCGAGCTCTGGCCCAGGCCGCGCACGGTCGGCGGCTGCATGACGAACGCATCGGCATCGCCGATGCTGGACAGTGCCAGGGTCGCCCGCTGGGCAATGGCGGCTGCACCCTGACCAGAGCCACCGCGTTCGGACCAATCCTTGAGTCGGATAAACGCCCGTGCGGTGTTCTGGCTGTTACCGCCCATGCCCAAGCCGCTGATGCTGATCATCGCTTCGACCTCGGGCTGTTGCAGGATGTAGTCCTCGAACTGCTTGATCACCGCCTGTGTACGGCTATCCGTCGCGCCGACCGGCAACTGGATCTGCGCCAGCAGAATCCCTTGGTCCTCGTCCGGCAGAAATGAAGTGGGCAGGCTGACGTAGCCCACCGCCATGACCCCCAGCACCAGCCCATACAGCAGCAGGCTGCGCCCCCAGCGCCGCAACACCCCGCCCACCCAGCGCTCATAACCGGCGCTGGCACGCTCGAAGGTGCGGTTGAACCAACCGAAGAATCCACGCTGAGCACCATGCCCCTGGCCATTGCGGGCTTTGAGCAACGACGCGCACAGCGCGGGTGTCAGGGTCATCGCCACCAGTACTGAGAGGACCATGGCCGAGACGATGGTCACGGAGAACTGCCGATAGATGATCCCGGTGGAACCACCGAAAAACGCCATGGGGATAAATACCGCACTCAGCACCAGGGTGATCCCCACCAGTGCGCCACTGATTTCACGCATCGATTGACGGGTGGCCGCCACGGGCGAAAGCCCCTCGCCCATCAGCCGCTCCACGTTTTCCACCACCACGATGGCATCGTCCACAAGCAAGCCGATCGCCAGGACCATGGCAAACATGGTCAAGGTGTTGATCGAGTAGCCGAACAGCGCCAGCACGCCGAACGTGCCCAGCAGCACCACCGGCACGGTAATCGCCGGGATCAGCGTGGCGCGCAGGCTCTGCAGGAACAGGAACATGATCAACACCACCAGCACGATGGCCTCGCCCAAAGCCTTGACCACCTCTTCGATGGACAAGCTGACAAAGGGCGTGGTGTCGTAGGCGATCACGTTTTTCAGCTGCATTTGCGTCGGGTAGAAGGGCTCCATCTCCTTGAGCTTGGCCTTGACCGCCTTGCCGACGTTCAGTGCGTTGGCGCCGGCGGCCAATTGCACGCCCATCGCCGCCGCGGGCTTGCCATTGAGGGCGGTGCTGATGTCGTAGCTTTCACTGCCCAGTTCCAGGGTCGCGACATCGCCCAGCAGTACCACGGCACCGTCGCTGTTGGACTTGACCACTACCTCGCGAAACGCTTCGACAGTCTGCAGTTTGCTGCGGGCGCTGATCGTAGCGTTCAGTTGCTGCCCCTTGACCGCAGGCAAGCCGCCGAGCTGTCCAGCCGAGACTTCGGTGTTCTGCGCTTCCAGGGCGCTGCTGATGTCCGACGGCATCAACGCATACTTTTCCAGCAAGGCGGGGTCCAGCCAGATGCGCATGGCGTAGCCCGAGCCCAACGTCTGCACATCGCCGACGCCGTCTATCCGGCTGATGGAATCGAGCAAGGTGGTGGAAATGTAGTCACCTATCTGGGTGCCGGTGACGCTGGGGTCATCCGATGCCAGGGCGACAATCATCAAGAAGTCCGAGCCGCCCTTGGTCACGGTCAGGCCTTCGCTTTGTACCGACTGCGGCAGCCTCGACTCGGCCTGTTGCAGCTTGTTCTGCACCTGCATCTGGGCGACGTCCGGGTCAGTGCCGGCAGTAAAGGTCAAACTGATGCTGGCACTGCCTGCCGAACTGCTGGTGGCCGACATATAGGTCAGGTTATCCAGGCCTTTCATCTGCTGTTCGATGACCTGGGTCACCGAGTCTTCAACGGTCTTGGCCGAGGCCCCGGTGTAGGTGGCGGAAATCTTCACCGTGGGTGGCGCGATATCCGGGTATTGCTCCAACGGCAACTGGCTGATGGACAGACTGCCACCGAGCATGATCACGATGGCAATGACCCAAGCGAAAATCGGTCGATCAATAAAAAAGTGCGCCACGCTCAACCCTCCTTCGCGGGGGTGGGAGCTGTGGTGGCCTGAGCATTGGCGTCCTGCACTTGGACGGCGGCGCCGGCACGGACTTTTTGTCCGCCTTCGACAATCAATTGGTCACCCGCCTGCAGGCCTGCCGTGACCCACCACTGGTTCCCCACCGCCCGATCGATGGTCAGCTCACGTTGTTCGACCTTGCCGTCGACCACCAGCAACGCGGTGGTCACGCCACTGGCGCTGCGGTTCACGGCTTTTTGCGGAACCAGAATGGCCTGCTCGTTACGCGCCTGTTCAAGCACCGCGCGCACATACATGCCCGGTAGCAGCAGGTGCTCCGGGTTGGCGAACTCCGCACGCAGGGTGACCGTGCCTGTCCCCTCGTTGACACTGACACCACTGACCTTGAGCCGCCCCTGATGGTTGTAGGCGCTGCCATCGTCCAGCTTCAGGCTGACCCGTGCCTGGCCATCGCCGTTGGACTGCAACGCGCCGCTGGCCAGGTCACGCTTTAGCTTGAGCAATTCGGTGGTCGATTGGGTCACGTCCACATAGATCGGATCGAGTTGCTGCACGGTGGTCAAAGCACTGTCCTGATTGGCCACCACCAGCGCCCCCGGGGTCACGGTGGAGGTTTCGATGCGCCCGCTGACCGGTGAGACAATACGGGTGTAAGCCAGGTTGATCCGGGCGGTCTGGACTTCGGCCTCGGCGACCTGTACGTCGGCGGCGGCGGTCAGCAAGGTCGCCTGGGCGTCCTCGTTATCTTGCTGGCTGATGGCATTGATCTTTACCAGTTCGGCGTCGCGCCTGGCGGTGGTCTGCGCCGATTTAAGCGTGGCGCGGTACTTGGCCAGGCTCGCCTGGGCCTGTGCCAGCGCGGCGGTATAGGACGCCGCATCCAATTGGTACAAGGCTTGCCCAACCTCGACATCCGCGCCTTCGACAAACAGACGCCGCTGGACGATACCGCCGACCTGCGGACGAATCTGCGCCACCATGAAGGCCTGGGTGCGCCCCGCCAGCTCAGTGGTCAGCACTTGGCTTTGGGGTTTTATGCTGATCACCGAGACTTTGGGCGTGACCGCCTCGGGAGGTGGCTCGCCGCCGGAACAGCCGCCGAGCAGGGCAAGAACGATCAAGGACAGGAAAACCGCGGCGGTTACCAGGTATTTGGCGATTATTTTCGTGGACATAGCGGCCTCTGCGACACGGAATGGCTTGAGTCAGCGCCATCCTGCAAGGCAAATGTGCAGGAAAATTGAAGATTGCCCGGCCGGGTTGAATCTTTCCTTTACCAGGGCCTAAATGGTCCCACCTATTCTTAACGGCCCACCTGCATGAAGTTGAGTATCTCCACCAAACTGTTTATTGCGGTACTGGCCGGTGTGCTGTTGGTCATCCTGAGCATGGGCCTGGCGACGAGCTGGAGTTTTGGACGGGGCTTTCTCGGGTACCTCAATGAACAGGCACTGGACCGCATGGCGCCCGTGCTGCCACGCCTGGCCAATGCTTATGCGCGTGAGGGCAATTGGGAGTTCCTGCGTAACCAGCCGGATCGCTGGTTTGAAATCATGCGGCCCGAGCTCGGCGAGGATCCGGCGAAGAACGATTTGCGCACCCCCTTGGCCTCGGACCTGACGGGGGCCCTGTTCCGGATCGCCCTGCTGGATAACCATAAAAAGCGCGTGAACGGCTATCCGGATATCGGCGCCGACGCCCTCTTACGCCCGATTGTGGTGGCCGATGAAACCGTGGGCTGGCTGGCCGTGACGCCGTTCCAGAGCGTGACCGAAGCCGGCGGCGAACGGTTCCAGCAATACCAGTTACGCACCAGCCTGGTCATGGGCGCCTTCTCGCTGCTGCTGGCGATGCTGATTGCCTGGTGGATCGCCCGCACGCTACTGGAGCCAGTCAAGCGGGTCGCTGCGGCAACACATCGCCTGGCCAGCGGCGACTTCAGCAGCCGGGTGGCGGTGACCTCCAATGACGAAGTGGGCCAATTGGCCCGAGACTTCAACCAGCTCGCCTACACCCTGGAACGCAATGAGCAGATGCGCCGCGAATTCATGGCGGATGTGTCCCACGAACTGCGTACCCCGCTGTCGGTATTGCGCGGCGAGCTGGAAGCCATCGAGGATGGCGTACGCACCCTCGACCAAGGCTCGATGAAGTCCTTGCAGGGCGAAGTGAGCATGCTCAGCAAACTGGTGGATGACCTGTATGACCTGTCCCTGGCGGATGTCGGGGCGCTGACCTATCGCAAGAGCGCCTGCGCGCTGGAGCCGCTACTGCGCGCCAGTGTGTCGATGTTCGAGGAGCGCATGAACGCGCGCCATCTACGCATCGAACTGGATTTGCCAGCGCCGCCCGTGGAACTCTTGGCCGATGCCGGCCGCTTGCAGCAACTGTTCTCCAATCTGCTGGAAAATGCTGTGCGCTACACCGACCCGAATGGGCTCGTACGCATACGCGCCGTCCTGGATCGCGCTGACGTGTGCATCGACATCCTCGACTCTGGCCCTGGTGTCTCGACCGAGCAACTGCCGCGCCTGTTCGAGCGCTTCTATCGCGGCGAATCATCGCGCAACCGTGCCAGTGGCGGGGCCGGCCTGGGGCTCGCGATCTGCCACAGCATCGCCCTCGCCCACGGCGGCAGCCTCAGCGCGGCTCACTCCCCTCTCGGCGGCCTTTGGCTGAGCCTGCGCCTGCCCAGGAATACCTGACCCATGAGCGAAGAAAGCCCGATCCTGATCGTTGAAGACGAACCGAAACTGGCCGCATTGTTGCAGGATTACTTGGTCGCAGCGGGGTACCCGACCCTGTGCCTGGACAACGGCCTGCAGGTGGTACCGACCGTGCGCGCCCAGCCCCCTCGCCTGATTTTGCTCGACCTGATGCTGCCTGGGCGCGACGGTATGCAAGTTTGCCAGGACCTGCGCGGTTTCAGCGCCGTGCCGATCATCATGATCACCGCCCGCGTCGAAGAAGTGGACCGTCTGCTGGGCCTGGACTTGGGCGCCGACGACTACATCTGCAAGCCCTTCAGCCCCCGCGAGGTGGTTGCCAGGGTCAAGGCCATCCTGCGCCGTGGCCCCCAACTGCTGAGCAGTACCCCAGCGCGACTGCTGATCGACGAAACGCAGTACCGCGCATCACTCGACGGCGTCGCTTTAGACCTGACGCCTTTGGAGCTGCGACTGCTGAGCACTTTTGCACGTTCCGCCGGCCGGGTATTTTCCCGCGACCAACTGCTCGACAAGCTCTACTCCGACCACCGCGTGGTCACCGACCGCACGGTGGACAGTCATATCCGCAACCTGCGGCGCAAGCTGGAGCAGGCGTGTCCAGGGGAAACGCCCATCGAGTCCTTGTATGGGGTGGGCTATCGGTTTCAGTTGTCCGGCGCCTGAAGACCCGCTGGGCGCCGGTCGCCGAACAAAACGACATGAGTCTATTGAGTGGCCCTAGGTAGAACGGCCCTCGTTACGATTTTGTTGTTTTTTAACGCCTTTCCCGTTCCTTCGCTCATGTTGGTGGTGAATGAACCAGGCGACCAAAAGTAGACCTGCCACACCAAAAATGAACAACAACAGCTCTATTGCGGGACCTTCGTGTGAAAACATGTTTCGTTCCTCGTCCTGAAGTATCGCGCCTCAAAAACCAGCGCCTCCGAAATTATTCGTAACAATCCATACATTTTCAGAGTAATCGCCAAAACCAGAGGTGACAACCCTAAAAGCCTCATAACCCTTGATCCAGACACGTCACTCGTCGAAAAACCGCGAACGCACAACATAGGCTGACGCCGTAGACAACCCCTCACCGCTCCACACTGAGCAATGACGGCCAGAGATTGCGCCAGCCGTGAACCGCCGGCACTTTTTCAACTGCGGCATGTCAACTTCACATCAATGCCGAGTGATAGCTCATCATGCACAGCTGGAAGAAAATGTCGTTGACTGAGGGTTTAGAGCGGAGCCTGCCCGGGCATCAGGTAGATTGCATCCTGGTGAATGGCTGGACTGCGACCATACTGGTGCGACAGCCCGACCATGACGCTATGTTCTGCACGACAGGTATCAATCTTGCCACGCTTGCAGATGCCCCAAGCATTCAGAAGCTTGCTGATGAACTTGTGTTTGAGATCGATATGTCGAAGGGAGGGAGAGCGGGCTAGCTCTCCCCTACACATTTATTCTGCGGTACTTACGAGAAATTCGCCCGCTCTGCGAACAAGCCTCCTCCACTCCCTCTCATTGATGAGGCCGGTGCTCTCCATATCGTCGGCCCTCCTCAGCAATTTGAAATATTTATCCTCAATATCCTGTTCGTCTACCGCATGGGCGTAGATATCTGCCCAGGCTTTTACCGCAGAACGCCGCGCTGATGGTTGCATTTGAGCACCTGATTATGTCCGCGGAAATAGAGCGGTGCCCAGCAAAAATCGTTCATCCGTGCGGCAGTCGATCCGACCAGTGGTGGCATGTAGCCATGGTTGATTCTTATTCCCTGGAGTGCCGGGACATGGAACTCTTCCCGATATCACCACGCCCCAGGCGACGAGCACCTGCAAGCGCGCCGCTTGATGATCAGCATGCGCCAGGCGGTATCCCATCCTTGTTGAAATCCTTCAGGCGCTCGCGCTCTTTCTCAGTCGAATGCGCCGGGGTTTCTTGCTCGGGCTCGTTGTTCTTTTCTTCAGTCATCAGGATGTCCTCTGGGTGGTAGTTGTTTCGGCAGCTGCCGGAATCAGCAGTTCAAACCAATACCACTCCACCTTACACAGTGCTCGAAAAGCGCCGCCCCAATTGATTAGCGCGCAATCATTTGGCGCACCTATTACCTCAATACATTTTTTTGCATTCTTCGTTTCAAGCACAGCCCGCAAGCTGCAACTGGAAATCACTGTGCTGCATGTAAAGGCCGCCTTTGTTCGTGATCAACGAAATGACGTGGGAATGCCACGCCACTAAAACCCGGCCCTCGGAGGCCTATATGAAATTAAGATCCTTGAGTATCGCGCGAAGAGCTTTTGTCTGCTTTGGCCTAATTACATGCCTGCTCATGAGCTTGGCAGGCTTCTCTTATCTGCAAATTGATCGGCTACGCGCTGCAGAACAGGGCATCGAGCTAAACTCCCTCCCCAGTATCCAGGTCATTGACGATATCCAAATCGCCCTCCTTCACGCCCGTCTTGAAAGTATTCGCATGCTCTCAAGCACCACCCGCGATGTGCATGATTTCTCGCTGGCAAAGGTCCAAGAAGCAATACAGACACTTCAGTCGAAGACTGATTATTATCGCGCGCACCTGATGTCTGGGGAGCAAGACGAAATCCAGTTCGCAAAAGCCAATGAGGCTATGACTGCCTATATCGACGGCCTCAGAAAAGTCATTGCAATGGATTCATCCGACCATGATCAAGCGGTTATTTTTGCCAATACTGACCAAGCGCAAAGAGCCACCGTCTATCAAGAGCAACTGACACTTCTGCGCGAGCAAAATGCACGCCAGGCCGTGGCGTCTGGTGTGGACGCTACCAACGTATACAACCATAGCGTCCAAGTGTTGGTAGCGGTGCTGATCGTGGCGTTTATCTTAACCATCGTACTGGCTGTTTTGTTCACTAACAGCATCGTCAGCCCCATCAGCTCATCCCTTAAGTTGGCGGAGGATATCGCTGCGGGCGACCTTACCCATGATCTTGAAGTAACAGGTTCAGATGAAGCTTCGCGCTTGATGCATGCACTCAATCTGATGCAGAAAAACTTACGACACACCATTTTAGAAATCTCAGGAGCATCGTCCCAGCTGAGTACCGCTGCCGTTGAAATGACCTCGATTACTGAAAGTGCTGATCGCACACTTCAGCAGCAGAACAGCGAAATAGAGCAAGCCGCCACCGCGGTCACTGAAATGAGTGCCGCGGTCGAAGAGGTTGCCCGGAACGCCAACTCCACCTCTGAAGCCGCAATGCAGTCGAGCATCGCCGCAGACCTCGGCAATCAAAAAGTCACTGAAACATTAACGGCGATGCGCGGGTTGACGGGCTTGGTTGAAGTGTCATCGGATCAGGTGAAAGAACTGGCAGCCCAAGCTCAAGACATTAGCAAAGTCCTAAGTGTGATAAGGGCAATTGCTGAGCAAACCAACCTGCTTGCCTTGAATGCCGCCATTGAAGCGGCTCGTGCAGGAGAACAGGGTCGCGGTTTTGCAGTAGTCGCAGATGAAGTTCGAGCGCTGGCACACCGAACACAAACATCGACGCAAGAAATTGAACAGATGATATCCACGATTCAAACAGGCTCTTCTGCCGCGGTCGAATCCATGCAAAAGAGCACGTCCGAGGTCTATAGCACGCGAGACACTGCAGAACATGCAGGCCAGTCACTGCGCCAAATTATCGATTCGGTGCTTGAAATTAACGACCGTAATATCCAGATTGCAACCGCCTCAGAGGAGCAAGCTCACGTGGCGCGGGATGTTGATCGCAGCCTGATAAGCATCCGCGACCTTGCAGTACAGAGCAGTGAAGGCACTCGCCAAACACTGACCGCGAGCAACGAACTTTCTCGCCTGGCCGTCAACTTAAACGATTTGGTTCTTAGATTCAGAACCTAGGAAATCGCTGGAACGCAATTTTAGGTGTGTGGCAGGTTCTCTCTCACGCCAATGCGACGCGCCCCGCTAAACACAGCATAGGTGAAATATGGACAAGCCCGAAATCACCTTGCACGCTGTGCTTAATTCAGATGAGCGATCAGCGTTGGCTGAGATTGAGGCTACCACTAGCATTTTAAAGCTCGTTACACGGATTACGGGCATGCGGTTTGCCGGGATTGCGAAATTCACCGAAGCAGACTGGGTCGTCTGCTCAGCTTACGACCCGCTGCATATGGGGATAGAGACGGGTGACACGCTAGCGCTAGAAATCACGCTTTGCAGCGAGCTCCGGAGAGACCCTAAGGCACTTTTTATTCCTAAAGTCAGCGAAGACGGCAGGTACTCAAGTCGTGCGGTAGTTAAACGGTATGCGATCGAAAGCTATGCCGGCGTTCCCATCTTCCTTCCAGATGGACGGCTATTTGGTGCTCTATGCGCCCTGGATTCGCGCTCAATATTATTTGAAGATCCAGATCTGGAGGAGACTTTGGTTTTATTTGCCAGGTTGATCGGAAGCGTTTTTTTCACTAATTCGCTGCTGAATTAGACACGTTGCTGCCACTGGCTGAATCCGTGGCATCGATCGGCGTTTCCGCTTCTCCTATCGAGCAGCTTGACCCGTTCATTGGCGATCTGCCGTTCACGCACCTGTTGCTCACCGAACTGCCGAACCCTCTGCTGAGGACTCGGCGGGCGGAGTGAAAAAGCAGGCATGAAGAGCGGCGATGAACGCTTGGTGATCCTGGATCAATGTGGCGATGTGCATCATCGATGGCCAGCGCTGACCCTATTGAGGAGGAAGTCGGGATGATCCCCCGCAAAAGTCCCCACGCATGAAAAAGCCGAACGGGTAAGCGTTCGGCTAAGTCATTGAATAATATGGTCGGGACGGAGTGATTCGAACACTCGACCCCTAGCACCCCATGCTAGTGCGCTACCGGACTGCGCTACGCCCCGACTAGGCGTGTTACTGGGTTCGCTTCTTGACGAAGCGATCCGGAATATACCGCAAGCTTTTGAAATGTGGAAGTATTTTAAAAGCCGGAATTACTTTTTCAGAACCACCAGCACATCTTCGAGCTCGGAGATCATCTGGCGGATCAGTTGCTTGTATTGGGTGGTGTCGTCTTTGGCTTCATCACCGGACATGCGCTGGCGTGCGCCGCTGATGGTGAACCCCTGGTCGTACAGCAACGCGCGGATCTGTCGGATCATCAGCACATCCTGGCGCTGATAATACCGACGGTTCCCGGTGCGTTTGACGGGGTTGAGTTGAGGAAACTCCTGCTCCCAATAGCGCAGCACGTGCGGTTTTACCGCACAGAGCTCGCTGACTTCACCAATGGTGAAGTAGCGTTTGCCTGGGATGACGGGTAGCTCGTCGTTATGACTTGGTTCCAGCATAAGCCTCAACTCGGGCCTTCAACTTCTGCCCTGGACGAAAGGTGACCACACGGCGAGCCGTGATCGGGATTTCTTCTCCCGTTTTTGGATTGCGGCCAGGCCGCTGGCGTTTGTCCCGCAGGTCAAAATTGCCGAAACCGGACAATTTGACCTGTTCGTTGTCTTCCAGAGCGTGTCTGATCTCTTCAAAAAACAGCTCAACCAATTCCTTAGCTTCGCGTTTGTTCAGACCCAACTCTTCGTACAGACGTTCCGCCATCTCAGCTTTCGTCAAAGCCCCCATACGTCACTTCCTTAACGTGGCGTTCAACCTTTGTTCGAGCGAGGTGAGGATATTTTGTGTCGTGGTATTCACCTCATCGTCATTAAGAGTGCGCGATGGATGCTGCCAGGTCAAGCCAACTGCGAGGCTTTTTCTATGCGGATCAATACCTTTACCCTGATAGACGTCAAATAGCCTGAGGTCTGTCAGCCATTCCCCTGCATTTTCACGGATTACGTCCAGAACGGCAGTGGCGGCCACTTCGCGGTCGGCGATCAGCGCCAAATCGCGGCGTACTTCAGGGAAGCGCGACAGCTCGCTGAATTTAGGCATTTTGCCCGAGGCGACTTCAGCCAGGACCAGTTCGAACACGAAGACCGGACGGTCGAGACCGAGGGTTTTCGACAGCTCAGGGTGAATGGCACCGACGAAGCCCACCAGGCGCCCTTCGCGCTCGATACGTGCCGTCTGGCCAGGGTGCAATGCCGGATGGCTGCCAGGAACGAAGGTGAAGGCATCCAGAGCACCGGCAAAGCCCAGCACCGCTTCTACGTCAGCCTTGACGTCGAAGAAGTCCACGGCATCGCGGCCCTGCGCCCAGCCTTCCGGCAGACGGCTACCGCACACCACGCCAGCGAGCATTGGCTCTTGTTTCAGGCCGTCGAGCTGGCCGACAAAACGCAGGCCGCTTTCGAACATACGCACGCGATCTTGCTGACGGTTCAGGTTATGGGAAAGTGCTTTCACCAGGCCTGGCCACAGGGACGAACGCATGGCCGCCATGTCGTTGGAGATCGGGTTCGCCAGCAGCAGCGGCTCGACGCCAGGGTTGAACAGCTCGAACTGTTTAGGATCGATGAAGCTGTAGGTCACCGCTTCCTGGTAGCCACGGGCAACCAGCAGACGACGCAGCTCAGGCAGGTGCGCACGCGCCTCGGCCTTGGGTTGCGGCGCCAGGCGCGCTTGCGGGTAACGAACCGGCAGGCGGTTGTAGCCGTAGAGGCGAGCCAGTTCTTCGATCAGGTCGACTTCCAGGCTGATATCGAAGCGATGACTTGGCACTTCAACGGTCCACTGCCCTTCCCCGCCTGCGGAAATACCCAGGCCGAGAGCGGATAACAGTTGCTCGATTTCAGCCGGCGCGATGACCAAGCCGAGCATCTGCTCGACACTTTTGGCGCGCAGGGTGATCGGCGCAACGGACGGCAAGTACTGCTCGCTGACGGTTTCGGTGATCGGACCCGCTTCGCCGCCGGTGATTTCCAGCAGCAGGCCAGTGGCGCGCTCCATGGCTTCACGCGCCAGCTTCCAGTCCACGCCGCGCTCGTAGCGATGCGACGCATCGGTGTGCAGACCATAGGAACGGGCTTTGCCGGCGATGGCGATCTGGTCGAAGAAGGCACTCTCAAGGAACACGTCGCGGGTGGTCTCGGACACACCGCTGTGCTCGCCACCCATCACGCCGGCAATCGCCAGGGCGCGGGAATGGTCGGCGATGACCAGGGTGTCGGCACGCAGGCTGACTTCCTGGCCGTCGAGCAGCACCAGCTTCTCGCCTTCTTCCGCCATGCGTACGCGGATGCCGCCGTTGATTTCGGCGAGGTCGAACGCATGCAGCGGTTGGCCCAGCTCCAGCATCACGTAGTTGGTAATGTCGACGGCCGCGTCGATGCTGCGCACGTCAGCACGGCGCAGGCGCTCAACCATCCACAGCGGGGTTGGCTTGGACAGATCGACGTTACGGATCACACGACCCAGGTAACGCGGGCAGGCGTTTGGCGCCAACACGTCGATCGGGCGTACTTCATCGTGTACCGCAGGCACGGCGGCAACTACCGGGCGGGTGACCGGGGCGTTGTACAACGCGCCCACTTCACGCGCCAGGCCGGCCAGGGACAGGCAGTCGCCACGGTTCGGGGTCAGGTCGACCTCGATGCTGGCGTCTTCCAGCTCCAGGTAGCCGCGGATGTCCTGGCCCACCGGCGCATCGGCCGGCAGTTCCATCAGGCCATCATTGCCCTCGCCGACCTGCAGCTCCGCCTGGGAGCACAGCATGCCGTTGGACTCGACGCCACGCAGCTTGGCTTTCTTGATCTTGAAGTCGCCTGGCAGCTCGGCACCGATCATGGCGAATGGGATCTTCAAGCCCGGGCGCACGTTAGGCGCTCCGCACACGACCTGGAAGGTTTCCGCGCCATTGCTGACCTGGCACACACGCAACTTGTCGGCATCGGGATGCTGCTCGGTGCTCAGCACCTCGCCCACTACGACGCCGCTGAAAACGCCGGCCGCCGGAGTGACGCTATCGACCTCAAGACCGGCCATCGACAGACGAGCAACCAGCTCGTCGCGATCTACCTGCGGGCTTACCCAGCCACGCAGCCATTGTTCACTGAATTTCATCCTGCTCTCCTAAAGATTCGTTACGACTAGCGAAATTGCGCGAGGAACCGCAAGTCGTTGTCGAAGAACAGACGCAAGTCGTTCACGCCGTAACGCAGCATGGCCAGACGCTCAACGCCCATGCCGAAGGCAAAGCCCGAGAACTCTTCTGGATCAATGCCGGACATGCGCAGCACGTTGGGGTGAACCATGCCGCAGCCCATCACTTCCAGCCAGCCGGTCTGCTTGCAGACGCGGCAGCCTTTACCGCTGCACATCACGCACTCCATGTCGACTTCAGCGGAGGGTTCGGTGAACGGGAAGAACGATGGACGGAATCGCACCGCCAGCTCTTTCTCGAAGAACACCCGCAGGAATTCTTCGATGGTGCCTTTGAGGTCGGCGAAATTGATATCGCGGTCAACCAGCAGGCCTTCGACCTGGTGGAACATCGGCGAGTGGGTGATATCGGAGTCGCTGCGGTACACACGGCCTGGGCAGACAATGCGAATCGGCGGCTTGTTCGCTTCCATGGTGCGGACCTGTACCGGGGAGGTATGGGTGCGCAACAACATATTCGCGTTGAAATAGAAGGTGTCGTGCATCGACCGGGCCGGGTGATGACCTGGGATGTTGAGCGCCTCGAAGTTGTGATAGTCGTCTTCGACCTCAGGGCCTTCGGCGATACCGTAGCCAATGTGGGTGAAGAACTGCTCGATACGTTCCAGAGTCCGGGTGATCGGGTGCAGACCGCCCGAGGCCTGGCCACGGCCAGGCAGGGTTACGTCAATGGACTCGGCGGCGAGCTTGGCCGCAAGATCGGCCTCCTCGAGCGACGCCTTGCGCGCATTGAGAACCTCTGTGACACGCTCCTTGGCGACGTTGATCAGCGCACCGACTTGCGGACGCTCTTCAGCCGGCAAATTCCCCAGGGTCTTCATCACCTGAGTCAATTCACCTTTTTTGCCAAGGTAGTGAACCCGGATTTGCTCCAGGGCATTTACATCTTCAGCGCTTTGCACTGCCTCAAGGGCTTGAGCAACGAGCGCGTCCAGGTTTTCCATGTACAGACTCCAGATACAAAATAGGGGAAGAGCTTGAAGGCTCTTCCCCTATTTATGACGTTTACCACCGTGGACTACAGGAGTAGCCCAGGGTGACTGTCGGGGGTACTTAAGCCAAGGTGGCTTTAGCTTTCTCGACAATCGCAGCAAACACCGCTTTTTCGTTCACGGCCAGTTCAGCCAGAACCTTACGGTCGATTTCGATGGACGCTTTTTTCAG
Source organism: Pseudomonas sp. OV546 (assembly GCF_900116845.1). Taxonomy (NCBI): domain Bacteria; kingdom Pseudomonadati; phylum Pseudomonadota; class Gammaproteobacteria; order Pseudomonadales; family Pseudomonadaceae; genus Pseudomonas; species Pseudomonas sp. OV546. The sequence goes on along the minus strand of NZ_FPCE01000001.1, from coordinate 160,309 downwards.
GCCAGCGATGAAACGGCTGTAGGACAGACCGTTAACACGTGCACCGGCGTTGATACGAGCGATCCACAGAGCGCGGAACTGACGTTTTTTCTGACGACGGTCGCGGTAGGCGTATTGGCCTGCCTTGATTACCGCTTGCTTGGCAACACGGAATACGCGTGAACGCGCGCCGTAGTAGCCTTTAGCAAGTTTCAGAATTTTTTTGTGACGTTTACGGGCAATGACGCCACGCTTTACACGAGCCATGAGTTACTTCCTCTATTCTTGATCCAAAAATTAACGAAGGCGCAGCATGCGCTCGACTTTTGCCACGTCAGACGGATGCAGCAAGCTGCTACCGCGCAGTTGACGCTTACGCTTGGTCGACATTTTGGTCAGGATGTGGCTCTTGAAAGCGTGCTTGTGCTTGATACCGTTAGCAGTTTTCAGAAACCGCTTAGCAGCACCACTTTTAGTCTTCATCTTTGGCATGTTCGGATACTCCGCATTCAGTTGATAAACATAATCAGAAGGCCTGCCGTGCCCTGTTGATTACTTCTTCTTTTTCGGGGCGATGACCATGATCAGCTGGCGTCCTTCCATCTTAGGATGCTGCTCGACGGAACCGTACTCCAGCAGGTCAGCTTCAACCCGCTTGAGGAGTTCCATCCCCAGCTCCTGGTGGGCCATCTCACGGCCGCGGAATCGCAAGGATACCTTGGCCCTGTCCCCATCACTCAGGAAACGTACCAGGTTGCGCAGTTTTACCTGGTAATCCCCTTCCTCCGTCCCTGGACGAAACTTGATTTCTTTTACTTGAATCTGCTTCTGGTTCTTCTTCGCTGCGGCAACCTGCTTCTTCTTTTCGAAGATCGACTTGCCGTAGTCCATCACCCGGCAAACGGGTGGGATTGCATCGGCGGAAATTTCCACCAAGTCCAATTTGGACTCTTCAGCAATACGAAGCGCTTCATCAATCGAGACGATGCCAATCTGCTCGCCGTCAGCGCCAATTAACCGAACCTCGCGTGCCGAGATATTCTCGTTGATCGGGGCTTTCGGTGCAGCTCGTTTATCTTGTCTCATTTCACGCTTAATAATAATTACTCCGAATCTGGGCGACCACGCCGGGAAACCGCTTGCGCGAGGAACTCAGCGAACTGGGCGACGGGCATCGAGCCCAGGTCAGCACCTTCACGAGTACGCACAGCGACAGTCTGCATCTCGACTTCCCGATCTCCGATAACCAAGAGATAGGGAACCTTGAGCAAAGTATGCTCGCGGATTTTAAAGCCGATCTTTTCATTTCTCAAGTCGGACTTGGCACGAAATCCGCTTTCGTTGAGTGTTTTTTCAACTTCAGCGGCAAAATCTGCCTGTTTATCAGTGATATTCATGATCACTGCCTGAGTCGGCGCCAGCCACGCAGGGAATGCACCCTCGTAGTGCTCGATCAGGATCCCGACGAACCGTTCGAACGAGCCGAGGATCGCCCGGTGCAGCATAACCGGGTGTTTACGGCTGTTGTCTTCGGAGACGTATTCGGCTCCCAGACGGATCGGCAGGTTAAAATCGAGCTGCAGGGTACCACACTGCCAGACGCGGCCAAGGCAATCTTTCAGCGAGAACTCGATCTTCGGACCGTAGAACGCGCCCTCACCCGGCTGCAGGTCGTACGCAAGCCCCGCACTGTCCAGCGCTGCGGCCAATGCCGCTTCGGCGCGATCCCACAGCTCGTCGGAGCCGACGCGCTTTTCCGGACGAGTGGACAGTTTCATCTCAACTTCGGTGAAGCCGAAATCGCGATAAACGTCCATGGTCAGCTTGATGAACGCTGCGGATTCGGCCTGCATCTGCTCTTCAGTGCAGAAGATGTGGGCGTCGTCCTGGGTGAAGCCACGCACACGCATGATGCCGTGCAGCGCACCCGACGGCTCGTTACGGTGACAGGCACCAAACTCGGCCAGGCGCATCGGCAACTCGCGGTAGCTCTTCAGGCCCTGGTTGAACACCTGCACGTGGCATGGGCAGTTCATTGGCTTGATGGCGTAATCGCGGTTTTCCGACTGGGTGGTGAACATGTTGTCGGCGTAGTTGGCCCAGTGCCCGGATTTCTCCCACAGGCTGCGGTCAACGACCTGGGGAGTCTTGATCTCCAGGTAGCCGTTTTCGCGCTGAACCTTGCGCATGTACTGCTCGAGTACCTGGTACAGGGTCCAGCCGTTGGGGTGCCAGAACACCATGCCCGGCGCTTCTTCCTGGAGGTGGAACAGGTTCAGGCGCTTGCCGATCTTGCGATGGTCGCGTTTTTCGGCTTCTTCGATGCGCTGGATGTAGGCCGCCAGCTGCTTCTTGTCAGCCCAGGCAGTGCCGTAGATCCGCTGCAGTTGCTCATTCTTCGCGTCGCCACGCCAGTAGGCGCCGGACAGCTTGGTCAGCTTGAAGGACTTGAGGAAGCGTGTGTTCGGCACGTGCGGGCCACGGCACATGTCGACGTATTCTTCGTGGTAGTACAGGCCCATGGCCTGCTCGTCCGGCATGTCTTCCACCAGGCGCAGCTTGTAGTCTTCGCCACGGGCGGTGAACACGTCGATCACTTCGGCGCGCGGCGTGACTTTCTTGATCACGTCGTAATCTTTTTCGATCAGCGCGTGCATGCGTTGTTCGATGGCGGCCAGATCGTCCGGGGTGAAAGGACGCTCGTAGGCGATGTCGTAATAGAAGCCTTCGTCGATGACCGGGCCGATTACCATCTTCGCGGTTGGATACAGCTGCTTGACCGCGTGGCCAATCAAGTGAGCGCAAGAGTGGCGAATGATCTCCAGCCCCTCTTGGTCCTTGGGCGTGATGATTTGCAGGCTGGCGTCGTTGGTGATCAGGTCACTGGCGTCAACCAGCTTGCCGTCGACCTTGCCGGCCACGGTGGCCTTGGCCAGGCCTGCACCAATGGATGCGGCGACCTCGGCTACGGAAACCGAATGATCGAATGAACGTTGACTGCCGTCGGGAAGAGTAATAGTTGGCATGGCGCCTCCTCTCCTAGTGGTGACCCCTACCAAAGGTCACGTGGGTTGGGATGAGCCAGTACAAGATCCAACACCAGGCCGTTCAGTGATGAACGCCTGCCTTACAGCGGCAGGAGCCTTTCGGCCAACCGATAATCGAACCAGAGTGACTGGAGTGAGCTAAAAAGAACATGGCAAGGCGGCAATTGGCGCGCCTGGAAATAGCCAAGCGCAAGATCCTAGCACAGATGAACGGTCATCGCGGGGCTGCTATCTTGCGTAAAGACAAATTCCAGCCTTTATAGCTGCAAAAGTGAACTTGAGCTGTACGCAATGCCTCAAACCCACTGAGAATCGCCGTTCGTCCTCGACCCAAAGGAGCATCCTCATGATGCGTTTTACCTCCACCCTCGCTCTCGCCGCTTCCCTGACCCTCCTTTCCCTCGGCGCGCAGGCAGCAGCCCCGTCGAACTGGCCAGCCGGTGCCCGTGACAGCTTCGTCAGCGATTGCAGCGCAGCCGCCAGCCAGAACGTGGACGCCAAAACTGCCAAAGCCCACTGTGAATGTGGCGCTGACAAGATCAACGCCGAATTGAGCACTGCGGAAATCAAAGAGCTCATGACCAACCAGAACGCCAGCCCGGAGCTGAAAAACAAGGCAGTCGCGGCTATTTCGTCCTGCAAAGTCGTGAAGAAAAAGTAAGATTTGCCGCTGATCTCACGGCTTTTTTGGCGGTAAAACAGGCTTAAAACTGCCGTTTCTCACAAATTACGCAGCTTTTGCGGCTTTTTTTACCAGTTGATATTTCGAGCCAAAGCCCCGTAAATCGGGGCTTTCAGCCGGATCAGGCACTAAACGCAACGCTATTGATTAGCAAACAATGCCTTGGGGGGGCTCCCAAGCCGAACATTTCGACTATGATAGCCCGGTGTGCCCAGTTGGCCTGAGCAGCACAGCACTACTGAAAATATATGTTTCTTGGAGATACACCATGTCTAATCGCCAAACCGGCACCGTTAAATGGTTCAACGATGAAAAAGGCTTCGGCTTCATCACTCCTCAAGGTGGCGGTGACGACCTGTTCGTACACTTCAAAGCTATCGAAAGCGACGGTTTCAAAAGCCTGAAAGAAGGCCAAACCGTTTCCTTCGTGGCTGAGAAAGGCCAAAAGGGTATGCAAGCTGCACAGGTTCGCGGCGAGTAATTCTCCGCTGAGCTAAAAAAACCCCGTCCATGTGACGGGGTTTTTTATGGGCGCTGCAAAAGCCTTGAAAGACCTAGCCGCAATTGACTCGCGTGATCACCAGGTTGTCATCGGTGTTCAGGTTCAGGCGGTCGGAACGGTATTCCAGCGTGATCATGTCGTTAGGCTTGAGGATCCGTGCGTTCTGCGCACCGGCGCGGGTACGCGCCTGCTCCAGCAATTGGGGCGAAGCTTTCTGGCCGATGGTGAATTCGGCGGCCTTCGACTCACAGCGGCTATGACCGGTATCGGCCACGGCGGCGTCTTTGGCTGGCTCAGAGGCACCCGGGGTGCTGCAACCCGCCAACGCGAGTGCTGCCAACAAAGTACCGAATGATGCGAGCTTCCAAGGCATGAAGCCTCCTATGATAAAAAATGGACAGAGATCGTGCGACAGCGATTGGGCGGATTGGTTTCAAGACGTAAACCGCCGCAGGGCAAGTCTGCCTGACTCTCGGCAGGCATTCGCCCGGTCAATCGTGACCAGATATGAACGAAATCAGTAGATGTCGATGTAGTCAGACGCCGGCTTCGGCCAGTTTTCCTTCAGTGCATTCAAGATCTGCGTCACCCAGACTTCGTCGCTGGCGGCCACATTCCCTACGTATCCGGAGCCCTTGGCCCAGGTCTCCAGGCGAAACAGCAGCCCGTCGATGCCCACACCGCCCACCACCTTCCCTGAGGAGATATAGGCGATTCCGGCCTGGGTCACCCGCAGTTGGGCATGTTCGTCGTCATTAGCACTGGCGAGAAGCTGGCGCACATTCGCCAGCGTCAGGTTCTCGGGGTTGTTCAAGTCGATCTGCACGCGGTGTTCCCCGGCAATTAAACAGGCGGCCAGTGTCGCACAGGGCGACCGTCATTCCGAATCGCCTCATGCCTAAGTATCAGTGCCAAATACGATGCAAAATGGTTAACTGGGCCGGTAAGAACCGCGTTCCAGCGCACTGCCCAGTACTTTCAGCCCCGCGAGACAGTCATGACCACCGTAACGCTCCAAGCCGACATCAAAGCCAAGTGGCCCCAAGGACAGAGCTCCTACAGCCCCGGAAGCCCGGAGGAATTGGCGATCATTGGTATCGACCTGCTGGTCAAGGAGCTGGGTACACAAGCGGCGCAAGCGTTCATCGGCCAGATATTCGAGAAATACCCGGCCGACCACATGGGGGCACACAACCCCGAGCGCGAATAAGAACCGGCCGGCGAACGCCGACCGGTCAACACCTTACTTCAGACGCGCCAGGCGCTCGGTCAACAGATCGAAGAAGCCTTGGGCATCACCGTTCTCCACCCAGAACGCGTTCTTCGGTTGCTTCAGACCGTCGTACCAGTCGACGATGGTTTGGCCGAAGGTCGGGCCTTCCCGGCTGTCCACTACCACGTTGACTTCACGGCCGGTGAACAGTGAAGGCTTGAGCAGGTAAGCGACGACGGTCGCGTCATGCACCGGGCCGCCTGGAATACCGTAGTGCTCCATGTCGCCCTTGACGTATTCATTGAGAATATCGCTAACCACCTTGCTTGCGTTGTTCTTGAGGTCGGCGATCCCTTTCAGGCGGGCTTCGCTGGTCAGTACCTTGTGGGTCACGTCCAACGGAAGGTAGGTCAGCTTGACGCCACTCTTGAGCACAATCTCGGCCGCCACGGGGTCGGCAAACAGGTTGAACTCCGCCACCGGCGTAATATTGCCGCCGTTGAAGTGCGCGCCCCCCATCACCACCACTTCCTTGATGCCCTGGGTGATTTCCGGTGCCTGGGTCAGCGCCAGCGCCAGGTTGGTCTGCGGGCCGAGCATGGCGATGGTGATACTGTGAGGCTTGGCGGTGCTCAGGGTCTTGATCAGGTAGTCGACGGCATTGCCTTCAGCCAAGCCCTTTTTAGGCTCATGCACGGTGACACCGGAAATACCTTCCTTGCCATGGATGTTCTCGGCGTAGATCGGCGTGCGCAGCAGCGGCGCTGGCGCACCGGCGTACACCGGGATGTCCTCGCGCCCTGCCCATTCGCGGGCCAGGCGGGCGTTGCGAGAGGTCTTGTCCAGACGCACGTTGCCGGCGACGGTGGTCAATGCACGGATGCTCAGTTCATCCGGCGAAGCCATCGCGAACAGCAACGCCACCACATCATCAGCACCGGGATCGGTGTCGATGATCAGGTCGATTTTTTCCGCCGCCTGGGCGCTTGCAGCAGTGAGTGCGGACAAAAGCAGAACACTCCGGAACAGGTTTTTCAGGGTTGGGAGACCACGTTGCATAAAACACTCCTTGTCGTTGAGAACGTTAGAACGTTACGCCGGACACCAGCGCGATATTGCAGTAAGGCTGGCATTCGCCGGTGCGCACCACGGCGCGCGCCTTGCGGCTGAGCTGTTTGAATTCTTCATGGCTGACCAGGCGCCGCTCACCCAGGGCCGCTTCGTCGCTGAGCGTATTAAGCTCGTTCAGCGCCGGCGGCTGCTTGAGCAGGATTTCTTCGGCCAGCACATGGCTTTCCACTTGCATCTCGCTGAGCACGATGCGCAAGGTGCTGATGAAATCCGGGATGCCCTGGGTCAACGCCAGGTCAATCAACTCGACGCCCGGCGGCACTGGCAGGCCAGCGTCGCCGATCACCAGGATGTCACCGTGCCCGAGTGAGGCGATGACACGCGACAGGGCGATATTGAGCAGAGGTGTCTTTTTCATGAGGGCACAAAACCTTGTACGTCGTGCAGCGTTGGAATAGAGGGTTGCGCGCCGGCGCGGGTGACCGACAGTGCCGCAGCAACCTGGCCAAAACGAATGGCCTCGGCCTCGCTTTTGCCATTGGCAAGTGCCGCAGCAAAGCCACCGACGAAGGTATCGCCCGCTGCGGTGGTGTCGACCGCCTTGACCTTCGGCGCCAGCAGGTGCTCAAAGCCCTGGCCGTCAGTAAACAGCGCGCCCTGAGCCCCCAGGGTGATGATGACTTTGCCGGCGCCCGCCTGGATCAGGTGGGTTGCCGCTGCCTTGGCGCTGTCAATGGAGTCGACCGTCACGCCGCTCAGTGCGGTGGCTTCGCTTTCATTCGGGATCAGGTAGTCGATCGAGGCATACCATTCAGCCGGCAGCGGAGCGCTGGCCGGAGCCGGGTTAAGGATCACCGTCTTGCCCAGTTCACGACCGCGCTTGAGGGCATAACCCACCGTATTCATCGGCACTTCCAGCTGGCAGACGATCACGTCAGCCGCTTGCAGCACCGCATCGAACGCCTGCAACGAGGCTGGCGTCAGTTCGCCGTTACTGCCCGCCACGATCACAATCGCATTCTGGCTGCTGTCATCGACCACGATGAGGGCCACGCCACTGGAGCCGTCTACGGTACTGACGGCTTGGCAATCGATGCCCTCCACCTGCAACGCATCACGCAATTGCGTGCCATAGGCATCGGTACCGACACAGCCAATCATCGACACATCGGCCCCCAGGCGGGCCGACGCTACCGCCTGGTTCGCGCCCTTGCCGCCGGGCACGGTGGAGAACGTCTGGCCGATCAAGGTCTCACCGGCACGCGGCAACCGGCTGGCGCGGGTCACCAGGTCCATGTTCAAGCTGCCTACTACCACTACTTTTGCTGGCATACATCAGTACTCATCAATTCGGTTCAGCGGTATTGGGCGAACGTACCGGCGACGGGCGCCGTCGACTCACGCAACACGATGCTCGGCGTCACGATGCGTTGATCGATCGGCAGTTGGGGTGTCGCAATTCTACGCAGTAATAGTTCGGCCGCCGTCTCGCCCAGTTGCACGATCGACTGCCCGACCGTGGTCAACGCCGGGTAGACGTAACGGCCCATTTGAATGTCATCGAAACCGATCACCGACAGCTCACCCGGCACTCGGATATTGCGCTCGGCTGCCGCGCGCAATACGCCGAAACCTATCATGTCGTTGCTGGCAAAAATCGCGCTGGGCGGGTTGTTCGCCAGTAACTGCACGGCGGCGGCATAACCGCCCGTACTGGTGAAATCGCTTTCCTGGGTGCGATTGGCCGCCACTGCCACGCCCGCCTCTTGCAGCGCACGGTGATACCCCGCCAGACGCATTTGCGCGACACGGGTATGGGCAGGACCGCCGATGCAAGCGATGTCACGGTGGCCCAGTTCGAGCAAGTGCCGGGTCGCCAGGTAGGCACCCTCCTCGTGATCGATACGTACCAGGTCCACGTCTATGCCATCCAGCGCCCGGTCGACAATGACCATGGGCGTGCGCACCGCGCTCAAGCCTGCGGCCAGGCCACTGTCGTCGCCGCCAACCGAGGTCACGATCAAGCCGTCGATGCGCTTCTCCAGCAACACGCGCAAATAGCTGCGTTGCTTTTCCGCGTTATCGTCGGAGTTGCAGAGGATCACACAGTAACCGTTACGCTCGCAGTAATCCTCGATACCACGCGCCAACTCCGCAAAATACGGGTTGAGGCTGTTGGGCACCAGCAAGCCGATGGTGGCCGTGGTCTTCGCCTTGAGCGAACGCGCGACGGCACTGGGCACGTAGTCGAGCTGCTTGATCGCGGCTTCGACCTTGATGCGTACCGGCTCGCTGACCGGCCGTGTCTTGTTCACCACATGCGACACCGTCGTGTAGGAAATACCTGCAAGCGCTGCCACATCCTTGATCGTTGCCATGGTTCAGCCTCGCCGACTGGCGCGTTGGCTGCGGTAGGTATCGAGGACCACGGCAATCACGATCACGGCACCCGTGATGATGCGTTTCGTAGGTTCCGTGGCACCGATCTGCGCCAGGCCAGCGGCCAATACCGAAATAATCAACACACCAAAAAAGGTACTGATCACCGAACCGCGCCCGCCCATCAGGCTGGTACCGCCGATCACCACGGCCGCGATCACTTGCAGCTCCAGGCCTGAACCGGCGTTCGGGTCCGCCGCTTCCAGGCGCGAAATCTGGAACAACGCCGCCACACCGGCCAGCAGGCCCATGAGGCTGAACACCAGGATCTTGTACGGTTTGGGGTTGATGCCCGCCAGGCGCACGGCCTCTTCATTGGTGCCGATACCGATCAGGTAACGACCAAACACCGTACGCGTCAGTACAAGCTGCGCGGCGATAATCACCAGCAAGGCAATGATGAATGACGGCGAGATACCAAAGGCAATCGGGTTGGACAGCCAGGCAAACGAATCACCGATATAAGCGGTGCGCGAGCCGGTCATCTGGTACGCCACGCCACGGGCCATTTCCAGCACGCCGAGGGATACGATAAACGACGGGATGCGCCAGGCCACGGTGATCGAGCCGGTGATGGTTCCGGCCAATGCGGCACAGCCCATGCCCAGCACCGCAGCCGGTAGCACGCTCCACCCCCAGCTGAGAATCGCCACGCTGACCGCTGATGCCGCCAGTGCCAGCACCGAGCCCACCGACAGGTCAATACCGCCGATGATCAGGATGAAGGTCATGCCCACCGCCAACACCATCAGGTCCGGAATCTGGTTGGCCAGGGTGCTGAAGGTGTCATAGGACAGGAAGTGATCGCTGAGCACCGAGAACAGCGCAATCATCGCCAGCAAGGCGCCGGCCAGGCCCAGGTAAGTGCCCAGGCCGTAGAAGTTGCCGCCCGTTTTACCGGGGGAAGTTGTGGTTTTCATGGGGTTTCCCTAAGCACTGCGTCGTTGAGCAGCGCATCACGTTTCTGATAGCCGGCGAAGGCGGCGGCGAGCAATTCGTCCTGGGTCCAGCTGTCGCGCTCGAACGTCTCGATCAAGCGCCCGGCGGACAACACACCGATGCGGTCGCAGATCAGCATGAGTTCACGCAGATCGCTGGACACCACCACCAGTGCTTTGCCTTGACGGGTCAATTCGCCCAGCAAGGCATAAATATCGAATTTGGCACCGACGTCGATGCCGCGAGTGGGTTCGTCGAACAGCATCACCGAGCAGTCGCGCTCCAGCCAGCGGCCAATCACCACCTTTTGCTGGTTGCCGCCGGACAGTTCCGACACCAATTGCGCCGGACTGGAACTGCGGATGCGCATGGCATCGATCTGACGCTTGGCCAACGCCGTTTCGTCGCGGCTGTTGACCACGCCGCCGCCGGAGATTTCCGGCATGTTGCCCAGGGCAATGTTGGCGCTGATGGACTGAGTCAGCAACAGGCCCTCACCCTTGCGGTCCTCGGTGATCAGGGCAATGCCATGACCCACCGCGTCCACGGGCGAGCGAATGCTCACCACCTGGGCGGGCGAGCCGAGCGCCACAGTACCGCTATCGGCGAGGTCGGCGCCGAAGATCAGACGCAGCAATTCAGTGCGCCCGGCGCCGATCAGGCCGGAGATACCGTAGATCTCGCCCGCGCGCACTTCAAAGGACACGTCACGGACCTTGTCCGAGCGCGTCAGGCCTTTTACCGTCAGGGCCGGCCCACCGATGGTGCGCGGGCCCAGGTCAATGTGCTCGCCCAGCTCACGACCGACCATCAAGGTGACCAGTTGCTCGCTGTTGTAGTTGGCCATCGGCTCGACGCAGACCAGCTTGCCGTCGCGCAATACCGCAATGCGTTGGGCGACACGGGCCAGCTCTTCCAGCCGGTGCGAAATATAAATAATCGCCACGCCCCGGGCCTGCAGGCGGGTGATTTGTTCAAACAGCATCTCGACTTCACGCGCCGTGAGCATGGCCGTGGGCTCGTCGAGGATCAGTACGTGGCAATCGCCGATCAGGTTGCGGGCAATCTCGACCATCTGCTGATGGCCAATCCCCAGGCTGCCAACCAAGGTATCGGGGTCGATGGCGTCCAGGCCGACCTGGGCCATGGCCTCGATCGCAGCCTTGCGCAATTGTTTGCGACTGATCCAGCCACAATGGCTGGGCAGGTTATCCAGGAACAGGTTTTCGGCGACGGTCAGCGTCGGCAGCAGGTTGAGTTCCTGCATGACCATGCGCACGCCCAGCTCTTCGGCCTGGGTACGGCTGCCCGGCGTGTAGGCCTGGCCATTGAACTGCATGTGCCCAGTGGTCGGGGTGACCAGGCCGCCAATGATCTTCGACAAGGTACTTTTGCCTGCGCCGTTCTCACCGGTCAGCGCCAGCACTTCCCCGCGGTTGAGCGTCAGGGTGATGTCGGACAGAACCGGTTGGGCATAGGTCTTGCCGATACCGCTGACCGAGAGGACAGCGTTCGGGGCGGAAGATGACATAGGAAAATCTCCAGGCGCCCGCTCAGGACGAGCGGACGCTGTTGGGTGCTGCCAGGATTACTTCTTGAGGACGAGTTCGACCGGGGTTTCGATCACGCCATCCTTGGAGTCGACTTTCTCACCCTTGACCAACTTGAGCGCGTTCTGGATACCGAACACGGCTTGCTGGGCAGCAGCCTGGTCAGCGGTTGCCAGTACACGGCCGTCCTGCAGCATCGGCTTGATGGCTTCGATATTGTCGTAACCCACGACCAACACCTTGCCGGCCTTGCCTGCCGCACGTACGGCGGAGACAGCGCCCAGGGCCATGTTGTCGTTACCGGCCAACAGGGCCTTGAGGTCCGGGTACTCGCTCAGCATGGCGGACGCCACTTTCTGGCCCTGGTCGATTTCCCAGTTGCCGGATTGGGTGGAGACAATCTTCATGCCGGCAGCATCCATCGCATCCTTGAAGCCTGCGGTACGTTGCTGGGCGTTGGTGGTGGTCGGTACACCTTCAATAATGCCGACCTTGTCACCCGAGGCCAGTTGCTTAGCCAGGTAGTCGCCCACCAGCCTGGAGCCTTTGCGGTTGTCCGGGCCTACGAACGGAATATTGAGGTTTTTGCTTTTGAGCACGTCCGGGTCCAGGCGGTTGTCGATGTTGACGACCTTGATACCGGCATCCGAAGCCTTCTTCAGCACGGTCACCAACGCCTTGGAGTCGGCGGGTGCGATGACGATAGCGTTGACCTTGGAGAGGATCATCTGGTTGACGATGTCGATCTGCGCGCTGGTGTCGGTTTCGTTCTTGATCCCGTTGGTGATCATGTCGAAATCGGCGGCGTGATCTTTCTGATAGGCCTTGGCGCCATCTTGCATGGTCACGAAAAATTCGTTGGCGAGGGACTTCATCACCAGGCCGACCTTGGGTTTGGCGGCGGCGTCATCAGCAAATGCAGAGGAAAGAGGTAAAGCGGCGGATGCGGCAGCAAGCACAGCGACAGCGAGAAGACGTCCAGCAAATGGCAGCTTCATGGGTTCACTCCGATCTTATGATTATTGTGAGCAACGCTTGCACCGAAGAGCGCTTCGGCAGCCGTCCCACCTGGGTGGCTGATACGAGCTGTCACGATACTCCAGGAGTGTTCCGTGAAACATCTCGCAAACGTTTGCGTTATTCAAACTATGAGAACCTTGTCGAGATTTGTCAACGGTTGAAAACAGCCTTTCATCCAAGCCATCGAGCCCCGCCCTCTTGTCCTGCAAAGGCAGCCGCTAAACATCGCGCGCGCCCGGTCGTTCTCTAAAACGACAGGCTGTACGTGGCACTCACGCCTTAGCCGAGTGCGCACCGTCCACTTTTTCGGACAACCGAACGCAAGGCAGTCCGATGTTCGGAAAGCCGGACGCCTACTGGCGCCGTCGCCAAAAAACATCAATATAATCTGTTTTAAATCAATAAGTTGTTTTATATCCGCGAACACAATCAGCCTGGTACAGATCCTGCTCTACCCCATCACCTCGTGGCATTCAGAACCGCCCGGGTGTTCTAGATGAACCTGCTACAGCACTCATCAAAAACCAGAGAGAAAAATAATGAAATCTGCACTGAAGACTTTTGTTCCGGGCGCGTTAGCCCTGCTGCTGCTGTTCCCCGTTGCCGCCCAGGCAAAGGAAGCTGAAACCAAGACCAAACTGTCCAACGTGGTGATCCTCGCCACCGGCGGCACCATTGCCGGCGCCGGCGCCAGCGCGGCCAACAGTGCCACCTACCAAGCGGCCAAAGTCGGCATCGAGCAATTGATTGCCGGTGTTCCTGAGCTTAGCCAGATCGCCAATGTGCGTGGCGAGCAAGTGATGCAAATTGCATCCGAAAGCATCAACAATGAAAACCTGCTGCAACTGGGTCGCCGCGTCGCCGAACTGGCCGACAGCAAGGACGTGGACGGCATCGTGATCACCCACGGTACCGACACCCTGGAAGAAACCGCCTACTTCCTGAACCTGGTGGAGAAGACCGACAAGCCAATCGTGGTGGTCGGCTCCATGCGCCCAGGCACTGCGATGTCGGCGGACGGCATGCTCAACCTGTACAACGCCGTGGCTGTGGCCGGTAGCAAAGATGCGCGCGGCAAGGGCGTGCTGGTCACCATGAACGACGAGATCCAGTCGGGTCGCGACGTCAGCAAGATGATCAATATCAAGACCGAAGCGTTCAAGAGCCCATGGGGCCCGCTGGGCATGGTGGTTGAGGGCAAATCCTACTGGTTCCGCCTGCCGGCCAAGCGTCACACCATGGATTCGGAGTTCGATATCAAGAACATCAAGAGCCTGCCTGATGTTGAGATCGCCTATGGCTACGGCAACGTGAGCGACACGGCCTACAAGGCACTGGCTCAAGCGGGCGCCAAAGCCATCATCCACGCCGGTACCGGCAACGGCTCCGTTTCTTCCAAAGTCGTACCCGCCCTGGTGGAACTGCGTAAGCAAGGTGTACAAATCATTCGTTCTTCCCACGTCAATGCCGGCGGCATGGTATTGCGCAACGCCGAGCAGCCTGACGACAAATACGATTGGGTGGCTGCCCTCGACCTGAACCCACAGAAAGCCCGCATCCTGGCAATGGTCGCCCTGACCAAGACCCAAGACAGCAAAGAGTTGCAACGGATGTTCTGGGAATATTGATTCCCGGTGACACCTTGGCAGGGGCGGTTACCCGCCCCTGCTTCCTCGCAAAAAACCCTCGATACATACACTTTCGCCCTACATAAAATTGCCTGATCTGCTGTCAGACGAACTCCTTGAAGTTTAAGCAGTTGCGAAATCGCCTACAGTTAAATACTGTATGTGCGTACAGCAAACTAAGGAACACTCCGTGGCAAAGTCCTCTTCCGCAGTGCCAACCCCGCCCGATGCCTACCAACGCCTGGCAATCCGTGTGCAAAAGATCATCAATTCGACCAACGCCCAGAAATCCAAGGCGGCGTTGATCTTCCGCTTGCCGGATGAGCCAGAGGATGAGTGGGCGCGTTTGCTGGAGGAAATCGCGGAGAACGACAACGTCACCCTCGCCTATCGGGACGACGGTGGTGTGCAAATTTTCTGGGTTGTACCGAAGGAAGATTGATTCAATGAGTGTCCGTTTTATCGCGGTGTGCTGCCTGTTTTTCGCCGTCACCGCCCACGCCCAGGCCCCCCGAACGTTCAGCGAAGCCAAGAAAGTCGCCTGGAAGCTTTACGCCCCACAATCCACCGAGTTCTATTGCGGCTGTAAATACACCGGCAACCGCGTGGACTTGAAAGCCTGTGGCTACGTCCCACGCAAAAACGCCAGCCGCGCCGCGCGCATCGAATGGGAGCATATCGTTCCAGCCTGGCAGATCGGGCATCAGCGCCAGTGCTGGCAGGACGGTGGGCGCAAAAACTGCACGCGCCACGATGACGTGTTCAAGCGTGCCGAAGCCGACCTGCACAACCTGGTGCCGAGCATCGGCGAAGTCAACGGTGACCGTAACAACTTCAGTTTTGGCTGGCTGCCGGTGCAAAGCGGGCAGTACGGTTCATGCCTGACCCAAGTGGACTTCAAGGCCAAGAAGGTTATGCCGCGCCCCTCCATCCGTGGAATGATCGCCCGCACCTACTTCTACATGAGCAAGCAATACGGCTTGCGCCTGTCAAAACAGGATCGCCAGTTGTACGAAGCCTGGAACAAGACCTACCCGGTGCAGGCCTGGGAGCGCCAGCGCAACCAGACCGTGGCGTGTGTGATGGGGCGTGGCAATGAGTTTGTCGGCCCGGTGAACCTGAAAGCCTGCGGTTGAACGTGGGCAGGACTTGCGCCCCGCCAGGCCGTTACTGCGCGGTTTTATGCTCAACGACCTCTGAGATCGTGTCAGTTTTCTTGGCCCGCGCCATCTTCTCGTTGAGCAGCGTCTGCTTGGCCTCAGCCTCAGCCTTGGTTGCGAACGGCCCCAGCAGGACTTCGTCCTTGCCGTCCACTTTCACGATGTAGAAATTGAAACCGTGCTCCAGCAACCAGGCCGTCAGGTCGGTGATCGCCTGTAACTTGTGGTCAGGCGGGCCTACCCACACGTCCCATTCCTGGGCGGCAATCGCACCGGTCTGGGGCTGGCTTTCGGTCACGGCAGGCTTGGCCTTGGGCGCCTCGACGCTTTTGCCTTCACCGCAACCGGCCAATGCCAACACCGCAATTGCCATCGCTACTTTACGCACTGCCCTGCTCCTTAAAAGATAAAGAGGCGACTTTATCATTCACTGTCTATTCTGGCCGTCATAAACGTTGGCTTAAACAATGCGAATGATGTATCGCAGACCTGTATGATGCCGCCATGGGAATTAATGTCGCCTCTATGCGTCCTAAAAGAGGCAGTCACAGGGAAGCGCTTAGCAGTAAGCTACACACATCCGACACCTGCCCTGTCTGAAACATGTGTCCTTAAAAGTAATCAAGGAGAAGTCCATGCTTATACTCACCCGCAAAGTTGGTGAAAGCATAAACATCGGTGATGACATCACGATCACCATCCTGGGCGTCAGCGGCCAGCAAGTACGAATCGGCATCAACGCACCCAAGGATGTTGCCGTGCATCGCGAGGAGATCTACCAGCGCATCCAGGCTGGCCTGACCGCTCCGGACAAAAACCAGACGCCTTGAAGCCCCCTCAGTAGCCAGCCCTTTCGTTCACTGTAACGGCTGGCGAAAACGCCTTCGGACTGATCTTGTGTTGTTGCGTGATTGACCTCGCCGATGTGCTCATCTTCATGGAAAGATGAAACTGTCTTCACGCCTGGAACTTGTTGTTTCATTTACAGCCGAATCTCCTGACTGACACCCCCGCCATTCGTGTGCATTCAGGAGCACGTCGATGAGGCCTACGAACGCACCACCATTTGCCTACAGGTCTTGGATGATCGCCTTATTGATAGGGCTGGCCTTCCTCGGACTGGCTTATGCCTTAAGGTGTGCAATAGAAGACACGGGTTCTGCCGAACCCCACTCCTGGCTGGACCTGACGCTGATGCTCTGCGGGTACCTGTTCCTGTTTTGTCTCAAGCCTATCCAGAAGACCGTGCAGCGTAGATTGTGTCGACGGACTAATGGACAAACGACACGCTGAAGCGTCGTTCTCCGTAATTAGATCACCGGTATTTACAGCGCCGCAACAGGACCTATGCTTGGGCGTGCCCCCTCCGTAAAAGGCGCGCAAGCAGATGGACACCCTGAGTAAATCCCAAATCGAATCAGCACTGGCGGCCCGCCTGCCCAGCTATCAAGTGACCTGCACGTTGCACGCCGACGGGACTCTTTCAGCCGTGCTCAGCGGCCCGGAAACCGACCATTTCGCAATTACCGGAATCGTGCGCGCGCATTATCGTGGTGCCGAAGCGATTGCGCGGCTGGCGAATGAAATCCTCAGGGAGATGGTGCTGTCACGCCAGGGCATTAGGAATAATCGAATGCAACCCCCCGACCCAGCCAGCCTGGAACAAGGCCGAGACCGGTAACGGGCTCGGCCTTTTCGTATCAGCCCACCGCGTTCTGCACGTACAACAAGCCTTGCGTGTCGCGCTGTACGTTTAGCTGCACGTAACTGTCAATCGAAGGATGTTCGGTAACCATCGGCGTGTGATGCGTCGACGTCACGACCATCACATCCGCCCCCGCCGCCTCTCCCGCACGAATGCCCACCGTCGCATCTTCAAATACCAGGCACTCCTGCACCGGTACACCCAAACGTTGCGCACCCAGCACGTAACAGTCGGGGTTCGGCTTGCCGATGGCCACATCTTCGGCCGTGACCAGCACCGCCGGCGGCGCAATGCCCGCCGCTTGCAGTCGACGCAACGCCAATTCCCGGGGTGCAGAGGTGACCAGCGCCCATTGGTCACCCGGCAAGCTGCTCAGAAACGCGACGGCGCCGGGAATCGCTACAACCCCCTCGACATCATTGAGTTCAGCCTCGGTAATCCATTGCGCCTCAACCTCGGGGTCGACGCCAGGCAGTGCCTGGCGCGTGATGGTGTCAATCGCGCGGGCACCGTGAATGGTCTTCAAAAACGCTGCCACCTCCAGGCCATGGCGTTCAGCCCAGATGCTCCACACCCGCTCGGCGGCGGCGATGGAGTTGAGCAAAGTCCCATCCATATCAAACAGAAAGGCACGGTAACGGCGGTTGAATACGGCGGGACCTCGGATCGACACTGTGCGGTTCCTCATAGGCGGTGACAAATGATGAGCCCGGTGCAATCTACGGATCACGTCGGTGCTTGTAAACGCTACCGACATCGATTGCATTACAGGTTTGTAATCAAGCTGTAAGTCTTGTCGGCACCCTCACTTCATACAGTGGAGTCGTCAGTCGCCCTCACCGGATGACGCCACTTCCTACTGATGAAAAGGGGTACCCCATGAAACCTGCAAGCAAACTCTGCCTGATCGCCGCCAGCCTGCTGATGCTGGGCACGGGCACGGCACTGGCCGGCACTGTCGCGTCGGTCAAAGCCAATAACGTAGTGCTGGTGCACGGTTCCTGGGCTGACGGCTCCAGTTGGTCCGAGGTGATCACCCGCCTCCAAGCCGCCGGCCTGCACGTCACCGCCGTGCAGAACCCGCTGACCTCGGTGGCCGACGATGTCGCCGCCACCAAACGTGTGCTGGACCAACAGGACGGCCCTACCGTGCTGGTCGGCCATTCCTACGCCGGTACGGTAGTAAGCGATGCCGGAGTCGACCCGAAAGTCAGCGCCCTGGTGTACGTGGCCGCCCGCGCACCGGACGCCAATGAAGACTTCGTCGCGCTCTCCGCCCAGTACCCGAGCATGCCGGTGCGGTCTGGCGTTGAAGATCACGACGGCTACCTCACCTTGAGCCAGGACGCCTTCCTCAAGTACTTCGCCGCCGATGTACCGCAGGCCAAGGCCCTGGCGTTGTACGCCGTGCAGCAACCCATCACCAAGACCCTGTTCAGCGGCCGTACCGTCAATGCTGCCTGGCACACCAAGCCGTCCTGGTATGCGGTGTCGGCGAATGACCAGACGATCAACCCGGACCTCGAGCGCTTCCTCGCCAAGCGCATGAACGCCACGACCATCGAGTTGCCGTCGAGCCACTTGTCGCTGGTGTCCCACGCCAAGGAAATCACCGACCTGATCCTCGAAGCCTCTGGCCGCCCGCCCGAAGCCCTGCATTAAAAAACACTGCATTACAAACTTGTCATCCTTCTGTTGGTTGGCTGTTCGGGGCGCCTGGTTACTGTGAACTCACCGCCACGAACCGGCGGCCACCCCTTTAAAAGAGAGACCACCATGAAACTGTTTATCCTCGGCTTTGCCGCGTTACTCGCTACCGGCTCCGTACTGGCTGCTGAACCGGTGATCCACGACAAAACCGGCTTCTTCGTACACCTGGACGTGGCCAAAGTGCTGTCGAGCACCGACACCTACGGCCAATGCGGCATCGTCCCGGCGCGACTCGACTATCTGGACAGCCAGGGCCGCGAGCACGTGCTGGATTACCAAGTCCAAGGCATCGGTTGCGCCAGTGACAATTGATCGGGCTACACTTGCGCCACGCACTGAGACAGGACACTTCCCATGAACATTCTCGTCGTCGAAGACGAACCCAAGGCCGGCAATTACCTGCTCAACGGCCTGCAGGAACTCGGCTACTCCGTCAGCCTCGCCCGCGACGGTGTGGACGGCTTGCACCAAGCCCTTGAAACGCCGTTCGACGTCATCGTGCTGGATGTGATGATGCCGAAAATGGACGGCTGGGAAGTGCTGCGCCGTCTGCGCAAGGAAGCCGACACGCCGGTACTTTTTCTGACGGCCCGCGACGACATCGCTGACCGTATCAAGGGCCTGGAACTGGGCGCCGATGACTACTTGATCAAGCCCTTTTCCTTCGCTGAACTGGTAGCACGCTTGCGCACCCTGACCCGCCGCGGGCCAAGCCGCGAAGAGGAGCAGTTGCAGATCGCCGACCTGCAAATCGACGTGCTGAAGCGTCGCGTCACCCGCGCCGGCACGCGCATCACCTTGACCAACAAAGAGTTCGCCTTGCTGCACCTGTTCGCGACCCACCAGGACCAGGTGCTCTCCCGCTCGCTGATTGCATCGCGGGTGTGGGACATGAATTTCGATAGCGACACCAACGTGGTAGACGTGGCCGTGCGGCGCCTGCGCTTGAAAATCGACGACCCTTTCCAGCTCAAACTGATCCACAGCGTGCGTGGCATCGGCTACCGTTTCGATACCCAACCATGAATAAGCGCCGTCACTACTCCCTGACCCTGCGCTTGGCGTTAATCTTCGCCCTCCTCGCCTTCGCGCTGCTGGCGACCCTGGGTGTGGCGCTGTACCGCGAGCTGGAGCGGGAGTTGATCATGCGTGACGACGCGGCCTTGATCAACCGCATCGATCAATTGCGCAACCTGCTCAATGACAGCAATACCCTGGACCTGATCAAGACCAAGCCGGAACTGTTCCAGAACATGCTGGGCAACCGCGAGTCGGTACTGAGGATTGTCGCACCGGGGCAAAAGCCGCTGCTGACGGTCAACCCTGGCAATATCGAACTGCCATCCGTGCCTCCGGTCCCCAAGAACCACGCACTGACGTTCGCCGACGTGCACCATTTTCCCAGCATCAATGGCGTGCCCTTCGCCACCGTCGCGGCCTCCATCGACTCCGGCGACCTGGGCAGCCTGCAAGTCACTACGGGGCGCCTGATGACCGAGCGCACCGCCGTGCTCGCCAGCTATCGCTTGAGCGTTTATATCCTGGCGAGCATGGCCGCAATCATCCTGGCCGTGGTGGGTTACCTGCTGGTTCATCGCGGGCTTTTGCCATTGCGCCGTCTGGCCCGACACGCTCAGGGCATTGGCGTCGGTAACCTCGCCGAACGCCTCGACACCCACGGCGCACCGAAAGAACTGCTGCCGATGATCGACTCGTTCAACACCATGCTCGAGCGCCTGGCCAAGGGCTTTGTTCAACTGGGCCAGGTGTCCACCGACATGGCCCACGAACTGCGCACGCCCATCAACAATCTGCTGGGAGAAACCCAGGTCGCGCTGCAACAGAGCCGTAGCATCGAGAGCTATCAGCAACTGCTGGCATCTAATGTCGAAGAACTTGAACGCCTGGCGCGGATGCTCGACAACATGCTGTTCCTGGCCAGGACCGACCCGGCCAGCGCGCTGCGCCAGCGTCAGGAGCTGAGTGCAGCGGATGAGGTAGAACGCATCGCCGACTACTTTGAAGGTTTGGCGGGTGATGCGCAGATCAGCATTCACGCCGAAGGTGAAGGGGTGATCTGGGCGGAGCCGATGCTGCTGCGCAGGGCCCTGGCAAACCTGTGCGCCAACGCCATTAAATATGGTGCGCCGTGCACTGAACTGGTGATACAGGCGGTGCCCAATGCCGAAGGCATTCACCTTAGGGTCAGCAATCGAGGCGAAACCATTGCAGCCGAGCACCTGCCGCGACTGTTCGAACGGTTTTACCGAGTAGATGAGTCACGGGAACGCTCGGCTCAGTCCAACGGATTGGGCTTGTCGATTGTGGCAACCATCATGCAGCTGCATAACGGACGGTACAGTGTGAGCAGTGAAGCAGGGGTCACGTGCTTTGAGCTGTTCTTTCCACGGCGGGAGGACTCGCCGTAGAAGGCTGGTGTTATTTTGCAAAGGTTTGCCTCTTAACGTTGGACTCACGCCACACTACGCTCGCGTCTCAAGCACATTCTGGCTCAAGGCTGAGCCTGCAACAGCGAACATGGAGATTCAGGAATGGAAATACGATTGGGTGTACTGGAAAAGGGGCTGGCTGAGATGAAAGAGAAGCTGATCACCGTTTCGGGCCGGGCAGACTCCATGGATAAGCACTTCGCTTCCAAGGCAGACCTGGCAACCACTGAACTGAACCTTATCAAGTGGTACGTGGCAACCGCATTCGCAATGACAGGCCTGGCTTGCGCCATCACCTTCGGGCTGACCCGACTGTTTGCCGGTTGAGACGCGCCGGGCCGGTCAGCTGACCTGTCCGCCCGCTTCTTTCGCATCCACCGGTGTTTGCCACGCAGTCAGTACGGCGGCGTGCAATCCGGCGACGATTGTCTCCAGCGCCATCGAGGGCCGCTGCGAACCCATCACCTGCTCCGGCAGATACGGTACATGGATAAACCCACTGCGTACGGCCGTCGCGGCCAAAGCATGCTGCAATAAATAAAACACCTGATTACACACAAACGTGCCGGCCGTCTGCGATACCGAGGCGGCAATCCCCGCCCCGCGCACGGCCCTGACCATCGCCTTGATCGGCAGGGTCGTGAAATAGGCCGCCGGGCCGTCAGGCGCCACCGCCGTATCAATCGGTTGCTCGCCCAGGTTATCGGGAATGCGTGCATCGTTGACATTGATCGCCACCCGTTCGATGGAAATATCGCTACGCCCCGGCCCCAGGCCGGTAGCGATCACCATCTCCGGATGCAATTCGTCGATCAACTGGGCCAGGCGCGCGCCCGCCGTGGCAAACGCGCAGGGCAGTCGACGCGCAATAATTTGCACATCATCAGCCAGTTGCACCCCCTCCAATTGGCGAACCGCCTCCCAGGACGGATTCACCGGGTCTTGATCAAAGGGCTCGAAACCCGTCAGCAGTACGATTCGCATCTCGGCCTCACATCAACAGATAAAGCAGCACAATATTGACCACCAGCATCATCAGCGCGGTCGGCAGCTGGGCCTTGATCACCGCGTTCTTGTCGGGCAGTTCGAGCAACGCCGCCGGTACGATATTGAAGTTGGCCGCCATAGGGGTCATCAGGGTACCGCAGTAGCCGGAGAACATGCCGATGGCTGCCATCACTGCTGGATTGCCGCCGTAGATACCCACCAGCACCGGCACGCCGACGCCGCCGGTCATCACCGGGAAAGCCGCGAAGCCATTACCCATGATCACTGTAAACAACGCCATGCCCAGCACGTAGACCATCACCGCCACTAACTTGAAATCCAGGTTGATATAGGTCGTGGTCACATGCGCGACAGCCGTACCGACGCCGGCCTCGTTAAACAGCAAGCCAAGCATCGCTAACATTTGCGGAAGCACCATGGCCCAGCCCAGGGCTTCTGTCAGGCGCCGGGATTCGCGCAAGGCTTGCACCGGCGTATCGCGGGTCAGCCAGCAGGCCAGGCCAAGGGCGATCAGGCAGCCGATACCGAGGGAGACGAAGGTGGTGTTTTTCGGGTCCAACAGCGGTACGCCGCCGATCTCGGTGTGCTTGAGCACTACCGAGCCGATCACCGTGGTCAGCGGAATGGCCAGCGCCGGGATAAACAGCTTGTGACCCAGCCGACCGGCACTGGCACGGGACGCCTTGTCATGCAGCTCGACATGCGTGCCACGGCCGACACCGCCTAAACCTGCGATCAACGCCATCACCACTACGCCAGCGCCAATGACCACCGACGGCAGGCGCTCCCCCACCAGGAATGGAATGGCGAACAACAGCCAGAACAAAGCACTGGACCAGCGTTTAGGGTGGGTCCTGTCCAACAGGATCATACCCGCCGTGATCAGCAGCAGAACCCCGGCCAGCCAGTACAGGTATTGAATGGAAATGATCATTGCGCGGCCTCCACAGCCGTGGCGGCGGGCGTCATCTCACGGGTCAACCGTCGGTCGAACCGATGCAGGCGAATGGCATGGATGATGAAAGCGCAGATCGCAGTAGGAATTCCCCACACCGCAATATGCAGCGGCTCCACATCAATTCCCGAGCCGAGCAGGAAGGTGTGCATCAACGCGATCGCACCAAAGGCGACAAAAATATCTTCACCAAAAAACAGGCCGACGTTGTCCGTCGCGGCGCACATGGCCAACACCTTATGACGCAGTTTATCCGGCAGTTTGCCGTAGCGCTTTTCCGCCGCCCCCTCAGCCATCGGTGCCAGCAGCGGGCGCACCATCTGCGGGTGCCCGCCCAGGCTGGTCAAGCCCATGGCCGCCGTGGATTCACGCACAAACAGATAGATGATCAACAAGCGCCCCACGGTGGCGCGCTCGAACCGTGCAATCCAGTTCTGCGCATGCAGGCGCAACCCATGGCGCTCCAACAGGCCGATGACCGCCAGGGGCAATAACAGAATCAATTGCAGGGCACGGGTCTGAAGGAAGCCATCTCCCATGGTGGCGAGGATTTTTTCCAGCGGGAAATGGGCGGCAAGCCCGGTGGCGATAGCGGCGGCGGTGACCACCAACAGCGGGTTGAAGCGCAAAACGAAGCCAACCACGATCACAAGTACGCCGATCAACGGCCATAAGTTCACAACAGTTTGCATGGCGGTGAGGTCCTTAAGTGCGCGCTGCGGCGCCATTACAGCAGGATGTGAACAAAGGGTTCACAGCAGGAAGTGGCGTGCAGTCGGCTCGGTTTTTTATTGTTGACCCGAAAGGGTGAGCGTCAGTGGCGGCAACTTTGCTGCCTGAGAGCGGGAGGTGTCCAACAAGAAAAGTTGTTGCTGCGAACCAATAAATTTTGTGGGTGATTGAAGCGCGCGCATGTAACGAGATGTGGACAGACCAGCAGGGATTCGCGCATCTTAGCGCCGCCTGTTTTATGAGGCGTGCGCCTCAAATCAGCACACGTCTCCCCATTACTGTTATGGATATGGAAATTCTATGAAAACCCAAAAGGTCCTGATCGCGCTCTCCTGCGCTGTGGCGTTGTCCCTGCTGGGCGGATGTGCCGCCAAGGTCAAAAGCGGCGGCAGCGTCGCACTGGCCATCCCGGAAGCCGCCAAGCAAAACCTGGTGGTCAGCATCAAAGGCGACAGCCAGGTCGAGCAAAACCCGGACTGGAACCTGCTGACCCGTGACTGGAACAACGCACTCCAGGTGGAAGCCCGCCAGGCAGGTTTCAACGTCACGCCAAGTGCCTCGGTGACGCCGAGTGGCGAAGACGGTGTCGGCATCAGCATCAATGTGAGCAAGTTCCGTTACATCGAACCGGGCTCGCGGTACGTCGCAGGAGCGCTGGTCGGCAACGCCTGGGTGTTCTCCCGCGCCGACTACTCAGACCTGAAGACCGGCGCGCCCATTGGCTCGCGCACCTACGACACGTCATCGTCCGCCTGGGAAGGGATTGCCTCGGCCATGACACAGAAGCAAGTACAGGCCATTGCCAAGCAGATGATCAGCGACATCAAGAACGCCAAGGCCAAGTAAACCGTCACCGAGCGCGCATGCCTCGAATGTATCGGGAAGCACATCGGTTTGGCGTACAGGCGGCTTGAAGGGGTGGTGGTCGTTGAATCGGTGTTGCTGCAGATTTTCCTCGGAGATAGCGGCTGAGACGGCCACCCGGTATTGTCAGGCCCAAGCGACCTTCACTGAACAAGGGCCTGCATCGGTGACTACACCCCCTTCAGATACCCGCGCCGACACCGGCCTCAGCGTACAAACCCGCCTGATTGCCTTGGTGGTCGCGGTGACCTTCTTTATGGAAAACCTCGATGCCACGGTGATAGCTACCGCCCTGCCGACCATGGCATCGGCCTTCGGCGTGACGCCGGTCGACATGAACATCGGCATCACCGCCTACCTACTCGCCGTGGCGATCTTCATACCGCTGTCCAGCTGGATCGCCGACCGATTTGGCGCGCGCCAGGTATTTGCCGGTGCGATCATCGTCTTCACCCTCGCGTCACTGCTTTGCGGCCTGAGCCAGAACCTTGAGATGTTCGTGTTTGCCCGCGTCCTGCAAGGCATCGGTGGCGCGCTGATGGTGCCTGTGGGGCGTTTGGCGGTGCTGCGCAATACCGACAAAAAAGACTTGGTAAAAATGATCGCGATCATCACCTGGCCAGGGCTGGTCGCACCGATTCTGGGTCCATTGGCAGGTGGGTTGATCGTCACCCATGCCTCGTGGCCGTGGATCTTCTACGTGAACCTGCCGTTAGGCGCATTGGCACTGATCGCCGCGCTGTGGTTGGTGCCTGAAGGCCGCGAGGCCAGCGTACGCAAGTTCGACGCCAAGGGCTTTGTGCTGCTGGCAGGCGCCTGCGTGGCGCTGCTCGGCGGGCTGGAATGGCTGGGCAGCCAAGCTGGCGAAATGCTCATCCCTGGCGCCGGGCTGGTGGCGGCAGGCCTACTGCTGTCGGTGTGGGCAGTGCACCATTGCCGGCATTACCCCGATTCGTTGTTGCCGCTGGAAACCCTCTCCATCAATACCTTCCGCGTCAGCATCTACGGCGGCTCACTGTTCCGCCTGGCCATCAGTGCCCTGCCCTTCCTGCTGCCGTTGCTGTTCCAGGTCGCCTTCGGCTTATCGCCAGTGGACGCGGGTCTGTTGGTGTTGGCGGTATTCGCCGGTAACCTGGCGATGAAACCATTTACCACGACCCTCATGCAGCGCTTCGGGTTTCGCAAGGTGCTGATGCTCAATGGTGTGATCGGGGTGGTGTCAATTGCAGCCTGCGCCTTGTTCACCGCGCAGACGCCATTGGCAGTGATTGCGGCGGTGTTGTTCGTCGGCGGCCTGTCACGCTCGATGCAGTTCACCTGCTACAACTCGATTGGCTTCGCCGACGTGCCGAAAGCGCGGATGAGCGAAGCGTCGGCGTTGTTCAGCATGTCGTTCCAACTGGCCATGGGCATGGGCGTAACGGTGGCGGCGTTGTTGTTGCGCGCGTCCATGAGCGTGCAGGGGCATGACGTTCAAGCCCAGGTCACGGATTTTCGGGTAGCGTTTGTCGGGGTCGCCGTGTTGGGGATGTTGGCGCTGGTGGACGTGTATCGGTTACCGGCGCAGGCGGGGGAAAGCGTGTTGACGCGACGTTGAGTGAGCCAACTCGGTGGGTGGCGCTGTGCTTCAACGTTTATCCTGAACCTCAGGCGGCCAGGCGCTGAAGAAAAAAATCACCGCGGGGATCATCACATAGAGCCAGCGGTTGCTTGGATACGCAACCAATCCGATGATCCACATAATCAATAAAGCACCGCCTGCTCCTCGACGGCGCTTCGGCGTAAACCACGCCCGGAACGATTCAAGTTTTTTACTCGCCATGACCATCTTCCTTTTTGATTGGCGCTTGCAAACGTTTTTCAAATCACAAGCAACAAAAAAGGGCCCACCTTTCGGTGAGCCCTTCTAGACCGCCCAGCAGAGCGGATTTTGTTTGGTAGGCGCGATTGGACTCGAACCAACGACCCCCACCATGTCAAGGTGGTGCTCTAACCAACTGAGCTACGTGCCTGCTGTGAGGCGGCATTCTACGGAATTCCGGAGGGGTGTCAACATCTTTTTTGCAGCTAACCCTATGAATATGCGAATTTTTTATTTGCGTGGAGCACACCTGTGGATTTCGGGTGGCTGGCAGGCAATTTTCAACTCAGGTAGGATCGGCGCACTCGTAAAAAATATAAAACAGAGGTTGCAGGATGGCGAACACCCCCTACCCCCAGTCGTATTACGCCGCTTCCGCGAATGCCGTTCCACCTCGCCCCGTGCTGCAAGGCGAAGTCGAAACCGATGTGTGCGTGATTGGCGCCGGCTACACCGGTCTTTCCAGTGCGTTGTTCCTGCTGGAGAACGGTTTTCGCGTAACGGTGCTGGAAGCCGCCAAGGTGGGTTTTGGCGCCTCGGGCCGCAACGGCGGGCAGATCGTCAACAGCTACAGCCGTGATATCGATGTGATCGAACGCAGCGTCGGACCCAAACAGGCACAACTGCTGGGGGAGATGGCGTTTGAGGGCGGCAGGATCATCCGCGAGCGGGTGGCCAAGTATCAGATCCAATGCGACCTGAAGGACGGCGGTGTGTTCGCCGCCCTCAACAGCAAGCACATGGGCCACCTGGAGTCACAGAAGCGCCTGTGGGAACGCTACGGCCACACGCAACTGGAGTTGCTGGACGAGCGCCGTATCCGCGAAGTAGTGGCGTGTGACAACTATGTGGGCGGTTTGCTGGACATGAGTGGCGGGCACATCCATCCCCTCAACCTGGCACTCGGCGAAGCGGCAGCCGTGGAGTCTCTGGGCGGTACGATCTACGAGCAATCGGCAGCGGTGCGAATCGAGCGCGGCGCCAACCCGGTGGTGCACACCGCCGAAGGCAAGGTCAGGGCCAAGTTCATCATCGTCGCAGGCAATGCCTACCTGGGCAATCTCGTGCCAGAGCTGGCGGCCAAGTCGATGCCGTGCGGCACACAAGTGATCACCACCGCCCCCTTGGGCGACGAACTGGCAAAAACGCTGCTGCCGCAGGACTACTGCGTCGAAGACTGCAACTACCTGCTCGACTACTACCGACTCACCAACGATAAGCGCCTGATCTTCGGCGGTGGCGTGGTGTATGGCGCGCGCGACCCGGCGAACATCGAGGCGATCATCCGGCCGAAGATGCTCAAGGCGTTCCCGCAGCTCAAGGACGTAAAGATTGACTACGCCTGGACCGGCAACTTCCTGCTGACCCTGTCGCGCTTGCCGCAGGTGGGTCGCCTGGGCGACAACATCTACTATTCACAGGGCTGCAGTGGTCATGGCGTAACGTATACGCACCTGGCGGGCAAGGTACTGGCGGAGGCACTCAGAGGCCAGGCAGAGCGCTTTGATGCGTTTGCCGACCTGCCGCACTATCCGTTCCCGGGCGGGCAACTGCTGCGCACCCCGTTCGCGGCGCTGGGGGCCTGGTATTACGGGCTGCGGGATAAACTGGGGTTTTGAGCCAACTCAATCGTGGGAGCGCACTTGCTCCCACCGTTTGATGGAGGCGCACCCCGAGCCAAATCGCAGACACAAAAAACCCCAGTCTTTCGACCAGGGTCTTTGCTATCGGATCAAAGTAGCCAACGGCTTTCTTTGTGCTTCAAGGCGTTCAGTGGGCCTTGAGGCAGATATGGCGCAGCGGACGGGACTCGAACCCGCGACCCCCGGCGTGACAGGCCGGTATTCTAACCGACTGAACTACCGCTGCGTATCGCTTGACCAGCTGAGCTCAAAGCCTCAACCGTCTTTAAACATTTGACCGATCAGCCTTGGCTGTTCGATCTCAAGCCCGACGAATCGAACCTGGAAAATATGGCGCAGCGGACGGGACTCGAACCCGCGACCCCCGGCGTGACAGGCCGGTATTCTAACCGACTGAACTACCGCTGCGCGTCGGTGCAACCTTTAACGTTGCGTCTTGCCCTGGGGCAAAACTCTCAAGAAGTGGTGGGTGATGACGGGATCGAACCGCCGACCCTCTGCTTGTAAGGCAGATGCTCTCCCAGCTGAGCTAATCACCCTTTGCTTCGTTGAGGCCGCGAAATTTACGCAGGTAGCGGACCTAAGTCAATAGCCCGCTTGAAGTTTTTCTGAAAAAGACAAAATGGCTTCAAGACGGCTATCCGCTCTACTCGCTGTAAATCATCTTCTTGCTCATGCCACCGTCCACCACGAACTCTTGCCCGGTGACAAACCCCGCCTGGCGCGACAGCAGCCACGCCACCATCGCCGCCACGTCCTCCACGGTACCCACCCTGCCCGCCGGATGCTGGGCATGATCGGCATCACTCAACGGCTCGGCACGACGCGCTGCAGGATCACGCGCATCGATCCAGCCAGGGCTGACCGCATTGACCCGCACTTCCGGCCCCAGGCTCATCGCCAAGGCATGCGTGAGGGCCAACAGGCCACCCTTGCTCGCCGCGTAGGCCTCGGTGTCCGGCTCAGACTGGCGAGCCCGGGTCGACGCCAGGTTGACGATGGCGCCACCATGGGCCCGCAGATACGGCGCACAGTGCTTGGCCAATAACATCGGCCCACTGAGGTTCACGGCCAGCACACGATTCCAGTAGGCCAGGTCCAAGCTTTCCAGGGTCATATTGCGCGGGTCCGCCACCGCTGCGTTGCAGACCAACGCGTCCAGGCGCCCAAACTGCCCCAATACCTCGGCGACACCCTGGGCGACTTGCTTCTCGTCAGCCACGTCCATGCTGATAAACCAAGCGTTCTCACCCAGCACCTTGGACACCTTGGAACCGCGCTCGCGGTCCAAGTCGGTCAACACCACTTGCCAGCCTTCGCTGATCAGCCACGCGGCAATCCCGAGGCCTATGCCCCGCGCCGCGCCCGTGACCAGCGCAACACGCCCGTTACTGGCGGCCGCAGCTTCCATGGACCACTCGATCACAAGGCAGCCAGCCCGCGAGCCAGGTCAGCTTGCAAGTCAGCCACGTCTTCGAGGCCGACCGCGATGCGAATCAGACTGTCACGGATACCCGCCGCCTCACGTTCCTGTGGCGCCAGGCGACCGTGGGACGTGGTGCTCGGGTGGGTAATGGTGGTCTTGCTATCCCCCAGGTTGGCGGTGATAGAGATCAGGCGGGTCGCATCGATAAAGCGCCAGGCCCCGTCTTTGCCACCCTTCACTTCGAAGCTCACCACGGCGCCGAAACCTCGTTGCTGGCGCTGGGCCAACGCGTGTTGCGGGTGGCTCTTGAGGCCGGCGTAGTGCACCTTCTCGATACCGTCCTGCTGCTCCAGCCACTCGGCCAGCGCCTGGGCGTTGGCGCAATGGGCCTTCATGCGCAGGCTGAGGGTTTCCAGGCCTTTGAGGAAGATCCAGGCGTTGAACGGGCTCAAGGTCGGACCGGCCGTGCGCAGGAAGCCGACGACTTCTTTCATCTGCTCGCTGCGACCCGCAACCACACCGCCCATGCAACGACCCTGGCCGTCGATGAACTTGGTGGCCGAGTGCACGACGATGTCCGCGCCCAGCTTCAACGGCTGTTGCAGCGCCGGCGTGCAGAAGCAGTTGTCGACCACCAGCATGGCGCCCTTGGCGTGCGCCACTTCGGACAACGCCGCGATATCCACCAGCTCCGCCAATGGGTTGGAGGGCGACTCGACGAACAGCAGCTTGGTGTTGGCCTTGATCGCCGCCTCCCAGCCGGACAGGTCCGCCAGGGGCACGTAGTCCACTTCGATGCCGAAGCGCTTGAAATACTTCTCGAACAGGCTGATGGTCGAGCCGAACACGCTGCGCGACACCAGCACGTGGTCGCCGGCACTGCACAGGCTCATCACCACCGCCAGGATCGCTGCCATGCCAGTGGCCGTGGCCACTGCCTGCTCAGCACCTTCCAACGCCGCGATACGCTCTTCGAACGCGCGCACAGTCGGGTTGGTATAACGCGAATACACGTTGCCCGGCACTTCGCCAGCAAAGCGCGCAGCCGCATCGGCCGCCGTACGGAACACATAGCTGGAGGTGAAGAACATCGGGTCACCGTGCTCACCTTCCGGTGTGCGGTGCTGGCCGGCGCGCACAGCCAGGGTATCGAAAGCTACGCCATCGAGGTCGCTGTCCAACCGACCGGCATCCCATTCCTGACTCATGCTGCGACTCCTTACTCAATTCTTTATTTAAGATACAAAACCGGCCCCTCAGGGCCGGTTGTCACTCAGTTGTTGTACAGATCGATGATCGCACTGACCGCCTGGGTCTTGATCTTCGACGAGTCGTTACGCGCCTGCTCGATCTTGTTCAGGTAGGCCTCGTCGACGTCACCGGTCACGTATTTGCCGTCGAACACGGCGCAGTCGAACTGGTCGATCTTGATCTTGCCACCGCCGACCGCTTCGATCAGGTCCGGCAAGTCCTGGTAGATCAACCAATCCGCGCCGATCAGGTCGGCAACGTCCTGGGTCGAACGGTTGTGAGCGATCAGTTCATGGGCGCTCGGCATGTCGATACCGTACACGTTCGGGTAACGCACGGCAGGCGCAGCGGAACAGAAGTACACGTTCTTCGCACCGGCTTCGCGGGCCATCTGGATGATCTGCTTGCAGGTGGTGCCACGCACGATGGAGTCATCCACCAGCATCACGTTCTTACCGCGAAATTCCAGCTCGATGGCGTTGAGCTTCTGGCGCACCGACTTCTTGCGCGCAGCCTGGCCCGGCATGATGAATGTCCGGCCGATGTAGCGGTTCTTAACGAAGCCTTCGCGGAACTTGACGCCCAGGTGGTTGGCCAGCTCCAGCGCAGCGGTGCGGCTGGTGTCCGGGATTGGGATCACCACGTCGATGTCGTGCTCTGGACGCTCGCGCAGGATCTTCTCGGCCAGCTTCTCGCCCATGCGCAGACGTGCCTTGTACACCGAAACACCGTCGATGATCGAATCCGGACGCGCCAGGTAGACGTGTTCGAAGATGCACGGGGTGAGTTTCGGCGCCACGGCGCACTGGCGGGTGTGCAGCTTGCCATCTTCGGTGATGTACACCGCTTCACCCGGCGCGAGGTCGCGGATCAGGGTGAAGCCCAGCACGTCCAGGGACACGCTTTCGGAAGCGATCATGTACTCGACGCCTTCGTCGGTGTGACGCTGGCCGAACACGATCGGACGAATGCCGTGCGGGTCACGGAAGCCGACGATGCCATAACCGGTGACCATGGCCACTACGGCGTAGCCACCGACGCAACGGTTGTGCACGTCGGTGACGGCGGCGAACACGTCTTCTTCGGTCGGCTGCAGCTTGCCGCGCTGGGCCAGCTCGTGGGCGAACACGTTGAGCAGCACTTCCGAGTCTGAACTGGTGTTGACGTGGCGCAGGTCAGATTCGTAAATCTCCTTGGCCAGTTGTTCAACGTTGGTCAGGTTACCGTTGTGCGCCAAGGTGATGCCGTACGGCGAGTTGACGTAAAACGGTTGAGCTTCGGCCGATGTCGAGCTACCGGCAGTCGGGTAACGCACATGACCAATGCCCATGTGCCCGACCAGGCGCTGCATGTGACGCTGGTGGAACACGTCACGTACCAGACCATTATCCTTGCGCAGGAATAACCGGCCGTCGTGGCTGGTCACAATACCGGCAGCGTCCTGGCCGCGGTGCTGGAGGACGGTTAGCGCGTCATACAGCGCCTGATTGACGTTCGACTTACCGACGATACCGACGATGCCACACATGCGACGCAACCCCTACTTAATGAATCTTGACTGAACACAGCTTACTGAGGCGTTTTGGCCGGCAAGAGGTGTTCCTTGAACGGAAGATCAGCGGGTACGCTGATTCCGCTGGCCAGCCACTGACTGCTCCACCCCAGAATGAGGTTCTTGGACCAGTCTGCAACCAATAGAAATTTTGGCACGAGTACCGACTCCTGCCACCACGAATCCTGCTGTACCGGCCCCAGGCTCAACAGCCCGACCGCCACGACCACCAGCAACGCGCCACGCGCAGCGCCGAAAGCCATGCCGAGAAATCGATCGGTCCCGGAGAGGCCGGTGACACGTATCAACTCGCCAATAAGATAATTGACCATTGCTCCCACCAGCAGCGTGGCGATGAACATGATGGCGCAGCCCGCGATGACGCGAGCCGAAGGTGTCTCGATGTATCCGGCCAGGTAGACCGACAATGAACCGCCGAACATCCAGGCTACGACTCCTGCGATGATCCAAGTCAGCAACGACAATGCTTCTTTTACGAAGCCGCGGCTTAGACTGATCAAAGCGGAGATGGCGACGACTGCAACAATCGCCCAATCAACCCAGGTAAATGGCACGTTTGAGCCCACGGACGGATGAGGCGGCGCATTTTAGCAGAGCGCTGGGCTGTCGGTAAGCTGTGATTGCGGCTGCTTTGCAAATCAATAGTTTGTGGCGAGTGAATCCAATTTCAAGCACACCCTAAAACAACTGTGGGAGG
This sequence comes from Pseudomonas sp. OV546, assembly GCF_900116845.1. Classification (NCBI taxonomy): domain Bacteria; kingdom Pseudomonadati; phylum Pseudomonadota; class Gammaproteobacteria; order Pseudomonadales; family Pseudomonadaceae; genus Pseudomonas; species Pseudomonas sp. OV546. Next base: position 127,204 of record NZ_FPCE01000001.1, on the reverse strand, counting down.
AGACTTACCCCCGATAGCGGACTGCCAGCCAATACACACATGACTGATCCATCGCCATCGGGGGCAAGCCCCCTCCCACACTTGACTGCATTCCAAGCTCAAAGCGCTGCGAAATCAGCCGCGCTCAGGCTGGAAACGGGTCACAAACCCCTTCAGGTTCTGCTGGCGATCCAGCAAGTCCCGCAGGCGATCCGCCTCGGCACGCTCGATCAGCGGCCCGATAAACACGCGGTTCTTGCCATCGGCGCTGCGGATATAGGCGTTATAGCCCTGGCTACGCAGCTTCTTCTGCAACGCGTCGGCGCCTTCGCGATTGCCCAGGCTGGCCACCTGAATCGACCAACTGATCGGCAGACCATTCGGATCGATACGGCTCTGCCCCACCTCCGGCTTGCCCGGTGCGGCAGGTTGCGGCGCTACCGGCTTAGGTGCAGGCGCGGGCGCAGCGGGCTTGGCGGCGGGCGCCGGCTTGACCACTGGCACACTGGGTTGCACCGGCATCGACGGTGCCTGCTGCGCGGCCACTTCATCATCGGTCGGCACGGGTTCTTCTTCCGGCAACGCCTGAGGCTCAGGCACCACCACCGGCTCAACCTGAACCTGCGGCACCGCCGGGGCTTGTGGCGCGGCCGGAGCCTCAACCACCACCTGACGCTCTTCGTCCTGGCGAGAAAACAGCATCGGCAGGAAAATCACCGCCAGCGCCACCAGAACCAAGGCTCCGACCATTCGCTGCTTGTATGCGCTATCCAGTAATGCCATGTGCAGCTTCCTCCGTGGAGCGCCGGGCCAACCACTCAAGCGCCTCGGCAACACAATAAAATGACCCGAACAACAGAATCTCATCATCGGGCGTGGCAATGGCGCACTGTGCTTCAAGGGCATCGGTCACGCTTGCATACGACGCCACCGCTGCACCAAGGTTCTGCAAGGCCACTTCCAGTTCAGCGGCCGGACGGCTGCGCGGGGTATCCAGCGGCGCCACGGCCCAGGCCTGGACATTGCCCAACAAGGGCGCAACCACACCTTCCAGATCCTTATCAGCCAGCAGACCAAAGACCGCAAGGCGACGACCGACCGGCGGCGTGCGGGACAGCCGCTGCGCCAGGTACTCGGCCGCATGGGGGTTATGCCCCACATCCAGCAGCAGGTTCAGGCGCTTGCCTTGCCATTCGAACTCACGGCGATCCAACCGCCCGACCACGCGCGTGGCCAACAAGGTGGTGGCAATCTGCTCGGCGCTCCACGGCAGGTCCAGCAACAGATAGGCCTGCAGCGCGAGTGCGGCGTTTTCCATCGGCAGGTTCAGCAACGGCAGATCGTGCAACTCTACAGCCTGGCCACGGGCATCGCGCCCACGCCATTGCCAGTGCTGCTCACCGATCTCGAGGTTGAATTCGCGGCCGCGCAGGAAAAACGGGCAATCCAGCTCACGCACCTTATCCAGCAGGGTATGCGGCGGCTCCACGTCACCGCACAGCGCAGGCTTGCCCTGGCGGAAGATCCCGGCTTTTTCATAGGCCACGGATTCACGGGTATTGCCCAGGTAGTCGGCGTGGTCCACACCAATGCTGGTGACCAACGCCAGATCGGCATCCACCACGTTGACCGTGTCCAGACGCCCACCCAGGCCGACCTCCAGCACCACCACATCCAGTTGCGCACGCTCAAACAGCCAGAACGCCGCCAGGGTGCCCATCTCGAAGTAAGTCAGGGAAATCTCGCCCCGGCCCGCATCGAGTGCGGCGAAGGCTTCGCAGAGTTGCTCATCCGAGGCTTCGACGCCATTGAGCTGCACCCGCTCGTTGTAACGCAGCAGGTGCGGGGAATTGTAGACGCCGACTTTCAGCCCTTGGGCCTGCAGCAGCGCCGCGACAAAGGCACAGGTAGAGCCTTTGCCGTTGGTACCGGTCACCGTGATCACGCGCGGTGCCGGGCGGCCTAACCCGAGGCGGGCCGCTACCTGTTGCGAGCGCTCCAGGCCCATGTCGATGGCGGACGGATGCAACTGCTCAAGGTAGGCGAGCCACTCGCCCAGGGTACGCTGGGTCATAGGTTCGCAGGCACCGGCGGCACAACGATCGGCTCAACTTTAGGCGCGACGTAGACGGGCGTCGGCAGGCCCATCATCTGTGCCAGCAGGTTGCCCAGGCGTGGACGCAGTTCACCGCGCGGGATGATCAGGTCGATCGCGCCGTGCTCCAGCAGGAACTCGCTGCGCTGGAAACCTTCCGGCAGTTTTTCACGTACGGTCTGCTCGATCACACGCGGGCCGGCAAAGCCGATCAGCGCCTTCGGCTCGCCGACGATCACGTCACCCAGCATCGCCAGGCTGGCGGAAACGCCGCCGTAGACCGGGTCGGTCAGCACGGAGATAAACGGGATGCCTTCTTCACGCAGACGCGCCAGTACCGCGGAGGTCTTGGCCATTTGCATCAGCGAGATCAGGGCTTCCTGCATACGCGCGCCACCGGAGGCGGCGAAGCAGATCATCGGGCAACGGTTTTCCAGGGCGTAGTTGGCGGCGCGCACAAAGCGCTCACCGACGATGGCACCCATGGAGCCGCCCATGAACGAGAACTCAAACGCCGACACCACGACAGGCATGCCCAGCAGCTTGCCGCTGACGGAAATCAGCGCGTCTTTCTCACCGGTCTGCTTCTGCGCAGCGGTCAGGCGGTCCTTGTACTTCTTGCCGTCGCGGAACTTGAGACGGTCAACCGGCTCCAGGTCCGCGCCCAGCTCGCTACGGCCTTCGGCATCCAGGAAAATGTCGATGCGGGCGCGGGCGCCGATACGCATGTGGTGGTTGCACTTGGGGCAAACGTCCAGGGTCTTTTCCAGCTCCGGGCGGTACAGCACCGCGTCGCAGGATGGGCACTTGTGCCACAGACCTTCAGGAACCGAGCTTTTCTTCACCTCGGAACGCATGATCGAAGGGATCAGTTTGTCTACTAACCAGTTGCTCATGCTTTCTTTCTCCAGTACCGGTGGCTTGAACACAGCCCCGCGTATGCCCTTGAGCTAAATTCATATGTGGCGATGACACATGCTGGACGGGGTCAGACGTTCGACCGGCCTGTTCCCGCATGTATCCTCAGCCTTCCAGACAACCTGCCAGCGCAGGGTTGCCACTTCATTTCCGGGCCACCCACAGGCGGCGCCGGGCTGTTTTACACAGTGGTAGTTATGGACGGCGGCAGACTGCCAGCCGTCACATCGCACCGCTGCTGTTGCGCACGGCCTGCATGAACGCGCGAATCTTGCTGTGATCCTTGATGCCCTTGCCCTGCTCTACTCCACCGCTGACATCCACGGCATACGGTTGTACCTGCTCGATCGCCGCCCCGACATTCGTGGGGGTGAGCCCACCGGCCAGGATGATCGGCTTGCTCAACCCCGGGGGAATCAGCGACCAATCGAACGCCTCGCCGGTACCGCCAGGCACGCCTTCGACGTAGGTGTCCAGCAGGATCCCGCGAGCGCCACTGTAGGCGGCACACGCTGCCGCGATATCGTCCCCGGACTTGACGCGCAGCGCCTTGATATACGGGCGCTGGTAGCTTTCACACTCGTCGGGTGTTTCGTCGCCGTGGAACTGCAGCATATCCAGGGGCACGGCATCCAGGGTTTCGTTGAGTTCGCAGCGGCTGGCGTTGACGAACAAACCCACAGTGGTCACGAACGGCGGCAATGCGGCGATGATCGCCCGCGCCTGCAACACATTCACCGACCGCGGGCTCTTGGCGTAAAACACCAAACCAATGGCGTCCGCCCCCGCCTCGACTGCCGCCAGCGCGTCTTCTATGCGGGTAATCCCGCAAATCTTGCTGCGAACGGCTGACATGTCGTGGAAACCTCAGGGGTTGGGCCGAGAAAGTCCCGGATGGTAACAAAAGCTTTTCCGGGCGTCAGCCGCCAAGTTCGCTGAAACCTGTGAGGAAGTGTGGCCCGATGAAACGCTCCGGCAATTCGAACTCGTCGCGGTACTCCACATCCACCAGGTACAGGCCGAACGGATGCGCCGTGACCCCGCCGGTACGGCGAACCCGGCTTTCCAGCACTTCCTTGGCCCACGCCACCGGGCGCTCGCCGGTGCCGATGGTCATCAGCACCCCGGCAATGTTGCGCACCATGTGATGCAAGAAGGCCCCGGCGCGGATATCCAGCACGATCATCTTGCCGTGGCGGGTCACGCGCAGGTGGTGGACTTCCTTGATCGGCGACTTCGCCTGGCACTGGCCGGCACGGAAGGCACTGAAATCATGCACGCCCACCAGGTGCTGCGCGGCTTCGGCCATGCGCTCGGCGTCCAGTGGGCGGTGGTTCCAGGTGATTTCTTCGTTGAGGTGCGCCGGGCGGATCTGGTCGTTGTAGATGACATAGCGATAACGCCGGGCAATGGCTTTGAAGCGCGCATGAAAATGCGCAGGCATGACCTTGGCCCAGCTGACGCTGACATCATGGGGCAAATTGATATTAGCCCCCATCACCCAGGCTTTCATTGAGCGCTCAGCCTGGGTGTCGAAGTGCACCACCTGGCCGCAGGCATGCACGCCAGCATCGGTACGCCCGGCGCACATCAGCGACACTGGCGAGTCGGCAACTTTGGACAGGGCCTTCTCCAGGGTTTCCTGCACTGTCAGCACGCCGGATGCCTGACGCTGCCAGCCGCGATAACGCGAGCCCTTGTATTCCACGCCCAGCGCGATGCGGTAAAAGCCTGCAGCCGCCATTTCGGCGGCCGGATTATCTATATTTGCCAAGAACTGAGAGCCTGATGAGTTGCGCGAAGGCGGCCATTATAAAGGCGACTACACAGTGGCGGGCGCTTTTGTAATGGATTGGCTTGAGCCAATGTGGGAGGGGGGCTTGCGGTGGTGGGCGGGGTTATTCCTCCAGATCTAGTGGGGCTGCTTCGCAGCCCAGCGCGGGGCAAGCCCGCTCACCACAGGAAGCCCGATCACCACAGCGAGCCCGATCACCACGGCAAGCCCCACACTGGATTTGCGTCGCCCGTTAAATACGGCCGAGCATTTCCTTGGCCTCGCCACGCTGTGCCTCGTCACCCTCGGTCAGCACTTCGGAGAGGATGTCCCGTGCGCCGTCCGCATCACCCATGTCGATATAGGCCTGGGCCAGGTCGAGCTTGGTTGCCACTTCGTCTGTGCCGGAAAGGAAGTCGAACTCCGGCTCGTCATCGCCCATTGCCGCGTCTTCCGCGGTGAACGATGGTTCGATGGACGGGTGTTCCAGACTCTGGGACAGACGGTCCAGCTCGGCGTTGACATCATCCAGCTCCGACGCGAACGCATCAGGCTTGGCGCCCGCTTCCGGCTCATCGGCCAGGGACAGGTCGAAATCTTCCGGCAGGTCGAAGTCGTCCAGTGCCGCAGGCGTCAAGGTCGGCGGCTCGACGGCCGGCACGTCCTTCATCTGGTCTTCCAGGCCTGATAGGAAGTCGTCATCGGATTGCGCCGAAGCCGGCGCATCCAGTTGCAGGTCCAGGTCGAAGTCCGACAGGTCATCGGGGCTAGCGTTGGCTTCGGTCTGCTGCTTCAGAAGCGACTCGAAGGTCTGCTGATCGTCCTTGACCTCCGCTGGGGAGGCTTCTTCCAGGTCGTCCAGGCTCAGATCGAAATCGGTGTCGAAAGCCTCCGGTTGCGCAGGCGCCGGCTTGTCTTCGAGCAAATCCTTAACGTATTGAGCATCCAGGGCAGCGGCGGCCACCGCCGCGCTGACACCCGCCGCCAACACGGCCATGGCCGGGAAGCGACTCTTGAGCTGCTCGACCTGGGCATGGTTTTCACCATTGGCCACCAGTTGACGCTCCTGGCTCACGAAGCCGTCCTTGTCGTTTTGCAAACCGTAGACTTCCATCAGCTTCAAACGCAGATCGCTGCGTTTGGGCTCATGCTTGATCGCCTGCTGCAATACATCGGCGGCCTGGTTCAGGTGGCCACGATCGATATGGGATTGAGCTTGGGCCAACGCATCGTTGGCGTTTACCGGGGCAACAGCAACGGCCAGCGGCGCCAGCACGGAAGCAACGGTCGGCACAGCGACAGCCGGCTCAGCCACCGGGGCCGGTGCTGGCGCGGCGGCCAGCTTGACGTTTGGCGGCGGCACTTCCAGGCCTTCGAAGCTGTCCGGCGGCAGGTCGTGGTCGATGTTCGAGGTGAACACCGGCTCTTCAGCCAGGGCCCGCGCCATGCGCAGGTGCTTTTCCTCTTCGAGGCGTGCGTTGCGATGGCGCGCCCACAACAGCAGGAGCAACAGCACCAGCAGGCCAGCCGCACCGCCGACCACGCCGAGTACGATCGGGTTGGTCAGCACGTCATTGAATTTACCTTCGGTGCTGTCAGGCGCTGCATCCGCCTTGACGGGCTCAGGCGCGGGCGCGGCGGGCGCAGGGGTCGCGGTGGCGGCATCCGGCGCGGCAGGGGCAGACGGGGCAGCCGCCGGCTCGCCGGCCAACTGCGCAGGCATCGCCGCCGTGGCCGCCGTGGCCGCCGTGGCCGGGACACCCTTTTCAGCCTGCAGACGCGCGAGTTGATCGTTTTTCAGTTGAATCAGCTTTTGCAGCTTGTCCAACTGGCTTTGCAGGTCGGCAGCGCGGCTTTTCAGCTCTTCGTTGTCGCGACGGGTGGTGTCCAGTTGCTCCTGGGTCATCGCCAGTTTGTCGCTCAGCGCCGCGCTATCGCCCGCCTTGCCCTTGGCGCCCTTCTTGGCCGCCTCGGCCGACACCAGGCTCAAGTTGTCCTTGGCGTTGGTGCTTGCAGGCGCATTGCCAGCCTGGGTGCGCTTGGTGGCGTCCAGCTGCTGCTTGCCCGCCGCAGGATTGGTTGCGGCACGTCGCCCCTGGCGCCAGGCGGCGTTCTGCGCGCTCACTTCGGCAATCGCCTGGGGTTGCGGCAGCGCGGTGCTTTGTACGGTATCCGGCAGGCGCAGGACGTGACCGGTTTTAAGGCGGTTGATATTGCCGTCGATAAACGCGTCCGGGTTCAGCGCCTGGATCGCCAGCATGGTCTGCTGAACCGAGCCGCCGTTACGGTTCTTCGCGGCAATTTCCCACAAGGTGTCGCGGGGCGTGGTGGTGTGCTGTGCGGGTTTGCTCACGGCCGGCGCTGTGCTGGACGGCGCTGCCAGGCGCGGTGCCGGCGCGGCGGTCGTCGGTGCGGGCTGGTCGAACTTGGCCGGGTCGAGCAAAACGCTGTAGTCGCGCATCAAACGGCCATTAGGCCATTGCACCTGCAGCAGGAAACGTACGTAGGCGTCCGGCAACGGCTTGCTGGAGGTGACACGCACCACGCTGCGGCCGTTGGGATTGACCACCGGAGTGAACGTCAAGTCATTGAGAAATGCCTGGCGATCAACACCGGCATCCACAAACGCCTGGGACGAGGCCAGGCTCGGGGTGATCTCGGAAGCCGTGAGGCCACCGACATCGAGCAATTCGATTTCCACCGCCAACGGCTGGTTCAACTTCGACTTGAGGGTCATCTCCCCCAGCTGCAGCGCCTGCGCCATACCGGAGGACAGCGCCGAGGCGGCCGCTATTGCTAACACCAGTTTGCGAACTTGAACCATAGCCTCATCCTTTTTGAACACTCCCCGGCCTGCGAGAAGGTTGGTAACCGCTGCCATAAGGCATGGCGAGCCGATAGGTCACCGACGCGCAACTTTTCCTACCTGGGGCCAAGCATAGCGCCTGGCTAGAATCAATCTACAAATTGCCGCCAAGTATCTTTTACGCAAGGCCTTTTATCAACAACTGCGCCAGCTGTACGGCATTCAGCGCGGCGGCTTTGCGTACGTTATCTGACGTCAGCCACAGATTTAGTTCCGCCGGGTCATCCACGCCCGCACGAACCCGCCCTACATAGATCACATCCTGGCCCACGGCGTCACCCACCGCCGTAGGGTAGTCGCCCTCGTCCACCAGCTCTATACCTGGGGCTGCGTCGAGTAGGCGGTTCACGGCAGCGAGGTCCACCGGTGCTCCCAGTTGCAGAGACACAGTCAGGCTATCGCCAAAAAACACCGGGGCTTGAACGCAAGTTGCGGAAATCTTTAGCAAAGGTAATTCCAGCACTGCGCGCAGTTCGTGTACCAGGCGCTTTTCCAAGGCGGTATGACCTTGGGCGTCCGGCGTGCCGACTTGTGCCAACACATTGAAGGCGACCTGGCGATCAAAGAATTTCGGCTCCAGCGGGCGCATATTCAGCAGCTCGGCGGTTTGCCGGGCCAGCTCGCTGACGGCCTCACGGCCCTGGGACGACATCGCCAGGCTGGCGGTGACGCTCACGCGCTGGATATCCAGCACGCTACGCAAGGGGGCGAGGACGACTGCCAAGTTGGTCGCCGACGGGCTTGGGCTGCCGAGCTGGAACGGCTTACTCAGGCCGTCCAGCACATGGGCATTGGCTTCCGGCACCACTTGCGGCGCCTGCTCGGCCGGCAATGCGCCAGACAGATCAATCAACGAGCAGCCCGCCGCCGTGGCGCGCGGCGCAAAACTTGAGGTGACCGCCGGCCCCGCCGCAAAGAACGCCAGCTGGACTTTACTGAAGTCGAACTCGTCAACCTCCCTCACCCGCACGTTCTTGCCGCGAAACGGCACCGATGCACCGGCGGAGTTGCTGCCTGCCAGCAGATGCAGGGTGCCGACCGGGAAGTCCAGCTCTTCGAGGATCTGCACCAGGGTTTCACCTACGGTGCCGGTGGCGCCGATCACGGCGATATCAAAGGTCGGGTTCATGGGGACTGCCTCGGGCATTGCGGGGGGAGCGGCACTTTACCGGGTGGTGGGGGGCGAGGCAATTAAGCTGGGATTTGTGGCGTGGCTGATGGCCATATCGGGGGCAAGCCCCCTCCCACATTTGGGCGCGTTCGCCAATCAAGGGTGGGAGGGGGCTTGCCCCCGATAAGGCCCGACCAAACAACAAAAAACCCGCGCCTGTCACCAGTCGCGGGTTTCTCTCATTGCCTCAAACTATCAACGTTCCAGCAGAATCCGCAGCATGCGGCGCAGCGGTTCGGCCGCGCCCCACAGCAGCTGGTCGCCTACGGTGAACGCGCCCAGGAACTGGCTGCCCATGTTCAGCTTGCGCAGACGGCCTACCGGTACATTCAAGGTGCCGGTGACCTTGGTCGGGCTCAGCTCCTGCATGCTGATGTCGCGGTTGTTCGGCACCAGCTTGACCCAGGGGTTGTGCTGGCTGATCAACGCTTCGATATCGGCGATCGGCACGTCTTTGTTCAGCTTGATGGTCAGCGCCTGGCTGTGGCAGCGCATCGCGCCGATACGCACGCAGATGCCGTCCACCGGGATCGGGCTCTTGAAGCGGCCGAGGATCTTGTTGGTCTCGGCCTGGGCCTTCCACTCTTCGCGGCTCTGGCCGTTCGGCAGCTCTTTGTCGATCCAGGGGATCAGGCTGCCGGCCAATGGCACGCCGAAGTTCTCGGTCGGGTACGCCTCGCTGCGCATGGCTTCAGCCACACGGCGGTCGATGTCGAGGATCGCGCTGGCCGGGTCGGCCAGTTGATCGGCGACGGCAGCGTGGGTCGCGCCCATTTGCTTGATCAGTTCGCGCATGTTCTGCGCGCCGGCCCCGGAGGCCGCCTGATAAGTCATGGCGCTCATCCACTCGACCAGGCCGGCTTCGAACAGGCCACCCAGGCCCATCAGCATCAGGCTGACGGTGCAGTTGCCGCCGACGTAGTTCTTGGTGCCGGCGTCCAGTTGCTGGTCGATGACCTTGCGGTTCACCGGGTCAAGGATGATCACCGCATCGTCCTGCATGCGCAGGCTGGAGGCGGCGTCGATCCAGTAACCCTGCCAGCCGGCTTCGCGCAGCTTGGGGAAGACTTCGCTGGTGTAGTCGCCACCCTGACAGGTCAGAATCACGTCGAGGGTTTTCAGCTCTTCAATGTTGTAGGCGTCCTTGAGCGGAGCAATATCCTTGCCCACGGACGGCCCTTGGCCACCCACGTTCGAAGTGGTGAAAAACACCGGCTCAATAAGATCGAAATCCTGCTCTTCCAGCATCCGCTGCATGAGCACGGAACCGACCATACCGCGCCAACCGATCAGACCTACACGTTTCATCGCAACTACACCTTGTTAAAAAGTGGGCCGCCTTGCAGCAACAACTGCAAGTGGGCCCGAGAGATTACAGATTCCGCAGCGCGGCGACTACTGCGTCGCCCATTTCTTGCGTACCGACCTTGGTGCAACCCTGCGACCAGATGTCGCCGGTGCGCAGGCCCTGATCGAGTACCAGGCTCACGGCCTTCTCGATGGCATCCGCCGCGTCGCTCAGGTTGAAGCTGTAACGCAGCATCATGGAGACCGACAAAATGGTCGCCAACGGGTTGGCAATGCCCTGGCCTGCGATGTCCGGCGCCGAACCGTGGCAAGGCTCGTACATGCCCTTGTTGTGGGTGTCCAGGGACGCCGACGGCAGCATGCCGATGGAACCGGTGAGCATCGACGCCTGGTCGGACAGGATGTCGCCGAACAGGTTGTCGGTGACGATCACGTCGAACTGTTTGGGTGCACGCACCAGTTGCATGGCAGCGTTGTCGACGTACATGTGGCTCAGTTCGACGTCCGGGTAGTCCTTGGCCACTTCTTCGACGATTTCGCGCCACAGTTGGCTGGAGGCCAGCACGTTGGCCTTGTCCACCGAGCAGACCTTCTTGCCACGCACGCGGGCCATGTCGAAACCGACACGGGCGATACGGCGGATTTCGCTCTCGCTGTACGGCAGAGTGTCGTAGGCCTGGCGCTCACCATTTTCCAACTCACGCACACCGCGTGGCGAGCCAAAGTAGATACCACCGGTCAGCTCGCGCACGATCAGGATATCCAGGCCCGCGACCACTTCCGGCTTGAGGCTCGAGGCGTCCGCCAGTTGCGGATAGAGGATGGCCGGGCGCAGGTTGCCGAACAGGCCCAGTTGCGCGCGGATTTTCAGCAGGCCGCGCTCAGGGCGGATGTCACGTTCGATCTTGTCCCATTTCGGGCCGCCCACGGCGCCGAGCAGCACGGCGTCGGCCGCGCGTGCACGGTCCAGGGTCTCGTCGGCCAGCGGTACGCCGTGCTTGTCGATGGCAGCGCCGCCGATCACGTCGTGGCTCAGCTCGAAGCCCAGGCTGTACTTGCTGTTGGCGAGCTCCAGTACCTTGACCGCTTCGGCCATGATTTCCGGACCAATGCCGTCGCCAGGGAGAATCAGAATCTGCTTGCTCATGCGTTCCTCATTTCATCAAGCGACCCGCCCGTGGGCAGGTCGGGAAAAATCAATCAGCGTTCGGCAAAGACCACCAGCACGTCGGTGCTGAAGGTGCCGTCGGCTTGAATTTCGTAGTAATCGCGCACTTCCTGGCCCATCGCCTGTTGCAGCTCAAGGATCGCGGCACGCAACACCTCTGGCGTGCGCATGCGCTCGACCCAGGAGGTGTATTCCAGGCGCAAACGCTGGCGGCTACTGTTGCGCACGTGCAGACCGGTTTCGCTGAGCTGCTGCATCCACTCGGCGGCGGAGTAATCGCGCACGTGGCTGGTGTCGCGCAGCACTTCGGCGGTTTGCAGGTAAGTGTCCAACAGCGGGCTGCCCGGTGACAAGACGTCGACGAACGCCACCACGCCGCCCGGCTTGAGCACGCGTCGCACTTCGCGCAGGGCCAGGCGGAGGTCGCTCCAGTGGTGGGCCGAATAACGGCTGAACACGAAGTCGAACTCACCGTCGGCGAACGGCAGGCGTTCGGCGGCGCCCTGTACGGTGCGGATGTTCTCAAAGCCGCGGTCTACCGCAGCGGTGGCGACGACGTCGAGCATCTGCTGGGAGAGGTCATAGGCCACGACCTCTTTAACCAGCGGCGCCATATTGAAACTCACATGACCGGCACCGCAACCCAGGTCCAGCAGTCGCGCAGCGCCCTGCCCGACCAGTTCGGCCTGTAACAGCGCGAATTCGGTGCCTTGGGCGTGTACGGCACTGCTCAGGTAGGCCGAGGCTTGCTCGCCGAATTGTTTTTGCACGACTTGGGTGTGGACGGTGGCGGTCATGGTGGTTTTCCTTGGGTTTTGGGGTGGTTGTACGGGCGCAATCGCAGGCAAGCCAGCTCCCACATTGATCGGTGTTCTCCTGAACAACTCGGTCAACTGTGGGAGTCGGGCTTGCCCGCGATGGGGCCAGCACGACCTACCTCATATCAGGCATCACGAAACAACCAAGGCTGGCTCGCCCGGTGCTTGACTTCAAACGCGGCAATCGCATCGCCGTCCTGCAAGGTCAGGCCGATATCGTCCAGGCCGTTGATCAGGCAGTGCTTACGGAACGCATCCACTTCAAAGTGATACACCTTGCCGTCCGGACGCGTCACGGTTTGCGCGGCCAGGTCGACGGTCAACTGGTAGCCCTCTTCGGCTTCCACCTGCTTGAACAGCTCGTCGACTTCGGCATCGCTCAAGATGATCGGCAACAGGCCGTTCTTGAAGCTGTTGTTGAAGAAGATGTCCGCGTAGCTCGGCGCGATGATGCTGCGAAAGCCATATTCTTCCAGCGCCCACGGCGCGTGCTCACGGCTGGAGCCGCAGCCGAAGTTTTCCCGCGCCAGCAGCACGCTGGCGCCCTGGTAACGCTCGGCGTTGAGCACGAAGTCCTTGTTCAACGGGCGCTTGGAGTTGTCCTGGTAGGCGTAGCCCACGTCCAGGTAGCGCCACTCGTCGAACAGGTTCGGGCCGAAACCGGTGCGCTTGATCGACTTCAAGAACTGCTTGGGGATGATCTGGTCGGTGTCGACGTTGGCACGGTCCAAAGGGGCGACAAGGCCAGTGTGTTGAGTAAAAGCACGCATCGGGTATTCCTCAGATCAATTCGCGAACGTCGATGAAACGACCGTTGACGGCAGCGGCAGCGGCCATGGCCGGGCTGACCAGGTGGGTACGCCCGCCGGCGCCCTGACGCCCTTCGAAGTTACGGTTGGAGGTGGACGCGCAATGCTCGCCCGACTCCAGGCGGTCGGGGTTCATCGCCAGGCACATCGAGCAGCCCGGCTCACGCCATTCAAAACCGGCTTCGAGGAAGATCTTGTCGAGGCCTTCAGCTTCTGCCTGGGCTTTCACCAGGCCTGAACCCGGCACCACGATCGCCTGCTTGATGGTCGAGGCGACTTTGCGGCCCTTGGCGATCACCGCAGCGGCGCGCAGGTCTTCGATCCGCGAGTTGGTGCAGGAACCGATGAATACGCGATCCAACTGAATGTCAGTAATCGCCTGGTTGGCTTTCAACCCCATGTACTTCAACGCGCGCTCGATGGAGCCCCGCTTGACCAGGTCAGCCTCTTTAGCCGGATCCGGCACGTTCTGGTCAACCGCCAGAACCATTTCCGGCGAAGTGCCCCAGCTGACTTGCGGCTTGATCTGGGCCGCGTCCAGCTCGACCACCGTGTCGAACACCGCATCGGCGTCGGACACCAAGTCTTTCCAGGCTTCGACCGCTGCATCCCAATCCGCGCCTGCAGGTGCGAATGGACGCCCCTTGACGTAGTCGACGGTCTTTTCATCCGCCGCCACCATACCCACACGGGCACCGGCTTCGATGGACATGTTGCAGATGGTCATGCGGCCTTCGATCGACAAGTCGCGAATCGCACTGCCGGCAAACTCGATGGCATGGCCGTTACCGCCCGCTGTACCGATCTTGCCGATCACCGCGAGCACGATGTCCTTGGCGGTCACGCCGAACGGCAACGTGCCTTCGACCTTCACCAACATATTCTTCATCTTTTTGGCGACCAGGCACTGGGTGGCGAACACATGTTCCACCTCGGAAGTGCCGATGCCGTGGGCCAAGGCGCCGAACGCACCGTGGGTGGAGGTGTGGGAATCGCCGCAGACCACGGTCATGCCCGGCAAGGTGGCGCCCTGCTCCGGGCCGATCACGTGCACGATGCCTTGACGCACGTCATTCATCTTGAATTCGGTGATGCCATATTCGTCGCAGTAGTCGTCGAGGGTCTGCACCTGCAAACGCGACACTTGGTCGGCAATGGCTTCGATACCGCCCTTGCGCTCAGGGGTGGTGGGTACGTTATGGTCCGGGGTGGCGATGATGGAATCGACGCGCCAAGGCTTGCGCCCGGCCAGCCGCAGGCCTTCGAACGCTTGGGGCGAGGTCACTTCATGGATGATGTGACGGTCGATATAGATCAGCGACGAGCCATCGTCGCGCCGTTTCACTTCATGGGAATCCCAAAGCTTGTCGTAAAGCGTTTTGCCGGCCATCAGTCGGTCCTCATCAGCGGTGTTTCTCTATGCCGGGCTTTTCAATAACCCTTTGGCTTGTGAGGCTGATGGTATGGCGCTACATTAAATAACTCAAATTCATATTTTTTATGCTTTGGATTACCAACTGGAATACCACCATGGACTTGGCCAACCTCAATGCCTTTATTGCCATCGCCGAGACCGGCAGTTTCTCCGGCGCCGGTGAACGCCTGCACCTGACCCAGCCGGCCATCAGCAAACGCATCGCCGGCCTGGAGCAACAATTAAAGGTGCGCTTGTTCGACCGCCTGGGCCGTGAAGTCGGCTTGACCGAAGCCGGACGAGCCCTGCTGCCACGCGCCTATCAGATCCTCAACGTGCTGGACGACACACGTCGCGCCCTGACCAACCTCACCGGTGAAGTCAGCGGGCGCCTCACGCTGGCCACCAGTCACCACATTGGCCTGCACCGCTTGCCGCCGGTGCTGCGGACCTTTACCCGGGAATACCCGAATGTGGCGCTGGATATTCAGTTCCTCGATTCAGAAGTGGCCTACGAAGAAATCCTCCATGGTCGCGCCGAAGTGGCGGTGATCACCCTGGCGCCCGAGCCCCACCACCTCGTGCGTGCCACACCCGTGTGGGACGATCCACTGGATTTCGTGGTGGCGCCGGAGCACAGCCTGATCAGCAATGGCCGTGTCAGCCTGGCCGATATTGCCGGCCACCCGGCGGTTTTCCCCGGTGGCAACACCTTTACCCACCATATTGTCAGCCGGCTGTTCGAGGCCCAGGGCCTCACGCCGAACATCGCGATGAGCACTAACTACCTGGAAACTATCAAGATGATGGTGTCCATCGGCCTGGCCTGGAGCGTATTGCCGCGTACCATGCTCGATGATCAGGTAGCAAGTATCGCTTTGCCGGGCATACAGCTCAGTCGCCAGCTAGGCTATATCGTGCACACCGAAAGGACGCTGTCGAACGCTGCGCGGGCTTTCATGAGCCTATTGGATGCACAGGTCGATCTGCCAGGGATACCGGCATGAAACCGTGCGGCCTCAGGGCCTGAATAAACCGCGCTATACGCCCATCGAGCCAAGGCCCTTTGATAATGCGCAACCCCGTCGATTCCGTGCCACCCCTGCCCCGCATTTACGCCCTTGACCCTCAAGAGGCGGAGCAAAGCTGGGACAGCGCCCCGCAACTGCTGGCTGCCCTTAATGCTGCCCGGCTGGGTGCGTGGTGCTGGGAAATCGACACCGGGCGCATCAGTTGGTCACGGGGCACCCAGGCGCTGTTCGGCTTCGACCCCCGCCAGCCGCTGCCCAAGGACCTGGATTACCTGGACCTGCTGGCCCCGCAGGATCGCGGCCGGGTGATACGGGCTTTTCACGCGGTGCTGGCTGGGGAGCCGTTCGAACAGGCCATGCACCACCACATTCAATGGCCGGATGGCACCCATCACTGGCTGGAAATCAACGGCAGCCTGGCGCCGGACAAGGCCGGGCGGCGCCGCATGATCGGGGTGATCCGCGAGACTACGCGCCAGCGTGAACGCGAGCACGCCCTCAGCCACTCCGAAAAACGCTTCGCCACGCTGTTCCACCTGTGCCCCAACATGGTCCTACTGACCCGCCAGGCCGACGGGCTGATCAGCGAAGCCAACCAGTATTTCGAAATGCTCTTCGGCTGGCCGGTGGCCGACGCTATCGGGCGCACCACCCTGGACCTGGGCCTATGGCGCCACCCCGAGCAACGCGCGCAGTTGGTCAAGGCCACACAGCGCAAGGGCGAGCCCATCACCATGGAGGTGCAGTTTTGCGCCAGTAATGGCCAGATCCACGATGGCACCCTCAGCGCGCAAAAGGTCGAACTGGAAGGCGAGGCCTATTTGCTCAGCACCTTCCTCGACACCACCGAGCGCAAAAACGCCGAACAGGCGCTCAAGGACAGCCAGGAACGCCTTGACCTGGCCCTGGACTCGGCGCAACTGGGCACCTGGGACTGGCACATCCCTACCGGCATGCTCTACGGCTCGGCGCGCGCCGCTCAGTTACACGGCCTGCCGCCGGAACCGTTCCACGAATCCTTCGATGCTTTTTTCGAGGGCATGCCCGGTGAAGAGCGCGAAAACATGCGCAACGCTTACCGAACCCTGCGCGAGGGCCCGGCCGGCAACTATCAACTGACCTACCGGGTGCCCATGGAAGACGGCAGTTCACGTTACCTGGAAAGTCGCGCCCGCCTCTACCGCGACGCCCAAGGCGCGCCACTGCGTATGGCCGGGACCTTGCTGGACATCACCGACCAAGTTGAACGTGAACAACGCTTGACCGCCTCCGAAGAAAAATTCGCCAGCCTGTTCCAGGCCAGCCCCGACCCCATCTGCGTCACCTGCCTGGACGGCGGCGCGTTTATCGAGATCAACCCCGCCTTTACCCAGACCTTCGGCTGGACAGCGGCCGAGGTGATCGACAAAAGCGCCGAGCAGATTGGCCTGTGGGACGAGTCGAGCAAGCGCCTGGAGCGTATCGAACGGGTGATCCGCGAGCAGGCGCTGAACAATGTGGCGATCATGGTGCATCACAAAAACGGCCAAAGCCTGACCTGCGTGATTTCCAGTCGCCTGATCAAGGTCGGCGACCAGCGGTGCATTGTCACCACGCTGCGCGATATCACCCAGCAACAACGCTCGGAAGCGGCCCTCAAGGCCAGCGAAGAGAAGTTCGCCAAGGCCTTCCATTCCAGTCCCGACGCCATTTCTATCACCGAGCGCGATACCGGGCGTTATGTGGAGGTCAACGATGGTTTCTGTCGCCTGACCGGCTACCGTGCCGAGGAGGCTATCGGCCTGACCCTCTACCAGATCGGTATCTGGGCCGATGAAAACCAGCGCTCGGCGCTGTTGGCCGAGTTACAGATCAAAGGCCGCATCCACCATCTGGAAATGCTTTGGCACAACAAGCGCGGCGACTTGCTGGCAGTGGAAGTGTCGGTGGAGCCCATCACCCTGAATGAAACCCCGTGCCTGCTGCTGACCGCCCGCGACGTGAGCCTGCTCAAAAACGCCCAGGCGCAGATCCGCCACCTGGCCTACCACGACCCGCTGACCAACTTGCCCAACCGCGCCCTGTTGATGGACCGCCTCAGCCAGCAGATCGCCCTGCTCAAGCGCCATAACCTGCGCGGCGCGCTGCTGTTCCTCGACCTCGACCACTTCAAGCACATCAACGATTCCCTCGGCCATCCGGTGGGGGACACGGTGCTGAAGATCGTCACCGCACGCCTGGAAGCCAGCGTGCGCATGGAAGACACCGTGGCGCGCCTGGGGGGCGATGAATTTGTGGTGCTGCTCAGCGGCCTGGACGGTTCGCGCATGGAAGTCAGCGCCCAGGTACAGGAACTGGCCGACACCCTGCGCGAATTGCTCTCGGAACCCATGTTCCTCGATGGCCACCGCCTGCAGGTCACGCCGAGTATTGGGGTGGCGCTGATTCCCGATCATGGCTCCACCCCCGCCGACTTGCTCAAGCGCGCCGACATCGCCCTGTACCGCGCCAAGGATTCAGGGCGCAACACCACGCAGATGTTCCACAACAGCATGCAAAAAACCGCCAGCGAACGCCTGCGCATGGAGACCGACCTGCGCCTGGCCCTGTCACGCGGCGAGTTCAGCGTGCACTACCAGCCGCAAGTGGACGCGCGCGGCAACAAGATCGTCGGCGCAGAAGCCCTGGTGCGCTGGCAGCATCCGCAACTGGGCGCGCAGTCGCCCGCCGAATTTATCAAGGTGTTGGAGGACAGCGGCCTGATCCTTGAAGTCGGCACCTGGATCCTTGATGAAGCCTGCGCGGCCTTTCAACAGCTGATCGCGGAGGGCTTGGTGGACCCGCTGAATTTCAGCCTGTGCGTGAATATCAGCCCGCGGCAGTTTCGCCAGAACGATTTTGTCGAACGGGTGGAGCGCAGTCTCAAGCAACACCAACTGCCATTCAGCCTGTTAAAGCTGGAAATTACCGAGGGCATCGTGATCCAGAACCTGGACGACACCATCAGCAAAATGCGCCGCCTGAAAAAGCTCGGCGTGAGCTTCGCGATGGATGACTTCGGCACCGGCTACTCGTCGCTCACGTACCTCAAACGCTTGCCGGTGGACGCGCTGAAGATCGACCAATCCTTCGTGCGTGACGCCACCCATGACCCTAACGACGCCGAAATCATCCGTGCCATCGTGGCCATGGCCCGCAGCTTGAACCTGGAGGTGATTGCCGAAGGTGTGGAAACCCAGGAGCAATTGGCATTTCTGCAAGGCCTGGGTTGCCATCTGTACCAAGGGTATTTGCACAGCCGGCCACTGCCTATGCTCGGATTCAGGGAGCGCTTGATCGCAGGCGACGGCCGGGCCTAAATCAGTTTGAGTGCAACGCCGCCCTTTTGCATCCATTCCGAGCCTTGCAAGTCGCGCTTGGCGCCATATTCATCCAGGGCGCCCTCGACCACCACCACGGAGTGCCAGAAGTTCGCCAGGGTGCCTGGCACGCCTGACGCGAGTTCCTGCACACTGCTTGGCCGAGTAAAGGCGTACAAGCCAAGGCGGCGCAATGCATCGCCGGGCATCTCACCGTCGTTCAGCGTTTGCAGCGCAGCGCCAAAGCTGCCCCCGGCCTTGAACTCATGATTCTCCCGTTGGGCGCGCTTGGCGCTCACCGCATAAAGGAACACAGCGTCGTCAACCAGGCCCTTATCCTCCCCCTTTAAGTTGGCGGCTGCTCGTGCCATTTCCAGCTCGGCATGGGTGAGCGTCACCGTGCAGGCGTCGCGCATGGTGATGGTGAAACCTTCCGATGTTTCAGTCACTCGCTTGTAGATGCCCAGCGGGTTTTGCCCGTACTTCATCATCGCCGCCTTGATCGCCGACACCGTGACACAGTTGCCCTCCACGCCTTGATAGAACCCGGCCCAGATATCGGCAGGCGGAACGCCTACAGGCGCCGCCGAGAACTGTGCAGGCCTACCCTTGTGGGGTTCGCCGGGTAAATCCGCAGCAAGTTGATAGCCGTAGTCCTTCACGACAGCCGCTTTCCCACCCTGACCATGCTTGATGCCCTCGACGACCAACTCGCCTGAAAAGTTGAACGTATTGGTGACGCCGACGCTGTGTGGTTCAAGCAACTTGCCGGGTGGTGCAACCCGCAAAAAACCGATCAGGCCCATGCCCCTCAAGACGTTGTAAGGCGTTTCTCCACGCAAAGTGCCCGATAACGCCGAATCAAACTGAACATTGCGTTCAATTTGCTTGCGCTTGGCAAACGCGGCCAGCATGAAATGGGCGTCCGTGATCATTTGCGCGTCCGGGCCGGTAAACCGTGATGCTTCGCTGGCACGCTGCAGCTCTTGCCGGGATAACGTCAGTTCAAACCCATCCTTCATGGTGACGCTGTACCCGCTCTGCGTACCCTCGACTTTTTCAAACATGTCGGAGGGCGACCGACCGAACCTGAGCATCATCAGTTTGATGACGGCGGCATGGCTACTCAGGTCGAATACTTCACCAAAGTTTCGCGAGGACGTGGTGAAACCCTGCAACACCTCGGCGACCTGGGGGCGGACATTCTTCGTGGGCGGGTCGGCTTCGGGCACGACGACCGGCGTGACAGGGGACGGGATGATGCGGGGCTTCGGCGCGCTATCGTTCACCAACGTGTACAGATAACTACGATCAGGTGAGCTCTCCCTGCCGAAGCGGTGTGCCTTTCCAGCGTGAATCAGGGACGAACCCGCATCATAGCTATCTGCCACACCGTTACCCCCTTCGCCGACAACCGTCGCGGTGGGTACATATTGGAGATGACCGGATAACCCCATGCCTTTGAGCATGTTAAACGTCGTCTCCCCCTGCAAAGACTCGGTCAATACCGCCTCAAAACCTGCCAGGCCAGCGGCGTTGCCACTGCCGAGTTGTTTGCGTTTGATGAATACAGCCAGCGCGAAATAGGCACTGCTCAAGATATCGCTATCATTGCCGGCAAAACGCGACGCGGCGGCCGCCTGCTGCAACTCCTGCCGGGAAAGATGCAGCTGGATACCATCTTTCATGGTCACGTCATAACCCTCACCGGTGCTGCGTACATCATTGAACATATCGGTTGGACGCGCGCCAAAGGTGAGCATCATCAGCTTGATGACTGCACTGTGTGAACTCGCGTTGAAATGCTCGCCAAAGCGACGCTCCGGCGCATCAAATGCAGTGAGGGGCATAACTTGTTTTTCCAAGTGACTCGACAACAGCGGCGCCAGTGACATTGAGCGAGCAGAAGAACCCGTTGCGAACGTACTCATATCATTAACTCTTAAATGAAATAGTCGGGCGAATCCGTGACCGATAATTCGTGCCGTCGAACGGCGTTATCAGATCAACGCAATGGCTTGCCCCTCGGTGGGTCGGCCGCCTTTACGTCCGTAGATCTCCTCACTCCCGTTCACCACCGCAACCGAGTGCCGGCGCCTGTTGACCATCCCGATCAACGATTGGTCAGCGAACTCACGCACCGACACGCGCTTCATATGAGCTTTTAACCCCAGGCGTTTGAAACCTTCCCCCGGCCCGTATTCATCCTCACCATTATTGAGGGTGGCGATGGCCGCATTAAAACTTCTATTCGCCCAGCCGTCGTTGTTCTCCATTTGCGCTCGCTTGGCAGAACACGCAAACAGGAAGTGCGCATCCTTTAGCATTCCAGGATCATTAAGTTGCACAAATTTGGAACCACGAATAGCGCTATTCAACTCTGACTTCGTCAGTTTCAACTCAAACCCATCGCGCATAACGACTTTAAAACCCTCTGCGACCGGCTCAACAGACGTGTAGATAGCCTTTGGGCTTTGACCAAACTTCGCCATCGCCGCCTTGATGGCGGAAACGGTTACGCAATTACCATCCTTTCCTTGCCGAAAGCCATTCCAGATATTGTCGGGTTTTTCACCTTTACGCTTAGTGGAAAGTTCGGGGATCGGCTCGCGTCGCTTATCGGTGGGTGTTGTATCAGGAGCCGGTAGCACACGGGGTTGTGGTAGAGGTACGTCATTGTGGGTCGAATCAGGTGGGGGTACATCTTTACGCAAAAGCCTCTGCAACTGGTTGAAGAACTGTGCGAACAGACCTACCAGCATCCCCATCAAGGCCGTAGGGTCTGCGTTGTTACCAAAGCCTTGGGGCGTCACGTTTGTACGGGGCGCCGGTGTCGCATCATTTGCGCTGGCCCGGTTAACGGAAGCCGGTGCGCCGCGAGTACCAGGGTCAGGGACTCGGAAGGGCTCGATGGAAAGTCGTGCAGCAGGGTTATGGCTTATCGATGACATGCTTCAAATCTCTCTGAGTGCTCCCTGACCGCATGGCCAGGGAGCGGACATTGATGCTCAACGCCTCAAGACAGCAGGCTCAGAAGCGTGGACGGAGGCTGGGCCTTGCAGCTCGATGGTTGTCGAAACGGTTGTGCGAAGCCTTGTTGAAACCGTCCACGTCATCCGGTGCGGGGCAGGTAATGTCCGGAGTGGGCGGAGTGTCGGGCTTCGGGTCCACGGTGGACGGGGTAACCGGAGACTGTGGCACCGGTCGCTTATCGACATTCGTCGTCACCGGCGGCTGTGGCGCCGGTTGCTTATCGACATTCGTCGACACCGGCGGTTGTGGCGATGGTCGCTTATCGACATTCGTCGTCACCGGCGGTTGTGGCGATGGTTGCTTATCGACATTCGTTGACACCGGCGGTTGTGGCGATGGTTGCTTATCGACATTCGTTGACACCGGCGGTTGTGGCGATGGTTGCTTATCGACATTCGTTGACACCGGCGGTTGTGGCGATGGTTGCTTATCGACATTCGTTGACACCGGCGGTTGTGGCGATGGTTGCTTATCGACATTCGTTGACACCGGCGGTTGTGGCGATGGTTGCTTATCGACATTCGTCGTCACCAGCGGCTGTGGCGCAACTTTTTCACCGGTATGCGGGCAGTGACAGCCCTGGACCTGCACGGTCAGGTTGATCTCCGAAGACTGTTTATTATTCTGTTCAACACGGGTGAGAGGCGTTAATTCCGGCTTGCTACTAGGCAAGAGCGTGAGTGGCACGCTCGTAGTCGTAGCCGCTTTGGAATCCTGGCCCGGCTTCGTGTTGGCCTTGGCATCCCCTTCAGTAACAAGCTTGGGTAGCACGCTGGTCTGCGTAGTCGCCTTGGAATCCTGTTCCGGCTTCGTTTTGGCCTTGGCATCCCCTTCAGTAACAAGCTTGGGTGGCACGCTCGTCTGCGTAGTCGCTTTGGAATCCTGCTCCGGCTTCGTGTTGGCCTTGGCATCTCCTTCAGTAACAAGCTTGGGTGGCACGCTGGTCTGCGTAGTCGCCTTGGAATCCTGTTCCGGCTTCGTTTTGGCCTTGGCATCCCCTTCAGTAACAAGCTTGGGTGGTACGCTCGTCTGCGTAGTCGCTTTGGAATCCTGCTCCGGCTTCGTTTTGGCCTTGGTATCGGCTTCAGGAACAAGCTTGGATGGCACGCTCGTATTCGTAGTCACTTTGGCGTCAGGGCCCGGCTTGGTTTTGGTCTTTGCATCCGTTTCGGGAGTCCCTTTGTCGGATACGCCCGTGTCCGCAACAACCTTGGAATCGGCGCCAGGTTTCAGTGGGGGCTGGGCATCCAGTTCACCGGGCAACTTGGGCAGCACCCCCATGCCGGCGAGCATGCTACGCATCGCCTTCACCGCGAACTCAAACATGGCAAACAACTTTTCCAGGGACTCCTTATTCACGCTCACATTGTTTTCTTTTGGCGCAGGATGACTGTCTTTCAGAAACTTATTCGCGCTGTCCGTGGACGAGGTCAGCTCACGCGGATTATTCATGGGCACTGCTGATTGATTAAGTTGTGCGTAATCCGTGTTCATCGGCACGAACTGTTTGGTCGATACATTAGACATATTTTTATTCCTTAAGCTGTGCCATCCCCCGCACTGACAGAGGAGGCACACTGAGTGATTTAGAGTATGAAACAACCGTGAGCACTACAAACTCGCAAGATTCGTGGGGCGTAACGGAGATGAGTTCCGAAAAACCGCAGCTCATATAAGGAAACCAAATGACCGATGGAAACTTTTACCTATGGACATCCAGCGAGAAATCAAGGCTGAGCGTGGATCATTCGCCTCTTTAACACACACATCGGGTAACACCCCGGCAAAAAAGCAATTTAAAGAAAACATTCAACTTAATTAGCTCATCCAACGTATGTTAATTGACGCGCACGCAATGACTTGGGCAGCCGAGCGACAAAATCACGCATTAAAACTTAGTAGCAGTCGAGCCAGCCACTCATGGTTACTTTCATATATCCCGCAACACCCCAACAACTGTCCAATGACTATGAATACTGAAAATCGCCCCAGACATCATGCCGTTACGCCCCACGTAACTTTTCAGGCAAAAAAAGGCGCCTTTCGGCGCCCGTTACAGCAAAGGATGAAACACTTATATATGTAAACTTAATCTTGCAACACCGCTGACTGCTCTCGTTGACCGGGCATACCCAGCAAACGTCCGACCTGCTCCAGGTCTGTCTCCCTGCGCATCAGGGTAAATAACTCCACAGCCTCAGGGTAGTTGCGCGTGAGCATCGCCAGCCATTGCTTCAAGCGGCCCGGTGCTTGACGTTCGGTCAGTTGCGCCACCGACTGGGTCCAGAAATCCTGAAGCATGGGCTGCATCTCTGCCCAGGTCATCTCGACCACTTCCTCGCCCGCCCGCGCCGCTGCGATCTGCCGCGCCAAGTCCGGACGTGCTACAAGGCCACGACCCAGCATGATGTCTTCGACGCCGCTGATTTCCCGACAACGCCGCCAATCTTCGACGCTCCAGATATCACCGTTGGCGAACACCGGCACCTTGACCACGTCCTGGACTCGCGGGATCCATTCCCAGTGGGCCGGCGGCTTGTAGCCATCGGTCTTGGTGCGCGCATGCACGACAATATGTGCCGCGCCGCCTTCGGCCAGGGCGGTGGCGCAGACCAGGGCGCCGTCCGGGCTGTCGAAACCCAGGCGCATCTTGGCAGTGACCGGTATGTGAGCCGGTACCGCGCGGCGCACGTGCTCAACGATTTGATTAAGCAGCTCCGGCTCCTTGAGCAGCACCGCGCCGCCCCGGGATTTGTTGACGGTCTTGGCCGGGCAGCCGAAGTTGAGGTCGATGACTTGCGAACCCAGCTCACACGCCAGGGCGGCGTTTTCCGCCAGGCACACCGGGTCAGAGCCGAGCAATTGCACACGCAGCGGCACGCCCGCAGCGGTGTGGGCACCGTGCAGCAGTTCCGGGGCGAGCTTGTGGAAATACGCTGGGGTGAGCAGGCGGTCATTGACGCGGATAAACTCGGTCACGCACCAATCGATACCGCCGACGCGGGTCAGCACGTCCCGCAGGATGTTGTCGACCAACCCCTCCATGGGCGCCAAAGCAATTTGCATGGAAAACACTCAACAAAAATCGTGGCGCAGTTTACTGGGTTTCCCACAGCAACCGTTAACCCCCTGTCAGGGCCGGGCCGTAACCGTCGAGAAACTCGGCGGGCATGCGCTTGGGCTTGCCGCTGGACAGTTCGATGCAGACAAAGGTGGTGTGCGCGCGCAACAGCGTTACGCCGTCACGCGGCCGGACCAGCTGAAAACGCCGGGTCATCTTCAGGCGCTGGTCCCAGTCGACGATCCAAGTGGCCAGTTGCAATTCGTCGCCTTCATAACCTGCGGCCAGGTAGTCGATCTCGTGCCGCACCACGGCCATGGCACGGTCCAGGCGGCGATATTCGGTAAGGTCCAGCCCCAGGCGCTGGGAGTGGCGCCAGGCGCAGCGCTCCAGCCAGGACACGTACACCGCGTTATTGGCGTGCCCCAGGCCGTCGATGTCTTCAGGCGCAACCTGCAGATCGATGATAAACGGCGTTGCCAAATCCCAACCCATGCCTTGCTCCCAGTCGATTAATGTCGGCGGGGAGAGTGTATCAGGCGCTTTGCAGCGCCTGTAAACGACGGCCGGCCAACAACGCCAGCACAGCGTCGATCACACGCGGATCAGCCAGCACTTTTTGGTGACCGCCCTGCTCCAGGCGCAGCAAGCGGCTGTCGAACCAGGCTTCGTGGATGGCCTGAGACGCCTTGACCGGGACGAAGGTATCGTCTTCGGCATGCACGATCAGGCCGGGAATATTCATCTGGTAATGGGCCACGTCCAAGTGTTTGAGCGGCATCCCGAACGTCAACTCGACTTCCTGGATAAATGCCGAACGCGCCCGCGCCGGCAAACCGACCATCTGGGTAAAGCCGCGCAGCACGTCCAAAAAGCGCGACGGCGAGGCAATACTCACCAACGCCTCGGTGCGCAACCCCAACTGCACCGCGAGCATCGCACTGGCGCCCCCCATGGAATGGCCGATCACGGCGTGCAGCGGCGGCAACTCGGCGGCGGCTTCTAGCATGGCGCGGGCAAACAGCAGCACATGGGCTTCACGCCCTGGCGAACGGCCATGGGCAGGACCGTCCAGGGCAATCACCGAGTAACCATTGTCGACCAGCGCAGTGATCAGGCTGGCAAACTGCGTGGGCCGGCCTTCCCAACCGTGCATCAACAACACCGCAGGCCCTTGGCCCCAGCGCAGGGCGGACAACCCGAAACGCAAGGTGATGCGCTCCGATTGCGCCAGCAGCGGCAGTTCCCAGTCGCGCGGTGGCAGGTCGCGTGGCGTCATGAAGGCGCGACGCATCCGATTGGCCACGGTTTGGGGGGCCAGGCGCCCCAGCGTGCCGTTGAAGCGACGAATCCAGGTCAACGTGCCCATCATGCAGCCCTCTTCTAGCGCACGGCCGACTTGGCGGCGCGCAGCACACGGTCAGACAGTTCCCCCGGCCCCAAGGCGCGGGCCAAGGCCAGGCCACCGATCATCAGCGCCATGTCAGCCAGGGCTTTGTCGGTGTCTTCAGGGCCCGCGGCGAGTTGCGCCGCCATCAGCTCGCAGTGGTCGTTCAGCGCCTGGCGGAATTCATCCGGCAGTCGGCTCATCTCGCCGACGGTCGCGGGGATCGGGCAGGCCTGGGCGGTTGAGTCACGGTGCTTGCGCGACAGGTAAAATGCCGCCACCAGGCCTCTGCGCTCCTCGCCGGTGAGCTGTGAGTCCATGTCGTCAATCGATGCGCGACGCTTGGCCAGCAACTGGGTGAAGGCCTCCAGCATCAGCGCGTCCTTGCTTTCAAAATGCGCGTAGAAACCACCGACGGTCAGCCCCGCCGCGCCCATGACTTCACCCACACTCGGTTCGGCCGGGCCACGCTGGATCAACGCGGCGCTGGCGGCCTGCAAAATACGTTCGCGGGTTTGCGCTTTTTTATCGCTCATCATTGCCTCCGTCGTTCATGGGTTGAATATTATTACCATAATAATATTTGGCAAGCGACAGGCATGACCGTCGGTCAGAAGAGAAAGCAGGAAGGGAAGAAAGAATTGGCCAAACGCCAGACAAACAAAAGGGCCATTCAATAATTGAATGACCCTTAAAAATCCCGCAGAGCGGGTAATCGTGGCGTCCCCTAGGGGACTCGAACCCCTGTTACCGCCGTGAAAGGGCGGTGTCCTAGGCCACTAGACGAAGGGGACACAAACCTTCTGTACATTGATCAGGCTGAGACTGATCGATTCAAGGACGGTGTGGCCGGAACCTTGAACCTGTAAATTGGTGGAGCTAAACGGGATCGAACCGTTGACCTCTTGCATGCCATGCAAGCGCTCTCCCAGCTGAGCTATAGCCCCGGATTTTTCGTCTCGCGACGCAGCAGACCTTTCGAGCTGCTTGTTGAAACTGGCGTCCCCTAGGGGACTCGAACCCCTGTTACCGCCGTGAAAGGGCGGTGTCCTAGGCCACTAGACGAAGGGGACAAAACCTTCTGTACAGCTGATCAGCGCTGAGAACTGATCAATTCAAGGACGGTGTGGCCAGACCTTGAACCTACAAATTGGTGGAGCTAAACGGGATCGAACCGTTGACCTCTTGCATGCCATGCAAGCGCTCTCCCAGCTGAGCTATAGCCCCTCATCGGTGAGGACGGGGCGAATCTTAATGGCGGTTTGGAAGTGTGTCAAATTTATTTTCAACAATTTCCAAAATTTTTTGCCGGGATAACAATCACTTACCGGCGAAACCCCGGAAAACCGGGGTTTCGTCGTTTCAACCGCTTGCTCAGGCGATAGCGCCCAGCAGTTTTTCCCACTCTTTGTTTTCTTTCTTCGATACACCACCAAGCAAATCAAGGGCTTGGCGCAGACGGAAACGCGTCAGGTCCGGGCCGAGGATTTCCATTGCATCCAGCACCGACACCGAACTGGCCTGCCCGGTGATCGCGGCGAACATCAGCGGCATGGCGTCGCGCAGTTTCAATTCCAGGGATTCCACCACCGCCTGGATCGTCGCGGTGATCGCATCCTTCTCCCACTGGCGCAGGCTTTCCAGCTTCCACAGGATCAACTGCATCAACTGGCGAACCTGGTCGCCCGAGAGCTTCTTGGACTCGAACAGCTTGGGATCCGGATTAACGCCACCGGCAAAGAAGAAACTGGCCAAAGGCGCGACCTGGCTGAACGTCTCCACCCTGCCCTGCACCAGCGGCGCGATCTTCATCATGTACTCAGGGTTCAACGCCCACTGCTGCACGCGGCTGGCGAACTCTTCGACCGGCAAGTCACGCAGCCACTGGCCGTTGAGCCACGACAGTTTCTCGATGTCGAAGATCGGCCCGCCCAGCGACACGCGGGACAGGTCGAAGTTGTCGACCATTTCCTGCAGCGAGAACTTCTCGCGCTCGTCCGGCATCGACCAGCCCATGCGCCCCAGGTAGTTGAGCATCGCCTCAGGCATGAAGCCCATGCGCTCGTAGAAGGTCACCGAGGTCGGGTTCTTGCGCTTGGACAGCTTGCTCTTGTCCGGGTTACGCAGCAGCGGCATGTAGCACAGCTGCGGTTGTTCCCAGCCGAAGTATTCGTAGAGCAGGATCAGTTTCGGTGCCGATGGCAACCATTCTTCGCCGCGCAGTACGTGGGTGATGCCCATCAAGTGGTCGTCGACCACGTTGGCCAGGAAGTACGTCGGCAGGCCGTCGGTCTTCATCAGCACCTGCATGTCCATGCGGTCCCACGGGATCTCGACGTCACCGCGCAGCATGTCCGGCACCACGCACACGCCTTCGCTCGGCACTTTCATGCGGATCACGTGAGGTTCGCCAGCCGCCAGGCGCTGGGCCACTTCTTCCTTCGACAGCAGCAGCGCGCGGCCGTCGTAGCGCGGGGTTTCGCCACGGGCCTGTTGCTCGGCGCGCATCTGGTCCAGTTCGTCGGCGGTGCAGAAGCACGGGAACGCGTGGCCCATGTCGACCAGTTGCTGGGTGTACTGCTTGTAGATGTCGCTGCGCTCGCTCTGGCGATACGGGCCGTGCGGGCCGCCAACGTCCGGGCCTTCCGCCCAGGTAATGCCCAGCCAGCGCAAGGCATCGAAAATCTGCTGTTCCGACTCACGGGTGGAGCGCAGTTGATCGGTGTCTTCGATCCGCAGGATGAATTCACCGCCGTGCTGCTTGGCAAAGCAGTAGTTGAACAAGGCGATGTAAGCAGTGCCGACGTGGGGATCCCCAGTAGGCGATGGCGCAATGCGCGTGCGGACGGTGGTCATGGCTGGTCTCGAATGGGCGATAAAACTGAAAATTGAAACAAGGGGCGGATGGTAACAGCCTGGGTGGTTTCTGGAAAACCGAGGCGCGGCCATCGGGGGCAAGCCCCCTCCCACATTTAACCGAGGTCCAACATGGAAATGCGGTCCAGTGTGGGAGGGGGCTTGCCCCCGATGAGGCCGGTAAAACCACCGTAAATCAGACGGCAAGCAAGCGCTCACGCAACTTGCCAATCTCATCCCGCGTCTGCGCCGCCGCCTCAAACTCCAGATCCCGCGCCAACTGGTACATCTTCTCTTCCAGCTGTCGAATCCGCTTGGTGATCTCACTCGGCGAGCGCAGTTCGTTTTCGTACTTGGCGCTTTCCTCGGCAGCCTTCGCCATGCCCTTGCGCTTCTTGCTGCGCGAGCCGGGCACGGTGGCGCCTTCCATGATGTCGGCGACGTCCTTGAACACGCCTTTCGGGGTGATGCCATTTTCCAGGTTGAAGGCAATCTGCTTGTCACGACGGCGTTGGGTCTCGCCAATCGCGCGCTCCATAGACCCGGTGATGCGGTCCGCATAAAGAATCGCCCGCCCGTTGAGGTTCCGCGCGGCGCGACCGATGGTCTGGATCAACGAGCGCTCGGAGCGCAGGAAGCCTTCTTTGTCGGCATCAAGGATCGCCACCAGCGACACTTCCGGCATGTCCAGGCCTTCGCGCAGCAGGTTGATCCCCACCAGCACATCGAAGGTGCCCAGGCGCAGGTCGCGGATGATTTCCACCCGTTCCACAGTGTCGATGTCCGAGTGCAGGTAGCGTACGCGCACGCCGTGGTCGGCCAGGTAGTCGGTCAAGTCTTCGGACATGCGCTTGGTCAGCGTGGTGACCAGCACCCGCTCTTCGAGGGCCACGCGCTTGGTGATTTCCGAGAGCAAGTCATCCACCTGGGTCAACGCCGGGCGGATTTCGATTTCTGGGTCGACCAGCCCGGTCGGACGCACCAGTTGCTCGATCACGCGGCCCGCATGCTCGGCCTCGTAGTTGCCCGGCGTGGCCGACACAAAGATGGTCTGCGGGCTGATGGCTTCCCACTCATCAAAGCGCATCGGCCGGTTATCCAGCGCCGACGGCAGGCGGAAACCGTATTCCACCAAGGTTTCTTTACGCGAGCGGTCGCCCTTATACATCGCGCCGACCTGCGGCACGCTGACGTGGGACTCGTCGATCACCAGCAGCGCGTCGGGCGGCAGGTAATCGTAGAGGGTCGGCGGCGGCGCGCCCGATTCACGGCCCGACAGGTAGCGCGAGTAGTTTTCGATACCGTTGCAGTACCCGAGCTCCAGGATCATCTCCAGGTCAAAGCGGGTGCGCTGCTCCAGGCGCTGGGCTTCCACCAGCTTGTTGTTGGAGCGCAGGTATTCCAGGCGCTCGGCCAACTCGACCTTGATGCCCTCGATGGCGCCCATAAGGGTTTCACGCGGGGTCACGTAGTGGCTTTTCGGATAGAAGGTGAAGCGCGGCAGCTTGCGGATCACTTCGCCGGTCAACGGGTCGAAGGCCGACAAGCTCTCGACTTCATCGTCAAACAGTTCGATGCGGATCGCTTCCAGGTCGGATTCGGCCGGGTAGATGTCGATCACGTCACCACGCACCCGGAAGGTGGCGCGGGCAAAGTCCATGTCGTTGCGGGTGTATTGCAAGCTGGTCAGCCGACGCAGCAGCTCGCGCTGGTCGAGCTTGTCGCCGCGATCAACGTGCAGCACCATCTTCAAATAGGTTTCCGGGCTGCCCAGGCCGTAGATGCACGACACCGTGGTGACGATGATCGCGTCCTTGCGCTCCAGCAGCGCCTTGGTCGCCGACAGCCGCATCTGCTCGATGTGGTCGTTGATCGACGCATCCTTCTCGATAAAGGTATCGGAAGACGGCACGTAGGCTTCGGGCTGGTAGTAGTCGTAATAGGAAACGAAATACTCCACCGCGTTGTTCGGGAAGAACGCCTTGAACTCGCCGTAGAGCTGCGCGGCCAGGGTTTTGTTCGGCGCCAGCACCAGCGTGGGGCGGTTGATCTGCGCGATCACGTTGGCGATGCTGAAGGTCTTGCCCGAACCGGTCACCCCGAGCAGCGTCTGGTGGGCCAGGCCGGCCTCGATGCCTTCGACCATCTGGCGAATGGCTTCCGGCTGATCGCCAGCGGGTTCAAAGCGGGTGACGAGTTGGAAATCCGACATAACGTACCTCGTGTAGTCACCCCAGACTGTAAACCCGTCGAGGACGAAATAGACCACCACCCGCGAAGATTCAGCGCGGATCGTAGGAAAAAACCATGATAGCCATAGAAGTGGTGGCGAATGTGGCGGGTTTCAAGGCAATCGTCCTGACTGCCGTCTACGATCAACGTTGCAATAAGACTAACGGTCGGCAAATAAACCGAAAAACTTGGCCGAAAAGCCGTTTCGGTGGTCGCCCTCGGCAGTGAGGGCCTCTATACTAGCTCCCCGTTTGTGCACCGCTCTAGTGCATTCGGCTGGAGCGCGACACGTCCCTCCATTCCCCCATAGAGCTGCCGCAAAAATGAGCCTGTTCTCCGCTGTCGAAATGGCACCACGCGATCCTATCCTGGGCCTCAACGAAGCATTCAACGCCGACACACGGACCACCAAGGTCAACCTTGGCGTGGGCGTTTACTGCGACGAGGAGGGGAAGATTCCACTCTTGCGTGCCGTTGCCGAAGCGGAAGCCATTCGCGTGGCGCAACACGCCGCCCGTGGCTACTTGCCGATCGACGGCATCGCGGCCTACGACAAGGCCGTGCAAACCCTGCTGTTCGGCGCTGAGTCGCCCCTGCTCGAAGCCAACCGCGTCGTCACCGTACAAGCGGTCGGCGGCACCGGCGCGCTGAAAATCGGCGCCGACTTCCTCAAGCAACTGCTGCCCAACGCCGTCGTCGCCATCAGCGACCCGAGCTGGGAAAACCACCGCGCGCTGTTCGAAACGGCCGGTTTCCCGGTGCAGAACTACCGCTACTACGACGCCGCCACCCACGACGTGAACCGTGCCGGCCTGCTCGACGACCTCAATGCCCTGCCGCCACAGTCCATCGTGGTGCTGCACGCCTGCTGCCACAACCCGACCGGCGTCGACCTGAGCCCGGCCGACTGGCAGAACGTGCTGGACGTGGTCAAGGCCAAGAACCTGGTGCCGTTCCTCGACATGGCCTACCAGGGCTTTGGCGATGGCATCCACGAAGACGCCGCCGCGGTGCGCCTGTTCGCTGAGTCGGGCCTGACCTTCTTTGTGTCCAGCTCGTTCTCCAAGTCGTTCTCCCTGTACGGCGAGCGCGTTGGCGCACTGTCGATCGTCAGTGAATCCAAGGAAGAAAGCGCGCGCATCCTGTCCCAGGTCAAGCGTGTGATCCGCACCAACTACTCCAATCCGCCGACCCACGGCGCGGCCATCGTGGCAGCGGTACTGAACAACCCTGAGCTGCGCGCCCAGTGGGAAGCCGAGCTGGCTGAAATGCGCCTGCGCATCCGTGGCATGCGCGAGCAGATGGTCGCCGAACTGGCCAAGGCGGCTCCGGGCCACGACTTCAGCTTCGTCGGCCGTCAACGTGGGATGTTCTCCTACTCCGGCCTGACCGTTGAGCAAGTCACCCGCTTGCGCAGCGAGTTTGGCATCTACGCACTGGATACCGGGCGTATCTGTGTGGCGGCGTTGAACCAGTCGAACATTGGTGCGGTGACCAAGGCGATTGTTCAGGTGTTGTAAGCCTGAAACAGGTGTGATGAAAGGGAAGCCATTCACGGCTTCCCTTTTTTATGGGCGAATGCCGAACCTGTGGTGAGCGAGCTTGCTCGCGCTGGGCTGCGCAGCAGCCCCATCCCCTGCCACCTGGAACTTCCTGAGAGAACGCGGTGCCTGAACAAGGGGCCGCTGCGCGCCCCAGCGCGAGCAAGCTCGCTCACCACAGGTTCAGCGCTCGCCACGGGAATTGCATCGTTTGCAAAAAATTCACTGGGCGCAGCACTCAGCCCCTAAACTGACCGTCGATTGCCCCTTTGCTGTGA
This sequence comes from Pseudomonas sp. OV546, assembly GCF_900116845.1. Classification (NCBI taxonomy): domain Bacteria; kingdom Pseudomonadati; phylum Pseudomonadota; class Gammaproteobacteria; order Pseudomonadales; family Pseudomonadaceae; genus Pseudomonas; species Pseudomonas sp. OV546. The sequence continues at coordinate 94,127 of NZ_FPCE01000001.1, read as the reverse complement.
GATCCCTATGAGAAACGACGACCTGGACCTGCGTGCCGACCGCGACGAGCTGGACCACTTCACCCCACGCGCGCCGCAAGCCAAGCGCCAGAAGAGCCTGGTGCTGCAAGTGGCACTGGGTGTGTTCCTCGGTGGACTGGCGCTGTGGCTGGTGCAATTGGGCGCGACGGCGATCATGGCGAAATTGGCCATGGGCACCCTGCAATTCGGCGGCTGATACCTCCCACATTAGATCTAGGAGGCAACCAGGTCGCGTTCCTCCAACAGCTTTACGAAGCTGTTCAAACTCTGCGACACCGTGCCCCGGCGCCAGATCAGCCAGGTATGCAGCGTGCGAAAACTGTCCGTCAGCGGCCACAGGCTCACCGTGGTAAACCCCGGCATGCTTTCCAGCATGCTGCGCGGCATCAGCGCCAATCCGGCGCCGGCGCTGACGCAGGCGAGCATGCCGTGATAGGACTCAATCTCGAAAATCTTGCCTGGCACCGCGCCGTCCTGTGAGAACCAGCGCTCGAAGTGGTGCCGATAGGAACAGTTGGAGCGGAAGGTGTAGATGTTCTCACCATTCACGTCCTGGCCCCGGGTGATGGGCGCGTGATGCAGCGGCGCGATCACCACCATCTCCTCCTCAAACACTGCCACGCCTTCCAAGGTGGAATGCAGCACCGGCCCGTCGACGAACGCAGCCGTCAGCCGCCCCGACAGCACGCCCTCGATCATCGTGCCCGAGGGCCCGGTGCTCAGGTCCAACTCAACCTTGGTGTGCTTCTGGTTATACGCCGCCAGCAACGCCGGGATACGCACGGCCGCGGTGCTCTCCAGCGAACCGAGGGCAAACGCGCCCTGGGGCTCCTCCCCCGCCACCGTCGCGCGGGCTTCCTGCACCAGGTCGAGGATGCGCCGCGTATAGCCGAGGAAATTCCACCCGGCCGGTGACAGGCGCAGGCGACTTTTCTCGCGGATAAACAATTCCACACCCAGGTCCTGCTCCAGTTGCTTGATGCGCGTGGTCAGGTTCGATGGCACGCGATGAATCAACTGCGCGGCGGCGCTGATGCTGCCTTGCTCGGCAACGGCCTTGAAGATTTCCAGCTGCACCAGATCCAAGTCATTCTCCAATCGTGAACGTATTGCTTAATATTATTCAGTTTCCAGAAAACATGCATCCCCGTAGGCTTACCCCATTCCACTCATTCAGCCGGACGGTGCCATGAACGCTATTTCTCATCAGACTCACGCCCTGTCGATCAACCCCGCCACTGGCGAAACAGTCGGCAGCTACCCCTACGAAAGCGCGTTGCAACTGGACGCCGCCCTCGACCGCGCCACCGAAGCCTTCCGCACCTGGCGCCGCCAGCCGGTGAGCCAGCGCGCCGAAAGGCTGCTGGCCCTGGCCGGCGCCTTGCGCGAGCAAGCCGAAGACATGGCGCAGATGATCACCCTGGAGATGGGCAAACCCATCGCCCAGGCCCGTGCCGAAATCGAGAAGTGCGCGCTGCTCAGCGAATGGTACGCCGCCCATGGCCCGGCCATGCTCGCTCCAGAACCGACCCTGGTGGACAACGGCAGCGCCCAGATCGAGTACCGCCCGCTGGGCCCTATCCTCGCCGTGATGCCGTGGAACTTCCCGGTGTGGCAAGTGCTGCGTGGCGCCGTGCCGACCATGCTCGCCGGCAACACCTACGTGCTCAAACACGCCCCGAACGTGATGGGCAGCGCCTACCTGATCAAGCAGGCCTTCCAAAAAGCGGGCTTTGCGGAAGGCCTGTTCGAAGTGATCAACGTGGCCAACGACGGCGTGTCCGCAGCCATCGCCGACCCACGTATCGCCGCCGTCACCCTCACCGGCAGCGTGCGTGCCGGGATCGCCATCGGTTCACAAGCCGGTGCTGCGCTGAAAAAATGCGTGCTGGAGCTGGGCGGCTCCGACCCCTTCATCGTGCTCAACGACGCCGACCTCGACGCCGCTGTGCAAGCCGCACTGATCGGCCGCTTCCAGAACAGCGGCCAGGTCTGCGCCGCCGCCAAGCGCCTGATCATCGAGGAGGGTGTGGTAGAAGCCTTCACTGCCAAATTCCTCGACGCCAGCCGTGCCTTGGTCATGGGCGACCCGACATCAGCGGCCACCTACATCGGCCCGATGGCCCGTTTCGATTTGCGTGACGAGCTGCACGGCCAGGTCCAGGCCACGCTGGAAGAAGGGGCGACCCTGCTGCTGGGCGGCCACAAAGTGCCCGGCGCCGGCAATTACTACGCACCGACCGTACTGGCCAACGTCACCGACCAGATGACCTCGTTCAAACAGGAACTGTTCGGTCCCGTTGCCTCGATCATCACCGCCCGCGACGCCGACCACGCCGTGGCCCTGGCGAATGACAGCGAGTTCGGCCTCACCGCCAGCATCTTCACCACCGACGCGGCGAAGGCACGGGACATCGCCAACCAACTGGAAACCGGCGGTGTTTTCGTCAACGCCTTCAGCGTCTCCGACCCTCGGGTAGCGTTTGGGGGGATCAAGAAGAGCGGCTTCGGGCGTGAGTTGTCGCACTTCGGCGTGCGGGAATTCTGCAACGCGCAGACGGTGTGGCTGGATCGCAAGTAAGCGAAGCCTCACCGCCTGTCGCAACGGCACCGCTCAACTGTGGGAGGGGCAAGCCCTAATGCCCTTAGCTGACTGGCATTAGGGCTTGCCCCCTCCCCCCAGTTAAATCACCTGAAGCTATTGCTTCCCCAGCCCGGCCACCAATGCCTCCAGTACCACGCGTACCTTGGGCAACGCCTGGCGGCTTTTGACCCAGCCCAATGTGATTGCCGCCCCTTGGGTGGCCAGGTGGGGCAACACCTCGACCAGCGCCCCTTCCTGCAGCGGTTGCTGGACCATCCACGAGGGCAATTGCACGATGCCGCAACCGGCCAAGGCGGCCATCAACAGCCCGTCTCCATTGCCCACCACCAGTTGCGGGGTGATCTGCCGGCGTCGAGGAGCGCCCTGTTCATCCGCGAAATTCCATGGGCTGGTGCGCCCGTCCACCCAGCCGTAGGCGATGCACTGATGGTGCTCAAGATCGTCTTCCGACAGCGGGGTGCCGTGCCGCGACAAGTAGACCGGCGAGGCATACAAGGTATGCCATTCATGGGCGAGCACACGCTGTCCGACGGTTTCCGGCCAGGCATTCGTGCCGCCGATACGCACCACAATGTCCACGCCTTCCTCGAACGGCTCGATGAACCCGTCGCCAAACGTGAGGTGCGCCAAAAGCAGCGGATGCGCCTGCAAAAAAGGCAGTAACACCGGCAGTACCTGCGCGCGCCCCAATGCGCTGGGCAGGTCGATGCGCACACGACCGCGGGCCTCGGTATTTTCCACGTGCAGTAAAAGCTCGGCCTCTTCCAAGTCGGCCAGTACGCCCGTGCACGTCCGGTAAAACGCCACACCGGCATCGGTGAGGGACAAGCGCCGCGTGGTGCGCTGGAACAGCCGAACACCCAAGCGTTTTTCCAGCCGCGCGATGCTTTTACTGATGGCCGAGGCGGTCAGGTTCATTTTCTCCGCGGCGGCGGTAAAGCTGCCGTGGTCCGAGACACACACAAACACATCGATACCTTTCAAGCGTTCGGAAGAAAACATGCACATCCTGTATTGGTGAATTCAGTTCAGGCAACTTGGTAAAAAGCATCCTAAATCAGAAATCAGCTCAACAGTAAGCTATGACCGGATAAACCCTGGCACTGAGGCTCGGATGCTGACCACGCTGAAAAACTACCCCCTGGCCGTCAACCTGCTACTGGGCGCGTCCCTGGTGTTGACGCTCGCCAGGGCGATCACCCTGCCCTATCTGGTGATCTACCTGTCGAGCCAGTTCCAGTTGGGCGTCGCCGACATCGGCCTGGTGATCGGCAGCTCGCTGATCATCGGCTCTTTGTTAAGCCTGTATGGCGGTTTTCTGGTGGACAGCCTGCCCGGTCACCGCCTGATCCTCGGCTGTTGCGCGGTATTCACCAGCGGGTTTCTAGGGGCGTTTGTCGCTCAGGATCTGTGGGTGTTCTACGTCTGCCTGGTCGCGATCAACCTGGCCTATGCCGTCATCGATATCGCGGTCAAGTCCGGGTTTGGCCGGCTGCTTCCCACCGAGGCGCGCAGCGAAGCGTTTTCGATCAAATACACCCTGACCAATATCGGCTATGCCGTCGGCCCGTTCCTCGGTGCTGGGCTAGCCGCACTGGCTATCAGCCTGCCCTTTTTGGCCTCGGCCGTGCTTGGGGCTGGGTTCTTCATGGTTTATTGCGTGTGGGGCGACAGGCACTGGGCGCCACGCCACGCCAGCCAGCCCGCCGCGCCCTTCCTGGCGGTGGGCAAATTACTGCTGAGGGACTACCGCCTGGTGTGCTTTACCTTGGGCGGCATCCTCAGCGCCGTGGTGTTTGGCCAGTTCACGGCTTACCTCTCGCAATACCTGGTCGTCACCACCACGCCCGAGGCGGCCTACCGGATTATCAGCAGCGTGGTGGCCACCAACGCGCTGATGGTGATCAGCCTGCAATACACGATTGGCAAGCGGATCACCCATCAACACCTGCACCTGTGGCTCGCCGGAGGGCTGGGGATGTTCATCGTCGGGTTGGCGGGGTTTGGCTTGTCCACCTCGCTGACGTTCTGGGTGGTGTCCATGGCGATCTTCACGCTGGGCGAAATCATCGTGTTCCCCGCCGAATACATGTTTATCGACATCATCGCGCCCGATCATCTGCGCGGCATGTACTACGGCGCGCAAAACCTCGGCAACGTCGGCGCGGCACTGGGGCCGGTACTGTGCGGGATGGTGCTGGTGTCACAGCCGGCCCATTGCATGTTCTACCTGCTGGCGCTGTTTGTGATCGCGGGCGGGTTGCTCTACTGCCTGGGCGCGTCCCTCGCGGACAAGGTGCACGCCCCGAGCTGAACCTCAATCACGGATATGCCGCCGCACGCACTGCACCAGGCCGTCCAGCGCCTGCGACTTCACCGGCGCGAGCACACAGACGGTGTGCTCGCGCTGGCCTTCTGTCACGGTCAGCGTGTAATGCACCTGGCCCGGATTACCGGGGGTCGGTGCGTTGCTTTGCGGCAGCTGGAAGAAGTCGGCGGCCTCGATAAGCTGCCGCAACTCCTGCTGGTCCTGCTCGGGCAGTGTGGCCAGTTCCACCGTACGCGGCTTGGCCAGGCCCGGAAAATACCCGGCCCCGCCGTTTTCCTTGATCGAAATGTGCATGGTTGTTCCTCACGTCAGACAGAAATGCCGACCGCCTTCCAACCGTCCTTGACCGCCTTCTGTTCATCCTTGTTCGCGCCGTAGAGTCGACCGGCAACATCGTAGGTAATGCGCGCAAAACGCAGGAACCCCGAATTGGGCCGCAACCGCGCATCGCGCAGCGCGTCATACCAGATGCGCCCAGCGCGTTCCCAGGCAAACCCGCCGAGTTTTGTCGCGACCTGGTAGAACGCATGGTTGGGAATGCCGGAATTGATATGCACCCCGCCATTGTCCTCGTAGGTCTGCACAAAATCATCCATGTGCCCCGGCTGAGGGTCCTTGCCCAGCAGTTTGTCGTCAAACGCCGTGCCGGGGGCTTTCATCGAGCGCAGGGCGGTGCCTTTGATCTTTTTGGTGAACAGCCCTTTGCCGATCAGCCAATCGGCGTCCTCTGCGGTTTGCTTCAACGCGTATTGCTTGATCAACGAACCGAACACGTCCGACAGCGACTCGTTCAATGCGCCGGATTGGTTGAAATACATCAGTTTGGCCTCGTCCTCGGTCACGCCATGGGCCAACTCATGGCCAATCACATCGAGCGCCACCGTGAAACGGTTGAACAGTTGCTCATCGCCATCACCAAACACCATCTGGGTCGAGTTCCAGAACGCATTGTTGTAGTTCTGGCCAAAGTGAACGGTAGCGTCCAAGGCCATGCCGGCATCGTCGATGGAGTTACGGTCGAACACCTGATCGAAAAAATCGAAGGTGGCGCCCAGGCCATCATAGGCCTCGTCCACCGCGGCATCACCACTGGCGGGCTGGCCTTCGCCACGCACCAGCTTGCCGGGCAGGCTATCGGTGCCTTCGGCGCTGTAGATCGAACGCCGTTTGTCGGCGCCCATGACCAAGGCCATGCGGGCCGGGCCCTTGGCGGGCACCGCGACCATGCGCAGCGAGCGGAACGTGCTGTCCTTGGCGCGGGTGCGCAATGCGACATCCCGTTGCGCCTTATCGCCATTACGTGCGATCTGGTCGAGCATGTACGGCGGAATCAGGCAGAAAATCGGGTGACGGGGGTGGCGAACACACATGGTCAGGCTCCATTGAGTATGTGACAACGTCCAGGCAACCGATTCAGGATAGCCCCGAGACGTTAACGCGTGTCATCAATTGTCATTAACCTATGTTGCAGTCGTGTTTATCCAAGGAGGACTTACCGATGCCTGCCCGTAAAGCCAAAATCGATCTTTCCCACCGTCCACGGCTCGCCGACCTGCGCCCGTTGATTGCGCCCAGCCCCACCCTCTTGGAGGCCAGGGCGGCGACACCCCACGTCACACCGGCCAAAGACTTGAAGGACCGGCGCGGCTACACAGAGGACTTTCTCGGCAATTTCGTGGTGCCCTGGCCCACGGTTGAAGAGGCCTTGGCGGGGGATGCACAGAAGGAGCGCCTGGACTACACACACTTCTCGATAACAATGTCCCGCTCAAAACGGCTCGCGCTGTATGTAGGCGTCAACATCGACGGCGGGCAGCATGTGGACATCGTGCGCAGCAACGACACCTGGGCCTATGACGGCCGCCTGCCCATCGACGCGCAGGTGGGCGAAGCGCTCTACGCCAGCAACGGCCTGGATCGCGGCCACCTGGTACGCCGCCAAGACCCCAACTGGGGCGACGACGCAAAAACCGCCAACCTCGACACCTTCCACTTCACCAACTGCTCGCCGCAAATGAGCGGGTTCAACCAGAAGACCTGGCTGGAACTCGAAGACTACATCCTCGACAACACCCAGCGCTGGAAAGCCCGCGCCACGGTGTTTACCGGCCCGGTATTCGCCGATGACGACCGCGTCTACCGGGGCGTGAAAATCCCCAAAGCGTTCTGGAAAGTGGTCGCCTACCTCAGCGACGACGGCAAGCCTTCCGCCAGCGCCTACATGATCGACCAGAGCCGCGAACTGGGCCAACTCGATCTGGTGTTCGGCCAACTCCGGACCTACCAGCGCAGCGTCATCCAGATCGAACGCCTGACCGGCATCCGCTTCGCCAACCTGGCCGACTACGACGGTTTCAGCAACGAAGAACGCGCCACGGGGACACGGATTGAAGCACTGATACAAGGTCCAGAAGACATTCGGCTCTAAGCTTCACATATTGATCTGCGTTAACAAACCAACGCCAACCACGATGCGAAGCGAGCCGCTCTTGATCTTGATCTTGATCGTGCTTTTGATCTTAGGCGCCCCGTCAAACACGCTGGCCGAACGTAGGCTTGAATCCGTGGGTAACCCGGCAGGACGCCGGGTTAGCCGCCCCGCGCCATGGATGGCGCGTGGCGGCGGCCCACGGATTCAAGCCGGAGTGAGGGCACACCGAGCCTAAGCGAGGTGCCGAGTGTTGGGGCGAAGCGTTTTTGGTTACTTTTGGCGCTCTTCCAAAAGTGACCCGCCGTAAGGGCGGAACCCACAGCGGCCGTTACCGCAGCAACGGATATGTACCCGGTCTGATCCAACATCCAGGCCATCTGTCAGGCCGCCAGCGGGAGCAAGCTCCCTCGCCACAGGTCCAGCACCGTACCCAGAGTTATCAGGCCAACGGGCAAACCTTCATTGCGCATTGATGTAATGAAACTGCGCCTGCGTTTTCTCGACCGCCGCACGCACCGTGTCCTTCTGCGCCTCAGTGCCCGAGTAGTAAATCTGCATCCCCTTCAAATCCTGCCCTTCGACTGCTTTGCCGATCACCGCAACATCAACCGGCGTGCCGGCACCGATAATCAAAAAGAACACATCGCCCAAGCGTTTAGCATCGAGCAACTCTCCCCTAAGGCGAGCGGCGTTTTGCTCACCCGCCATGGAAATCGCCAGGGTATCGCCGAACATCCCGCTTTTGGGGATGCTCATCGTGTGCAAACGGAGTTTGTCCGACCCGGCCGGCATCGACGCGACATACGCGGTGGCGGCCTCGTCAAGAATCTGCTTTTCAGATTTACCCTGGGTGGCACAACCGGCGAGCGTGGCGACGAGGGCGAACGCGAGAAATAATTTCACTGTGTATTCCTTGTGATAAAGCGATCCATTGGCTGCGCATCATAGGAGCCCCACCGCCAAAGAGCCACCGTTGGCGTCACGGCCTCCCGTTCAACCTCGCGATCGACTACCATACCGCGCCGGTTCCCAAACGGGACTAATAGGGAATCCGAAGCGCGGTCCCCCCGCGTCAATCGGAACTGCCCCCGCAACTGTAGGTGCTGAGCCTGCTCCTCGATGCCACTGGACCTTGTCCGGGAAGGCCGGAGCGTGGCGACGACGCATCAGTCAGGAGACCTGCCGGCTCAAGCTCAATCACTAACCGGCGGGGTGTCCGGGAAGGACATTCTTGCCTGTCTCTACCACAGCGCTCGAGGGTGTATTTCCGAACCGTACCTCCCCAGTTGCACGTACGGTTCACTCGGAGATCGTCCCATGCTGCCACGCGTTACCGCCCTGCTCACCGGCATTGGCTTCTGTGCCCTGGCCCACGCCGCGCCCACCCACTACCCGCTCACCGTGGAAAACTGCGGCAGTAGCCTCACCTTCCAGCAGGCGCCGGCGCGCAGCGTGACCATCGGCCAAGCCGCTACCGAGATGCTCTACGCCTTGGGCGTGGGCGATAAAGTGGTCGGCACTTCGCTGTGGTTCAACAGCGTGTTACCGCAGTACAAGGCACAGAACGACCGCATCGAGCGCCTGGCCAACAACGAGCCGAGCTTCGAAGCCGTGATCGCCAAACGCCCGCAATTGGTGGCCGCCGAGCTGGAATGGGTGGTCGGGCCGCAGGGCGTGGTCGGCACCCGCGAGCAATTCCATGAACTGAAGATCCCCACCTACCTGCTGCCCTCCGACTGCGAAGGCAAGGACAACCTGGTGGGCGCCGACGGCACGCGGCTGGAGCCGTTCCGTATCGAGACCATTTATAAAAGCATCAGCCAATTGGCGCAGATCTTCGACGTACAGGATCGCGGCCAGCAATTGAACGACGAACTCAAGGCGCGCTTGGCCAAATCCGTCGCCACCGTGCAGAGCAAAGGCCTCAAGCACGCCAGCGCGTTGGTGTGGTTCTCCAGCTCGGAGATGGCCAGCGACCCGTACGTGGCCGGCCACAAAGGCATTCCCGAGTTCATGCTGCAAATCCTCGGCCTGTCCAACGTGGTGCAGTCCGATGAAGAGTGGCCCGCCGTCGGCTGGGAAACGATTGCCAAGGCCAACCCGACCTTCCTGGTGATCGCCCGCATGGACCGTCGCCGCTACCCCGCCGACGACCATGAAAAGAAACTCGCCTTCCTGCGCAGCGACCCGGTGACCCGCAACATGGACGCGGTGAAAAACAACCGCATTATCATCCTCGACGCCCTGGCGTTGCAGGCCAGCATCCGCATGTTCGACGGCCTTGAACAACTGGCCACGGCCATCGACGGCTACGACCTACCAAAATGATGCGCACCCTATTCGCCCTGGCATTGCTGCTGATCGCCGTACTCGCCGGCGTGGCCATCGGCGAAACCGCCATTTCGCCGCAGGTCGTGCTCCAGGTGCTCGCCAACAAACTGTGGGCGGCCGGCTACGTGCTCGACCCCATCGATGAAGGCGTGGTGTGGAACTACCGCCTCACCCGCGCGCTGGTCGCTGCCGCCTGCGGTGCGGGGTTGGCGACGTGCGGGGTGATCCTGCAATCACTGTTGCGCAACCCGCTGGCCGATCCGTACCTGCTGGGCATCAGCGCCGGCGCATCGACCGGCGCGGTATTGGTGGCGTTGATGGGCGTGGGCGGCGGGTTGATTTCGTTATCGGCCGGCGCGTTTGTCGGTGCGATGGCGGCGTTTGCGCTGGTGATCCTGTTGGCCCGCGCCAGCGGTTCGGCCAGCGGCACCGGCCAGATCATCCTCGCGGGCATTGCCGGTTCGCAGTTGTTCAATGCGCTCACCGCGTTCCTGATCACCAAATCGGCCAGTTCCGAACAGGCACGCGGCATCCTGTTTTGGCTACTGGGCAACCTCAGCGGCGTGCGCTGGCCGTCGGTGTGGCTGGCGGTGCCGGTGGCGGTCGTGGGTTTGGCCGTGTGCCTGTGGCACCGTCGAGCGCTGGATGCGTTTACCTTTGGCAGCGACTCGGCAGCATCCCTCGGCATTCCGGTGCGCCGGGTGCAGTTTGTGCTGGTGGGCTGCGCGGCCCTGGTGACGGCAGTGATGGTGTCGATTGTCGGCTCCATCGGCTTTGTCGGGCTGGTGATTCCGCATGCCGTGCGCCTGCTGCTCGGCACCGGGCATTCGCGCCTGCTGCCGGCGAGCGCCTTGGGTGGCGCACTGTTTTTGATTGCGGCGGACGTGCTGTCACGCACGCTGATCAAGGGCCAGGTGATTCCCGTTGGCGTGGTCACGGCGCTGGTGGGCGCGCCGGTGTTTGCACTGATCCTGATCGGCCGGAGGAACGCGCGATGACGGTTCTGAGCTGCACCGGGCTGGGTTTCAAGGTGCGCGAGGCCGAGCTGCTGCGCGACATTCATCTGGACGTACACCTGGGCGAAACCCTCGGCATCGTCGGCCCGAACGGCTCGGGCAAATCGACCTTGCTCAAACTGCTGGCAGGCCTGCGTACACCCGCGTCCGGCGAAGTGTTGCTGGGCGGCCGGCGCCTGGGCAGCCTGTCCCGCCGCGCCATCGCGCAGCAACTGGCGGTGGTGGAACAACAGGCCGACACCGACGACGCCATCCGCGTGTTCGACGCCGTGGCGCTGGGCCGTACGCCGTGGTTGTCGGCGTTGAGCCCGTGGTCCTTGGATGACGACGCCATCGTGAACCAGGCCTTGCACGACGTCGACGCCACCCACCTGAGCCAGCGCGCCTGGCGCAGCCTCTCGGGCGGTGAACGCCAACGCGTGCACATCGCCCGTGCATTGGCGCAACGGCCGCAGATCCTGTTATTGGATGAGCCGACCAATCACCTGGATATCCAGCATCAACTGGGGATTTTGGAGGGCGTGCAACGGTTGCCTGTCACCACCTTGATTGCCCTGCATGACCTGAACCAGGCGCTGACCTGTGACCGCTTGGCGGTGCTGGACCACGGGCGGTTGGTGGCGCTGGGCAAACCCCTGGACGTGCTGACGCCACAGCGGTTGCAGGAGACGTTTGGGGTGCAGGCGCACTACCTGACAGACCCGTTTGATGGGGCGCAAATCCTGCGGCTACGCCCAATCTAAAGCCTGAGTAGAGCGTTACTGTAGTGAGCGGGCTTGCCCCGCGCCGGGCTGCGCAGCAGCCCCAATAAGGCCGCTGCATTCCTCCAGGTCGAACCGGGGCGTATGGCTTCAGGGGCTGCTTCGCAGCCCAGCGCGGGGCAAGCCCGCTCACTACAACAAGCCCCCCCAGAGCAATAAGCCCCCCGGAGCATTGGTCTATAAAGCCCTGTGCATATGCGTCGTCCGCCACACCGGGTCTGCTTCCACATCCACGACCTCAAACCCCTGCCGAACCCAAAATTCAATTGCCCCCGGCAAAAACGGATGGGTATGCAAGTACATCACCTCCACCCGATCGGCTTGCGCCATCGCTTCCAGCGCACGGTACAACTGCCCCGCCAAGCCAAAACGGCGAAACGCTGGTGCTACAAACAAGCGCACCACTTCCACCGTCTTGCGGCCTTGGTAATTCAACTGCGCAAAACGCCCGTCATAGGGCAGATAACCCATGGCGGCGACGATTTGGGCCTCATCGCGCGCGATAAGAAAACGCCCATCGCCCTGCAGATAAACCGCCTCGAACCGCGCCAGGTCCGCCGGCATCCCTGTGGCGCTGAGCGTGGGAAACAGCTCGGCACGAGCGTGCAGCACGAACCTCAGCACCTCGGGGATATCCGCCGCCGTGACCGCCTGAATAATGGGACTTGTGCTCATGCAACCTCTATCTGCGTAATCCCTACCACCTGCGCCTGCTCCAGAATTTGCTCCGGCAGCGCATCCGCAGGCGGCAGGATCAAGCCATTTTCCGCATCGCCAAAATGCAACTGCAGCAGGTGCAACGCCGCCTCGTGTACCCGCAACTCAGGCTGGTTGAGTTCGAATGCATGGGTGCGGGGTTCGCCGTTGAACAGATAGTTGATGGTGTATTCGCGCATGGGGGTCCTTGTTATGTGAGAGAGGCAACTGATCAGCCGGATCAGATCACCAAGTTTCAAGCTCCCAACCCGCTCTTGGCAAAGATAGCCAGGTTACTCGTTCAGACAATTCCCGGAGGCAAAAAAAGTAAAACCCAATATCCTGGACCACCATTAAGCTGCTGGAAGTCACGCAAACGTATCAGTCAAATGAGTGAGTCGAGAGTGATAAATATGAATGAACTACCGGGGCCCGGCGCCCGACAGAATGATAAAAACCGCAAGACCATCCAGACCACCGTAGCGGCAAGAAACCTGGCCGGCGCGGCAAACAACACCAAGTGGAACGAACTGATTACACACATGCGCCAGCGCTCGGAGTGGGTACCTTCGTATCGCTCAAAATGCATCACAGGCCATATCTCGGGATGGGATGTGGAATGGTTTTACCACCTGCCGTTCCCTTTTGCGTATGTCGAATGGCTCGACATCGGCTTGTGGCAAGAGGCGCCTTCGTTGGGCGTATTATTGCCACGAACGTATATTGACCATACCGAGGAAATCTCTCAGATTGTCTCGCAGATAGGCTTCGAATTTGAAGTAAAGGCCGATGTGCTGAGAATATGGGGCTACCTTCCAAAATCCTACGATGACTTTCCGCCGGTATAACGTACAGCGGCGGATTCTGCGGCGACGCCGCTTCAGCCACCCTCACTGTAGTGAGCGGGCTTGCCCCGCGCTGGGTGGCGAAGCCGCCCAAACCCAGGCGCCCCGGTGTGTCTGGGATACCGTTGCGACCCTGGCGCGGGGCAAGCCCGCTCACCACAAGTTACAGTCGGCATGGCCGCTTGAATGATCATCCCGCCGTCATCCCCAGTCGGGCACTGATCCACTGGCGGCTATAAGCAAGCACGCTCCCCCCCATCGCCACCGAAAAATGAATAAACCCATGCGCCGCCTCCGGCAACAGGTGCGCCTCAGCCCCCGGCCACCGCTCAGCGATCAACAGCGTGTCGTCTTTCAACGGGTCCAACTCACCCACAAACATCAACGCCGGCGGCAAGCCGCCGAAATCGCCATACAACGGTGACAACGGCGGCTGGCGACGTTCCTCATCGCTCAACCCCGGCGTCAGCCTGCGCAGTGCCTCGACCATGCCCGGCCCGTCCAGCAACAACGTGTGCTTCCCCGCCGTGCGCACGCTCGGGGTACCGGTCAGGTCGTAGACGCCGTAATACAGCACCGCTGCGCTCACCCGCTTGAGCACGTCCGGCCATTGCTTCAACGCCAGCAACGTCGCCGCCGCCAAATGCCCACCGGCCGATTCGCCGACGACGATCACCGGCAGGTCGGCAAATTCATCGGTGGTCAGCAACCAGCGGGCGGCCGCCAGGCAGTCGTCCATCAGGCCCTCGACCGGCGTGTCGACTGCCAGCCGATAGTCCACCGACACCACCGTCACGTCGCAGGCATTGACCATGCCGAGGTTGAGGTCGTCGTTCATCTGCGCATTGCCGATCACCCAGCCGCCGCCGTGGATGTCCAGCACCACGCCCTTGGGCTTGCCGCTCGGCCGCAGGATGCGCACCGGGACTGAGCCCACGAGTCGGGTCTCAGCCACCGGCGCCCGCTTGATCTTTTGACTGGCGCGCAACAACGCCTGGATCAGGCGCGGCGTAACGCGATTGCGGATTTTAAAACGTGGCATCCACGCGAGTTTCTGGTTGAAACGGCGCATCTCGGCGCGTTCAGGCTCACTGGCGGGCCAGGGTGTGTAGGCCATCAACGGTTATTCCGCAGGATCGAGAAATTCAGCGCTGCCGCTACACACAGCCACGCTAGGTAAGGGAACAGGATCAAGCCGGTGATCAGGTCCAGGCGCACCGCCAGCACCACCATCGCCGCCACGGTCACCCACAGCACCGCGATAATCACCATCCCCGCCAGTAAGCGATGGGCGCCGAAGAACACCGGCGTCCACAGCGTATTCAACGCAATCTGCGCCGCCCACAGGGCCAACACCATTTGGCTACCTGGGATAAGGCTCAGGCGATAACCGGCCCAGGCCAGCAATAGGTAGATGATCGTCCACGCCACCGGGAACAGCCAATTGGGCGGGGTGAAGCTGGGTTTGACCAGGGATTCGTACCAGGCGCCGGGTTTGAAGATGACGCCGGTACTGGCAGCGGCGGCGCAGGCGAGCAGGAAGATGAAGAAGGTCATGGTCAGTCCTTGGCTGGGCATTTCAAGCTTGGACGCGTAGGACACGGGTAAAAGTTCACTGCAATTCAGGGCATCACGATGTTCAGCCAAGGCCACCGCGCCTGATAACTGCGGGCCTTCTGCACGAACAACTCCCGCTCCGGATGCAGCGGGTTGATGCGCAGCACACCCTGCTCCACATCCTCCAAACCATACGGCGCATACACCTCACCCGTCGCAATCTCCAAGCCGATGCACGTACCCGCCACCAGGTAACGATCAATCCCCTGCTTGGCCGTGTGCAACTGCGGATACGGCCGACCAAACCGCTGGCCATACCACAGATGAACCCGCGCCTGGTTCTTCACTTCAACATTCACGCCCAGGTCCTGGAACAGCACCTCGGCCGCGCGGATCACCGCATCCTCAGCCTCGTAGGACAGGTCCGTATCGAAGTAGAAAACGTCGTAGTCCTTGACGCCCTGGTCAGCAGGCAGGTTCGACTGATGATTCCACACCGCCTGGAACAGGCAGCCCGCCGTGAGAAAGCACTGGTCCACGCCAAGGTCGGGCAGGCGCGCGGTAATCTCGGCATTGATGGGGTTGGCCATGGCCAGGTTGAGCAAAGCGTCGACGGTCAATGTCATGCGCATTCCTTCTTGAGCTACCCGCAGCGCCCCTTGTGGCGAGGGAGCTTGCTCCCGTTGGGGCGCGAAGCGGCCCTCATCGGCGTCCGTGTTTTGCCTGATAACCCGCGTCAGCCGGTTTTGGGTTGCTGCGCAGCCCACCGGGAGCAAGCGCCCTCGCCACCAGGAGGACCGACCGATGATCAAGCCTTCAACTCACCCGCACGGTGAGTCGCTGCGTCATCGTAAACCACATACAACGACTCGGCGACCTGGCTTTTGATGGCCTTGGTCGACTCAAGGCCCAGCACAAAACCCTCGGCTTTACCGCCGGCACGGTTGAGTTCTTCAGGGGTGGCGGCGCCGGTGATGGCGTCGAAAAGCTTGGTGGCGTGGGGGCCTACGCCTTTGGGCAGGCTGATCTGGTCGATGGACATGGGCGATACCTTAAAAGAGAGAGATCGGTAGCGCGTGGAACCACTGCCGGGGGTGGCATGGTAGACCGGCTGGAACAGAAAGGGGCGGCTTTTGATTAACCTGCGGTCAGGGCGCCGACTTGAACCGGCCTTGAAACGCGATGCGCAGGCATGCCCAGGCGATATAGCCCACGATCACCACCTCGACCACGCCGATGAGCAGGTTGAATGAAAAGGTGACGGGTTGCTCCGCCCAATAAAAGGTCGTTGCACGGGATCGAAAACCACTGACCCGCAGTCGCCCCGTGAACAGCGCGGGCACCAGTGCGAAGAGCTGCGACAGCTCCAACACCGCCAAAAACGCACCCAGCAGGCCCAGCAGACCGCGTGCGGGCATGCCAACAGCCTCGGTCGACTCCGCTGAAGGCGCAGGCTCTTTTGCTTTTTGCGCGCGGGCGACCTTGGCCGGGGATCGCGCAGGCCTATAAGGCGGCTTGCGCGGCGCCGACGCATCGATCACGTCGGTTGGCACCGCCATGTTCAGGTAGCCGGCCAATTCCGCCAGCCACCGCTCGGTACGCGGGCTGCCCGGTACCACCGGAACATTGTCGGTGGTCAGGCGGTGCTCAGTGCCATCGCGCATCACCAACCACAGCTGGGTGTAAATCGGCTCGGCCTGTGGGCGGCGGCGCAGTTCGAGGGCGTGTGGGTGATCGAGTCGAAACGCCTGACGCACCCGCTCGCGGCGCCCAAAGGCATTGCGGGTCAGGCGTTGCCCCTCCCCGTCGTGTCGCGACAAACGCAAAGTCTCGCGAATGCCGGTGTACACCATCAGGAACAGCCCCATGGCCGGCATCAGCAGCAACGCGAGCACGATCAGCAGCGAGGACAGCGGGTGCAGGCCCACCAGCGGCAAATAGCCCTCGATGATCCCGCACACCACGAACACCACCGGCACGCTCAAGGCCAGCCCGCCTACCCACCACACGACAGCACTCTGCACAGGGTTGTGCGAGTGGATGAGCAAATCATCCTGCACCGTTCGCTCGAACCGATGGCCAATCCACATGCCGCTCTCCTGATGTACGTGCGTGGCCCCGGATGATACGTGAGCGCGCCCATTTGTTTCATGACCCTCCCCACAAAACCGTGATATCGATAAGCTTGATCCCCCACCCGCCGCGCAGGCCCCGCACCATGACCCTCTCTCCCGACTTCACCCCCTGGGCCTCCCTGCTCGGCGGCGCACTGATCGGCCTCAGCGCCGGCCTGTTCATCCTGCTCAACGGCCGCATCGCCGGCATCAGCGGCCTGCTCGGCAGCCTGCTGGCCAAACGCGGCGAAGGGCGCGCTGAAAAAGGCCTGTTCCTGCTCGGCCTGCTCGCCTCGCCCTGGCTCTGGTCACTGTTCGGCACCCTGCCCAGCGTGTCGATCCAGGCCGGTGGCGCTGCGTTGGTGCTGGCGGGGCTGCTGGTCGGCATCGGCACACGCTACGGCGCCGGGTGTACCAGCGGGCATGGGATCTGCGGGCTGTCGCGTTTGTCGTTGCGCTCGCTGGTGGCAGTGGGTTGCTTCATGGGCAGCGGGTTTGCCGCTGTCTACGTGACTCGCCACCTGATAGGAGCCTGAGCATGCGCAAACTGACCGCATTAATCGCCGGCCTGATCTTTGGCCTGGGGCTGTACCTCAGCGGCATGACCAACCCGGCAAAGGTGCTGGGGTTTCTCGACCTGGCCGGTGAATGGGACCCTTCCCTGGCGCTCGTCATGCTCGGTGCGCTCGTGGTCAGCAGCGTGTTCTTCTACTTCGCCAGGCTCCGACGCACCTCGTTACTGGGCGCGCCGATGCAGATGCCGAGCCACCGCACAATCGACCGGCGGCTGGTGCTCGGCAGCGTGGTGTTCGGGGTTGGCTGGGGGATCGCCGGGTTGTGTCCGGGGCCTGCGGTGGCATTGTTGCTGACGGGGCAATGGCAGGTGGGGGTGTTCGTGCTGGCGATGGGGGTGGGAATGTGGGTGTTTGAAGGAATGGAGTCGCGCAGGTCGGCCAAGGCTTGATACGCGGGCAAGACGTTCTGCTTTATCTCACACCGTCCCCGGCCTACATTGAACGCCTCATGGATCAATACCGAGGTCAACATTCATGGCACGCATAGTCAGGATTCACGCCTACGGCGACGCCAGCGTCTTGAAACTGGAAGACGTGGACGTCCCCGCCCCCGCCGCCGATGAAGTGCAAATCGACGTCAAAGCCTTCGGCCTCAACCGCGCCGAAGTGATGTTCCGCAACCACGCCTACCTGCAGGAAGCCGAATTCCCCAGCCGCCTGGGCTACGAAGCCGCCGGCGTGGTGATCGCAGTCGGCGCCGATGTCACCGACATTCAAGTGGGCGACGCCGTCAGCGTCATCCCACCGCTGGACATCGCCCGCTGGGGCACCTACGGCGAAGTGGCCAACGTGCCCGCCCACCTCACCGTCAAACACCCGCAAACCCTCAGCTTCGTGCAAGCCGCCGCGTCCTGGATGCAATACGTCACCGCCTGGGGTGCCCTGGTGGAACAGGCCAAACTCACCCAGGGCGACGTAGTGTTGGTGACCGCCGCCTCCAGCAGCGTCGGCCTGGCCGCCTTCCAGATCGCCCGCAGCGTCGGCGCCACCGCCATCGCCGTGACCCGCACCCGCGCAAAAAAACAAGCGCTGCTGGATGCCGGCGCGGCCCATGTCATCGTCAGCGATGAAGAGGACCTGGTCGAACGCGTGATGCAATTGACCGACGGCCAAGGCGCCCGCGTGGTGTTCGACCCCATCGGCGGGCCGGGCTTTGAAGCGCTCACCCAGAGCATGGCCAGGGGCGGGATATTGCTGGAGTACGGCGCGCTGAGCTCGGAGCCGACACCGTTTCCGTTGTTTACCGTGCTGGGGAAATGTTTGACGCTCAAGGGGTATCTCTACGCCGAGATCGTGGCTGACCCGGTGGTGTTGGCACGGGCCAAGGTGTTTATTTTAGAGGGGCTGGCGTCGGGGGCGTTGTCGCCGGTGATTGCGAAGACGTTTGGGTTGGATGAAGTGCAGGAGGCGCATCGGTTTTTGGAGGCGAACCAGCAAGTGGGCAAAGTGGTGGTGACGGTGTGAGGGCGGCGTCCTAGGACAATTCCCAAAGCTGGGGAGTGGGTTGCCCGATTGCCTACGCGTGCGTCAGAATCCGCCGGCTTGTGCGCTGGGGTGGTCGAATCTAAGGTGGCGCGGTCGCTGAATTTCTCGGTGATCGGGTTTAGTAGCCCGGATCGGTTATCTAAATGTGCATGAGCTTCATCAGTCAGACATCGCGTCTGTGCTTGATGGCGGCTGTGCGCAGGGCGTCCTCGGACGCGCCGGTTTTAGATATCCACCGGTCTACTAACCTGCGTACAGCTGCCACCCTCTCGTTTAGTAGCGGGGAGGTGGTGGCATAAGCCAGGATATCTTTTATGTCTAAGGTCATACCGGATTCAACCGCGCTTTTCTGCGTTGCTCCAGACGCCAGCAATGAAGCCCTCGTTACCAATAGCTACGAGACCTTCGCCTCGGTCAGCACCCTTCTGCTCGACCTCTCCGAAGGCCTGAGTGGCAAACAGCGTGACGTCGCGCTGGCAATTCACCAACTGAGTGAATTGGGCGTGTTACTCACAGCCAAGCTTCTTGATCGTGAGGCCCCCTCCGCTGGCTGATCATAGCTATCCAGAAGGCGAGGCGGATCAGTCGCTGAGTCGTAGTACGAAAAAAGGAGGACGGATTGATCCATGAAGAATCGTTTCGTCCCCTTTTCAATGGTCTCAAAACGGCCTTTCATGAATGGCTACTCTCGGCCAAAAGCCGTCATTGCGTGGACGCTGAGTGGCATACGGTAGATTCTTGACTTGTTGAGGGTTCGAATTGCTTCTTCATTGCCACATTCTTAAAACGCTATCCCATGATTTTTATATAGAAGATAGATGGTTTGTGGTTTTTTTGCGTCCAAAAAATAGCCCCATGGGACCACCATGGAACTGGCGCGTATTTTGGGTGCGTTTTTTACTCGCAAGACGGGTGCACTTCGTTCCTTTATGAACTTAGTGTTAGGCCCACTACTCCCTAGAGAGGAGCGCAGATTCGTAAGCGTGTCTTCAACGTTTTGAGACCGAGGGTAAGAATTGATGTCTGTTGCCAGGGGCGATGTTCATCACGTGAATAGCGTGTCGACTCATTTACTCGCCGGGATTGCGTGCGCGCCCACCACACTTGAAGCACGGAGGCGTGAGATTCGCACGCATGACCTGATTTTTAAGCTTCAACTTGAAGAGACTATTTCCAATCTTGATGCAGACAATCTACGAATCTTGTTCAGAGGGGCGCTTGAGAAGCGCCTCCGTGAAATTTTGAGCGAGTAAAAAATTTTGGTATTGCCTAGGTCGACATAACGCCGCTTATGTTCAAAAGGCTCGTACACGTTAGCCCGGTGTGGGGGCCTTTTTAATGGCTGCGGTAACCAATGCCCCCTACACTGGCCTACCAGTGCCCCTTGTACTGGTAAGCGCATAACCCGCGCTTAAACGCTCTTGGCCGGCGCAAGCAGAGGTTTGGGCAAAGCATTGGTTGAGGGGCTGGGTGAGAATGAGGACACGCTGATTGGTATCTCCTGTACTGATCCAGTGGAGGAGCCCCTGGAGGAGTAACCATCTCGCCATATGGCCCACGGGAAGTTTAACCTTCAGAGCATTTCTTTCTGTGCCCACCGCAGAGGATCGCCGTTCCACACGCGTTCATCGGTCTCAAGGATCTGGCTAATCAGGTTGCACACAATCGGTAGCCTCTCATGGCGGCGAAACAAAGCTCCAACCTCTGAAAAAATGGGAGGCCCAGCTATCTCCCTAAAGACCACATTTGGCAGTTGAACAGTTTGAATCAGAACGCTGGGAATGACTGCTATACCAACACCCAGTGCCACCTGTGTCAGCACTGCGACCAGACTTCCGGGAGCCGAACCAATGTGTGGATCGAATCTCCCGCGCTTGGCCACTTCACGCAACCCTAACCCCTGTTCAGGTAGCACAAACAACTCGTCAGCAAGCGCACTCGGGCGAATGTCATCAACTGTCTTTGCCAGGATATGGTCCGCAGGCAAAGCAACGCAGAATCGGTCTCGGGCCAAAATACGGCTGGAGATTGCGTCGGGCAAATGCACCGGCATCCGTACAAAGGCCACGTCAATCCGACCGTCCTCGAGAAGTGCCGTGAGCTGCTCGGTAGGGAGTTCCTTGGTGTTCACCATGACGTCTGGCCACTGATTGCGAAAGCGCTTGATCTGGTCCTGGAGTACCCCGAAAAAGGCGGCTGAACCCACGTATCCGATTTCCACTCGGCCAACCTGGCCTCGGCCTGCACGTTGGCCCACGTTAACAGCTCTCTCGAATTGTTCGAGAGTAGCGCGGGCTTCTGTCAGAAACGCTTCCCCAGCTGGCGTCAAAGCGACAGATCGCTTTGTTCTATTAAAAAGCCGAGCTTCTAACAAGCTCTCCACTTCCTGAATCTGCGCAGTGAGTGTTGGGGCAGAAACGCCCAGCTGCTCGGCCGAGCGTGAAAAATGTAGATTTTCCGCCACTGTTACGAAAGAGCGGAGATGGCGAATGTCCATGGCAGCGGAACCTAGTATTCAGTTTTTCTGAATTATAAAGCCATCAAGCTTTGTTGTACTGAATTATTCCCCCTGTTCCAATCATTGGACTCACTACATTAGGAGTTCACTATGTTCCGCCTTCCTCACATCGCGACTGCCTTGGCTCTTTCTGGAACGCTTGCTCTGCTCTCTCTGCCAGCAGCAGCATCGGATTTGCCTAGCCAGCCAATTCTGACGCTTGCCGCCGCTCAACAGATCCTCACAGCAGCGCAAACACAAGCGCAAAAGGCTGGTTGGCCGTGCGTGATCGCAGTTGTCGATAGTGCTGGTTTGCCTATTCTCCTCGCTCGAATGGACAACGCCGCTGTCCCAGCGGGTGTAGAACTGGCTCCCGGAAAAGCTCGTACAGCCGCTCTGTTCCGACGTCCTAGCGGCTCGCTAGAAGATGCCGTCAACGGCACCCGACCTGCCGTCATCACGGCCCAAGGCTTTGTGCTGATGCGTGGTGGTTTTCCGATCATCATCAACGGACACACCGTTGGGGCTGTAGGGGTATCTGCGGACACACCACAGCACGATGAAGAGATCGCTCAAGCCGGGCTAGCTGCATTCAAATAAACGCCCGTTTCAAAAAGTGCAGTTACCGTTCCCGCTATCAGAAGAGACTGTCATTCCATGAGAAAAGAAGCGGCCATACTGGTTGTCGCGTCGGCGGGCTGTGCCATGACAGTTCTAGATACGAACGTTGTAGGCATTGTTTTGCCAACCATTGCCAGGGATCTTCAGGCATCGTTTGCAGAGGTCGAGTGGGTCATAAGCACCTACGTGCTCTGCTTCGCTGCCCTCCTGCTTCCGGCTGGCTCCATCGCTGACCGGTATGGCCGACGACGCGTCTTTCTGTTCGGAATAGCGCTCTTTGCAGTCTCTTCTCTGGCCTGTGGTTTGGCGCCTTCAGCGTCAGGCCTTTATCTGGCGCGAGCGGTACAGGGAGTCGGAGCCGCTTTCCTGCTTGCTCCTGCCCTAGCCATCATCGGACACACCTTTCACGATGAAAAAGCGCGTAGCCACGCATGGGCGATCTGGGGCGGCATCATGGGACTCACAATGGTTGTGTCGCCGCTCATTGGTGGAGTGATCAGTAGTTCACTTGGGTGGCGCTGGGCTTTCTATATCAACATCCCAGTCTGCTTATTGCTGGCGGCAGCGGTCGTGACGCTGGTGGATGAATCTCGTGACCCCATTCCGAGAACATTGGACATCCCGGGAATTGCGCTGTTCGCGCTAGGGATGTTCAGTGCCACATGGGCACTCATAGCCGGTCCCAGTCATGGATGGTCCAGTATCCCTGTCCTCGTGAGCATGATCGGGGGCCTGCTGTTTTTCGCAGTCTTTGTCTGGGTCGAAAAACGCCGCACCCACCCAATGCTTGATCTCGAATTGTTCACAGCCAGGCCCTTCGTTGGCGCAGTACTCGCGATGCTAGCCTACGCCTCATCTGCTCAAGTCATGGCATCGCTGTTACCGCTCTTTCTACAAAATGGCCGTGGCAACGGAGTACTCCAAGCGGGTATCGCCATGCTTCCATTTGCCATTGCGATGCTGATTTTCCCCCAAGTAGGTAGGCGACTTTCGCCTTACCTTGACAGCGCGGGCATCCTGGCACTGGGCCTCTTAATCGTTGCACTGGGTAACCTTATTCTGATGTTCTCCGCCATTCAGCAGGGAGAACTATTGCTGATTTCCGGCATGGCTATTTTGGGAACTGGTGGAGGATTGCTGAATGGCGAAACCCAGAAGGCGATCATGGGCACAGTTCCTCGGAGTCGCGCCGGAATGGCATCCGGCATCAGCACCACATCCAGATTTACCGGCATATTGCTGGGTTTCGCCGGGCTGGGAGCGGTACTCGCCAGCGGAGTGAAATTGGCGATCGAAAGCAGGCTGATAGACGCGGGAGTGTCTGCTAAACCCGGATTTTCCGAATACGTGATGGCAGGCGACTTCGCACGTGCTATCGCAATGTATCCCCACGACTTAACCAAAACGCTGAATGGGCTCGCTCAGCAGAGTTACAGCCAGGGATTCGCGGGCGCATTTGTGATTGCCGCTGTGTTCTCGCTACTCGCATCCGGTGCGGTGTATGTGCTGATGCGTAGCAAAAAAAGCCATAGCCCGAGCCCTGCCATCTAGCCACAGCCCTGCAAAACGTGAGTAAAGATATATGTCGATAAATGAACTGAAAATTGCACACCCGATTCAGGCCGACGCAATTATTTTTGACCTTGACGGTACTCTCGTTGACTCTGCGGACGACATGACAGCGCAATTGAACGCAATTCTGATCGAGCGGAATCTTGAGCCAATTTTGGTCGCAACAACTTCATTATTCCTCGGTGACGGAATGCGGTCATTTGCCAGGCGAGCGTTCTACTTGCGTGGAATAAATAACATAGAAGAAGCGATTGATACCTTCATCTCGCGTTACGAACACACTGACCATCCGATGACAAAACCTTATGACGGGGTAATTGAAACCCTTAGCGCGTTGCGAGAAGCGGGGTGGCAAATATCTGTCTGTACGAATAAGGACGAATCGATTGCCATCGATATTCTCAAGCAAACCAACCTGTTGAAATTCATGGATGTGGTCTGTGGCGGGGATACCGTGTCCTTTATGAAGCCTGACCCCAGACACCTGGGGGCATTGGTAGCGCGTGCCGATTACGGAAAGCTCCCCAAGATAATGATCGGGGACAATAGGAACGATTTTGAAGCCGCACGCGGATACGGAATACCGTTTGCTTTTGCCAGTTGGGGCTATGGATCTGTGCCTGACGATTGCAAAGCCCTTAATCTCAAAGAATTCAGAGATATTCTCGACATCGTTGGCTTGCCTGGCCACTGAGCGGCAGCTAAGGATCGACTCCCGTCCTCGTCGGTCTACTAAATTCCGGATTCTTAGCAGGTAGCAAGGTCAGAGGTTTCCAATGGTGTTCATGGTGGATTCCTCCTCCTCAGGAGAGGACTAGGGTGGATCAGGTACAGTACTCCGTCATCGATATTCGTCCCAGAATTGCCGCTCACTGATTTGGCTTCAATTGACTCCGTGCGGCACTGCGCGGAAGGGTTCAGTTGAGTGCTCACGTCACCCTGACGTCTCTCGTATCCCCGAGGATCCGCCCCGCATCTTTTGCAGGGGGTAGCCCGAACACGCGAGCATAATCGCGACTGAATTGCGTGGCACTTTCGTAGCCAACCTCGAAGGCCGCAGCCATGACGCTCTTGGCATTTGCCACCATCAGTGTTCGCGCCTGGAGCAAGCGCACGCGCTTCTGATACTGCAAAGGGCTCAAATTGGTAACAGCCTTGAAATGGCGATGAAATGCCGAGACGCTCATCGATGCTCGTTCTGCCAAGCGTTCTACGCCGATGGGCTTGGCAAAGTCGCGGCGAATCCATTGAATAGCCATGTTAACGCGGGCCATTGCGGTATCAGGCGCTGCGATCTCTCTGAGCATCCACCCATGCGGTCCCTGTAGGACGCGGAAGATGATCTCCCGCTCGTAAACCGGGGCCAAAGCTGCGATGGCATCTGGATCGCCCATCAGTCGGAGCATTCGTATCCAAGCGTCCATCAGCTCGGTCGTAACTGAGGCCACCGAAAAGCCGGGATTATTTTCCATGCGGACAGCAGGTTTGGGCAAGTCGCCGAATAATGTCGACAGGACTGCCGGATCAAGCGTCAGACTGACTGCCAGATACGGCTCGCCTGATGCGGCGGGATGTACTGAACCCACGGCTGGTAGGTCGATGGACATGACAAAGTAGGTCGCAGGATCATATTTAAGCGTGCGGTTACCCACCGTCATGCTTTTGCTGCCTTGCAGAATCAGATTGATCATGGGGTCATAGACCGCCGCCAGCAGGTGCTCTGGGATCTTGCCCTGAACCATGGCTACGCGCGGGATGCCTGTCTCGGTTCGGCGGTTTTCAGCGCCGGCCGCCAGTGATCTAAGTTCTTTGAGTTGGTTGTCCATGATTAGCATGCTGAAGGTATAACGACTCCTCGTGCAAGCAAAAAGCAGAAACAGGCATGTTTAGAGTAGGAACGGATATGACCCCCTAGGCGCTGATTATTACTCTGGATGCACATTCCAACCACAGAGGAAACAGATATGGGCGTCATCGTGATCACAGGCGGCAGCCGCGGAATCGGTGCCAGTGCCGCCGAGCATATTGCCAAAAAAGGGATGGGCGTCATCCTGACCTATAACGCCAATCCCCAGGCGGCGGCTTCGGTTGTGGAGCACATCAAAGACGCAGGTGGGAAAGCCATAGCGCTCAAGCTCGATGTCTCGGATGTTGGCAGTTTCGAGGCATTTCGCGAATCAGTAGTGGTAGCTCTGCGGGAGACGTGGAATGCCACAACGCTGAGTGGCCTGGTCAACAACGCCGGCTATGGCTTGTTCAACCCGTTGGCCTCCGTCAGCGAGGCGCAGTTCGACGACTTGTTCAAAGTGCATCTTAAAGGCCCGTTTTTTCTCACTCAGGTATTGCTGCCGCTGCTGGCGGAAGGCGCCAGTATCGTCAACCTGACCAGCGCCACTACTCGCGTAGCCACCGCCGGAGTTGCACCGTACGCCGCGTTCAAGGGCGGGCTCGAAGTGCTCACCCGCTATATGGCCAAAGAGTTTGGTGAGCGGTACATACGGGCCAATGCTGTATCACCGGGTGCTATCCGTACTGAGCTGGGCGGCGGGCTGAACGACGAGTTCGAAGCGATGCTGGCGGCGCAAACAGCGCTTGGAAGGGTGGGTGAGCCCGAAGATGTTGCGCGGGTTATTGCCATGCTGCTGTCCGAAGAGGGCACTTGGATCAATGCCCAGACTATTGAAGTCGCCGGCGGCTACAACATCTGAACATACGGGGGTACACCATGCTTGATCATATTTTTTTGTCGGTAAGCGACATCGCACGCTCTGTCAGTTTCTATGAGACTGTACTGAAGCCGCTGGGCATCACCGCGCGTTTGGACTACGACGGCAAGGACGGCCCACCGGGGCATCCAGACCTGAAAGGTTTTGGCAGCAATGGCCGAATGTTTTTCTGGTTGCGTGAAGGTGTATCTGGAGGGCGGGCTGTGCACGTTGGTTTCGTCGCGAACAACAAGGTAGAAGTTGATGCTGCCTACGCCGCGGCCATAGCGCAGGGCGCCATCGATAATGGCGCGCCGGGCGCCCGCTTACACTACGACCCCGATTACTACGCAGCCAATGTCCTGGACCCGGATGGGTACAGCCTGGAATTCGTCTATAAAAAATGGCAACACGTCCAATGAGCGCACTTCTGATCTACGGAGCCACGGGCTACACCGGTCGTATGGCGGTCAAGCGGGCAAAAGCGCTTGATCTGAATTTTGAAATCGCAGGGCGCAGCAAGCAGCAGCTTGCGATCCTTGCAGCGCAGTTGGACGTGCCATATCGAGTGTTCGATGCTGGCGCAGTTCTCGAAACTGATCTGTCTGGCATCTCGGTATTACTAAACTTCGCGGGGCCATTCGCGCAAACAGCAGAGTCATTGATGAACGCGTGCATCAAGTCTGGGGTCGACTATCTGGACATCACCGCCGAGATCAACGTTTACCGGCTAGCTGAGAGACTGGGCGTTCAAGCCGCTGCCAATAAGGTCATGCTTTTGCCAGGCGTTGGTTGGGACGTCGTCCCCACTGATTCGCTGGCGGTGCAGGTTGCTAGGCGCGTTGAAAATCCGCTTGCAATGAGCATCGCACTTCAGGTCCCAGGATCAATGTCCCGTGGGTCGGCCATGAGCGTTAGTGAGATCATCGGTGCAGGCCTACTCGCAAGGGTGGACGGCGAATTGGTTATGGCGCCCGATGCGACGCCACGGGACTTTGACTTTGGTCAGGGGCCGGTCCTTTGCGTGCCGCTTTCTTTCGGTGACCTGATCACAGGCTGGCATTCGACGGGCATTCCTAATATCGCGATGTATGTGCATATCGCGGGCGATGCGTTTCCAGAAGGTGATCTGTCGCAACTGCCTGACGGACCCACGGCAGAGCAACGGGATGCGCATCGCGCCCGCGCAGTGGTTGAGGTCATAGACGCTAATGGAGTAACCGCAACGTCTGTGATCGAAACCGTGAACGGCTATTCCTATACGCCATTGGCAGCGGTGGAAGCTGCGCGCCGGGTATTGAACGGTGAACGGCGCCCGGGATTTGCGACACCGGCCACGGTCTTCGGAGATGGATTTGCCGAGAGCATTGCCGGGACGGTAATTACCGACTTCTAACGTGGTGTTGGCGATTCAAATGGCCGCTGTACGCTCTGTAGCGGAGGCCGGGCGGACCAAATATCGCAGCATCGCACGCAGATGGCAGGCCAAAAAGCCGTGAGTACGCTCGGTTGAATTACGAGGCGCTTTTAAACCCCACCGTATTGGTGACCGGCCGCTTCTGGCCGATTGCTGCCCGTCGCGAGCGGCGGCAATCGCCCCATAGCTGACGGTCGGCTTGGCTCAGATTCACATTGAGCAAGCCGGTCGCTCACCCAACCGCTCTACCAGCCTTACGAGATAACCGTCGGGATCCTGAACGATGAATTCGCGTTGGCCTACTTCTATATCGTCAGCCCGATACCAGGTGTCTTTGCATTCTCGATAGAGTGGACATCCAGCCTGAACAAGTTTTTGGATGATGGGTGCGACAGCCTCAACATCAATCTGTAGGTTGATGCCTCTTCCAAACGGTTTGGTCAACGGCGCAGTCAGCCATTGACCCGCGTCCGGATCAATCTGCTCCAGCATTACTTGAGCACCATTCAAATCAAGGTACGCAAATCCGTCATCCGAACGTTGATAAGCTACTTTGAACCCCAGACGAGAAACCCAAAAAGCCAGGCTGCTATCCAGGTTGGTGACCATTAACTCCGGAACCAGTTTGTTACGTTCGAACATGAGATGACTTCCATTTCAAAATGCTTTTTTTTTGGGCGGGCAGGTTCTGCACCTACGGCTTCGCTGCCAGGGCGGGATCGTGGTGAGCATGATGATGCACGGTTGGGTGGGAGTTATCGAGTCGCGTTGAGTGGCAGCTTCTGGCCCAGAGTGTGTAAAACAGATGGTGCAGCCAACCAACGGCAGTGAGCCAAAGATCTCACTGCGGGATCTACTGAAAATTTTCCAGAGGGAGGCTGGCGGTTTACTTGGCTCAGGCCAAATGTCGGCCTAAAAATCGTTTAGTCGAACTCCACATCTGGTGCGAGTTCTGGATACTCGATCTTCATGTCTTCAAGGATTTTTTGCATCAGCTTCGCATCCCCCGGTAAACGTCTGGATAAAGTATTCCACCCTGAGATTTTCAAGTGTATGGGCATTTCAACAAGTGCCGTAATTGCGTCCCAGAAAGCATCCCAATTACAGCCGTACCAGCCAGGGAATCCGAGTTCATCTTTCAAGATGGAATGGAGTTCGTCAGAACTCGTCACCTCACTTAAGTCAATCTTTACAACCTGTAAGCGGGCCATCGTCAGCACCTCCAAAATTGTTCGCCAGTAAGAGGGGTAACTGGAGTCCGCCTCTGTCAGGGAGCCTATGCCGCTATACACCTTTGCTATGATTTTCCGAGGTATTTAACTCAGGAATCGTCAATGAAGCGCTTCATTCAAGGCGAACATCGCGGCCAAAGCACCTTGCTTCCCGAGAGCCTTGACGACTACGTCAGCGATACCAACCCGGTGCGCGTAGTCGACGTCTTCGTCGATGAACTCGACCTAGGGGAATAGGGGTCAGACCACGTTTTCAATAATGGTGGTCTGACCCCTATTTCATTGTTCACCTTCAGCCCCTCGTATTTCCAACTCAGTAACACATGGGCTCTGACCGTTTTTTCACGCACGGCTTACAACCCAAGTCCGTACTGAAACAACGCCATGTCCATCACCCGCGCCGTAGGATACGGCAGTTCCAGGCGTCCCGTTTTCAACGGCAGGGGTGAAAGATTCAGTTGCTCCACCACCCCCACCAACGCCGTCAGCCCCTTGCCGCTGGCGGTGGTGATGAATGCGCGGCGGGGGAACAGATCGCGGCAGGCCGCAATGTAGAAACGGTCCAGCGCCGGGCACTCCCCCCACACCCCCATCAGGATTTTGGTCTTGAGCGTATCGGTCCAGGAGACGTTGGTGGCCAAGGTCTCCATGGAGGCCAATACCCTGTCCAACAGGGCTTGGTTATAGGCCAGGTCCGGTGCGCCGGGTGCGAAATTATCCAGGGAGAGTTCAAACAACTCCGGGCCCTGGCCGGTAAAAATGCACTTGGCCAACGCTTTCATCAGGTCCAGGTTGCTGTTCTGCAGCAGGCCCGAGGAGCCACGGAACATCCCCCAGTTCGCCAGGTAGAACCCAATATGCAGGGCTGTCGTGTCTATGTGTTCTTCGCTGATGAGGTCAGCCCACCGAGGGCGGGATTCGTCCCAGATGTATTCATAGAGAAACTCCCACGCCTTGAGTCGCGGGTAGTCGTTACCCGGTGAGGGCTGGATATTCTGGTAGTAGATTTGGGCATAGCGATTGACATCAAAAATCATCATCTGGCTTCCTGCGCACGGCGTTCCTGTTGATCACCTCAGCAGAGGTTATCGACAGCGCGGTCGAGATATTGAATACGCAGCCCCCAAGGACCCGCCCCACGTTTACACTGGCACCTTTTGCGCCGCTCACTCAGGGAAGCACTCAATGTCCACCGATCCGCTATGCCTGGTTTTTGTCCCCGCCCTTGTGGCTGTGCTCACCGCCGCCGAGGCGAAAAAGGGCGTGCCGTTGACCGAAGCTGAAGCGTTTGAAATCCGCGATGCAGCCACCTGTATTGCGCTGCCGTTCAGCACCGCGCTGGCGATGGAAACCGAACGGGGTTATCCGGATATCGTCGCCGAGGACTGCTGGAATGAGTGGCAACGGGTGCGTGTTTCGGTTGCCTAACCACGCTTATCGACCCCCTTACGAATGGAATCGACACCATGAACAACTCCCCGCGCCCGCTCAACCCCCTCATCTGCCTTACCCTCCTCGCCGCCCTCACCGGCTGCGGCGCGTTGACGGATGTGCGCTCCTTCTCCACGCCCTACGCCACGCCCACCAGCGCTGAAACCGTGCGCCTGCGTGTGATGAGCGATGGCATGGTGCGCGCCGTGCCCAATTCCAACTGCATCAACTTCCGCCTGCCCGGCGCGGGGGTGATGGTGGTCAATCGAGATGGCTACGCAGACCGCAATGGCGAAAGCTTGGGCATGGCGCCCGTCGAGGGGGGTTCGGATGCCACGGTGATGAGTGAGCTGCGGGTGCCGGCCGGGCAGCCCATCGCGTTTCATTACATCGGCAATCGTTGCTACAACATGTTCACTTTCGTGCCGGAGGCGGGGATGGATTACGAACTGGATGCAGCGGGTCGCTATAAGTGCGGGGTGACGCTCAAGCGCATGTTGGTCGGCAAGACTGAGGGCACCCGGGTGCCATTGGGTGAGAGCAAGTTGTGCAACTGGGGCGATAACTTCTGAGCCACGTCTCGCCCTCAGCTATGCAACGGCAACGCCACCCCAAACAACACGAAGAACCCACCGCAGACTTTATTGAACCGCCGCCCCGTGCGAGCCAACCATGGCCGTACCCGGTGAGCGGCGCTGGCCACCAGGTATTCGACCACAAACTCCACCACGGCGTAGGTCAGCGCGATGATGGCGGTCTGCGTGATGATGTTTCTGTGGGGGTCCAGGAAGGGTGGGATAAACGCGGTGAACAGCAGCAGCGCCTTGGGGTTTGAGAGGGCCGAGACCAACCCCTGGCGGAACAGCGACCAGCGTCGCAGGCCGGTGGTAGCCGCCGTTTCCAGGGTGACGGGGCCGGCGCGCCACAGTCCGTAGCCCAGCCAGATCAGGTAGAGCCCGCCGGCGATCTTCAAGGCCGTGAACGCGCTGGCCGAGGCTTGGATCAGTGCCCCCAGGCCCAGCGCGCACAGCGCAAGCACCAGGGCAAAGCCGAGCACGCCGCCGCTGATGGTGAACAGGGTTCTGCGACTGCCGTGCAGCGCGCCGTGGGTCAGCACCAATAACGCATTCGGGCCTGGCACCACGGATATCCCGCAGCAGGTGAACAGGTAGAGCAACCAGGTCTCGAAGGGCATGGTCAGGTCCTTAATGGGTAGGTTCTGGCCGCTATCTTGCGAATGAACAACTACCGTGAAAAGCGCATAATTCACGGCGTAGCCATTCGATTAACGAATAAAGGTAACCACCATGTCCTCCAGCGATTTGCAGATCGATTGGCTCAAGTGTTTTGTGGCCGTGGTGGATGCTGGCTCGCTTTCGGGTGCGGCCCATGAGGTCAATCGGTCGCAGTCCGCCGTCAGCATGCAGATGAAAAAACTGGAGGCTGCGCTGGGCCGGCCCTTACTGAACCGTGGCCCCCGGCACCTCCAACTGACCGACGACGGCCAGACGTTGTTGGGCTATGCCCGCCGCATGCTCGCCTTGCACGCCGAAACCCAGGCGGCGTTTCACGGTGAAGCGTTGACCGGGCGCATCCGCCTTGGCGTTGCCGAGGACTACGCGGCCAAGTACCTCACGCCAGTGCTGAAACGGTTTGCGCCACGGTATGCGGGGGTGGACATCGAGCTGACCTGTGAACAGTCGACCGCCCTGATCCCGCGTGTGCGCAGTGGCGACCTCGATCTTGCGCTGGTGTCCAGGGACTCGGCGCACACGGGGACTTTTCTGTTCAAGGAGCCGATGGTCTGGGTAGGTTCCCCACAGTTCGAACTGTGGCGCCGAGACCCGGTGCCTATCGCCGTCTACGAAAGCGAAAGCCTGGCGCGCCGGTACGCGGTGAATTCACTGGCGCAACAGGGCCGTCAATTTAAGGTGGTGTACAACAGCTCCAGCCTGGCCGGCCAGGTCGCCGCCGTGGAAGGTGGGCTGGCGATTGCTGCGATTACCCAATGCACCGTGCAGCCATCCTTGCAGGTCTTGAGCGGCGAACACGGCTTGGGCGCTATCGAACCCATGGAGGTGTCGATTCTACGTAGTAGGGCCTCGCGCGGGTCCAAGGCCGTCAACAGCCTGCATGGGTTTATCATCAGTGCACTTAGAGCTCAGGCATAGCCCTGTCGCGTACCGCTATCAAAAGGAAGGTTCACACCCTTATGGATATCCAAGACCTCAAACAACGCCTGGCCCGCCCGGCGCTCAAACTCATCGCCGGCGGTTTTCGCCCTGCGGGAACTGATGAAGAAAGCTGGCTGGGTAACGTCTTTCTGTTCCGCGCCGATGAAGGCATCCCCACCAACAAGGCCGGGGAACCGTTGTTGCCCTACGCGCAGTTCTACTTGCCCGCCCTGCCCTTCAACAGCCCGGCGCTGAAGGGCGTTCGGGTGTTGACGCTGTTTGTGTCGAACCCGTTCCCCGAGCATTTTGAACCCATGGGGGATAACTGGCTGATACGCGAATACGGACCGGACGATGTGCTGGTGCGTAAAACCCTGCCGGTGCCGGGCGCGTTTCTCAAGCCGTTCCCCTTGAAGGCGGAACCCGTGCCGGAGGATTACCCGTTGTGGGATGGCGGCGGTGTGCCTGCTGAGCTAGAGCAGGAAATACTCAAGCTGGAACGCGCCGGGGAGATACAGAGTTACTACGACCTGGTGACCCACACCTATGAGCATAAGCTCGGCGGCTATCCGTCGTTCTGCCAATCGGGTGTCGATCCCGGTGAGGGGTTCGAGTTTGTGTTCCAGATTTCGTCGGACGCAAAAATCCAGCTGAATGTGGTGGATAGCGGGAGCTTGATGTTCTGGAAGCACCGCATCACGGGGGAGTGGGCGCTTTATTATGATTTTTATTGAGCGGGATGCGACACACAGGCTGCGGGAGATGACCCCATCGCGGCCTCGCGCAAGCTCGACAACGCCTACCATTGATCTGCATTCGGAGCATTACATGGCCCTGTCCAAACATGAAATCGCTGGTATTGAACGCCAACTGGTCGCCGCGCTGACTGAGGCCTGCGAAACCGCCAAGGCTGAAATCCCGGGGTTCGAATGGCTGACGCATACGGTCAACTACACCGCGTTCCCCCAGAGCCTGCGCATCACCTGGGTATTCGACACGCGCGCCAGCAAGGACCACGCCCTGGCCAGCGGCCTCGACCAGCGCATGCGCGCGTTGACCGCCACTGCGTTGCAGGACGCTGACGTCCCCGCCGTGCCGTTGGACCGCTGCGTGCACTTCGACTCCGAAGAGGAATGCCACGTGCAGCACGGCGGCGATTGGGGTGTGCGGCTGGCTCGCGCGGCCAGTGTTGTCAGGCCTGTGCGGTAAACCGCTGCGCGCCACGCCGCTCAAGCATCGCCGCTTCCGTCTCGCGTGTGGCGACTGTGCCTTTGTTGGCCAGTTGGTTTATAAACAACCCGGCTGAATATTCCTTGGGCGGCAAAGAGCCGGGGCGATTGAACAGTGCGGCCAGGTCTAGCGTGGCGGCGAAGTTTTCCTGGGTCAGGCTGTAGTAGCCCATCAGGTTTCCCGACCAGGGCGAGTCGGCGTCCAGCATATCGATCGTCGCCTCGCGGTATTGGATCGACGCGGGCTTCAGGTCGCGGGACTGATTAAGCAAATCGCTGAGCCGTTGAGTGTCCGAAGGGCTGAACTGGCCCGCCGTGTCGAGCACCTTCAGCGTGTCATTGGCCTCGACGGTGAAGCCGAACTTTTTGTTGACCAGGTCTGCCGGCAGTGCGGCCCGAAAGGTCTCAACTGCGGCTTTCAGCGTGCTTGTTGCGCCCTGGTAACGTTGTACGAATCGAGGCAAGTCCGGCGATGCCGAGCGGCCGACCCACGTGTCGATGGCTTCCAGGGGTTGCGCGGTGATCGAGGTGTTTTCGCTGGGGTGGTAGATGGCCGCCGGGGCCGCGTTGGCCAAGGCTGCCTTGGCGGCGTCCGTCATCGGCTCGGGCGTGAGCTTTTGGCCGGAAGGCTTTAGGGCGGTATTGGCAGGTGGGATAGAGGCAGAGCTGAGGATAAGGGCCATTTAATCAGTCCATGATTGGCGGGGTCTTTCGGGTTATCGGCGGCGACGGGGCAAGCCTTAAGTCAGTCGTCACGATAAGCGCTAGAGCCCACTCGACAATCTCTGGATAATGCCCCTCCTCCCGCCTCGATACGGAAATCCCACGCTATGAAGTTGCCCGCGTCCGCCGTCGCCCTCGCCGCAGCCTTGCTGTTGCCTTCCCTCGCCCACGCCGACGACGCCGCACTGGTCGACACCCTCAAGGCCTTCACCCGCTGCGACGCGAGTTTTTTCAGCAGCCTGAATACCCACCGCGACGCCTGGCGGGCCTACGCCCCGCTCAAGCAAGAGAAGGACTTCAGCTGGATCGCGGTGCGCGATCGCACCGACCCCAAGGCCACCGCAGTGCCGGTGAGCGCGCCGGCCATCGCTGGTTTGAAGTTGCTGTCCTACAACGATGAGGTCAGCGATCTTGGCCCGTTGGGCCTGTATTACTTCTGGGGTTTCACGGTGGACGGCAACATTGATGACGTCGCCCAGCGCTTCGCGGCACTGCTGGACCCACCCGGTGCGCTGCAAAAAGGCGAGGGGCAATACACGCGCAGCGAACTCAAGGTGGGCAACAGTTGGCAGGCGATCAAGCCGATGCCAGGCAAGGCGCCGGGGCTGCGCCATGTGGAGCGGGTGCTGATCGTGGAGCCGGAGGGTAATCATTCCCGCGTGAGCTGTTCGGTGCAGGGCGGTGTGACGCCCGGCTTGGTGGCGCTGCTGCGGCCGGACATTGCGCCGGTCGATTACCCGCGCACGGTGGCCGACACGAATCTCGCCGATGTGCCGGTGCCGCCCACTGTGCTCCAGGGCCTCGATGCACCGTTGTTGCAGCCCAAGTTCAAGTCGCTGAACTACACTTATCTGTCAAAAAATGACGCGGGCAAGGAGGCGCCGATCACCATCCGGTTCAAGGCTGAAGGCGGTTTGCTGGTCAAGAATGAGGCCTATGGCAACGCCTTCAATGTGGACCGGTTAATGGTGGCGGACCTGATCCAGCTGAAATCTAAAATGAACGGTGTCGGTGAAGGCCAGGTGCTGCAGACCCGCGAGGCCGAGGTCAAACTACCGACCCGTTGGGCGCCGGGCCAGACCTTGAGTGCCCACCTGAAGATGGCCAATGTGCCGGTCAAGCCCACTGACAAACCGACCGAGACCACCTTGACCTGTAAGGTCGGCGAGCGCTTCCCGGCGCGCGAGGTGTTCGCGTCGTTGACGGGTGATGCCATCCGGCTGGCCTGTGAGCAGGACGGCTACACGTCCTCACGGGCGTTTATCGAGGACCTGGGCGTCGCCCTGACGCTGGAGTCGACGTCGAGCCAGACCCACTATGTGAATGAAATCCAGGCGCTGGATGTGGTGCGCTGACTAAAGCTCCACGCCGCGCAAGAACACATCGACACGGCCACTGATCGCCCATTGTGTTTTAGCCGCGGTCGCACTCGTGGTGAGCGGGCTTGTTGTAGTGAGTGGGCTTACTGTGGTGAGCGGGCTTGCCCCGCGCTGGGTGGCGCAGCCGCCCCAATAAAAACACCGCATTCTTTCAGACAGAATGCGGTGCCTGGGTTTGGGGCGGCTGCGCCACCCAGCGCGGGGCAAGCCCGCTCACTACAGGAAATGGAGGGGCGGTTAGAAGTGGTGTATGAGCGCGCCAAACAGGTCGCCTTGCGGCATTTTGCTCAACGCAATGTCGGCGTTCTCGAACCACTGCGCGCTGGCTTCGGGATGCGGGCCGCTCAGTATCACCACGCCCTTCTCGAAGGTGTACCGCGCGGCCGCGACGTCGCCGTTGCGGTAGGTGGCGATGGCCGTGTAGGGCGCGACCTTGGGGAAGTAAGGGCCGTCCTGGAAGAACACCTGGTCAGGCTTGCCGTCCCACGTGACCTGCACGGCGGCGTCGGCGATGTCGGGCACTTCGAAGCCGGGGCGGCCGGCTTCGCCGTCGAGGTCCACCGGGATCAAGCCGAGGTTGCTGTCATCCGCCAGGTAGGCGCCCATGCACAAGCCCAGGTAGCGCCCGCCGTTGGCCACGTAATCACGGATCGCCTCGCTGCGCGCATCCCCCAGGCTGCGCAGGGCACCGGGAATGTCCTGGCCGCCGCCGGGTTGCACGTAGAGGTCGTAGCGCGCCAGGGTTTTCGGCGTGATGTCGATGGCCTCATCCGCGCCCACGTAATCGATCTGGTAGCCGGGGTTGAGGCGATGCAGGGCCTTCGCCACGTTCTCGGAACAGTCATCGCAGCCCGCCGGACCCCGGTAGATGGCGACGTGGGTGATGGGCGTCGCAGCCTCGGCAGGCGAAGGCAGCAACAGCACGGATGCAAACAACGTGGCGGCGACAGCGCGTAGGCTCATGACCGAAGACTCCTGTACGGACAGGGCAAAGCCTATAACGACTGCGCCAATCAATCCGTTAACAGTTGTAAACACCGGTCACAATGGGCGCGCTGTTTATGGGCCTGGCGTGGCGCTGCCAAACCCTTCATTTGGCAAACGCATACTCCCCACCCTGCTCCACCGCCTTGCGATAAGCAGGCCGCGCCTGAAATTTTTTCACCCACGCCGCCAGGTTCGGGTAGGCCTGCAGCTTGCCTTGGGCCTTGGCGATTTCGCCGATGAAGCTCATCTGGATATCCGCGCCGCTCAACTCATCCCCCAGCAGATAGGACTTACCCGCCAGCTCGTCATTCAGGTAACCCAGATGGTTAGCCACTTCCGACTCGATACGCGGGTGCAGCGGCGCACCGGCGTCGCCCAAACGGCCGACGTAGAGGTTGAGCATCAGCGGCAGCATCGCCGAGCCTTCGGCAAAGTGCAGCCATTGCACGTAGGTGTCGTAGGCGGCGCTGGCAGGGTTCGGTTGCAGACGGCCCTGGCCGTGGTGGCGGATCAGGTAGTCGATAATGGCGGCGGATTCGATCAGCACCCGGCCGCCGTCTTCGATCACTGGGGATTTGCCCAACGGGTGGATGGCCTTGAGTTCAGGCGGCGCGAGGTTGGTTTTCAGGTCGCGTTGGTAACGCTTGATCTCGTAAGGCAGGCCGAGTTCTTCAAGCAGCCACAGGATGCGTTGCGAGCGTGAGTTGTTGAGGTGATGGACGATGATCATGGAGGCTCCGCTGGGCAAGAGTGGGTTGTGGATAAACAGACTACGCCACCGTCGCGCAGTGCCATCAAATAATTTTCCAGGTGACGAGCGCCATCGTTACCAGGGGCGTCGGTTGGAAAGGAGGCATTCGGCTGATCAGCCGTTCCCCACCATCGCCCACAACGAAGCCCCCACGCCCGTAATGCTCTCCCCCGCAATCAACCCCGCAGCAGCGGTGATCGCAAAGCGTTCGGTGATGCTCGGCCAGCGGCAGCTCACCAGCCAGGTGAGCACGGCGCCCAGGGCCATCATCAGCGAGACCGAGGCCGGCAATACAAAGGCCAGGCCCAAGGCGGCGGCGCTGGGCAGGTAGCGGGCGCGATGGGCCGCCAAGGTGCTGTCCAGCACGCCCAGCAACACGCCGACTAAGCCGCCGATAACGATTGCCCAGCGGATGCTCGTCGACAACGAATCCAGCCCGAGGGTCAGGGTTTGCGCCACGGCTTTCCAGGTGGCGACAGCCGGTGCCGGCCACTCTTCGGTGAGCAGCATGGAGTGGGGGTCGGGAATCAGCGCCAGGTAGGCGAACACGCCCACGATGCTGCCGACGAAAATCCCCAGGATCTGCGCGATCACTTGCTTGTGCGGCGTGGCGCCAATGGCCTTGCCCACCTTGAAGTCATTCATCAGGTCTGTGCACTGCCCGGCCGAACCACCGGCGGTGTTGGCGCTCATCAGGTTGATCGGCACCTGCCCCGGCGCGACGATGCCGAAGCTCAACTGCGACAGTTGCCCGATGGCGCCGATGGGCGGAATACCCGTAGCACCGACGACACGCGCGGCCACGGCGGCCAGGCAGATGGCCAACGGGATGGTCAGCAAGGCCATCCACAGGTTGATCCCGAATAACAGCGCCTGCAGGCCCACCACCAGCACAATCGACAGGGCGAAACCGGCGGCAGGTCCGGGCTTGGGGACACGCCAAGGGGTACCGCCATCGGCTTGGGTCGACCGGTGCAGGGCGCATAAACGGATGGTCAGCGAGGCCAAGGTGGAACACACCATCAGGCTCACCCCCGGCCACAGCAACCACTCCACCAGGGCGGCGAACTGGGGGCCGCTGCTGTCGGCCGGCAATGTCACCAAGCCTTGCGCCAACAGCCACGGCGCCAGGCCACCCCAGGCGAGCAAAGCACCGAGCAGCAGCGTCAGGCCCACACGAATACCGATGATCCCGCCGAAGCCCACCAGCAACAGCGATGGGTCGGCGGTGAAGGTCAGGCGCTCCCACGAGGCGCTCGGCGACCAGCGCGGGAAGGCCCAGATAAAGGTATCCACCCACTTGACCGCGCCGGACAATAACGCCGCACTGAGCAACACCTTCAAGCGCGTCGCGGCTTCGCGGCCGTGGTTGTAGATGTGCAGCAGGGTTTCCAGGGTGGCCATGCCCTCGGGGAATTTCAGTGCGTTGTCATTGAGCAGTGATGGGCGCAGGTACCAGGCGATCCAGATACCCAGGAAGCTCACCGAGAACACCCAGGCGATCATCGGGAGAGCGTCCAGCTGGTTGCCCGTGAGCAAGGTGTAAGCCGGGATCGGCGCCACCAGCCCGCCGGAAATGATCGACGCCGCTGCCGAGGCGACGGTCTGGTTGATGTTGCTTTCATGCAGCGTCCACGGCAGTTGCCCGGAGGAGCGCTTGGACAGGCCTTGCCAGATCGCGTAGCCGACCAGCAATGCGATGATCGACATGTTGAACGACCAGCCGATCTTCAACCCGGCGTACACGTTGGAAGGCGTGAGCAGAATGCCAAGGACAGTGCCGGTGATCACGGCGCGCAGGCTGAGTTCACGTTCGACAGGGGCGTGCATGGGGAGCGTTGGCAAGGTCGAGGGCATGCGGATTCCTTTCGGCAGGGAACGGGGCGACCAGACAAGTGAGCCCTGCGGGGGGCTGAAGGTTCCTGAGTTAATGCGCCCGGTCGGCCTTTTGTAGTGAGCGGGCTTGTCGAATCGTCGCACCGCCCGCGCTGGGCTGCGAAGCGGGCCCAATGCGACCAGTGCGTTGAATCAGGCAGAACGCGTGGCCAGGTTTGGGGCTGCTGCGCAGCCCAGCGCGGGGCAAGCCCGCTCACCACAAAAGCTCCACCATCACAAAAGCTCGATCACTACAGAGTCTTCACCAGATGAGCCCAGCAAGTGCGCCCGGGGGGCTGAAGGTTTCTGATTGGGTCCTGAGGGGCGGGCCTTTTGTAGTGAGCGGGCTTGCCCCGCGCTGGGCTGCGAAGCGGCCCCAATGCGACCAGTGCGTTGAATCAGGCAGAACGCGTGGCCAGGTTTGGGGCTGCTGCGCAGCCCAGCGCGGGGCAAGCCCGCTCACCACAAAAGCTCCATCATCACAAAAGCTCGATCACTACAGAGGCTTCACCAGATGAGCCCAGCAAGTGCGCACGGGGGGGGGTGAAGGTTTCTGATTGGGTCCTGAGAGGCGGGCCTTTTGTAGTGAGCGGGCTTGCCCCGCGCTGGGCTGCGAAGCGGCCCTAATGCGACCAGTGCGTTGAATCAGGCAGAGCGCGTGGCCAGGTTTGGGGCTGCTGCGCAGCCCAGCGCGGGGCAAGCCCGCTCACCACAAAAGCTCCATCATCACAAAAGCTCGATCATCAGAGGAGCCCAGCAAGTGCGCCCGGGGGCTGAAGATTTCTGATTGGGTGCTGAGGGGCGGGCCTTTTGTAGTGAGCGGGCTTGTCGAATCGTCGCACCGCCCGCGCTGGGCTGCGAAGCGGCCCCAATGCGACCAGTGCGTTGAATCAGGCAGAACGCGTGGCCAGGTTTGGGGGCTGCTGCGCAGCCCAGCGCGGGGCAAGCCCGCTCACCACAAAAGCTCGATCACTACAGAGGCTCGATCACCAGAGGATCCCAGCAAGTGCGCCCGAGGGGCTGAGGTTTTCTGATTGGGTGCTAAGGGGCGGGCCTTTTGTAGTGAGCAGGCTTGCCCCGCGCTGGGCTGCGAAGCGGCCCTAATGCGACCAGTGCGTTGAATCAGGCAGAGCGCGTGGCCAGGTTGGGGGATGCTGCGCAGCCCAGCGCGGGGCAAGCCCGCTCACCACAAAAGCTCGATCACCACGAAAGCTCGACCATCACAAAAGTTCGCTCACCACAAAAGCTTGCTTGCCAGAGAAGTCCGCTCATCAAAAACAGGGTGAGCCGAACGGGCGGTCTTGCTGGAAAAACCTCCGTTTCAGCTTAAAGCCACGCGGCATCCCATAATGAATAATCCCCTACCCGCTCCACCAAGCCGGCTCGCAATGGGTTGGCAATGATGTAGCGGGCCATCTTGCGAATATCGTCCTCTTCCCGCACCGCCCTGTCGTGATAGCCCGGTTGCCAGACACGTTCTTTGCTTTGACGGCGTCGGTTGATGGTCAATGTGCTACGCGACTTCATGCGTCGCACCACGTCGGCCAAGGTCATCTGCTTCAACTCAAACAACCAGTGAATGTGGTCAGGCATGATGACCCAGGCCAGAGAGTCGACCAGTCCCCGCTCATGAGCCTGCCGGAATTCGGCAACCAGCAGACGCCCCAGGGAAAGGTCTGTGAATAGACGCTGACGGTGATGAACGACGACGGTAATCAGGTAGCTGCGTCCGTGTTCCGAATAGCGACCGTGACGCAGACGATGGGATTGGGGTGTGGGGCGCATTCCGTTGCTCTTGGTGAAAGTCCTGAAGAGCAATAACGCTAGCGTGCGGTGTGCGGGGGGCCAGTATCACTTGATGACTGAATGTATCTGGGCCTATTGCGGCGCAAGCAGGGTGAGGCGGTTAGCAATTTTTTGTGGTGAGCGGGCTTGTCGAATCGTCGCACCGCCCGCGCTGGGCTGCGCAGCAGCCCCAATGCGACCAGTGCGTTGAATCAGGCAGAGCGCGTGGTCAGGTTTTGGGGCTGCTTCGCAGCCCGGCGCGGGGCAAGCCCGCTCACCACAAAAGCCAGCTCACCACAAAAGCTCGATCACCAGAAGAGGCCAGCAAGGGAGCGAGGCCATCGCCCATCGCGTTAAAAAACAACCATTGCCGAGATCCATTTACAGTCATACGATGACTGACCACAATCATAAAAATAAGGGTTCCGCAGTGAATAAACCTCTCCTCCTGGCCGCCGCCGTTGTCTGCGGCTTCAGTGCACACGGCAACGCCGCCACCTTTGCGTATATCTCCAGCCCCGGTGACGGGATGATTTCCCAGTACCGCCTCGACGAAGACAACGGTGCGCTGAAGCTGATCAATCAAGTCAACGCCGGCGACCAGGTCAACCCCATGGCTCTCAGTCCTGACGGCAAAACGCTGTTCGCCGCCTTGCGGGTCAAGCCGTTTCAGGTCCAGGGTTTCAGCATTGACCCCACCAGCGGGCATTTGACGCCGCAGTCCAAGGCGCCGCTGGCCGAGAGCATGGCGTACCTGGCCACCGACCGCGCCGGGCGTTACTTGCTCGCCGCGTCTTACGGTGCAGACACCCTCAGCGTGCAGCCCGTCGACAAGGCCGACAAGATCCTCACCTACAAGACCGGCCCCCACGCGCATTCGCTGCGCACCGACCCGAGCAATCGCTTTGCCTACGCGGGCAATCTGGGTGCGGACCATGTGCTGCAATACCGCTTCGACGCCGACACCGGCGCACTCACGCCCATCGGTACAGGCTACGTGAGTGTCCCGGCCAACACCGGGCCTCGGCACCTGGCGTTTTCGGCCAACGGTAAATACCTGTACGTGGTCGGGGAAATGAGCGGCACCGTCACCGCATTTTCCATCGATGACCGCAGCGGCGCGTTGACCCCGATTGGCGTGGCCAACGGCATTCCCGATCGCTTGAAACTGGCCCACGGCGAAGTGCGGGATGCGCGCAACAACGACTTGAAAGACGACCCGACGCCGCGCATCTGGGCGGCCGACCTGCGCCTCTCGCCGGATGGCAAGCTGCTGCTGATGAGTGAGCGCACCAGCAGTTCGGTATCGGCCTTTGCGGTGGATGCCGCTACCGGCGGCCTGCGTTTTCTCGACAACTACCCGGTAGAAGAGAAACAGCCGCGCAATATCGCCTTCTCACCCAATGGGCAGTGGCTGCTGGTGACGGGTGAGAAAAGCGACACCGTCGGCACCTATGCCGTCAGCGACACAGGTGCCTTGAAGCGAGTGAGCGAAGCACCGTCGGGCAAAGGCGCGCTGTGGATTGAAGTGCTGCACACCGCAGCGAAGTAACCCTCAGCTCAACCGGAACCGTGCGGTGTTGTCACTCAACGCCTGGCTGCCCTTGCTCAGGGTGTCCGCCGCGCGGTTGACCGCTCGCGCACCCTCCAGCAAGCGCCCCGCCGCCTGGTCCACTTGCTGGATGTTGCCGCTCACCTCGTCCGCCGTCGCGGCCTGCTCCTCGACCGCCGTGGCGATCTGCGCCAGCGTGTCGGTGACGTTCTGCACCGCGCCGGCGATTTCGCCTAAGCGCGCGCCCAGCCCGGTGACGGACTCGGCGTCGGTCAGCGCCTGATCGCACGCGGCCCCCATCAGGGTGACCGCCTGGCTGACGGTGGCGCGCAGGCTGTCCACGGTGCCGGCGATCTGCGCGGTGGAGGCCTGGGTGCGTTGCGACAGGCTGCGCACTTCATCGGCAACCACGGCAAACCCCCGGCCCTGCTCGCCGGCACGCGCTGCTTCAATGGCGGCGTTCAGTGCCAGCAGGTTGGTCTGCTCGGCAATGCCGCGAATAGTATCGACCACCGACTGAATCTGCTGGCCCTGCTGGCTCACTTGTTCCAATGCATTGGCGGTGTCGGTCAGGCGTTGGTTGAGCTGTTGGATGCTGGCGGTGGTGCGCTGGCTGTCGCGACTGCTGTCTTCGGCGATGCGACGGGTTTGCTGGGCACTGCCCGAGGCTTGTTCACAACTTTGCGCGACGCCCAGGGAGGTGGCGGCCAACTGCGTGGCGGCGGCGGCAATCTGGCTGATCTGGTGCTGCTGGTCTTCGACTTCGGTGAGGGTGCTGCCCGATTGCGAATTGAGGGTGAGCACCGCCGAGCCGAGCTGCTGGGTTTCGTGATTGACCCCGAGCAGGCTGGTGCGCAATTGCACCACCGCGACGTTCAGCGCGGTGCTGATGGCGGCGAGTTCGTCGCGCCCCTCCACCGCCACTTCCACACACAGGTTGCCGTCGCGCAGAGACTCGGCGAGCGTGGTGATGCCGCTGGCGCTGCGGCGGATGGAGGTTTGCAGGCACATGAACAGGTACAGCGCCGCCAAGGCCAGCAGGC
Source organism: Pseudomonas sp. OV546 (assembly GCF_900116845.1). Classification (NCBI taxonomy): domain Bacteria; kingdom Pseudomonadati; phylum Pseudomonadota; class Gammaproteobacteria; order Pseudomonadales; family Pseudomonadaceae; genus Pseudomonas; species Pseudomonas sp. OV546. The sequence continues at coordinate 50,388 of NZ_FPCE01000001.1, read as the reverse complement.
CGAACGTCAGCGCCAACGGGATGAACTGCTGGCTCGCGCGGTCGTGGTAGTAGCTCAGGCGCGCATCCATGGACTTCAGCGACTGAATGCGCAGCGCGCCGAGCGAGTCGAGCATCGCGTCGATACTGCGTTCGAAACCGGCCGTGTCGAGCTTGATGCTGCCGCCGAATACGCCGTCGTCGAGCACTTTGAGTTCGTTATCCAGCAACTGCAGGCTGGTGTCGTATTGTGCAGTCCACGGTTCCATCCCGGCGTATTGCTTGGCCTTGAGCGAGGCGGCGGCCTTGGCCAACTGGTCCCGCGCATCGCCGATGCGGCTGCGCAGGTCGCGCAGTTGCAACCGGCTTTGCAAAGTGAACTGTCCCGAAGAAATAGACGACTGCCCGACGCTGGCCATCCGGCCGACCCGTTCAATCAGGTCAGGGGTGTGCTGGGTGCCCATCTGCATGAGCATGTAGGTTTCCAGCCAAGGGTCGAGGATCAGCCCGGCGTCCAGGGTGATCTGCTCGCGCAGGGTTTGCATCGCCGTCAAGGCCGCGGTGAAACGATCATAACCGTCCGGCCACCAGCCTACGGTGCGCAGGGATTGGGAGTCCATGCCCTTGACCGTGGCCTGCAACGCCTCGAAGCGCGCCAGGATGTCAGCGCTGGCGTTCTGGGTTTTCAGCGAATCGCCCAAGGCTTGCAGGCTTTGCTGGATCACTGGGAAATTCGCATCGACCTTGTCCATCGCTGCCTTCGCCGCCGGCGTCGGGGCGTGCAGGATGTCTGCCGCTTTCCAGCGCGCGGCCAGGTTGCGCTGAGCCGTCAACTGGCCATCTAACGCGTCCAGGGCTAACAGCTGCCGAAGGCCGGACTGCTCGCTGGAAATCACGCTTAATTTGTCGCGATAGTCCGACCCCATCATCCACAGGCTACCCGCCAGGGGCAGCATGAACAGGAAAAACAGGACCTGGAACTTACGCGCAAAGCCGAAACGCCCGAGCAGGCGGATACCGGGTGACAAAAGGCTGTGCATGTACGACAACTCCCCAAAACAACCCACACGGTGCAACGGTGGGCGAATGCTTGAAATGACTAACGGCAAAATGCCATGTCATTGATTGAGAAGGCCCAAGCAAGATACGGGCCGCTGCTGCACAGCCCTGAAACAGGGCGGGCGGTGCACCAGCAGCCTCCTCTGCGTGCTCGAAAATGGGGCGAAAACACTCAGCATCGACAACGGCGCTGTCACCGTCGGAGACGACTGCCCGAGACGCGTTCCAAAACACCCTTAATCACAGGCATCCTATCGGCCGCCCCCCGACCGAACTTGAGGGCCCGCAAACTTACTGGTGGTGAGCGGGCTTGCCCCGCGCTGGGCTGCACAGCAGCTCCGAAAAGAACGTTGGCCACCTGACGCTTTTGACCCTTCACCCGCTCACGCCAGCAATTGAGCAATCCACCCCGCCTGCCGGGCAATCTCTTGCACCTTGTCCTCCGGCACCGCCTGCCGCGCGTGCTCCAGGCTCGCCAAGGTCTTCTGCTTCTGATGCAACATGCGCTGCCACTTGGCGATGAACGCCGGGCTACGCGCCTGCATCTGCAAGGGGCCGAAGTACAGCTGTTCAGCGCTATACACCACCGGCCCGGCGCGCTCGGCAACGATGATCTCGTAATAGAAACGGTTCTCCCGCAGCAGCTCTTCACTGCGGATCGAATAACCGTTGTCCATCAGCCACTGACGCAACGGCTGCTCACCGCCGTTGGGTTGCAGGACCAGCCGCTCCTGGCCGCTCAGATGCGCCTTGCCGCTTTCCAGGATGTCCCGGATCGTCTCGCCGCCCATGCCGCAGACGCTGATCGCGGTGATCCCGTCCGCCGCCTCGATGGCCGCCAGACCATCGGCCAGGCGCACGGTGATGCGCTGCTCCAGGCCGTTGTCACGCACGGTGCGTTGCGCTGCATGAAAAGGCGTCGTCGCCACCTCCCCCGCCACTGCCGCAGCGATCACCCCCCGGCGCATCAACGCGACCGGCAGGTAAGCGTGGTCGGAACCGATATCGGCCAGGCGCGCGCCATGGGGCACGTTCGCCGCCACGCGCTCCAGGCGCAGGGATAAAGTGTGTTCGTTCACCGGTCTTGCTCCCCCGAAAAACGATCCCGGCTGTTGGTCAGGTGCAGCACCATAGCGGCGCGGGCGGCGTCCGGGTCCTGGCGTTTGATCGCATTGAAGATCGCCTCGTGTTCCAGGTTCGCCAACTGACCCAGTTTGGCAAAGTCGGCACCGCCACGTTCATCGCCCTTCACTTGGGTGCGCGGGATCATCGCATTGCCCAGGTGCAGCATGATTTCAGTGAAGAAGGTATTGCCGGTGGCCTCGGCAATCAGTTGGTGAAAGCGTTTGTCTTCCTCCACGCAGCTGTCGTTGTTGGCCAGGGAGGCTTGGTAGTCATCCAGCGCTTGACGCATGTGCGCGAGTTGTTCCCCGGTTCGGCGCAAGGCCGCCAGCGCCACGGCTTGCACCTCCAGGCCCAGGCGCAGTTCGAGCATGTTGCGCACGCTGGCCACCGTGTCCACGTGCAGGCGCAGCCCTTGTTGAGCCTGTTGCGCCAGCACAAAGGTGCCGATGCCATGACGCGTCTCGACCAACCCGGACGCCTGCAACTTCGAGAGCGCCTCGCGGACTACAGTGCGGCTCACCCCATGCTCAAGCACGATGGTGGATTCCGACGGCAATTTTTCACCGGGCTTCAACTGGCCGAGCAGGATGCGCTGGGTCAGGGCGTCGACCACGCCTTGGGCCAGGTTGGTGGAGCGTCTACGGGGAGGGGTTGCGCTATCAATCGGCATTACGGCGGGTCCACGGGGTTGGGCTGGGGGGAGCTTAACACCGCCTGGACGGGCAAGGTCCTGCAAATCAAAAATACGCCAAACTTGTATGACAACCAATCTGAGCCGCCGATTTAGTAATAATTTCAGAAATGCTCTTCCCCTTTCGCCAAACGCGCAAAAAACCCGTAAACACTGGAAAATAACCAGAACACACAATCAGGCAGGCCCCTTATAAGAACAAAAATACCCCCCATGCATTGCGATAAAAAGAAAACCACTTGTATGATGTCTATCAACAAAACACGCAAACCCGCATAAAAATAATCAGGGGGAGTTTTGAATTGTGAACAATTCAAGCCATGCATCTGCCGCACCAGAAAGTGATTCGGTCCTCGCACGCGCCGTGAGCAAAGTGAAGGGCCATGTGCTCCCACTGTTCGTGATCATGTTCATCCTCAACTACATCGACCGGGTCAATATCGGCTTTGTGCGCACGCACATGGAACATGACCTGGGCATCGGCGCCGCCGCCTATGGGTTCGGCGCCGGGTTGTTCTTCATCGGCTACGCCCTCTTCGAAGTGCCCTCCAACATGCTGCTGCAAAAGGTCGGGGCACGTATCTGGCTGACCCGCATCATGTTCACCTGGGGCATCGTCGCGACGATGATGGCGTTCATCCAGAACGAAACCCACTTCTACATCCTGCGTTTTCTGTTGGGCGTGGCCGAAGCCGGTTTCTTCCCTGGGGTGATCTACTATTTCACTCGCTGGCTGCCGGGCGTGGAGCGCGGTAAAGCCATCGCGATTTTCCTCAGTGGTTCTGCGGTGGCCTCGCTGATTTCCGGCCCGCTGTCGGGGGTGCTGTTGCAGATCGAAGGGTTCGGCTTTCACGGCTGGCAGTGGATGTTTGCCATTGAAGGCCTGGCCTCGGTGGTGATCGGTTTCTTTGTGTGGTTCTGGCTGGACTCCAAGCCCCACGACGCCAAATGGATGACCCGCGAAGAACAGGACGCACTGGTCAACGCTATCGACCAGGAACAGCGCGAACGTGAAGCCCTCACCACCGTCAAACCGACGATTGGCAAGCTGCTCAAGGACCGTCAGATCCTGCTGTTTTGCGCCCTGTACTTTTGCATCCAACTGACGATTTACGCGGCGACCTTCTGGCTGCCGAGCATCATAAAGAAAATGGGTGACTTGAGTGATGTGCAGGTCGGCTTTTTCAACTCGATTCCTTGGCTGATCTCGATCATCGCCATGTACGCCTTCGCTTCGCTGTCGGGCAAGTTCAAGTTCCAGCAGGCCTGGGTGGCGGCAGCGCTGTTGATTGCAGCGGCCGGCATGTTCATGTCCACCACCGGTGGGCCGGTGTTTGCCTTTGTGGCGATCTGTTTTGCGGCCATTGGCTTCAAGTCGGCATCGTCGCTGTTCTGGCCGATCCCCCAGGGCTACCTGGATGTGCGCATCGCCGCAGCGGTGATCGCGCTGATCAACTCCATCGGCAACCTGGGCGGCTTCGTCGCGCCGACCACCTTCGGCTTTCTCGAACAGACCACCGGTTCGATCCAGGGCGGCCTCTACGGCCTGGCCGGCACCTCGGTGCTCGCCGCGATCCTGGTGTTCTTCGCCAAGACGTCGCCGTCTGCCGTGTTGACGTCGCCCAGCGCACCAACAGGCGCCGCCATCAGCAAACCTCTCTGAGCCCCTTTAGGAACCTGCCATGAATACTCCCGTCGTCACTCACTTCCAGGTCATCCCCGTCGCCGGCCACGACAGCATGCTGCTCAACCTCAGCGGCGCCCATGGCCCCTACTTCACGCGCAACATTGTCATCCTCAAGGACAGCAGCGGTAATACCGGCGTGGGTGAAGTCCCCGGCGGCGAGCGTATCCGCGAAACGCTCGAAGACGCCCGCAGCCTGGTGGTGGGCCAGCCAATCGGCCAGTACCAGCGTGTCCTCAACCAGATGCGCAGCACCTTTGCCTCACGGGATGCGGCCGGCCGCGGCCTGCAAACCTTCGACCTGCGCATCACCATCCACGCCGTCACCGCCGTGGAAGCCGCGCTGCTCGACCTGCTGGGTCAGTTCCTCGAAGTCCCCGTAGCCGCCTTGCTCGGTGAAGGGCAGCAGCGCGATGCGGTGAAAATGCTCGGCTACCTGTTCTATGTCGGCGACCGCAACGCGACCGACCTGGCCTACCGCAACGAAGCCGACAGCGACGATGAATGGTTCCGCCTGCGTCACGAAAAGGCCCTGACCAGCGACGCCGTGGTGCGCCTGGCCGAAGCCGCCCAAGCCAAGTACGGCTTCAATGACTTCAAGCTCAAGGGCGGCGTGCTCAGTGGCGATGCCGAAATCGAAGCCGTCACCGCCCTGGCCGAACGTTTCCCCGACGCACGCATCACCCTCGACCCGAATGGCGCCTGGTCATTGAAAGAAGCCATCCGCCTGTGCCGCGACCAGCACCACGTACTCGCCTACGCCGAAGACCCCTGTGGTGCCGAAAACGGCTACTCGGGCCGCGAGGTCATGGCCGAATTCCGTCGCGCCACCGGCCTCAAGACCGCCACCAATATGATTGCCACCGACTGGCGCGAAATGGGCCATGCGATCCAGTTGCAATCGGTGGACATCCCCCTCGCCGACCCACACTTCTGGACCCTGCAGGGCTCGGTGCGCGTGGCGCAGATGTGCAACGACTGGGGCCTCACCTGGGGCTCGCACTCCAACAACCACTTTGATATTTCCCTGGCGATGTTCACCCAGGTCGCCGCCGCTGCCCCCGGCGACATCACCGCCATCGACACCCATTGGATCTGGCAGGACGGCCAACGCCTGACCAAGGCACCGCTGAAAATCGAAGGCGGCTACGTGAAAGTGCCGAGCAAGCCAGGCCTGGGTGTGGAGATCGACATGGACGCGGTGGCCAAGGCCCACGAGGTATACAAAGGCATGGGCCTCGGCGCGCGGGATGACAGCGTGGCGATGCAGTTCCTGATTCCGGGATGGCGCTTCAACAACAAGCAGCCGTGCCTCGTGCGGTAATTCCCTAAGGCAACTTAGGTCAATGTGGGAGCTGTCGAGCTCCCACAGTTGACCTTGGTTATTTTGCCGATTGTGGTCGTTTGATGGGCTGTACGGTCAGCTCAACCCCTAACGCCTGCCGCCTCGGCAACGTTGTTCACGCCTTGCGCTTTGGCGACCTCGGCAAGCGCCTTCATGAGTACCTGCGGATCTTGGGCCATCATGCTTTGCGCAAGATACGCACTGATGCTTTCCGGGCTATCGAGGAAGCGCGACGCTTCATAAACGCTGGTACCGGACGTATCAAGATCGAGGATCGGCATGTCCTCGGGTTTGAATTTCGACTCGTTCATGTCATCTACCTCTCAGGGCATCAAGAATCTCTTTTGCGCGCTTGATTCCTCGCTTCTGGTCGGTTTTATCCCCCCCTCAAACCGTCGAGCCCTGTATCAAACTCAGGCGTCCTGCCAATCAAATCACTCACAGAATCACTTGTAGCCTGATGGCTACTCCCTGTCGATGCCAGTGATTTTTTGTTTCCGATGAGCCCCGGAAGAAAAATCCTAGTTCAGCACCCGATCAAACAACGGCGCCACGTCATACCGCTGCTTCAGCATCTGGGCATCTACCAGGAAATCCGCCGTGGCCTGGGCCTCGCTGACAATCGTCGGCGAGATCGGGAGCACCTTGATCGCATCGCGCTTGAACCACACCTTGGCGATTTCCGGTGCCGACTGGTTGGCCTTGGACCAGGCTTCGGCGTACTCATCGATGTGCGTGTTGCTCCACTCCCGAGCGCGGGTAAGGCGGGCAACAAAGTCTTTGATGATCGCGCTTTTCTGCGCCAGGGCCGGCTCGTACGCCACGATGTAGGTGGGCGCGCTCATCAAGCCTTTGGCGTTGCGGATCAGGCTGCTGCCTTCTTTTTCCTGCAACGACACGTAGGGTTCCCAGGTGCCGAAGGCGTCGATGTCGCCTTGGGTCAACGCCAGGCTCGCCTCGGCCGGCAGCAGGTACTTGAAGTGGACGCTGCTGCGCGGCACACCGGCCTCATCCAACGCCTTGTACGCCAACTGTTGGCTCCACGAACCGTTCCAGATGGCGACGGTCTTGCCCTTGAGGTCGGCCACTGAATGAATGCCCTTGCGTGCCACAATGCCGACGCCGTCGAGGCTGGTCTGGGTACTGGCGACCACCTTCACCGGCGCGCCATTCGCGGCCAGGCTGATCACCGGGGTATCGCCGACGATGCCCACGTCCAGCGCGCCGCTGGCCACCGCCGAGGCCACGGGGGAGCCGGTGTTGAAACGCTTGAAATCGATGGTGTACGGCAGGTCTTTCAGCTCGCCGGACAGCTCCAGCACGATGCGGTTGGAGAAGAACTGGTCGCCCACCGTCAGGGTCAGCGGCTCCGCTGCCCAGGCGGAAGGGCCCTGCAGGGTCAGGGAAGCAAGGCCCAGCAAAGAAAGCAGTGTTCGGCGGTTGATCATAAAAATTCCCACACGGTTAGATGGCTGTTTCAACCATCTGTGGGCATGCAGTCTGGTCGTTCAGCGTAGAAGCTATCGCAATAAGAGGGCGAGGTTTAATACTGTTGCGCACTATCGATAGAACCGTCGTACAGGTCGCTAGCTGCTTTTCGTATTAAAAACTTGGCCGCCCCTGAGTTAGGGTGACGTCACCAGACCACTGGACCCCAGCACCTGAACCACTTTCTGCAAGGTCCATTGCATGCCGACTCCCGCTTTGAATATCTGGGGCACGCCGCCCACTGCCCGCTACGAACACCTGGCCGCGCCGTTTCGGCCGCTGTTTGCGCACATCCTCGCGCAGGCCGCCGAGGCGGATCAAACACACGCCAGCCTCGCCACGGTGATCCAGCAACTGAACGCCCTGGGCTTGCCGCGTTGGCGTCTGCCGGCCAGCTATGGCGGCCAGGACGCCACGCTGGTCGAGCTGCTCACGTTGCTCACCGAGTTATCCGCCGCTGATTCCAACATCACTCAGGCCCTGCGTGGCCACTTTGGTTTTTGCGAAGACGTGCTCAGCGCCAAGGACCGTGACTGGCGCGCTAAATGGCTGGACCGGCTCGGCCAGGGCGCCCTGCTGTCGCCGGGCAGCACCGAAGTCGGCAGCCAGGCCCGTGGCGATTTCGACACCCGCCTGCACCGTGACGACGCCGGTGCGCTGCGTATCAGCGGCAAAAAGTTCTACACCACCGGCGCGCTCTACAGCGACCTGATCAACACCATCGCCACTGGCGAAGACGGCACGGTCTACAGCGTGGTCGTCGACCTCAAGGCCCCCGGCGTGCAGATCATCGATGACTGGAACGGCTTCGGCCAACGCCTCACCGCCAGCGGCACCTGCATCTTCGACAACGCACCGGTGGTGGACAACGATGTGCGCCTCACCCACCAGCGCTTTGGCCATGGGCAATCATTCTTCCAGCTCTACCACCTCAGCACCCTCGCCGGCATCGCTCGGCGTGCCGCGCTCAGTGGTGCCGAAGAACTCAGCAAACGCGCCCGCACCTTCACCACCGGCAACGCCGACACCGCAGGCCACGACGTGCAGCTGCTGCAAGTGATCGGCGAAGTCGCCAGCCAAGCCTATGCCGCGCAAGCCATCACCCAACAAGCGGCGCAACGCCTGGAGCACACCGCGCAGTATGTGATTGCCCACGACCAACCGCTGCAGGATGACGACCCCCAGGTGGCCTTGGCGGAGCTGGAAGTGTGCCTGGCGGTCAACCCGGTGGTCGACGCAACGCTTGCGGCAACCACGGCGCTGTTCGATGCACTGGGTGCCAGTGCCACCGCCAGCGACAAAGCGCTGGACCGGCTGTGGCGCAATGCGCGCACCCTGGCGAACCACAACCCGCGCGTATACAAGTCGCGGATTGTGGGGAATTACCTGGTGAACGGGATTTTGCCGCCGGCGCAGTGGCGGGTGGGTGTGGCAAAACCCTGACGGCTGAATGACACACCACAATGCTGATCGGCGCATGACTTACCGGCTCACAAACGCCACCACCCGCGCCAACATCCGGTCACACGCCTGCAGCTGTTCCATGCTGATGAACTCATCCGGTTTGTGCCCCTGCTCCATACTGCCGGGGCCGCACACCACCGTGGGAATGCCGGCCTCGTCGAACAGACCGCCTTCCGTACCAAAGGCCACCGTGCCAAATTCCCGCGAGCCGCAGAACTGCGCAACCCACTCGGCCGCCTGGCTTTCCAGCGACGTGGCCAGGCCCGGGTAACTCGACAGTTCGCTGATGCTGATCGCCGATTGCCCGCTCACCGCCCGCATCGCCGGCAACAACGTGTGTTCAGCGTAACCCTGTAACTGCTGCACCACCTGCCAAGGATCCTGGGCCGGCAGCGAGCGCACTTCAAAGTCGAACGTGCATTCCTGCGGGACGATATTCAGCGCCTTGCCGCCGTTGATCAGGCCGGTCTGCACCGTGGAAAATGCCGGATCAAATCGCGCATCCAGATGCTCGGGTGCCTTGAGCGTTTCGCCCAGACGCACCAGTTCGCTGATCAAGCGCGCGGCGTATTCGATGGCATTTACGCCCGACGGCGCATACGCCGAGTGGCACGCCGCGCCATGCACATGACAACGCATCGCCAGCTTGCCTTTATGGCCCAGCACCGGCTTGAGTTCGGTGGGTTCGCCGATCACACACAACAGCGGCTTGACCGCTTGCCCATGAAACCGCTCGATCAGCGAACGTACGCCCAGGCAGCCGACTTCCTCATCGTAAGACAGCGCGATATGCACCGGCATGCGCAAAGGCGCCTTTACCAGGGCCGGCACGCACGCCAGCACACAGGCGATATAGCCCTTCATGTCCGCCGTGCCACGGCCATGCAGCTTGCCGTCCTTCTCGGTCAATTCAAACGGCGCCACGCTCCAGCGTTGACCGTCCACCGGCACCACGTCGGTATGCCCGGACAACACAATGCCGGGCACATCCGCCGGGCCTAGGGTCGCCAACAGGTTGGCCTTGCTCTTGTGTTCGTTGTACACCAGCTCACAGGCCACGCCGTGGTCCTGCAGGTACGTGCGCACGAAGTCGATCAAGGCCAGGTTGGACTCGCGGCTGGTGGTGTCGAAGCGCACCAACTGCGCCAGCAGGTCGCGGCTCGTGTTCATCGGTCATCTCCCGGCACAGCGTAGCCCGGTGCGATCTGTGGGTTGATGGCGCGGTCGATGTAGTCCTGCAATTGCCCGCGATAGGCCTGCCAGAGCTGATCAAGCGCGCTGATGGGGTCGACGTCGGCCCAGTCTACGCGCAGGTTGACGACCGGCCACAACAGGTCATCGACGATGACCAGCGCCGCCGAATGCACCGGCCCGGCTTCGCCACCGCCGGCCACGCCGGCATGCATCGCGGCCAGCAGGCGGTCGGCGAAGTGCCCCGAGGCCGTTTCAAACGCCGCCACCATGGCATTGATCACGCCGGGATTGGCCAACATGTTCCCGGCCGCCACGCATTGCTCACCACTCACCGCGTTGTGAATACCCAGGGTCTGCGCACCACTGAAATGCGCGGTGCGGCCCTGGCTATCAATTACCGTCACCTGACGGTATTGGCTGTGATCCTGCTCGATCAGGGTGGCCAGCGCCTCACTCGGCGTCAGGCCCTGCTCCAGCACGTCCAGCACCTGCGGCCCCAGGCTCGGCAAGGTGATGTTCTGCGACGCCACCGCGCCCACGCCAGGCCGTAGCCATGGGCAACGCGCGCCCACCGCTATGCTCGATGAGCTGATGGCGATACCCAACTGGCCCGTCTCGGCGCAGCGGGCGACAACGGAAAATGTCATGGGGTTTCCTCAGTCGAGCACTGAAGGGTCAGCGTCGATCATCAACTGCTTCATTTCTTCAAAATGCTGGCGGGAAAAATCGGCAATGCCTTCCCAACCCCGCGCGGTTTTCTCCGCCACGTCATCGGACAACACCCGCAACGGCTGCCCGGTCGACCAGGCCGTCACAAGAATCTGGCAGGCGCGTTCCAAGGTCCAGATATCGTCAAATGCCTCGCCGATGGACCCCGCCGTCACCATCACGCCGTGGTTGCCCATCAGCAGGCGACTCTTGCCGTCGAGCAGCCCGGCCAGGCGCGCGCCTTCAGCCTCGGTGTCAGCCATGCCGCCGTACAACTCGTCCACCGCCACGCGGTTGAAATACCGCGCGGTGTTCTGGTCAATCGGCGGGATGTGCGGCGTCGCCAGGCACGCCACCGCCGTGGTGTAAACCGGGTGCAAGTGCAGCACCGCACGGGTGTGCGGCAGCAGCCGGTGAATCTGCCCGTGGATCGACCAGGCGGTGGCGTCCACGTTGGGGTGATCGGCACAGGACGTGTCGTCCGCGTTCAGCAGCAACAGGTCACTGGCGCGGATACGCGAGAAGTGCTTCCACTTCGGGTTGAGCAAAAACTGCTTACCGTCGGCCGACACAGCGGCGCTGAAGTGGTTGGCCACCGCTTCATGCATGCCCAGGTGCGCAATGATGCGAAAGGTCGCCGCCAGGTCGATGCGCGTCTGTTCTTCGTGGGATAACGCCATGAATCGATCTCCGCAGGGCGCGGCCGCACGCGAATGCGGCACGCGCTTGTAGGTTTACTTCGGCATCAGTGCTGCGATGTCCGCATCGGTAGGTGCTTCGAAGTTGTACTTCTTGAGCAAGGCGGCGTACTCCGGCGTGGCGCGGTATTTTTCCAGGCCATCGAGCAAGGCCTTCTTCACCGTGTCATTGCCCTTCTTCACACCGAAGCCATTGAGCACCGGGTAGATCAGCGTGTCGGACGAGATCACCACGCGGTTGCCGAGTTTGTCGATCACGCCCCGGGCCACGGCGGCGTCGGTGATCTGCGCTTCAACCGCGAGGGCCAACAGGGCCTGGGTGGTTTGCGGGTCAGTGCTGTATTCGCTGATCTGGATCGGCTTCAAGCCCTTGGCCACGCAGTACTCCGCCGACAGCTTGTTCATCTGCGCCAGCCACGAGGTGGCGCCCATGGAGCCGATCTTGTGGCCGCAGAACTCTTCCGGGGTCTTGGGCTGGAAGGTGCTGTCCTTGAGGGTCAGGATCGACTCGCCGCTTTTCAGATAAGGGATCATGTCGATGACCTTGACCCGCTCGGCGGTGATGTACATCGACGAGTTGGTCACATCGAAACGCCCGGCCTGCAGGCCGGTGATCAGGTTGGGGAAGCGTGTGTCGAGGGTCTCGACCTTGCGGCCCATGACCTTGCCCAGGCCGTCCATGAACTCGATGTCAAAGCCTGCGGGCTTGTTGTTATCCATATACTCATAGGGAAAAAACGTCACATCGGACCCGGCGATGATCTTGCCATCCTGCTGGAACGCCGAAGCCGCCAACGAAGTCATTGCAACCGCTGCGCCCAGCAGGCACACGGCAAGGGGACGAACACTTTTACGAAACGCTGTCATGGTGATTACCTGCGAGGGGTTTGGGTAGCAAGGAATTGGGTTAGGCAGTGGCTGAATCTTGTCCTGCCTGTTGCACGAAGAACGAGGCGCCACGGGGCTTCTGCGGCAAGCGCATGTGGTTGTCGGTGGAGCGCACCAAGCCGCTTTCTTCACCGGCCACCAGCAGGCCGGCATGTGTGCTGGGCAACGGGTTTTCGCCGAATGGCAGCGCGTCTTCAGCGGCGTACACGCTGATGAAGAGGGTGCGCGGCAGTTCGGTCTCGTTGGGGCTGGAAGCATGCAGAAGACGGGTGTGCATGAAGCACACGGAGCCGGCCGGGCCATAGCAGGCCACCGGTTGCTGGCAGTGCTCCTCAACCACCGCATCGTCCACCGCGCCGGTGAAGCGCTGGTGCTGCCAGTGCGACCACAGCGGGCCTTTGTGACTGCCGGGGATCACGTTCAAAGGGCCGTTTTCCGGTGTGACTTCGCTGACCATCAGCAAGGCGGTGACGATGTCATCGTTGCTGTGGGGCGTGAACAGGAAGTCCTGGTGCCACTTCACCTGGGTCGCGGTATGGGGCAGTTTGGAGTTGATCTTGCTGTGGTGAAAACGCGTGCCCTTGGCGCCGATCAACTGCGCTGAAATCGCTGCCATCCGTGAGTGCAACGCCACGCGTTCATACGCCGGGGAAATCTCGGTGGGCGAACTGACCCGGCGCAGCGATGGGTGATCGGCGCGGTGATCACCCTCCAGGTCAAAGCGCTCGCGGCCATCCACGGTGGCGCCCCAACCCCGGTCATGGCTGCGGCTTTCTTCTACCCACTGGTCGAAGTCGTGCTGCAGCGCGGCCACTTCGTCCACCGACAGCACGCCTTCTACCACCAGGAATCCGTCACGCTGGAATTGTTCGATTTGCGCTTGCTCAATCATTTTAGTGTGTCCTGAACGTTAAAGAGATCACGCCAGCGAGACGTCCTTGAGGAACGCCTCCACGCGTGGATTGTGGCCGCTGCGCAGGGCGCCCGGCGTGTCCTCGCAGACCACGCGGCCCTTCTCCATGAACACGATGCGGTCGGAAACCTTGAAGGCGAAGTTCATCTCGTGGGTGACGATCACCATGGTGATGCCCTCCTCGGCCAGGGCCTCGATCACCTGCAGCACTTCGTTGACTTTCTCCGGGTCCAAGGCCGAGGTGGGCTCGTCGAACAGCATGATCTGCGGGCGCATCATCAGGGCCCGGGCGATGGCCACACGTTGCTGTTGGCCGCCGGACAGCTGGTGCGGGTACTTCCAGGCGTGGTCGAGCATGCCGACCTTGTGCAGCAGCGCGTAAGCCTGTTGCTTGAGGTCGGAGGTCGCTCCCAGGCGATGGTATTTCGGCGCCATCAGCAGGTTGTCGAGCACGCTCAAATGCGGGAACAGGTTGAAGCTCTGGAACACCATGCCGATGTTCAGGCGATGTTCGGCGTGCTCGATGTACTGGGGTTTCTGCGCGCCGACTTTATTCAAGTGAATGAACGGCTGGCCGTTGATCCGGATCTCGCCGTTGTCCAATTGCTCAAGGCCATTGAGCAGGCGGATCAGCGTGGTCTTGCCCGAGCCCGACGGGCCGATCACCGACACCACTTCACCGGGTTGGATCTGCAGGTTGACCGAGCCCAGCACCTCGATGTCGTTGTAGGCCTTGTGCAGCCGTGCGGCTTGCAGCGCGGGCTCGCCGTTGGTGGCCGGGCGCGCCAAGGCCGTGCGCCGTTGGGTCGCGAGGGCCAGTACCGCCGCGTCGGGAACGCGGGAAACGTTGCGCTGGTTGACGTCGAGAAAGCGCTCCAGGCGCTTGAGCAGGAAGTCGAACACCGTGACGATAAACACGTAGAAGAACGCCACCGCCGCCATGGTTTCGATCACCAGGAAGTTCTGCGAATACAGGCGCTGGCCGACCATCAGGATCTCGGTCAGGGAGATCACCGACACCAGCGAGGTGAGCTTGACGATGGAAATGTATTCGTTGGCCAGTGACGGCAACGCCACCCGCAGCGCCTGGGGAATCACCACGCGCCATTGAGTGCCGAAGAACTTCAGGCCCAGCGCACGCGCCGCCTCACCCTGCCCCTTGGGAATCGAGAGCAGCCCACCGCGATGGATCTCGGCCACGTAGGCAGTCTCGCAGATGACCAGGGCCAGCAGGCCGGACCAGAACGGGTCGGCCAGCACCGCCGACGTGCCGGGCAGCGCCTGGGGCAGGTTGTAGATAAAGATCAGCAGCACCAGCAGTGGCAGGCTGCGGAACAGCCAGATGTAGCCACGGGCCGGCACGCTGAGCAGGCCATGCTTGGATTGCTTGGCCAGCGCCAACAGAAAACCCAGGCCAATACTCAGGACCCAGGTCAGGGTACTGAGCTTGATCACCGTCCACGTCGCGCGCCAGAACTCGGCATCGGCCAGCAAACCAAACATGTAATTCCAGTCGAATGTCATCGTCGCCGTGCCCTGAGAAGTTGATCTACATCGATGGGTTCAGAGTCGTGGGGGGAGGCACTTGGGGTCAATTCGTAAAAGCCGGGGCACTGGGTAGGCAGAACCTATGCAGCTCAAAAGGGTGCACGCCGGAATTCACGGCGCGTCGGGCGCCGCATTTCGGTGCAAAACCGGGTTACCGCGTGATCGTTAACGACCTTCGCGAACAAGCTCGCTCCTGCAATCGCGCACCGCATGCGGGTCAAAAAAGCTCGGCGGTGCCATGCCGGGGATGTATTGGTCAGACACAAACATGCGGCACCGCTCGGCAAACGCCGACACCACGCGCGACAACTGGGTATTGCTGGCCGTGGCGTAGCCCAGGCGCATCGGCCGGTGCGCGCCCGCCAGGCGCAGGCGAATCACGCGTTTGCCGTCCTGGGACATGTTCGATTTGGGCCGCGCATTCGCGAAGGAATAGCCGATCCCATTACCCACCATGGCGCGCACCGTTTCGAGGTTGGTAGAGCGCATGATGATGTTCGGCGTAGTGCCCGACTGGATGAACAGACTGAGGAAATAGTCACGGCTCCACGGCGTGTCGAGCAGCACCACCGGGTAGGCCTCAAGGTCTTGCATGCTCACCGCCGGCAAGCTCGCCAATGGGTGGTATTCGCCGACCATGACATAGGGTGGCAACTGCGCCAGGGGTTGGAAGTCGATGTCCGGGCTGGTCACCAGGTCGTAGGTCAGGGCGATGTCCAGCTCACCGCTGCGCAATTTTTCCAGCAACTCCTCGTGGTTGCCTTCGGCTTGCGTCAGCCGCACGCCGGGAAACGCACGGCCGAAACCGAACACCAGCTCAGGCGTGATCATCGGCGCCAGCGACTCCAGGCACCCCACGCGCAACGGCCCACGCACGGTGTTCAATGACTCCGACGCAATGGTGTAGAGGTTGGTCATCTGTTCCAGGATCAGCTTGGCCTCCTGCATCACCAGGCGCCCTACCGCCGTGAGGGAAATGCCTTGGGCGTGGTGGCGGATAAACAGCTGGATACCCAGCTCTGCCTCCATATGCGTGATCGCTGCCGAGATCGACGGCGACGACACGTGGATGCGCTCGGCGGCCGCACTGATGCTGCCCGCCTCTCCTGACGCAACGAAATACTCCAGTTGACGCTGAGTAATACGACTGAGCATTACGCCTGCCCCTCAACAATGACTGTGTGGGTCACGTTGCAGGGTTCGTGCCGGGTCAGGCGCCAACCGATGACCTGCAAGGGCTTCGGTTTTTCCTAAGCACTACCCCGCGCAAATGCTGGTTTCGCCGGAACCGGGGCGGTGTGAAGCTGGACTCATCCCGCTTTCCACGAGTTACCGTCATGCCTACCCACACCCGTATCCGCATGTTCAACACCCAGCAGACCTACCCCAACCAGGCGCTGGACAACGACCTGTGCCAGGCCGTGCGCGCCGGCAACACCATTTACGTTCGCGGTCAGATCGGCACTGACTTCGACGGCAACCTGGTCGGCCTTGGCGACCCGCGTGCCCAGGCTGAGCAGGCGATGAAAAACGTCAAGCAACTGCTTGAAGAGGCGGGCTCGGACCTGTCGCATATCGTCAAGACCACCACCTACTTGATCGACCCCCGCTACCGCGAGCCGGTGTACCAGGAGGTGGGCAAATGGCTGAAGGGCGTGTTCCCCATCTCAACCGGGCTGGTGATCTCCGGCCTGGGGCAACCTGAATGGTTGATGGAGATTGATGTAATCGCCGTGGTACCGGACGACTGGACCGTATGAAAGCGGTGATCGCCCGCGAGCCTGGCGGCCCAGAAGTGCTGCAGGTGGTAGAGCGCCCCGTCCCGGAATTACACGCCGGTGAAGTGCTGATTCGTGTAACGGCGGCCGGGGTCAATCGCCCGGACCTGATGCAACGCAACGGCTCGCCCATCCCCTCAGGGGTCACCGATGTGCTGGGCCTGGAAGCAGCGGGCATTGTCGTCGCGGTAGGCACGGGTGTGGATGAGTTCGCCATCGGCGATCGCGTGATGGCCTTGCTCAGTGGCGGCGGCTATGCCGAGTACTGCGTGGCGCAGGCGGCGCATTGCTTGCCGGTGCCTGCGGGCTTGTCACTGCACGATGCCGCTGGGGTGCCGGAAGCGGCGTTTGCCGTGTGGCATAACCTGTTTGAACTGGGCCGTTTGCGCAGTGGCGACACGGCGCTGATCCACGGTGCCGCGAGTGGTGTCGGCAGCTTTGCCGTGCAGTGTGCGCACGCCGCCGGTGCGCGGGTGATTGCCACCGCAGGCGGCCCGCAGAAAGTCGCGATGCTGCAAGCGCTCGGCGTGTGGCGTGCGGTCGATCGCCATGCTGAAGACTTCGTCGACGCAGTGAACGACTGCACCGAAGGCCGCGGCGTCGACGTGGTGCTGGATAACGTCGGCGGTCCTTACGTGGCGCGCAACCTCGCCGCCATGGCCATGGGCGGTCGGCACGTGAGCCTGTCGTTCCTGCAAGGCGCGCGCATCGAGTTGGACTTGCAAGTGCTGATGCGCAAAAACCTCAGCCTCACCTCCTCCACCCTGCGCCCCAAAAGCCATGCCGAAAAAGCCCGCTTGGCCGTGTGCATCCGTTCGCGTTTGCTGCCCTGGCTGGCCTCCGGTTTGGTACGCCCGCAGGTCCACGCCCAGTTGCCACTGGCTCAGGCCGCCGACGCGCACCGCCTGCTGGAAGCCAATGCCAATATCGGCAAAGTCGTGCTGACCGTCGCCGAATAACCTGGAGCCCTTCATGACCCACCGCGTGTTTTTCCTCAACGGGCCCAACGCCAACCTTTACGGGCTGGACAAAAACGGCACCTACGGCAGCGAAAGTTTCGCCAGCATCGAAGCCCGTTGCCAACGCCATGCCGCCGCGCTGGGCCTGACCCTGGACTTTCGCCAGAGCAACCACGAAGGCGTGTTGGTGGACTGGATCCAGGAAGCACGCCTGAACGCCGACGCCATCGTGATCAATGCGGCCGGGCTGAGCTACAGCAGCGTGCCGATACTCGACGCGCTGCTGGCGTTCGACGGCCCGATCATCGAAGCGCACATGAGCAATATCTGGAAGCGCGAGAGCTTCCGGCATCACTCCTACGTGTCCAAAGCCGCCACCGGCGTGATCGCTGGGCTAGGCGCGCTGGGCTATGAACTGGCACTGACTGCCCTAGCTGCGTTGCTGACATCTTGAAACCACAACACTTCAAGTGTGGGAGCTGGCTTGCCGGCGCCTTCGGTTGAAATCGGTGTTGCAGACAAACCCCTTACTTTCCAGGAACCGCCCATGTCAGTAGAAACCATCAACACCTTGGTCGTCGGCGCAGGCCAGGCTGGCGTCGCCATGAGCGAACACCTGTCCCTGATGGGCGTGCCCCACATCGTGCTGGAGCGCCACCGCATCGCCGAACGCTGGCGCTCGGAACGCTGGGACTCCCTCGTCGCCAACGGCCCGGCCTGGCACGACCGCTTCCCCGGTCTCACATTCGAAGGTATTTCACCCGAGGCCTTCCCCCCCAAAGAGCGCATGGCGGATTACTTTGAAGCCTATGTGCACCAATTGCAGGCCCCGGTACGCACGGGTGTGGAAGTACAGTCGGTGGAGCGCCATGTTGGTCGACCCGGCTTCAAGGTCACCACCTCGGCCGGCGTGATCGAAGCCACCAACGTCGTTGCCGCCACCGGCCCGTTCCAGCGCCCGTCCATCCCGAATATCGTCCCCGCCAGCGCGAAAATTCATCAACTGCATTCCTCTGCCTACAAGAACCCCGGCCAACTGCCCGAAGGCGCCGTACTGGTGGTCGGCGCCGGCGCCTCCGGCTCGCAGATCGCCGAAGAACTGCAAAAGGCCGGTAAGACCGTGTACCTTTCGGTCGGCGAGCACTACCGTCCGCCCCGCGCCTACCGCAGCCGCGACTACTGCTGGTGGTTGGGTGCGCTGGGCCTGTGGGACGAAGTCAAAATCCAGCCGAAGAAAAAGCACGTGGCATTTGCGGTGAGTGGTTATGAAGGTGGCAAGACCGTCGACTTCCGCCGACTCGCGCACCAAGGGATTCAGTTGGTGGGCGTCACCCAGAATTGGCAGGACGGTGTCATGACCTTCCAACCGGGCTTGGCCGAGAACGTGGCCGAAGGCGACCGCGCTTACTTTGATGTACTGCGCGATGCGGATGCCTACATCGAGGCGAACGGATTGCCGTTTCCCCTGGAGCCGCAAGCCTGGGAATTATTGCCTGACCCGGAGTGCCTGGTGAATCCGATCCTCAGCCTGGATCTGGCTGAGGCCGGCGTGACCACCCTCCTGTGGGCCACCGGTTTCAGATTCGATTTCAGCTGGTTGAAAGTGGATGCGTTTGACGAGAAAGGCGAGCCGTTCCACAAGCGCGGGATTTCGGCGGAAAGCGGCATCTACTTTTTGGGGCTGCCGAACCTGGTCAACCGCGCGTCATCGTTTATCTACGGGGTGTGGCACGATGCAAAATACGTCGCGGACCATATCGTGCTGCAGAACGAGTACAAGGCCTATAAAAAGCCTGAGTAAGAAGGGACATTCTTTTCGCGACCACAACGCCCACAAACAACGCCGCTCCCCTGTGGGGGGGTGTCGAGCCTTGGCGAGGCATAAGCCTCATCGATCAGATGCTCTTGTCTGTGCTTGATGGTGGCTCTGCGCAGGGCGCCCTCGGGCGCGCCGGCTTTGTGTGTTTCCCCGGTCTACTCACCTGCGTACAGCCGCAACGCTCTCGTTTAGTAGCGAAAAGGTGTTGGCCCTAAAACAGGCACAACACACCTGTTCAACGTCACGCCTAATCCACCCTGTGGCTGGATAACTATTTCAAACCGCGGCCATCCGTCGCATCCCCCTTCCCCGCCCTCCAGACCCC
This sequence comes from Pseudomonas sp. OV546, assembly GCF_900116845.1. Classification (NCBI taxonomy): domain Bacteria; kingdom Pseudomonadati; phylum Pseudomonadota; class Gammaproteobacteria; order Pseudomonadales; family Pseudomonadaceae; genus Pseudomonas; species Pseudomonas sp. OV546. The sequence goes on along the minus strand of NZ_FPCE01000001.1, from coordinate 30,724 downwards.
ACCCCACCCGCCGATACCCTCACTATCCACACACTTCTCCCGTGTGCCCCCATCCTTTCGAGCCCCCACCTAATGAACCCACTCTCCCTCTTCAAAAGCCCCCGGGCCGCTCGTCAAGGCACCACCACGCTCACCTGCACCGCCAACGACCTGGACGCTTCCCTCACCACCCTGCGCATCACCCCCACCCTGATCACCGGTTTCATTTCCCCCCACCTCGACATCGACGCCATCGCCGTCAAGCTCAAACGCCGCTTCCCCCAGTCCACCATCAGCCTCTGCACCACCTCCGGCGAGCTCTGCAACGCACCCAATTCGCTGTATTGCGCCACGGGCGAGCGTTGGGACCGGATCGTCTTGCAGCTGTTCGACGACAGTGTGATCGCCTCCGCCGAAGTCGTGATGGTGCCGCTGGAATGCGAGGACATCCGCAGTGGCGGCAAGCGCATGGGCATGCAGGAGCGCATTGCCAAGTTGGTGAGCAATATCAAGCGGGTGCAGGTGCGTACCGCGATTGATCATCGCGATACGTTGGCGTATGTGGTGTTCGATGGGTTGTCGGCGTCGGAGTCGTTTTTTATGGAGGCGCTGTATGAGTCGGGCCGCTTTCCTTGCCTGTTTGTGGGGGGGTCGGCCGGGGGTAAATCGGATTTCAAGAAGACGCTGATTCATGACGGCCAGCGCAGTTATCAGCACCATGCGCAGATTGTGTTCCTGAAGACGGCGGCGCAGGTGCGGTTTGGGGTGTTCAAGAGCCAGAACTTCAAGCCGGCGGATTTGACCTTCAGTGTGCTGACGGCTTCGGTGGAGGACCGCACGATTGATCAGGTGATCGACAGCGCCGGCAATATCAAGAGCATGGTGCAGGCGCTGTGTGATGCCTTCAGTTGTGCGCCCCAGGCGCTGGAGTCGAAGCTGGCGGATTATTCGTTTGCGATCCGGGTGGGCAGTGAGTTGTTCGTGCGGTCCATCGCGCGCATCGACTTTGAGCAGCAGATCGTGCAGTTGTTTTGCGACGTGGCGCCGGGCGAGGAGTTGGTGATGGTGCGGCGCACACCGTTGCGTGAGGCGACGCGGTTGGACTACGAGCAATTTTTGCGTGGCAAGGGCGGTGTGCCGGTGGCGGGTATTTTGAATGACTGCATTTTGCGTCGGCTCAACAACGCCGCCGAGCTGGGCAGCATGGCCGGGGCGTTTGGGGACGTGCCGCTGGCGGGGTTCTCGACCTTTGGTGAGATTCTGGGGTTGAACCTGAACCAGACGCTGACGGCGATTTTCTTTTTCCGGGTCGCCAAGGGTGCCAGTTTCAGTGATGAGTACGTGGATAATTTCATCGCGCACTATGGCGAGTTCAAGGCGTTTTTCCTACGTCGCCAGGTGAAGAAGCTGGCGGGGTTGAACCATGTGGTGGTCAAGCAGATTGCCGCATTCAAGAACAACGACTTCACCAACACCCTGAATACCCGTGGGCTGGACCGCAATATCCTGCCGGTGTTCGAAGGTCTGGCGGACTTGGGCCTGGTGCTGGCACATGCCGAGCGTCAGCAGGAGGACATCGCTGCGCAGCTCAAGCATTACTCTGGTGAGCTGCATGCGTCGATGGACGACCTGGTGGGCACTATTGATCGGCAAAACAGCGTGTCGGCCCAGGCAGGGGCGACGGTGGAGGGGCTGTCCAGCCAGGCGGATGTTGCCGTTGAAGGCGCGCGGACGCTGGCCGGTTCGAGTTTGCGTATCCAGTCGATTGTGCAGGTGATCCAGCAGATCGCCGGGCAGACCAACCTGCTGGCGCTCAACGCCGCCATCGAAGCGGCGCGCGCGGGTGACCTGGGCCGGGGCTTTGCGGTGGTGGCCGATGAGGTGCGAAAACTGGCGGAGATCACGCGTAAGAATGCGGCGGAAATCGGTGTGGATATCGACCTGCTGTCGAGTGAGATCCAGCGCGTTGCGCAGCAGATTGAAGATCAGTCCACCGGGGTCGGCGCACTGCGCGAGATGCTCGATGCACTGGAGGCCTCCAGCCGCGCCACGGAAGGCACGGCGCAACGCACCAAAACCATTGCGGATACGTTGACCGGGCTGACCCACGCGTAGGCAAGGCAACGGTTCACATCAAGAGGCGGCGCGCACACCTTTCGCTGGCGCGCCGCCACCCTTGACCTTCCTCCTCACCGCCCTCTTCAACTCCGCTTCGGCAGCTTCCAATTCGGCCGCACAAAGTGGCACGTATACCCATTAGGAATCCGCTCCAGATAATCCTGATGCTCCGGCTCCGCTTCCCAAAACGGTCCGGCCGGCTCGATCTCTGTCACCACCCGACCCGGCCACAACTTGGATGCATCGACATCCGCAGCCGTATCTTCGGCAATATCCCGCTGCTGCTCACTCAGGTAATAAATCGCCGAACGATAACTGGGCCCAAGGTCATTGCCCTGTCGGTTAGCCGTGCTCGGGTCATGGATCTGGAAAAAGAATTCAAGAAGCTGCCGGTAACTGATCACCGCCGGGTCAAACACGATCTCAATCGCTTCGGCATGGTTGCCATGGTTGCGGTAGGTGGCGTTCGGCACATCGCCGCCGGTGTAGCCAACCCGCGTGTGCAGCACGCCGGGGTAGCGGCGCAAAAGGTCTTGCATGCCCCAGAAGCAACCGCCGGCAAGAATGGCGGTTTCGGTTTGGTTGGTCATGGTCGGCATTTCCCCTGAATGGATACAGGGTAGTTATGGGGCTGTGTTGGCCAATACCAAGGGCGGGTTGGGGGGATACCCGGACGAACGGTTTCAGGTAATGATGCACGCCCCGAATCAAGGACGATAACAAAAATGAAAACTGCTTTTCGCGCCCTGTTCCTGCTCTGCCTGGCCACGCCTGCCTTCGCCGACGAACGCTCCGTCGGTTTCACAACCACCACGCTGCCCGCCGCGCAAACCAACCGCGCGCTTGAAATGGTGGTCTGGTACCCCGCCGCCACCACTGTTCAACCCCAGCTGATCGCCGACAACGCGGTCTTCATCGGCGCCCTTGCCGTGCCTGACGCACCACCGGCCAGCGGCGACCATCCGCTGGTCGTGCTCTCCCACGGTTACGGCGGCAATTGGGGCAAACAGGTGTGGCTGGCCAGTGCTTTGGCGCACAAGGGTTACATCGTGGCGGCGGTCAACCACCCCGGCACCACTACCCAGGACCGCAGCCCGCAAAACGCCGCGCAGTTATGGCAACGCCCGGCCGACCTGAGCCGTGCTATCGACGCGGTCCTGGCCCAGCCGAAGCAATTTGGCGCAGTGGCGAAAAACCAGATTGCCGCCGTGGGCCACTCCCTCGGCGGCTGGACCGTGCTGGAAATCGCCGGGGCGCGCTTCGACCCCGACCTGTTCAGTCGCGACTGCGACGTCCACCCCAAACTGGGCGGTTGCATTGGCTACCGGGAGATGAACCCCGCCGGCACACCAGACGGGAAGGCCCAACTGGCGGCGGATTTGCGCGACAAGCGCGTTACCGCCATCGTGTCATTGGACCTGGGCCTGTCGCGCGGTATGACCGACGCCAGCCTGGCCGCACTGCAAGTGCCGACATTGGTGATTGCGGGGGGCGTGCCAACCGAGGATATGGACTTCAATCTGGAGTCCGCCGACTTGGCCAAGCGGCTGCCAGAGGCGTCGACGCAGTACGTGAAGATCGACGATGCCACTCACTTCAGTTTCATGCCGATCTGCAAGCCAGGTGGCATGGCCTTGGTTGAAGAGAGTTCGCCAGGCGATGGCATGATCTGCCGGGATGGTGAGGGCGCGCGGCCGCGAGCGGTGATCCAGCAGCAGGTGATCGCGCTGATCAGCGAATTTTTGCAGCGCACGGCTCACCCCTAAGAGCAACGCCAACAGTCGGAAAAGGCTTTATCAAGCGCCTTATGCTGAAAAGCGCGCAGGGGAACAGCCCGCTTTTTTAAACTGGTATCATCGAGGCCTTTCAAAGGTTGGTAAAAGACATGAATCGCCAGAAAAAACTCCAGCAGCTCTTCAAGGCCAAAGCCAAAAAAGCCAGCGCCAAATTGGCGCCGAAGAAAAAAGATACGTACGTCAGCAAGGCGGACCGGGAAAAGCTGGCGGCTGAAGCCGCTCAGGCGCCAGACATTTCCCCGCAGAGCTGACTCAGCAACCGCTCAACGCGACCTGCGGCCGCTCGCCGGCAAAGAAAAACGGCCGTAACCGCACGCCCACACCATTGCCGATAAACGCTGCCACCAGCCACACCCAACCATGCAGGCTGCCCGAGGCGATGCCGCTGAAGTACGCGCCGATGTTGCAGCCGTAGGCCAGACGCGAGCCATAGCCGAGCAACAGGCCGCCGATCACCGCCGCCACCAGCGAGCGCGCCGGGATGTTCAGGCTGGGGGCGAAACGCCCGGCCAGGCCTGCGGCCAACAACGCGCCGAGGACAATGCCGATGTCCATGACGCTGGTGATGTCTTCCCATACCGGCGCGGCGAGGGCCTTGGCATTGCCCGGCATTTGCCAGAACGCCCAGCTGGCCACGTCCACACCCAGACCGCTTGCCACCTTGGCGCCCCACAAGGCGAACGCAGAAGTAATACCCCATGGCCGCCCCGCCAATGCCAGGGTGGCGTAGTTGAGCAGGGCCAGGCCGATGGCGCCCCACACCAGTGGCCACGGCCCACGCAGGAAGCGGCGCACGCCTTGGTGCTCGCTTTTTACGCCCTCTTCCAGCTGACCATGACGGCCCTTCTCCAGGCGCACGGTGATAACCGCAATGAGCGCAAACACAGTCAGGCTCAAGCCCAGCGCCGGCAGCACGCCGAAGCTCTTGACGATGGACACCGCCGGGAACGCAGGCAGCGCAAACCACCAGTCAACGTGGTGTGTGGCAATCAACGAACCGCAGATAAAGAACAACAACGTCACCAGCATGCGCGCATTACCGCCACCCACGGTGAACAACGTGCCCGACGCACAACCGCCGCCCAGCTGCATGCCGATCCCGAAGATAAACGCCCCGAACACTACCGACACCCCGGCCGGCGCCACCAGCCCGACCACCGGCTGGCCGAACAAGCTGCCCGCCCCCAACGCGGGGAAGAACAGCAGCACCGCCACCGCCAGCATCACCATCTGCGCACGCAAGCCGGCGCCACGGCGATCATTGATAAACACACGCCAGGCCGAGGTAAAACCGAAGGCCGCATGGTAAAGGGTCAAGCCCAGTGCAGCGCCGACCACCAGCAACAGCACCTGGCGTGAGCCGACACTGTTTTGCAGGAACAGGGCGCCAAGCACCAGGATGATAAAGGCCACCAGCGGCGCGACAGGCTTGCGCGCAGGGGTGAGAGGGAGAGAGGTGCTCATGGGGTATCCCGGGTTGATTGAATGGGTTGATTGCGAGGGGGCGAGTATAACGCCGTGGGGTGATATTCAGTGTGGGAGCTGTCGAGCCCCAGCGAGGCTGCGATGGCGGTGGGTCAGGCAAAGAAGAGGCTGGCAATACCGCCGCCTTCGTAGCCTCGCTGGGGCTCGACAACTCCCACATTGATCTTCACTGTGGTTGTGAACTGCGCCTGCCGCGTCATACACCCAGGCGCTGTTTAGATCATCCCGCCTTGAGGAGTAAAAAATACCGCCATGAGTTTCCTCGGCACCTTCCGCTCGCTGCGCAGCCCCAACTACCGCATCTGGGCCGCGGGTGCGTTGGTGTCCAATATCGGCACTTGGATGCAACGCACCGCCCAGGACTGGCTGGTACTCACTCAGCTCACCCCGCACAACGCCGCCGCTGTCGGCATCGTCATGTCGTTGCAGTTCGGGCCGCAGTTGCTGCTGTTGCCGTGGACCGGGTTTGCCGCCGACCACTATGACCAGCGCAAGCTGCTGATCGTCACCCAGGCGGTCATGGGCTTGCTGGCGCTGACGCTGGGGGTGTTCACCATCACCGGGTTTGTCGAGCTGTGGCACGTGTATGTGTTCGCGTTCCTGTCCGGCTGCGCGTCGGCGTTCGATGCGCCGGTGCGGCAGATTTTCGTCGCGGAGCTGGTGGCCGAGAAGGACTTGTCCAACGCCATCGCGCTCAATTCCACCTCGTTCAATATGGCGCGCATGATCGGCCCGGCGGTGGCCGGCCTGACCATCGCGTCGGTGGGCACCGGCTGGGCATTCCTGCTCAACGGCAGCAGTTTTTTTGCGGTGCTGGCGTCGTTGTTTTTCCTGCGGGTGTCGGGGCAGCACGCCAAGGTTCGCGCCCTGCGCACCAAGGGCAGCCTCACCGAGGGCTTGCGCTATGTGTGGGCGCGGCCGGACTTGAAGGCGATCCTGCTGATGCTGTTTCTGATCGGCACCTTCGGCATGAACTTCCCGATTTTCATCTCGACCATGGCGGTCCGCGTGTTCGATACCGATGCGCGCGGCTATGGCCTGTTGTCTTCGACGTTGGCCATCGGCACCATCGCCGGCGCCTTGATCGCGGCTGGCCGTGAACGGCCGCAGTTCAGGTCACTGCTCAACGGCGCGGCGATCTTCGGGATCGGCTGCACGTTGGCGGCCCTCGCGCCGAACTACTGGCTGTTTGCCGTGGCGCTGGTGATCATCGGCGTGGGTGCCATGACCTTCAGCAACACCACCAACAGCCTGATGCAACTCACCACCGAGCCGGCCATGCGCGGTCGGGTGATCGCCCTGCGTGTCGGCGTGGCCCTGGGCGGCACGCCGATCGGCGCGCCTATCGTCGGCTGGGTGGCCGACCACCTCGGGCCGCGCTGGGCGCTGGGGGTCGGCGCTGTGTCGGGCATCCTGGCGGTGGGTGTGGCGCTCTATACCCTCAAGCGCCAGATGGATCGGCTCGCGTCGATCACGTCCGCCCCACCGACCCGGAAACCGGAAGATTCCCCAACAACTTGAGCCCGGTGCTCTTCACGAAGGTGTCGTAGTCCATCGGCTTCTGGATGCGCGTCTCAGCATTGGGCAGCACATACGCCCAGGCGCGCCGGGACGAGGCGTCGTACACCAGCTTGAACAAGCGCGTCGGCACCCAGACCTTGTTTTTACCGATGGTGCTGTAGCCGGCGTCGAACAGCGGGCCGGTAAACACGTACACATCGCCGCCGGAGCGCTGGGCAAACTTGCGCACGTCGGCCTCGACCTTGCTCCAGATCTTGCGGTTGTTGGTGGGGTCTTGCGGCACCATGTTCGACAGCGCGAAGGATTGAGCCATGGCATGGGCGTTGGGCGCATCGGCGGCCGGGGCCTGGTGGCCACGGTCCACGGCCGGGTGCTGGCTGCGGTAGTCGCTCAGCTCGGCGCGCCCGGCCTTGGGGATGCGTGGGTCGGGGTAGAACTGGTTGGTGCGCTCCTCGCCTTTTGCGTCTTTCAACTGCGTGGCATTCAGGCGTTCAACCACCACCAGCGGGGTCTTGCTGGTTTGCGAGTACAGCACCGCGAAGGTGTCGGAGCACAGGGCCAAGGGCTTCATCGACGCCGGGACGGTGGCCATGTTGATCGGGGTGGTGGCGGGAAAGAGTTGGGCGCAACCGTCAAACGAACTGCGTTGCTGCGTGGGGGTGTAGGGATTGGCCAGGCTGCGTGCGTCTACAGCGGTGGAGAGTAAAACGAGGGCCGACAGCCCGACTGCAATCTTGCGTAGGTACATGCGTTAGATCTTATGGTGAGGGTAAACGGACGAGCGCGAATGTTCGTGCGGGGCGTATGGACCCTGATATACCGGTTTGGTGCCGCAAGGCTCACGGATAAGGTTGAACCTCTCCTACACGCCAGGGCTCAGAACCCTACATCCTAGGGAGAATTGTATGACCCAGACCGCACTCGTCGTGGGCGCCAGCGGCATCGTTGGCAGCGCCACCACCCAGTTACTGCTCGATAACCAGTGGCAGGTTGCCGCGCTGTCCCGTAGCCCGTCCCAGATACCCGGCGTGATCCCGATAGCCGCCGACTTGCAAGACCCGGCCTCAGTACAGCAGGCACTGGCCGAGTTGAACCCCACCCATGTGTTCATCACCACCTGGTCGCGCCAGGCCACGGAAGCCGAGAACATCCGCGTCAACGCCGCCATGGTGCGCAACGTGCTGGACGCCGTGCGCCCGGCCGGCACGGTGCAGCATGTGGCCTTGGTGACCGGTTTGAAGCACTACCTCGGCCCGTTCGAAAACTATGGCAAGGGCAGCCTGCCGCAGACCCCGTTCCGCGAAGAACAAGGCCGCCTGGACGTGGAGAATTTCTACTACGCCCAGGAAGACGAAGTGTTCGCTGCGGCTGAGAAAGACGGCTTCACCTGGAGCGTGCACCGCCCGCACACCGTCACGGGCGTCGCCGTGGGCAATGCGATGAACATGGCGACCACCCTCGCCGTCTACGCCAGCGTGTGCAAACACACCGGGCGCCCGTTTGTGTTCCCAGGTTCGCGTGTGCAGTGGGACAGCCTCACCGACATGACCGATGCCCGGCAACTGGCCCAACAACAGCTATGGGCGGCGACCACACCGACGGCGGCGAACCAGGCGTTCAACATCACCAATGGCGATGTGTTCCGCTGGCAATGGATGTGGGGGCAAATCGCCAATTACTTTGGCCTCACCCCGGCAGACTTCCCCGCCCAGCCCTGCCCGCTTGAGCAGCAGATGGCCGATGACCAGTCCGCCTGGAGCCAGATGGTTGCGCAGCATGGGTTGAAAGAAGCCGACATCAGCCGGCTCGTCTCGCCGTGGCACACCGATGCCGACCTGGGGCGGCCGATCGAGGTGGTCACGGACATGTCCAAAAGCCGCCAGCTGGGTTTCACCGCTTACCAGGCCAGCGACCAGGCGTTTTTCGCGGTGTTCGATCAGTTGCGCGCCGCGCGGTTGATCCCTTAACCCGACAGGGGCAGCATCACCACAAACTCGCTGCCCTTGCCATGCCCCTCACTCTTGCCCGTCACCGTGCCGCCATGGGCTTCGACCAGTTCGCGCACCACGGTCAAGCCAATGCCCAGGCCGGCACTGTTGAAACCGATGGCGTGGGCGTCTTGCACATAAGGATCAAAAATGAACGGCAAGGCCTTGGCGGTTACGCCAATGCCGTTGTCGGCAATGCTGATCTTCAGCTGTCCGGCCTCCGCGGTCACCACCATCGCAATGGTGCCGCCCGCCTGGGTGTACTTGGCCGCGTTGCCCAGCAGGTTGTGCAGGATCTGCGCAAGTCGCACGGGGTCGCCGTCCACGGTCAGGACGGCGTCGGGCAGCGCCACGTCGAATTGCTGTTTGCGGGAGATCATCACCGGGCTGCAGGCGTCGACGGCAGCATTCAGGATGCGCAGCATGTCCACCTCACGGCGGTGGATGCGCAGTTTGCCGGTGCTGGCGCGTGAGACATCCAACAGGTCGTCGACCAATTGGGAAATATGCTGCACCTGGCCTTCGATCAACTCGCGCATGCGCGGCAGTTGGTCGCTGGGCAGCCGCACCATGCGCTCGGCAATCAGGCTGATCGGCGTCAGCGGGTTGCGCAGCTCGTGGGCGACCATCGCCAGGATGCTTTTTTGCTGGCCCAAAGCCTGCTCCGCCGTGGCCTGCAGGTCCTGGGCGCTGAGTGCGGCGATCACCAACTGCGCGTTCGCTTCGCGCAGCGCCTGAAACAGCGGCTGATCCTCGACCTGGGGGGCCGCAACCGCGTCGGATTGCGCCAGGAGTATCGCCAACACTAACTGCTGGTTGGCCTCGATCAGTTGCTCGACGTGCTGGGAATCCTCCAAACGGCTGTTGGCGTCGTCCAGCTGTTGCTGCAGCGCGGCCAATACCGCGCGGGCTTCAACGGTTTTCTGGCCGAGCAGGAAGAGTTCGTGGGCAGCATTGGCCACCTTACGCTCCTCCTCTCCAGGCGTATTACTCATGGGTCAGCTCAAACATCAGGGTCTCCTGTGCGCCGGGTGGTCGGGCGTCCACCGAGCAGCCCCTCCTGGTCAACGAGCATCTCGCCGATCTGCAGGCCATCGTCATTGATGTGGTATTGGCGCAGCTCGTCGCAGTGGGCGCTGGCGCGCACTTTGACCACGGCCATGATGCGCAACAGGCGGCTGCGCACTTCGATGTAGCGCTGCACGATGATCGCGTCGGTGAGGAACGCCGTGCCGTAGGGGCTGAAGCGCAGGTCGGTGTAGCGATCTTCCAGCTCCGACGTCATCAACACACTGACCCCGGCGCGGGTCAACGCGGTGACCATGCGCGACAACGACTCGCGGAAGTCGGCGCGAAAGGTCGGCGCCAGGGCCAACTCAAAGCCCGACAGTGAATCGATGACTACCCGCGTGGCGCTCAGGCGGCTGATTTCGCTGAGCAGCAGTTGGACAATCTCATCAATCGACAGGTCCGGCGCCCGGCTGTCCACCAGACCAACCTTGCCGCAGAGGATCAAGTCAGCGAGCGTGGCGTTTTGCGAGTGATTGGGGCGTTGCTCGAACACCGCGATAACCCCGGTTTCGCCATTGCGTGCGCCTTCGGCCAGGAAGGTGGCCGCGAGAATGCTTTTGCCCGACCCCGAAGGCCCCGCCACCAGCAGCGAATAACCTCGGGGCAAGCCGCCGCCGAGCATCTCGTCGAGGCGTGGCACGCCCATTTTCAGGCGTTGCACCGGCAGCGTCATCGGCGTCTCGACCGGGTTGAGCGGGGCCGGTGCGAACACCTTGATGCCCGAACTGGCGATCCGGAACGTGTGCAGCCCCGGCAAGGTCGGCTGGCCGCGCATCTTCATGATTTCCATCTTGCGCACCATCGAATTGCGCTCGACGCTCTGGCGCAACCAGATCAGCCCATCGGCCACGGTGAAAATCGGGTTGGTGTCGGTTTCGGTGAAATACTCGCCGATCAGGAAGGTGGTCGCCTGCCAGGTGGTCATCAACATGCCCAGTTGCTGAACGAACTGCGGCAGGTTGTTGTTGGGGTTGTGCTGGGTCTGGCTGGCCAGCACCACCGAACGGAAGGAGTCGACAAACACCAGTGACGGTGAATGCGCCTCGACTTCGCTGACGATGCGTCGCAGCACTTCATCCAAATCACCGGCCAGGGTGTCATCGGCCAGGTTGATGTAGCGGATCGACTGGTTGATCGCTTCGTTGTCGAAAAAGTCGAACTGCTGCTGATAACGCAGCATCTTCAGCGGCGGCTCGCCCAGCACGGTGAAAAACAGCGCAGGGCGTTCAGGTGTCGCCAGGGCGAACATCATCTGATGCGCCAAGGTGGTCTTGCCGCAGCCGGGCGGGCCGGCGATCAGGTTGAACGAAAACTCCGGCAAACCTCCGCCCAGCACCTCGTCCAGACCTGGCACACCGGTAGCCAGGCGGTTGATAGTTACTTTGGTGCTCATGGCGATTTTTCCTGCGAAGGGGTGTCGCTCAAAGAAGGTGCCCATACGTCGCGCAGTAAACGCGCGGTCAGCGAGGGCCCGATCAGCGTGGTGAGCAAGGCGTAAAAGGTGGTCAACAGCTCTTCACCGAAAAACAACGCATCGGCTTCGCTCTGCTCGAGCAATAGGGCTTTGAGTTCGGCCCGATCCGGCGCGGCCTGCACGCGATCATGCACACCGGCCAGTCGCGCATGCTTCGAGGCGCTGAGGTGCAGGCTGCGACGCAACAGCGCGACACAGCCTTGCTGCCCGATAATGGGGGTGAGTGCTGCGTCCATGTCCTGCAATATCGACATGATCGCCTGGGCGATGCCTGCAATATCAGCGGTGGGACCAACACGGTGCGCCAGAGAAGCTACGATCTGGCGGCTCTCTTCGCTTTGTGTGGACATGAAGGGCTAATATCCGATGAATTGAGACCCAGCGTACACCCTATGGCGCTCGACCGAAGGTTTAATGGGCCACTATTGCCTCAGCGGCCCGTCGGCCGGGCTTGAAACCATGGGCGCTGGCACCCCAGGCAATCGCCAGGGACACGCCCACCAACACCAGCATCGCCCACGGAAACGACGCCACGCCCCAGGTATCCAGCAATACCCCGCCGACCACGCCGCTGCCGGCAATGGCGCTGTTCCAGGCCACCACGTTCAACGACAACGCCACATCCGCGCCATCCCCCGCTGCATCGGCCAGCGCGGTTTGCAGCAAGGTTGCCGCGCCGCCAAAACTCAGGCCCCAGACCGCCACACCGAGGTACACCACTTCAGGCACGCCACCGAAAAAGCCCAACACCAGCGAGACGCCCCCAAACACCGCCAGGCTGGCCAGGACCGTGTTGCGCAAGAGCGGCTCCACCAACCTGGCCGCGATCCAGATCCCCGCCAACGCGGCCATCCCGAACACCAACAGCACCAGGTCAACCCGCTCCGCCAAGCCGGCAGGCGCCACGAACGGTGCAATGTAGGTGTACAGAATGTTGTGCGCCAGCATCCACGTCATCACCACCGCCAGCACTGGCCGTACGCCCGGCGTCGTCAGCACCTTGCCCAACGACACGCGTTGATGCGCAGGCTGGGGCGCGTAGTCCGGGACTTTCACCAGCACCCACGCAATCAGTACCAGGCTCACGGCCGACATCAGGCCGAAGGTGGTGCGCCATCCCACCCACCCGCCCAGCCATGTACCCAGCGGTACACCCAACGACAGCGCAATCGGCGTGCCGACCATCGCCAACGCCAGCGCCCTGCCCTGTTGATGGGGCGCGACCATACGCCGGGCGTAACCGGCCAGCAGGCTCCAGGCCAACCCCGCCGCGACACCGGCAAAGAAGCGTGCCACCAGAGTCACGCCATAGTGGGACGACAGCGCCGTGATGGAGTTGAACAGCAAAAAGCCGACGATGGTCAGCAGCAACACATTACGCCGGCGCCAGCCGCGGGTGGCGATGGTCATGGGGATCACTGCCAGCACCGAGCCCAAGGCATACGCGGTGACCATCTGCCCGGCCATGGACGGGGAAATCGCCAGGCCGTCGCTGATCAACGGCAAGAGGCCGGCGGGCAGGGTTTCGGTGACGATGCAGATAAAGCCGGTCATCGCCAGGGCGAGCAAGGCGCCGATGGGCAGACGGTCGGATGACGCCGATAAGGTCAATGAGGGGGTCACGGGCAACTCCTTGAGCGGAACTTAAATACTGATCGATACAGATGTTGCGGGCGTACGCCATGCGTTGTCAACGACTTATGTATCGACTAGTATTTATCTCGCTTCCCCACCCGGAGATCAGACATGGCACAGATGGGCCGCCCCCGCACCTTCGACCGTGAACACGCCGTGGAACAGGCCATGCACCTGTTCTGGCAGCACGGCTACGACGCCACGTCACTGGCCCAGCTCAAGGCCGGCCTGGGCGGCGGGATCTCCGCGCCGAGTTTCTACGCAGCCTTCGGTTCCAAAGAAGCGTTGTTCGACGAATGCGTGCAGCGCTACCTGGCGACCTACGCCCAGGTCACTGAATGCCTGTGGGACGAAAACCTGCCACCGCGCCGGGCCGTTGAAACCGCACTGCGCCAATCCGCGCGCATGCAGTGTGAAGACGGCCACCCCAAGGGCTGCATGGTGGCGCTGGGCGTGATGAGCGCGCCGAGCCCGGAGAATGCGCGGGTGGCGGATGGGTTGACGCAGTCGCGGCTGCGTACGCGGGCGGGGATTGTGGCGTGTGTGGAACGGGCGATTCGTCTGGGGCAGTTGCCGCCCACGGTTAACCCGGCAGTGATGGCGTCGGTGTTTGATAGTTTCCTGCAGGGCGTTTCGATTCTGGCGCGCGATAACGTCCCGCACGCCACCCTCGACGCAGCGATCAGCCAACTCCTGCTGACCTGGGATATTGCGGCCTCCCTCGCCTCCCCTGTGGCGAGGGAGCTTGCTCCCGTTGGGACGCGCAGCGTCCCCACATCGGCTGATACAGGTGCGTCAGGGACGGCGCGTTCCTGAGGGCTGCGGCTGCTGCGCAGCCCAACGGGAGCAAGCTCCCTCGCCACAGGCTCACGTGAGGCTGAACGCATGGATCTTGTCGACAATCTGCCGTGAAGCCCTACGGATCGCCGTCGTCGTATTGCCTGCGATATGCGGTGTGAGTTGGGCAGTGCCGACGCCTGCCAGGGGCGAGTTGAAGCGGTCTTTTTCCAGCGCGAAGGTATCGATGGCGACCGCTTTGATGTGCCTGGGAAACGCGGTCATGAAGCTTGCCAACTGGGCTTCATCGACGATGCCGCCGCGAGCGGTGTTGATCAGCACCGACCCTTGGCGCATTTGCCTGAACTGGGCAAGCCCGAACAGGCCTCGGGTGAGCGGTGTCAGCGGGACGTGGATAGAGACCACGTCGGCCTCCCCCAGCACGTGCTCGAGGGTTGGTCGTCGCTCAAGCCCAAGGCTGCGCGCGGCCTGCTCGGTAAAACGTTCGGAACCGGTGGCGATGACCTTGATACCGAGCGATCCCGCTTTGCGTGCGACCTCTTGAGCAATGCTGCCCGTGCCGACCAACCCTAGCGTGAGTTCGCTGAATTCGAGGCTTGGCGCCAAGGTGCCCTTGGACCAGCGACCGCAGTGCGTTTCAGCGTTGTAGTGGTCCAGGTCTCTGGATAAAAACAACGCCTGGGCCACCACATAATCGGCGACCGCCGCCGCGTTGGCGCCCGGCGTGTTCAACAAGGTCACGCCACACCGCTGCGCCTCTTGCTGGTCGATATGGTTGAGGCCTGCACCGGCTTGGGCGATAGCGCGCAGCGGCGTGGGCAAGGCCGGTGATACGGCGGCGCGGATCAGTTCGCCGTCCATGGGAATATTCAGGCGCGTCTTGAACACGCTGTACCCCCCGGCCTGAGTCACGGCATCGATGAACGCTTGCCTGTCGTGGCCGTTGATCTCGGTGTACCGCAGGCGCTCGCCATAGTGTCGGCGAATGCTGTGTTTGTCCGCGAAATAATAGAGATTGAGGGTGACCACCAGGCCCAACTCAAGTAAGCGGTCAACTTCCTCAAATAACAATGGAGGGCCGGGTGCATCCAGTATCAGGGTGGTAAATGCCATGCGCTTGGACCTCTTGCTAGAGAGAGGAGCGGGTCGATGCATCGTCAAGAACGTTGAACTTACGCCATCACGCTACCGAGACACAGGCATACCCACCGGCCTGGCCACGTTCCACGTGCGCTAAAACAACAGGCGCGAAAAATTGCAGCACGCCTGCGCCATCCGCGCCACGTCCTGGTTCAAGCCAAATTGCCGATCCACCCGGTGCAGCGCCACATACTGAATAGTCGGCAATTCCGGCTGCGTGACCAACGCGCGCAACGCCCCTTGCTCGATCAGGTGGGACAGACACGCCTTGGGCAAATAGCTCACACCGATCCCCGACAACGCCAACCCCACCTGCACCAGCAGGTTATGGCTGGTGAGTGTGCGTGGCATCTGCACGTTGTGCGCGGCCAGCCAGCGCTCGTAGATCAAGCCGGTGCCCGACTGTGAACCCTGGGTCAACACCGTGTAGTTGGCCAGGGTTTCAAGGCTGACAGGGTCTGCGTCAGGGATAAGACCCGGCGAACAGATCCAGGCGTTTTCCACGCATTGCAGCGCGGTGCTGTGGAAACGCGGATCGCTGTACACGTCGGGCACGATCACCAGGTCCAGTTGGTCGCTTTCCAGTTTGCGGAACAGCTCGCTGCTGAGTTCCACAGACGGCTCGATTTGCACCTTGGGGTAGGCCTGGCGCAGCGCTTCCACCAACGCCGGTAACCAGGTGAGCGCGGTGAGTTCAGTGACGCCCAGGCGAAACCTGCGCACCAGCACCTCACGGGCGCTGACCCGTTCCAGCAATTGGTCGCGGCTGTTGAGCAGGTCACGGGCGTAGTCGAGCAGCTCGCCGCCCTTTTCCGTCAGCCGGGCATTGCGCTTGCTGCGGTCGAAAATCTCGACGTCGAAGGTGTCTTCCAGCTCCTGGATACGCTTGGAGATGGCCGACTGCGACATGTTCAGCTTGTTGGCCGCCGCTTCGAAGCTGCCCAGTTCAGCGATCCAGTACAGCGCGTCGATTTGCTTGAAGGTGATCATGGCGGAGCGCTCATGAAAAAAAGCGATGCTAACACATCATAAAATATCGCTAAAACTCTCCGATTATCACTCCTAAGATCTGGCCATAGCCCGTTGCTATCCAACGATTCTGGAGATTTGCCATGTCCTTGCCCGGTTCACGCATCCTTCCCAACGCCCCCATGGCCTCGGCCGAATTGGTCGAGGCCTTCGCCCAGGTGGTCACCCCGCACATCAGCGACAACCTCGGCCGGCACATCGGCGCCCGTGGCCTCACGCGCTACAACCGCACCGGCAAATTGGTCGGCACGGCGATCACGGTAAAAACCCGCCCCGGCGACAACCTGCTGATCTACAAAGCCTTGAGCTTGCTGCAACCCGGCCATGTGCTGGTGGTGGATGGCCAGGGCGATACCAACAACGCGGTGATCGGCGAGTTGGTAAAGCTCTACGCCCAGCAACGCGGCTGCGTGGGGTTTGTGATTGATGGGGCGATCCGCGATGTCGCCAGCTTTGAGGACACCCCGTGCTATGCCCGCGCCGTTGTGCACACCGGCCCGTACAAAACCGGCCCCGGCGAAGTGAACGTGCCGGTGTCGATCGGCGGTATGATCATCAACCCCGGCGACCTGCTGGTAGGCGATGAAGACGGCCTGGTCGCGTTCTCCCAGGCAGACGCCGCCGAAGTGCTGCGCCGCGCCGCGCAGCATGCCGAACATGAAGACGCCGTCAAAGCCGAGATCGCCAGCGGTGCCGTGCGCCAGAGCTGGATCGACAAGGTCCTGGACAATGCAGGGTTGGCGCCATGAAGCACTTTTTGTCTGACCGCGTCCTGGGCATCGCGCCCTCCCCCAGCATTGCCGCCAATGCGCTGGTGACCGAGTTGCGCGCCCAGGGCCGCGATATCGTCAACTTCACCGTAGGCGAGCCGGACTTCGACACCCCGGCGCATATCCTTGCAGCCGCCGGCCAGGCGATGCACAGCGGCGACACCCATTACACACCAACCACCGGCACCCTCGCCCTGCGCCAGGCCATCTGCCTCAAGCTGCAACGGGACAACGACCTGGCCTACGGGCTGGATGAAGTGGTGGCCGGTTGCGGCGGCAAGCACATCATCTATCACGCGCTGGCCGCCACGCTGAATCGAGGTGATGAAGTCATCGTGCACACGCCTTACTGGGTGTCGTACCCCGATATCGCACGCCTCAACGATGCAACGCCGGTGATTATTCCCGGCGACGAAAGCCTGGGGTTCAAGCTGTCGCCCGACGCCTTGGAACAGGCGATCACCCCGCGGACCAAATGGGTGATCCTCAACAGCCCGAACAACCCCAGCGGCGCGGTCTACAGTGAGGCCGACCTGCAGGCGCTGGCACAGGTGCTGCGGCGTCATCCTCACGTGCTGATCATGGCCGACGAAATCTACGAGCACTTCGTGTATGGCGAAGCCCGGCACGTGCCATTGACGCGCCTGGCGCCCGACCTCAAGCCGCGCACGCTGATCGTCAACGGTGCCTCCAAAGGCTACGCCATGACCGGCTGGCGCCTGGGTTTTGGTGCCGGCCCCACCTGGCTGATCGCGGCCATCGCCAAGCTGCTGTCGCAAACCACCACGTGCCCCAGCTCGTTGAGCCAGGCGGCTGCGGTGGCTGCGTTTGCCGGAGACCAGGCGCCCATCGCCGCGATGCGCGAGGAATACCAGCAACGCCACGCACGCATGCTGACCCTGCTGGCGGGCATCCCCGGCGTGAGCTGCACCCCGCCGGACGGCGCGTTCTACGTGTTCGCCAACGTCAGCGCACTGATGGGCAAGCTCACCCCACAAGGCGATCGCCTCGACAGCGACACCCAACTGGTGGACTACCTGCTGCGTGACTACGGCCTGGCCACCGTGAGCGGCGCAGCATATGGCATGTCGCCCTATGTGCGCCTGTCCTTCGCAAGCTCGTTAGAAGCGATCGAAGAAGGGTGCCGTCGTCTCAAGGACGCTTGCCGCGACCTGCGCTGACGGTTTCCCGCTGCACCCGGCGACCCACGGACGGCCGCTGTTTTGACTGCCTAGAACAACAACTTAAAATCATTGATCTCAAATGAGGCATTCCTATGCACACGCCCCGTATCGCGCTGGTATGGCAAATCATGATCGGCTTGCTCGCCGGCATCGCCCTGGGTGCCCTTCTGCACCGCTTTCCCGAATCCCGGCCGTGGCTGGTGGACAATCTCTTGCAACCGGCGGGCGACATTTTTATCAAGCTGATGAAGATGATCGTGGTGCCTATCGTATTCTCGTGCATGGTGGTGGGCATTGCGGGCCACGGTGACGGCAAATCCCTGGGCCGGATCGGGGCGCGCTCACTGGGGTATTTTTTCTGCATCACCACCTTGGCGATCATCGTCGGGCTGGTGCTGGGCAACCTGCTCAAGCCGGGCGCCGGCACGGAATTGTCCAGCCTGCACGCGGCGACTATCACCCTGCCCACCAGCAATGGTGGCGGCCACAGCCTGGGGCAAATCATCGTCGGCATCATCCCGGACAACGTGATCAACGCCATGGCCCAGGGCAGCCTGTTGTCGGTGCTGTTTTTTGCGGTGATGTTCGGGTTGGGTGTGGCGCGCTTGCCCGCCGAGCGCAAAGACCCAGTGATTGCCCTGCTACGGGGCGTCTCGGATGCGATGTTCAAGGTCACCTCGATGATCATGGCCTACTCGCCCATCGGCGTGTTCGGCATGATCGCGGTGACCGTGGCCAACTTCGGTTTCGGCTCACTGATGCCGCTGGCCAAGTTGATCATGGTCAGCTACGTGGCCATCGCCTTTTTTGTACTGGTGGTGCTGAACCTGGTGGCACGCCTGTGCGGCATCAACTTGTTCGCGCTGATGCGGCATATCAAGGATGAACTGGTATTGGCCTTCTCCACCGCCAGCTCGGCGGCGGTGATGCCGCAACTGATGAAGAAGCTCGAAACCTACGGCGTACCGCCTTCACTGGTGAGCTTTGTGGTACCGGTGGGGTATTCGTTCAACCTCGACGGTGCCTCGCTATTCCTCGGCATCGGCACCTTGTTCGTGGCGCAGTTGTACGGTATCGACCTGAGCTTTGGGGACCAGGCGCTGCTGGTGGTGACGATGGTGCTCACCTCGAAAGGCGCTGCGGGGGTGCCAGGGTTTATGTTCGTGATTCTGTCGGCGACCCTGGCCAGTGCCGGGTTGCCATTGGAAGGGATCGCGTTCATCGCGGGGGTGTATCGCTTGATGGAAATGCCGACGACCGCCCTGAACGTGTTGGGCAATGCGCTGGCGCCGTTGGTGATTGCCAAGTGGGAGGGCCGGGAGGCACGGGCTGCGCAGCAGCAAACAGCCCAAACACTCCCGGATTGTGGTGTGCAGAACAAGCCGTGATCCCTTCAGCTAAGGGAGAACCACTGTGCCAGTGGCGAGGGAGCTTGCTCCCGTTGGACTGCGCAGCAGTCCCAGGTCTGTCATGCAACAACGGGGGCCGCTTCGCGCCCCAACGGGAGCAAGCTCCCTCGCCACAGGTTACTTTGCACCGTTTGGGCACCGCGACATCGTGTATGAAGACCACGAATAAAGGCGCTCCAAAGAGCGCCTTTATTCATTTCAGTCACTGCTCGCTGATGGACTTCACATCCGCCTTCGCAGCACCCCCAATCGCAATACGCTTAGGCTTGGCTTCCTCCGGTACGACCCTGAGCAGGTCAATGCTCAGCAAACCATTGGAAAGCTGCGCGCCCTGCACTTCAATGTGGTCGACCAGGCGGAACGACAGGCGAAACGCGCGCTGGGCGATGCCCTGGTGCAGGTAGGTGATGCCTTCATTGTGCTCGCGCTTGCCGCCGGCGACGGTCAGCACACCTTTTTCCACCTGGATATCCAGGTCATCCTCCACCAGGCCTGCGGCCGCGATGACGATTCGGTAGTGGTCATCGCCGTGCTTTTCGACGTTGTGAGGTGGATAGGTGGTACCGGCCTCGCTGCGAAGCGCCGATTCGAAAAGGTCATTGAACCGGTCAAAGCCGACGGAGTGGCGGAACAGTGGGGCCAACGAAAGAGTAGTAGCCATTGCAAAATTTCCTGAGTTTTCTCCAAGTGATTAAGTACGCGACCCGGATTCGGCATCGCGTAAAGCCTAAGTAGGTTCAGGCGGAAAAATTTCAAGCGGGGTCCGTAAAATTTTTTTATCTGGGGTCATGATCCCCCGAAGAAAGGCTGACGCACCGGCGCGCAAGGATCGTTGTGGGATCGACCAAAGCGACACTGTGAGCCCCTATCTCAAACATTTCAGGTTGATGCGCATGGCTATCGAGGGCTATGGCCTTGCCTGGTTGCCGCAGAGTGCGGTGGTGGATGAACTGGAGCGCGGCGTGCTGGTGCGCGCCGGGGGGTGATAATCACGCAAGACGTAGTGCTCGGACACTTCCCCCCTCCTCCTTACGCTAAGTTACGCAGGGCTGCTTCAAGCAGCCGCACTGCGTTCTGAGCCTCAGCGTTGGCGGTAAGCGTTGCGTTCGAAACATAGCCGCCGTTAGCAGCACCTTCTGCGTCCACCGCTGAAGCCGTCTGGACCGCCGTAGACCTGGCCTGAACCAGGTTTTGCTGCAACTCTCGTCTAAGAGTGGCTTGTTGTGTCACTCTCGGATCTTCCTTGCCGCCCTTCAAACCGACATCCCTCTGCCAGCCTCCATTCCCATCGGATACAACGCGCGTGGCGCTCTGCTTATAGGCCCCCGTCTTGGTATCCAGAAGATAAAGCGAGTGCGATTGACGGGGGTTCGCAGGCTCCTTGAAGTAGTAAGTTGAGGCATCGCCCGCTAAGACGAAGGGTTTGAATCCATGCTTTTGTGATTCATTCAGTGATGGGACGGTAGGTGGGCGCGACGCAATTGGCAAAGTGGCGGGTTGCTCTCGCAGCAAAGAGGGTAGAGATGCGGAATAAGGCAGTGCGGCGCTGGCTTTCAGGTTGTTGGATTCCTGAACAATAAATGGGTGGTTACGGATGAATAACTGCTGGGATGACGTTTGCCAGCAGACAAGCCAGTGGTGGGTTGGCAGATAAGGCCAGTTCCACCGCATCCAAAATGGATCCATGACTTTATTTTTCAGGAGTCGGACAAACGCCCGCTTTACGGACTCAGCGCTATGGCATTGAGGATCGTTGTCTAAGGCAACGACCTGTGCGTTGGCCAGGGAGGGCTGGGTCAAATCCAAGGCAAAAAAAGCCTGCATCTGTGCAGGCTTCTCTTTATGTCGCTATTTGCGCTCCATGAGCTGGATTCGAACCAGGGAGCCAATGATTAACAGTCATTTGCTACTGAGAAATCACAGCGGTGCCACGAAAAACGTGGTGGAGGCGTACATCGAATCTATAGCTCAACAAAAATAAAAACTGCCACGCGTCAAAAATAGTCGCGAGTCAGCGCGAAGTCAAAGCAGCAAAATTTCTTGGCCTGTAGGAAAAGTGGATAGCTGCAGCCAGTCACCGCATCTCCTCCAGCGCATACCGCACCTGGTCGACATCCACGTGCACGTATTTCAGGGTGGTACTGATGCTCCGATGTCCCAAGAGATCCTTGACGATGTGCAAATTACACTTGGGCTGCCTCATCAAATCGGTGGCAATCGTATGCCTGAATCGGTGTGGGCTCACATGGGCGTCAATTCCTAGGCACGTGGAACGGCAAGCTGGTCTGTAACGACTTCGCCGGCTATAAGACAAGCTTCGAGTTGGGCATCACTGAAATCGGCTGAATGGGCCCCGCGCGCCGCAAGTTCTTCGACCTGCACGTCGCGAATAAAAAGCCAGTTGGCGGAGCAGGTGCTTCAATCGATTGGCGGGCTGTACGAAGTCGAGCCACACTCCAAGGAAATGAGCCACGAAGACCATTGGCAATTGCGCTAGGAAACGGCGGTGCCCATAGCTGAAAACTGCATGAGTAGATGCTGGCCCAACGCGAACTCGTGCCCGAGGGATCTGCTACGGCCAAGGCCCTGCAACGCATACTGAACACCACCACGCGTTCCCGTGACCGTCACATTCGTTTCCCTGAGTCCCTTCGTATAATCTAAATCAATAGTATTACCAGCAGAGTCCGTAATGAACCTGTGTGTATTTGGAGCGTTAGCAGTTGCTTTCGGACCAACCAAAGAGCCAAAAATCACGAAGCTCTAACGACCCTGACCACGACCTCGGTATGCGTGTGCGGGTCGGAATGATATTCCGCAGGCTTACCTTGGTTCCCATACCCGTGGTTAGTGTAATACGTTCTTTCAACCTGCCGGCCATACTGGTCGTACTCGATCACAGATTCTTCCAGTTTCCCAGTCGCTGGGTTGTACCTCTCCTGTGTCACACTCCCTGTTCCAGGAGTCGTCTGAAACGGTTTCTTTCCGGTAAATACCTCGCCTGGAAACGTTCCTTCATTTACAAAAACTTTCCCACGCCCGTCGCAGCTGTATCTGCTACCTCTTTTGCACCAACTAACTTTCGACAAAGTAAACATCAAAAGAGCATTCTAAATCCAAATCCGCCAGAGCTCTCATTTGCTCCGGCCAAAGCACAGGACCACTATGACCTAGCAAGGAAAACCACACACATTTCAACGTAATTTTAACTCCATCAATTTTTTGAACTGTTCTCAGCGATTCACGATGCGGAGAAATTTTTTCAACTATCCAGTCAATGTGCTCTCTAAGATCTTTTGACAATACATATCCTTCGGTAGACAAAAACCAACCAGAGTTTTTTACCTCTCTTGTTAGCCCACGACTATTTGTAATTTTCTCACCAGCGACATTAATTAATGTTGGCCGAACCTGCATGATATTAGTGATTTCATCGGGGTGCCTCTCCCCAGGGTAAATCATCAACCTTACGTAGCACTCAGCACATGTTTCATAGTCCGACGAAACAGGAGTAATCCTAGAGTTTTTACTCATGGCAGATAATCTCTAATATTTCCAATAACCTCGCCAGCTTTACCTACATAATCCCCATTGTCTAGTATTCTGCCATGAAAATTATTAGGAAGCTTTCCAGCGTCAGCTTTTAATGCCTCAAGTGCTCTGCCCCATTCACGCGGAGCTAAACTTTCACCAAAATGCTCATTCAGTGCGTTAGCTGTACTCTTATTGAGAGTATTACCCCCAGTTTGCAAAACATTCGGGACTCGCCCAGATGCACCTACACTGGAAGGAACAGGTAATGGAAGCCCTTCAGCATCAACCCACGTCCCATTTATTAGCTGATTGCCTTTTGCACCGGCTACTATCTCCTCTGCCGCAGCTCCTGCCCCCTCGGCGACTGCACCTCCAGCTTTCGCACCAATCTCTGACGCGCCACCCGCACCGGCCCTGGTCCCCGCTCCAGCTAATGCTTCACTTGAAGACTTACTGAACATCCCAGTGATTCTAGCTATGAACCCCTCGGCAGCCCCGCCCAGCAATTCAGGGACAAGCCCCATCAGGATGAATAACGATATTTCCGCTTTGAGCTTATCGACGTCAGACGGCGTATTCTGCGGTGGCAAGCCATCGTCATTAAACTGATCGGTAGGGTCAAGGTGAAACCCCTGATCATTGTACTTTTCCGCCGTGCCGCCAATCAGGCTACCTGTCTCCGGGTTCCCACCTGCGGCTCCCGCAGCAATCAAACCAATGATCTGCGCTGTTCCGATCTTCAACTGGCTTCCTGCGGCACTTAGGTCGGCCGCCTCAAAGCGTGAGCTGACATACTCCGCCAACAAGCCATTCGCAATAGGCGTCAGCCCTTGAGCCACACCGCCTGCAATGGCTCCACTGGCAAAACTCTCTCCGCGAGCCTTGGCGATCAGGCCACCCAATGCCGCATGCAGTACCAGCTTCTCAGCTATCTTGGGGGCAACGTCCAGATTCGCCGCCAAGTCACCAATCTTCTTGTTCCCGATTGCGGCACCTAGCTCAATGCCTTCACCAATGAACGCCTCTCCAAGATTCGAACCTAAACTTCCGCCGGTAATGACCGTAGAAACACTGCCGTTGATGAGTGCATGGGTGCCACTTCTCAGGAGAGTATTGGCCCAGTTTTCCGGTTTGAGCATGCTTGAGGCATAGCCAGGATTCTGTATCGGCCCGCTGGAGACAACTGTTGAGCCGCCATTAGTCGCTCCACTCGCATCGGAAAACCACTTGGTGTCTGCATAGTCGATTAGACCCGCCGTCACGCCCGCAACAGCAGCGTTTTTCAAGCTGCCCGCACTGAACGTTTCTTTGATTGCCAGCCCCAGGTTGCCCTTGTTATCAATGGTGCTGGTGACGGCAGTGGTGCTTAAGCTCGTTGCAACGGCCAAGTTGGCGCCCTGCAACCCGAAACCTGCTGGGCCCATGATGAACGACATCAAGATTGCGATGGCAATCTTTGCCCCCGCCCCCAACCCAGAAGACTCGTATTTGAAGCTATCGTGAATTTCTTTTACTTGGCGCCAATCGATATCGCCCCGAGCTTCCGCCTGCTTCATCCAAGCAAGGTTCGGATCAGCTTGAACCATCGCGTCGATGGTTTGGCTAACGCTCTGTTGATCGACCTGTTTGATGTCAATACGAATGCCTTCGGCCGCTTTAATGACAAGCTTGCCTTGAGCGATCAGAGCGCTTTGCCGAAGGGTCTCATCCGTTTTCCCTTCGCCTTTCATCTTGTACCAAGCCAAGTCACCCTTGCTCTTGGTATGGCTCTCATCGTGGAAGTCCTTCACGCCCTCAAACACGATGCGGCCACCGCTATCCAGTGTCAGGTCCTTTCCGCTGTCCAGGGTTGCCACTTGATAACGTTGATCGCCGCCGCTCTTGAGCGTGAGATCGCCGCCCGTCTTGATTTCACTCCCGACGTTCGTGTGCTGTGTTACCTCATCCCGTTTAGCAGCGTTACTCCCCCAACTGCCCTTCTTGGTCATGTCATAAAGGGAGTAGTCGCGATTGAGCTCAGCCAGTAAATTCATCTGGTTACCGGCAACAAGATACGCTTCATTACCGGCGTTGATTTTGCTGGCGACCATCGTCACGTCGTTCAGCGCAGCGACGTTTACATCTCCACCGGCATCAATCGTCGTACCCTGCTGCCGAATATGGTCTTCCTCCTGATTGACCTTCTTGCCGCTGCGTTTATAGCGATACTCAGTTGATTCTTCGTTGGCAGCCGCCAGGAGGTTCACATCCTTGCCAGACAGGTTGACGTCGCTCCCCGCCTTTACATGGCTGGCGACCATCGTCAGCTCATTCGTCGCCACAACATCGAGATCCCCACCGACCTTGATCTCACTGGCATGCTGCACCGTCTGGCTTTGTTCCCAAAAATGCCGTTTGTCCTGACGCATAGACCCGGTCTCTTCGCGAGCCGCCGCAATCACCACGTCATTACCCGCGCTCAACTCCGCGTTCTTTCCTGCTGTAATGGCCCCGCCCACATTCAGCAGATCCCGCGCGGCGTGCATCGTCAGGTTGTTTCCGGCTTCAATGCTTGCGGCGCTATCCACAACCGCAGTCTTGGAGCTGAATCCTTTTCCACTGTTTTCAATCGTGGTGATGGTCCGGTCATTGCGGATGTCCCCAGTCAACGTGCTCAGCTCAACATCCTTGCCCTTGAGGATGCCGCCTTGCATGTTCACCAGGTCCTTGCCCGCCACCAGCTTTAGCTTCTCCCCAGCCTCGGCTAGCCGCGTGTTCACCAGATTGTTACCCGCGGCTGCCGACAGATTTTCACTGGCACGCAAGGTCCCGGCGTTCTTCAAATCCGCCCCGGCAATCAGCGTCACATCCTTGCCTTGAATCAACGCCCCATCCGCCGTCAGGCGGTTGTTCGCCTGAGCCATGTACAACACCGGTACCAGCACGTGCTCGCCATTGATGACCTGGTCTTCCATCCAGACGATGTCGTGGGTCAGCGCTGCGACTTGTTGGGAGGTGAGGGTCACGCCGACGGCGAGGTTGAGTTGCTCCTTGCTGGCGATGGCGTTGTTCATCAGGTACTTGAACATGCCTTCATCGGTGGTCTGGCCGTCGATGAACCGTTGGCCCGTGCGGGCGGTGACGGCTTGTTGGATCAGGCGTTGCTCGTAGAGGCCATCGCCCAGGCGCCTCCAACTGGTTTCCGGGTCGTAGCCGAGCTTGCCCAGCAGGTAGTCCGAGCTCATGAATTGCTTTAGGTCGGTGAGCGCCGGGTCTGTGACGACCATGTATTTCGGCCCGGTGATGACACGGCTGGCGTCCGAAGCTTGGATGTTGGCCTGGCTCAAGTCTTGGCTGCTTTTGGCAGCAGCGGCGCTGTCGACCAGATGAAACAAGCCGCTCTGGCCGGTCGGAAGCGTGAAGCCGGGCATGGTGGTCGGGTTGACTTGTTGTTGCGCCAGGTCGGGTGGCAGTTGCGGGTTGAGCACAACGACTGCGGGCTGGGCTACGGTAGTGGCGCCGCCCTTATCCCCGACCGGTTTGGGCGGTGTGAACTGCACGATGCTGCTGTTTTCCAGCTGCTGGGTTGCCTGGATATTGACGTTACCGGCGGCCTGAATCACTGCCGCTATCGGATCGCCTGGGGTCACAGTGGTGGTGTCACCCACGAGGCTGAACGAGTTGAGCGCGCCAACCGGCAATACTTTTGGGTTGGGCTGGGCGTTGTAGGGGTTGATCCAGTTGGCGCGGAAGCGCTCATCAGTGCCGTCCGTCACTCGGCCTGTGTTCCAGGTACGCGTGCGTGTACTGATACCGGTAGTAGCGCCGATGTTGGCGAAGTTGTCGGCGGTGATCAGCAGATCCGCGCCCGAGGCCATGGTGCTGTATTTATTGAGTACGCTTGAACCGTCGACGGTCAGCTTGGCGCCACTCTGGATCGAGGAACTGGCCGAATCTGTCGCCACCACACTTTTGGAGACTTCGTGTGCCACATAGTCGACGTTGTGATGATCACCACCGCAGTCGTAGCACGTCACGCTGAGGTAGCCCGACACCGCCTCGTCGATCGTACTGAACACATCCTTGCGGTTGATCACACTGTCGCTGCGTACCAGCACATCGCTGGCGGCTTCGATATGGCTGGAGATGTTTTCCAGCGATCCGCTGCGGGCGACGCCATCGCGGCCCATCATACTCAGGCCGCCTAGGCTGTAGATGTCGGCGTAGTAGTTGGTGAGATTCTTGAAACGCAGCGCCATGTCGGTGCCGCTGAAGATCAGGCCGCGATCATTGCGCACGGCATCGGCGTTCAGCTCAACTGCTCCAGCACCACCGAGGGTACCGGTGTTGATGACGTTGGTAGCGGTCAGGGAAAACGCCCCGCCACTGGTGATGCGCCCGGCATTGGTCCACGTGTCGCCCTTACCGGTGAAACTCTGGCTGGCGGCAAGCTTGCCGGTGGCTGCCTGATTGAACTGGCCTACGGTGACGTTGAGCACATCAGCTTGAACGTCTGTGCTGTTGTCCCAGGTCGCGGCGTCGACGGTCAGTGTGCCGGCAGTGGCGACGCTACCACCGATATTGCTGAACTTCGCCAGATCAACGCCAAAAGTGCCGGTGCCGACATGGCGGACATTACCGTCGGTGTTCTTGAAGCTGGCCATGCGCAGGGACACGTCATGGTTGGCGGCTTCGATCATGCCGCTCTGGTTATCCAGTAACTGCGCGCTGGCCACGCTGGCGGTACCTTGCTGACCAAGAGAACGCAGCTTGCCGTTCTGGTTGTTGATGGAGGCAGCGTCAATCACCAAACCGCTGCTGCCTTCGACCAGGCCAGATTGGTTGTTTAGCTCGCCGGTCAGGCCGAAATCGATGGCATCAGCGGCCGCACGGCCTTGGGTGTTGTTCAGATCGGTCGCACGTACGGTCAGGAATTGCTTTGCCAGCAATGCACCGTTCTGGTTGTCCAGGATAGAGGTGGTGATCTCGGTATCGCCGGTCAGGGCGGAAATCTGGCCGCCGTTGTTGAGCACCGACTGTTGCGCGCCCAGGTTGAGCGACTGGGCCTGGATCAGTCCCGCTTCACTCGGGGCCGTCAGTGACTTGCCGTTGTCCAGCACCGTCGCCAGGGTGGTTTTAAGCGTGCCCGCAACGCTGGCCAAAACGCCGCCCCGGTTATCAACGTTGTTGGCTTCAATGTTGAGGTTATCGGTCTGGGTGATGACGCTACCATCTTGGTTATTCAGTCCACCGCTCAAGGTGGCGGTGATGCCACTCTGGCTGAGCAGGCTACCTGTGGTGTTGTCCACCGCACCGCCATTGATTGTCAGGCCCTGCTGAGTGCTGATGATGCCTTTGCCGGTATTGGTCAACTGCTCGTGAGCTGTGAGGGCCATGGCATTGGCGGAGGCGATGTAGCCGTCGAGGCTATTGTCGATGGTGTCGGCGGCCAGCGTGAGCTGGCCTTGGCTGATCAGTTTGCCGCCTTGCTGATTGAAGGTTTTGGCGGTGGCGAGGATGTCTCCCTGACTGGTGATCTGGCCCTTACCGTTTTCGACGGTGGTGCCGCCCAGAGTCAGTGCGCCTTTGGCGGTGATTTTGCCGCTGCTGTTGTCGAGGCTGGCCACGTCCAGGCCGAGGGTGTCCTGGCTGCTGACGACACCTTTGGTGTTCTTCACCGTTGCCGCTGTCAGTGTCTGCTCACCGCTGCTGGCGAGGGTACCGTTGTCGCGGTTATCGAGCGTACCACCGAGGGTAGTTTTGACCGTACCCTGGCTTATCAGGGTGCCGCCGCGATTGTCGAGGTCCTGGGCGTTGAGGACCATCCCGGTGTTCGCCGACAGCGTACCGGCGCGGTTGTCGAGGGTCTCGGTGACGGTGGCCTTGAGGTCGCGACTGGCGATGACGCTCTGGCCACGGTTGTCGATGTTCTTGGCGGCGAGGGTCACATCACCGGTTTGGTTGCGGGTGTTCTCCGGGGTGACGCCGGCCTCGATCATGCCCAGATTGTTGAGCTGACCGTCGCTGGCCAGCTTGACGCTGTCCTGAGCCGCGATGGATCGGCGGTTGGTCAGCGTGCCTTGGGTTGTGGCTTCGACACGGGTACCGGCATAAATCGCATCTTGGGCATAGAGACTCCTGGCGTTAATGACAACCGCTTCAGCTGCAGTGGCTTGCGCCAGGCTCAGGTCCCCGTTGGCCTCGAGTTGAATATCGCCACCGCTGGCGACCATTTTTCCATCGAGTTTTACCCCTACGCCGGCTTCGCTACTGACCAGCCTGATGGCACCGGCGTACATACCGCCCAACGCCGAGGAGTCGATGGCCAGTTGCGGCTTAGTCGCCGGGGCTGCAGCGCGGGCGGTGGCCTTGAGGGTTTTCGCGTCGACGTCATTGGCGCCGGCGATGATCGTCAGGTTCTTGGCCTGGATTTCGGCATTGATCTTGGCCGAGCGGGTGATGATCTCGAAGCGGTCGATGTTGTTCGCGTTGAGCTCTGCGCCCTCAACGGTGACGCTGCCTTGATCGACTTGATAGCGACTGACCTGCCCGTTTTCAATTACTGCTTTGCCGGTGGTCAACGTGGCTTGCGGGGTGTTGATGAAGCCGCAACCGTTGCAGGTAATGCCATACGGGTTGGCCACGATCACATGCGCCGACTGCCCCGCCACTTCGGTAAACCCGCGCAACTGGCTGGGGCTGCCGCCGTTGACCTCGTTGAGGATCACGCTGGCAGCCGTACCATTGAGGTTCTGGTTACCGAGTATGATCCCGCCCAACTGGGTCGACTGGGTCCGACCGGTCGCGTTGTTGAGGATCACGCCCTGCTGACCGACGTTGTAATCCTGGAATTGGTTATGCGACAGCCCACTGCCATTGGGCGCGGCAATGTTGACGATAGGCACGCCGTTGCCCGCCTGACCGAGCGTCGTCCCCGGCGCGCTGACCACAATCCCGTCCGCCTGGGCCAGCAACGGTTGCCAGAACATCGCGTTGGCCAACACTAACGCCAAGCCACGCTTGGGCAATCCAAGGAAGTTGGAACGACTTTTCAGGGCCGCAGAAGGTTGGCGCGCGAGGAAAGCGAACTGGCGAACGTCCATGTGTTTTCTCGATGCCCGAGGGGCGGTAAAAATTTAAAGGAAGAAATCCAGGCGGAAATAGATCGGCGCTTCACGTTCAGTGATCGGCCCCGGGCGTTCCAAAGAGTGTGCAAAGGTCACCGTGGCCGCGACGTTCTGGCCGCGCGCGAACAGGTCCACGGAGTTGCTGGTCATGCGCCCGTGCTGTTCGGCGTTGTAGCGGCCATGGCTGATCACGCCCTGGTCGTAGCCGAGGCTGGTGCCGTATTCGCTGAAGACTGGCTGCATCCAGGCCCAGGTCACCGGACGGCTCCAGCGCAGGTCATTGCGCCAATAGCCGCCGCTGTCGCCGCTCAGACTCTGGTCCTTGTAGCCGCGTATCGACGACTGCCCGCCCAGGCTCATGCGCTGCGGGCTGAACAGCACGTCTTCGCTACGTTGGCCGGTCATCAGGCTGCTGAAACTGAACGACTCGCCCCACAACTTGAACGGGTACAGGTAGCTCAGGGTCGCGGTGTATTTGCGGTAGCGCGCATCGGCCTGGCCAGGGCGTGGGTTGTGATTGGCCTGGGCGTCGAACGCGCCGATGCCGTCCTGCATGCCCAGGTCGATGTTGAGGAACGAACCGCCAATACGTCGGCCATGGTTGATGCCGAATTGGGCTTCGCTGAGGCGGTTGCTGCTCAGGGCGAGTTTGCTGTCTTCGATGAAGTTGTTGGTGCGCAGGTAGGC